>NZ_JAQZBC010000007.1 GCF_029239295.1 Sphingomonas sp.
GCCTCGGCCGCGTCCGCCGCGAGCGCCACCAGCGCCGCCGGGCCCGCCACGACGGCTTGCGTTGGCGTAGTCGCGCGTCGCGGTCGGCGAGTGGGTCGCTTTGGGACGTGCGGGGCCGCGCTGCTGCCGGGGACGATCCTCGCGCGGAGCGGGATCGTTGCCAATTGCCTTGATCCGGGCCGCCTTCAACACATCGGCGCGCTTCATGAAGTCCGCCGGAAGTGCACGTACCGGCACCTTCTGGCGAGTCAGCTTCTCGATGTCCTTGAGGTACGGACGCTCGTCATCAGCGCAGAACGAGATGGCGATGCCGCTGGCGCCCGCGCGGGCGGTGCGGCCGATGCGGTGAACATATTGTTCCGGCACGTTCGGCAGCTCGAAGTTGAAGACGTGGCTGACGCCTGAGATATCGATGCCGCGGGCGGCAATATCGGTCGCGACCAGGATCGGCACTTCGCCGCTCTTGAAGGCGGCAAGCGCGCGCTCGCGCTGCGGCTGGCTCTTGTTGCCGTGGATCGCGTTCGAAGCGATGCCGTTGCCGGCGAGCAGCTTCACGACGCGGTCGGCGCCGTGCTTCGTACGGGTGAAGACCAGCGCGCGATCGACCTTCTCTTCCTGGATCAGGATGGTGAGCAGCGCCTGCTTTTCCGCCTGGTTGACCAGCACTACCTGCTGATCGACGCGCTCGGCTGTTGTCGACGCCGGAACGACCGAGACGGTCTGCGGATCATTGAGGAACTGGTCGGCCAGTTCGCGGATCGACGAGGGCATGGTGGCCGAGAAGAACAGCGTCTGGCGACGGCGCGGGACCATCCGAACGATCTTCTTCAGCGCGTGGATGAAGCCTAGATCCATCATCTGGTCCGCTTCGTCGAGCACGAGGATTTCCAGCATCGTCAGGTTGCAGAAGCCCTGCTCAACCAGATCGAGCAGTCGGCCCGGGGTCGCGACCAGGATGTCGACGCCGCGCGACAGATCCTGCCGGTTCTTGTTGATGCTGGTACCGCCGAATACGGTTGCAACGCTCAGACGCGAATGGCGGGCGTAGAGCTTCGCATTGTCGGCGATCTGGCTGGCCAGTTCGCGCGTCGGTGCCAGCACGAGCATGCGGACGTGCGTCGGCAAGACCCGCTTCTCGCTGCCGACGAGCCGCTGGATCGAGGGAAGGACGAAAGCGGCGGTCTTGCCAGTGCCGGTCTGGGCGATGCCCAGAAGGTCGCGGCCGGTGAGAACCGTCGGAATGGCATCGCGCTGGATCGGCGTCGGAGTCTCATAGCCCTTCGCTTCAAGCGCGCGGACGAGCGGCTCGGCGAGACCGAGATCGGAAAATGACATGAATAAACCTATGAATAGTCGCAGCCCGCAACATCAAAGATGCGCAGGAAACGGGGGAAAATAGACACCCCGCGTGACTTGGGAAGCCGGTTCGATCGACCGAGACGGAGCCTGGGCACGAAGCCCGATCACGCTGCATACGTCTCGATTGGTGGCAAATGCAGGCCAGAGGCGGAAAAGTCAAGTATCAGCATTCGAGCGGCTGACGATGCCCGCGTCTGCATTGGCCGACGGCGGATGCTTTACCTAGTCCTAACCGTTGTTAGGTCACTGGTACCTCATGGGTTCTGGTTCATTCCCGCACGCGCCGGTGCGATGTAGTTTAAGCGTCGTTGCAGCGCAGATCGCAATTGCGGTCGTCGCGCTCGGGACGCTTGCGTTGGCGCCGCCTTTGCACGGGAACATGATGTTGATCCCGCTACGGCCGGGTCTGCCCGCTGCGCGCATTGCGCTAGCAGCGGATGCACGTCTGCTCGCGGCGGGGCCGGGCGGCGGCGTGATCGTGCGGGGGGATCGTGACGCGCTGTTCTGGCCGCTTCTGCGGGCCGGCGTGCTGACGATGGCCGCGCCGGCGGCGCTCTGTGGGGGGCGGGCATGATGACATCGCTCGATACCCTGCGGATGCGCGGGGTTCGCGTGGTGGTGGGTGTAGGCTGGTTGTGCCTGCCGCTGCTGCTGATCTGGGGCGTAGCGATGAACGCGCCCGGTACGGTCCTCGCGATTGCCGCGGCGGCGGTGGTGAACATCATCCCCACCATCATGGCGCTGAGAGGCCGGCATGATCTGGCCGCGCGAATGAGCTGCGGCGTGGTGGCAGCGGCGATGCCGGCGATCTACGTTTACCTGCTCGCGGGTTCGGCGTGGCAGATGGACGCGCACATGTACTTTTTCGTCGCCCTGGCGGTGATTGCGGTGCTGTGTGACTGGCGGCCGCTGGCGTTGGCATCGGGGCTGATCGCCCTTCACCACCTGGTGCTGTCCTACGTGCTGCCGGGATGGGTGTTCGAGAATGGAGGCGCGCTGCATCGCGTGCTTTTCCATGCACTTGCGGTGGTGCTGGAGTTTGCGGCGCTGACCTATTTGACGACGCGGTTGCGCGTCCTGATCGTGGCGCAGGATGCGGCGCGTGAGGAGGGCGAGCGACTGATCCGCGTGGCGGAGGCCGAAAGAGGCAGGGCGATCGCGGCCCTTGCCGCCGCACAAGCGGCCGAGGAGCGGTCACAATCGGAGCGGGAGCGGAGAGAAGCGGCCGAATCCCGAATCGAGGGCGAACGCCGCGCTGCGTTGATGGCGCTGGCGGATGATTTCGAGCGGTCGGTCGCCGGTGTCGCCGTTGCGATCGAGGGTGCGGCGGCGACGCTGGAAGGGTCGTCGGCAACGCTGACCCGGATCGCGGCGGAAGCGGGGCGGCAGGCCAGCGAAGTGGCGGTCGGCGCGTATCAGGCGGCGGGCGCGACGCAGGATGTCGCGGACGCCGTTCAGCGACTGACCGATTCGATCGGCGGGATCGCCGAAAGCGCCAATGCGCAGGCGATGCTGACTGGCGACGTTCAGCGCAATGCTGAACATGGCAAGATTGCCGTGCTGGATCTGGCGGCGCGCGCCGGTGACATCAACGGTCTGGTTGCCGAGATCCACGAGATTGCGACGCGCACCAACCTGCTGGCGCTGAACGCCACGATCGAGGCGGCACGCGCCGGTGAGGCCGGGCGCGGGTTTGCGGTGGTGGCCGGCGAAGTAAAGCAGCTGGCCGGCGGGACGGCGCGCGCCAGCGAGAAGATCGTGTCGCTGATCGGCAGCGTTCGCCACGGGGTTCATTCTACCGAGGCCAGTATCGTTGGCGCGGCGGATGCGGTGTCGCGCGTCGCCGCCGCGGCGGACGACATCAAGAGCGCTGTCTCCGGCCAGCGCGGTGTCGCCGCGCAGATCGAGCGCACGGCGCACGAGGCTGCGCGCGGGGTCGACATGATCGAACAGCGGATCGCGCAGGTAGCGGAGGCCGCGAATGAGGCCGACGTGCTGTCCCGGCAGGTCCGTGAGGCGGCCGGAGCGCTGTCGGACCATGCCCGGCGCCTTAGACGAAGCACCGATGGCTTCGTGGAACAGCTGCGTACTGGCGAGCAATCGATCGCCGCCTGAATCACGACGCCCCTCCCGCCGGGTGGCGGAAGGGGCGTTCGATGGTCGATCAGTCCGGCAGGCTTAGAGCTTGCGACCGATCACTTCCTTCATGATCTCGTTTGTGCCGCCGTAGATCCGGCTGACACGCGCGCCGCGCCACATCTTGGCGATCGGATATTCGTTCATATAGCCAGCGCCACCGTGCAGCTGGAGGCACTTGTCCATGACCTCCCACTGAAGATCGGTGTGCCAAAGCTTGGCCGCGGCGCCTTCCTCGTTGGTCAGCTCACCCTTCAGGTGGCGCTGGATTGCCCAGTCGAGGTGCGCCCAGCCGACCTGCAGCTTCGCCTTGAGATCAGCCAAGACGAACTTGGTGTTCTGGAAATCGAACACCGTGCCCTTGAACGCCTTGCGCTCCTTCACGAAAGCGACGGTGTCGTCGAACGCCTTCTGCGACGAGGCCATGGTGCTGACGGCGATCGATAGACGTTCCTGCGGCAGCTGGCTCATCAGATAGATGAAGCCCATGCCCTCTTCGCCGAGGCAATTGGTGATCGGCACGCGCACGTCCTCGAAGAACAGCTCCGAGGTGTCGGCGGCGTCCTGACCGATCTTGTCGAGCTTGCGCCCCTTGCTGAAGCCCTCGCGATCACTCTCAACGAGGATGATCGACATGCCCTTATAGGCGGGCTGCGCATCGGGATCGGTCTTCGCGACGACCAGCGTCAGATCGGTGTTCTGACCGTTGGTGATATACGTCTTGGAGCCGTTGATGACGTAGTGATTGCCGTCCTTCTTCGCAGTCGTGCGGATCGACTGAAGATCGCTGCCGGTGCCCGGTTCGGTCATCGCGATCGCGGTGATCACGTCGCCCGACACCATCTTGGGCAGCCATTCCTTCTTCTGCTCCTCGGAGCCGTAGGTTTCCATGTAACCGGCGACGATGTCCGACTGGAGCGAGAAGCCGGCGGGAACGCCCGAATAGGCCATTTCCTCATCGACGATGGCATTATATCCGAAGTCGAGACCCAGGCCGCCGTACTCCTCCGGCACGGTCGGGCAGAGCATGCCGACCTCGCCGGCCTTCTGCCAGAAGGCCTTGGGAACAAGGCGATCCTTTTCCCATTGATCCGCGTGCGGCACGCCTTCCTTGGCCAGGAAGCTGCGCACGGTCTGGCGGAACGCTTCGTGATCCTCGTTGTACGCGAAACGGCCCGCAATCTGGTCGAGCGACATTCGAAACCTCTCCGGAAATTTACTGCACTGCTTGTCGCCAGCGCGGCTGGATGGGTCAAGTAACTTTTGTTATGGTGAGGGGGTCACTGCGGCCGATCGCAGCGATTGACCAGCGCCTTAGCGCGCGCTGCATTGAGGCCGCCACGATGCGCTGCACAGGGCCGCCCATCAGGGCCGATCGCGACCGCGAAGGGGAGGCCGGGCGTGCGGGCGAGCAGATCCTTGCGCGCTGCCGTCATGACCGCTGGCTCGGGTATCCAGCGGCGGTGCTGTGGTACGCGCGCCACCATGCGATGGCTGTTCCGGCTGTCATCGACCAGCATCACGCGAACGGCGAACGGCCCCGCTGCGCGAGCAATGTCTTCGAGTACCGCCAGTTCGGCATGACAGGGCGCACACCAGCTCGCCACCAGCAGCAGCACGCTGCTCTTCGGAATCTGCTTGCCCCGCCGCCGGAGAAGCCGAGCACGCGATCGCAGCCGCGATGGCGGCAATCCCATGCTTCGTCGCATCTCGACACCGGTTTGCAAACATGGTTCTTCTGCCGCCATTAGGGGGGATGTAACATGCTGTATCTGCTGGCCTTGCTGGCTGCCGGTCAAGCGGCGGCACCAGCCGCGACCGGGGCGACCAGCCTGCAACAACGATTTGACGCTGCCACCCTGGCCGCCGCTACGCCGGCCAAGTGCCAGGAGGCGATCGCAGGCTTCGAGGCGATCGAGCAATCGGGAGCCGCGCAGCGTAACGGGCTGGTCCGTTCCGCTTCTGATGTGCGCAAGGGCCGCTGCCTGGTGGTGGTCGGCCGCGATGCAGAGGGGGAGGCGGCGATCAGGCGCGGTCTGCCGCAGCTGCAGGCACGGGGCGCTGACTTCGACGCTGACGTGCGCGATGCCTATATCATGCTGGGGCAAGTGGCTCTTCGGCGGTCAGACAACGACGCGGCCGTCGCCGAATTTCAGCGAGCGCTGGAAAAATCCCAAGGTGCAGCCCGCATCTTGCCGCAGCTGATGATGGCCCAGGCATTGATGTTCGATCGCGACGGGCGAGCGCTTCGTCACGCGGAAGCGGCGCAGGCCATCGTCACCAGCACGCCCGGGCTCAGCAAGCGTGATGTCGCGCGCGTGCAGACCATCTATGCCCGCGTCTTGCTGAACGAACGGCGCGACAAGGAAGCCTATGACGTGCTGCGAGACAGCCTGGCCAAGCAGGGCGGGCTGGGCATGAAGGTGTCGCTGGATGACATCGCAACCCGTTCCGATCTGGCGATCGCCGCGCTCCGCAACAACGATGTTGAAGCGGCACGCCGCTACCTCGTGTACACAGGGGCAGGCCGCATGAAGGATGCACCGTTCCGAACGGCGGTGGAAATGGAGCCGCCGACCTGCAATCCTGCCGCTGGCATAAAGCCAGAGGATGTCACGATCGTCGAATTCACGCTTCATGACGACGGGCATGTTTCCGACGTGACGCCGATCTACACCACCGGCGGTCGAGCCAGCGCGATCGCCTTCGCCGAGGCCGTGCGTGGTTGGTCGTGGAAAGCCGAGGATGCGAAAGCAATCCCGCTGTTCTTCCGCGCCTCAACCCGGATCGAACTGCGCTGCATTAGCACGTCCGAGCGTCCGTCGATCTATGCTCCTTCGCGTGAGGCCATGGCAGCATGGTTCGAGAGCCGTGGCCTGAGCCGTGCTGACTGGGCCGACCTGCCCGAGGCGCGCGCGCTGCCGCTGCAACGCGCGGCGGCAAATGAAGGCGGCCCTGCCGGACTGAGAGGCATGTTGGCCGTCGCGCTCAGCCCCTTGGTGGACCAGAAGGAGCGCGAGGCAATGCGGGATCAGGCGCGAGCGCGCGCCGCGGAACTCGGCGCGCCACCGGCCGCACAGGTGCTGCTGGCCAGCATTGAGACCAAAAGTTATGTCGGCACCAGCTACCGCGAGGCGAAGCGTGAAGCCTTGGCCCAGCCCGATGTGGCGGCCGACCCGGTCGCCGCGGCGACGCTGCGACTGGCCATTGTGGCGCCGCGGTACAAGGCCAAGCCGCCCGCGGATGCCCTCCCGTTGCTCGAAGCGGTGGTCACCGGCCCACTTCCTGTAAGCCACCCCTTGAAGGTGGCGGCGCTGCTGCAGAAGGCAAATGTCCTGGCGGAAGCGGGTGATTATGCCGGGGCGCAGGCAGCATTTCGGCAAACTGGGCTGACGGCGGAGCAATGCTCCTTGTTAGGCCTGACGCCCGCGACGACACGCCATGGCGGCGGCAGTTCGGACTATCCTGACGCTGCGGTCCGGCACGGCTTCGAAGGGTGGGTGCGCGCGGAGTTCGACGTTACGGCAGACGGACGCACGGCGACGCAGCGGGCAGTCGCGGCCTACCCGCCGTTCATCTTCAACGATGCCGCAATCGGCGTGGTGCGGGGCGCGCGGTTTACCAGCAGCTACCGCCCGGAGGGCGCGCTCGCCTGTTCGGGGCAGCAGCGTTCGATCGTATTCAAGATGCCGTGATCGACCGCTCTCGACTTGATCGGCGACGCGCGCCTATGCCGGACGGCTGAAAGAGAGGTGACGGATGAAACTAGCGAGTTTGAAGCATGGCCGTGACGGCAAGCTCGTCGTGGTATCGAACGATCTCGCCTGGTGCGCCGATGCCGGCCATATCGCGCCAACGCTGCAGGCGGCGCTGGACGATTGGGACCGGGTGTCGATCGACCTCCAACTGCTGGCGACCGATCTGGAGCATGAGGTGATCCCGCGGCTGCGTTTCCATGAGCATGAGGCTGCCTCGCCGCTGCCACGTGCTTATCAATGGGCGGATGGTTCGGCCTACGTGAACCACGTGGCGCTGGTGCGTCAGGCGCGCGGGGCGGAAATGCCAGAGACGTTCTGGCACGATCCGCTGATGTATCAGGGCGGATCCGACGGGTTCCTGGGACCGCGTGACCCGATTCCGCTGGGCGACGAAAGCTGGGGCTGCGACCTGGAAGCCGAGGTGGTGGTCGTGACCGGCGACGTACCGATGGGCGCGAGCCGCGAGGATGCGCTGGCGGCGGTTCGGCTGGTCGGCCTGACCAACGACGTGTCGCTGCGCAACCTGATCCCCGGCGAACTCGCCAAGGGCTTCGGCTTTTTCCAGTCCAAGCCGGCGTCGGCCTTCTCACCGGTGTTCGTGACGCCCGATACGCTGGGCGACTGGTGGCAGGACGGCAAGCTGCACCGCAAGCTGATGGTCGACCTGAACGGCCAGCCGTTCGGTCGAGCCGAAGCGGGCGAGGACATGACGTTCGATTTCGGCACGCTGATCGCGCATGCGGCGAAGACGCGCGCGCTGGGTGCGGGGACGATCGTCGGGTCGGGTACCGTTTCGAACCGCGATGCCGATGGCGGGCCGGGCAAGCCGATCGCGCAAGGCGGCGTCGGCTATTCCTGCATTGCCGAAGTGCGGACGATCGAGACGATCGCGGGCGGCAAGCCGGTGACGCCGTTCCTGAAGAAGGGCGATACCGTCCGGATCTGGGCCGAGGACGACCGGCATCACCCGATCTTCGGCGTGATCGAGCAGACGGTGGGCGGCTGAATGATCAGCGCCCGGGCGGGTTCTGCCCGCCCGGATTGTCGACGGGACTAGCCGTGCGGCAGATCGTGCCGCACGGGATCGCCCGCGGGATCGGTGATCGCGAGCATCCGGGCAAGTGCCACGGGGCGATTGGGATCACCCTGATGCGCCTCGATATCGAGCGTGATCGCCCGGCGGCCGATGCGGCGGGGCACCACGCGTGCGACCAGCGGCAGCGTGGCGAGCGCGGGCGCCAGAAAGCGGATCTCGATATCGAGCGGGCGGAAGGCCGCGTCGATCGATGATACGCCGGCGTGTTCGAGCAGACCGGCAATGACGCCACCGTGATAGGCCGGCAGGGGGGCGCCGACATGTTCGACCCGCGGCTGCATCGTCATGCCATCGGGCGAGGCGTCGGCACCGAGATAGTCGGCGAAGGTGGCGGCGGGCGATGGCGGCAATACGTCATGCCGCTCGTCCATCCGGCCCGGGGTGCCGCCGGGCATCGATCCGATCAGATAGCGCGCGGTGGCGGCGCCGACCGGCTTGCCGTCGGCGACCAGCCGGCCGCGTGACAGCGCCAGATCGCCCTCGCGCGTCACTTCGTCGATAGTGCAACTGATCGGCGACGCGGGCAGCGGGCCGAACCAGTCAACCCGCAGGTCGAGCGTCATCATCGGTGTGGGTCGCGGCAAAGTGGTGAAGACGCCGCCGGCGGTTGCCTGGTCGGCGAGCACCAGCGCCGCGCCGCGCGAGATCCGTCCTTGCGCATCGCACACCGCGGGAAGCGCTGCGTCGAGCGTGGTCAAGACCGGCTGTCCGATGATCGCGCGCTGGGTCATGCCGAGCGCGGCACAGGCGGGGATGGTGCGGATATGGTCGTCAGGCTCGGTGCCCGGAAAGCCGGGGTAGAGTTTCTCGGGATCGTGTCGGCTCACCTGGCGCGGTACCGGATCGGGAGATGTTTCATGCCGCTCACAAAGCTGGCGCGGGTCCATGACGGGTCGCCGGCAAGTTCGAAATCATCGAAGCGGGCGAGCAGTTCTTCAAACAGGATACGCATCTCCAACTTGGCGAGGTGCTGGCCCAGGCACAGGTGGGGGCCATAACCGAACGCCAGGTGCTGCCGCACGTTGGCGCGGTCAACCCGGAAGGTGAAAGGATCGTCGAAGACAGCGGTGTCGCGGTTAGCGGATGGATAGGCCATGACGAGGCCGTCACCTGCCTTGATCGGCACGCCGGCAACTTCGGTATCCTTAGCCGCGGTGCGGAAGAAATGCTTCACCGGGCTGGCCCAGCGGATCATCTCCTCCACGGCGTTGGGGAGCAGCGATGGATTATCGCGCAGCTTCTGCATTTCGGCCGGGTTGCGGATCAGTTCGAGCAGACCCGCGGACGAGGAGGAACTGGTCGTATCGTGGCCGGCGGCGGCGATGATGAGGTAGTAGCTCATCGCCTCCATATTCCCCATCGGCGAGCCGTCAGTCAGCGTCGCATTGGCGATAATGGTGGAGACGTCTTCGCGCGGATTGGCCTTGCGATCGGCAGTGATGCGATCGCACCAGGCGTTGAATTCGGCGATGGTGGCGAACAGCCCGCCCATTTCCTCCGGCCGCATGTGGTCGAAATCCTGCGCGCCGAACACTTCCTGCGTGATCTTCATGAGGAACTGTTCGTCGTCGCGCGGGACGCCCAGCGTCAGCATGATGACGCGCAAGGGGAACCAGATCGCGACTTCCGCGGCGAAATCGCACTCGTTGCCGAGCGCTGCCATATGATCGACGCTGTCGCGAGCGAGGGTACGGATATCCTCTTCCAGCTGCTTCATGTGCTTGGGCGAGAAATAGCCCTGCGTCATGGCGCGGAAGTGCTTGTGATCGGGATTGTCCATGCTGACGAGGTTGCGCGTCAGCTTGTTGCCGCCGGTCAGCGCCATGATGCGTTCCTCATCGGCGACCGTCGCGAGTGTCAGCCGCGGATCGTTGAGGAAGGTTTCGTTGTCGAGTTCGACCCGGCGGATGTCGGCGTGGCGCGCCACCGTCCAGAACGGGCGATAGCCGTCCGGCTCACACCAATAGACCGGCGCTTCCTCGCGCAGATATTTGAAGATCGCATGGTAGCGTTCTTCATGCGCGTAGCTGTCAGGATCGACGATGGCGGCATCGAACGCAGCCTTGTCAGTCGGCAGCGGGACGTGCGGGGTCACGCCGATCTTGGGCTCGCGGCTGAGGGCGGCGGTGGCCATGCGGTCTCTCCTATCCATCTGCCGGTCGGGTGCCGGCTTCGCGCGAAACCTAAGCCGATCGCTTTATCAAGATCAATGGAAGTCGTGGCTGCGGATCGGAATCACATCCTCCGGTCGGTCGCGATAGTGATAATCCGTGCGGTTGCGCGGCTTCCACCCGGCGTCGCCACGATCGGGCGCGCCGGGGTGCGTGGCGCCGTCGCCTCGGGCGACAAGCGAAGGAAGATCGATCTCCCCCACCTCGCGTAGCATCCAGGTGAGATCGGTGATCAGGTCCGCGACGACGTGGATCACGATCCCTTCCTTTTGCACGCGGCCGCGAATGCTGACCATGGCGGAAGACATGACGGTGCGGCGCTGCGCCTCGAACCGGTCGGGCCACAGAATGCCGTTGGCGACGCCAGTTTCGTCCTCGATGGTAATGAACAGCACGCCCTTGGCACTGCCCGGCCGCTGGCGGACGAGGATGATGCCGGCGACGTCGACCAGTGAGCCTTCCTTGATGGTCTTAAGCTCCTCGCACCGGACGCAGCGGCGCTCACGCAATCGATCGCGCAGGAAGGTGAGCGGATGCTGGCGAAGCGTGAGCTGAGTGGCGCGATAATCCTCCACGACTTCGCGGCCCGCAGTGAGCGCCCGCAGGTGGACAGGATCCTCCTTCGTCTCGATGGCAGCGAGCAGCGGGAGCGGCGTGTCGCCAAGGCCGCGGATCGCCCATAGCGCTTGCCGCCGGTCGAACCCCATGCCGGCAAAGGCGTCGGCCTTGGCAAGTTTCTCCAGCGCGGCAAGCGGCACGCCTGAGCGGCGCCATACATCCTCGACCGAGGTGAACGGGCGCGCGGCGCGGGCGGTGATGATCTTGCCCGCATCGGCGGCGGAAAGCCCGTGGACGATGCGCAGGCCGAGGCGGAGCGGGTGGAGCACTTTGCCGCCCCTGCGATTTTCGGGAGCGGGGGCGAGAGATTGAGCCTCCTCATCCCGTGCGTCGAGGGTACGTGACTGTGGCACCGTTTCAGGCTCCAGCAGCGCGGTGTCCCAATCGCTGGTCATGATGCACACCGGCAAGATCTCGACGCCATGCGCCCGCGCGTCGCGGACGATTTGCGCAGGGGCGTAGAAGCCCATTGGTTGAGCGTTGAGCAGCGCCGCACAGAACACGTCGGGATGATGACATTTCATCCATGACGAGGCGTAGGCGATCTTGGCAAAGCTCGCCGCGTGGCTTTCGGGAAAGCCGTAGCTGCCGAAGCCCTCGATCTGCTTCACCAGCCGTTCGGCGAAATCGAGCGCGATGCCGTTGGCGCGCATGCCGGCGATCAGCTTCTCGCGGAAAATGCCGACGCCGCCCGTCATCTTGAACGTCGCCATGGCGCGGCGCAGTTGATCCGCCTCGCCTGGGGTGAAGCCCGCGCCGAGGATCGCCACCTGCATCGCCTGTTCCTGGAACAGTGGCACGCCCAGCGTCTTCTGCAGAACGTCCTTCAGCTTGGGGCTGGGATAGTCGATCTTCGCCTGCTCCGCTGGAGATAAAGCCCGGCGCTTCAGATAGGGATGCACCATGTCACCCTGGATCGGGCCCGGACGGACGATCGCGACCTGGATGGCGATGTCGTAGAAATTGGTCGGCTTCATGCGCGGCAACATGCTCATCTGCGCGCGGCTCTCGATCTGGAACACGCCGAGTGTATCGGCCTGGCGGATCATCTCGAACGTTGGCTCATCGTCGTCCTGCAAGGGATCGCTGGCCATCGTCATGGCGATGCCCTTGTGCTCGCCGAGCAGATCGAACGCGCGGCGCATGCACCCGAGCATGCCGAGGCCGAGGATATCGACCTTCATGAAGCCGAGATGCTCGATATCCTCCTTCTCCCATTCGATGACGTGGCGGTCGACCATCGCGGCAGGTTCGATGGGCACGAGATCGTGCAGCGGATCGCGCGTCAGGACGAAGCCGCCGGGGTGCTGCGACAGGTGGCGCGGGGTGCCGATCAATTCCTTGGCAAGCTCAAGCGCCAGGGCGAGGCGCGGTTCGCCAGCATCGAGATTCAGCGCCTCGACATGGCTGTCGGGCACGCCCTCGTTCGACCAGCCCCATACCTGACCGGCGAGGGCGGAGGTCATATCCTCTGGCAGGCCAAGCACCTTGCCCACCTCGCGGATCGCGCCCCGGGTGCGGAACCGGCTAACCACCGCGGTCAGCGCGGCATGGTCGCGGCCATAGGTTTCATAGATCCATTGGATCACTTCCTCACGCCGCTCATGCTCGAAATCGATGTCGATATCGGGCGGCTCGCGGCGTTCCTCGGAGACGAAACGTTCGAACAGCAACTGGTGCTTGATCGGATCGATCGACGTGATGCCGAGCACGAAGCAGATCACCGAATTGGCGGCGCTGCCACGACCCTGGCAGAGGATCTCGATCGAGCGCGCGTAGCTGACGATCGAATTCACCGTGAGGAAATAGGGCGCATAGCCCATTGTCGCGACGAGCCGCAGTTCATGCTCCAACTGCTTCGTATAGGCGTCAGGCGGGGGGCCATCGAACCGTTCTGCCAGTGCGTTGCGCGACAGGCGTTCCAGCGCGTCCTGCGCGGTGCGGCCGGACATGATGATCTCGTCGGGATATTGATAATCGAGGTCGCGTAGCGAGAAGGTGCAGCGTTCGACGATCCCCTCCACTGCGGCGAGCGCCTGGGGATGATCGGCGAAGCGGCGCGCCATTTCCTCCGGTGGCTGGAGATGGCGATCGGCATGCCGCTCGCGGCGGAAGCCAAGTTCGTCGATGGTGCATTTTTCTCTGATCGCGGTGACGACGTCCTGCAGCATGCGGCGGTCGGGCTTGTGGTAGAGCACGTCCCCGGTGGCGAGCGGGCCCAGGCCATAAGCATCAGCCGCTGCTGCCGTCTCAGCGAAGCGCAGCCGCTCACCAGGACGGCGCCATGGAGTGAGGCAGGCATGGCCGCGCTTGCCGAAAATGTCGGCAGTGGCGGCGAGCGCGGTCGGCGCCGTGCCGCTGCGTCCCGGCACCAGCGCCCCAACCAGACCATCGGCATAAGCAGCGACATCCTCCCAATGCAGGAAGCATTGTCCCTTTTCGCCGCGCTGCGCGTCGGCGCGTGACTTGCCGAGCGTGAGAAGGCGAGTGAGCCGGCTCCAGGCGGCGCGATCCTCCGGCCAGACGAGCAGCGATTCGCCGGTGACGAGGTCGAGCCGGCAGCCGGGGATGGAGCGGATCTCCAGCCCCTGATCCTTGCGCACCTGTTCGGTGGCATACAGCGCACGCACCACCCCGGCGACCGAGTTGCGATCAGTGATGCCGAGCGCGGGCATCCCCATCAGCGCGGCGGTGGCGAACAGTTCCTCGCACGAGGACGCGCCGCGCAGGAACGAGAAATGCGTCGTTACCTGAAGCTCGCTGTAGGTCACGGCGCAGGTGCCCTGGAAACACGGCGGCCAGCGATGTCACGCAAAGGTGCCATGGATGTACCAGCTGAGATCGCCCGTTTCGGCACGCAGGCCGTCGCCGCGGCGGAACAGCCAGAAGCGGTGGCCCTGTTCGTCCTCAACGCGGAAATAATCGCGCACCCCCTCGCGCTCCCCGCGGCGGCGCCACCATTCGCCGGTGATCCGTTCGGGACCGTCGGAATGGATGACGCGATGCGGGCGTCCGCGCCAGGTGAAGCGGCGGGGCGCATGGTCGGGCATTTCGGCCATGACGTGATCGATCGGCTCGGGGCGACGCAGCAGCCGGGCGGGGCGTGGCCAACGCGGGTGCCAGGGATGATCGGGTGTACGGGCATCGAGCTGGCGCACGTCGTCGCGCTTCAGGCGGGTGGCAGCGGTTGCCGGGGGATCGAGCGGCGGCAGCGGGGCGACCGAACGTTCGGGCACGTCGCTTTCGATCGGCTGGTGGCGCCATAGCCGCGCGGGGCCGATGCGGTTGGCGAGCGTGTCGACCAGCGGGGCGAGATCGGGCGCCTGCTGTTCGGCCAGCGCCGCCCCCAGCGTCTCCGGGCCGAGTGGATCGGCGCGGACGAGATGCAGCGTCAGCGCGTCGAGGCCGTAGCCGACGTCGATTTCCTCGATGCGGCGGGAGATGAGGCGCAGAAGGTGCGACGGTTCGCGGGTGGCGCGGGCAAGGCCGATGCGGATCACCTGATCGGTTGAATCCACGCGGGCGGCGACAAAGGCCAGCGCGCGGGCACCAACCCCGGCCTTGGCCAGCGCCTCCGCCAGATCATCGACGAGGCCGGTCAGCCAGTGGCCGATGGCATCGGCGGTGGCGATCGGTTCGGCGAAACGGCGAGTGACGGCGATCGGCTGCACCGGGATGATCGGATCGAGCGGCTCTGGCAGGGCGCCAGTGGCCTGGTCGAGCCGCTGCGCGATTGCCTTGCCGAAGCGGCGGACAAGCGGGGCGCGAGGCATCGCCATGAGTTCGCCGACCGTGTCGACGCCGAGCCGGGCGAGCAGCTCGCGCGCGGGCTCGTCGAGGCGAAGCGCGGTGACCGGGAGGGACGCGAGCGCATCGCCATGCGCGCCGGGCGGGATGATCGCGGCGGGCGCGGCCTGGCGCGCAAAGGCCCAGGCGGCGCCGGCGGTGTCGGCGATCGCCAGCTGCGCGGTGATGCCCAGCCGGGCGAGCAGACGCAGCAGGCGGCGTGCCATCGCTAGCTCGCCGCCGTGGAGATGGGCAGTACCGCTGATCTCGAGAAACAGGCCGTCTTCGTCGGACAGCGCGACCACCGGGCACCAGCGCCGGGCAAATGCGGTGGCGAGGCGTTGAAGGTCGTCGAGATCGCCCGCCGCATCGGCGTCGCGGACGTCGAGATCGGGCACGGCGGCGCGTGCCTGGGTCAGCGCCATGCCGGGCGTGAGGCCGAGGGCGCGTGCTTCGGGCGAGGCGGCGGCGATTTCGATGCGGCTGCCCACCTTGTGCACGGTGATAAGGGGCGCGCAAACTTCTCGAACATCGCGCTTATGGGATTGGGGCGCGGGGTGTTGGAGATTGGAGGCGCGGGCGACGGTGTTGGCGAGGGTGCGGCCGGTGTCGAAAAAGGGCGCGACGCCCGGAACGTGGGCGCTGGCATCGTTGGAGCCGCAGCGGGCGTATTTGTCGGGATGCGGCCCTTCGCCGGGGTGGCGCACCGAAGGCATGGCATTCCACCGCGCGAGGGCGGTGGCGGCGCGATCGTCGGCGTTGGGATCGAGGCCGTCGAAGCCGCGCCAGCGGGTATTAGGCACGTCCTCGGGATCAGGCCGCAGCGGCTGCGGATCGGAGCGGAGGGCAAGTGTCGTGGGCACCGGGCGTGCGCCTTCGTCCGGCGGCATGGCGCGGAAGGGATGATCGGCGGCTTCGCTGCGGCGACCCATTTCACGCATCGGTGGCCGCTGGTGGGCAGGCATGGCCTCCACCTGGCGCGCGACATCGGCGCACGTCGATTGCGACCATGGTTTTTCGGCAGGCGCAGCCGCATCCGTGCGCGCCCAGCGGGCGCCGGGGCGCCAGCCGGTGTTCTTCGGCGCGTCGCATTGCAGCACCTGTTCCTCGGTCACCGCCGCCGTTAGGGGCGCGAGATCGAGCGGTGTGCCCGGTTCAGGCCGCGGCGTTGGTGCGCGGCGACGCTCTGCCCGGCGCACGCGATCGATCGCCCAGTGCGGCAGGTAGAGCGAGACGACCCGTGTCATCGCAGGCCTCCAGTAAAGTATCGAAAGGTTCGCCGCCGCGTTGCCGCACCAGCGAGACGGACCAGCGCGGACGCCCCATGGCGCCGCTGCGCAGGGGAACGGAGGGCGCGGCGCCGATCCGCCAGCGGGTGAGCGCGGCAGACGGCGTGCCCAAGGGATCGGCATCCTCGCGCGCATGGCGGCGCATCAGCAGCGCGATCGTTCGGCCCCCCTCGGCAGCGAGTTGCAGCCGGCGAGTGGCGGCCATGCCGGCGCGCTTCACCTCCCCGATCACCGCGCCAAGACCACGGTGACGCAGCCCTTCCTCCATCAGCGCGAGCAATTCGGCATCGTCGCACGCCTCGGCATACAGGACGCGTTCGGGCGAGAGGCCGGCCTGGTAGAGGCCGGGCGCGAACAGATCCCGCCGACGCACGACCCACAGGATCGGGCCCCAGGCGCGCGCGGCAATCCCGGCCATGAACAAGGTGGCAGCCGAATCGTCGCACATGTCGGCGCCCTTCGCCGAAACCTCATGCAAGCCATCGAGCCGCAACCCGCCATCGCCCAGCCGCGAATCGACATCGGCCACCCCGAACGGCAATGTTTCGCGCCGACGATGGCCATCGCCTTCGATGGCGCGGAGCGTTTCTCTCAGCTCGGCAATGGTGGCAGGGGATGGCACGGGCACGACTCGCTCAAAACTCTAGTTCCCCTTTTGTTCCTACAGCCGCCGGAGTCAATCAGGCGACTCGCGATCATGGACAGGTCGCTCCGAACAGGGGTGATTCCGGTCGATTCATTTCCGGTCGTCGAGGACGCTGGCGCAGTGCGTTGAAATTTTATAACAAGGATTCGATCTGCTCACCGGCGCGTTGTGCCGGTGTAACTAGTAACCGGAGAAACTATGGCGGACGCCGCCCGCAGCAATCTGCCCCCGCTCGCGCTGCATGTGCCCGAGCCCAAGTTCCGCCCCGGCGACACGGTCGACTTTTCGGATGTGGAGATCCCCGCCGCGGGATCGGTGCGCCGTCCCGATACCGCCGAGGACGCACGCGGCTTCACCGACCTCGTCTATACGATGGTCCGCGTGCTTGATGACGACAATCGCGCCGTCGGCCCATGGGATCCCAAGCTGTCGCCGGACACGCTGCGGCGGATGCTGCGCCACATGGCGACCGTGCGCGCGTTCGACGAACGCATGTTCCGCGCGCAGCGCCAGGGCAAGACGAGCTTCTACATGAAGTCGCTGGGCGAGGAGGCGGTGGCGGTGCCCCAAGCCTATGCGCTGGATGCCGACGACATGTGCTTCCCGTCGTATCGCCAGCAGGGCCTGCTGATCGCGCGCGGCTGTCCGATGGTCGACATGATGAACCAGATCTATTCGAACACGGGCGACAAGCTGCAGGGCAAGCAGCTGCCGATCATGTATTCGGAAAAGCGGTTCAGCTTCTTCTCGATCTCCGGCAATCTGACGACGCAATATCCGCAGGCGGTGGGCTGGGCGATGGCGTCAGCGTCGAAGGGCGACACGCGCATTGCCGCCACCTGGTGCGGCGAGGGTTCGACCGCGGAAGGCGACTTCCACTCCGCGCTGACCTTTGCCACCGTCTATCGCGCGCCGGTGATCTTCAACGTGGTCAACAATCAGTGGGCGATTTCGAGCTTTTCCGGCTTTGCCGGCGCGGAAGCGACGACCTTTGCCGCGCGCGCCGTGGGCTATGGCATCGCTGGCCTGCGCGTCGACGGCAATGATGCGCTGGCGGTCTATGCGGCGACGCAATGGGCGGCAGAGCGCGCGCGGACCAACCAGGGCCCGACCCTGATCGAGCATTTCACCTATCGCGCGGAAGGCCATTCGACCTCCGACGATCCGTCGCAATATCGCAGCGCGGGTGAGCCGACGGCGTGGCCGCTGGGCGACCCGATCCGGCGGCTGAAGGACCACCTCATCACCATCGGCGAATGGGACGAGGAGCGTCATGCGGCGATGGACAAGGAAGTGGCCGACGAGGTGAAGGTCGCGCAGAAGGAAGCCGAGAAGAACGGCATCCTGGGCCATGGCCTGCACCAGCCGCTCGACACGCTGTTCGACGGCGTGTTCGAGGAGATGCCGTGGCATCTGCGCGAACAGCAGGCGCAGATGATGGCCGAAGAGGCCGAGAGCGGCCGGCCGTGGGATCGCAAGTGACGCTTCCGCCTGGAAGCGCTGTCCGCGCAGAGGCGCGGGGCATTGAACGCAACGCATCGATGACGCCGCAGCCTCAGCGGCAATGGATTTCCGCCCGTGCGGGAACGACGGAGTTGGCCTGGTGAGTGACGTGACCGAAACCAATGTGGCCGAGACCGCGGGGGACGCCGAAGCCGCTGCCACCACGCGTATGAACATGATCCAGGCGATCAATTCGGCCATGGACGTGATGATGGCGCGCGACCCGGATGTCGTGGTGATGGGCGAGGACGTCGGCTATTTCGGCGGCGTGTTCCGCGCGACCGCCGGCCTGCAGGCGAAATACGGCAAGACGCGCGTGTTCGACACGCCGATCACCGAGATCGGCATCATCGGCGTGTCGATCGGCATGGGCGCCTATGGCCTGCGTCCCGTCCCTGAGATCCAGTTCGCCGATTACATCTATCCCGCGCTGGACCAGCTGGTCAGCGAGGCGGCGCGCTTGCGCTATCGTTCGGACGGCGAGTTCACCGCGCCGATCACCGTGCGATCGCCGTTCGGCGGCGGCATTTTCGGCGGGCAGACACACTCGCAGAGCCCCGAGGGCATCTTCACCCATGTCGCGGGGCTGAAGACGGTGATCCCGTCGACGCCGTACGACGCCAAGGGGCTGCTGATCTCCGCGATCGAGGATAATGACCCGGTCATCTTCTTCGAGCCCAAGCGCATCTACAACGGTCCGTTCAACGGCCATTGGGATCGCCCGGCGGCGAACTGGTCAAAGCATCCCGCAGGCGAGGTGCCGACCGGCTATTACAAGATCCCGCTGGGCAAGGCGGCGGTGGTGCGCGAAGGCCAGGGCGTGACGATGCTGGCCTATGGCACGATGGTGCACGTCTGTGCGCAGGTGGTCGAGGATACCGGCATCGACGCCGAGATCATCGACCTGCGCACGCTGGTGCCGCTCGATATCGAGACGATCGAGGAAAGCGTGAAGAAGACCGGGCGGTGCCTGATCGTGCATGAGGCGACGCGCACCGGCGGATTCGGCGCGGAGCTGTCGGCGCTGGTGCAGGAACGCTGCTTCTATCATCTCGAGGCGCCGGTGGAGCGCGTGACCGGATTCGACACGCCCTATCCGCACAGCCTGGAATGGGCCTATTTCCCTGGCCCGGTGCGTATCGGGATGGCGCTCAAAAAGATCATGAAGGACTGACACCCAGTCCCACCCGCCCCGTCCGTCCCGCGCGAAGTCGAGGGGCGGGGTTTGCGAGACAGTGTCTCGACTTCGCTCGACACGAACGGATTTGGATCAGGCTATGGCGCGTTTCACCTTCAAACTGCCCGATATCGGCGAAGGCATTGCCGAGGCGGAGATCGTCGGCTGGCATGTCGCGGTGGGCGACCGGGTCGAGGAAGACCAGAATATCGCCGACATGATGACCGACAAGGCAACCGTGGAAATGGAGTCGCCGGTGTCGGGCACCGTCGTCGAACTGGCGGGCGAGGTCGGCGACCAGATCGCGATCGGCGCGATGCTGGTGGTGATCGAGACCGATGCTGAGGGCGCGACGGAGCCGGAGGGTGAGGCCGCGGCGGACGTCGAGCAGAAGCTGGGCGGCGCTGATGAGGTCGAGGCGTTCGAGGCCGAGAACCCGGGCGTCGAAGAGGTGGTCGAGCCGGCCCCGGCCGCGCCCGCGCCTGCCCCCGCCGCGCCGGCGGCTGCTGCGCCGGATGCCGATGTGGCTCCTGCTGCGTCCCCGGCGGCTGCCGTCCTTGCCTCCCCAGCGGTGCGGGCGCGCGCCCAGGATCTGGGCGTCGACCTTTCCCAGGTGAAGGTGTCGGAAGGCGACCGCATCCGCCACGCCGATCTCGATGCGTATCTGCGCTATGCCGGCGGGCAGGGCTATCACCCGCCGCACGCCAGCCGCGCGCGGGCGGACGAGCAGGTGAAGGTGATCGGGATGCGTCGCCGCATCGCCGAAAACATGGCCGCATCGAAGCGGAACATCCCGCACTTCACCTATGTCGACGAGATCGACGTGACCGCGCTGGAGGAGATGCGGGCGGACCTGAACGACAATCGCGGGGGCCGGCCGAAGCTTACCATGCTGCCGTTCCTGATCGTCGCGATCTGCCGCACGCTGCCCGACTTCCCGATGCTGAACGCGCGCTATGACGACGAGGCGGGCGTGGTGACGCGGTCCGGCCGGGTGCACATGGGGATTGCCGCGCAGACCGACGCCGGCCTCACCGTGCCAGTGATCCGCGACGCGCAGGACAAGAACGTGTGGCAGCTGGCGGCAGAGATCGGGCGGCTGGCGGAAGCGGCGCGCACGCAGAAGCTGAAGCCCGAGGAACTGGGCAATGGGACGATTACCGTCACCTCGCTCGGGCCGCTCGGCGGCATTGCGACGACGCCGGTGATCAACCGGCCGGAGGTGGCGATCATCGGGCCGAACAAGATCGTCGAGCGTCCTGTTTTTCGCCCTAATGGTTTTGGGGGTGATGACATCGTTCGGGCGAAGCTGATGAACCTGTCGATCAGCTGCGACCATCGCGTGGTCGATGGCTGGGATGCGGCAAGCTACGTCCAGGCAGTGAAGAAGCTGCTTGAGACGCCCGTGCTGCTGTTCGCCGACTGATGCGCCCGGCGATCGTCCTTTCGGTCACGATCGCGCGACAGTGGCGGGAAGTCTATGAGGCGTTCTGGCGCCCCGAAGCCTTCCCGCGCTGGGCCTCCGGGCTCAGCGAGTTCGCGTTGCGCGAGGATGGCGATTCGTGGGTAGGCGACGGTGCGGAGGGCGGCATCCGCGTCTTCTTCACCCCGCACAACGACTATGGCGTGATGGATCATCGGGTGATCCCCGACGGTGGTACGCCGGTCGAGGTGCCGCTGCGCATCATCGCCAATGGCGAGGGCGCGGAGGTTCAGCTGACGTTGTTTCGCCAGCCCGGTATGGACGACGAGACGTTTGCGCGCGACCGCCGCTGGATTCGCAAGGACCTGGCGACGCTGAAGGCGCTGGCCGAGCGCGGCTGACGATCCGCCGCGCCGGCCCGGCCTTTGCCGCTAGACGCGGCGGCCGGTGAACAGCTGCACCAAGCCGACGATCAGCGCGATCACCAGCAGGATGTGGATCAGGCCGCCCGCGACATGCAGGCTGAAGCCGAGGAGCCATAGGACCAGCAGGATAACGACGATCGTCCAGAGCAAGGCATCTTCCTTTCAAAGTGTTGTCTGGTGAACGATGCCGCCGGGCGACCGTTCCGACCCGCTGGCAACATTGTGCAACAATCAGGGCCGCTCTGAGCAAGTCGGCGTCTCCGGCGCACGGTGGGGGGATTGCCCATCATCGCATCCCGATCTATATTGGCCGTGCTTTCTCTTACATCGCCAGATGCAAGGGGTCGCGGGGCAAGGCTTCGCGGCGGCAACAACCTGTGTGTATGTGGAGACCCGATGGCGGATATTGCCGCGCTGACCCAGTTGATCGAAACCGAGGCCAAGGCACTCGGATTCGACCTCGTGCGTGTCGCGCTGTTCGGCAAGGGTGACGAGCGTACGTTGCAGGTGATGGCCGAGCGGCCGGACACGCGGCAGCTGACGATCGACGATTGCGCCGATCTGTCGCGCCGCATTTCCGACGTGCTCGACGCGCTGGAAGAGGCTGGTCGCGACCCGATCGAGGGCGCGTATCGCTTGGAAGTGTCGAGCCCCGGCATCGACCGTCCGCTCACCCGCCTCAGCGACTATGCCGATTGGGCGGGCCATGAGGCGAAGCTGACGCTGGACGAGCCGCTCGAGGGGCAGAAGCAGTTTCGCGGCGAGATCGCCGGCGTGGAGGGCGAGGAAATTGCCATCCGCAACCGCACCGGCACGGTCGCGCGTGTTCCCTTCGGTCGGATCATCGATGCGAAGCTGGTGCTGACCGACAAGTTGATCGCTGCAACCGTCCCGCTCTCCATCGAGGGCGCGGAAGAAGAAGAAATCGAAGCAGAGGAAACCGAGTAATGGCTACCGGCGTCACCGCGAACCGTGCGGAACTGATCGCGATCGCCAACAGCGTCGCCAGCGAGAAGATGATCGACAAGGCGATCGTCATCGAAGCGATGGAAGATGCGATCCAGCGCGCGGCGCGTACGCGCTACGGCCAGGAAATGGACATTCGCGCGAAGCTGGATCCCAACAACGGTGACCTTCGCCTGTGGCGTGTCGTCGAAGTGGTCGAGCAGGTCGACGACATCTACAAGCAGGTCGATGTCAACGGCGCGCAGAAGCTGCAGAAGGGCGCCACCGTCGGCGACTTCCTGGTCGATCCGCTGCCCCCGATCGAATTCGGCCGCATCCAGGCGCAGGCCGCCAAGCAGACCATCTTCCAGAAGGTCCGCGATGCCGAGCGCGAGCGCCAGTATGAGGAATTCAAGGATCGCGCGGGTGAGATCATCACCGGCGTCGTCAAGCGCGTCGAATTCGGCCACATCGTCGTCGACCTGGGTCGCGCCGAGGGCGTAATCCGCCGCGACCAGCAGATCCCGCGCGAAGTGGTGCGCGTGAACGACCGTATCCGCAGCCTGATCATGAAGGTAGTGCGCGAGAACCGCGGACCGCAGATCTTCCTGAGCCGCGCCCATCCCGACTTCATGAAGAAGCTGTTCGCGCAGGAAGTGCCCGAGATCTACGATGGCATCATCGAGATCAAGGCCGCCGCCCGCGACCCGGGCAGCCGCGCCAAGATTGGCGTCATCAGCCACGATTCCTCGATCGACCCGGTCGGCGCATGCGTCGGAATGAAGGGTAGCCGCGTTCAGGCCGTCGTGCAGGAAATGCAGGGCGAGAAGATCGACATCATTCCGTGGTCGCCGGACATCGCGACCTTCGTCGTCAATGCGCTGCAGCCGGCGAACGTCAGCCGCGTGATCATCGACGAGGAAGAAGAGCGTATCGAAGTCGTCGTTCCGGACGACATGCTGAGCCTGGCCATCGGCCGTCGGGGCCAGAACGTGCGGCTTGCCTCGCAGCTGACCGCCAAGGCGATCGACATCATGACCGAGAGCGATTCGAGCGAGAAGCGCCAGCAGGAATTCGTGTCGCGCACCGAGACGTTCCAGAACGAGCTGGATGTCGACGAGACGCTTGCCCAGCTGCTGGTGGCCGAAGGCTTCACCGAGCTGGAGGAAGTCGCCTACGTCGAGCTGGACGAACTCGCCGCGATCGAAGGCTTTGACGAGGATCTGGCGCAGGAGCTGCAGAGCCGTGCGGCCGAAGCGATCGAGCGTCGCGAGCAGGCCAATCGCGAAGCGCGCCAGGCGCTGGGCGTCGAGGATGCGGTGGCCGAGCTGCCGCACCTGACCGAAGCCATGCTGGTCACGCTGGGCAAGGCCGGCCTCAAGACGCTGGACGATATCGCCGACCTCGCCACGGACGAGCTGATCGAGAAGAAGCGCGTCGAGCCGCGCCGCCGCAACGAGGACGCACCGCGCCGTCCCGAGCACAAGGGTGGCGTACTGGGCGAATATGGCCTGACCGAAGAGCAGGGCAATGAGATCATCATGGCCGCCCGTGCACACTGGTTTGAGGATGAGGACGCGGCGCCCGCGCCCGCCGACGCCGTGACGGAGGAGTCGGAGGCCTGATGCCGTTCGTTTCGATCAGACTGGCAGGCTCCGCTTCCAAGGAGCAGAAGGCGGGGATCGTGGCTGACGTCACGTCCTCGCTGGTCTCGCGGCTGGGCAAGAACCCGGCCGCGGTCCAGATCGTGATCGAGGAAGTCTCGACGGAGAATTACGGTGCTGGCGGCGTGTTGATCGTAGATCGCGACTCGCCCGTGGCGCCCAAAGAGGGAGACGCGCATGCGGAACCCTCACAATGATCGGCTAGCGATCCGCCAGTTGGTGCGGGATCAGGCCGGCAGCCACGCGGTTGCCGGGCGGGAGGCGCGCGCATGAGCGATCCGATCCGCACCTGTATCCTGTCGCGCGAGGAATCGCCCAGGGACGGCCTGATCCGACTCGTCATGGCGCCCGATGGCCGCGTGCTGCCCGACGTGCGCGCCAAGGCGCCAGGTCGTGGCGCGTGGATTGCCGTGACCGCTGCCGAACTGGCCGTCGCGCAGCAGAAGGGCAAGCTGCGCGGGGCGCTGGCGCGGGCATTCAAGACCGGCGAGATGACCATCCCGGACGATCTGCCGGCGTTGATCGCCAGCGCGCTGGAGCGCAACGCGCTCGACCGGCTGGGGCTGGAAGCGCGTTCGGGCGCGGTGCTGACCGGATCGGATCGAATCGCCGAGGCGGCGCGATCCGGGCGGCTTCACGCGCTATATCATGCTGCCGATGCCAGCGAGGACGGGCGGCGCAAGCTGGCCCAGGCCTGGCGAGTCGGCTCGAACCGCGAAGGCAGCGGACTGGGGGGCTTGGTTCTGCCGATGCCGCGCCCCATATTGTCGATGGCGCTTGGCCGCGAAAACGTGGTACATATCGGCGTCACCGACCGCATGGCGGCCGGCAGGTTGGGCGAAGCGCTCGATCGCTGGCGCCGCTTTATCGGCCCTGATAGCCCAGAAGCTCATCAAAGTGGTACTTTGGTGGGTGGTCTGACCTCCGCACCTTGCGCAACGGCCGCGCAAGGCGCATCGGCGCCCGAGCTTTCCGGGCATATACCGGCCGTGACGACACACGAGGAATTTGAGTGAGCGAGACCGACAACGACAAGCCGAAACTTGGCATGCGCGCGCCGCTGGGCGTCCGACGCACCGTCGAGACCGGCAAGGTGAAGCAAAGCTTCAGCCACGGCCGCTCCAATACGGTGATCGTGGAGACGAAGAAGGCACGCACGTTCCGCAAGCCGGGTGATCCGGCGCCGGTCGAGCAGGCAGCCGCACCGGAGCCCGTCGAGGCACCGGCAGCGCCCGCGCCGCAGGCCGCGCCCCCGCGCGCACCGTCGGACGAGACGCCGCAGGAGCGCCAGGCCCGCCTGCTTCGCGAAGCAGAAGAGCAGCGCATGCGTGCGCTGGAAGAATTGCGGCACCGCGAGGAGGCCGAGCGTGCCCGCGCAGCCGAGGACGAGAAGCGTCGCGTCGAAGAGCGTGCCGCAGCGGCGGCGGCTGCCCAGGCCGAGCCTGCGGCCGAAGCTGCGCCGGCAGCACCGGAGCCGGCCGTTGCAGAGGCCCCGGCGGCTGCGCCCGCAGCACCCGCGGCCGAAGAGCCGCTGATGGTGCGCACCGGTGCGCCGATCATGTTCCGTCCGGTGGCCCCGCCGCCGCCGCCTCCGGCACCCGAGCCCAAGGCACCGGTCGTCGAGACGCCGGCCGCGCCTGAGCCCGCGCCGGCTGCCCCGGTTGCGGCACCGCCGCCGCCGCCCGCGCCCAAGCCGACACCGGCCCCGCCGCCTGCACCGCCGGTGCTGGGTCGCGATCCGTCGATGCCGGCCCCGCGCCGCTTCTCGCCGGTTGCTCGCCCCGAGATCCCGAAGCCGCAGCCCAAGCCCGAGCCGAAGCCGGCTCCTGCTGCCGCGACGGCTCCGTCGGCCAGCGGTTCGTCCGCCGGTTCGTCCGCGCCGCAGCAGCGCAGCCTGCCCACGGGCCAGGCGACGCCGCGCAACAACGCAGCGCCAGCGCGTCCGCAGCAGCGCGACCGCAAGGGCGACGAGCGTCGTGGCGGCAAGCTGACCGTGACTCGCGCGCTGAACGAGGATGGCGCCCGCGCCCGCTCGCTCGCCGCGCTGAAGCGTGCCCGCGAAAAGGAAAAGCGCGGCTGGACTGGCCCGCGCGAGCCGCAGGCCAAGCAGGTCCGCGACGTTCAGGTGCCTGAGGCGATCACCGTCCAGGAGCTGGCGAACCGTATGGCGGAGCGCGGCGCTGACCTGGTGAAGGCGCTGTTCAAGATGGGCTCGCCCGTCACCATGACGCAGACGATCGACCAGGATACGGCAGAGCTGCTCGTCACCGAGTTCGGCCACAATGTCGTGCGCGTCAGCGACAGCGACATCGACCTGGTGCTGGATACCGCACCGGACGATGATGCCGATCTGAAGCCGCGTCCGCCGGTCGTCACGATCATGGGCCACGTTGATCACGGCAAGACCAGCCTGCTCGACGCGTTGCGCGGCACCGACGTGGTGCGCGGCGAGGCCGGTGGCATCACGCAGCACATCGGCGCCTATCAGGTGACGTTGAAGGACAAGTCGAAGATCACCTTCCTCGACACGCCGGGCCACGAAGCGTTCACCGCCATGCGGGCGCGTGGTGCGGACGTGACCGACATTGTCGTGCTGGTGGTGGCCGCTGACGACGGGCTGATGCCGCAGACGATCGAGGCAATCAATCACACGAAGGCGGCTGGCAAGCCGATGATCGTGGCGATCAACAAGATCGACAAGCACGATGCCAATGCCCAGCGCGTGCGCGAGCGCCTGCTGGAGCATAACATCCAGGTCGAAGAGATGGGCGGCGAGACGCAGGACGTCGAAGTCTCCGCGCTGAAGAAGACCGGGCTCGACCAGTTGATCGAGAAGATCCAGCTGCAGGCCGAGCTGATGGATCTGAAGGCGAACCCCGATCGCGATGCCGAGGGCACGGTGATCGAGGCCAAGCTGGACAAGGGCCGTGGCCCGGTGGCGACGGTGCTGGTCACGCGTGGCACGCTGAAGGTTGGCGACGTGTTCGTTGTCGGCGCCGAAAGCGGCAAGGTGCGTGCACTGGTCGACGACAAGGGTCGCCAGCTCAAGGAAGCGGGCCCGTCGACGCCGGTCGAGGTACTCGGCATGTCGGGCACCCCGTCGGCTGGTGATCAGCTGCAGGTGGTCGAGACCGAGGCACGGGCACGCGAAGTGGCGGAATATCGCCAGGGCGTGCTGACGCAGAAGCGCACGACGTCGGCACCGGCGAGTCTCGAGAGCATGTTCTCTGCCCTGGCAGCGAACAAGGCGATCGAATATCCGCTGGTCGTCAAGGCCGATACGCAGGGTACCGTCGAGGCGATCGTCGCCGCGATCAACAAGATCTCGACCGACGACATTCGCGCGCGCATCCTGCATTCGGGCGTGGGTGGCATCACCGAGAGCGACGTGAACGCGGCTGCGGCCTCGGGGGCGCCGATCATCGGCTTCCACGTCCGCGCCAATGCGAAGGCTCGCGAGATCGCCGATCGGCACAAGGTGGCGTTGAAATATTACGACGTCATCTATGACCTGATCGACGAGATCCGCGCCGGCATGGCGGGTGAGCTTGGTCCCGAAGCGTTCGAGACCGTGGTTGGCCGTGCGGAAATCCGCGACGTCTTCTCGGCCGGCAAGCACGGCAAGGCGGCTGGTCTGCTGGTCGTCGAAGGTGTCATCCGCAAGGCGCTCAAGGCCCGCATCACGCGCAACGACGTCATTATCTACAATGGCGAAATTGCCTCGCTGCGGCGCTTCAAGGACGACGTGCCGGAGGTTCGCGCGGGTCTCGAATGCGGTGTGACGTTCACGCAGAACTTCACCGACATCCGTCCGGGCGACTTCCTCGAAACGTTCGAGGTCGAGCTGCGCGAACGCACGCTGTAAGGACATGAACCCTCTCCCCCACGGGGGAGAGGGGACTTGCGACAATGACCGATCAACCAGAAAAATCCGTCCGTACCCTGCGCGTAGGCGAACAGGTGCGTCACGTGCTGTCAGAGATCCTGCAGCGCGGCGACGTGCATGACGACGTGCTGACATCGCACCTGGTGAGCATCACCGAAGTGCGCATGTCGCCCGATCTTCGTCATGCGACCGTGTTCGTGAAGCCGTTGCTGGGCAAGGACGAGGACGCGGTGCTGAAGGCGCTGCGCACCAACACCGCCTATCTCCAGCGCGAAGTCGCCCGGCGGGTAAAGATGAAATATGCCGCGAAGCTCAAGTTCCTGAGCGACGAGAGCTTCGACGAGGGCAGCCACATCGACCAGCTGCTGCGCTCGCCCACCGTGGCGCGCGACCTGGAAGCCAGCGGGGAATAAGCCGCCGGCTGCGGATCAGCAGCCGAGCTTTTCCGCCAGGTCAGTGAGGCTGTCGGCTGACCATTCCCAATTCTGCGCCAGTTTTGCGTCGGGCGCTGCCCGTCCGCCATATTCCATCGGCCGCGCAATGAACGCGGTCTTGAGGCCGCAAGCGCGCGCGGCGGCGAGATCGCTGTGATGCGCGGCGACGAGGCACACGTCCTGCGGCGCGAGGCCGAGGATTTCCGCGGTACCTAGGTAAGCGCGGGGGTCGGGCTTGTAGGCGCGGGTGACTTCGGCGCCCATGATGGCGTCCCAGGGCAGGCCACCGCGCCGCGCCATCTCCAGCATCAGCGCGATATTGCCGTTCGACAGGGTGACCATCGGGAAGCGGCCTTTCAGGCGGGTCAGCCCCTCCACCGAGTCTGGCCAGGGGGTGAGGCGGCGCCAGGCGAAGGTCCAGTCCTGCAGCAATGCTTCGTCGAGCTTGGCGGGATCGACGCCTTCATCCTTCAGCGTTTCGCCCAGCATCTCGCGGTGGAGCACGTCGAGGATGGTGAAGTCGCGGCCCGACTTGGCATAGGCCGCCATGCCGGTGAGGTAGCGGCGGCGCCACTTGTCTGTGAAGGCCGCGGGATCAAGATCGTCGCGGCCGATCCGCGCGAGGAAGGTGGCGGATTCCGCGGTGATGCTGGTGCGCCAGTCCACCACCGTTCCGAACACGTCGAACGCGAGCACCCTGGGCAAATCGGAACCGGCCATTCATCCCCTCGCAGATTGAACCGGCGCGTCGCGGTCCGCCCTTTTGCCGCGTGCTACGAGTGATGCTCCCCGTGGACAAGCCGTGGCAATCGGGCCACTCACGCCACCGGCAACAGCAAGGCGGTGCGGCATGGCGTTCACGGAAACAATCCTTCTGCTCGGTTCGGGCGAACTCGGGCGCGAGTTCGTGATCTCGGCCAAGCGGCTCGGCTGCTATGTCATCGCGTGCGACAGCTATGACGACGCGCCAGCGATGCAGGTGGCGGATGCGCGCGAGATATTCTCGATGCTGGACGCCGACCTGCTGCGCGCCGCGGTGGCGAAGCATCGCCCCGATTTCGTCGTTCCCGAGGTGGAGGCGATCCGCACCGAAGTGCTGGCCGAGCTGGAAGCGGCAGGGACGACGATCGTGCCCTCGGCGCGGGCGACGATGATGACGATGAACCGCGATGGCATCCGCGAAGTGGCGGCAGTCGAGCTGGGGCTGCGCACCTCGCGCTATCGCTATGCCGAAACGCTGGACGAGGTGCGCGCGGGCGCGGCGCACACCGGGCTGCCGTGCGTCATCAAGCCGGTGATGTCGTCATCAGGCAAGGGGCAGAGCACGGTTCGCAGCGAAGCGGAGCTGGAGGCGGCGTGGGATTATGCCGTCGCGAACATGCGCGGCGACCGGGCGCGAGTGATCGTCGAGGAGTTCGTCGATTTCGACTATGAGATCACGCTCCTGACGGTGCGCACGCGCGATGGCGTCGTCTTCTGCCCGCCGATCGGTCACCGGCAGGAACGCGGCGATTATCAGGAAAGCTGGCAGCCCGCCGCCATGTCGGAACAGGCGATCGCCAACGCCCAAGACATGGCGCGCAAGGTGGTGGATGACCTAGGCGGCTATGGCCTGTTCGGCGTTGAGTTCTTCGTCAAGGATGACGAGGTAATCTTCTCCGAACTGTCGCCGCGCCCGCATGACACGGGGATGGTGACGTTGATCTCGCAATCCTTGAGCGAGTTCGACCTGCACGCCCGCGCGATCCTCGGCCTGCCGATCCCGACGCTGACCAGCTACGGCCCGTCCGCCTCGGCGGTGATCCTGGCGGATCGTGCGTCGGAGACGGTGCGCTACGACGGGATTGCCGAGGCACTTGCAACGCCGGGAGGCGAAGTGGACGTGCGGATCTTCGCCAAGCCGACGACGCGGCCCTATCGGCGCATGGGCGTGGCGCTGGCGCGTGCCGCCACCACCGACGACGCCCGGCGCATCGCGGCGGAAGCGGCGTCGAAGGTGCGGCTAAGCTACGATCCGGCTTAAGCGGCGCGCTTAACGAGGCGCGGGTCGGCCGCAGCGACACCGGTGGCGAGCACCAGGGCATCCTCGACGAAGCCGCTCGCCGTCTGGCCGTAGCGGCGAAGTGCCGCCATTCGGATGCGCCAGCCGATGTATGAGCTGGCGAGCGCGGTGCCGAGCGCGACGGCGGCGCCGGTAACGCGCTGACCCTTGGGTGCCAGCGCGGCGCCGGCGTAAGCGGAGGTAACGCTGCGCACGGCAAGGCCGATCGGTACGATGCGGTCGGGCGCCGTCTTCTGCTTGTCGCCGGCCATTTCCGCGGCGCTGAATGCAACGGCGCCCCAGGCGATCAGCGGGTTCTTGAACAATTTGGCGAGCGGCATGTCATCGGGCAGGGCGCCGCGACGGCCGGCAGCGGCGAGGGCGGCCAACGGCACGATCCCGCGCTGACCCGCGGCAAGCCCGATGAGGTAGGAGCGAAGCATCGGCGAATTCCTCCATTGGTTCGCGCGAACAATCGCTGGGCGCCATTTCGTATCCCGTACTGCGGCAAAACAATGCCCCGGTGAAACACTGATGGAGGTAGATCACCGATCGCGGGAAAACAGTGGCGCGGCGCGCGCCGATGGGGAACAGCACGGCATGGCCAAGCTCTATTTCTATTATGCCAGCATGAACGCGGGAAAATCGACCAACCTGCTGCAGGCCGACTTCAATTACCGCGAGCGCGGCATGGCGACGATGCTGTTCACCGCGGCGATCGATGATCGCTTTGCCGCCGGAACGATCACGTCACGCATCGGCCTGTCGGCGCCGGCAACTATGTTTGACCCGACGACCAATATCGCTGCCTGTGTGCTCGATCGCCATGTCGAGGAAACGGTGGCCTGCGTGCTGGTTGACGAGGCGCAGTTCCTGACCGCCGCGCAGGTCGATCAACTGGCGCGGCTGGCGGATGTGGATGGCATTCCGGTGCTGGCGTACGGGCTGCGTACGGATTTCCAGGGCGCGTTGTTCGAAGGATCGGCGCGGCTGCTGGCGCTGGCCGATGCGCTGATCGAGATAAAGTCGGTCTGCGAATGCGGGCGCAAGGCGACGATGAACCTGCGGGTGGACGGGCAGGGGCGCCCGGTCGCGGCGGGCGCACAGACGGTGATCGGCGGGAACGACCGTTATGTCGCGCTGTGCCGGCGGCATTTCACCGCGGCGCTGGAGCGAGGCGCCGTCGGGGAGGCGTAGAACGCGGGCGGGCGGCGGCAATCGCTGGCGCTCTTACCCTCGCCCCCCTATCTCGCCGGCATCATGACACCCGACAATCCCATCTACGCCGCGGCGGTGTGGATCATTCCGCTGATCATCGCGATCGTCTTTCACGAAGTGGCGCATGGCCTGATGGCCCGCGCGCTGGGCGATCCGACCGCGGCTGAGCTCAACCGGCTGTCGTTCAACCCACTCCGCCATGTCGATCCGATCGGCACCGTCATCCTGCCGCTGGGCCTCGCGCTCGCCAAGGCGCCGGTGTTCGGCTGGGCAAAGCCGGTGCCGGTTGATGCACGGCGGCTGCGCAATCCGCGCTGGGGCATGGTGGCGGTGGCGCTGGCCGGACCGGGGATGAACTTCCTGCTGGCGGCGATCGCGGCGATCGCGATCGGTGTCGTCTACGGGCAGATGAGCGGGCCGCCCGAGGGTATCAGCCAGTTCATCTTCGCCAACCTGGTCAACTTCCTGCTGATCAACATCTTCCTGGCGGTGTTCAACCTGTTGCCGCTGCCGCCGTTCGATGGCGGGCATGTGGTGGAAGGCGTGCTGCCGCGGCGGCTCGCGGTGGAATGGGCGAAGCTGGCGCGCTTCGGCTTTCCGCTGATCATCGTCCTGTTGGTGGTCGTGCCGATGATCTGGCCGAGCGCCAGCATCGTGGGCAAGATCGTCGGACCGCCGGCGGACTGGCTGGTGCGCCAGTATCTCGCGTTCGCGCAGCTGTTCGCCTGAGGACTTTCGACATGCATGGCTGGCTGATCCTCGACAAGCCGCTGGGGCTTGGATCGACACAGGGCGTGAGCGCGGTGAAGCGGGCGCTGCGCGAAGGCGGATATGGCAAGGCGAAGGTGGGCCACGGCGGCACGCTGGACCCGTTGGCATCCGGCGTGCTGCCGATCGCGCTGGGCGAGGCGACGAAGCTTGCCGGGCGGATGCTCGACAGCGACAAGGTGTACGACTTCACCATCCGCTTCGGCGAGCAGACCGATACGCTGGACGGCGAGGGCAAGGTGATCGCGACCAGTGACGTGCGCCCGACGCGCGATGCGCTGGCGGCGGTGCTGGCGGACTTCACCGGGCCGATCGAGCAGATGCCGCCGGCGTTCTCCGCGCTGAAGGTCGACGGGCAGCGGGCCTATGACCTGGCGCGCGCGGGCGAAGAGGTGATCCTGAAAACGCGGGCGGTGACGGTGTTCGCGCTGAGCGTGACCCAGGCGGCCGGCGCAGGTGCGCTGGAGGAGGCGACGCTGACCGCGCATGTTTCCAAGGGTACTTATATCCGCAGCCTGGCGCGGGACATTGCGCTGGCCCTTGGAACCGTCGGCCATGTCACCTATCTCAGACGGACGAAGGCGGGTCCGTTCGGCCTTTCCCAAGCGATATCGCTGGACAATTTGAGCGAAGCCGCTAAGGCGCGCACCCTTGAACATATTCTCCTGCCGTTGAGGGCGGGGCTGGACGACATCCCGGCTCTACCCCTCACTCCCGACCAGGCAGGGGCGCTCCGCCAGGGGCGTGTTCTGGCCGGGATCGTTGCCGACGATGGCCAGTATTTTGCCTGCCTGCACGATGTGCCGGTGGCGCTGATCGAGGTCCAGGCCCGCGAGGGTCGTGTCGTCCGCGGCTTCAACCTATAAAACGATGTCGAAGGAAAACACATGTCGATCACTGCGGAACGCCGCCAGGAACTCATCAAGGATCACGCCCGCGCCGAAGGCGACACCGGTTCGCCGGAAGTTCAGGTCGCGATCCTGACCGAGCGGATCCGGAACCTGACCGAGCACTTCAAGGGCCACGCCAAGGATAACCATTCGCGTCGCGGCCTGCTGATGATGGTCAACAAGCGTCGTTCGCTTCTCGACTATCTCCGCAAGACCGAAGGCGATCGTTACCTCGCCCTCATCGCGAAGCTCGGTCTTCGCAAGTAATTCAGAAGGGCGCCCTCGCGGCGCCCTTCTCGCATATGCGGCCCGCGGGTGCGGGCGCACATTGCCAGAAGGCAATAAGGCCGACTGGCAGGAGCCGACACTGGCTCAAGCAGGCCCCCCGCGCATCGGGTGTGGGGAGTGAAGGAAACGAAATGTTCGACAAGAAAACGGTAAGCATCGAGTGGGGCGGAAAAACCCTGACGCTCGAAACGGGCAAGGTCGCCCGCCAGGCCGACGGTGCCGTGATGGCGACGCTCGGCGAGACGGTGGTGCTGTGTGCCGTCACCGCTGCCAAGACGGTCAAGGAAGGGCAGGATTTCTTCCCCCTCACCGTCCACTATCAGGAAAAGTTTTCCGCCGCCGGTCGTATCCCGGGCGGCTTCTTCAAGCGTGAGCGTGGCGCGACCGAGAAGGAGACCCTGGTCTCGCGTCTCATCGATCGCCCGATCCGCCCGCTGTTCCCGGAAGGGTTCTACAACGAGATCAACGCCATCGCTCAGGTGCTGAGCTATGACGGCGAGAACGAGCCGGACATCCTGGCGATGGTCGCCGCGTCGGCCGCGCTCACCATCTCGGGCGTGCCTTTCATGGGCCCGATCGGCGCAGCACGCGTCGGTTATATCGACGGCGAGTATATCCTCAACCCGACCGACAAGCAGGTCGAAGAGGGTCAGCTCGACCTGGTCGTCGCCGCCACCTACGACGCGGTGATGATGGTCGAATCCGAAGCCAAGGAGCTGTCGGAAGAGATCATGCTGGGCGCCGTGCTGTTCGCGCATGACGCCTGCCGTGAGGTCGTGAAGGCGATTGTGAAGCTCGCTGAGCAGGCCGCCAAGGATCCGTGGGAGCTGGCGCCCGTCGACGACAAGTCGGCAACGCTGAAGAAGCTCGACAAGGTGATCGGCAAGGACATTGCCGCCGCCTACAAGCTGACCGACAAGCAGCAGCGCCAGAATGCGCTGAACGAGGCGCGCGCCAAGGCACGCGAGGCGTTTGCTGACCTGAAGGAAAGCGATCCCGCCCAGTACCTCGGCACGCTGAAGCTGGTGAAGAAGCTGGAGGCGAACATCGTCCGTCAGGCAATCCTGAAGGACGGCAAGCGCATCGACGGCCGCACCACCACGCAGATCCGTCCGATCGAGGCGGAAACGCACTTCCTGCCGCGTGCGCATGGCTCGGCACTGTTCACGCGTGGCGAAACCCAGACGATCGCGACCGCGACGCTTGGTACCCGCGATGCGGAGCAGATGATCGACGGCCTGAACGGCCTGTCGTACCAGCATTTCATGCTGCACTATAACTTCCCGCCGTACTCGGTCGGTGAAGTGGGCCGCTTCGGCGCGCCGGGCCGTCGCGAAGTCGGCCATGGCAAGCTGGCATGGCGTGCGCTGCACCCGGTGCTGCCGACCAAGGAAGAGTTCCCGTACACCATCCGTCTGACCAGCGACATCACAGAGTCGAACGGCTCGTCGTCGATGGCATCGGTGTGCGGCGGCTCGCTGGCTCTGATGGACGCAGGCGTGCCGATCGCGCGTCCGGTGTCCGGCATTGCCATGGGCCTGATCCTGGAAGGCAAGGATTTCGCGATCCTGTCCGACATCCTGGGTGACGAGGATCACCTCGGCGACATGGACTTCAAGGTGGCCGGCACGTCCGAGGGCATCACCACGATGCAGATGGACATCAAGATCGCCGGGATCACCCGCGAGATCTTCGAAGCCGCGCTGCATCAGGCGAAGGAAGGCCGTGCGCACATCCTGGGCGAGATGAACAAGGCGCTGGGTGAAACCCGCACCGAGCTCAGCGCCCATGCGCCGCGCATCGAGACGATCACGGTCGACAAGTCGAAGATCCGCGATATCATCGGCACGGGTGGCAAGGTGATCCGCGAGATCGTCGCCACCACCGGTGCGAAGGTCGACATCGACGACGAGGGCGTGGTGAAGATCAGCTCCTCCGATCACTCGCAGATCGAAGCCGCGATCAACTGGATCAAGGGCATCGTAGAAGAAGCCGAGGTCGGCAAGATCTACAGCGGCAAGGTCGTCAACATCGTCGATTTCGGTGCGTTCGTGAACTTCATGGGTGGCAAGGACGGTCTCGTCCACGTCTCCGAAATGAAGAACGAGCGGGTCGAGAAGCCGGGCGACGTCGTGTCCGAAGGCCAGGAAGTGAAGGTCAAGGTCCTCGAGATCGATCCGCGCGGCAAGGTTCGCCTGTCGATGCGTGTCGTCGACCAGGAAACCGGCGAAGAGCTGGAAGATACCCGTCCGGCCCGCGAACCGCGCGAACCGCGTGGTGATCGTGGTCCGCGCCGTGACGGCGGCGGCGACCGTGGTGGTCGTGGCGGCGAGCGCGGTGGTGACCGTGGCGGCGATCGTGGCCCACGCCGCGACCGCGGCCCGCGCCGCGAAGGTGGCAATGACGCCAATGACGACAAGGGCCCTGCGCCCGAGTTCGCCCCGGCGTTCCTGACCGGCGACCGCGACCGCGACTAAGCGATCGTTCGCCCTCGGGTGAGACAGGAAGGGCCCCGGCAGCGATGCCGAGGCCCTTTTCTGTTGAATCCGGTTCGTTGCGTGCGCGGGCCGCAGAGGGGCGTGTTACTAGGATCTGCATTGCCCATAGCAAAACACCCCGGAGCAAGGCCCCGGGGTGCATGAGATCAACGGTGGCGGGATGCGCCCGCCCGAGGATCAGGCGGCGGCGGTCTTCACCTTCTCGACCGCGAGCGCGACGCGGTTAGACACCGGCTGAGCGACCTCACCGGCGAGCTTCAGCGCGGATTCGGTCGAGCGCGACGCGTGCGCCATGAACGCGTCGAAAGAGGTGCGCGCGAAATCACTCTGCAGCTGGAAGAAGTCAGCCGGCGACTTGATCGCGCCGAGCGAGCGAACCGCGCCGGTCGCCTGCTCGTAGGACGACTTCACATAGGCCGCCGCATCATGGCCCATCTGCTCGATGCCCTTGGCCGCAATTTTCGAGGATTCCACGATCGCATCGACATTTTCACGCTGAAAGGCGGTCATGTCCTCGAACGCGCGGGAGCCCTTTTCGAACTGGGTGCGGGCATTGTCGTTTGCCTCGGCAAACATCGCGCGGGTCTTCTCGGTCATCGCAGTGAACGCATCGATCATGGTCGGTTCCTTCGCGGTGCACGGCGTGCCTGCTGACGTGGCGGCACACTCATCGTTATGCTGCACTGCAAAATAATGATCCGGCAGTCTCGTTGCAATGTCTTTGTGCGCTGCAACAAAAGGTTTCGGTCGATACCTTATCGTTCGCGCACGTAGCGGCCCGGGGCGTCGTCCAACGCGGGGAGTTTGCCTTGGCCGGGGATGCGTGCACCCACGGCGTCGACCATCGTCGTTCCATGGCTGCGCAGCCACGACAGCCATTCCGGCCACCAGCTGCCCGCGTTCTCGATGGCGCCCTCCACGAACTCGGCGAACGAGCCGGTGGGCTGATCGTTGGTCCAATAGCGATATTTGCGCGCGGCCGGCGGATTGACGACGCCCGCGATATGCCCCGACCCGGCGAGCACGAAGCGCACGGGCCCGCGGAAGTGCCGGGTGATTTCCCATACGCTGTCGGCCGGGGCGATGTGATCCTCTCTCCCGGCCTGGACGAATGCCGGTGTTTGCACGGCACCAAGGTCCAGCGGCGTGCCGTCGATGGTGATGGCGCCCGGCTTCACCAGCAGATTGTCGCGATACAGATCCGCCAGATAGCTGCGGTGCCAGCGAGCGGGGAGGTTCGTCACGTCGCCGTTCCAGTGGAGGAGATCAAACGGGGCGTAATCCTCCCCCAGCAGATAATTGTTGGTGACGTAGTTCCACACCAGGTCGCGGCTGCGTAGCATGTTGAAGGTCGTTGCCATGTAGCGGCCGTCGAGGAACCCCTCCGGCGACAGCGCGTCGATCCGGTCGAGCACGTCGTCGGTGATCAGTGTGGCAAGATCGCCCGCTCGGGTGAAATCGACCTGGGCGGTGAAGAAGGTCGCGCTGGCGACCTTTGCCGCCTCCCTGCGGGCTGCCAGTAGCGCCAGCGTTGCCGCCAGTGTGGTGCCCGCCACGCAATAGCCGATCGCGTGGACGGCGGGCACGTCGAGCAGATCGCGCACCGTATCGATCGCGCCGATCTGCGCCGCGATATAGTCGCGCCAGCCGACCTCCTTCATGCTGGCGTCGGCCGATTTCCACGACACCATGAAGACGCTGATCCCCTGATCGAGGCACCAGCGGATGAAGCTTTTTTCCTCGCTCAGATCGAGGATGTAGAAACGGTTGATCCACGGCGGGAAGATGACCAGCGGGGTTTCCAGCACCTGCGGCGTCGTGGGCGTGTAGTGGATCAGTTCGTAGAGCGGCGTGCGCAGCACGACCTTGCCCGGCGTGGTGGCGAGATTGCGCCCGAGTTCGAAGGCGTCGTGCGGCGTATGCGTCATTTGCCCGCGCGCGATATCCGCGAGCATGTGCTGCAATCCCTTGCGCAGATTATCGCCGCGCGTCTGGAGCGTGCGCTCGATCACCTGGGGATTGGTGAAGGGGAAATTGGTCGGGCTGAGCGCGTCGACGAAATTGCGCATGGCGAAGCGCATCTGGGCGCGCTGCTTGTCGTCGGCACCCGGCATCGTCTCCACGCTGCGCATCAGCTGGTCGGCCATGAACTCATAGGCCTGGCGCAGCGTGGCGAAGAAGGGGTTCTGCTGCCACGCCGGGGCGGTGAAGCGCTTGTCGCTGGATGGCTGCTGCTGTTCGGGGGGGAGGGAGGCAGCGATGAATTGCTGCCACGCGGCCATGCTGTCGGCCCAGGGGTCACGCGGCGGGGTGCCGTCCGCAGCCGCGTTGCCGGCACTGCCATCCAGCACCGCGACGCTCTGTTCCAGCATCATCTGCTGCGCCCGACCGATCATCGCGGTCCATTGCTGCAAGTCGGCAAAACTGGGCGGCACGGGACTGTCGGTCATTGGTTACTCTCCGCCGGTCAGCATAGCGTGGCTATGGGACCGCGATAGCCCTGCCTGCCTTTCGCCGGTTGCGCGCTCCGTCTATGTTGCGCCTCTTCACGATCGAGGTTCGCATGTCCGAAGAGTTCTACCGCATCAAGCGCCTGCCGCCCTATGTCATCGCCGAGGTGAATGCGATGCGGGCCGCGGCGCGCGCGGCTGGCGAGGACATCATCGATCTGGGCATGGGCAACCCCGACCTGCCGCCGCCGCCGCATGTGATCGACAAGCTGGTCGAAGTGGCGCGCAAGCCCGACGCGCATGGCTATTCCGCGTCCAAGGGGATCCCCGGGCTGCGCCGTGCGCAGGCAAACTATTACGGCCGCCGCTTTGGCGTCGATGTCGATCCGGAAAACGAGGTGGTCGTCACCATGGGGTCGAAGGAGGGGCTGGCGAGCCTCGCCACCGCCATCACGGCGCCGGGCGACGTCATCCTGGCGCCGAACCCCAGCTATCCGATCCACACCTTCGGCTTCATCATCGCCGGTGCGACGATCCGCGCCGTGCCGACCACGCCCGACGAGCGCTATTTCGAGAGTCTGGAACGGGCGATGGCCTTTACCGTGCCGCGGCCCAGCATCCTGGTCGTCAATTACCCGTCCAATCCGACCGCGGAGGCAGTGGATCTCGCCTTTTACGAGCGGCTGGTGGCCTGGGCGCGCGAGAACCAGGTGTGGATCATCTCCGACCTTGCCTATTCCGAGCTGTATTTCGATGGCAATCCGACGCCTTCGATCATGCAGGTGAAGGGCGCCAAGGACGTCGCGATCGAATTCACCTCGCTCAGCAAGACCTATTCGATGGCTGGGTGGCGGATTGGGTTCGCCGTGGGCAACAAGACGCTGATCGCCGCCATGACGCGGGTGAAATCCTACCTCGACTATGGTGCCTTCACCCCGATCCAGGCCGCGGCGTGCGCTGCGCTGAACGGCCCGCAGGACATCGTGGAGCAGAACCGCAAGCTGTATCACAAGCGGCGCGACGTGATGGTCGAAAGCTTCGCCCGCGCCGGATGGGAGATCCCCAGCCCGCGCGCCAGCATGTTCGCCTGGGCGCCGCTCCCGCCCGCCCTCGCGCACCTCGGCAGCCTGGAATTCTCCAAGCAGTTGCTGACGCAGGCCAAGGTCGCTGTGGCGCCGGGTGTCGGCTATGGCGAAAATGGCGAGGGCTTCGTTCGGATCGCGATGGTCGAGAATGAACAGCGGCTGCGCCAGGCGGCGCGCAACGTGAAGAAATATCTGGCCAGCATGGGCGTGAACGTGCCGGCACGGAACGCTGGTTGAGCCAGCCACGCGGCTCATCGCGGGGAGCGTTCCTTGGACGCCTATAACCCGCTTTACTCGCTGGCCGGCGTGCTCGTCGGGATGCTGGTCGGGCTGACCGGCGTCGGCGGCGGATCGCTGATGACCCCGCTGCTGGTGCTGGCGTTCGGCTTTCATCCGGCAACCGCGGTTGGCACCGACCTGCTGTACGCATCGGCGACCAAGACAGTCGGCGGCGCAGTGCATGGCCTGCGCGGGACGGTGGATTGGCTGGTCGTGCGCCGCCTGGCGATGGGCAGCATTCCCGCGGCGCTGCTGACGTTGCTCGCCCTCAGCCGGATGAGCGTCCACGCCGAACACACCGGAGGGTGGATCGCCGCCGCGCTGGGCGTGACGTTGATCGCTACCGCAATCGCAACCTTCTTCCGCGCGCGGATCGTCGCCCGGGTAGAGCCCTTCTTCAAGGGTATGAAGCCGGGGACGCTGGCGCTGCTGACAGTGGTGCTGGGCGCGCTGCTCGGCGTGCTCGTGTCGCTGACGTCGGTGGGGGCGGGGGCGTTGGGAATGACGGCGCTGCTGGTGCTCTATCCGCTCACGCCGGTGAACCGGCTGGTCGGATCGGACATCGCGCATGCCGTGCCACTGACGCTGATCGCGGGAATCGGGCATTGGTGGCTGGGGTCGGTCGACATGATCCTGCTAGCCTCGCTGCTGGCCGGATCGATCCCCGGGATCGTGCTGGGCAGCGTGATTGCGTCGCGCGTGACCGACCGACTGCTGACCCCGATCCTTGCCACCACGCTGGCGGTGGTCGGAGTGAAGCTGATATTCTAAGCGCACCAGCTTCGCGCTTACCCAATCAAGGACATCTCCCGTGCCCCGCCCTGGTTTCAGTTTTTCCACCGCCTTCAAGGTCCGTTACGCGGAAATTGACGGGCAACGTGTCGTCTTCAACTCCCGCTACCTCGAATACGCCGATGTGGCAGTGACCGAGTTCTGGGAGTGGACCGGGATCGGCGAGGCGCTGAACGAAGCCTGGCACGAGATGGAATTCCATGTTCGGCGGGCCTCGGTCGATTATCTGAAGCCGTTGATGCTCGGCGACACCGTGGAGACGTCCGTGCGGATCGAACGGATCGGTACCTCCAGCCTGACCAAGCGGTTCGAAATCGCTAACCAGCAGGGCGATCTTTGCGCCGTGATCGACATGGTCAGCGTCAACGTCCACCTGCCGACGGGTCGGCCAGTGGCGATCGCCGGTGAGGTTCGCCAGTTCCTCGAGGCGCTGATGGTGGCGCAGCCGGACCGCGTCGCGTAAGGATCGGCGATGCTGGAAATGCGCCCCGATTGCGAGCGTTGCGGAACCGATCTTCCTGCCGATGAGGGCGGGGCGTTCATCTGTTCGTTCGAATGTACCTTTTGCGCGGACTGCGCGGACGAGATGGACGAACGCTGCCCTAATTGCGGCGGCGAGCTGCTCGATCGTCCGGCGCGGGTCGGCGCGGCGCTTAAGAAGCATCCGGCATCGACGAAGCGGCACTTCGTGCCGGCCGATGGCAAGCGCTGAACCGGCATGACCGACGCGCAGGCGGCGGCGCGATGACGCCCCGCATCCTGATTGTCGCCGGCTCCGATTCAGGGGGCGGCGCGGGCATCCAGGCGGATATCCGTACCGTCACCATGCTGGGTGGCCATCCCATGACGGCGATCACCGCCATCACCGCGCAGAACACGCTGGGGGTGAGCGGCGTCCATCCGATCCCGCCGGCGATGGTCGCGCAGCAGATGCAGGTGTGCATCGACGATATTGGCGTCGACGCGGTCAAGATCGGGATGATCGGCAGCGCCACGACCGCGCATGCCGTTGCCGACGTGATCGAAACGTTGCGCGACGTGCCGATCGTGTTCGATCCGGTGATGATCGCCAGTTCGGGCGCCGTGCTGGCCGATAAGGAAACGACCGCGGCGTTCGGACGGCTGATGCGGCTTGCCACCGTGGTCACCCCCAATTGCCCGGAATTAGCAGCGCTGGGCGGGGTGCAGGCGGTGCTCGATACCGGTTCGACGCTACTTGCCAAGGGTGGCCATGCGGAGGGCGACGTGATTACCGACCGGCTGATCGGCCGCGATGGAGAGATCGCCAGCTGGTCTGGGTCGCGGATCGATACCCGGCATTCGCATGGCACGGGCTGTACGCTGGCCAGCGCCATCGCCGAGGGCCTGGGGCGCGGGCTTGCACTGACGCAGGCGGTGGAGCGCGCACGGGCCTTTGTGCGCGAGGCGCTGGTGAAGGCGCCCGGACTGGGGGGCGGACATGGACCGATGGGGCACCATCTGGTCCGGATGGAGGAGCCGCGCGGGTTCTGACGCCGGGTGCCGGCGGACGGATGCGAGAGGCGAGGGCGGTCGATCCGCCGGCGCCGCCGATCAATACGCGTTCAGCGCGTCCTGCAGATGATCACGAATGGCGATCAGCGCTCCGATTGGAACGGTGTTGCCGGCGGTACGCGGCGCGACAGCGGGGTCAGCCGCAGGCGTGCCCCCGCGGTTTTCGCTGGCGAGCAGCTTCTGTACGCCCTTGACCGTGTAGCCCTCCGTCCCGAGCAGGCGCTGGATACGCTGGATCAGCGCGACGTCGGCTGGACGGTAATATCGCCGATTGCCGGCGCGCGTGACCGGGCGAAGCTGCGGAAACCGCGTTTCCCAATAGCGCAGGACATGTGGCGCGACGCCCGTCGCACTGGCGACCTCGCCGATCGTGCGAAATGCGCCCTCAGCCTTGTCGGAACTGCTCACGCCTGGGCAGCGACGATGCGGTCGCGCATCATCTGGCTGGCACGGAAGGTGAGCACGCGGCGCGGCGCGATTGGTACCTCGACACCCGTCTTGGGATTGCGGCCAACGCGCTCGCCCTTGTCACGCAGGACAAAGGTGCCGAAGCCAGAAATCTTCACATTCTCGCCGCGGGCAAGTGCGCCGCACAGCGATTCGAGAATCTGCTCCACAAGACGCGCCGAATCCGCGCGCGACAGACCCACCTGGCGGTGAAGCGATTCTGCCAGATCCGCCCTAGTCAATGTCCCCGCGTCACTCATTTTCGCTACAACTCCCCACTCGGTTGCTGCAGGTTAGCATTCACGCGCGCGCGGTGGAAGAATGATGTGGCAGTTCACCGTGTCCTAGTAACGGACGACGGCAGCGCCCCAGGTGAAACCGCCGCCCATCGCCTCCAGCACGACGACCTGACCGCGCTGGATACGCCCGTCACGCACCGCCGCATCAAGCGCGAGCGGGACGGAGGCCGCAGACGTGTTGGCATGCTGATCGACCGTCACCACCACCTTCTCCGCCGGCAGGCCGAGCTTTCGGGCGGTCGCATCAAGGATGCGGGCATTGGCCTGGTGCGGGACGACCCAGTCGACCTGATCGGCAGTGAGCCCGACGTTCTCGAGCGTTTCCTCCATCACCGACGCCAGATTGACGACGGCATGGCGGAACACCTCACGCCCCTTCATCCGCAGCTTGCCAACGGTGCCCGTGGTCGACGGGCCCCCGTCGACGTAGAGCAATTCGTTGTGCCGCCCATCGGCGTGCAGCTTCGTCGCCAGGATGCCGCGGCCATCGGGGCCGACGCTCTCCTGCGCCTCGAGAACGATCGCGCCCGCGCCATCGCCGAACAGGACGCAGGTGGTGCGATCCTCCCAGTCGAGGATACGGCTGAACGTTTCCGCGCCGATCACCAGGGCGCGCCGGTACGAACCCGCGCGGATCATGTTGTCCGCGACTTGCACCGCATAGAGGAAGCCCGAGCAGACGGCGGCCACGTCGAACGCGACACAATCGTCGATGCCCAGCATCGCCTGCACCTTGGTGGCGCTGGACGGGAAGGTCTGGTCCGGGGTGGCGGTGGCCAGGACGATCAGGTCGATATCCTGCGGCGCAACGCCAGCGGCCTCGAGCGCGGCCTTGGCGGCATCACGCGCCAGCGTCGCGGTGGTTTCCTCCGGGCCGGCGATATGGCGGAAACGAATGCCGGTTCGCTCGACGATCCACTCGTCGGTGGTGTCGACCATCTCGGCAAGCTCAGCGTTCGACACGCAGCGCGCCGGCAGCGCCGATCCCGTGCCGGTGATGAGGCTGCGAATCATGCCGTTTCTCTCTCAAAGCGGGTGAGATCGTCGGCAATGCGTCGCGCGAGATCAGCCTTCACCATCTTCGCCGCCACGCCGATCGCAGTAGCGACCCCGACCTCGTTCGCGCCGCCATGGCTTTTCAGCACGAGGCCGTTCAGCCCGAGGAAGACCGCGCCATTGTGGTTGTTGGGATCAAGATGGTCGCGCAGCAACTGAGTGGCCGGGCGCGAGATAAGAAAGCCGATCTTGGACCGAACCGAGCTGGTGAAGGCGCGCTTCAGGAGATCGGCGACAAAGCGTGCCGTGCCCTCCGCCGTCTTGAGCGCGATATTGCCGGAGAAGCCGTCGCAGACGATCACGTCATGCTCGCCGCGCGACAGCCGGTCGCCTTCGATGAAGCCGGTGAAGGTCATCGGAAGGTGCGGGGCGTTGCGCAGGGCCGCGGCGGCATCGCGGATCTCCTCGGTGCCCTTTTGATCTTCGCTGCCGATGTTGAGCAGCGCGACGCGCGGATTTTCGAGATCCATGGCCACACGAGCATAAGCCGCGCCCATGACCGCAAACTGAACGAGGTTCTTCGCCTCGACCTCGGTATTGGCGCCGAGATCCAGCACGACCACGTCATTGTCGCCGAGTGTCGGGAGCAAGGCGGCCAGCGCCGGGCGATCGATGCCGGGCATCGTGCGCAGCGCAAGCTTCGCCATCGCCATCAGTGCGCCGGTGTTACCCGAAGACACAGCGGCGCCTGCGCGCCCCTGCTTCACGCAGTCGATCGCGATTCCCATCGACGTGGTCTTGGCACGGCGCAGCGCCTGCCCAGCCTTTTCGTCGCCAGCAATCACATCGGGCGCATGCACGATTTCGGCGTGCTGGCTGAGGTTCGGATGCCGTTTCAGGCCTTCACGGATCGCCGATTCGTCACCGACGAGCAGGAATTTCATCCCCTCGAAACGGTGACGTGCGCGTGCGACGCCCGCCAGCATGACCGCCAGCCCCTCGTCACCGCCCATCGCATCGACGGCGATCCAGGAACTGTCGGCCATGATAAGACGGACTCCGTATACCTAATCTGCAATTCCGAAGCGACGAAGCGCTAGGCGCGCCACGTCGGAGGGCGGATTAGCCCTCGACCGAAAGAACTTCGCGGCCGTTATAGTGACCGCACGCCGTGCACAGATTGTGCGGGCGACGCAGTTCACCGCAGTTCGGGCATTCCTGGAATGCCTCTACCGACAGAGCGTCGTGCGCGCGGCGCATGCCACGGCGGGAGGGAGAAGTCTTTCGCTTGGGGACGGCCATCGCGGCACCTTGATCTTTTATTGTTCGAAATAAATACGATTAGCCCGACGACGTTCGGCGCGGACCGGTTACCGGCCGCGCCGGGTAGCCGGGCGCATCGCGAAGCCCCGCGCCTATAGCTGATCGGACGGACGTTGCAACCCGAATGGCGCACTGGCACGTTTGCACCAGGACATAAAAGGGGGAGGCAAGATGGTTCTGCCGGTGACGCTGACGATCGCTGCGGCCTGTGCGGTGATCAATATCTGGCTGGCCATCAGGCTGGTGCGCGGGCGCGTCAGGGGAAAGGTGATGGTCGGCGATGGGGGTGACCCCGGCCTGCTGTCGGGGATGCGGGCGCACGCGAATTTCGGCGAATACGCCCCGATCGTCCTTATCCTGATGGCGTTGATCGAGCTGGCGCGTGGATCGCTGGTCGCGCTGTGGGCGATCGGCGTGATGTTCGTGCTGGCGCGAATCGCCCATCCGCTCGGCATGGGCAGGGCTGCGCCCAATCCGCTGCGCGCGGGCGGGGCAGTGGCGACGTGGATCGTCACGCTGATCCTTGCCGGCTGGGCACTGGCAATTGCGGTGGAGCGGAGCAGCGCGGGCACGATGACGATCGTGCCGGTCGAGGGCGCGCCGCGCGCCTGAAGCGAGTCGCGAACCGGGCGAGCGGTCAATCCTCGCGCCGGTTACCGTCCAGAGCACGCTCGATTCGGGCAACTTCGGCCTTGGCGGCATCACGCTCGGCCTTGGTGCGGCCGAATGCGACCCGGTTCGCGGCCGCCTGATCTGCGGCGAGCGTCCGGGCGCGTGCCTTTCGCGCGCGGCGCAGGTTGATCAGCTCGCCCATGTCAGCGGCCTTTCCTCAGCGACGAACCTCGCGTGCGATGGCGTCGAGCAGCCCGTTGACGAAGCCAGCCTCGCGCCGCTCGTAAAAGGCGTGAGCCACGTCGACATATTCGCTGATCACCGCGCCCTTGGGCACGTCGACGCGCGACAGCAGCTCATAGGTGCCAGCGCGCAGGATCGCCTTCATCGGCTTGTCGAGGCGATCGAGTGTCCAGCCGCTCGCCAGCTTGCTTTCGATCAGCCGGTCGATCTCGGGCAAGCGGGCGTGGGCGCCGGTGACGACATCGTCGAAGAAGGCGACGTCAGCCTCGGCATATTCGGCGTCCTCGATCGTCGCGCCGATGCGGTGGTTGTGGAATTCGTGCAGGAGCGCGGACATCGAGATGCCCTCCATCTCATGCTGATAAAGCGCCTGGGTGGCGGCGAGGCGCGCGGCAGCGCGCGCCTTGGTACGAGCAGCGGTACGGGACATGGCGGCGCCCCATACGCGTATAGGCCCACAACGGCCAGCCCCCGCGGCGCCGGGGCGGGGCGACTCAGAGGCGGCGGGCGACCGACTGGGCGTGCGCAGGCAGCCCCTCGGCCTCCGCAAGCGCGACCGTCGCCGGGCCGAGTTTCGCGAGCGAGGCGGCGTCGAGCTGAAGGAAGCTGGTGCGCTTCATGAAGTCGCTGACGCCCAGACCGCTGGCAAAGCGCGCGCGGCGCCCGGTGGGCAGGACGTGGTTCGGTCCGGCGACATAATCGCCGATCGCCTCCGGCGTGTAGCGCCCGAGGAAGGCGGAGCCCGCATGGCGCATCAGATCGAACAGCGGCTGTGGATCATCGACCGCGATCTCGACATGCTCGGGCGCGAGCGCGTCGACCAGCGGCATTGCCTGTTCGAGCGTGTCGACCAGCACGATCGCGCCATTCGCCTCCCAGGCGATCCGTGCCGTGTCGCGCGTCGGAAGGTCGATGAGCTGGCGTTCTACCGCCGCCAGCACCGAATCGGCGAAATCGGCCGAATCGGTAAACAGGATCGACTGGGTTGTGACATCATGTTCGGCCTGGCTGAGCAGATCGGCGGCGATCCAGTCCGGATTGTTCGCGCCATCAGCGACGACGACGATTTCGCTGGGCCCGGCCACCATATCGATGCCGACCACGCCATAGACCTGGCGCTTGGCCTCCGCGACCCAGGCGTTGCCGGGGCCGGTCACCACATCGACGCGGGCGATCCGGTCGGTGCCCCAGGCGAGCGCGGCGATCGCCTGCGCCCCGCCGACGCGCCACACCTCGTCAGCGCCGGCGAGATGCGCGGCGGCAAGGACCAGCGGGTTGATCAGTCCCTTTGGCGTCGGCGTCACCACGACCAGCCGCTCGACGCCGGCGACCTTTGCCGGGATGGCGTTCATCAGCAGCGTCGAGGGATAGGCCGCGCGGCCGCCGGGAACGTAGATCCCGGCCGCGTCCACCGGGCGCCAGCGCGCGCCGAGGCGGACACCAGCGTCGTCGGTGAAGTCGGTGCCGGTCGGGCGCTGTTTCTCGTGATAGGCACGGATACGCGTAGCGGCGAGTTCGAGCGCCTCGCGCAGCACCGGGTCGAGCGCGTCGAAGGCGGCGGCACAATCGGCGAGCGGGATCGACCAGCCGCCGTCATCGAGATCATGGCCGTCGAGCTTCTGCGTGAACGCCTTCAACGCGGCATCACCCTCATCGCGCACGCTGCGCAGGATGTTGGTGACGTCGCGCGTGACGTCGGCGTCCGATTCGCGCCGCGCATCGACCAAGGCGGCGAAATCGTGCGCGAAGGAGGCGTCGCGGGCGGAAAGGCGGATCATGCCGCGGCGGCCTCCGCGACCGCGCGGCGGAACGCCTCCACCAGCGGAACGACGCGACCCGCGCGCATCTTCATCGCCGCGCGATTGACGATCAGCCGCGAGGAGACCTCAACGATGGTTTCCACCTCGACCAACCCGTTTTCCTTCAGCGTTCGACCCGAGGACACCAGGTCGACGATGCGAGGGGCGAGGCCGAGCATGGGGGCCAGCTCCATCGCGCCGTTCAGCTTGATACATTCCGCCTGCACGCCGCGGCGGGCGAAATGCTCTGCCGTGAGATGCGGATATTTGGTCGCGACTCGCACATGGCTCCAGCCGCGCGGATCATCGTGCGCGGCGAGCTCTGCCGGTTCGGCGACCGACAGGCGGCAATAGCCGATCCCGAGGTCTACCGGCGCGTAGAGCTCAGGATAGGCGAATTCACCCAGCACGTCCGAGCCGACGATGCCGAGCTGCGCCGCGCCATGCGCCACGAACGTCGCAACGTCGAACGCACGCACACGGATCAGCGCGATGCCGGGATCCTCCGTCGCGAAACGCAGTGCCCGGCTGTCCTCATCAAAGAAGGCGGCCTCAGGAACGACGCCGGCGCTGGCGAGCAGCGGCTGTACCTCAGCGAGAATACGCCCCTTGGGGACGGCAATGACGAGCGGTTCGGCCATGCGCGCGGCTTTACCAGCGCCCCGCGCAGGCGCAACATCGCCGCAGGGGGAATAACCTGAACAAAGGGGAAGCGGGTGGCAGACGAAGCGACCAATCGCGGCGCGTTCCTGATCCAGCACCATTATTGCACCAGGATGGACGCGCCGATTACCGCGCGGCTTTGCCAGGCGCTGTCCACCGCGCTGTCGCGCGATAGCGCGGTCGGGCGCCGCGTGCTCGACTGGGCCGGCGAGCCGACCGCAGACGCGCTGCCGCTGCGGCTGGTGGGCGGGCTGCACGCGCTGCACCAGGCGGGCGCGGACCCGGCGCTGTCGCGGGTGTTTCGCGGCGAGACGCAGGGCGAGAGCGAGGTGGCGCAGATCATCGCCCAAGTGATCGTGACGCACGACGCCGCGCTGCTGCCATGGCTGGACGGGCCGCCGCAGACGAACGAGCCGGGCCGATCGGCGGCGCTGATGACGGGTATTCTCCAGGTGGCGCGGACGTTCGGCCAGCCTATCGAGCTGCTGGAGATCGGATCGAGCGCGGGGCTGAACCTGCTGATCGACCGCTATCGTTTCGATCTGGGCGGTACGATCGTCGGTCCGGCCGAATCGCCGCTCACCATCCGCCCCGAATGGCGCGGCGACGCGCCAATGCAGGAGCCCGCCGACGTGCGCTTCGCATCGGTGCGTGGGGTCGATATTCAGCCGGTCGACGTGCGCGATCCGGCGGCTGCGGCGCGACTGGCGGCCTATGTCTGGGTCGATGCGCCCGAACGTGCGGCGCGGCTCCAGACGGCGGTGGCGATGTTCGCAGCCGATCCGCCCCGTCTGGAGCAGGGGGACGCGGCGGCGTGGATCGAGGCGCGGCTGGCCGAGCCGCAGCCGCGCGGTGTCACCCGCGTGCAGATGCATTCGGTGGTGTGGCAATATCTGGGGGCCGAGCGGCAGGGCCGGATCCGCGCGGCGATGCTGGCGGCGGCGGCGCGCGCGGATGCCGACCGTCCGCTCGCCTGGGTGCGGATGGAGCCGAACAAGCAAAGTGCGGTGCAGGAGGTGTGGGTTCAGGCGTGGCCGGGCGCGGCAAAGCCGGTGCGAATCGCGCAGACCCATGCCCATGGCGCTTGGGTGGCGCCGACCGACCCCGCCGACACGCCCGAGGGCGGTGATTTCGTCGAGGGTGGCGCGGGCTATTGGGCCAACGAAGACACGCGCCGCCTGGCCGGCGCGTGAGCGCACCGACCGGCGACGGGCGGCTTCAGGCGTAGCGTCTCAGGGGTAGCTGACCGTGTTCGGCTCACCGGGGATGGGGATCCATTCGATCTCGTCACCCGGGACGACCGGGAACTCGCGCGCCATCCATGCGCGCTTCGCCTCCTGGATACGCTCGCGCGAGGAGCTGACGAAATTCCACCAGACATGACGCGGGGTGGTGAAGGCGTCGCCGCCGGCGAGCATCGCGCGGGCGCCAGTTGCGCTACGCAGCGTCGCCGCGATACCGGGGCGAAGGACGTAGAGTTTCTGCGGCTCCAGCGGCAGGCCCTCCAGCGTCGCCTCCCCCTCGACCAGATAGACGGCGCGTTCATCGGCGGCAGCGTCGATCGGCACGCTGGCGCCGGGTGCGAGCGCGATGTCGGCGTAGATCGTGCCCGCATAGGTCGTCGTCGGTGCCCTTTTGCCCCACAGGTCGCCCATGATGACGCGTGCGGTGACACCGCTGCCCTCGATCACCGGCAGATCGGCGGCAGGGACATGCTCAAAGGCAGGATCGAGTTCCTCGCGGCCATCGGGCAGCGCGAGCCACGTCTGGATGCCCGAGAGCGCCGGCCCTTCGCGCCGCACCTCCTCCGGCGACCGCTCCGAATGGACGATGCCGCGACCGGCGGTCATCAGGTTCACCGCGCCGGGGCGGATCACCGCTTGTGTGCCGAGCGAATCGCGATGGCCGATCGCGCCGTCGAACAGATAAGTGACGGTGGCGAGGTTGATGTGCGGATGCGGGCGAACGTCCATCCCCTCGCCCGGCGGGAGATGAGCAGGCCCCATCTGGTCGAAGAACAGGAACGGCCCCACCATCGTGCGCTCGCGATGCGGCAGCGTGCGGTGGACCTTGAACCCGCCGATATCGTGGGTCGAGGGCAGCAGGGTGAGTTCGATCAGGTCATCACGCGTCATCGGTCGCTTCCAGCATGGAGAGAAGGTCGTCGGGGAAGATGGTTTCGGGCCAGCCGGCGATCTCATCGCGGCGGAACCAGCGCCACTGCGTCATCACGCGGCGCTCGAGTTCGGTGTGGCCCGACGGATCGATATCGGGCGCATCGATATTGACGCGGAACCAGCGCTCATCGGCGGTGACCTCAACGCGTTCGATGGTGAGGAAATCGACCCACCGCTGCGCCACCTCCGGCCCAGGATCGGCATGGATGCCGGTTTCCTCGAACAATTCGCGGCGAGCCGCGTCGAGATAGCTTTCGCCCGGATCGCAGGCGCCGCCGGGCGTGCACCAGAAGGGCGCGCGATCGTCGGGCGTGAAGCGGAACAGGAGCACGCGCGAATCGCGATCGACCAGCAGGATGCGCGCCGCGGGGCGCATCGCGCGGCCGACGCGGACGGCCGTCTCAGTCACCGTCCAGCTCGGGATAATGGCGGAAGATGCCCGTGGTGTTGAAGGGAACACGCCGCTCGCTGGCGAGATAGGCGGCGATACCGGGGAGCGCGGCGACGGCGTCACGGATGGCGATCACGCCGGGATAGTCGCCCTCCAGCGCCGCCATGCGCCGCGGGAACATGTAGCGAAGCCCTTCGACCAGCTGGAACAGCGAGGTATCGGCATAGCTCCAGCGGTCACCGATCAGCCACGTGCCCGGATTGGCCTGCGCCGCCTGTTCGAAATAATCGAGGAACTTGGGCAAGCGTTCTGCGCGGAACTGGTTCGCCGCGCGTGCCGCCTCTGGCTTCTGATCCTCATAATAGGCGCCCAGCTCGACCGGATGGTGGATGTTGTGCACCTCCGCCACCAGATCGGCGATGGTCAGCTGCAACTGCAGGATCCAGTGGCGATCTGCCGGTGCCGAGGGCGTTAGATCGTGCCGGTCACCGAGATAGAGCAGGATGTTGGCGACCTGCGCGATGCGCTGCCCGTCATGCTCCAGATAGGGCGGGGCGAAGGGCGCGCGATCGCCCGCGGCCATATTCTCCACGAGAGCATCGACCGAGCGGGTGCGGGCGCAATCCTCATAGGCGATACCGGCTGCCTCCAGCGGAAGGCGGACGAATTCGCCGCGGCCCTGGAGGCCGGGCCAATACCACAGGCGATAGGTCATCGTGGCTCCCCTGGGGCGACCGTCTTCATCGCCAGTGCGTGGACGTGATCGCGCAGCAGATCGGCCAGCGCCTGGTTCACCAGCCGCTGCCGAGCGACTCGGTTGAGACCGGCAAAGGCGGGACTTTCCACCACCACGCGAAAGTGTGATTCGCCCGACCCGTCGTCGCCCGCATGGCCGCGATGCTGCGCACTTTCGTTGATAACCTCAAGGTGCGTCGGGCCGAGCGCGTCGGTGAGACGGGTGGCGATGGCGTGCTGGATCGGGCCGGTGGCAGGCTGGGTCATGCCGCCTATATAGTCCGTTTTGCTGGGGATGTTCTGATTTTGGCGAAGGATCGGCCGAACGCACGGTTTCATGGAAGGATCGAAGGCGACCGGCCGTGCGAGGCGCCCGGCTGTACCGCGGCAGGCGAGTTTCGGGCACCGCCGCTGGAAGGGCCGGCACGCGATGGGCCACCGGCGTTCCGCTGGTTCTGCCTCGACCATGTCCGCGCGTTCAATTTGAGTTACAATTACTTCGACGGGATGAGCGCGGAAGAGATCAACCATGCGCAGCGCCCGATGGCAGGTTGGGAGCGTGAGACGCGCGCCTTTGCCCGCGCCGGCGCCGGTGATCAGGGACCGCGCTGGGCTGATTTCGCCGATCCGCTGGACGCGATCGGCGCGCGTTATCGCCGTGAGGTTGCGCCCGAGCGCAGCGACGGCAAGCCATTGTCCGGGCAAGACCGCGCGAGCCTCAAGGTCCTCGGGCTCGCGCCCGATGCGGACCGTATGGCGCTGCGCAAGCGGTACAGCGAATTGGTGCGCCGTTATCACCCCGATCGAAACGGCGGTGACCGCAGCCATGAAGCGATGCTACAGCAAGTGATCGCTGCCTATCAGCAGTTGCGCCAGGCGCCGGCGTTTGCCTGATCGGTCGATCGGGCGTGTCGGCGACGCCCGCCCCCTTGCCCTCGCTACAAGGCGTGCCATATTTTGGCGGAAACAATGACCAGCATCCAGAACATGGCAGAACGTCGAGACAATGACGGCGGCGGCACCGGTGTGGGCGTGGCGACGCGCACGCGCGCCAAGATCAAGGAGCCGACGCCCTATCGCGTGCTGATGCTCAACGACGATTACACCCCGATGGAATTCGTCGTGCTGTGCCTGCAGCGATTTTTCCGCATGAACGCGGAAGAGGCGACACGGGTCATGCTGCACGTCCACCAGAAGGGTGTCGGGGTGTGCGGCGTCTTCAGTTACGAAGTGGCGGAGACGAAGGTGGGGCAGGTGATGGATTTCGCCCGCGCCAACCAGCACCCGCTGCAATGCACGCTCGAAAAGGCCTGATCCTTTTCCCGCCGCCGGCGATCAGGCGGCAACTACCCGCCAGCCCAGAGTCTCACCGGCATGGAACGGTACCACTGATTCGGTGTCATTGCCGATCCGGTCGGGCACCAGCGTCTCGGCGCGTTCCAGCGTGATCGTGCCCTCGTTCAGCGGCAGGCCGTAGAAGCGGGCGCCATTTTCGCTGACGAACGCCTCGAACCGGTCCAGCGCGCCTTCTTCGTCGAACACGCGGATATAGCTTTCCAGCGCGTAGGGGGCGTTGAAGATGCCGGCGCAGCCGCAGGAGGATTCCTTCGCCTCGGCGACATGCGGTGCGCTGTCGGTACCCAGGAAGAATTTGGCCGAGCCTGACACCGCCGCCTTGCGCACGGCGAGGCGATGCTGCTCGCGCTTCGCGACCGGCAGGCAATAAGCGTGCGGCCGGATGCCGCCGTCGAAGATGGCGTTGCGGTTGATCAGCAGGTGCTGGGGGGTGATTGTCGCAGCGACGGTATCAGGCGCCGCGGCGACATATTCAGCGGCTTCGTGCGTGGTGATGTGTTCGAGCACGATCTTGAGCGCCGGGAAATCGGCGACCAGCCGACGCAACGTGCGATCGATGAACACCGCCTCGCGATCGAAGATGTCGATATCCTTGTCGGTCACCTCGCCGTGGATCAGCAGCGGCATGCCGATCGCCTGCATCCGTTCCAGCACCGGGGCGAGCGCAAAGATGTCGGTCACCCCATGCGCCGAATTGGTCGTGGCGTGCGCGGGGTAGAGCTTGCACGCGGTGAACACGCCCTCGGCATGTGCGGCGGCGATCGCGTCAGGATCCGCGCCGTCGGTGAGATAGCAGGTCATCAGCGGTGTGAAATCGGTGCCCTCGGGCAGTGCGGCCATGATCCGCTCGCGATAGGCGCGCGCGGCATCAGCGTCCGTCACCGGCGGGGTCAGATTGGGCATGATGATCGCCCGGGCGAACTGCCGCGCGGTGTGCGGCGCAACCAGCTTCAGCATCGCGCCGTCACGCAGGTGAACGTGCCAATCGTCGGGGCGGCGGATGGTGAGGCGGTCGGTCATCGGATATCCAGGAGCTTGGAATAGGGCCCGAACGCCCTAGCTTGTCGGCATGACCAATGCCACCATGCTCGCCGATCGCGCCGTCGTCCGCCTGTCCGGGGAGGATGTTCGCGGTTTCCTCCAGGGATTGGTCACCAACGACGTCAACGGACCGCTGCCCGTCTGGACCGCGGTGCTGACGCCGCAGGGCAAGGCGCTGTTCGATTTCCTCGTCTGGGACGATGGCGACGATCTGCTGCTGGATTGCCAGGCGGAGGAGGCGGAGGCGCTGGCGAAGCGGCTGACGATGTATCGCCTGCGTCGAAAGATCACGATCGCGCGCGACGAAACGCTGGCGGTGCATTGGGCGCTGTCGGGTGACGAGGGCGTCCCCGATCCCCGGCTCGCCGCGCTGGGGCGGCGGTGGATCGGCGCGCCGGGCGCGGCCAGTGACGGCTGGCTCGCGCACCGCCTGTCGCTGGGCGTGACGGAGGGGACCGGCGAGCTGGGCAGCGGCGAGACATTGTGGCTGGAATGCAATGCGCGCGAGCTGAACGGCGTCAGTTTCGGCAAGGGGTGCTATGTCGGGCAGGAGAATACTGCCCGGATGAATTATCGCTCCAACGTGAATCGGCGCCTAGTCGTCGCCCCGCTGACCGAGGCGGGTGATCGCACGCGGGCGGCCTATCCGGCGCTGGGGCTGATGGTAGAGCATCGCCGGGTCGAGTCGCTGGGCGATGCGATCATCCCGCCGTGGCTGGCTGAGGCGCTGGCCGCCGCGCCGGCCGACTGATCGGCAGGTAGTGGCCTAGGCGAGGCCGAAGGGCACAACTCGGTTGGTCTGGGTATGGCCGACCTCCGCCGGGCCGAGGAACGGCACGCCCATGTCGCGGCACCAGCGGCGGATCATCGTGTCCAGCGTCTCGCCCCAGCGCGGATTATTGTCCTTGATCGCGGTGACCGCGCCCAGCCGCACCCCGGCGATGCCGCGCAGCTGGGTGGCATTGGCCATGGTGAACAGCAGCCGATCAACATTGTAGAGCGGTTCCGCCACCTCCTCGATAAGCAATTCGTGGTCGGTGAGATCGGGCAGCCAGGGCGTGCCGATCAACGCGCCGAGGATGGCGAGGTTGAACGCCGCCGCCGGCCGGCGGCCGAGCCCCGGCTCCAGCCCCTGTCGCTCCCCGCGCGCGATCCAGCCGAGCGAGCGGGCGACCGTGGCGTCGCCGCCGCCCGAACTGCGCAGCACGTCGACCGGCATCGGGCCATGCGCAACCTGACCGATACGGCGCGTGTAGAGCGCGGCGAGCATGAAGCCCATGTCGGAATAGCCGACATATTTCTTGCGCCGTGCCGCGTCGTTCAGCTGCGGCATGACGGTGTCGAGGATCCGGTTGGAGCCATAGCCGCCGCGGGCGAACCAGATGGCGGCAAAGCCGGGGTCGTTGGCGAATTCCAGGAAGGCCGCCGCGCGGCGTGCGTCGGGGCCCGCGAAATGGCCGTCGCTTTCCCAGCATTGCGGGTGGAAGACGAGCTCCACCTCCGGATAGGCGAGCGCGGCATAAGCGGTGAGCGGCGCCACCATGTCCGGGCTGGCACTGTTCGCGGGCGCGACGATGCCGATCTTCACGCTATTGCCCCTCGCACTGGCCGCAATGTCATGTGCCTTGTCGCCTTCGCCTTGCCCAAGCCCCGCGGCGGCGATAGCCCGCGGCCATGCAGGACGGCAACATCGCAGGAAAACGCTTCTTCTTCGTCGGTGTCGGCGGTTCGGGGATGATGCCGCTGGCGATGATCCTGGCGGGGCGCGGCGCCACGGTCGCCGGATCGGATCGGGGGCTGGATCAGGGACGGGTGCCGGCGAAGTTTGCCGACCTGGAGGCAAAGGGCGTGGCGCTGTTTCCACAGGACGGCAGCGGGATCACGTCGGCGGAGCAGATCGTCGTCGCCTCCGCCGCGGTCGAAGATACGGTTGCCGACATCGTCGCGGCGGACCGACTCGGCTGCCCGCGGATGAGCCGCGCGGCTCTGAACGCGGCGCTGTTCAACGCCAGCCAACTGCCCATTGGCGTGGCAGGGACGAGCGGGAAATCGACCGTGACGGGCATGATCGCGCGGATCCTGCACGATGCGGGGATGGACCCGACCGTGATGAACGGCGCGGTGATGAAGGATTTCGCCGGGGCCGACCGTCCGTTCGCCAGCGCGTTGGTGGGCGAGGGGGCGCCGTACGTCAGCGAAGTGGATGAAAGCGACGGATCGATCGCGCTCTACGCGCCGCGGATCGCGGTGCTGAACAATGTGAGCCTCGACCATAAGTCTTTGGAAGAGCTGAACATCCTGTTCGGCGACTTCATCGGCAAGGCCGCCCATGGGATCGTCAACGCCGACAATCCCGATGCCGCGGCGCTGGCGATGCGGGTGCCGCGCGAGCGGGTGACGACATTCTCGCTGGGCGGCGAGGCGGACCTGGTGGCGCGCGATATCGTCGAGGAGCCGTTCGCCGTGTCGTTCACGCTGAACGGTAAAAGCGTCCGCCTGGGCGTTCCGGGGCGGCATAATGTCGCGAACGGATTGGCCGCTATCGGGGCAGCTTTGGCCGCGGGCGTGGCGCTGCCGGCCGCTTTCCGGGCAATTTCGGCCTACACCGGTCTGAAGCGCCGGTTCGACGTCATCGGCACTGCCGACGGCGTCACGGTGATCGATGATTTTGGGCACAACCCCGATAAGATCGCCGCGACGCTGGCGACGCTTCATGCCTTTCCGGGCCGGCTGCTCGCCCTGTTCCAGCCGCACGGCTATGGCCCGTTGAAGACGATGCGGCGCGAACTGGTGCAGACGTTCGTCGATGGGCTGGGCGTCGATGACCTGCTGGTGCTGCCGGACCCCGTCTATCAGGGTGGGACGGTGACGCGCGAGGTGACCAGCGCCGATATCGCCAGCGACATCACGATCAGCGGCGGCAATGCGCGGCATATCGCCGAGAGGGCGGCGGCGGCGGCGCATCTGGTGGCCAACGCGCGGCCGGGCGACCGGATCGTGGTGATGGGCGCGCGCGACGACACGCTGCCACTGCTGGCCGCGGAGATGCTGGCGCAGATCGGTAGCCGTGATAAGGTCTCATGATGCGTACGACCAATCCCACCCTGTTCCGCCGCCTGTTCCTCGACCATCCCGCCTCCGTGGGGGAAAGCTATGGTGAGCATTTCGGTGTCGCCACGCGGTTCGGGATGCGGATGCTGGTGGGCGGCGTCGGCGCGGTGATCCACGGCGTGCTGCCGTTCGCGTTCAAGACCACCGGCAGCCGAACGATCGCCGAGCTTCATGCCGAGATGGTCGCCAAGCGCACCGCCAAGCGCGACGCGGAAACGCAGCTCAAGACCGTCGAATATGTGATCTGATCGCGGCGTCGCGGCGCCGCATCGCGATGCTGTCACCTTTCGCAATCCCGCGGTCGCCCCTACATCGCGGCCGATGACCGAGCCCCAGCGCCCCCGCCTTGCCTATCACCTGACCGAGGGCAGCGGCCCGACGATCGTGTTTCTGCCCGGCTATGCCAGCGACATGAGCGGCACCAAGGCGCTGGCGCTGGAAGCGTGGGCGCGGGAAGAAGGCCGCGCGTTCCTGCGGTTCGACTATGCCGGCTGCGGCGAGAGCGAGGGCAAGTTCGAGGAACAGTCGTTGACCGACTGGCGCGACGACGCGCTGGCGATGATCGATCATGCCGTCGGCGGCCCGGTCGTCCTGGTCGGATCGTCGATGGGCGGATGGATCATGCTGCTCGCGGCGCTCGCCCGGCCCGATCGCGTGGTAGGGATGGTCGGCATCGCGGCGGCGCCCGATTTCACCGACTGGGGCTTCAGCCAGCCCGAGAAGCTCTACATCCTGCAATATAACAAGCTGGAACGGCCGAACCCTTATGGCCCCGAGCCGACCGTTTATACGCGGCGGTTCTGGCAGGCGGGCGAGGCCAGTCGGCTGATGCACGGGCCGATCGCGCTCGATTGCCCGGTACGGTTGCTGCACGGCCAGAAGGACAGCGATGTTCCCTGGGCGCAATCCGTGCGGCTGGCCGAGCTGCTGCATTCGGACGATGTGCAGGTGACGCTGGTGAAGGACGGCGATCATCGCCTGTCGCGCGACAGCGATATCGCGCTGCTGATCCGAACCGTCGAGGACCTGTTGTCATGATCGTGCTGCCATGATCCTGCTGCTTGCTGCGCTGCAGGCCGCGACCCCGTCGGTGGCGACCCCTCCGGTTGCTGCACCATCGGTTGCCGCGCCATCCGCCACCAGCTGCATCGCGCTGGCTGCGGAGGATCCGGTCGCGGCAGAGCGTCGCGCGTTGCTCGATCGCAGCGCCGCCGGGCGGGGCTGCCTGGGCCTGGCGCTGGCCGGACAGGACCGGTTCGATGCGGCGGCTGCCGCGTTCGAGGAAGCGGCGCGTGCGACGGAGCTGGCGCGCGATGGCACCGCAGCACGTTATTGGGCGCAGGCGGGCAATGCCTGGCTGGCCGGGAAGGACGCCGCCAAGGCACGATCCGCGCTGGACGCGGCGCTGGCGGCGGGGACACTCACCGGGCTGGAACGCGGCGAGGCGGCGCTGGATCGCGCGCGCGCGCTGGTGGCGATCGGCGACACCAAGGCGGCACGTGCCGACCTGGACCTGGCCGTGAAGGATGCGGCGGACGATCCGCTCGCCTGGCTGTTGTCGGCGACGCTGGCACGACGGATGGGTGATCTGGGCCGTGCGCGTGCGGATATCGCGCAGGCGCTGCGCCGATCCGCCGACGATGCGCAGGTGCAACTGGAGGCCGGCAATATCGCCGCCGCCGGGGGCGATGAAGCGGGCGCCAAAGCGGCGTGGCGCGAGGCCGTACGGCTTGCGCCCGATCGGCCGGCGGGACAATCGGCGGCGCGCGCGTTGACGCAATTCGGCACCGACGAACAGAAATAAGCACGGAGGATTGATGCGCTATCTGCACACCATGATCCGGGTCACGAACCCGGAAGAGACGATCAAGTTCTTCGAGGTGCTGGGCCTGAAGGAAGTGCGCCGGACGGACAGCGAGGCGGGGCGGTTCACGCTGATCTTCCTCGCCACGCCCGACGATATGCGCGGGCCGGGCGAGCGCGCCCATGCCGAGGTGGAGCTGACCTACAATTGGCCGCCAGAGGATGGCAGCGCGCCGGAGGAATATACCGGCGGGCGCAATTTCGGGCACCTCGCCTATGATTGCGACGATATCTACGCGACGTGCCAGGCGGTGCTCGACGCCGGCTACACCGTCCACCGTCCTCCGAGGGACGGGTATATGGCGTTCGTGAAGACGCCCGACGGCATCTCGATCGAGCTGCTTCAGCTCAACGGGCCGAAGCCGCCGCAGGAACCCTGGGCGTCGATGCCGAATACCGGGACCTGGTGATGCCGGCGCCCGCGCGACTGATCGTGAACCTCGACGTTCCCGATCTCGCGCGGGCGGAGACCTTTTACTGCCGCGCGCTCGGCCTTCGGGTCGGGCGGCGGATCGGCGCCGCGGCGGTCGAGCTGCTCGGGCTGGAAGCGCCGCTGTACCTTCTGGAACAGGCCGATGGCAGCGTCGCGTGCGACACGTCGCCCGTGCGGCGCGATTACCGCCGGCACTGGACGCCGGTGCATCTCGATATCGCGGTGGACGATCTCGACACCGCGCGCGCGGCAGCGATCGCGGCCGGCGCGGTGGACGAGACGGGGGTGCGTGCGGCACCCTATGGCCGGATCGCCGGCTTTGCCGATCCGTTCGGCCACGGTTTCTGCCTGATCGAATTTAATGAAAGGGGCTATGATGCCATTGTCACAGGAGAGGACGCCGGCTGACACGGCGACAGGCGCGCTGGAGATCGTGCGCGTGCCGGTGCTGAGCGACAATTACAGCTGGCTGGTCCACGATCCCGCATCGCGCGCGACGATGGTGATCGATCCGGGCGAGGCGCAGCCGGTGCTGGATGCGGCGGCGGCACGGGGCTGGACGATCACCGACATCTGGAACACGCACTGGCACCCCGATCATGTCGGCGGCAATGGTGCGATCGTCGCCGCGACCGGCGCGCGGATCACCGGCCCGGAGGCGGAGCGCGAGAAGATCGGGCATCTCGATCAGGGCGTGGGCGAGGGTGATGTGGTGTCGCTGGGCGCGCGTCGCGCGACGGTGACGACGGTGCCGGGGCATACGCAGGGCCATGTCGCGTTCCACTTTGCCGACGATGCGGCGATCTTCACTGGCGACACGCTGTTTGCGATGGGATGCGGGCGGCTGTTCGAGGGGACGCCCGCCGACATGTTCGGCAACATGCAGCGCTACGCCACGCTGCCGCCGGAAACGCGCGTCTATTGCGGGCATGAGTATACCCAGTCGAACGGGCGCTACGCACTGGTCGCCGAGCCCGACAATGAGGCGATCCGCGCGCGGATGGTGCGCGTCGATGAAGCGCGCGCCGCCGGCGAGGCGACGATCCCGACGACGATTGGCGAGGAACTGGCCACCAATCCGTTCCTTCGCGCCGGCAGCGCCGCCCAACTGGGTGAACTACGAGCGGCCAAGGATAGTTTTCGCGGCTAGATGCGTTGTTGACCCGACAGGATCCGCCTGCGCGGGCATGGAGGGATGACGATGGCCAAGGTGCTGATATCCTTTGCGCTTGCCGCGGTGACCGGTGCTGCTGCGCTTTCCGCCAGCGGCTGCGCCACCGGTACGGGCAGCGACCGGCCCAGTCCGCAGGAGCGCGACCGTGCCCAGCTGGAACGTGACCTCGCGCGGCTGACCCCGCAGCCGCCCGTCGACTGCATCGATACCCGGTTCCGCACCGTCTCGCTCAGGGCGGTCGGCGACAAGCTGATCTATCGTGAGGGGCGCAACCGGATCTACGTCAGCGACACCAATGGCGGCTGCGAGGGCGTGGCACGTGGCGACGTGCTGGTGACGCGCCAGTTCGGGCCGCGGCTGTGCCGCGGCGATATCGCGCAGACGGTGGATCGCACCGCGCGCTTCCCCACCGGCAGCTGTGTCATCGGAGCCTTCACCCCGTATGTCGCCAAGTGATGGCGGGGAATGGCCACTGGCCGTAAGGCAGACGGTAAGGTGGCCATCAACGTGCCACCGACCGGAGTTATCGAATGACCAAGGAAACCGAAGCCGACCTGACCGGCGTCGCCCCCCGCGTATCGCCCAAGCCGGCGGTCGAAGAGATCGGCGGGCGCAAGCTGAAGCCGGCGACGCTGATGATGGGCCACGGCTATGATCCGGCGCTGTCGGAAGGTGCGCTGAAGCCGCCGATCTTCCTCACCTCCACCTTCGTCTTCCCCAACGCCGCTGCCGGCAAGCGCCATTTCGAAGGCGTGACGGGCAAGCGCCCAGGCGGTGCGGAGGGCCTCGTCTATTCGCGTTTCAACGGCCCGAACCAGGAGATCCTGGAAGACCGCCTGAGCGTGTGGGAAGATGCCGAGGACGCGCTTACCTTCTCCAGCGGCATGTCCGCGATTGCCACGCTGTTCCTGTCGATGACGAAGCCGGGCGACACGATCGTCCATTCGGGCCCGCTCTATGCCGCGACCGAGACACTGATCGCGCGCATCCTGGGCAAGTTCGGCGTGAAGTGGCTCGACTTCCCAGCCGGTGCGACGCGCGAGGAGATCGACGCGGTGCTGACCGAGGCGGCGACCGGCAATGTCGCGCTGATCTATCTCGAAAGCCCGGCCAACCCGACCAATGCGTTGGTCGACGTAGAGGCCGTCGCGGCGAGCCGCGACGCGATCTTCACCGGCGAGAACAAGCCGCCGATCGCGATCGACAACACGTTCCTTGGGCCGCTGTGGGCCAAGCCGTTGCAGCAGGGCGCCGACATCGTCGTCTATTCGCTGACCAAATATGCCGGCGGCCACTCGGACCTGGTGGCGGGCGGCGTGCTGGGATCGAAGGAGCACATCAACACCATCCGGCTGATGCGCAACACGATCGGCACGATCTGCGACCCGAACACGTCGTGGATGCTGCTGCGGTCGCTGGAAACGCTGGAACTGCGCATGAGCCGCGCGGGCGAGAATGCCGCCAAGGTGTGCGAATTCCTGGCCGCGCATCCCAAGGTGGAAAAGGTCGGCTACCTCGGCTTCCTGGAGCGGGGCGAGGACAAGCGCCAGGCGGACATCTATCGTCGCCATTGCAGCGGTGCGGGTTCGACCTTCTCGCTGTACCTGAAGGGCGGCGAGACCGAGGCGTTCGCGTTCCTCGATGCGCTGAAGATCGCCAAGCTGGCGGTCAGCCTTGGCGGCACCGAGACGCTGGCGAGCCACCCGGCCGGCATGACCCACCTGTCGGTGGCCGATGATCGCAAGGCGGCGCTGGGCATCACCGACAATCTGGTGCGCATTTCGATCGGCGTCGAGGATGCCGACGATCTGATCGCCGATTTCGAGCAGGCACTGGCCGCGATCAAGGCGTGACCCGGCGCGGCGTCATCCCGGCAACGGCCGGGGTGGCGCCACCCGACGCTATCGGCCGGAACGTTTCAGGCGGCGGCGACCGCCGGGCGCAGTTTCATCAGATCGCGCTGATAGGCCATCAGCTTTTCCTCGATCTTCGCGCTGAACTCGGGCGTCGCGGCGCCGCGCAGCACCAGCGCATAGCCGAAGCCGACATGCGCCTCGATTTCCTGCACCTCGATTGCGCCCAGCACCCAGGCGAGCATGGCGGCGACGTACACGCCGTCCAGCGCGTGCAGCAGCGGATCAATCTCCAGCGCGGGGAGCAGCGCGCCCTCGTTTCGGCCCTCGCTCAGCAGCGAGAACCAGAAGCCGTAGCGTTGCGGCGACTGTAGTTCGCCGCGCAATTCCTTGCTGTCGAAGCGCAGCGCCTCGGTCCACAGCGTACGGTAGAAATCGGGATCGTCAGCGAGATAGGCGATGGTGATCGACACCGCCTGGAAGATGCGGTCGACCGGGCCCGCGCTGCGCACCTGCGAGAAACGTTCGTGGAATTCGCGCACGTCCTCGAGCAGCGCGATGACGATCGCGCGCTTCGACCCGAACAGATTGTAGGGCGTGGTGAGCGACACGCCGGCGCGCGCCGCGATGGCGCGCATCGACAGGCCGGTATCGCCGGTTTCCTTGATCAGATCACGCGCGGCCGCGATGATGCGGTGGCGGCGTTCTGCCTTCGCCTCCTCGCGGCGGCTCATCCGTAATTCCTCTGCATGGCGTGACCCTAGGCACCGCAACCAATAGCCGCAACGCCGCGCCGCGGCAAATTATCATAACATGTTGCAGAATCCATATGGCCTCGGCTGGTGGCGCGGCGTAGCATCCGCGCCAAACAGGGCAGGAGGAGAGAGAGAAATGGCGGCGGACAAGATTCGCTTCGGGGCGTTCATTGCGCCTTTTCACCCGTTGAACGAGAACCCGACGCTGGCGCTGGAGCGCGACCTGGATCTCGTCGTCCACATGGATAAGCTCGGCTATGACGAGGCGTGGCTGGGCGAACATCATTCCGCCGGTTACGAGCTGATCGCCAGTCCCGAACTGTTCATTGCGACGCTGGCGGAGCGGACGCGCCACATCCGGTTGGGCACCGGCGTGTCCTCGCTGCCGTACCATCATCCGCTGATGCTGGCGGACCGGATCAACCAGCTGGACCATATCACCCGCGGGCGGGTGATGTTCGGCGTGGGGCCGGGTGCGCTGCCTTCGGACGCGTTCATGATGGGCATTCCAGTGGCCAAGCAGCGCGACCGGATGGACGAGGCGATCGACGTGCTGGTGCCGCTGCTGCGCGGCGAGCAGGTGTCGAAGAAGACCGACTGGTTCGAACTGAACGAGGCGCGGTTGCAGATGCTGCCGTACAGCCGGCCGTCGGTGGAGATCAGCGTGGCGAGCCAGGTGTCGCCATCGGGCGCGACCGCGGCGGGGCGGCATGGCCTGGGCCTCCTGTCGATCGGCGCGACGCAGAGCGGCGGGTTCAACGCGCTGGCATCGAACTGGGCGATCGCGGAGCAACAGGCGGCCGACAGCGGCACGCGCGTCGACCGCAGCCAGTGGCGGCTGGTCGGGCCGATGCATGTCGCCGCCACGCGCGAGGAAGCGCGCGCGCAGGTGCGCTTCGGCCTCGACAAATGGCTGTATTATTTTCGCGAGGTGGCGGCGTTGCCGCTTGCGCCAGCCGATGGCAGCGACCCGGTCGACGCGCTGGTCAATTCGGGCATGGCGGTGATCGGCACGCCCGAGGATGCGATCAAGCAGATCGAGCGGCTGCGCGAGCAATCGGGCGGGTTCGGCGCGTTCCTGATGATGGATCACAATTGGGCCGAATGGGATAACAAGAAGAAATCCTATGAGCTGATCGCGCGTTACGTCATGCCGGCGGTGAACGGGGTGAATGCGAACCGCGAGGCTTCGATCGATTGGGCGGCTGCGAACCGCCCGCGCTTCATCGGCGAGGCGCAGGCGGCAGTCGGCGCCCGACTGGCGGACCATATCCAGAAGAAGGGCACGGAGAACATCCGGCCGGAAATCCTGGTCGCGATGGGCCTCGACAAGAAATCGGAGGCGGCGGAATGAGCGGCGCGAGCGAGGGCGCGCGCGCCAATGGTCGCAAGGCGATCTTCATCACCGGTGCTGCGTCGGGCATGGGGCTGGAAACAGCGCGGCTGTTTGCCAACCACGGCTGGTTCGTCGGCGGCGTGGACGTCAACGACGACGGGCTGGCGCGGCTGAAGGACGAATTGGGCGCGGAGAATTGCTTCGTCCAGCGGCTGGATGTCACCGATCGCGAGGCGTATCGCGCGACGCTCGACGCCTTTGCGCAATGCACCGGCGGCAAGCTCGACCTGCTCTACAACAATGCCGGGATCGGGCGCGGCGGGCCGTTCGCCGACCAGCCCTGGGACGATGTGCTGGCGGTGGTGCAGGTGAATTTCGTCGGGGTGCTGATCGGCATCCATTTGGCGATCCCGCTGCTGAAGGCGACGCCGGGGTCGATGTGCTTCACCACATCCTCCTCCTCGGCCACGTACGGCATGCCGATGATCGCGGTCTATTCCGCGACCAAGCACGCGGTGAAGGGACTGACCGAGGCGCTGGCGATCGAGCTGAAACCCTATGGCGTGCGCGTGGCCGACGTGTTGCCGGCGCTAATCGATACGCCGATCCTGCCGCAGGGCGCGGCGGCGAGTGCGCCCAAGTCGGGCGTCTTCCGTGCCATTCCGCCGCGCGAAGTGGCCGAGACTGTGTGGGAGGCGTACCACAGCGATAAATTGCACTGGTATGTGCCGCGCGAACTGGTGCGGCTGGACCATATGGCGACGTTGCAGCCGGAGCGGACGCGCGACGAGATGGCCGCGGGCAAGCTGTTCGCCACGATCGATGCCGAAGTGGCGGCGGCGACGCCGATCCCGATCGGCGCGACGGCGGGATAAGCGGGAATGGGGCAGGTGGCGCGGCCGCCTGCCCCTGTCCTGCTTGGTCAGGCGGCGAGCATGTCCGCCTGTGCATCAAGCCCCAGCCGCGCCATCAGTTCGGGGCGATCCGGGCCCGGCGTCGGGGCATAAGCGGCGGCGTTGCGGCGGCGGCCGCGCGCCCAATAGCTCAGCACCTTGCCGAGATTCTGCGGCCGTTTCAGCCATGCCTCGGGATGTTCGAGCATGTGGAAGCCGCGCATCATCGCGCGCATCAGATTGATGTCGGACCGGGCAGCGACCGTGATGCCGTCATCGACGAAGCTCTTGGCGAGCCGTGCCTTCACGCGCGGGCGATGACCCGGTGTCAGCGTGGCGCGCGCGCGGCGAATGGCGGAGCGATCCTGCTTCAGCATCAGATCGTAATAGGGCTTCACCTCCGCCTGGATGCCGCCGTCATAAACAAGCGTGCGGGCGGCCGGATCGGCGCTGGAATCGAGTGCACGGCGAAGCACGCCGGCGCTGACCGCCGCGAGCGAACAGCCGCGTCCGTAAAGCGGGTTGGTGCGCACCAGCGCGTCGCCGATCGCGAAATAGCCGAGCACGGCCGGCTTTCCGTCCGTCACCAGGGTGCGCCAGCGGCTGTGCAGGTCGCCCATGCCGATGACCTTGCCGACCGGTTCGGATTTCGCCGGATCGACCCAGGGCGCCATGCCGGGCATCGCCATGCAGATACGCTGGAACATGTCGCCGTCCATCACCGCGCGGCGCAGGCCATGTTCGATCTCCGGCACGCACAAGGTGATCGAGAAACGGTGGTTGTCGGCCGGGAACACGCCGAATTTCAGATAACCGAGATCGCCGGAGGCGGCGATTTCGCCACGTGGCGGCTCTTCCTGCCCGTCGTGCAGGCGATAGTGGCGGGTAAAATAAAGCACGCCGGCGGTTTCCGCGGTTTCGCCGATCGGTGCGCCGGCCTTGATCAATTGCTCGATCAGATTGGCGGCCTTTCCACCGGCATCGACGATCACGTCGGCGTGGATTTCCTCCCGCCCGTTGGCGGTATCGGCGATCACCCCGGTGACGTGGATCACGCCATGCTCGTCGCGCTGCTGGATCAGCTCACGCACCTTTACCCCGCTGCGGATCGCGACGCCGGGGAGCTGTTCCACATAGCGGCGGATGACGAGTTCGAGCGTCGTGCGCCGGCTGGTCAGGATCGTCAGATCCTCGTCGCCGGGCGCGGGGACATAGCGCGCACGCAGCGCCGGGGGCAGCATGTCGGGAAAGGCGATGTCGCGGCAGCCGGCGGCGTAGAGATCGGCGAGCAGCTGAGGGTGTTCGTCGCGGATGATGTTGCGCAGGCGCGCGAGGAAGGCGTGGCTCTGGCGCAGCTGGCCGACGCCGCGGCGCTGCCATTGATCGAAGGCGACGTCCGGCCCACCCTCGGGCGGCGCATCGTCGCGCTCCAGCAGCGTCAGACGACGGGTGCCACCGCCCAGCCGCAGCGCGGTGCACAGCCCTGCGATGCCGGCGCCGACCACGATGACCTGCTCCTGCCGTTCGCCCGATCCACTGCCCGAACCGCTAGTCATTCATCCCTCCGACCATTGATCACGGCGAAATACGGCAAAATCCGATCACGTGCAAGAAATACAAACATGTTATGATTATGGGGTTGCGCAGGACGCCACCCCGCGCCACGATGGCGGGATGATCCGGCGGACCACGCCGGGCGACAGGAGAGGGATGGCTTGCGATGCGCGCAGTGGTGAGACGCAACAAGCAGTTGGTGTGCGGCGAGGTAGCGGATCCGATACCCGGCCAGGGCGAGGTGTTGGTCAAGACGCTGGCCTGCGGCATTTGCGGTTCCGACCTTCACGCCGTCCATTCGTTCGAGAACATGCTGGAACTGGGCGAGCGTACCGGCGAGAAATCGCGCACCGACCCGTCAAAGGACATGATCTTCGGCCATGAATTCTCGGCCGAGATCCTCGATCACGGGCCAGGATCGGCAAAGACACTGAAGGCGGGGACTCGTGTCGTTTCCATGCCGATCGCGATGAAGCCGCAGGGCTATGAGGCGATCGGTTATTCGAACAATTATCCCGGTGGCTACAGCGAGCAGATGGTGCTGAGCGAGGCGATGCTGATCGAGGTGCCTAACGGGCTCAGCGACGTGCAGGCCGCGATGACCGAGCCGTTCGCGGTTGGCGAACATGCCGTCGCGATGTCGGCCGCGGGGCCTGACACGGTGAACCTGGTCATCGGGTGCGGCCCGGTGGGCCTTGCGGTGATCGCGGCGCTGAAATCGCGCGGGCTGGGACCAGTCGTCGCAGCGGATTTCTCGCCCGCGCGGCGCGCGGTGGCGGAAAAGATGGGCGCCGACGTCATCGTCGATCCGGCGAAGGAATCGCCGCATAGCAAGTGGAGCGAACTGGGCGTGCCCCGGACCTCGTCCGAGCGGATGGCCGCGATGATGAGCGGCCAGACGGGCAAGAAGGCAATCGTCTTCGAATGCGTCGGCGTCCCCGGCGTGCTGCAGAACATCATCGAATCGGTGCCCGTCGGGACGCAGGTGATCGTCGCCGGCGTGTGCATGGAAACCGACAAGATCGAGCCGTTCCTGTGCATCAACAAGCAAATCGATTTCCGCTTCGTGCTTGGCTACACCGCGGGCGAATTCGCCGCGACGCTGGTCAATATCGCCGACGGCAAGATCGACGTGCTGCCGGCGATCACCGACGAGGTCGGGCTGGATGACGTGCCTGCCGCCTTTGTCGCGCTCGCCGACCCGGAGAAGCAGTGCAAGGTCGTCGTTCGGCCGGAGCTGCGCGCATGAGCGCCCCGATGAACGATGCGATGGAAGCGCCGCGCGCGCTCGCCGAGGCGATGCCGCCGGTGCAATATGTCGACACCAACGGCATCCGCATGGCCTATTATGAGGTCGGGCCGCGGGGCGAGGGCGTGCCCGTCATCTTCTGCCACGGCTTTCCCGAACTGGCCTTTTCCTGGCGGCATCAGCTTGCCGCGTTCGAGAAGGCGGGGCGCTGGGCGATCGCGCCGGACCAGCGCGGCTATGGGCTGACCAGCCGGCCGGAGAAGGTCGAGGATTACGACCTGGAACACCTGACTGGCGACATCGCCGGATTGATGGATGCGCTGGGCATCGAAAAGGCGATTCCCTGCGGCCATGATTGGGGCGGGATGGTCGTGTGGCAATTCGCGCTTCGTTTTCCGGAGCGGTGCGCGGGGGTGATCGGGGTCAACACGCCGTTCCTGCCACGCGGTGAGAACGATCCGATCGCCGCAATGCGCCACGTCTATGGCGACGACATGTACATCGTCTGGTTCCAGAAACCGGGCGAGGCGGATGCTGCGCTGGGCGCCGATCCGGAACGGTCAATGCGCTATTTCATGCGCAAGCCGATGCTGACGCTGAAGGAATACGAGAAGCTGCCTGCCGAGCAGCGCACGCTGGCACTGGGCGAGGGGCTGAAGCTCTATGACCCGGCGACCGACCATCAGCAATTCCTGACCGATGACGAGATCGCAGCCTTCGCACAGACCTTTGCCGCGACCGGCTTCACGGGCGGGATCAACTGGTACCGCAATTTCACCCGCAACTGGCAGGCGTCGGCGAACCTCGTCGAAAAGGTCGAGGTGCCGTCGCTGATGGTGATGGCGGAGAATGATGTGGTGCTGAGCCCGGCGATGGCCGAGGGGATGGAGCGCTACGTACCCAATCTGGACAAGGTGCTGGTCGAAAAATCCGGCCATTGGACGCAGCAGGAATATCCCGAGGAGGTGAACCGCGCGATCCTGGGCTGGATGGACAAGCGCTTTCCGCGCTGAACGACGGCGGGAGGAGGGGCTCCCGCCCGTTCATCTGGGCCTGTCGGCACCGAACCGCGGCACTCCACGTCGGTTCGGAACGCCGGCAGGCTCTTCTTTTTTCCGGATCGCAGCCTGCCCGCGCGCGCGCGTCAGTCGGCGAAACCGACGAAGCGCGCCGCTTCGCTGACCGATTTGCGGTGCGAGACGACGCCGTTGGCGGGGAAGCTGTCATCGGGCCACCCCATCGCGACACAGGTCTGGATCACCTGATCGTCGGGGATGCCGGCATGTTCGCGCACCACCGGCGATTGCATGATCCCCTGGCTGTTGATGACGCAGCCCAGCCCGCGCGACCAGGCGGCGTTGACCAGCGCAGTGGTGACGGCGCCGCAATCGAACGGTGCAATGTCGCTGCCCAGCAGCACGCGATCATAAGTGACGACGATCGACACGGGCGCATCGAACTGGCGGAAGCCGCGCAGCACCCAGTCATGCCGCTTCGCCTTGTCCTCACGCGCGATGTCCATCGCACCGAACAATTGCTTGGCGATCTCGATCTGCCGCTCGCGGTGGACGCCGCCATAGTCGTCGCCCAGCCGGAATTCGCGCGAATGGGGCACACCGGCGAGGTTGCGCTCGGTATTGCCCTGGCGAATGCGGTCGAGCGGCTCGCCGGTGAGGACGGTGAAGTTCCACGGCTGCGTATTGAGCGAAGAGGGCGAGCGCATCGCGAGCGCCAGCACTTCCTCGATCAGTGCGCGGGGGACGGGATCGGGCTTGAACCCGCGGATGCTGCGGCGGCCGTTCACGACGTCGTCATAGGTCTGCATTGGTGCCTCTCCCGTATTTTGCGTCGAGCCCTAACACAAACGCCACCGCCGCAAAGGTGCAGGATCGACTGGATCCTGCCTCCCTCGCGATGGTGGCGCAGATGGTGGCACAGATGGCGGAAAGAGGTGGCGGCGTTACGCCTTCAGCATCCGCTCCGTCACCATGCGTTCCAGGATGGTCAGCGGCATCGCGCCGTCGAGCAGCACCGCGTGGAATTTGCGCGGGTCGAAGGCGGCGCCCTGCTTCTGCTTCACCGCGTCGCGCAGGCGCACCCAGACGGTGTGGCCGATCTTGTAGCTGCACGCCTGGCCCGGCCAGACGGTGTAGCGATCGATCTCATTCTGGCTGCGGCCGCGCGCGATGCCGGTGGTGGCGATGAAGTAATCGGTCGCCTTCTCGCGGCTCCAGCGCTTGTGGTGCATGCCCGAGTCCACGACCAGCCGCGTCGCACGGAACAGCAGCGACTGGAGATACCCGACCTGGCCGAGCGGATCGCCCTCGTACATGCCCATCTCATCCGCGAGCTGTTCGGTATAAAGCGCCCACCCTTCGGTATAGCCGCTGAACCCGCCGCGGCGGCGGATGAGCGGGATGTCCTGCGATTCGAGCGCAGTCATCACCTGCAGGTGATGGCCCGGGACTGCCTCGTGATAGGACAAGGTGGCGAGGCCGAACTTCGGGCGATCGAAGCTGTCGCGCAGGTTGATGTAATAGATGCCCGGGCGCGAGCCATCGAGCGAGGCGTTCTGGTAATAGCCGCCCGGCGCGCCCGCCTCGATCGACTTGGGCACGCGGCGAACCTCGACCGGCGCCTTGGGGATGAAGGAGAATTGCTCGGGCAGGCGCTTCTGCATCGCGACGACCTGCGCGCTGAGCTGCGCAACCAGCTGCTCCTTGCCGGCATCGGTGTTGGGATAGACCTGATCCGGGCGCTTGTTGAGCGCGACCAGCCGCTCGCCGACGCTGCCCTGCGTCATGCCCTGCGCCTTCAGGATGCCGTCGATCCGGTTGCTGATCTCCGCCACCTGGGCGAGGCCGAGGCGATGGACTTCCTCGCCGGACATGGCGACCGTCGTCGCGGCCTCGACCGCGGCGGCGTAATAAGCCTCGCCGTCCGGCAGACGCCAAGCGCCCGCATCATGGACCGCACGACCGCGCAGCTCGGTGACCAGCGCGCGCTGACGATCGAGCGCCGGGAACACCTGCTCGTTCATGATCTTGGTCGCTTCGGCGACGCGCGCGTCGGGGAGGTTCGCGGCCTTCAGCTTGCCCGCCAGTGCCGTCACCGGGACGGTGGCGCTCGCCGGCTGATCGCGCAAACCGCCCATCAGCTTCAGCGTGGTATCGAGGACGTAATCGGGCGCGAAGACGCCGCGCGCGGCATCCGCGCGCTGGCGCTCCGTATCCTGGTCGATCGCGGTGGCGAAGGCAGCGACGCGGGCGACGTAGGCGTCGGCGTCGGCAGCATCCTTGATGCGATGCTGCGCGTCGAGGAAATCGGGTACCTCGCGATAGGCGCCGGTCAGATGCGTGAGGACGTAAGGCGTGAAACGGCCCATGCTGGCGCCGTAGGTGAACTTCTCGCCACCCGCGACGCTGCGCTGGAGCTGGTAGGAGACGACCTCATAATCGAGCCGGGCGGCGGGGGAGAGCGAGGCGGGGTTGATCTTGCGCAGCGCGGCCAGCTCGCGCTTCGCCCGCGCAAGATCCTTCTGCGCGCCAGCGGCCGAGCCATCGTTGAGCTGCGACTTCAGCGCCGCGCGCTCGCCAGTGTCGAGGCCGAGTGCGGTGGCGCCCTCAGGGTTCTCGCCGATCCGCTCATAGAAGAAACGGTCGAGCAGCGTGCGCAGCTGCTGGTCGTTGGCGCCGGCGGCAGCCGTCGCGGTCGCCTTTTGCGCGGCGGCGGGAACGGCAGTCGCCAGTGCGGCGGCGCCGGTGCTGCCGAGGAAGGTGCGACGATCCATGGTTCTTACTCCTGGGGACAGTCGTTCGCCGCCGGAAAGCGGCGAACGCAAGGTTGCAACTGAATGTTAGGAAGGAAGACGGCTCAGTCGGCGGTGCCATTTTCCCAGAAATAGCGACCGCGCTTGGCCGATCCGGTCGCGACCTCGTTGAGCGTCGCGGCATCGTACAGGCGCCCACCCAGCATCACCTGACGGACCTTGTCGCTGTTGCGGATGTCGGCCGTAGGATCGGCATCGAGCACCACCAGATCGGCGAGTTTTCCCACCTCCAGCGAGCCGATGTCGCGCGCCATGCCAAGCGACTGGGCAGAGACGATCGTGCCTGCGCGCAGCGCCTCCAGCGGGGTCATCCCGCCGCGCACGAACGACCACAATTCCCAATGCGCGCCGATGCCGGCCTGCTGGCCGTGCGCGCCGATCGAGACGAGCACGCCGCGCTTGGCGAGCCTGTGCGCCTCACGCGCATTGTCGTCGTCGACGAAGTTATCGTCCGGCGCCTTGATGCGGCGGGCGTTGTCGGCGAGCAATCGCGTTGGCGGAGTGTGTGCCTTCAGCAGCGGATGCGCGAAGACGTCGGTCGCCTGGCGCCAATAAGGATCGCCGGCAAGCCCGCCGTAGCTGACCACCAGCGTCGGCGTGTAATTCGTCTTCGACGCCGAGAAGAACTGCAGCACGTCATCGTAGAAGGTTTCGAGCGGGATATTGTGCTCCAGCGTCGAATTGCCGTCGGCGATGTGAGTCATGTCGAGGCCGAAGAGCGATCCGCCCTCCGCCACGACCTGCATGTTCTCGCGCCGGCCCGCCTCGGTCACCTGCTGGCGCTGGTCACGGCGCGGCTGGTTGTAGTTCTTCACGCTGTGGCCGCCCTGCGCCTTCAGCCGGCGGACGTGCGCCAGCGCATCGTCGAGGCTGTCGATCTGCGCGTACACGTCCGCGGCCTTTGCGCCATAGACGATCTCGCCGGTCGAGAAGATGCGCGGGGCGAGGATCAGGCCGGCACGCTGCATTTCCGCGGCAGCGAAGATCTCACTCGATCGGTTCGACGGATCGTGCAGCGTCGTGGTGCCAAGCGCCAGGTTCTGCATCATCGACCAGTTGCGCTGCGGCACCAGTTCATCGGTGCCGGCCGGCCCGTGTGCGTGCGCATCGATCAGTCCGGGGATGATCGTCGTGCCCGCCGCGTCGATCGCGGTTGCGCCGGCGGGGATCGCGGTCGAGGCACGCGGACCGACCGCGACGATGCGGTCGCCGCGGATCACCACCACGCCATCGTCGATGATGCCGCCATCCTCGCCGGCCATGGTGACGAGCCGCGCGCCGGTGATCGCGACGGTGCCGGTCGGCTTGGCCGCCGCCTGCTCCATCGCGAGGCTGATGCCGCTGGTCGGCGGGGTAAAGGCCGGCGTTCCGTCCGCGCGCGGCGCGGCGGGAAACAGGCTGGCGGTCGACGCGGTGTAGAGCGTCGGTCCCAGGCTCCAGTGCAGCTGCGTGCCGTCGGTCGACCAGTTGATATAGTCGGCGCCGCCGGCGCTGACCTTCGTCACCGGCAGCGTCTTGCTGTCGGGCGACAGTGAGACCGTCTGTCCGCCCGGCATCAGCGGCACGACATAAGCGGCGTAATTCTGGCGGAAGGCGACATATTCGCCGGTCGGGGACACGATATAGTCGGTCGCCAGTTCGCCATTGGCGTGGACGCGCTTGTCCTGACCCGACAGGTCAGTGCTGACGAGCTGGCGCACCGACTTTCCGTCCTTGCGCTCATCCTCCAGCATGAAGATGCGGTCGTTGCCCGCACCGAACTGCGGCGAGGCGGCGCCGCGCAGCACGCGCGTGACATCGCCGCCGGTGCTCGCCACGCGGTACACGCCGGCATCCTGCGCCCATTTCGGGCTGGTGAGCCCGCCATGGCCGCTGCGCTCAAACACGATCGTCTTGCCATCGGGCGAGAAGCGCGGTCGCGCGTAATGGCCTGGCTGGCCGATCACATCACGCGCGGTGCCGCCATTGGCACCGATGACGCGGAGCCGGCCGAGGCCATCATCGGTCCAGCTGACATAAACCAGCGACTTGCCGTCACGCGACCAGCTGGGGAACAGCTCGAACGCGTCCGTGTCACGCGTCAGCCGGCGAGCGGCACCGCCTGCGACCGGCTTCACCCACAATTTGCCGAGCGTTTCGAACACCACCTGTCGGCCATCGGGCGAGACGCTGGCGAAACGCGGCATCGCGGTAGTGAAGCGATCCGGCGCGACGGCGATCTGCGGATGCGGCGCATCGAGGATGCCGCGCGTATCGTTGACGGTGAACGGGATCTCGCGCGCGTTGCTGCCATCGGCATTGATGCGACGGATCTTGCCCTTGGCCCAGAACACGACGCCCGAATTGTCGGGCAGCCATGCCATGTTGGGGTAGACGCCGGTGACTGCCCAGGTCTCCTGCGAATCCTGGTCCAGATCGTCGTAGATCTTGCGCTCCTCACCCGAGGCGAGATCCTTGACGTACAGCTTGGACCGGGTTGCCTCGCGGCGGACAAAGGCGATCTTCTTGCCATCGGGCGACGGCGTCGGACGGACCGCGCCACCGGCGCCGGTCACCGCCTTGGTCACTTCGCCGCTGTCGAGGTCATAACGCTCGATATCGAACAGGTTGGTGTTCGAATCCTGCGCGTATTCAAAGATCGGGCCGGGCGTGACGTTGCGGGTGTAGAACACCGACTTGCCGTCCGCCGCATACACCGGCTCGCCCAGTTCCTTCTGGTGGGTTTCGTTGGGGCGCTTGACCAGCAACACGCCGCTGCCGCCGGAGACGTGGTACATCCACACCTCGCCGGTGCCGAGCGAACGGCCGGTGGTGAAATGCTTCTTGGCGACGATGAAGCGGCCGTCCTTGCTCCAGCTGGGCTGGTTGAGGAGGCGGAAATCCTCCTTGGTCACCTGGCGCTTGTCGCTGCCGTCGGTGTTCATCACCCAGATGTTGTCGCCGCCGCCCCGATCGGAGGTGAAGGCGATGCGCCGGCCGTCGGGGGAGAAGCGCGGCTGCACCTCATAAGCGAGGCCTTCGGCGATCCGCGTCGGCGTGCCACCGGCGATCGGCATGGTATAGATGTCGCCCAGCAGCGAGAAGGCGAGGGTACGGCCATCGGGGCTGACGTCCACGTCCATCCAGCTGCCCTCGGTGGTGCGGATGGGAACCTCGCGGATGGTGGCGCCGGCGGGCGCGTTGACATCCCACTTGGGCTTGGCGGCCGGCGTTTCGGCGGAGGCGCTGTGCGCAACAAGCGCGACGAGAGAGACGAGCGAAGCCGCCGTGAATTTCATGATGTCCCCGGATTACGACAATAAGATTGCCGCACCTAATGCGCGAAGGTGCCCGGGTGCAATGGCTTAGGTGCGCCCGGGCCACATCGCCCGGGCGCACCGCAGCGGGTCAGATGTCGAGGACGATCTTGCCGAAATGCTTCCCCGATTCCTGGTGGCGGAAGGCGTCGGCGATCTGTTCGAGCGGGAAATGGCGGTCGATGATCGGGCGAATGCCATTCGCCTCGATCGCGCGCACCATGTCCTGCTGATGGCGGCGGGCGCCAACCGTGAGGCCGATGATCCGCTGATTGCCCTGCATCACGTACATCGTCGGCACGTTGCCGGCGATCCCGGCGAGAACGCCGATCAGCGCGATATGGCCGCCGATGCGCGTGGCCGCGATCGATTGCGGCATGGTGCCGGACCCGCCGATCTCGACCACATGGTCAACGCCGCGGCCGCCGGTCAGCCGGCGCGCGGTCTCGCCCCATTTCTCGTCTTCGCGATAATTGATGACGTGATCGGCGCCCATGCTGCGTAGCCGCTCCATCTTCTCGGCCGAGGACGAGGTGGCGATCACCGTTGCGCCGGCGGCCTTGGCGAACTGAAGCGCGAAGATCGAGACGCCGCCTGTGCCCTGCACCAGCACCGTGTCGCCGGCCTTCATCTGACCGTTGACCACCAGCGCGCGCCAGGCGGTGAGGCCGGCGCAGGTCAGCGTGGCGGATTCGGCATCCGAAAAGCCATTCGGCGCGCGGGTGAAGGAAGTGGTCGGCGCAGTAACGAATTCGCGCGCGAAGCCGTCCGCCCCGTCGCCCGGCACGTCGAGCATCACTTCCAGTGCGGGTTCGCCATCCATCCAGTGCGGGAAGAAGGTGGAGACCACCTTGTCCCCCACGGCAAATTCGGTGACGCCTTCGCCCACCTCCACCACTTCACCCGCACCGTCCGACATCGGGATGCGACCCTCGGGGGTCGGGATCATCCCGGTGACGACGGCGTAATCGTGGAAGTTGAGCGAACTGGCGCCGATGCGCACGACGATTTCGCCGCGGCCGGGCGCTACCCGCTCGCTTTCGGCAACCTGAAGGCGGTCCAGCCCGCCGGGCTTCTGTAACTTGATGGTGCGCATCGATCTCTCCCCCGGCGCTCGTGGCCGTTGCGCCGGGGGTAATGCGCGCGGAAGTTGCGCGCAATGAGATTTAAGTCGATGCGATTAAAGTGGGGCGATCAGCCCCGGTCGTGACTGCGACGCGGGCCGCCACGGGGAGGACCGCTGCGCGGCGGGCCGCTGCGGGCGGGGCCGCTGCGAGCCGGACCGGAGGCGCGCGGCCCCGACGGGGCGCGGCCCTGTGCGGGTGGCTGATCCGACACTTCGATCATCACATCATCGTCGCCCGCGCTCTTCGCGACGGCAGCCATGAACTTGTTGGCCAGCTGACGTGGAACCTGGAACGATGTTTCGTTCGGACCGATGCGGATCGCACCGACGTCGTTGCGGGTCAGATTGCCGCGGCGGCAGATGAGCGGCAGCACCCAGCGCGGATCGGCATTCTGCCGGCGGCCGAGGTTCATGCGGAACCACACCACATCGTCGAAGCCGGGGCGATGCTTCTCGCGCTGCGCTGCGCGGTGTGCTTCCGGCGTGGCGGCGACCAGTTCCTCGGGCTGCGGCATGGCGGCGCGATAAGCGCGCACCAGCGCGGCGGCGATATCGGCCGGCGTCTTCTGCGCCATCACCTGCTCGGCGAGCGCGGCGTCTTCCTCATCCACCTCGATCGGGGCGAGCAACTGTTCGAGCAACCGGTCGCGATCCTTGGCGCGCACGTCCTCGGGTGTCGGCGCCTCGACCCACTCGACCGGGATGCGCGCGTTGCGCAGCATCGATTCGGCCCAGCGGCGGCGCTGGTACGGTACGATGAGGACGGCGGTGCCCTTCTTGCCCGCGCGCCCGGTACGGCCGGACCGGTGCTGAAGCGTCTCCCCATCGCGCGGCAGCTCGACGTGGATGACGAGGCTGAGGCTCGGCAGATCGATGCCCCGCGCGGCGACGTCGGTCGCGACGCAGACGCGGGCGCGGCGATCGCGCAGCGCCTGAAGCGCAGCGTTACGCTCGTTCTGGCTGTGCTCACCTGACAGGGCGACGGCGGCGAAGCCACGCTCGACCAGGCTGGCGTGAAGGTGGCGGACATTGTCACGCGTGGCGCAGAACAGCATCGCCGTCTCCGCTTCGTACAGGCGGAGCAGGTTGATCACCGCATGTTCGATGTCAGACGGGCTGACGGCGACAGCCTGGTAGCTGATGTCGCCATGGCCGCGATCTTCCTCGACCGTGGAGATGCGCAGCGCGTCCTTCTGGTAGCGCTTGGCCAGCTGAACGATGGGCTTTGGCATCGTCGCCGAGAACAGCAACGTGCGGCGGGTATCGGGCGTCGCATCGAGAATCTCCTCCAGATCCTCGCGGAAGCCCATGTCGAGCATCTCGTCCGCTTCGTCGAGCACCGCGACCTTCAGCGCTGAAAGTTCCAGCGCGCCGCGCTCCAGATGGTCGCGCAGGCGGCCCGGAGTCCCGACGACGATGTGCGCGCCGTGGTTGAGGTTACGACGCTCCTTGGAAGCATCCATGCCGCCAACGCAGGTGACGATGCGCGCGCCCGTGGGGCCGTAAAGCCAGATCAGTTCGCGGCTGACCTGAAGCGCCAGTTCGCGAGTCGGCGCGATGACCAGCGCATGCGGTTCGCGCGACGGGATGATGCGATCGTCCTCGCCCAGCAGCTCGGATGCCATCGCCATGCCGAAGGCGACGGTCTTGCCGGAACCGGTCCGGGCGGAAACGATGAGGTCGCGTCCGGCGGCCTCGGGTTCGATTACGGCGGCCTGAACTGGGGTAGGCGCCTGATAGCCGCGTTCGGCTAACGCGCCAGCAAGCGGCGCGGGAAGAGTGTCAAATGTCATGATTGAACGCTAAATGGCCCGTTCCGCGCGCACTGCAAGGCTTGTTTGTGTGCGATCGTGCTTAAAATGAACGGCGTTGTATTCCAGTCGCGCCATGTTGTGCGCAATTTTTCGGGTTTTTTGGGGTGGTGCACGATCGTGCGGATCTGATGGTTGATACGCGCCTCTTTGCACCCGGCGATCGGCGATCGGCTGGCTTCCTGCTGCTTTTTGCGCTCGCGAATGCGGGCGGTGTCATCGCCTATCAACCGCTGCTGGCACTGCTGCTGCCGCTGAAGATCGAGCAGATCGCCGGCGACGCACGGATCGGACTGTTCAGTGCGATCGTCATCGTCGGCGCCTTGGTGGCGAGCGGTTCAAACATCCTGTTCGGATGGCTGAGCGATCGATCGGTTGTGCGCGGCGGCGGGCGGCGACGCTGGATCGCATTCGGACTGGTCGCCACCGCCGTCTCCTTCGCCGGCATCACCTTCGCCCAGACGCCATGGGCGATCATGGCGGCGGTTGCGGTGTTCCAGGCGTCAGTCAACGCGCTGCTCGGACCGATGCTGGCGATCATGGCGGACGAGGTGCCGGACGGCCAAAAAGGCGTGACCGGCGGCCTGCTCGCGGCCGCGGTGCCAATCGCATCGGCCGTGTCCGCCATGCTGGTCGGCCTCGCGTGGGCGAGCGAGGGAATGCGGCTGGCGATGGTCGCGGCGATCACCTGGGCAACGGTGACGCCGCTGTTGCTGATCCGTGCGCGGCGGGCCGCGTCGTCGGCGCCGCCCGCGGGCGAGGTAGCGATGCGGCGGCAGGACATCGTCATCTCCTTTGCCGCGCGATTGCTGGTGCAGGTCGCCGGCAATGCGCTGTCGCTGTACCTGCTCTATTATTTTCAGAGCATCGTGCCGAGTGCGTCGGCCGCCGCGCTGGCGCCGCGGGTGGGGCAGCTGCTGACGGTCGGCTTCGTCTTGTCACTGCCCATCGCGCTGATCGCCGGGCGCGCCTCGGACCGATCGGCGCGGCGCAAGCCTGCGCTGATTGGCGGCGCGGTGGTGGCAGCAGTCGGGCTGGCCGGCATGGCGATGGCGCCCGACTGGCGCTGGGCGGCGGGTGCCTTTGTCGCTTATGCGATCGGCTCTGCGGTATTCCTGGCGCTGCACGCGGCCTTCGCCATGCAATTGCTGCCCAGCCCGGCGCATCGCGGGCGCGACCTGGGTCTGCTGAACCTTACCAATACCCTGCCAGCGCTGCTTGGCCCGCTGCTCGCCTGGATGCTGGCGACGCCGAGTGATTTCAGCGCGGTGCTGCTGGTACTGGCGGCGCTGACGCTTGCCGGCGGGCTGGCAATGCTGGGCGTGCGCAGCCGACAGTGACGTCGGCGCCGCTGCGCTGACGCACGCCAGTGGCATCAATCAGCCGTCCAGGATGGCGTCGATTGCGGTCGCCAGGTCGATGTCGCGCGCCGACAGCCCGCCTGCGTCATGCGTTGTCAGCGTGATCTCGACGCGATTCCACACGTTGGTCCACTCAGGATGGTGGTCGGCCCGCTCCGCGATCAGCGCGACCTGAGTCATGAACCCGAACGCTTCGGCAAAGTCGGTGAACACGATTGAGCGGGTGATCGCATCGCGTCCCTCGTCATAATCCCAGTCGGCCAGGGCATCGAGCGCCTCTGCGCGTTCGGCTTCGCTCAATTGATCGACCATCGCTGCGCTCCCAAAGCTTGTCGCGTCCAAGGCGCAACGCCTATGGCGACAGGCATGAGCGGACAAGAGCTTCCGGGCGAACCGCCCTCGCTGGCAGCGATCGAACGACACGCCCTTGGTGTGATCGATCGCCTGCCCCCCGCATTCCGTGCGCATCTCGGCGATGTGGTGCTGCTGGTCGAGGAGGAGGCGGATGAGGAAACGCTCGCCAGCCTCGGCCTGGAGCATCCGCTCGAGCTGAGCGGCGTCTATCACGGCCGGCCGGTGGGCGAGAAATCGGCGTTCGACAGCGGCGCGATGCCTGATCGCATCCATCTGTATCGTCAGGCGATCCTGGCGGAATGGTGCGAAACGGGGGTGCGGCTGGACGATCTGGTGGCGCATGTCACCATTCACGAGATCGGCCATCATTTCGGCCTCAGCGACGATGACATGCACGCGCTCGAGGACGCAGTGAGCGATTGAGCGCCTCGCTCGCGCTGGATGATGTCGCCTGCAGGCGGGGTGGGCGGCTGCTGTTCGCGGGCGTTTCATTGACGTTGGGCGCGGGCGATGCGGCGCTGGTGACCGGGCCGAACGGGTGCGGCAAATCGAGCCTGTTGCGGCTGGCGGCCGGCCTGCTGCCACCGTTTGCCGGAACCGTGGAGGCGCGTGGCCGACTGGCGCTGCTGGGGGAAGCAAGCGCGCTCGATCCCGAACGTCGGCTGGGTGAGGCATTGCTGCTATGGGCGCGGCTGGATGCGTTGCCCGCGCCCGCCGACCGGATGGCGCGCGCGCTGGACATGGTCGCGCTGGGCGATCTGGCCGATGTCCCGGTGCGGATGCTGTCGACCGGCCAGCGGCGGCGGGCATCGCTGGCGCGGGTGATCGCGGCGGGGGCGGCGATCTGGCTGCTCGATGAACCGGCGACCGGGCTGGATGTCGCCTCTATCGACCTGCTCGAAAAAGCGATGGCACGGCATCGGGCAGAGGGCGGCATCGTGATGGTGGCCACTCATCAGCCGCTCGACGTGCCGGGCGCAATCGTGCTCGACCTTCAGGCCCATCAGGAAATGGCGGCATGATCGCATTGGCATTGCGCGAGGCGCGGCGCGGCTATGCCGGGGGCGGTGCGGCGATGACGGTCGGCTTTTTCCTGCTGGTTGCGATCCTCTTTCCCTTCGCCATTGGTCCTGACGCCGCTTTGCTGGCGCGGATCGGCGGCGGGGTGATCTGGGCGGCCGCCTTGCTGGCGGCGCTGCTGCCGGTTGATCGATTGATCGGGCCGGATCTGGAAGCGGGTGTGTTCGATCAGCTCGCGGTGCGGGGCCAGTCACTGGCGGCGGCGGCGGCGGCGAAGATGCTCGGGCATTGGCTTGCCTTTGCGCCGCCGGTGATGGTGGCGGCGCTGATCGCGGCCGGGTTGATGGGAGTCGACGCGCGAACGCTGCTGTTGGTGGAGGCGGGGCTGGCGATCGGCACGCCGGGGCTGGCCGCGCTGGCGGTGGCGACGGGCGCACTCACCGCCGGGCTGCGCGGCGCGGGCGCGATCGCGGGACTGGTGCTGCTGCCGCTCGCCATCCCGTTGCTGATATTTGGCGCGGGCGCGATCGACGGCGGCGCGGGCGGGCTGAAGCTGCTGGGAGCGGTCAGCCTGCTGCTGGTCGCAGGGGCGCCGTTCGTCGCGGCGGCGGCGATCCGGATCGGCATGGAATAGCCGCGCCGCCGCTCGCCCGCGTGACGCTTAATGCAGCGGTTTGCCGCTGTCCTTCCACCGATCGAGGATCTGCGACTCAGGTGTCGGCGGCGCAACGGAAACTGGCGCTGGCGTGCCCTCCGGCTGCAAGGGGGTGCTGCTGTCGCGATGCTTTGGCTGGATCTGCGCCGCGGCCAGCCCGACAAGCGGCGCGGTGGGGGCGATCGCAATCGCGTGGTTGAGCGCAATCACCGGCGTCGCGATCCGCGGGGCCGGGCCCGCGACCGGCTCTGACCCGGCGTAGCGCTGATGAAAGGCGGCGGCGGTGCCCCAGAACCCTTTCCAGCGGTGGAAGAAGTGCGCGCCCACCACGTCCGTCATCACCAGCGTCCGGTTCCAGGCCGGGGTCACCGCATAGGTATGGTAATGGGTGGCGAGCCCCACCGGCGTATAGACATAGCCGCCGAGCGCCGCCGCCGCGACTCGTGCCGCGCGTGCCCAGCCGGCGCGTGCGGGGACGCGCGTCGCCGCACCGTCGCAGGCGAAGCTGAACTGGCAGCCGCGTCCGCGCTCCACGCCCTGATAGACAACGCCGCAGACGCTGGCGGGGAAGGCGGGATGGCGCACGCGGTTCAACACCACCTGCGCCACCGCGCGCAGCCCGTCGTCGGGCTCCGACACCGCTTCATAATAGAGCGCAGCGGTGAGGCATTCGGTCGCCCGCGCGCGATCGAGCGCGCTTGCGCCGCGCAGGCTGAAGGGCGCGGCCGGGCTCACGCCGGTCGCCGCGCTGTTGGCCGCCATCAGCCGCCCCGCAGGCTCGGCCGGAAGCGGGGCCGTGCCCGTGGTGCCGCTGCCAGGCGATGCCAGCGCCGGATCGCTCCCGCTGATCGGCACGGTCATGCGCGATGAGGACGTCCATCCATCCCGGTCGATCGCCCCCGACCAGACAAGTGCCGCAGCGAGCAGGACGGCGAGGACAAGCGTGATCGGCAGCGCGATCAGCGCTGCCTGACGCCATACACGCCATCCACCGGGCGCGCGCTGACGGCGCAGCGCCGCACGCTCGCTGGAATGCAGCGCGACTGCCACGGTCAGCCTTGCCCGGAATGACTAGGAGACGTCATGCGCGCGCTGTAGCGGATCACGCGGCCGCGCGCGCCGCCTGTTTTGGCAGTGTCCAGCGATTGAACAGATTCTGGTTAATGCGCGGCGGTGCGGATCGCCCGTTGGGGCACTGGCGCTGCAACGGGCATGGCGGCGGGCTGACCGGGCGGGGCCGTTGCGAGCGGCGTTCGGTCGGCCGCTTCGAGATCGTGGCCGCGCTCCCGATAGAGCGCGGGATCGGCCATTTGGGCCAGTGCGGCGGTCGACAGTGCGATCAGCGTGACGCTGACGGTGGCGGCAAGGCGCATGCAAACATACTCGGCAAAAAAACAGTGCAGGTCGAAAAGACGAGGGGAGTGGAGCGGGAGAAAACGAAAAGGGCCCGGCAGGGTTGCTGCCGGGCCCAAATATTCCGCAGTGACAGGGGATTAGCCGCGCGGCGGGACCGTAGGTGAGGTGGTCGACGGCGAGGTCGACGGGCTCATCGTGCTATCGGTGGGATCATTGGGATCCATCGTCGACTGAGTGGTTGACGGCGAGGTCGGCGTACGGGTGGACGGCGTCATCGTATCGTCTTCCGTAGTCGTCGTGCCGGTCGTGCCCGTGGTCGTGTCACCCGGCATCGTGCTGCCTGGGGCCGACTGCGGCGTGGTAGTTGCGGTCTGTGCCATCGCGACGGTCGGGACGACAAGGGCAGCAGCTGCTACGAGTCCAAGATACTTCATGTGATACTCTCCTGCTGTTCTATCTAAGTGCTGAGAGTAGAATGCATCAGATCACAGAAAGTTCTTCCAGTCGTCGCGGGATTCACGTCAATTCATCCCAAAGTCGTCAGCCGAGCGTCGGATTCGACCATTCACCACTGGGCGAATGTTGTTTCAGCGGGCCGTTCCGATCTGTCCGCGATGCATCAGGAACTGGTCGGCAAGGACCAGCGCGACCATCGCTTCCACGACCGGCACACCGCGAATGCCGACGCACGGATCGTGACGGCCGCGGGTGGCGATCTGCGCGGCCTCTCCGCTGCGGCTGATCGTTTCCACCGGAGTCAGGATCGAACTGGTCGGCTTGAAGGCGGCGCGCACACGAATCGGCTGACCGGTGGCGATCCCGCCGGCGATGCCGCCAGCGTGATTGGCCAGGAACTGCGGCGCACCGTCGCCCGGCCGCATCGCATCGGCGTTCTCTTCGCCGGACAGCGCCGCGGCGGCAAAGCCATCGCCGATCTCCACCCCCTTCACGGCGTTGATCGACATGATCGCGGCGGCCAGCTCGCTGTCGAGCTTGGCATAGAGCGGTGCGCCCCAACCCGCAGGGACGCCGGTCGCCTCGCACGCCACGACGGCGCCCAGCGAGGAGCCGGCCTTGCGCGCGGCATCGACCTTTTCCTCCCAGCGCGCGGCGGCGGCGGCGTCGGGGCAGAAGAACGGATTGGCGTCTATCTGCGCGTCGTCGAAGGCGGCCGGGTCGATCGAGTCGCCACCGATCGCCTCCACCCAGGCACGGATCCGCACCCCGGGGATCACCGCGCGCGCCACCGCGCCGGCTGCGACCCGCGCCGCCGTCTCCCGCGCGGAGGATCGCCCGCCGCCGCGATAGTCGCGGAAGCCGTATTTGGCATCATAGGCATAATCGGCATGGCCCGGCCGATAGGCCAGCGCGACCTCCGAATAATCCTTCGATCGCTGGTCGACATTCTCGATCATCAGGCTGATCGGCGTGCCGGTCGTGCGCCCCTCGAACACGCCCGACAGGATGCGGACCTGGTCGGGCTCACGCCGCTGAGTGGTGAAGCGCGACGTGCCGGGGCGCCGCTTGTCGAGCCATGGCTGGATATCCGCTTCTTCCAGCGTGATCCCCGGCGGGCAGCCATCGACCACCGCGCCCAGCGCCGGCCCGTGCGATTCGCCCCAGGTGGTGAAGCGGAACATCCGGCCGAAGGTATTGAAGCTCATGCCGCCCCCAGTCGTGCAAAGGCCGGCGCGTGGCGCGCCCCCTCGCGTACGCCACATGGCGTCAATCCGCCTTGCAGCGGCAATGCCATGAAATTGTCGCCGGCGTAGGGCGATTCGAAGTTACGGGCGACTGCGGCGTCATAGCCGAAGCGGTTGTAGAAGGCGGGATCGCCCAGCACGAAGCTCAGCACCACGCCCGCCCGCTCAAGCTGTTCGTGCGCCGCCTGGACCAGCGCCTCCGCCACGCCCTGCCGCCGATAGGCGGGAGCGACGGCGAGCGGCGCCAGCGCGACCGCCGCCACCTGCTTGCCCGCGACGGTCACGTCCATCCGGCTGAACACGATGGCGCCGGCGAGCGTATCGTCGTCCTCGTCATGTGCGATCAGCGTCAGCACCATGTCGCCCGCGATGCACAGGTCGCGCACCAGATCGGCCTCCTCCGGACAGGGGAAGCTGGCACGCAGCAGCGCATCGATCGCGGCGACATCGCTGCCGGCGGCCGGACGGATCGCAATCGTCACGGCGTTACGACAGCGCGATGTCGGGCGCGTCCTCGGCCTTCATGCCGATCACATTGTAGCCGGCGTCGACATGATGGATCTCGCCCGTCACGCCGCTCGCCAGATCGGACAGTAGGTAAAGGCCGGCGCCGCCGACGTCGTCGATCGTCACGTTGCGGCGCATGGGTGAATTCAGCTCATTCCACTTCAGGATGTAGCGGAAATCGCCGATCCCGCTGGCGGCGAGCGTCTTGATCGGGCCGGCGCTGATCGCGTTGACGCGGATGTTTTCCGGGCCAAGGTCCATCGCCAGATACTTCACGCTAGTTTCCAGCGCCGCTTTCGCCACGCCCATGACGTTGTAGTGGGGAACGACCTTTTCCGCGCCGTAATAGCTCAGCGTCAGCAAGCTGCCGCCCTCAGGCATCATCGCGCGCGCGCGCTTCGCCACGGCGACGAAGCTGTAGGCGGAGATGTTCATCGTCATCAGGAAGTTGTCGAGGCTGGTGTCGACATATTTGCCGCGCAGCTCGTTCTTGTCCGAGAAGCCGATCGCATGGACGACGAAGTCGATCGTCGGCCAGTCCTTCGCCAGTTCGTCGAACGCCGCATCGAGCGCCGCCATGTCGGACACGTCGCAATTGATCAGCCGGCTGGAGCCAAGCTGCTCAGCCAGCGGGCGCACCCGCTTCGCCAGCGATTCCCCCTGGTAGGAAAAGGCCAGGTCCGCGCCTGCCTGCGCCAGCTTCTGCGCAATCCCCCAGGCAAGCGACTTGTCATTGGCGAGGCCCATGATGAGCCCACGCTTGCCCGCCATCAATCCATTCACATCGTTGCCTTTGCTTCCGAACCCGGGGGGGCTCCCTCTAGCCCGTTCTCCGGTGGTTCCGCCAGCGCTGCGTTGAGATGCGCGCCGAAGACGAGACCAAGCCCGATCAGATAGAAGAACAGCAGCATGACTACCACCCCCGCAAGGCTGCCGTAGGTGAGATCATAGCCGCCAAGGTTGGACAAAACCATGGGCAAGCCCGCCGTCATGCCCACCCACCACGCGGTCGTGAACAAGGCGCCGGGCCACACCCGGTTGCCCGAATAGCGATATTTGGACGGCGTGACGAAGTAGAACAGCATCCACAGCGCGCCGAACATGACGACGCCCGGGATCGCGCGGCTGAACCCGATCCAGCGCGCGATGTCCTGTGCGAAGGGCAGCAGATTGTAGATGAATTGTTCCGCGGCGGTCAGGATGCCCTGCACCAGGAACGAGATCAGCGCGAGCAGGACCGAGACGACGATGCCGAACGTCAGGCCAAGCCGCGCGCGCCACAGCGACTGCGAACTGCGCGTGCCATAGGCGCGGCGGAAAATCTCCCGGATCGCCTCGACGAAGCTGCCGACGGTCCAAAGCCCGATCAGCGCGCCGAGCCACAGGAGCCCCCCCGTCCGCGCGGCGAGCACATCGGAAATCGGCTTGCGCAGGATGCTGGCAACGTCGGGCGGCAGGACGTGGAGAAACGATTCCACCGCCTGCCGCGTGCCGTAATCCTGCCCCAGCGCCCCGAGCACGGCGGCCGCCACGATGAAGAACGGAAACACCGTCATCAGCGCGAGATAGGCAAGGTTGCCGGCGTGAATGAACCCGTCGTTGTAGACGCCCACGCACGCCCGCTTCACCACCTCATAGGCGTAGCTGCCGGGCCGAACCTTCGCGAGTTGATGGTCGAGCTTGGTGCGGGCGTGGCCGTGATGCTTGCGATCCTCCGGCGTCAGCGATCCCGCTTCCTCACTCAAAACATGCTCCCTTGTCGCTGTGAAAGGTCAGACGCCCATGTCGGCGCGCGGGTTCCCGCCGCCGGACCAGCTGTCCACGAAGCTGTCGAGCGCAGCGTCGTCGGCCGGGATCTGGATCATCAGCGTGACAAGCTGGTCGCCGCGCGTGCCGTCCTTGCGGTGGAAACCCTTGCCCTTCAGCCGCAGCGTGCGACCCGACGACGAGCCCTTGGGCACGGTCAGCATCACCGGTTTCTGCACGGTCGGTACCTTCACCGGGCCGCCCTTCACCGCCTCGCTGAGCGTGATCGGCAGGTCGAGGCGGACGTCGTCGCCGTCGCGGGTGAAGAAACGGTGCGGCTGGATGTCGATCGTGACGATCGCGTCACCGGCGCCGCCCGGGCCCTGCTCGCCCTTGCCCGACAGCCGCATCTGGGTGCCGGTCTCAACGCCCGGCGGCAGCTTCAGGTCGATCGTCTTGCCATCGGCGAGCGTGATCCGCTGCGGTTCGAGCGCGGCGGCATCGACGAAGGGGACGCGCAGCCGATAAGCGACATTCTCGCCCTTTGGCGCAGCGCGCTGACGCCGGCCGAAGCCGCTGGAAAACCCGCCGCCCGGCCCGCCGGTGCGGCCGCCGAACAGCCCTTCGAAGATGTCGGACATGTCGACGCCCTCGGCGCCGCCGAAATCCTCGCTGCGGAAGCCGCCGCTGGTCGAACGTCCACCGGCAAAGCCGCCGCCGCCGAACCCTGCGCCGAACGGCGAGGTGGGATTGCCATCGGCATCGATCTCGCCGCGGTCGAACCGGGCGCGCTTGTCCTTGTCGCTCAGCAGGTCATAGGCGTTGGTGACCTGGCTGAACCGCTCCGCCGCCTTGGGATTGTCCTGATTGCGGTCGGGATGCAGCTCCTTTGCGAGCTTGCGATATGCATTCTTGATCTCGGCCTCGGAGGCGCCACGCGCCACGCCGAGCGTCGAATATGGATCCGCCATTGTAGCCCCGTTGGTGTATTAGTCGGCTATGTGGGGCAGCGCCGGGTTGAGTGCAATGCAGGTTATCCGCCATCTCTGCGCCGGTTGGGTGCGGAGCGGCGATGCCGGCGCTGGGCGCGGCGGATCGGCAGCTGGCCCGGCCATCGGCACGGCTGACAGGATTTACCATCTATCGGGCTTTCCGCCGCTTGCCCGGCACGGCAAAGGACGGGACCATGAACGCCGAGGTATATTGTGGCTCCGACCGCCCGTTGGTCGATGTCATCCGTGAAGCATTGCGTATGGCCGACGTGCTCGGGCTGTCGACCACCAGCCTTCACCTGAATGCCGCGCTGGTCACGCTGGACGGCGAGGGTGTGTCTCCGCCGACCGACGCGGCCTATGCGCATTGCTGATCGCCGGCTGACGCGGGCAAATGGTCAGCGCACGTTCAGCCATTGGGGTTGATCGTTGCGCCATGAAGATGTTCGCACCCGTCCTGATCGCCGCGACCGTCCTGGCCGCCCCTGCTACCGCCGCCGCGCGCGACACGCCGGAGGTTCAGCTGCAAAAGGCGCTCGCCGGGCGCGTCGCGGGGGAGCCGGTGCGCTGCATCAGCACCACCGCGATCACGTCGACGCAGATCATCGACAAGAAAGCAATCATCTACCGCGTCGGCAGCACCATCTACGTCAACGAGCCGCAGACCGGCGCTGACCAGCTCGACGATCTCGACGTGCTGCTGAACCGGACGACCGGAACGCAATTGTGCCGCCTCGATACGCTCCAGCTGCTCGACCGCAATTCGCGGATCCAGCGTGGATTTGTCGTGCTCGGCGATTTCGTGCCTTACAGAAGGGCGCCAGCGGCGAAGAAATAAGCGGCCGGTTGCCAGCCGCGCGGCACATGACGATAGCGCGGGCATGACCGACCAGATCGACGATCACGCCCGCCACAACGAACGGATGCGCCGCATGAAGGTGGCGCGCGACCGGATGCAGGCGCGCCGCACGCTCGAACGCGGGCTGCTGATCGTCCACACCGGCAACGGCAAGGGGAAGTCCTCCGCCGCCTTCGGCATGGCGATCCGCTCGATCGGCTGGGGAATGCGAGTCGCGATCCTGCAGTTCGTGAAGGGCACTTGGGAAACCGGCGAGCGCAACTTCTTCACCGATCATCCGTCCGACCTCGTCAGCTTCGAAAGCATGGGGGAGGGGTTCACCTGGGACACGCAGGATCGCGCGCGCGACATCGCCGCGGCGCGGCGCGGGTGGGAGCGGGCGCAGGAGCTGATCCTCGATCCCGAGATCGACTTCGTGATCCTCGACGAACTCAACATCGTACTGGCTGATGATACGCTGCCTTCGGCCGAGGTGCTGGCATTCCTCAAGGATCGCCCGCTGACCAAGCATATCTGCGTCACCGGGCGCGGCGCGCGGCCCGAACTTGTCGAAATCGCCGATCTGGTGACCGAGTTCGGCGAGGTGAAGCACCCCTTCAACGCGGGCTTCAACGCGCAGAAGGGCGTCGAATATTGACGAAGCCGGGCCGCCGGCCCTAGGGGCGCGGCCGCGAACGGTTCCCGGAGACGGGATGAAAAGGGAAGTCGGGAAGGGCATCAGCCCCATGCCCGCGCTGCCCCCGCAACTGTGATCGGCGAGTGCCGTCCATCCGCGCCACTGGAGCCTGAGGCTTCCGGGAAGGCCGGGCGGCACGCTGACCCGAGAGCCAGGAGACCTGCCGGTCGCACGTCGATCCATCGCGCGGACGGGGTGTGCCGGGCGGACGAGGCCGAAACCCTCGAGCGAACGACAAGAGGGATCGGCTGACGGGCGGTGCATGGAGGCGCCGGCCGCAGCCCTTTTGTTGGGGCAATAACAATGAAGACCATCCACTGGCTGGCGGCATCCGCCACCCTGATCGCGGCGCCCGCGCTCGCGCAGGACGCATCGCCGCGCGGCGACATCGTGGTGACGGCCAGCGGCGTGCCGCAGGATGTCGATACCACCGGCCAGGCGGTGACCATCATCGACCGCGAGACGATCGAACAGCGGCAGACGGTGGTGCTCAGCGACCTGTTGCAGACCACGCCGGGGGTGACCGTGACTCGCAACGGCGGCGTCGGCACCGTCAACTACGTGCGCATCCGCGGTGCAGAGGCGGATCAGACGCTGACGCTGATCGATGGCGTGCGCGTCAACGATCCGTCGTCGCCGGGCGGCGCATTCGATTTCGCCAATCTGCTCACTGCCTCGGTGGAGCGGGTCGAGGTGGTGCGCGGGCCCAATTCGGTGCCATGGGGCAGCCAGGCAATCGGCGGCGTGGTCAACGTGATCACCCAGGCGCCGACGCAGCAGCTGCGCGCACGCGGCAATGTTGAATATGGCGCGATGGACACGGTGTTCGCCAGCGGCGGCATTTCGGGCGGGAGCGGGATCGTTTCGGGCTCGCTCACCGGCGGTTACCTGCGCACCGATGGGATCTCCGCCTATGATCGCGGGACCGAGCGTGACGGCTATCGCCAATATGGCGCCAGCGGCCGCGTGGAAGTGGCGTTCGCGCCCAACATCCGCCTCGACCTGCGTGGTTATTGGGCCGACAGCCGCACGGAGCTGGATGGCTTTCCCGCGCCCGCCTTCGCCTTTGCCGACACCCGCGAATATTCGACCGCGCAGGAACTGTACGGCTATGCCGGGCTGAACGCGGATTTCCTCGACGGCCGGTTCCGCAACGTCCTGGCGTTCCAGATCGCCGACATCGACCGCGACAATTACGATCGTGATGTCGGGGCCGCCCCGCTGTTCCTGTCGCGCGGGCGCAGCGAACGCTACACCTACAAGGGCGACCTGCAGGCGAACGACCAGATCCGCGTCGTGCTCGGCGCCGAGCATGAGACGACGCGTCTGAACGACGGCACCGACCGGTTCAGCCGGGGCACCACCAGCTTCTGGGGTGAAGTGATCCTGACCCCGCTCGCCGGGCTCGCCGTCACTGGCGGTGTGCGCCACGACGATGACGATGCCTTTGGCGGGCGCACCACCTTTGCCGCCAACGCCGCTTATACGCTGCCGACCGGCACCACGCTGCGCGGGAGTTATGCCGAAGGGTTCAAGGCGCCGACGCTGTACCAGCTGTACGCGCCCTTCTACGGCACGCCGACGCTGGATGCGGAGACCGCCAGGAGCTGGGACGCAGGGGTGGAACAGCGGCTGATCGACGACCGGCTGGTCGCCAGCGCGACCTATTTCAACCGCCACACGCGCAACCAGATCGATTTCGACGCGCTGACCTTCACCTACAGCAACATCGCGCGGACCAACGCGGAAGGCGTGGAAATCGGGCTGCTGATGCGTCCGGTCGATCGCTTCACGATCAACGCATCCTATAGCCATATCGACAGCGAGAACCGCAGTGCCGGCTTCGTCGGCAACGATCTGGCGCGCCGGCCCGAGGACAGCGTCAGCGTGTCGGCGGATTACCGCTTCCCCTTCGGCCTCGCGCTGGGCGCAACGGTGCTGACGGTGGGCGACAGTTTCGACAATGCGGCCAATACCGTGCGGCTCGACGGCTATACGCTGACCAACCTGCGCGCCGAGCTGCCGTTGAATGACCGCTTGTCGATCTATGGCCGGTTCGAGAATGTGTTCGACGCCGATTATCGCGTCGTGGCCAATTACGGCACGATCGGGCGCGCGGCCTATGGCGGTCTGCGCGTGAAACTGGATTGAGCCATCGCCATCCCGTCCGCCTTGGCGCGGCCATTTTGGTCGCGACGCGGCGGGTCGCGGGGCGGTAGGCTGGTGCACGATGCGGCTGGTCCTTCTCCTTGCGCTGTTGCTCGCCGGCTGCTCCGGCGGGGTGCCGACGCGTGAGGGGATGAGCCGGGGCGGGATCGTCTCGCTCAATCCCTGTGCCGATCAGTTGCTCTTGTCGCTGGTGCCGCCGCGACAGATCGCGGCGATCAGCCATTATTCGCACGATCCCCGCGCGACCTCGCTCCCGCTTGATGTGGCGCGGCGGTTCCGCGCCACGGCGGGCACGGCGGAGGAAGTGATTGCGCTGGCGCCGGATCTGGTGATCGCCAGCAGCTTCACGTCGCCCACCACTCGCGCGGCGTTCGACCGCGCGGGGCTTCGCACCTTGTACCTCGATTCGCCGACCACCATTGCGGCGAGCCGCGCACAGATCGCCGAAGTCGCCGCCGCGGTCGGCGCAGCGGATCGTGGCCACGCGCTCGACGCGCGGATTGCGCGGGCGCTGGCGCACAGCCGGGGTATTGGAAAGCCGCTCCCGACCTTGCTGTTCATCGGCGGTGACCTCGCCAATGGCGACGGCACGCTGCTGCACGAGATGATGAGCCACGCCGGACTACGCGATGCCGCGGCCGATTACGGGCTGGCGATGACCGGCCGCCTGCCGATCGAGACGATCGTTGCCGATCCCCCCGCGCTGATCCTGTCTCCCGACAACGGGGGGCGGACAGCAGAGACGCGCCGGCGCCTTCTCGCCGCGACCGGTGCACCGACGCGCGAGGCGCCATTCCCCCGCGCGCTGGTTAACTGCGGCGGGCCGACCATTCCGGCGGCGCTTGAACGGCTCGCCGCGGTTCGCCGGAGCGCCGGTGCATGAGCCGCCTATCGCTTAATCTCGCGCTGGTGCTGCTGGTCACGCTGCTGTTCGCCGGCTCGCTGATGGCGGGCAAGGCATGGGTGCCGCTGGATGCCTGGTGGTCGAGCGATCCGCGCTGGATGATCATTGTCGAACTTCGGCTGCCGCGCGCGCTGCTGGCGCTGGTGCTGGGCGCGGTCCTTGGGCTGTCGGGCGCGGTGTTGCAGGGGTGGCTGCGCAATCCGCTGGCCGATCCGGGTGTGCTCGGCGTGTCTTCGGCAGCAGCATTGGGTGCTGTCGCTGCGCTGGTGCTCGGCGTGGGAAGCCAATGGGGAGTGTTTGCAGCGGCAATGGCGGCGGCGATCGGCGCAATGGCGCTGCTGGCGGCGCTGACATGGCGCGCGGAAAGCGCGGCGGCGTTCGTGCTGGCCGGGTCGGTGCTCGCCAGCCTCGCCGCCGCGCTCACCGCCTTTCTCATTTCGATTGCGCCCAATCCCTATGTCGTCGCCGAAGTGCTCGACTGGCTGATGGGCGCGCTGACTGATCGCAGCTTTGCAGATCTGGGCCATGCCGCGCCGTTCATGCTGGCCGGCGCGGTGCTGCTGCTCATCACCGGGCGCAGCCTTGATGCGTTGACCTTGGGCAGCGATGCGGCGCGGTCGCTCGGGGTCGACCTGCGGCGCTTGCAGGCGCTGGTCATCGCGGGAACCGGCCTCGCGGTCGGCGCCGGGGTGGCGGTGACCGGCGTGATCGGTTTCGTCGGGCTGGTCGTACCGCATCTGCTGCGCCCGCTGGTCGGCGCGCGTCCGTCGGCGCTGCTGGTGCCAAGTGCGCTGGGCGGCGCGGCGCTGGTGCTGGGCGCCGACACGCTATGCCGGCTGGTTCCCGGCGCTGGCGAGGTGCGGCTGGGTGTGGCGATGGCGCTGATCGGCGCGCCCTTCTTCCTGGCGCTGCTGCTGGGTGAGCGGGGGCGATCATGGGGCTGACGGCCGGCGGCCTATCCGTGAGCCTACGGGGACGGCGCATCCTGCATGGGATCAACGCCACCTTTGCACCGGGGCGGGTCACCGTGGTGCTGGGCGCGAATGGCGCGGGCAAGAGCACGCTGCTGCGCGCCGCCGCGGCGCTGGTACCGTGCGCGGCGGGCAGCGTGACGATCGATGGTAGGGATGTCGCCGCCCTTTCGCCGCGCGAGCGGGCCTGCACGATCGGCTATCTGCCGCAGGATTCGGTCGTGCATTGGAACATGCGCGTGCGTGATCTGGTGGCGCTCGGCCGTCTGCCGCACGGCGATGGTGACGCGGGCGCAGTGGCCCGCGCGCTGGAGGCTACCCGCACAGCTGACCTTGGAGAGCGCGCGGTGCGCGATTTGTCGGGGGGCGAGCGGGCGCGCGTGCTGCTGGCGCGGGTGCTCGCCGGCGCGCCCCACTGGCTGCTGGCCGATGAACCGCTCGCGAGCCTCGATCCACTCCATCAGCTCGAAACGCTGGCGTTGCTGCGTGCGGCGGCGGCGGGGGGCATGGGCGTCGTGGTGGTGCTGCACGATCTGACCCAGGCGGCGGCCGTCGCCGATGACGTGCTGCTGCTGAAGGACGGTGCGGTGCTGGCGCACGGGCCGACCGATGTTGTGATGACTGCCGAGCATCTCGCCCAGGCCTATGGCGTAGCGGTGGAGGTGCTCGATCGCGCCGATGGGCGCCGGGTGATCGTGGCGACCAACACGCTCTGACCACCTGGCTTGAACATATAAAGATATCTTTATATGATGCGCTTCATGCCTAGCCACGCCCAATCTGCGCCCGATGGCGCCCGCGAAGCCCTGCTCGCTGCCGCGCGCGAACGTATCCTCGTCACGGACGGCGCATTCGGCACCGAGATCCAGAACTGGAAGCTGTCGGAGGCGGATTACGCCGGCACGCTGGGGCTGTCGCACGATCAGAAGGGCAACAATGACATCCTCGCGCTGACCAAGCCGGAGGTGCCCGAATCGATTCACCGCGCCTATTTCGAGGCGGGCGCGGACATTGCCGAGACCAACACCTTTTCGGCCAATCGCATCAGCCAGGCCGATTACGGTGCCGAGAATCTGGTGCGCGAGATCAACGTCGAAAGCGCCGCGATGGCGCGCCGCATCGCCGACGAATTTGCTTCGCGTGATGGCCGCCGCCGCTTCGTCGCTGGGGCGATCGGCCCGACCAACAAGACGCTGTCGCTGTCGCCCGACGTCAACGATCCCGGCTTTCGCGAGATCGACTTCGATTATCTGAAGCAGGTCTATCGCGAACAGGCCGACGCCCTGATCGAGGGCGGGGCGGACTTCATCCTGATCGAAACGGTGTTCGACACGCTGAACGCCAAGGCCGGCGTGATGGCGGCGCAGGAGGCCGGCGCCGCGATCGGGCGCGACGTGCCGATCATGCTGTCGATGACGCTGACCGACCTGTCGGGCCGCAACCTGTCGGGTCACACGGTTGAGGCGTTCTGGCACGCCGTTCGCCATGCGAAGCCAGTGACGATCGGGCTGAACTGCTCGTTCGGCGCGCAGCAGCTTCGTCCGCATGTGAAGACGCTGAGCGAGATCTGCGACACGCTGATCATGGTCTATCCCAACGCCGGGCTGCCCAACGAACTGGGCGCCTATGACGAGGCGCCGGAGACGACCGCCGGGCTGGTCAAGGAATGGGCCGACGCGGGCCAGGTCAATGTGCTGGGCGGCTGCTGCGGTTCGACGCCGGCGCATATCAACGCCATCGCCGATGCAGTGCGCGGGCTGTCGCCGCGGACGATCCCGGTGCCGCCGGTGCGCACGCGCCTCGCGGGGCTCGAGCCGTTCACCATGGCGGCCTAGGCCGTCCTTTTCCGCCCGTTCGCCCGTGTCGGGGCGGGTCCGGGCGCGCGCGTCGACACGTCCAGTGCGAACGGAATTTCTGATACCATGGCCTCTCAACCGACCTCCTCCACCCAGTTCGTCAACATCGGTGAGCGTACCAACGTCACGGGTTCCGCGGCGTTCAAGAAGCTGATCATGGCGGGCGACTATGACGCCGCCGTCACCGTCGCGCTCAACCAGGTCGAGAACGGCGCGCAGATCATCGACGTCAACATGGACGAAGGTCTGCTCGACGCGGTCGAGGCGATGACCACCTTCCTGAAGCGGATCGCCGCCGAACCCGACATCGCGCGAGTCCCCGTGATGATCGACAGCTCCAAATGGGAGGTGATCGAGGCCGGTCTGAAATGCGTGTCGGGCAAGCCGATCGTCAATTCGATCAGCATGAAGGAGGGCGAGGAGAAGTTCCTCGCCGAGGCCCGGAAGTGCATGGCCTATGGCGCCGCCGTCGTCGTCATGGCGTTCGACGAGGTCGGGCAGGCCGATACCGAGGATCGCAAGGTCGAGATCTGCCAGCGCGCCTACAAGCTGCTGACCGGCATCGGCTTCCCGCCCGAGGACATCATCTTCGATCCCAACGTGTTTGCGGTGGCGACCGGGATCGACGAGCACAACAATTACGGCGTTGATTTCATCAATGCGGTGAAGCGGATCAAGGCGAGCTGCCCGCATGTCCATTTCTCGGGCGGGTTGTCGAACCTGTCGTTCAGCTTCCGCGGTAACGAGCCGGTGCGCCGCGCGATGCATTCGGTGTTCCTCTACCATGCGATTCCCGCGGGCCTCGACATGGCAATCGTCAACGCCGGTCAGCTCGACGTCTATGACCAGATCGATCCGGAACTGCGCGAGGCGTGCGAGGATGTGATCCTCAACCGTCCGGCGCGGCGCGAAGATGAGACACCGACCGAGCGGCTGATCGCGATTGCCGAGCGGTTCCGCGGGCAGAAGGGCGCCGTCGCCGACGACACCGCCGCACTGGAATGGCGCAGCTGGCCGGTCGCCAAGCGGCTGGAACACGCGCTGGTCCGTGGCATCGACGCCTTCGTGGTCGAGGATACCGAAGAAGCGCGGCAGCAGGCCACCAAGCCGATCGAGGTGATCGAAGGCCCGTTGATGGACGGCATGAACGTCGTCGGCGACCTGTTCGGTTCGGGCAAGATGTTCCTGCCGCAGGTGGTGAAATCCGCGCGCGTGATGAAGAAGGCGGTGGCACACCTGTTGCCGTACATCGAGGCATCGAAGGAGCCGGGGGCCAAGGGCAAGGGCAAGATCGTGCTCGCGACCGTGAAGGGCGATGTCCACGATATCGGCAAGAACATCGTCGGCGTGGTGCTCCAGTGCAACGGCTTCGAGATCGTCGATCTGGGCGTCATGGTGCCTTGGACCCGCATTCTCGAGGCTGCGGTGGAGCATGATGCCGACATGATCGGCCTGTCGGGCCTCATCACCCCCTCGCTCGACGAGATGGTGACGGTGGCGGAGGAGATGCAGCGCGCGGGCATGACGATGCCGCTGCTGATCGGCGGCGCGACGACGAGCCGCGTCCACACCGCACTGAGGATCGATCCGGCGTACAAGGGCGCGGTGGTCCATGTGCTCGACGCGAGCCGGGCGGTCGGCGTGTGCACGTCGCTGGTGTCCGAGACGCAATCGATCGAGTTCGCCGCGAAGACCAAGGCCGATTACGAGGACGTGCGCGTCAAACGCGCCAACGCCAGCGGATCCAACCTGGTCCCGCTGGAAAAGGCGCGCGCCAACGGCTTCGTCGCCGATATGGCGCTGAAGCCTGGCGCGCCGCTCCAGCCCGGCCTCCACCGCTTTGACGATTGGGATCTGGCCGACCTGCGCGAGCTGATCGACTGGACGCCATTCTTCCGTTCGTGGGAACTCGCCGGCAATTTTCCGGCTATCCTCGATGACGCGATCGTCGGCGAAAGCGCGCGGTCGCTCTACGCCGATGCGCAGGCAATGCTCGACACCATTATTGCGGAAAAGTGGCTCACCGCGCGCGGCGTCGTGGGGCTGTGGCCGTGCCATCGGGGCCAGGGACCATGGGGCGACGACGTGTTCGTCCAGCATCGCCATTCGGACGACCATCGCACGCCCGACGGCGGCAGCGTGCCCGAGCATATCCGCGTGCCCGATCTCGACCGCCGGAACGAGGACAGCCGCCGGCTTTGCTTCCTGCGCCAGCAGATCGCGAAGCGCGAGGGGCGGGCCAATATGTGCCTTGCCGATTTCATCGATACGCACGGCGACTGGATGGGCGGCTTCGCGGTGGCGATCCACGGCATCGATCCGCACCTCGCCCGGTTCAAGGCCGACGTCGACGATTACAACGACATCCTGCTGAAGGCGCTGGCCGATCGCTTCGCCGAGGCGTTTGCCGAGCGGCTGCACCAGCATGTCCGCACGACTTTATGGGGCTATGCGCCCGACGAGCAGCTGACCAACGAGGCGCTGATCCGTGAGCAATATCGCGGCATCCGCCCGGCACCGGGCTATCCCGCCTGCCCCGATCACACGTTGAAGCCCGAATTGTTCGAGATGCTGGCCGATGAGGCCGGCGACGTCGCGGGAATCACGCTCACCGAAAGTATGGCGATGCTGCCGACCGCGGCAGTCTCCGGCTTCTACTTCGGGCATCCGCAGGCGGCGTATTTCGGTGTCGCGCAGATCGGCCAGGATCAGGTGGCCGATTATGCGACGCGTCGTGGCCGCCCGAAGGACGAGGTCGAACGCTGGTTGCGCCCTAACCTCAGCTAGGCGTTTTGTTCAGGCGGGCGGGTCAGCAGCAGCGCCCGCCGCCGCTCCCGTAGCGCGCCTGCTGGCGATCGCGGAAGAATTCCGCCCGCGTCATCGGCGTACGCTCCGGGTGATGATCGGCCAGGTGCCGGCAATAAGCGTCATAATCAGGGAGGCCGACCATCAGCCGCGCGGTCTGTGCCGCCATCGCCAGAAAGCTCATCGTGCGACCTCCAGGGCAGGCGGAATTTCGGTGACGCTCGGCCGGTCGATGCGTGCCGCCGCGCGGCAGGTTCGCACGGTGTAGAACAGGATCGCTGCCACCACGACGAGGAACAGCGCGCATAGTGCCGCGTCGATCCGGTCGTTGAAGACGATGCGCGCCATCTCACCCATCGATTCGGCCGGCTTCAGCACCTCACCGCGCGCGATCGCATCGGAGAAAACCTGCGCATGCGCCAGGAAGCCGATCTTCGGATCGGGGTGGAACAGCTTCATCAGCCCCGCCGTGCCGGTACACAGCACCAGCCAGCCGGCGGGAACGATCGTCACCCAGGCCATCCGCTCGCGCTTCATGCGGAACAGCACCACCGTCGCCAGCATCAGCGCGACGGCCGCGAGCATCTGGTTGGAAATGCCGAACAGCGGCCACAGCGTGTTCACCCCGCCAAGCGGATCGGTGACGCCCTGATAGAGGAAGAAGCCCCAGGCGCCGACGCACAGCAGCGTTGCGATCAACCCCGGCATGAAGCTGGACGTTTCCTTGAACCGCGGCGCGGCAAGGCCGAGCAGGTCCTGCAGCATGAAGCGGCCGGCGCGCGTGCCCGCGTCGACCGCAGTCAGGATGAACAGCGCCTCGAACAGGATCGCGAAATGGTACCAGAAAGCCTTCATGCCCGGCCCGCCCAGGATCGCGCTGAAGATTTCCGCCATGGCGACGGCCAGTGTCGGCGCGCCGCCGGCGCGGCTGACGATGGTCGTCTCGCCCACCTCGCGCGCGGTGTTCGCCAGTGTTTCCGCTGACACCGGGAAGCCCATCGCCGTTACCGCGGCGGCTGCGGTGACAGGATCGCCCCCGGTGATCGCGGTCGGCGCGTTCATCGCGAAATAGATGCCGGGATCGAGGATCGACGCGGCGATCAGCGCCATGATCGCGACGGCGCTTTCCATCAGCATCGCGCCATAGCCGATGAACGGCGCATCACCCTCGCTTGCGATCAGCTTGGGCGTGGTGCCGCTGGAAATCAGCGCGTGGAAGCCGGAGACGGCGCCGCACGCGATGGTGATGAACAGGAACGGGAACAGCGGCCCGGCCCAGACCGGCCCAGTGCCGGTGAAGGCGAATTTGGTCAGCGCCGGCATCCGCAGCGGCGGGGCGAGCACGACGATGCCGATCGCCAGTGCCGCGATCGCGCCGATCTTCAGGAAGGTCGACAGGTAATCGCGCGGTGCCAGCAGCAGCCACACCGGCAGCAGCGAGGCAATCGCGCCATAAGCGATCAGGCCGAAGCACAATTGCACCGGCGTCAGCGTGAAGATCGGCCCCCAGACGGCGCTTTCCGCGACCGACTGGCCCAGGATGATCGCGGCGATCAGGCCGATGAAACCGATCACCGATACCTCGCCGATCGCGCCAGGCCGGATCCATCGGGTATAGACGCCCATTACCATGGCCAGCGGCACCGTCGCGATCACGGTGAACAGCCCCCACGGGCTTTCTGCCAGCGCACGCACCACGATCAGCGCCAGTACGGCGAGGATGATGACCATGATCATGAAGGCGCCGACCAGCGCGATCGTGCCGGGGATTGCGCCCATTTCCATGCGCACCAGTTCGCCCAGCGACTTGCCGTCGCGGCGCATGGAGATGAACAGGATCATGAAATCCTGCACCGCCCCGGCGATCACGACGCCGGCCAGGATCCACAAGGTGCCGGGAAGATAGCCCATCTGCGCCGCCAGCACCGGGCCCACCAACGGGCCGGCACCGGCGATCGCGGCGAAATGGTGCCCGAACAGCACGCGCCGGTCGGTGGGGATGAAATCCAGGCCGTCGGCGCGGCGTACCGCTGGCGTTGGCCGCGACGGATCGATGCCGACCACCGCACGCGCGATGAACAGCGCATAATAACGATAGGCGATGAGATAGACCGATATCGCCGCGGCGACGATCCACAGCGCGTTGATCGGCTCACCCCTGACCGTCGCGATGACGCCCAGGCTGATAGCGCCGACGATGGCCAGCACGATCCAGGGAAGATGCCGCGTCATGATCGATCCTCTCTTCCACGCCTGGCTTGCATCGTACGCCCGGCCGTTCTGTTGGCGCCCCTAATCCAAGCGCTCGGCCATCTCCAGTGCGCGTGTCGCGGAACCGCGCCGCCGCTTCCCGCGATAAGGCAGTTCTGAAAACTCAGCGAGCCGGAGACTGGAATGGCGGAAGCGACATGGGGCGAGGGAAAACCGCCGTCGATCGACTGGAAAATGAGTGCCTCGCTGGAGAATGTCACGCGCGGCGATGCGGCGGTGCCCGAGGTCACCAATCTGGAGGCTGCGGTGCGCGAATGGCAGGATCTGGACCCCGCGATGAAGGCCGACGCGGTGCTGAAGCTGGAGCGTCCGGTGTGGCTGACGCCCGAGATGCCACTGGACACCTTCGCCGGGGACGGCATTGGCGATCTGGTGCGCATGCTTCCCGCGTGACCAGCGGTCCGCCGGGGCATGGCCATTGATTTTGACGAACAGAAGGACAGGCACGATGTCGCAAGGCCAGATTGAAATCGACAACAACAGCATTCTCGACAACATCGACGCCGAACTGGTCGAGTTCACCGCAGAGGTCGATGGGGATGATTACGAGTTCGCCGTGCAATATGATCTGCTGGAGGCGCTGAGCGGCGACCGGCCCGACGGCGACGGGGTGGAGATGGTAAACCGCTTCATCGATCAGGTAAGCGACGCCGCGCTGTCGGCGCTGTCGCGCAACTCCGATGCGAACCCGATTGTGGTCAGCGAGGCCGATCTGGAATAGTCCAAGGGGCGGCCGGTGGTGCGCGCGATCCCCGCGCCACCACTCGGCAGCCAGAGACCGTTGCATGCACTTTCCACCGGCAGCCATGGCGCTGCCCCTCCGCTTCCGCGCCGGCCTGCGATGAGCAAGCTTCATCCGCCAGACGGCGGCTTCGTCGGTCCGATCAAGCGATCGATCACCATCGCCGGCCACGCGACCTCGATCAGCCTTGAACCATTATTCTGGCAGTCGCTGGAGCGTGCCGCCGTTCTGCGCGCGCTTCCGCTGTCTGCCTTGGTGGCGCAGATCGACGCCTTGCGCATTGCCGACGACGACCCTCCCAATCTTGCCAGTGCGCTGCGCACATGGATCCTCTCGGAGGCGCTACAAACATAATAATCACTCGCATTATCGTTGACAGTGCGAACGACTCTCAATAGCTTCTCGGACATAATTTGATACAGTTCGGGGGCACCATCCATGGTTGAACGAGTAGGATCGGCAGGCGCACCGGCGTTCCTGGCGCTGGCGGCAGTCGGCTTCATCGCGACGGCACCGGCGCACGCGGAGGCTGTTTCTGCCCCGGCCGCGTCCGCCAGCGCCGATCCCGCCGGCCAGCAGGTCACCACTGAGGATCGCCGCCGCGACGACATCATCGTCACTGGCCAACAAGTGACGTCCGAACAGGCCAGCGCCCGGACGACGCGTCCCGTGCGCGATACGCCGCAGACCGTCACCATCCTCACCAACAAGACGATCGAGGAGCAGAACCTGCTCACCCTGCGCGACGTCCTGTCGACCGTGCCGGGCATCACCTTTGGCGCGGCGGAGGGCGGGGTGGCGCCGTCCGACCAGATCACGCTTCGCGGTTATTCGGCGTCGAGCGACATCACGGTCGATAACGTGCGCGACAGCGGGCAATATACCCGCGGCGACCCCTTCGTGATCGAACAGGTGGAGGTCGTGAACGGCGCCAACTCGGTCTATTCCGGCGCCGGCTCGGTCGGCGGCTCGATCAACCTGGTGACGAAGCTGCCGCAGGCGGACACCGCGATCCGCGTCGATGGCGGGATCGGCACCGACGATTACTACCGCACCACCATCGACGCGAACGTGCGTGCCACTGACACGCTGGCGCTGCGGCTGAACGCCATGGCGCACCACAATGACGTGCCGGGCCGCGACGTCGAATACAACAAGCGCTGGGGCATCGCGCCCTCCGCCACGCTCGGCCTCGGCGGGCCCACACGGCTGACGGTGCATTACTTCCACGAGGAAGACGACAACATCCCGCAATATGGCGTTCCCTATTACAAGAATGCCTTCAACAACGGGCCGCTGCCCGGCGTCGATCGCAGCGACTATTTCGGCTATCGCAATGTCGATACGCAGGACATCACGATCGACCGTGCCACGCTGATCTTCGAACATGAATTCAGCGACCGGGTGTCGCTGCGCAATCTGGCGCGGTGGCAGAATGTGCAGCAGCTATCGATCGTTGGCCCGCCGCAGGGTACCTATTGCCTGCCCGGCAACGTCCAGCCGACGGGCGCGGACTGCCCGGCAACGACGCCGGTCGGCTATTATCTGATCAGCGGCCCGCGCGGCAATTACCGCGATGTCACCAACCTGCTGATGTACGACCAGCTCGATCTGCGGGCGACGGTCAGCACCGGCGCGATCGAACATACGCTGGTGCTCGGCGGATCGTACAGCTGGGAGGAATTCACGCTGTCGACCGGCAATGTGTACCGCAACCCGAACGGCACCGCTGCTTATGCCTCCTTCCCGCTGATCAACTACACCAATCCCAACGTCGTGGTGCCCGGTCCGGCGGGGCGCGTGTACGGCAGCAACGTCTACACCGGCCCGATCAACCGCCTCGAATCCGGTCGCCAGCGCGGTGAGGTCAGCAATTGGGCCGTCTATCTGTTCGACACCATGAAGCTCGGCAAGATCGAGCTGAACGGCGGGCTGCGGCTTGAGGACAATCGCGGCAATTACCAGACCGACGCACTCGCCGCGAACACCGGCGCAACGGCCACCACGCCGCAGGGCCCGATCATTCCTGGCCCGCGCCTCACCAACAATGCGACCTTGTTCTCGTACCGCGTCGGGCTGGTCTACAAGCCGATCGAGGCGGTGAGCCTCTACGCCGCCTACGGCAATTCGATGACGCCGTCGCAGAATGCCGTGAACGGCGCGTGCACAATCGCGACCTGCAACGTCGATCCCGAAACCGCCAAAAATTACGAGATCGGCGCGAAGGCGGAGCTGTTCGGCGGACGCCTGCTGCTGACCGCCGCGGCCTTCCGCAACGAACGCGACAAATATCGCGTCGCCTCCAACGATCCGACCCTGCCGGATCAGGCGCTCGACGGCCGCTCGCGCGTCGACGGCATCTCGCTGGGCGCGGTCGGCAAGATCACGCCCGATTGGGACATCACCGCCAATTACACCTATTTGAAGCCGAAGCTGCTCCAGTCGGTGTCCGATTTCTGCCTCGCCAATCCCAGCGCGGCATGCGGCAACACCGCGGCCAATCCCGATCCCGCCCGCGGCGCCCCGCTGCAGAACACGCCCGATCATTCCGGCAGCCTGTTCACCACCTATCGCCTGCCGTTCGGGCTGACGATCGGCTATGGCGTCACGTATCAGGGATCGTTCGCGTTCAACCTGCCGACGGTGACTGCGCCGACCATATATCGCTCGGACGATTATTGGGTGCACAATGGCTATCTCGCCTATGACATCACACCCAGGCTCACCGCGCAGCTGAACGTGAAGAACATCGGTGACGAACTGTATTTCACGCGTATCCGCAATAATGGCTGGGCGACGCCCGGCGACGCGCGGTCGGCGGTCTTGACGGTCGCCTACCGCTATTGATCGGCAGCGCGGGGAGGGCGCATCCTTCCCCGCCGCAAACGGAAGGACGCACGACAGGCCATGCTGATCGCCATCCCCGACCTGCTCGATGCCGCAGCGGTCGCCCGGCTGCGCGGTATCATCGACGCGGCCGACTGGGTCGACGGCAATGTGACGTCAGGCCACCAGTCCGCGCTTGCCAAGCGCAACGAGCAATTGCCGGAGGACAGCGCGGCCGCGCGCGAGGCGGGGCAGATGGTGCTCGACGCCCTGGGCCGCTCGCCGCTGTTCTTCGCCGCGACGCTGCCGCTGAAGGTGTTCCCGCCGCTGTTCAACCGCTACGGCATCGGGCAGACCTTCGGCACGCATGTCGACAATGCGATCCGCATCCAGCGCGGGACCGATTTTCGCATCCGCGCCGACATATCCTGCACCCTCTTCCTGGAGGACGCGGCCGACTATGACGGTGGCGAGCTGGTGATCGAGGATCTGTTCGGGGTCCAACGGGTGAAGCTGCCCGCGGGCCATGCGGTCGTCTATCCCTCGTCCAGCCTCCACCATGTGACGCCGGTGACTCGCGGCACGCGGGTCGCGTCCTTCTTCTGGCTGCAATCCATGGTGCGCGATGACGGCGACCGGCGGATACTGTTCGATCTCGACCGCGCGGTGCAGACGATCGGCGCCGACCGGGGGCAGGGTGACCAGGCGGTGATCCAGCTGACCGGCGTGTACCACAATCTGCTGCGCCGCTGGGCCGACGCCTGACGCCGGCCGGATCGTCACGACCCGGCCGGCAGCGGGACTGGATCAGGCCGGTGCGCCGTCGCTTGCACGCTGCGCGCTGGCAACTTCGCGCTCCGCCTGGGTGAAGCCATAAGCGGGCACGATCTCGCCGCTGCGATCGGATACCTGCTCGAACTTCGCCAGCAACGTCTCGCCCGCGTCCGCGCCGCCACCAACGTAGCAGCCTTCGGTGAGCGTCACGTTGGCGCAGGCGAAATGCCCGGCGCCGGCGTTCAGGATCGTGCGCGTCGGCGCTTCGGGGCCGACCAGCGCGAGCAGCCCGGGGCTGACCAGCGCCGGGTCGAGCGCGGCGAGGCTCTCGCTCGACAGCACACCCGCGGTCATCTGCGTTGCCGCGGTCGGCGCCAGGCTGTTCACGCGGATGCCGTATTTCTCGCCCTCGATCGCCAGCGTCTGCATCAGGCCGATGAGCGCCATCTTCGCCGCGCCATAATTCGCCTGACCGAAATTGCCGTACAGGCCAGAGGAGGACGTCGTCATCACGATCCGGCCATAACCCTGCGCGCGCATCGTCTCCCACACTGCCTTGCAGCAGATCGCCGCACCCATCAGGTGAACGTCCACGACCAGGCGAAAATCGTCGATCGTCATCTTCGCGAAGCTCTTGTCGCGCAGGATGCCGGCATTGTTGATCAGGATGTCGATCCGGCCCCAATCGTCGGTCACCTTGGCGACCATCGCGCCGACGGCCGCTTCGTCGGTAACCGATGCCGCAATCGCCATCGCGCGGCCGCCCTGCGCCCTGATCTCGTCCGCGACCTTCTCGGCCGCCTCGAGCGCCAGATCGTTGACGACGACACTCGCCCCCTTGCTGGCGAGGTACAGCGCATGGGTGCGGCCCAGCCCGCCGCCTGCGCCCGTGACGATTGCGACCTTTCCGTCCAGCATCTTGCTCATCCTTCTAGACCTTCACTAACCAGCCAGTGAATATTGTAGATGTGGCGAGGCGGCGTCGTGCCGCCTCAACCCTTTGCCCGTTCCGCACAGATCTCGCGCAGCCCCGCCGCCATGAACGATGCCATGCGCGCCTTTACCGCGGTGAAATCATCCGACCGGCACAGCCCGTTGGACAGTTTGTCGATGCGGCCCGTGCGCGCCAGCGTGACCATCAGCGCGCCCGTGACGAAGTGATAGCCCCAGTAAATGTCTTCTTCCGCACAGTCGGGCAACGCCCGCTTGAGCAGTGCGATCAGCCGCAGGACGACGGGGTCAAAATGTTCGTCCATCAATTCGGCGCCCCATTCGGGGGTATTGGCGACCAGCGCCCCGAGGGCGCCATAGTTCTTCCAGCCCTCGCCGCCCTCGATGTACAGGTCGAGGTCGGTGTCGAGAAACGCGCGCAACGCGCCTTCCACCGTCGGCTTCTCGCCGTTCGCCGCCTCATACTCGTCCAGCGCGCGCATCCGCTGTTCGCTCGTCACCACCGCGCGGCGCGCAAAGACCGCGTCGAACAGCTTCTTCTTGTCCTCGAAATAATAATTCATCAGCGTGTGATGAACGCCGACGCGTTTGGCGACATCCTTCAGCGTCACGCCGTGCAGGCCGTGTTTGGAAAACAGGAACTCCGCTTCGTCGAGGATCTGCTCCATCGTGTCGGCGCGCTGTTCGGCCTTGGTCGCGCGCCGGCGCGTTTTCTTCTCCGGCTTTTCGGTAACGGTCACGCGGTCGACTGTCCCTTTTCTTGGCACGCCTCGCCCGCCGCTCTCCTCAAGCGCCTCCATGCTCGGCCCGCAAGCGTATCTTGTCGATCTTACCCGTAGGGGCAAGCGGCATGGCAGGCAGCCTGACGACGGCGTCAGGCACCCACCAGGGCGCGACATGCCCGCTAAGCGCACCGAGCAGGTCGTCGTCGCTGAGCGCCGCATCGCGCAGTTCGACCAGCAGGACCGGCCGCTCGCCCCATTTGGGATCGACACGCCCGATCACCGCGGCCTGCGCCACCTCCGGCAGCGCGCCGACGATCGCCTCGATCTCGGCCGGATTGATCCACTCGCCGCCCGACTTGATCAGGTCCTTGGCACGGCCGGTGATGATGAGGTTACCCTCGCGGTCGATCCGCGCGAGATCGCCGGTGGCGAACCAGCCACGCGCATCCGTGGCAGGGGCGTCCTGCCCGAAATAGCGCTCGATCACCGCGGCGCCGCGCACGCGCAAATGCCCCTCGACATCGCGCTGTTCGGGGAGCGCCACGCCATTCGCATCGGTCAGCAACAGGTCGACGCCGATCGCGGGCTTGCCCGAAACCGCCGCGGTGCGCGCCGGATCATGCGGCGGCGCCACGGTGCCAGACGGGGACAGTTCGGTCATGCCCCAGCTGGTCTGCACGGTCACGCCGAGCCGCTGTTCCAGCCGCTCCATCAGCGCGGGCGGCATCGGTGTGCCGCCGACGATGATCCGCTTCAGGCTCGGCACCTCACCGCCCGTCGCGTCGAGATGCTCGACCAGCCCGAGCCACACCGTCGGCACGCCGACGCCGACCGTCACCTGCGCCTGCGTGATCAGCCGCGCCAGGCTCGCGCCATCATTGCGCCGCCCCGGCAGTACCAGCCGGCCGCCCGCCGCCGGCACGGCAAAGGGGAGGCCCCAGGCGTTGGCATGGAACATCGGCACCACCGTCAGCACCGCGTCCGTCCGCGCGATCGCCATCACGTCCGCCTGCAAGGTTCGCAGCGTATGCAGGAAGCTGGAGCGATGGGTGTAGGTCACGCCCTTCGGCGCGCCGGTGGTGCCGGACGTGAAGCACAGGCCCGACGGCGCCGTCTCGGGGAAATTCCCCCAGGCGACATGAGTGGTGGTGGCCACGATCATCGGTTCCAGCGCCTCGCCCACCGCGCCGTCCGGCACCTCGCCGTCAATGACCAGGACGTGCCGGATTGTCGTCGCGGCTTCTGCGATCGCCGTGGCAAGCGGGAGCAGGTCGGCGCTCGCCACCAGCAGCTTGGCCTGCGACTGCATCGCCATGTCGGCCAGCTGCGCCGCGGTCAGGCGCGGGTTCAGCGTGTGGCAGACTGCCCCCATGCCCATGACGCCATACCATGTTTCGACATGTGCCTGGCTGTTCCACGCCAGCGTGGCTACCCGGTCGCCCGTCCTGATGCCCAGATCCGCCAGCACGCCCGACACGCGACCTGCGCGCGCATGCAGCGCGGCATAGCCGATCCGCGTGAGCGCGCCGTCGTCGCCGGCCGTGACCACCTCCGCGTCGGGATGCCACTTGGCCGCATGCGCCAGGAACTTGTCCAGCGTCAGCGGGAAATCCTGCATCGTTCCGTCGATCATCGGCAACCGGCCGCCTTTGTCAGTAGGGGGGAGGCAAGCCCCGTGTTCCAGTTCCACGGCTGGTTCCCCGCTGCGCGGCGGCGGCACATCGCCGCCTCGTGCAGCGCGAACATGCCGGGCGACAGCCTCGTGCCCGGCGTTGGCGCCTGCGCAAACGCCATGAAATGCGCCGCCTCGCCATAGGGCTGCCATTTGGGCTGGCCGTCCGCCACCGGCTGCCCAGTGCGCGCGAACGACAGCCAATAATCCATCATCGCCGCCGACAACCGCCGGTCGATCACCCCATCGGGGTTCTTCGGCCACAAGGGCGGCGTGCTGCCATTGGTGCCGAAGACGTACGGGATCTCGGCGGCATGAAAGGCGTGAAGTCCGTTCTCGCTCGTCGCCGGATAGGCGTGGTCGAAATAATAGAGGTAGCCGGGCCGCCCGATCGCGGTCTGGCCGATCGCCAGCCGTTGCGACGTCCAGCCGTAGAGCGCGTCGCGCGTCGTCGCGAGCATGGATTCGCCCACGTCGCTCGACGGGTAAAGCCGCAGGAACGGCTCGGCGAGGTCGCCGTACCGCTCCTTGATCGTCGCCTCATAGGCCGCGGCATCGGCCGGGGCGGGGGGCAGCAACATGCGCAGCGATCGGATCTCGCCCGCATTGTAGCCGGTCAGCACCGGCACCGGCGCCTGCTCGCCGCGATCCCACGTGTCGACCAACTGGCGCTTCAGGAGCTTGCCGTCGACGGTGCCCCACGGACCATAGCCCTTCATCGCCGCATTCTGCGTCAGCGTCTCTGCGTCCATGCCGCGCAGGTCGGCGAGATCCTTGGCACCCAGCGTCGTCATGATCTGCGCGCCGGCGTCCTCCGCCGAGGGCAGGCCATGGCGCGCCTGTTTCAGCTCGGGCGCGGTGATCATGTAGGCGCTCTGCGCGATCGCGCGCTGGAACAGGCCGCCCGCTTCGGGGCTGGCCATCAGATACATGACGCTGAGCGCGCCGGCGGACTCGCCAGCAATGGTGACATTGGCCGGATCGCCGCCGAACGCCGCGATATTGCGCTGGACCCAGCGCAGCGCCGCCATCTGATCCATCAGGCCGTAATTGCCCGAAATCTCGTCCGGCGATTCCCGGCTCAATTCGGGATGCGCAAGATAGCCGAGGATGCCGAGCCGATAGTTGATCGACACCACGATCGCGCCGCGCGCCGCCATCTTCGCGCCGTCGTACATCGCCTCATGGCCATAGCCGCTGACCAGCGCGCCGCCGTGGATCCATACGATCACCGGCAGGTCCTTCGCCTCGCGCGGCGCCCAGATGTTGAGCGCCAGGCAGTCCTCGCTCATCCGTTGCGGCGGATTGGCGTAGATGCTGGGCGCAGAGGACCGCGGCTGGACGCAGGCGGCGGCGAACGACGTCGCCTCGCGTACCTCGGCCCATGGCGTGGCCGGCACCGGCGGCTTCCACCGCAGCGGGCCGATCGGTGCCTGGGCATAGGGAATGCCCTTGAACACCCGCACCTTGCCCTGCGTGCTCCCCGCCACCGCGCCATCGGGCGCGCGGACGATCGGGGCACCGGCAGGCGCGGCGGAGGCGGCCGCCGGAACGGCCGCGCTGAGCAGGGACGCCGCCAGTGCGGCGCCGGTCAGTGATATCATGCGCGATTTCCCTCGCGGCGAAGCAGCCGCGCCAGCCACAGGAACAGCGCGATCGCGATGAGATAGAAGGGCGTCAGGGTATAAAGCGCGGTCTGCAGCGCATGGGCATCGCCCTGCGCCTTGAACCAGTCGCTCGCCTGGCCGACCCACGTCGGCCCCAGGCCCAGCCCGATGAAGTTCATGATGAGCAGCAGCAGCGCGCCCGACAGCACGCGTTGGTCCGGCCGCACCTCTTCCTGCACCAGCGCCACCGACGCCGAGAGGTAGAAATAGTTGAACACCATGACCACCGACAGCAGCATCAGTGCCATCGGCCAGCTCGGCGCCCAGATGAAGCCGAGGTAGAATGGCATCGCGATCGCCAGCGACATCGCCGGGGCGGTCGCATAGCCAGTGCGCGTGCGGCGCGTCATGCGATCGATGATCCGGCCGGAGAGCACCATGCCGCCGCCCATGCCGATCGCGAGCACCAGCGCGTACCAGATGGCGACGTCGCTCAGCTCCATGCCCTTTTCGCGCATCAGGAACAGGACGGCGAAATTGCCCAGGCCATAGGTGACGAACTGGGTCGCCCCGCTGCCCAGCGCCGCCAGCATCAGCACGGGGTTGGTCAGGAACATGCGCACGGTGGACCAGAAGCCTGCCGGCGGCACCGCCGCGATCGCCTTGGCCCCCTCCGGATCGGTCGCGCCGCGCGCCGGTTCGCGCATGAAGATGCGCAGCAGCACGGCAGTCACGATGCCGATCACGCCGATGATGATGAACGGCATCCGCCAGCCGAAATGTTCCGCGATCAGCGCGCCGAACGCGACGCCGATCGCAGCGCCGATCGCCGGGCCGAGATTGAAGATACCGAACGCGGCCGCGCGCTTGCCCGGCGGATAGGTGTCGGTAATGATCGCATAGGATGGCGGCACGCCGCCCGCTTCGCCGAAGCCGACGGTCATGCGCGCGATCACCAGTTGGGTGTAATTCTGCGCCAGCCCGCAGGCGACGGTCGCGCCGCTCCAGATCGCGCAGGCCAGCGACAGCACGGTCACGCGGCTGGATCGATCCGCCAGCCAGCCGACGGGGATCGCGATGAAGCAATAGAACATCGCGAAATACAGCCCGCCGATCAGGCCCAGCTGGCCGTCGGTAACGCCCAGCGAATCCTGGATCGGCTTGGCCACGATGCCAATCAGCTGGCGATCGAGGAAGTTCAGCACATAGACGAAGGTCAACGTCACCAGCACCCAGGCCGGCCGCTGCGCACGGGGACCAGCCCCGTGCGCTTCAACCGGCGCGCCCGTCGCCGCGCTCATCGATCAGATCCCGTAGCCGAGGCGGATGCCCACGGTGCGCGGGCGCAGCGTGCCGAAGCGGCTGACCAGGAACGCCTCCGGGTGGATGTAGGTGATCGAGTGATCGTCGAACACGTTCTCGACATACAGCTGCCCCGTCCATGCGCCCCGCTTCACGCCGAGGTTCAGATTGACGTTCACATATTCGTCGGTCTGGCCAAAGGTCGACAGGCGCAGGTTCGGGTTGCCCGGCGTGTTGGGGAACGAGCTGTTGTACGACCCCACATATTGCGCGTTCACCGCGAAGGTGCCCTTGCTGCTTTCGCCCAGGTCAAACCCGATCGAGGTGTACATCGCGCCCTGAAGCCGCGGTGCGGACAGGCGATGGCCAAGCACCGCGCCGGAGATCGCGGCTTCTTCCGCGGTCAGGCTGGTGATCTTGGAATCGTTGTACGCCGCGTTGAAGCCGATGAAGACGTCGGTCGCGGGAATGATCCCCATCTCGACCTCGAAGCCCTTGCTGCGCGCCGCACCGATGTTGGTGGCGAACTGCACCGAATCCGACACGCGGTTGGCTTGCGCCTGGATGTTGCTCCAGTCGATCAGATACGCCGCCAGGTTGATCGTCACGCGGCCGTCGAGCCAGCGGCCCTTGGCGCCGATCTCGTAGCTTTCCAGGCGATCGGATGACGCGCCGTCGGGAATGATGATGTCATTCTGGTCGACCACGCTCGCGCGGCCGGCAAAGGCGTTGACGATCGGGGCGCGGAAGCCGGTGGAGAAGGTGGCGTAGGTCGTCACCGTCTCGGTCGGCTTGTACGATGCGCTGGCCTTCCACTGCGGCTTCTGGCCCTTGGCCTTCACGCCGGTGACCGCTTCGTATGCCGGGAAGCGATTGAACGCGAGGTTGCGCCCATCGCCCAACGCCAGCTGCAGATAGTTCAGGTCGACGCCATATTCCGGATAGGTCGCCATCGCGAGATAGCCACCGGCCTCGGTGAAGCCCTGCGCGGAGATGCGGCCGTAGCGCATGCCACCGGTCACCCAGAAGCGATCGGAGAAGCGATAGGTCAGCTCACCGAAGGCGGCGAGTTCCTCGTTCTTCTGATAGGTATATTGCTTCTGATAATATTGATCCGGCAGGCCGGTCAGGCCGCGCGCCGCCAGGAACGAGTCGGACGAACGGTAGAAGAAATCGGTGTCACGGCGACGGTTGAGATAGAATCCGCCCAGCGTGAATTGCAGCGGACCGTCGAGCGTCGATACCAGTCGCGTCTCCTGCACGAACACCTTGTCATAGGCGTTGGCATCGAGGCCGAAGGCGATCGGCGAGCCGGGGAAGGCGCCCTGCGGGAAGGTGCCGGCCAGATCGAGCCAGAAACGCTGGTCGAAATCCGAGAAGGTCGAGGAGCTGGTCAGCCGCGCGAAATCGAACTCATAGTCGATCGTCGCATTGGCGATCAGCTGCTTGCCGGTGAAGCGGTCGGGCTGGTCCGAAATGCGCTTCTCGCGGCCCAGCGACGGACTGGTGAGCGAGGAATCCTTCGGATCGCTGTCCTCGTACGAACCCAGCAGCTTGATCGACAGGCGGTCGGTGGGCTTCCACAGCAGCGCCACGCGGCCACCGGCGTTCACCAGCGTGTTCGAATTGCGCACGCCGGTCCCGACATTGTCGAGATAGCCTTCTTCATGGCGGTAGAAACCGACCGCGCGGATCGCGAGCTTGTCGTCGATGATCGGCACGTTGACCATCACGTTATACCGCTGGCGCAGGCTGTCGCGGCCGGTCAGGCCGATGTCGATCAGCGCCGACGTGTCGAAATGATTGAGGTCCGGGCTCTTGGTCAGGATGCGCATCGCGCCCGACAGCGAACCCGAACCGAACAGCGTGCCCTGCGGCCCGCGCAGGAACTCGACCCGCTCGACGTCGAACAGGTTCGGGTCGACGACGGTGGTGTTGCCAATCGTGGAGACCGGCAGCTCGTCGATATAGACCGCGACCGAGCTCTGCAGGTTCGCATTATAGCCGTTGGTGGCGATGCCGCGCGCGGTGAAATTGTTGAAATTCTGCGTCGGGCGGTTCAGCACTACGCCCGGCGTTTCACGCGCAATGCCTTCGAAACCGACGATGCCCTTTTCGGTCAGCTCCTGCTGCTGGAAGGCGCTGACGCTGATCGGCACATCCTGGATGCGCTCCGCACGGCGCGTCGCCGTGACAAAGATGTCGCCGCTTTCCGTCGTCTCGTCAGCCGCCTGGCCCACGGTCGCATCGGTTGCGGTCTGCGCTGGAACTGCCGCGTCCTGCGCAGCTGCCGGTGCAATGGAAAAAAGCGTCATCGCCGTGGCGGACGCGAGCAACATGGCCCTCACGTAATCCCCTCCCTGAAACCCGTAATGCGAGTTTGATGCTGCTCGATTGCCCACGATCCCGGATCGAGTCAATACTCACTCTCAAGCGGGTGAACGTTTTGCGCAGGGGTACTTAGGGAGGGGCTGGACATCCTCTCGGACGGGAGTGCAGCGCTGTCGGTCGCGTAAGTCATTCCCCTTCGCGCGGTTTCCCGCTAGCGATACGCTGTCGATCCGTTCAGGAACTCGACAGCGAACGGAGTTAGGCACCGGCGGTGACGCGCCTGCCGGTGTGCGTGCACAAGAAGAAGGAAGCCGCGATGTCGCAGACGGATCCGTTGATTGAGGCGCCGCAGGCGTCCGGCACTGCGGGGGTGCACCGCCGCGGTTTCTTCACTGCCGTGGCTGGCGCCGCTGCCGTCGGTGCGGGCGCACTGGCGCTGGGCACCCCGGCCAGCGCGCAATCGCTGGGCGAAGTCGATCCGATCAATTTCGCGCTGAACCTGGAATATCTGCAGGCTAATTTCCTCGCCGTCGCGACGACCGGCAAGGTGTTGGTCGCCGCCGACATCTCGGGCACGGGCACCGCTGGCGCGGCCAACGGCGGCCGGCAGAAGACCTTTGCCGATCCCGCGCTCGCCTCCATCGCGCAGGAAATGGCCGCCGATGCGCTGGCGCATGTGAAGTTTCTGCGCTCGCAGGCCAGCACGGTCTATGCCGTCGCGCAGCCGGCGATCGATCTCGGCACCGCGCCGACCAGCGCGTTCAGCACGCTTGCCCGCGCGGCCGGCCTCATCGGTGCCGGCGCCGGCTTCGATCCCTATGGCAGCGATGACGACTTCCTGCTCGGCCTCTATATGCTGAAGGACGTCAGCGTCACCGCTTACGCCGGCATCCTGGGCTTCCTTGGCACGCCGACGACGGCGGAGGCAGTGGCCGGCATCATGCAGGTGGAGGCCGAACATGCCGCCACCGTGCGTCTCGCGCTGTACCGCCGCGGCCTGACCGTGCCGTCGCTGATCGACGCGACGGAGGCGATCTCCAACTATCGCGACACTCTGGACGGCACGTCCAGCGATTTCGACCAGGGGGTTCGCCCGACCACCGACGCCGCCGGCGCGACGGTCGCGAATGTGGCGCCGCTCGACAGCAAGGGGCAGGTGTTCACCCGCACCCCGGCGGAGGTGCTGAACATCCTGTACCTGAACGCGGCGACCGGGATCTCGACCGGCGGCTTCTTCCCCGCCGGGCTGAACGGCACGATCAAGTCGACCACGACGCCGGCCCCTACGCCGACGCCAACCCCGTCACCGACCCCGACCCGCGGCTGAGGCGGCGCCTGCCGCGCCCGTCTGTCCCCGTTTCCAGGATCCTTTCGCCATGACCGACCAGGACACCATTCCGCCGATGCTCGACGCCGCCGAGGCGCGCCGCGCAGAACGCCGCCGTTTCCTCCAGCTTGCCGGGGGCGCCTCGATCGCCGCTGGCGGCCTTGCCCTGCTGTCGGCCTGCGGCGGCGATGACGATGACGGCGATGGCCCCGCGCCGGGTCCGTCGCCCACCCCGTCACCGACGCCGACGTCGACCAGCAACGCCGATCGCGCCGCGCTGAACTTCGCGCTCCAGCTCGAATATCTCCAGGCGCAATTCTTCTCCTACGCGACGACCGGCACCGGCCTCGATGCCGCGCTGCTGAGCGGCACGGGCGCGCTGGGCGGCGTGACGGGCGGGGCGGCAGTGCCCTTCGCCGATCGCGTGATTGGTGCCTGCGCGCGCGAGATCGCGCAGGATTCGCGGGCGCGCGTCGCATTCCTGCGCAGCCTGATCGGGGTCGAGGGCGTGGCCCAGCCAGCGATCAACATTTCCGGTGCGGCCGATGGCGCCTTCACCGTCGCCGCGCGCAACGCCACGGCGGTCGGGGCAGGGGAGCTGTTCAGCCCCTATGCCAATGAGGACAATTTCCTGCTTGCCGCCTTCTTCCTGCAGGACGTGATCGTCACCGCCTACAAGGGGCTGGTCGCACTCGCCAATCTCAACACCACGCGGCTGGCGTTCACCGGCATCGCGGGCGCGCAGGCATATCACGCCGGCTTCATCCGCACCGCCATCTACGAACGGCCCTCGATCCGCGCGCGTGCCGGGCTGCTGAGCGACTATCGCGATTCGCTCGATGGCGGCGCGGATCTCGACCAGGGCGTCGTCAGCGCGAGCGGCGCGGCCAACATCACCCCGGCGGACGGCAACGGCATCATCTTCAGCCGCTCGGCGCCGCAGGTGCTGAACGTCTTCTATCTCAACAAGGCAGCGGTGACGTCTGGCGGCTTCTTCCCCGCCGGGCTGAACGGCGACGTGAAGTCGAGCGCGGCCAACTGATCATTCTCGGGCGCGGCATCCCCGCGCCCGGCTTTACCGCGCCGCTCGGGGCGCGTAGAACGGCCACATCCCCGGGGGACCGCTGACGGCGGTTGAGAGGGGGGCACGAGCCCCCGACCCGCTGAACCTGATCCGGTTGACACCGGCGGAGGGAGGGAGCGGCAAGCCACTACCGGCAATCCGTCTTTCACTCTTCGACCATGAGGAGAGTGACGCATGGCCGATGTACCCGCACGCACCGAAATCGGTGTCACCACCGGACCCATCCGGGGCTCCCGCAAGATTCACGTCGGTCCACTCAAGGTGGCGATGCGCGCGATCGATCTGGAGCCGGGCTGTGGAGAGCCGCCGCTCAACGTCTATGACACCAGCGGCCCCTACACGGATCCGACCGTCAGCATCGACATCAACGCCGGCCTCGCGCCCCTGCGCCGCGACTGGATCATGGCCCGCGGCGATGTCGAGGCATACGACGCGCGCGAGCTTCGCCCGGAGGATAACGGCCAGCTCGGCCCCGACCGCTCCGGCGGCGTCCAGCCCTTCCCCAATGTCGTGAAGCGTCCGCTGCGTGCGAAGCCCGGCGCCAACGTCAGCCAGATGCACTACGCCCGCCGCGGCATCATCACGCCCGAGATGGAATATGTCGCCACGCGCGAAAATCTCGGCCGCGAGATGCTGCGCGAATATGCCCGCGACGGCGAAAGCTTCGGCGCCGCCATCCCCGATTACGTCACCCCCGAGTTCGTCCGTGACGAGGTCGCCCGCGGCCGCGCGATCATCCCCAGCAACATCAACCATCCCGAGAGCGAGCCGATGGCGATCGGCCGCAACTTCCTCGTGAAGATCAACGCCAACATCGGCAATTCCGCCGTCGCATCGAACGTTGCCACCGAAGTGGACAAGCTCGTCTGGTCGATCCGCTGGGGCGCGGACACAGTGATGGACCTCTCCACCGGCCGCAACATCCACGACACGCGTGAATGGATCATCCGCAACTCGCCCGTGCCGATCGGCACCGTGCCGATCTATCAGGCGCTCGAAAAGGTCGGCGGCATCGCCGAGGACCTGACGTGGGAGATCTTCCGCGACACGCTGATCGAGCAGGCCGAGCAGGGCGTCGATTATTTCACCATCCACGCCGGCGTCCGCCTGCCCTACGTGCCGCTCACCGCCAAGCGCGTCACCGGCATCGTCAGCCGCGGCGGCTCGATCATGGCGAAATGGTGCCTCGCGCACCACAAGGAGAGCTTCCTCTACGAGCGGTTCGACGAGATCACCGAGATCATGAAGGCCTATGATATCGCCTATTCGCTGGGCGATGGCCTTCGCCCCGGCTCGATCGCCGACGCCAATGACGAGGCGCAGTTCGCCGAGCTCTATACGCTTGGCGAGCTGACCCACCGCGCCTGGGCGCAGGACGTGCAGGTGATGATCGAGGGCCCCGGCCATGTGCCGATGCACAAGATCAAGGAGAATATGGAAAAGCAGCTGGAGGTGTGCGGCGAAGCACCCTTCTACACATTGGGGCCGCTGACGACCGACATCGCGCCGGGCTATGACCATATCACCAGCGGCATCGGCGCCGCGATGATCGGTTGGTACGGCACCGCGATGCTCTGCTACGTCACGCCCAAGGAGCATCTCGGCCTGCCGGATCGCGATGACGTGAAGGTCGGCGTCGTCACCTACAAGCTCGCCGCCCACGCCGCCGATCTCGCCAAGGGGCATCCTGCGGCCAAGATGCGTGACGACGCGCTATCCCGCGCCCGCTTCGAATTCCGCTGGCGCGATCAGTTCAACCTCAGCCTCGATCCCGACACGGCGGAAAAGTATCACGATCAGACGCTGCCCGCCGAAGGCGCCAAGACGGCGCATTTCTGCTCGATGTGCGGCCCGAAGTTCTGCTCGATGAAGATCACGCAGGAAGTGCGCGACTTCGCGCGCCTCCAGAACCAGGGCAGCGAAGGCTTCCTCGCCACCGCCGAGGCAGAGGCCGGCATGGCGAAGATGAGCAACGTCTACGAGGAAACCGGCCGCGAACTCTACATGGGCGCCGGCGATCGCGAACACGACTAGGTCGGTGTCACACCGCTGAACCTCACGTACCCGCGGCCCACCAGCCGCGGGTACAATCGTTTTGGGGGTCACGCCCGGCGGGGTGCCCGGCTAGCGTTGGAACCGTTCACGGACTCTACATGCGTCCTAGCGGACGCGAACACGATTGAGCATACTTAAGCCGGCCGCTACCACCTCAGTGTTGCGAAAAGGGGAGCGAGAGTTTGGCTAGCGTGTTCGGTCGAACGATCCAGCTCTTCTTGGTCGATGGCACACCTACGGGATTGCGCAAGGCCACAATCCACGGATGGACGGGGCTCACGTTTGTGGCGACCGATGCCACGTTTGCTGCACTGACGGCGCGGCCAGAACTGGATCGAACCGGAGTCTACATTCTCTATGGTCCCGACCCTATAAAGGACGGGGCTACTCGTGCTTACATCGGCTCAGCGAACAGCGTCGCCGAGAGAATCAAACAAAGCGCGGGCCAGCGGGGATTCTGGCAAACCGCAATTGCCGTGACCACCAGCGATGACGATCTTTCAAAGGGACACGTCGAGTATCTTGAAGCACGGCTGATTCAGATGGCGCTTAGCGCAAAGCGCACTGAACTCGACAACGGCACCTTCCCTGCCGAGCACCGCCGTCGTCTGCCCGAGGCTGATCAGGCAAACATGGAGCAGTTTCTTTTGAACCTGCAGATCATTTTGCCGGTGGTGGGTTTGGACATGCTGAAGCCTCAGCCAAGAGCAGTGGCTGAACTGTCAACACCGGCAGCGCAGAGAACGGCGCACGACATCAAATTTGAAATCCGGCACCGGTCGGGTGTCACGGCGGAGGCGGTTGAAGAGGACGGGGAGTTTGTCGTTCTCGAAGGCTCCCGATGTCTCACGGACACTGGATACGTTGGCACCACTTATTCGGTACTGAAGCAGACGCTAATCGACGAGCAATTCCTGAAGCCGGCGGGAGACGGCCTCTTGGAGTTCGTCAGGCCTTACTCGTTCAGTAGTCCGTCTGCGGCAGCCGCAGTAATCCTCGATCGGAATTCAAACGGACGAACAGAGTGGAAGGTGAAAGACTCTAAACAGACGTATGCCGACTGGAAGATCCAACAGGCGGTGAACACCCCGACTTCTCAATAATGATACCGGCACTGCGCGATCTCCAGCGTCTGGGCCTCACCACTGCCGCTCACCCGATACACCAGACGATGTTCGCGATTGATCCGGCGGGACCACCAGCCGGTCAGGTTGCCGGCGAGCGGCTCCGGCTTGCCGGTACCGCGAAACGGATCGCGCTGGCATTCCTTGATCAGCGCATTGACGCGCTCCAGTCCGCGCCGATCGTCGCCCTGCCAGTGCAAATACTGGTTCCAGGCGCGGTCGGAGAACATCAGCCTCACGGTTCGATCAGGTCGCGCTCGCTGCCCTTGCCCGCGTCAAGCTCGGCGATGCTCGCCAGCAATTCGCGTGCGTTCGCCGGCGATTGCAGCAGGTAGAGCGTCTCCTCGATCGAGGCCCATTCGCTTTCGGATATCAGCACCGCGCCCTCGCCCTTCTGGCGCGTGATCGCAATCGGCGCCTTGTCGGCCACCACACGATCCACCAGCGCCTTCATGTTGGCACGCGCCTCGGAAATGCTGATCGATTGCATCAAGGCAATGTACGTATCTTTGTACATTGTTCAAGCGGTGTCGCGATGCGAGCGGGGCGCCCGTCAGCAAAACCCGCCCGCCACACACAGCCCAACAAGGGGACTGCGCTCCCGCACATCCCTGCTACACCCCCGCCATGCCTCCCGAATCCCCGCTCGAGCAACTCGCCGCGACGCCCGCCACGCCGGATCAGACCGCGCCCGGCGGGATCAGTCATCCGCCCTACGTCTTCATCGCGCTCGCGGCGCTCGCCGGGGCAGTGCTGATCGTCACGCTGCTCGGCGGAACGATCGCACGCGGGACCCAGTTCGATTTCGATCATGCGATCATGCTCGCGCTGCGCACTCCGGGTGATCAGTCCGTGCCGATCGGCCCCTCATGGCTGCAGGGGGCGATGATCGATATCACCGCGCTGGGTGGCGGCACCGTGCTGACGCTCATCGTCGTGCTCGCGCTCGGATTTCTCGTGGCCTGCCGCCACTTCCTCACCGCGGCGCTGGTGCTGGGCGGCACCGTATCCGGCTCGCTCGCCATCTCGCTGGGCAAACAGCTGGTCGGGCGCGATCGGCCGGCACTGGTCGATCATCTGGTGGAGGTCGCCTCCGCCAGTTTTCCCAGTGGCCATGCCGGCAACAGCGCGATCATCTATTTCACCATCACGCTGATGGTGATGCAGATCGTGCCGCGTGCCGCCGCGCGCTGGTACCTGTTCGGCGCCACCATCGTGCTGGTCGGGCTGATCGGGTTCAGCCGGGTCTATCTGGGCGTGCACTGGCCCAGTGACGTGCTGGCGGGATGGAGCGCTGGCATCCTTTGGGCGTTCGCCTGGTGGGCGCTTGGCTCATGGCTGCGGCTGCGGCGACACAGCTGATCGCCGCCAGCACACCGACGACAACGCTGCCGCTGTCCTACACGCGGCCAGCCGTGGCAGGGGATGCTCCGGAACACAAGGAGAACATTTCCGATGCGGATGCTGGAGGAGCGCGGGATCGCGCCGGACGGACGGCTGGTGGCGCGCCAGCGCGGGCGGCGCAGCGTCACCGTCAACGTGGCCGAATCGCCGCTGTCGTGGCTGCGCGCGCGCGGCTTCGTCGACGCACGGCAGGTGGAGGCGGGCGAGCGACTGCGCGCCGATTACGAACGCGCCGCGATTGCACCCTCGGTCACGATGCGCTGGTCCGCGCGCGTCGACGGCGGCTCGGGCACCGGGCTTGATCCGACCACCGCCCATCTCGCCGCCAAGCGGCGCTTCGATGCGGCGATCGCCGGCGTCGGGCGCGGCCTCTCCGACGTGCTGTGGCGGGTGGTGTGCGCAGGCGAGGGGCTGCCCGTCGCAGAAAAGGCGCTCGGCTGGCCCGCCCGCTCCGGCCGCCTCGTCCTTACCATGGCGCTCGATCGCCTCGCCGATCACTACCGGCTGGCATAGCAGCAACTCCCCCGCCGCCGCTTGCGTAGCGGGGGCGGGCGGCCGATATGCCGGCGCCATGCGCTTCGACATCATCAAATGCCACGGCTCGGGAAACGATTTCGCGCTGATCGACGCGCGCGGCGCCGACCTTTCCGATCACGCCTGGGCGGATGTCGCCCGCGCGCTGGCGGATCGCGATGGCCCGGTCGGTGGTGACGGCATCCTCCTGCTCACCGATGGCAACGACGCCGCCGCCTTCGGCATGCGCATCTTCAATGCCGACGGCTCCGAACCCGAAACCTGCCTCAATGGCCTGCGCTGTGTCGCGCGCGCCGGGCTGGAGGCGCTCGGGCTCGACCAGGCGATCGTTCAGCTGAAGACCAGCCGCGCGGCGGTGGCGCGCGATGGGGATCTCGCCGCCGGTGTCTATACCGTGCGCGAGACCGCCGGGCCCGCGACGCTCTCGATCGCCGACTGGCCGCTCCATGGCGAGGGGGACGAGATCATCGACCGCCCGATCGCGCGCCTGTCGCCGACGCTCGCCTTCACCGCCGTCGCCATCCCCAACCCGCACCTCATCGCCTTCGTCGACCAGGTTGATGAGGCGGAACTGGTCCGCATCGGCACCATCTGCGAATCCGCGCCCGACTGGCTGCCCAATCGCGCCAACGTCTCCTTCGTCCAGCAGCGCAGCGATCGCGAGCTGTTCGTCCGCACCTTCGAACGCGGCGTCGGCCTCACCAATGCGTGCGGCAGCGCGATGGGCGCGTCGACGTTCGTGGCGGGGCTGACCGGGCGGCTGCCGTTCGATCAGCCGGTCACGGTGCGCAATCGCGGCGGCCTGGTGCGTGCCTCGGCCGCGGCCGACGGCATGGTCACGCTCAGCGGCAATGCGACTTTTGAATGGTCGGGGTCGGTAACGGTGGAGGCGGGCCGCGCCAGCGACCTGATCGTGGCCGAGCGCCGTTCGGACGAGATCGAGGCCTGGTCACGGATCTGATCCCGCCGCCGGCTGCGCAGGCGGCGGCGGGACCGACAGGCGGGATCAGGCGCCGGCGGCCTTCAACGCCTGTTCGATCTGCGGCCAGCTAGCCGCGTCGATCTTCTCGCCGTTGAGGAAGAACGTCGGCGTGCCGGTCACCTGCTTGTCGCGCATCGCCACTTCGGAAACCTTGGCCAGTTCCTCGATCTGCTGCGTGTTGGTCAGGCACTGGCGCGCCTGCGCCTCGGTCAGCCCGCGCTGCTTCACGAAATCGAGATAGCCCAGATGCTCGGCCCAGGCAGTCGCCTGCTGCGCCGGCGTCATGCTCTGGAGGCGCTGCTGGAAATCCTGCGGCACGCTTTCCAGCTTCGACAGGAACTGGTCCTGGTCGACGAACATCTGCTCCAGCATGCCGAAGAACGGTGCCGGACCGGCGCACTGGCCGAGCAGCGCGACGCCAAGATCGGGCGCATGGACCAGGAAGTCGCGGAATTCGTACGAAACCTTGCCGCTCTTGATGTAATTGTCTTCCAGCGGCCGCGTGGCGGTCCGGCCAAAATTGCCGCACGTCGGGCAGGTGCGCGATCCATATTCGACCAGCTTCAGCGGCGCGTTGGGATTGCCCATCACATAGCCGCCATCCGCCGTCTTCGACACGGTCTGCGTCCAATCCTGCCCTGCTGGTGCCGGCGCGGCCGCGATCGAATTGGGCGCTGCGGTGTTGGTGGTGTTGCCGTCGCCACAGGCGGCGAGCAGCGCCAGCGCGGCGCCCATGATCGGTGCGGTGGCGGCAAGACGCAGGTTCATGCTTTTACTCCGTTGAACGATTATTCGGGTGTCGGGCTTACTTCGCGCCCGCTTTGCGCAGCATTGGTTCGAGCGTCGTCCAGTCGGCGTTCTCGATCAGCTTGCCGTTCAGTTCAAAGGTCGGCGTGCCCTTGATCTTCCCCTGCATCGCCTGCGCGACCTTCAGCGTCGCGGCGACATTGGCCTCGTTGGTGAAGCAGGCGTTGATCGCAGGCTCGGTCATCCCGGCCGCCTTGGCGATGTCCACCAGCCCCGCGCCCTTGGCGAGCGTCCGCATCTTTTCGCCCTGGCTGTTGCCCGCCGGGTTCTGGCCACCGACGGGATCGAAGGCGACGGCCTTGTTCAGCCACTCCTCCTGCCGGTCGAACAGCAATTGGTGCATCCGGGGGAACAGTGCGGGCCCCGAACAGCGCGCCAGCGTCGCGGCAACCAGATCGTAGCGATCATGGACCGAGCTGCGGATCTCCACGCTGGTGGAGCCGGATGCGATCATCTGGTCCTTCAGCACCTTGGCCGAATCGCGCGTGAAATGCCCGCAATGGGGGCAGGTGTAGCTGACATATTCGACCAGCTTCACCTTCGCGGCGGGGTTGCCGATCACGAAGCTTCCCTGCGGTGCAGGGGTCGCCACACTGGCCCAGGGGCGCTGGGTGGCTGCGGACAAGGGCGCCGTGATGGCGAGCGCGGCGAGCAGGGCGAGCTTCTTCATCTGATGCTGGGCAATCCACTGGTGGCGCCGATCCCGGCGGCAAGCGCCTCCAGTACGGCCTTCAATTCGGGGTCTTCGATCGTTTTCAGGCTGGCCCCCAGTTCGGGCGGCACGGGGCGTGGCTCGGGCGCGGTGCGCGGCTTGGGCCGGGCGGCGACGTCGCCCTGGCGGATCGCCACCTTGGCCACTGCCGGATAGCCGAAGAACAGGTTCACCCGCTCCATGATCTCGGGCGTCACATGCTGGATCATCACCGCATGCGCGCCGCGCGCGACCAGCGTCAGCGTGCCGTCCTGCTTCTTGCCGACGGGAAATTTGATCGATTCGGGCGCGCTGGCGGCGGCCAGCCGCTCGCCGACGATCTCGGGCCAGCGGGTGACGATCGACGATTGCACGAAACCGAAGCGACGAAACGCCGCGCCCCCCACGCTGGGGAGCAGTTCTGACACCTGGCGCGAACGATTGGATCGTGCCGGTTCAGCTTCGGAGGCGCGGACCCGCTTGCTCATCCCGCGTCCCATGCCATAGCCGGCATGTGGACGCCAAGCGCTCGATCGCCGACAAATTGCTGAGCTGGTACGATCGGCACCGCCGCACCCTGCCGTGGCGTGCCCTGCCGGGTGAGCGGCCGGACCCCTATCGCGTGTGGCTGTCGGAGATCATGCTCCAGCAGACGACCGTGGCGACGGTGCGGCCGCGCTTCGAGGCCTGGGTGGCGCGCTGGCCCGATGTGCAAAGCCTTGCTGCGGCCGACGAGGCGGCGGTGATGGCTGCCTGGGCCGGGCTTGGCTATTATGCCCGGGCCCGCAATCTGGTGCGCGCGGCAAGAGCGATCGTCACCGATCATGGCGGCTGCTTGCCCGATGACGAGGCGGGGCTTCGCGCGCTGCCGGGCCTGGGCGATTATACCGCTGCGGCGGTGGCGGCGATCGCCTTCGGGCGGCGCGCGGTGGTGATCGACGCCAATGTCGAGCGAGTGGTCGCTCGCCTGTTCCGTGCCGCGGACAAGAAAGCGGTGCGGGTGGCCGCTGAGACGATCACGCCGCCGGCACGCGCCGGCGATTTTGCCCAGGCGATGATGGATCTGGGATCCGCCATCTGTTCGCCGAAACGGCCCAAATGCCTGTTGTGCCCGCTGCAGGACGCATGCGCCGCGCATGCCGCCGGGGTCGAGGAAGCCTATCCGGTCAAGCCGGCGAAGAAGGCCCGGCCGGTCCGCTTCGGCACGATCTTCTGGCTGGAACGCGACGCCGCGCCTATCGCGACGGGGGCGCCCGACGGCGCCGCGCTGCGCGAAGTGCTGCTCGTCCGCCGTCCGCCGCGTGGCCTGCTCGGCGGGATGCGCGCGCTTCCGACCGGTGAGTGGTGCGATGCGCCGCCCGGTCTGGCGGGCGCGCCGCAAGGCTGCGATTGGGTCATGCTCAACGATCGCGTGACCCACGGATTCACCCATTTCACGCTTGAACTGTCGCTTGCCCGCGGGCGTTGGGACGCGCATTCAGCGGTGGATGCGGGAGAGTGGTGGCCGGTCGATGATCTCGATGCGGCTGGTCTTCCGACGATATTCGCCAAGGCGGCGGCAGCGATGGGGAGGATGGGATGCACATAAGGTGGCTCACTGCGGCAGTTGCCGCGACGGCGGTGATCGCGGGTACCAGCATCGCGCGACAGGCGCAGTTGGCGCCGCAACCCGCACCTGCGATCAAGCCGGCGGGCAATGCCCGCCTCCCGGCAACGCAGGCGCTGTTCGACAATCTGGTTCAGACAAACAAGATGCCAGGCATCGTCGCCGCGTTCGGTATCGGTGATCGCCCGCCCGAGTTCGTCGCCGCTGGGCGGATAGCCGACGGCGCCAACGCCGGCACCGCCGGCCCCGACAGTCTGTGGCGGATCTACTCGATGACGAAGCCCATCACCGGCATCGCCGCGATGCTGCTGGTCGAGGATGGGAAGCTCAACCTCGATGATCCGGTCAGCAAATATTTCCCTGCCTTCGCCAACATGCGGGTGCTCACCAATCCCGACACCTCGCTCGACAGCGTGCCGGCGAAGAACCCGATCCTGATCCGTCACTTGCTCACCCACACCGCGGGGCTCGCGTACAACATCTCGGCCAAGGGGCCGTTGCTGAAGGAATATGAGCGGCTCGGCATCCTCCCGGGGCAGGTGAACCGCCAGCTGGAGGGCCGCGCCCGCGCCGCGCGCCCGACCAATCTTGCCGAGTTCGCCAACCGTGTGGCCTCGGTCCCGCTGATTGCGGAGCCGGGCACCAAGTGGAGCTATTCGATCGGCCTCGATGTCATGGGCGCGGTGATCGAGAAGGCGAGCGGCATGCCGTTCGACCGCTTCGTCCAGACCCGCCTGCTGGATCCGCTGGCCATGAAATCGACCTATTGGTCGGTGCCGGCCAGCGAGGTTGGCCGTCTCGCGACCAATTATGCCTTTGTCGGCGATAACCGCACCCCGATCGATCCGGGCGTCGGCTCGGTGTATCTTAACCCGCCCAGCTTCCCGTATGGCGGCGCTGGCCTGGTGTCGTCGGCGCGCGATTATGATCGCTTCCTCCACATGCTCGCGAACGGCGGCTCGCTGGACGGGAAGCAGGTGATGAAGCCCGAGACGGCGGCGCTCGCCATGTCGAACCTGCTGCCACAGGGCGTCCTCTTCGAGGGGCTCGGCGGCGGGACCGGCGGCGCCATGTCGGCGAAGATGGGTTTCGGCGCCGGCGGCTCGGTTTACCTCAGCGATGCGCCCGGCGGCACGCCGTCCAAGGGCACGTTCGGCTGGGGCGGCGCGGCCGGAACGATCGCCTGGGTCGATCCGGTGAAGAAGATGCGGGGAACGGTGATGGTGCAATATTTTCCGGCCGAGAAGTGGGGACTGCGGCAAAGCATCCCCCCGGCGCTGGCCAGCGACGTGCAGCGGCTGATGGCTCGATGAGCGCGCCTGGCTTTACCGGCGGCACCCTCTCGCGCGTCGCCGATCACCGCAACGATGCCGAGGCATTTTCCGCCGCGATGGGCGATTGGCGCGCACGGCTGCTGAAACTCGACGGCTATGATCCGGAGATCACCGAGGACGGCCGGCTGAGCTGGACGATGGTGACCGAGGCGCCGGACGATGCCCATATCGTGCTGCTCGGTTTTGATGAGGGGCGGCCACGCTTCGCCGCCGCGCCGGAGGGCGTACCGGCCCCGCCGCTCCGCTCGCCCGCGCTGTTCCGCGCGCTCGATCAGTTGGAGGCGGGTGAGGCTGCGACCTACGCCATGGCGCGCTCGGTGCTCGATTGGAATGCCCGGCACCGCTTCTGCGCCAATTGCGGCACGCTGACCGATTCCTTTCGCGCCGGCTGGGGCCGCAAGTGCGGCAGTTGCGGGACGGAGCATTTTCCGCGCGTCGATCCGGTGGTCATCATGATCGCCGAACATGATGGCCGCGCGCTGCTCGGCCGCCAGCCGAGCTGGCCCGCCGGCCGCTATTCGGCGCTGGCCGGCTTCCTGGAGCCAGGCGAGGCAATCGAGGAAGCGGTCGCGCGCGAGATTCAGGAGGAGGCCGGCGTGCGCGTATCGGGTGTGCGCTATGTCGCCAGCCAGCCCTGGCCCTTCCCCTCGCAGCTGATGATCGCCTGTGTCGGCATTGCCGAGGACGATGCGATCACCTTGGATGACAATGAGCTGGAAACCGCGGGGTGGTTCACCCGCGACGAGGTGCGCGCCGCGCTCGCTGGCGACGGCCCGTTCGTGGCCCCGCCCAGCTATGCCATCGCGCATACCTTGCTGACGCGCTGGGCGGCAGAGGGGTGAGATGATCGTGGTGACCCCGGCGCAGCGTCGGGGTCACGGACATGTTGGCGCCGGTCAGCGTCGCCCTTTCGGCAAGAGGCCGAAAGCATCCGGAGGCAGGCCGCTCGTATCATTGGTGCGGCCGAGGGGCAGCCGACCGACCTCCTGACGAGGCCGACCGGCGCCCCCGTTTTCAGTCGGCCGCGCCGAGCTGCTGGAGAACGAAGGCGCCCCATTCTGCGTTCTGGCGATACCGCTCGAAACGCCCCGATTTGCCGCCGTGCCCCGCCTCCATATTGACCCGGAACAGCAGTGGATTGCTGTCGGTCTTCTTGTCACGCAGGCGCGCAACCCATTTGGCTGGCTCGTAATATTGTACCTGGCTGTCCCACAGCCCGGTACCGACATACATCGACGGATATGCCTTCGCCGCCACCTGATCGTAGGGCGAATAGCTCAGCATATAGTCGTAATATTGCTTCTGCGCCGGGTTGCCCCATTCGTCATATTCGAACGTGGTGAGCGGGATCGAAGCATCCAGCATCGTCGTCACCACATCGACGAACGGCACCTGAGCGACGATCACCTTGTAATCCTCCGGCGCCATGTTCGCGACGCCGCCCATCAGCAGCCCGCCCGCAGAACCGCCCATCGCGGCGACACGGCCCTTGGCGGCATATTTCTGCGCGACGAGGTGGCGCGTCACGTCGATGAAGTCGGTGAAGCTGTTCTTTTTGTTGAGCAAATGGCCGTCATCATACCATTGGCGGCCCATCTCCTGCCCGCCCCGGATGTGCGCGATGGCATAAACGACGCCGCGATCGAGCATGCCGATACGACCCGGGTCCACCGCGGGATCGGTTGAACTGCCGTAGCTGCCATAGGCATATTGGAAGAGCGGCGCCGTGCCGTCGCGCTTCACGCCCTTCTTGTACACCACGCTGACCGGGATCTTCGTACCGTCTCGCGCGGTCGCCCAGACGCGTTCGGTGACGTAATTGGCGGGATCGTAGCCGGGTACCGGCGCGACCTTCAGCACGCGGCGCTCACCGGTCTTGGCGTTCACCTCATAGGTCGTGGTGGGCGTGACGAGCGAACCGTAGGTGTAGCGCACCCACGGCGTGTCCGGCTCCTCATTGACGTCCAGCGCCATGCGATAGGCGGGCTCGTCCGCCTTCACGGGCAGCGACTTGCCCGCACTGTCGAGCAGGCGAATGATGCGATTGCCGCCTTCGCGCTGGTCGATCGCGATGAAGCCCGCAAACGGCTTGAAATTCTCGATGAAGACCGTGTCGCTCGCCGGCGTCACGTCTTTCCACGTGGCGGTGCCGCTGGCGATCGCGTCGTCGGCCACGGACATCAGCGTATAGTTCTTGTGGCGCAGGTTCGTTCGGATGATCCAGCGGCCATCCATGTGATCCGCGGTATAGCGCAGTTCGCGCTTGCGCGGCGCCAGCGTCTGGAATGCGGTGGGTGCGGTCGCAGCGGGAGCGCAGCGCTGCTCGTCGCTGACGGTCGATTGGGTGAAGACGCAGATGAACCGGTCGTCCGTGGTGCGGCCGATACCCATCTGGAAGGTGTCGTCTTTCTCCTCGTAGAGCAGCTTGTCCTGCGCCACCGGCGTTCCGAGGACATGCGCCATCACCTTGTAGCCGCGGAGCGTTGTCGGCTCCTTGGCGATGTAGAGGATCGTCCGATTGTCGTCGGCCCAGATGATGTTGGGTTCAACGTTGGTGATCGTATCGGTCAGCAGCCGGCCGGTCGAAAGGTCTTTCACCTTCAGCGTGTACTGGCGGCGGCCAACGGTATCCTCGGCATAAGCGACCAGGCGGTTGTCGGGGCTGACCTGCCAATCGCTGAGCGCGAAGAAGTTGTGGCCCTTCGCCATGGCGGGTTGATCGAACATGATCTCTGCCGGCGCGGTCTTCTCGCCCTTGCGGCGTTCGACGATCGGATAGTTGGCGCCCGTTTCGAAGCGCGTCTGATACCAATAGCCGTTCTTGCGATAGGGGACGCTGGTATCGTCCTGTTTGATGTGGCTGACCGTCTCCTGGTACAGCCTGTCCTGCAACGGCTTCAGCGCGGCGAGCGCGGCGTCAGTGTAGCCATTCTCCGCCTGGAGATAGGCGAGCATCTCCGGGTTTTTCCGGGTGTCGTCGCGCAACCAGTAATATTCGTCGGTGCGCGCGCCGTTGGGCGATGTGACCTGATACGGCTTTTTCGCGGCACGGGGCGGCGCCGGCATCTGCGCGGCGGCGCTGGCCGCGAGGGTGAAGGCCACACCGGCCAGCAACATCTTCCGCATCATCATCCCCCAACAAACCTTGTCACTGCTGATACGATAGGCGCGACAGGACGCAAGCGGATGCAGAGGCGCGCTTGCGTGCCGGTCAGCCGCGCTTTCTGGCCCGCCGATAGGTGCCAAGGACGCGCACCCATTTGGTGTGGAAGCCCAGTTCCTCGAGCGCCCGGTCGAAATTCACGTCGCCTGGCTTTCCTTCGACATCGGCGTAGAAATCCGACGCCGCAAAGGTGCCGCCGCGTTGGTAGCTTTCCAGCTTCGTCATGTTGACGCCGTTGGTCGCAAATCCGCCCAGCGCCTTGTACAGGGCGGCAGGCACGTTCTTCACCTCGAAGATGAAGGTGGTCATCCACGGACCATCCCCGACCGGCGGCTTGTCGCCGCGCGCGAGCACGACGAAGCGGGTCATGTTGTGATCAGCGTCGGCAATGTCGGTGGCGAGCAGATTGAGCCCGTAGATGTCCGCCGCCGCGGGCGGGGCGAGGGCGGCGATCGAGGGAACGTTGCGTTCGGCCACCTCGGCGGCCGCCCCGGCCGTATCGGGGTAAGCGATTGGCCGAATGTCGTGCGCCTTCAGCCAGTGACGGCACTGGCCCAGCGCCTGCGGATGGCTCATCGCCTCCCGAACGTCGGCCCGCCCGCCCACGCCCATCAGCGCATGGCGAATCGGCAGGAAGTGCTCGCCTGTGATGACCAGCCCGGATTCGGGCAGCAGAAAGTGAATGTCCGCGACGCGCCCATGGAGCGAATTTTCGATCGGGATCATCGCGCGATCGGCAATTCCGCGCTTCACCGCGTCGATCGCATCCTCGAAGGAAAAGCAGGGGAGCGGAAGCGCGTCGGGGAGTGCTTCTCGCACCGCGACATGGCTGTTGGCGCCGGGCGCGCCCTGAAAAGCGACCGTCCGCTCAGGCGCATTCGCGGCCGCCGCGATCATGCGGGCGACAATCGGACGGGCGGGCGCTGCGAAGTTTTCCATCGTTCTGACCGCTAAGCGACGATCTTGTTCGTCTCAAGCGCTTGCCGTCTGCCGAGGGCTTTTCTATGGACGCACGACTTTGGAGGGGTGACCTTAGACAATGGATGATCGCACCAACACGATTGCAGGCTGGGTTCTTGCTGCCTGTGGCGCCGCGCTGGGGCTGTCGATCGCCGGTGGCATGATCTTCCATTCGGGCGAAGTGGAGAAGCAGGGCTACCCGATCGAAGCAGCCGAGGAGGCTGGTGGCGGCGGCGCAGCCGAGGTTCCGATCGCGACCCTGCTCGCCAGCGCGGACGCGGCGAAGGGCGGCGACGTTTTCAAGAAGTGCGCTGCCTGCCACACCATCAACCAGGGTGGCGCGAACGGCATCGGGCCGAACCTTTATGCCATCATGGGCGATCCGGTTGCGCATGGCCGCGCCGGCTTCGCCTTCACCGACGCGCTGAAGAAGGTCGGCGGCAACTGGGATTTCGACAAGATGAACGCGTGGCTCACCAGCCCGCGTAAGTTCGCACCGGGTACCAAGATGACCTTTGCCGGCCTGTCCAATCCGCAGGATCGCGCCAATCTGATCCTCTACATGAACCAGCAGGGCTCGAACCTGCCGCTGCCGGCCGCACCTGCTGCCGACGCTGCTCCCGCGACCGACGGCGGCAATGCCGTCGAGGGCGCTGGTGGCGCAGCACCCGATGCTGCCAACGCCGTTGATGCGGTGGCGACGGACGTGCGCGGCGAAACGGGCGACATCGCCAACACTGGCACGCCGGCCAGCGGTGCCCCGTCGGTCGACCCGGCGGCACAGAAGCAGACCGGCCGGTAACGGTATCGTCCGGCGCGTGACCAAGCGCCGGACCTACCTTCCTGCGGGAGGCGCGCCCCGTTGCGGCGGCGGGCGACGAGCGTCCGGCACGATCAGGAAACGTCGTGCCGCAATGTGACGGATTTGCAGGGCGACAGCCCTTGTCCCGGATGGCGGTTCGACCGGCTCATCCCTAGGCTGCCGCGATGAATCATCGCCTCTGCCCAACGATCCTTCGAGAATATGACATCCGGGGCACCTTCGGCCGAAATCTCGGCGCGGCGGATGCGGCCGCGGTCGGCCGCGCTTTTGGAACGATCGTCCATGGGGCGGGCGGCAGCCATATCGTTGTCGGGCGCGACGGCCGGCTATCCTCGCCAACCCTCGAGGAAGCGTTGATCGAAGGGCTGATGCAGGCCGGCATTCACGTCGTCCGCATCGGGATCGGCCCATCGCCGATGCTTTACCATGCCGAGCGGCACGGCTCCGTCGACGGCGGCATCCAGGTGACGGGAAGCCATAACCCCGCCGACGACAATGGCTTCAAGATGGTGCTTCGCAACCGCCCCTTTTTCGGTCGTCAGATCGAAGCCTTGGCGGTCCTTTCGGAAGAAGGTGAATTGGCCAGCGGTGCCGGAACGGTGCGCAAGGCCGACGTGCTGGACGAATATGTCGGTCTTTTGCTGGCGAGCGCCCGTGATTTGCCGGCATTTCGTATCGGTTGGGACGCTGGCAATGGTGCAGCCGGTCCGGCGATCGAGCAACTGACCGCCCAACTGCCCGGCGAGCATCACCTGCTTTTCACGACGGTGGACGGCCACTTCCCGAATCACCATCCCGATCCGACGGAGGACGCCAATCTGGCGGCCCTGCGATCGTTGGTGGAGGCGGAGCAGCTGGACTTTGGCGTTGCCTTTGATGGCGACGGCGATCGCATCGGAGTTGTCGACGGGCAGGGGCGGACAATCGCAGGCGATCAATTGCTGTCGATCCTGGCCGAATCGACGCTGCGGACTATCCCCGGCGCGGCGATCGTCGCCGACGTAAAAGCCAGCGCCACCCTGTTCGACCGGATCGCGCAACTCGGCGGTCGACCGGTGATGTGGAAGAGCGGCCACAGCAACATCAAGACGATGATGCACGAGGTTGGCGCGCCGCTTGCGGGAGAGATGAGCGGTCACATCTTCTTCGGCGAACTGGGCGGCCACGACGATGCGCTTTACGCCGCGGTGGCGTTGATCCGGGCCGTCGCCGAAAGCGGGTGCGCGCTGAGTGACATGCGCGACGCACTGCCGCAGTCGGTCGCCACGCCCGAGATGCGCTTCGCGGTGGACGAGGACCGCCGGGAAACCGTGGTGGAGGAGGTTCTGGCGCGGCTGGCGGCGAGCGGCGCACAGGTCGACCGGACCGACGGTGCGCGGGTGACCACGTCCGATGGATGGTGGCTCCTTCGCGCTTCCAATACCCAGGCCATGCTGACCGCACGGGCGGAAGCGCGGGACGAAGAGGCGCTTGCCCGCCTGGTCGCGGCGATCGACGAGCAGCTGGCGCAAAGCGGGGTTTCCCGCGCATAACCGTGGGCGTGTAAGCGCGGTGACATCGCGGGTGATGACAGCGCCATCTGCAATCTCCACATGGGGGCCATGCGTCAGCAACCCAGTATCATCCGTGTCGTCGATCTAGAGACCACCGGTAACGCCCCTCCGACTCATGGCGTCTGTGAGATCGGGTGGCAGGATGTCGCCCTGGGCGCCGACGGGCGCTGGGAGCTTTATGGAGAGGGCGGGAGCCGGCTGGTCAATCCGGGCCGATCGATGCCGCCGATCACCCAGGCGATCCACCACATTCGCGACGAAGACGTCGCCGATGCGCCCTGGTGGCATGACGTCGCGCGGGCCGTGCTGGATCCCTATCCCCGGCGGGTCGCGCTGGCGGCCCATCGCGCCGATTTCGAACAGCAATTCTGCACATCCGCCATGACTCATGGCGCACAGTGGATCTGCACCTGGAAATGCGCGCTGCGGCTGTGGCCGGACAGCCCCAGCTTTTCCAATCAGGTGCTCCGCTATTGGCGCAAGCCCGAGGGGCTGGATCATGAGCGCGGTCTTCCCGCGCACCGCGCCTTCCCCGACGCCTATGTCACCGCGCACCATCTGCGTGATCAGCTGAACGAAGCCAGTGTCGCGCAACTGATCGAATGGTCGAGCATTCCGGCGCTGCTGCCCCGCGTGCGCTTTGGCGCCGATCGAGGGAAACCCTGGAACGAGGTCGAGGACGAAAGTCTTATCAAGTTCCTCGGCGATCGTGACCCGGATGTCCGCTTCACCGCCGAAACCGAACTGGCCCGGCGCCGGGGCGGGGGACTTGTCGGCCGGATGAGCGCGCAGGACCTGCTTCTTTGATGCATGACAGGACAGTGCCTCTGGCGTTCCGTGCGGTGCGCCCGTAGACGCTCTGCAGATGGCGGCGGAAAAGGAGCAAGGCCTCGCCGTTGGCGAAGGGCGGATCGGACGCGTGCTCATCGCTTTCATGGCGGTGGGCTTCGTTGCTCTGATCGTTGCCGGCATTGCTGCTGCGTGGATGACGCGCGAGTTCTCGCGCCATAGCGCCGCTGTCTCGCACACTTATGAGGTCGAGCTTGCGATTGCCGATATGCGGCGATTGATCGAGCAAGGCGAAACAACGCGGCGCGGCTTCATCCTCGCCCCCGAGACAGCGGGCTTTTTGCAGGCCTATCGCGAGGCGGCCGCTGCCTTGCCGCGCTCGGCGAAGCGCCTTCGGCAGCTGACGTACGACAATCCCAAGCAGCAGGCGAACATCCGCAAGCTGGAGAGCGAGCTGTCGCAGCTTCTCGATCTGCGTGCGCGATCGGTTGAGCTCGTCGCCAATGGCGAGGTTGCACAGGCCGCGACGGAGTTCCGCGAAGAGATGAGCGCCGCGCGTCTCCGCGAGATCCGCGACCTGTTCGACGTCATGTCGCAGGAGGAGCGGGCGCTGCTGGCGGATCGTGATCGGCAACAGGAACGGGGTATCAACCTGTTCTATTCGGTGCTGACGATCGCCGGATTGCTGTTGCTCGCGGTCGCCATCGCATCGCTGCTGGTCGTCGTGCGGTACACGACCGATCTGACGCAATCGCGCGAACAGCTTCAGCAGCTCAACGAAAGCCTGGAAGCGATCGTCGTCGATCGCACCGCGGATCTTTCGCGGGCCAATGACGAGATTCAGCGTTTCGCATATATTGTCAGCCACGACCTTCGCTCGCCGCTGGTCAACGTCATGGGCTTCACGGCCGAGCTGGAATCGGCGACCGCTGCGCTGCGCGAGCAGATCGAGCGTATCGAAGCCGAAGCGCCGGAGTTGTTGACGCAGGAGGCGCAACTCGCCGCGCGTGAAGACCTTCCGGAATCGATCAGCTTCATCCGGACATCGACGCAGAAGATGGATCGCCTGATCAATGCGATTCTGGCCTTGTCTCGTCAGGGGCGCCGCGTGCTGGCGCCCGAGCCGCTAGACTTGAACCGTCTCGTCGACGGCATTCGCGATTCGATGGCGCACAAGCTGGACGAGACCGGCGCAACGCTGAACGTTCGCGGCACGCTGCCCCGCATCGTTTCCGACCGCGTCGCGGTGGAGCAGATCCTGTCCAACCTTATCGAGAACGCGGTGAAGTATCGCAGCCCCGATCGCCCCATTGAAGTCGACGTGAGCGGCGGGACGGTTGGCGACAGGATCTGGATCGAAGTGGCCGACAACGGCCGGGGCATCGACCCGCGCGACCATGAGCGCGTCTTCGATCTGTTTCGCCGGTCGGGCGCACAGGATCAGCCCGGAGAGGGCATCGGTCTGGCACACGTTCGCGCACTGGCGTATCGCATGGGCGGCACCATCACATTGCGGTCTGCGCTTGGCGAAGGCGCAACCTTCCGCGTATCGCTTCCATCGACGCTGACATTGCAGGAAAAGTCATGAACGCACATCAATCCGTCAGCATCGTGATGATCGAGGACGACGAAGGTCATGCCCGACTGATCGAGAAGAACATTCGTCGCGCGGGCATCCTGAACGACATCAAGCATTTCCTCGATGGCACCTCGGCGCTCGATTATCTGTTTAACTCGCCCGAGGGGCCGATGCTGAACGGGCCGGCGCTGGTGCTGCTCGATCTCAACCTGCCTGACATGAGCGGCACGGACATCCTGGCGAAGATCAAGGGGTCGGACGGCCCCGTAAAGCGGACGCCGGTCGTTGTGCTGACCACCACCGACGACAGCCGCGAGATCCAGCGCTGCTATGATCTGGGCGCGAACGTCTACATCACCAAGCCGGTGAACTATGAGAGCTTCGCCCAGGCGATCCGTCAGCTCGGCCTGTTCCTGTCGGTGATCCAGGTCCCTGACGTCGCGGACTGATGAACCGGATTCTCTACATCGACGATGACGAGGGCATACGCCGGTTGGCGTCGCGTGCCCTCGCGCGACGTGGATGGGACGTCACGACCGCGGACGGCGGTGAACTCGGTGTGCAGCTGGCCGCCGAGCAGAAGTTCAATCTGGTCGCCGTTGATCACTATATGCCGGGTATCGACGGGCTGGAGACGCTGGCGCGCCTGCGCGAGCTGCCGGATCCGCCCAGCGTCGTCTATGTGACCGGTTCCGAAGAACAGCGGGTGGCCGTCGCGGCGCTGCGCGCGGGCGCGTCGGAATATGTCGTCAAATCGGTTGGCGACGATTTCTTCGACCTGCTCGACGCTTCGTTCAAGGCAGTGGTGGCACGCGCGCAGCTGGAACGGCAGAAGGCTGATGCCGAGGAGGAGCTGCGCCTGTCGAACCGCCGGCTCGAGGCACTGCTGGCCGAGGTCAATCATCGCGTGGCCAATTCTCTCCAGCTTGTATCCGCTATGGTGCGATTGCAGGCCGGCGCGCTCACGGATCCGGGCGCCCGCGCGGCGCTGGAGGATACGCAGCGTCGGATCAGCGCGATCGCTCAGGTCCACCGTCGTTTGTACACCGGCGGCGATGTCGAACATGTCGACATGCGCGAGTATCTCGGCGCCCTGGTCGACGAACTGGCGCTGACCTGGTCGACGGTCGAGCAGCCGCGGGCCCTTCGTCTGGTGGCCGATCCCATCCTGCTGCCCACGGATCGGGCCGTATCGCTTGGCGTCATCGTTACCGAACTTGTCAGCAACGCCTGCAAATATGCCTATCCCAGCGGTAGCGGCGAAGTGCGCGTGGCATTGCACCGCGACGGCGACGACGTGTTCCTGCTCGCGGTCGAAGATGATGGCGTGGGCATGACTGGCGGCATTTCGCCTGGCGGAACGGGCGTCGGCACGAAGCTGATCCGCGCCATGGCGCAGAGCCTGCAGACAACGGTGGAGTATGATTCCGCCCATCGCGGCACACGCGCGATTCTGCGGGCCGCGCTGGCCTGACACGGCGCCCGGATTAGGGCTGACGCGGGGTGACGATGCGCGGGCGTTTTCTCTAAAGGCCGCGCATCAGCAAAGGAGCGCTCCATGAAGACCCGTGCCGCCGTCGCGTTCGAGGCGAAGAAACCGCTGGAGATCGTCGAGCTCGATCTCGAAGGGCCAAAGGTTGGCGAAGTGCTGGTCGAGATCATGGCCACCGGCATCTGCCACACCGATGCCTACACGCTGGACGGCCTCGACAGCGAGGGCATCTTCCCCTCGATCCTCGGCCATGAGGGCTGCGGCATCGTGCGTGAGGTCGGCCCCGGCGTCACCAGCGTCGCTCCCGACGATCACGTCATCCCGCTCTACACCCCGGAATGCCGCCAATGTAAGTCGTGCCTCAGCCAGAAAACCAACCTGTGCACCGCGATCCGGGCGACGCAGGGCAAGGGCCTGATGCCGGATGGCACCAGCCGCTTCAGCTACAAGGGCCAGCAGATCTTCCATTACATGGGCTGCTCGACCTTCTCGAACTTTACCGTCTTGCCCGAAATCGCGGTCGCGAAGATTCGCCCCGACGCGCCGTTCGACACCAGCTGCTACATTGGCTGCGGCGTCACCACCGGCGTGGGCGCGGTCGTGAATACCGCGAAGGTTGAGCCCGGCGCGACCGTTATCGTGTTCGGCCTTGGTGGCATCGGTCTGAACGTGATTCAGGGCGCCAAGTTCGCCGGTGCCGCGCGTATCGTTGGTGTCGATATCAACCCGGACCGCGAGGAATGGGGCCGCAAGTTCGGCATGACCGACTTCGTGAACCCGAAGGATGTTGGCGATGTCGTCCAGCATCTGATCGCGATGACCGATGGGGGCGGAGACTACACCTTCGATTGCACCGGCAACACGGTGGTCATGCGCCAGGCGTTGGAGGCGGCGCATCGCGGCTGGGGTGAGTCGATCATCATCGGGGTCGCCGAGGCCGGGAAGGAGATCGCGACGCGTCCGTTCCAGCTGGTCACGGGCCGTGTCTGGAAGGGAACGGCCTTTGGCGGTGCACGCGGGCGGACCGATGTCCCCAAGATCGTCGACTGGTACATGAACGGGCTGATCGAGATCGATCCGATGATCACTCACCGGCTGACGCTGGAGGAGATCAACAAGGGGTTCGACCTGATGCATGCGGGCGAGAGCATCCGCAGCGTGGTGGTTTACTGAGGCGTGATGACGATGGCGCCGGCACGGACTATGGCGTCCGTACCGGCGTTGGACCGGAGTTCTAGGGGAGAGTTTTAATGTTCAGCCACATGATGGTGGGATCGAACGATATCGATCGTTCGAAGAAATTCTATGACGCGCTGTTCGCCGCGGTCGGTGGCAAGCCCGCGATGCAGGACGACAAGGGCCGCCTGATCTACATGCACAATGGCGGGCTGTTCCTCGTCACCAAGCCGATCGACGGCGAGCCGGCGACGCACGCCAACGGCGCCACGATCGGCTTCGCGATGGAATCGCCGGAGCAGGCGAACGCATGGCACAAGGCCGGCACCGAGAATGGCGGCACCCCGATCGAGGACGCACCAGGCGTGCGCGAGGGCGGATTTGCCAACCTCTATCTTGCCTATCTGCGCGATCCCGACGGCAATAAGCTGTGCGCTATGCACCGCATGGCTGCCTGATCGCATTGTCCCTCTCCCCCATCGTGGGGGAGAGGGAGGTTCGGCTAATCAGCGGGACAGGAAGCGTCGGACGTCCGGCGGCGGGGTTACGCGGGGACCATCACGGACAGTAGATCGTCGACATTGCCGATGGCGAAGGCGCTGTATTCGTCGCCGATCGCATAAGGCAGCAGGATTCGACGACCGTGCAGCAACGCGCCGCAGCTGTAGGTGATGTTGGGTACATAGCCGCCGCGCTGTTCGGCGCTGGGGAACAGTAGCGGCGACGCAGTCCGGAACAGCACCTTCGACGGATCCTGCTTGTCGAGCAGGCAGGCCCCAATGCTGTAGCCGCGTATCAACCCGACGCCGTGGGTGAATACCAGCCAGCCTTCGTCGATTTCGATCGGTGAACCGCAATTGCCCATCTGGACGAATTCCCACGGGTATTTGGGACCCATGATGCGCTCACCGTTCTCCCAATTCTCCAGCGTGTCGGACCGCAGCAGCCAGATGTTCTCATTGTCCTGTCGGCCAAGCATGACGAACTGGCCATCGATACGGCGCGGGAACAGCGCCATGCCCTTATAGGCTGCCATTCGGCCGGTAAGTGCGCGCATCTCCACCGTCCGCATATCGACGCCGCGCAGCAGTTCCGCCCTCGCGTTCATCCCGTCATAGGCGGTGTAAGTGCCGATAACGCTGCGCGCGCCATCATCGTCGGTGAAATTGACGAGCCGCAGATCCTCGATGCCTGACCGCTGGCTGGGCAACACGGGAAAGAGCACGGTTTCGGAGACATCGTCGCTGTCGTTGCACAGCAGGCGGGTCCACCCCTCATGTTCGCGATCGATGCGGGGCGGGATGCCATGTTCGCTGGCCGGGGCGACCTCGATCCGGTCGCTGCCGTCCCACGTACCGGTGCGAAACGTCACCGATGAGATATGGCCTTCGCCAATCCCGCGCAGCGACAGCAGGAACGGCAGTTTATCGTCATCGGGATCGGCGTCGGGCACGCGGATGATGCTGGGGTTGAAGAGCGCCGCGGATTCGAAGGCATATTCCTGGCTGTAATAGGCGCCGAGCAATAGGCGGTCAGTGCTGTCGATCGTTGTCGGCAGGTCGAGCGATGCGGCAACTTCGTCATACCGGCGCAAGAACGTCTCGTCCGCATTGCGATGGCGTTCGTGCATCGGCTTCGCCAACAACATGCGCATCCGCTTGCGCATCGCCGGGCTCAGCGCGAGCAGGCGATCCGCCACCTGCTTCATGCGGGCTGGCCGATTGTCGGCGAAACCATCGGGATAGTCGAAGCTGAACGGGCGGATCACGGTGCGGGACGGATCGGGCTTTAGTTCGATATCCAGCGTGGTGAAAACGTCCGCTGCTTTCATCAGGTGTTTTCCTGTCCGGTGAAGAAGATGATCATGAACGGTCGAGTTCGGCCGATGGTACCGCGGGGTCGTCGCTGCTTGCCTCCTCGGCATTATCATTGACGAAGAAGAGCCTGCGGGCGGGCACTGCCAGGCGAATGTCCGCCCCGCTCAGCCCCTCATAGATCGACAGCAGCAGTTCCTGCCGAACCACCGTGCTTTCGCCAAAGTCGCCGAGGTTGATGTAGGCGAAGATCTCCACCTCCAGCGCACTCTCGCCAAAACTGGCGAAACGGGCACGTGGCCCATCCTGCAGTACCTTATCGTGGCTTTTCAGCACTTGCTCGATGATGCGGACCGCTTCGCGAATCTTCTCGGCCGGGGTCCCGTAATCCAGCCGGATGACCGGATTGAACAGGAAGCGGTCGCGCTTGGCGTAGTTCTCGATCTGCCGCGATGAGAAGTCGCCGTTGGGGATGGTGACGATCGTCCGATCGTTGGTGCGGATGCGGGTGGAGCGGATACCGACGTCCTCCACCGTGCCGACCACGTCGCCCACCCGGCAGAAGTCACCCACCTGCACCGGACGGTCGGCGATTACCGTCACGCTGCCGACGAGATTTTCCACAGTCTTCTGGGCGCCTAGCGCCAGCGCGATACCGCCGATACCCAGCGCTGCGATGCCGGTCGTCACATCGATCCCGAAGGTGTCCAGGACGGCTACGATGCTGAACACCAGCAGCAGGATCTTCGCCGCGCGGCGAAGCAGGGTCACGACCGATACCGCCTGACGGCGCGCCCGCCGGGTCATGCGCGCGATAGTCACGTCGGCGATGGCATCGACCAATCGCAACCCGAACCAGACCAGCGCAATCGCCGCAACGCCGCCCGCATAACGAAGCAGCGTCTGCCGCGCGACGATCGCGACCTCGAGCCGTTCCGCCCAGCCGTAGAACGCAATCACCGCAATAAAGAGGCTGAGCGGCGGTAGGGCGGCGTGGAAGAAACGGTACACGCCGCTGGAATCGGGATCGGAGATACCGCGCCGCATTAGGGTGAGCGCCAGTGTCGCCAATAGGCGTAGAACAACGAAGCTGAGTGCGGCGACGCCGGCGAGCAGGCCCCAATCCTCGACGGGCGCGCCGGCAACGTTGACGCTCGGGACAGTGGACGTCGGCGGCGGCGTGACATGCGTCGCGGGCACGGTCATCAACCGGCGGATCGTGTCGTGGGAGATCTGCCAAACCCGGCGGCCATCAACCTCGCGTTGCACCAGAGTAATTGGCGCCTCGCCCTCACCAATCCGCAAATCGCCGATCAACTCGCGGTCGACAGGCAGATTATCATCGATCCGGCCGCCGGGTTCGTTGGAGAGGCCGGCAAAGGGCGTCAGCGACCCGCCGCTGTCGAGCAGGCGTTGCAAACGGCGGGCGAGCTCCGACGCGCCGTCCAAAACGCGCGCGTCCTGTTGCACCGGCAGATCGAAGTAATTGGCAGCGCGTGCATAATCACGCTTGGCGAGCGCCTCGATCAGCCCAGTGACGGACGAACGCGGGGTTTCGCGGCCAAACGGATCGGGGGCAACCGTCGGGGCGGTACTGTTCGACGTCGCCGCTTCCTGCGCGGGCGCGATCGCCGGCGTCAGGCCGACAAGGAATAACAGAAGAAGGAAGTGACGAATGGTTCGAGCCACGAAGACCTGCTGGGTTGAGGGAGCCGGTTGAACAACGCCAGTCTTACCCGAACGGTCGCACCGGTCGTGGCAGCCGAGGAACCACTGGGCGCACTGAGCGCCACGGTGGCAGCAGGAAGGTTGATAGCGGACACGCTGTCCGCTTATAGGGCCGCGCGAATGGCAGCATGACAAAGGCCACATGAGCGAGCACCCACAGCAGACCGAAGAACAGGCGACCGTCGCTGAGGCACAGGGCGACGAGGATCTGGCAAAGCCGCGCCGCCGCCTGAGCGGGCGCACGCGACTGATCCTGATCCTTGTCGTCCTGCTCGTGTTGGGGGGCGGGGTGCTGTGGTTCGTGCGCTACGAAACCACTGGCAAGTTCATGCAGGAGACGAACGACGCCTATATCCGCGCCGATCTGGTCACCATCGCTCCTAAGGTCAGCGGCTATGTTGCCGAGGTACTGGTAAGCGACAATCAGGATGTTGTCGCCGGCCAGCCGCTCGTGCGCATAGACCCGCGTTCGTATCGGGCGCACGCGGCGCAGGCCGAGGCGCAGATCGCCCAGGCAGAGGCGAGCGCCAACGCGACGCGCGCCCAGATCGCCCAGCAGCGCGCAGCGATCGAGCAGGCGCAGGCCCAGCTTGCCGCCGCGCAAGCGAAGGCGCGTTACGATGCCGAAGAAGTCCGCCGCTACACACCGCTGGCCGCCTCCGGCGCTGAAAGCCGCCAGCAATTGGCACAGCTGCGCGCCGCGGCCGAGCAGTCCGCCGCCAACGCCCGCGCTCAGGCAGCGGCGCTTGCCGCGCAACAACGTCAGGTCGCGACTTTTGAGGCGCAGATCGGCCAGTCGCGCGCGCAGCGGCAGGGCGCGGCCGCGCAGCTAGAGGCGGCGAATGTGGACGTCTCGTCCACGATCATCCGCTCGCCGGTCGCCGGCCGCATTGGCGATCGGACAGTCACCGTCGGGCAGTTCGCCTCAGCGGGCACGCGATTGATGTCGGTGGTGCCGCTGCGGCAGATCTATGTGACAGCGAATTTCAAGGAAACGCAGCTCGCGCTGATGCGTCCCGGGCAGCCGGCGACGATTGCAGTCGATGCCCTTGATGGCACCAAGTTGCTTGGGCGCGTTGCGAGTGTGTCGCCGGGCACGGGCGCGCAATTCTCCCTGCTGCCGCCGCAGAATGCGACGGGCAACTTCACCAAGATCGTCCAGCGCGTGCCGGTCCGTATCGAACTGGAGGCGACCCCGGCGGCGCGGCGGCTGCTGGTGCCGGGCCTGTCCGTGACGGTGACAGTCGATACGCGGAGCGCGAAGGGGCAGCTGGATCAGATCCGCAAGCAGCAGGAACAGCTGACGGACCGGAAGCGCTGAACATGGCCAGTGCAGCGATCCCGACGGCATCCGCCGTGCCGGAGCGTGCTGACGCGTCGGCTTGGGTCGCGGTGGCCGCAGGCACGCTGGGCGCGTTGATGGCGACGCTCGACATCTCGATCGTGAATTCTGCGCTGCCGGTGATTCAGGGAGAGATCGGGGCAAGCGGCACTGAGGGGACGTGGGTCGCGACAGCCTATCTGGTCGCGGAAATCGTCGTCATCCCGATGGCCGCATGGCTGCAGCGGCTGCTTGGTCTGCGCACCTTTCTGCTGACTGCGGCGGGCCTGTTCACACTGTTTTCGGTGGTTTGTGGCACCGCCACCACGCTGTCGATGATGATCATCGGGCGGGTGGGGCAGGGGTTCACCGGCGGCGCGATGATCCCCACCGCGCAGACGATCATCGCGCAGCGGCTGCCGCCGCGCCAGCAGCCGATCGGGATCGCGCTGTTCGGCGTCACCGCCATTCTGGGGCCGGTGGTCGGCCCGCTGGTCGGCGGATGGCTGACGGAGAATATCAGCTGGCATTACGCCTTCTTCATCAACGTGCCGATTTGCGCGATCCTCGTCACGATGCTGCTCGTCGGCCTGAAGCATGAGAAGGCGGACATGACCGAATTGGGCAATGCCGATTGGCTTGGCATTGCCGGCCTGGCGCTGGGGCTTGGCGGGCTGACCGTGTTTCTTGAGGATGGTCAGCGCGAGCAATGGTTCGATTCCGGCCTGATCCGGCTGATGGCATTGGTGTCGGTGATCGGTTTCGTGCTGCTGCTGATCGGTCAGCGAACCGCGACGCGGCCGATCATCAAGCTCAGCCTGCTGCTCGACCGGCAATTCGGCTCGGTCGCACTGATGGGGCTGGTGCTGGGCATGGTGTTGTACGGCACCTCCTATGTCATTCCGCAGTTTCTGGCAGCGCTGGCCGACTACAACGCGCTGCAATCCGGCAAGGTCGTGCTGCTTTCCGGCCTGCCCAGTCTGGTCATGATGGCCATCGTTCCCTTCCTGCTGCGCAGCGTCGACATCCGGCTGGCCGTGGGTGCGGGTCTGCTGATCATGGCGGGGTCGGCCTTTCTGGATTCCGCGCTGACGACCGGAACGAGTGGCGGGGACTTCACCGTGTCCCAGTTGATGCGTGGCGTCGGCCAGATCCTGGGGATGCTGTTCCTGAGCCAGGCGGTGGTACGGTCAGTGCCGCCGGCGGATGCGGGTGACGCATCCGGGTTGTTCAACGCGGTGCGCAACCTGGGTGGCAGCTTTGCACTGGCCGGTATCTCGATCCTGCAGGAGCAGCGCGTATGGCTCCACTCACGGCGGATGGAAGAAACGCTCAATGCCAATTCGCCGATGGTGCAGGATTATGTTTCCGCGCTTAGCCAGACGCTTGGCGGTGCGCCGGCCGCGATCGGCTCGGTTGCGCAGCAGATCCAGGCACAGGCGCTGGTGATGGCATATAATGATATCTTCTGGATCATGGGCGTGGGCACGATGATCGTGCTGCCGCTGGTCCTGTTCCTACGTCCCTTACCCAAGGATGCCGCGCCCGCGGCGATGCACTGATGCGCTCCACCCTATTGCTTTCGTTCCTTTTGCTTGGCGCCTGCACCGTCGGGCCGGACTATAAGGGGCCGCCGGCGGTCGGCGCGGGGGCCGCAGGGAAGGGGCATTTCGTGCGGGGCCAGGAAGCGGTTGCGCCGGCGCCGGCAGTGGCGCGCTGGTGGGAAACGCTGGGCGATGCGACGCTGAACCGGTTGGTCGACGATGCGCTGGCGCAAAGCCCCACCATTGCCGCAGCGGAGGCGCGGATCCGCCAGGCGCAAGCGCAGGCGCGGCAGCAACGCGCCAATCGCGCGCCGAGCCTCAGCGCCAACGGTACCTATCTGCGGGCCCAGTTGCCGGGCATCGATTTGGGAGAAAGTGAGGCGGGTTCGGCCGGTAATGGCACCGGATCGGCGACGAACGGCCTCGATTTCTACAACCTTGGCCTCAACGCGTCGTGGGAGCCGGATCTGGTCGGCGGCCTGCGGCGGGGCGTCGAGCAATCGCAGGCGGCGGTTGGTCAGCGCTATGCCGATCTGGCTGATGCGCAGGTCAGCCTGTCTGCGCAAGTGGCGCAGGCCTACGTCAATTACCGCGATGTGCAGGACCGGATTCGGCTGAACGCGCAGTCCGCCTCGCTTCAGCGTCAGGGGCTGGCGTTGATGCAGCAGCGGTTCGCTGCGGGGACGGTATCGGCGTTGCAGGTCGAGCGGTTGAAGACCGATCTGGAAAGCACCGACGCGCAGGCGATCCCGCTGACCGCGCAGGCGGACGAATATCGCGATGTGCTGGCGCTGCTGACCGGCCGCACACCGGGGACGCTGGACGCGACATTGGCAACGCCGGTTGCTGTGCCGCTGCCCCCAGCGATGGTGGCAGTTGGTGATCCGGGCACGCTGATCGCCAACCGGCCTGACATCCGGGCGGCGGAACGGGCACTGGCCGCCAGCACGGCGGCGATCGGCGTCAACGAGGCCAAACGCTATCCCGCGATCCGGTTCATGGGGATATTGGGGCTGGGCGGCACGTCGCCGGGCGATGTGCTGGACCCCGGTAACCTCACCACGTTGCTGGCGCCGCAGATCAGCTGGTCGTTCCTGGATTTCGGCCGCACCGCCGCGGCCGTCCGCCAGTCCGAAGCGCAACGCGATGAGGCGGAGGCCAATTACCGGCAGACGGTATTGGCCGCGTTGCAGGATGCGGAGACCAGCCTGTCGCGGTTCGCCGCGACGCGCCGCCAGCTGGCGCGGCTGGTGAGTGCCGAACAATCGGCGTCGCGCGCCGCCACGCTGAACCGACAGCGTGTGGAGGCGGGGACCAGCACGATGATCGACCAGCTCGACATCGAGAGGCAGCGGCTGTCGGCGGCGATGGCTGTCGCGCAGGCCAAGGCGCAGCTGACCAACAGCTTCGTGGCGGTGAACAAGGCATTGGGGCTGGGCTGGACGCCCCAGACACCGGCAGGAGAGGCGCCGCCATCAACCGGCGGCTGATCGTCGCGGTGCTGCGCCGGTCAGCTTGGCACCAGGCAGCGCGGCATCCGTCAGCGGGACATCCGTTAGCGGGGGGCCAGGCCGCGCAGAACGAGATCCAGCGCCTCGGCGATCTCCGCCTCGACCGCGTCATTCACCTGCTTGTCGACGATGAAGCCCCACATCATCCGCATCGCGGTGACGAGATGCCGCGGCGTGACGTCAGGGCGCAGCTCGCCGCGGGCGATAGCCCGTTCCACCGAGCCGGCGAACAGCCGCTCCAACCGGTCGCCCAGCGCGGCGAAGGTGACCAGATTGTCGCGCGACAGCTGCATGTCGAGCCGCAGCCGGGTGAACAGCTGCCAGGAGAACAGCCCGTCGCGCACCAGCAGCGGCAGCAGCTCTGCGATCGGCATGGTGGGATCGAACCGCTCCTCGAATACCGCGATCTGGCGGTCGAAGATCGCGAAGGCGAGGTCCAGCCGGTCCTTGAAGTTGCGGTACAGCGTGCCGCGCCCTACGCCAGCGCGCGCGGCGATATCCTCCAGCGGGACGCCGAAACCCTCGGCATCGAAAGAGGCGGCCGCAGCCTCCAGCAGCGCCTCGCGCCGCGCGCGCGCATCACGGCGCATGGCGGCGTGCTCCGGTGTTGCGCGCGATCATGGACGCTGATTAGGCGGGCGAGCGCCGGAAAGGCAACCGGGCGCGGCGATCAGGCGGGCAGGCGACGGTTGATGCTGCGCCACCGGTCGCCGGTCACCGGTCACCGTTCGCGGGAGCGCGGTCGGCGACCCATATAACTCGGCGGTATGAGCTCTCGAACCCAAAGAGCGCGCGCGCATGCACATATCCTCTATTACGCGGCCGGTGGACATCGGGCAGGTGGCGCAACCAGGCAACCGGCGCAGCGAACCGGCGCGGCGCACGAGCTGACGGAAGGCTGAGCGCATGAGTGAGGTCCTGATCGAGATTTGCGTCGACGACGCATCCGGCCTTGCGGCGGCCATCGCCGGCGGGGCCGATCGTATCGAGCTGTGTTCCTCACTCGGGCTGGGAGGGCTGACGCCGACGCCCGGGCTGATGCGCTTGGCGGCCAGCTCACCTGTTCCGGTCCGTGCGATGATCCGGCCGCGCGACGGCGGGTTCTGCTATGACGCGGCGGAGCGCATTGCGATGCTGCACGACATCGATGCAGCGCGGGCCGAGGGCCTGGCGGGTGTCGTCATCGGCGCGCTGACACAGCAGGGCGAGCTTGACGTTCCGATGCTGGAGGAGCTGGTCGCCCGTGCCGTCGGAATGGATGTGACGCTGCACCGTGCGGTCGATCTGTTGCCCGACCCGACAGTGGCGGTGGCGATCGCGGCGCGGCTTGGCGTCGCGACGATCCTGACATCGGGCGGCGTTGCCACCGCCGCGGAGGGCGCGGCCACCATCCGCCGGATGGGCGAACTGGCGGGCGGGCGAGTCGAGATCATGGCTGGTGGCGGCATCCGCGGCGCGACCGTTGCCGCGCTGGCAACGCAGACCGGGGTCCGCGCGGTTCAGGCATCGGCGTCGCGTCCGCGCGCCACCTGGGCACCGGCGCTCAAGCTGGGGTTCGACAGCGAACTGGCGCGCGCAACCGATTGGGAGGAAGTCGCCCGTCTGCGCGCCGCGCTGCACCGTCCGGCCGCGGTGCCGGGGAAACCAATGGTCGCCGGGTCGCTCCCGCGTGGTCCGTCAGGCACGTTGATGCATGCTGAGGCGAGCGAGGGGCCCGAGGCCGCCGCCCGCTTCCTCGCGCGCAATGGCGAGGTGATCGCCAGGCTGGCACAGCGGTTGCGAGCGAACCCGCCACCCTTTGTCGTGACGTGTGCGCGTGGATCGTCCGACCATGCCGCCACGTTCGGCAAATATCTGTTCGAGACGAAGACAGGGATCACCGTTGCCTCCGCCGCGCCGTCAATCGCGTCGCTCTATCGCACGCCGCTTCACGCCAGAGGCGCGCTGTGCCTGGCGATTTCGCAGTCCGGCCAAAGCCCCGATCTTCTCGCCACGGCCGAAGCGTACAAGGCCGGCGGCGCGTTCGTGGTGGCGATGGTGAATGACGAGGAATCGCCGCTGGCGGCCTGCGCCGACGAGGTGCTGCCGCTGTGCGCCGGCCCCGAGCGGTCCGTCGCTGCGACGAAATCATACATCACCTCGCTCGTGGCGCAGGCGGCGCTGGGCGCTGCATGGGCAGGCGACACCGCGCTGCAGGATCGGCTGGCAGCGCTGCCCGACGCGCTGGCGCGGGCCTTCGCGCTGCGCTGGGGCGCGGCGATCCCGCCGCTGGTCGGTGCGCGCGACCTGTTCGTGCTCGGGCGCGGCTATGGCTTTGCCGTGGCGCAGGAAGCGGCGCTCAAGTTCAAGGAAACCTGCGGGCTGCATGCCGAAGCGTTTTCGGCGGCCGAGGTTCGCCACGGGCCGATGGCGATCGTCGGACGCGGTTTTCCGGTGCTCGGCTTTGCCAGCTCGGATGCGACCGGCGATGACGTGCGTGCCGCCGCGGCGCAATTTGGCAAGCGCGGTGCGGTGACGCTGCTGGCAGATGCGGGTGGCGCCGGCGCGCTGCCGGCGATTGCGTGCGATCCGGTGCTGGAACCGATCCTGCAGATCCAGAGCTTCTATCGGATGGTAAACGCCCTGGCGATTGCGCGAGGGGTCGATCCCGACGCGCCGCCGCATTTGAGGAAGGTGACCGAAACACGATGAGCAAGTTCCTGTTCGAGAACGGCACCGTCGTGCTCGGCGACGGCCGGACGGCGGAGCATCTGCTGATCGAGGATGATCGCGTCGCGGCGCCAGATGCTGATCGCGCCGGGGCAGAACGGATCGACCTAGCCGAGGGATGGCTGCTGCCGGGGTTCATCGACACGCAGGTGAACGGCGGCGGCGGCGTGCTGTTCAACGACGATCCGAGCGTCGAGACGATCGCGGCGATCGGCGCGGCGCATGCGCGCTTTGGCACCACGGGATTTCTGCCGACGCTGATCTCCGACACGCCCGAGAAGATCGATCGTGCGCTGCGGGCGACCGAACAGGCGATCGCCGCCGGCGTGCCGGGGGTGCTAGGCATCCATATCGAGGGGCCGTTCCTCAATCCCCGGCGGCGCGGCACGCATGACGTGGCGCACTTCATCCGGCTGGACGCGGAGAAGATCGCGCTGCTGTCCAGCCTGACCCACGGCCGCACATTGGTGACGCTGGCGCCGGAAATGACCACACCGGACGATATCCGCGCGCTCGCGGCGGCCGGCGTGATCGTGGCGGCGGGGCATACCGACGCCGATTACGCGACGATGCAAAGCGCGTTCGAGGCCGGCGTGACGGGGGTAACCCATTTGTTCAACGCGATGTCACCGCTGCACCATCGCAAGCCTGGCGTGGTCGGCGCGGCGATCGAGAACCGGACGGCCTATGCCGGGTTGATCGTCGACGGTCGGCATGTCGCGCCGGCGGCGCTGCGGATCGCGCTGGCCGCGCGGCCGCACGATCGCTTCATGCTGGTCACGGATGCGATGTCGACGGTCGGCACCGATGCCGATCATTTCGTGCTGCAGGGCAAGACGATACGGATCGAGAATGGCGTGTGCGTCGAGGCCGATGGGACGCTGGCCGGGTCAGCGCTCGACATGGCGACGGCGGTTGGCAACGCAGTGCGGATGCTGGGGCTCGAGGTGGCGGAAGCGTCGATGATGGCGTCCGGCGCGCCGGCGGCGTTCCTGGGCCTTGGCGATCGCGGCGCGCTGCGTCCGGGCATGCGGGCCGATATGGTTTGGCTGGGCGCGGATCTTGGCGCGCGGGGCACGTGGATCGCCGGTCGCCGCGTTGGTGAAGCGTAGCGTCTCGAGCGGCGCGGGGTCATTCCGGGCCACCATGGCTTGACGGTGGCACGGTAGCTGTTCGATCAGGGCCCTATGTTCAAGCACTTCGCCGCATCGCTCACCCTCGTCGCGCTTGCCGCCGGCGCCTCCGCCCAGACCATCAGCCAGCAGACCGTCAGCCAGCGTCAGGTGGGCAGCGCCACGCTGTCGGGCGTGCCGGAGATCCCCGCCGATGTGCGCGAGGCGGTGCAGCGTTACCAGAACAGCCGGGCGGCGCAGTTCGAGGATTGGCTGCCCGACGGCTCGATGCTGATCGCCACGCGCTTCGGCGCGACGCAGCAGCTGCATCATGTGGCGAAGCCCGGTGCGACGCGCACCCAGATCACCTTTGGCGCCGAACCGATCGCCAGCGCCACCGTCATCCCCGGTACCGATCGCTTCGTGATGACGCGTGACACCGGCGGCGACGAGTGGTTCCAGCTCTACACCCGTGGCCTCACCGGCACCGCGCAGCAGCTGACGCAGGCGGGCACGCGCAACGGCTCGCCTGTGTTCAGCAAGGACGGCAGCCTCCTCGCCTGGGCACGCGCCACGAAGGGCAGCGCAGCCTATACGATCCTCGGCGTCGACCCGAAGGCCGGCGGCGCGCCGCGCACCTTGTATCAGGCGGACGGCGCCGTCGCCCCGGCGGATATCGCGCCCGACAAGTCGCGGCTGATCTTCGTGCGCAGCCTGTCGAACCGCGAGGACCAGCTGTTCGAGCTCGATCTCGCCACCGGCAAGGCACGTCGCATCGCACCCAAAGCGGAGGCGGCGGTCTATAACGATCCGCGCTACCTGCCCGGCGGCAAGAAGCTGATCGCCATTTCGGATCGCGGCAACGACACGCGCCAGCTGGTCGAGATTGACCTTGCGACCGGCGCGCAGATGGTGCTGACGCCGGGCCTGAAGTGGGACGTCGAAAGCTATGACCTGACCGATGACGGCCGGGTGCTCGCTTATGCCGTGAACGAGGACGGCTTCTCCCGCGTCGTGGTGCAGGATCGCATCACCCGCCGCGCGCTGCCGCAGCCGACGCTGCCCAAGGGCGTGCTGACCGCGCTGAAATTCTCGCCCGACGGCAAGCAGCTCGCGATCGGCCTTACCTCCGCCACCTCGGCCGGGGACGTTTGGAGCTGGGACGTCGACGAGGGGCAGCTCACCCGCTGGACGACGTCGGAACTCGGCGATCTCGATCCGGCGCAGCTCGCCGAGCCGGAGCTCATTCGCTTCAAGTCGTTCGACGGCCTGTCGGTGCCGGCCTTCGTCTATCGGCCGAAGGGCGTGCCCGCGGGCACGCGCACCCCGGTAATCATCGACATCCACGGTGGGCCGGAGGCGCAGACGCGGCCGATCTGGAATTATGGCGCGCAATATTTCGCCGACGTGCTGAAGGCGACGGTGATCCTGCCCAACGTCCGCGGCAGCGACGGCTATGGCAAGCGCTACCTCAACCTCGACAATGCCGAGAAGCGCGAGGATTCGGTCAAGGACATCGGCGCGCTGCTCGACTGGATCGCGCAGCAGCCGAACCTCGATGCCAATCGCGTCGCGGTTTATGGCCAATCCTATGGCGGGTACATGAGCCTCGCCGTGATGACGCATTATTCCGATCGCCTGGTCGGCGGCGTCGAGCGCTATGGCATCAGCAACTGGATCACCTTCCTTGAGAAGACCGAGGCCTATCGCCGCGACAATCGCCGCGCCGAATATGGCGACGAGCGCGATCCCAAGATGCGCGCGGTGCTGCAGCGCGTCTCGCCGATCACCAACGTCGATCGCATCAAGAAGCCGATGCTGGTAATGCAGGGCGCCAACGACCCGCGCGTGCCGCAGCTGGAATCCGATCAGGTGGTCGAGAAGCTGCGCGCGAACGGCAATGAGACCTGGTACGTCCTGTTCGCCGACGAGGGGCATGGCTTCATGAAGAAGCCGAACAACGACCTTCGCCGCGAGGTGGAAACGGTGTTCCTGCGCCGCCTGTTCGAGCAGCAGCCGGCGCGCTGAGGCCGCCGCGCCCAGCGAAGGTCGGGCCGGGGGGCCGCAGTCGCCCGGTTAATTGCCTTCGCTGGTGAGGCGCGCGGTCAGCGCCTCCAGCTTCGCCAGCGTTTCGGCGCTGACATGATGTTCGATCCCTTCCGAGTCCGCGCGCGCGACTGCGGGATCGAGCCCTAGCGCTAGGAGAAAATCGAGCACGACGCGGTGCCGTTCGCGGGAAGCGTCCGCGATCTCGCGCCCCCGTTCGGTCAGGAAGATCGAGCGATATCGCTTGTTCTCGACCAGGCCGTCGCGCCGTAGCCGCGTAATCACCTTTGACGCGGTTGCCTGCGCCACGCCGAGCCGCTCGGCGATATCGGTCAGCCGCGCTTCGCCTTCGGTGGCGATCAGATCGCCGATCAGCTCGACATAATCCTCCGACACTTCGGTCAGGTTCGCCTCGCGCGTCTTGCGGAAGGCGGCAGCACGGTCAGCAGCGGAAAGCGACATGCGCGCTCCATAACCGCTGTCCTAGCTAAAGCCCAAGCAGGGAACTTGCATCCATGCCGATAATTTAGCAATGGCTAACTCCCTTAGTGGAGGGAATGATGAATCTGGCAGCGGCGATGGTGACGGCGGCAACGGCGCTGACAGCGACGGCGGTCGACGCGGAACCGCAAGCAGCGCCGGACGGGGCGATCGTGGTGACGGGAACGCGCACGCCGCGATCCCTGCGGGAAGCGCCGGTGCGAACCGACATCATCGGGCCCGCGGTGCTGGAGCGCGCAGCGCCGCGCAATCTGGCCGACGCGATCGATTTCCTTCCCGCCGCGCGATCGGAGAGCAACTGCCAGAATTGCAACACGACCGAGATCCAGCTGCTCGGCCTACCGGGCGCCTATAACCAGATCCTGCTCGACGGATTGCCGCTGATGACGGGCGTCGCCGCGGTCTATGGGGTTGAGCAGATCCCGGCGGTGCTGGTCGACCGGATCGAGGTAGTGAAGGGCGGAGCGTCGGTCCTTTATGGTCCCGGCGCCGTGGCGGGGGTGGTGAACGTCATTCCCCTGCGCCCCGAGCGCGACACGATCCGCGCGGCCATGGACGTCCAGCATCTGGCGGGGCGATCCAGCGTGTTCGGTTCACTGTTGGGGGCGAAGACCTTTTCCACCGGCTTCATCAACCTGTTCGCGCAGGCGGAGCACAGCCCGGCGATCGACCTGAACGATGACGGCTACAGCGAGCTTGCGCGGCGCAAGCTGGTCACCGTGGGTGCGCGCGGTGAATGGCGGCCCGGTGACGCCACCACGGTTGCGGTGGATTACCAGTTTACCAGCGAACGCCGTCGGGGCGGCAACGCCTTCGATCGCGCAGCCTATCTCGCCAACATTGCCGAGCAGATCGACAGCGACGTGCATCGCGGCACGATCAGCGTCACGCAGGATTTGGGCCCGGATTTGCGCGCCATCGCCACCTACGCCCTGTCGCGGCTGAAGCGTCGCAGCTTCTATGGCGGACTGGGCGATGTGGAAACCGATCCGGGGGCGAGCGGTTTCGACGCGGCGGCGCTGGCGGAGGCGGTCGCGATCAGCCGGCGGCAATATGGCCGAACGCATGACAGCTTTGACTATGGCGAGGTCAGACTGGAGGCCAGTGCCGGCGCTCATTCCCTGCTGGGCGGAGTGCAATATCGCCGTGAAAGCGTCACTGACCGCGCCGAAGATGTCGATCGCACCCGGCTGGCGACGCTGGTGTCGGGCAGCTTCGACACGCTGGGCGCGTTCGTTCGGGACGAATGGACGCTTGGCACGGGCCTTCGGTTGATCCTCGGGGCGCGGCTCGACAAGAGTTCAGCGCTGTCGTCGGTGATCGCCTCACCGCGTATCGGCCTGTGGGCGTCGCCGAGCCCCTCGCTGGTGCTGCGGGCCAATTACTCGACCGGCTATCGCGCGCCGGAGGTGTTCAGCGAGGATATCCATGTCGCCATATTGGGCGCGGCGCCGATCAGGGTCGTGAATGCTCCTGGGCTGGCGGCCGAGCGGGCGGACAGCGTGGCGATCGGTTTTGACTGGCGGCCGACGTGGAATGACGGGGCGGTCACGCTGGACGGGCAGGCCTATTTCACGCGGTTGCGCGACACCTTCTTCCTGGGGGCGGTGGAGACGGCGAACGACGGATCGCTGTTCCAGACGCGGGTGAATGCCGGCGGTAGCCGCGTCGCGGGCGCGGAGATGACGCTGGGTTACCGCTTCACGTCGACGCTGAATGCCAGCGTGGGCGCTGCCTATATCGACGCGCGCTATGACGATCCGCAGGTGGTCTTCGACGAAGCAGGAACGGTGCTCGCCACGCGGCGGTATCTGAAATCGCCGCGCCTGTCCGGGGTGGGGCAGGCGGTCTGGCGGATGACGCCGTCCTTCGACGCGTTTCTGGCGGCGCGCTACACCGGGCCAATGCGGGTGCTGAACAACCGACTGGGGGCCGTTCGCCGCAGCAACGATTTCCTGGTGCTCGATCTCACCGGGACGCGGCACTTTCCGGTGGGCGACACCGGCCGCGAAGTGGACGTGACGTTCGGGATCAAGAACCTGACCGATGTGCGTCAGCGCGATCTGGAGTCAGGGCCCGAGCGCGACAGCGATTACGTCTATGGCCCACGCCAGCCCCGCACGTTGTTCGTGCGGATCAATGCGCACTTCTAGGCTGTGGCTTCTACTGGCCGCCTGCTGCCTCGGCGGCGGCGCGACCATGCCCGACCCCTTTGCGGGCACGCTGCATCGGCTGGACAAAGGCCGGGTCGCGCGCAGCGCGGTGGCAGACGACGTGCGACAGGTCGCGCTTTATTATGGCGCCAGTTGGTGTGGACCGTGCCGCGCGTTCGTTCCCGAGCTGATCGCCGCCTATCCGCGGCTGCGGGCGATGGGCACGGAAGTGATCTTCGTCAGCGATGATCGCAGCTGTGCGGCGGCGCTGGACTATGCGCGGGCCAGCCGAATGCCGTGGCTGCTGCTGCCGTGCGATGCGCACCGGCGACGCGCGTTACGCGCGTTGGGCGGAACGGCGCTGCCGGGGCTGGTCGTCGTTGATCGCGATGGACGGCAACGCGCAACGAGCTGGAGGGCGGATGACGACAGCGCGCCCCGCGGGACGCTTCGCTGGCTGTTGGACCGGCCGCCCGGTTCAGGCAGACCTGCGGCGGGCGCCGGTACGTGATTTATCGAATCGGAATGTCGGCCATGTGGGCCGATGCTCCCGGAGAGTACGCTGGGAGAGTAACATGCGTCTGCTGATTGCTGGTGCCCTGATCGCCACCGCCGCCCTTGCGGGACCATTGCAGGCGCAGGGACCTCCGGGACCGCCGCCGGGCGGTGGCCCAGGGCGGCCGGGAGCCAACCCGCCGCCTGGTCCACCGCAGATGGGCGGGCCTGCCCGGCCGCCCGGTAATCCTGTCTGGAGCCGGCCGCCGGGTACGCGGCCGCCGCCGCCTCCGCCGCCGAACTGGGGCCAGAACCGTCGCCCATGGGTACGCTATGACTACAACCGGCCGCCGCCAGGGCAGCCATGGTATTATGCCGACCAATTCTATCGCAACGGGCGCTATTACAGGCCGCGCCGGCTTGGGCGGTATGACCGTATCTATCGCGGCTATAATGGGCGTTATTATTGCCGGCGCAGCGACGGGACCACGGGTCTGATCATTGGCGGCATCAGTGGCGGATTGCTGGGCGGATTGCTGGACAACGGCGATTCCAGCCCGCTGGGCGCGCTGATCGGTGCCGGCGCCGGTGCCGCGCTGGGTACGGCGATCGACCAGGGCCAGGTGATCTGCCGCTAGACGTTGCACGCTGAACGAACCGCCGCCTCCGCAAACCCGGTTGCTGATCGCCGAGACGATCATCGATCTGGGTTGCGGGGGCGGTGGCGGTGCCTGCTGCCCATCGGCGGTTCATCAACGGGAATGATATGGATGCACGTGCGTTGGTGTGCCTCAGCACGCTGATGCGCCATTTGCAGCCGAAGGAGCCCCCGTTGCCCGCCGTTTCTTTCTTTCTGCAGTCTCTCCGCCTGACCGGCCGACCGATCGGCGTCCTGATCCGCCGCCGCTCGTTGCTTCTCCTTCCGGTGGCCGGGTCCGCTTTGTCGGTGAGCGGGGCGGCCGGTGCGCAGGAATATGCGACGCGCGATGTCGGCGCCTGGGTGGTGGCGCCGAGCAGCGACCGGAACGGCTGCTTCCTCACGCGCAGCTATGGCGGGGCGCGTCAGACCACGCTGCTGTTCGGACTGGATACCGACGGTAGCAATCGGCTGACCCTGCTGAACCCGAATTGGTCGATCCGGGAGAAAGAGCAGCTGAGGCTCACCTACCGCTTCTCCAACGCTTCCTTTCCGAAGCGGGCGGCGATCGGGATCGCGGCAAACGGCAAGAAGGGGTTCGTGACCAGTTTCGGGGACACCTTTCCGCGTACCATGGCGACATCCACCTTTCTTCACGTGCGACGCGGGGATGTGCCGGTCGAGGAACTGACGCTCGACGGCAGCGGGGCAGCGGTCGCGGAACTTCGCAAGTGCGTAGACGTCTATCGGGCGGTGCCGGCGAAGGTCACGAAGGGGACCAAGGACGGTGGGCGAATCCCGCTGGATCCGTTCGCGTCCGCGCAGCGGCGCGATTCGAAACGGTAAGAAGTTGCGATGAATTGGTTCAGGATCGGTTCAGCTGAAAAGAACAGCGTTATGCAGTAGGTAAGATTAACTAAGTTAAGGTTGGCGCTTAGTGGCTTCAAGCGCTCATTTCACCGTGCAACTGCCCCAATTCACCGACATCTCTATTGCAGGAATGTGTCTGCAGGCGCTCCTTCACTTGGCTAATAATTAATGGAAGAGAGCAATGCTCCCAGCAATGACGAAACTTGCCCCTGTGATTGTGATTATGGCTGCGGCCACGATGCTTGGTGGCTGCGCGACGAAGTCTTACGTGCGCGAACAGATCGCGCCGGTGAGCCAGCGCGTCGACGCCATCGAAACGCAGCTGCAGGCAACCGACAGCACCGCCAAGCAGGCGCTGGCAGAGGCACAGGCGGCATCCGGCCAGACGCAGCAGAACGGGCAGCGGCTCGATCAGCTGAACGGCCGGGTCGACGGTGTCGAACAGCGCATGCAGGAGCAGGAGCGCCGGGGTAAGCGACCGCGCCACTGATGCACCGGCGCCTGTCGCCGACACTTGCATTGTGACTAAATGGGTGGCCGTCCCGCAGCGGGCGGCCATTCTTGACCTGGGATCTGATGATCAAGATCGTATTGATGCTCGCCGGTGCGGCGCTGGTCGCCACCGGCGCAGGTGCCGCGCCGAAGAAGGCCCCGCCTGCCAAGCCCAAGGTGAAGGCGAAGGCGCGCCCGGCCGCGGCAGCCGCCGCCCCGGTGGTGATCAACCCCTCGCCCGACACGCAGCGGGTCGCGGCATGGATCGCCGTATCCGGTGATAATCGCAAGCTGCCCTATGCCATTCTCGACAAGAACACGGCATCGCTGATCCTGTACGATGCCAAGGGGAAGCCGCTGGCCCAGGTGCCAACCCTGATTGGCATTGCCCCGGGCGACGATGCGACGCCGGGGGTGGGCAGCAAGAAGCTGGGTGAGATCGGCCCCGCTGAGAAGACCACGCCGGCCGGCCGCTTTCTGGCGAAGTTCGGCTACGCCTATGGCCAGCAGCGCGTGCTGTGGGTCGATTACGCCAACAGCGTCGCCATTCACCCCATCCCCGGGGATGCCGCGAAGAAGGAAAAGCGGCGCGAGCGGATGCTGTCGGAAACACCCGACGACAATCGCATCACCTTTGGCTGCATCAACGTGCCGCGCGCCTTCTTCGGCAACAGCCTGCGTCCGTTGTTCCAGAAGAACGGCGGCTATGTTTACGTGCTGCCCGACAGCAAGCCGCTGGAAGACGTATTCCCCCGCCTGCGTGTCCACGCACTGACCGCCGGCGCCTGACCGATCAACGACGCACCTCGGCAGCAGTCGGGAAAACGACGACAGCGCCGGCGAGACGCGCGGCGCTGGTGAAGGGCAGGAGGGACCGGGGCGGCCGATCGCCGCCCGGCCACGATGCCGCGATCAGGCGATGCCGGTGAGCAGGCCGACGCCCACTATTGCTGCGACGGCGCCTGCGGAGCGCATCACCTGAGCCACGCCGCGCCCTGCAATCGCGTTGTTCAACACGGCGCCTGAGCCGATCCCGATCGTCATCAGAATCGAACTGCCGAGCAGGAAGCCGCCGGCATAAGGAAGCGCGCCCGAGGCTGCGGGAATTTCCGACCCATGCGCAAAACCGTGAAAGATCGCGAAGAGCGCAACGACCGCAGCGGCCACCGCGGTCTGGGTTTTGACGTTGAGCGCCACGGCGGCGCCGAGAACGACGACCGACAAGGCGATCACGACCTCCACCATCGCGGACGCCGGGGTGGCAAAACCGAGGATGCCGCCGACGGCCATCGCCGCGAGAAACGCCAGCGGCAGCGACCAAAGGGCGCGGCCGCCACGCTGATAGGCGAAGATGCCCACCAGCAGCATCGCCAGCGCGTGATCCAGTCCCGTGAACGGGTGCATGAGGCCGTGGACGGCGCCGCCGGCCACGTCATGGCCAGGATGCGCGAGCGCTACGCCGGGAAGCATGAGCAGGCCACCCCCCAGCAGGCGGATCGAATTCGTCAGGGCCTTGGAGGCGTTACCAGTCATCCCATCGCTCCATTCGCTTGTCGCTTCCCCGGCGAACGAATGGCGGAACGTTATGCAGAAGTTGATCAGGGATATTACTATGGTGCCCACGCGGGTGGCCGGCAGTAACGTCGTTCGAAAGCAACCCGGTCGTCGGGTTCATCGCATCGGGCAGGTGATTATCACAGCCATGTGACCCGTTTCGGTCGGGGCGTAGCTCCCGCCGGGTTCAGCGGTTTCACCGGATGGGATGCGTCACGCGCCGCAAACCTTTGCGCAGGTGGGTGGATATGGTGTTGACCGACATAGCCCTTGTTGCGCTGGGTGGTGGTGCAGGCTCGCTGCTCCGCTGGCTGGTCGGCAAGATGGTGTCCAGCCCCAAACCCGGCGGCATTCCCTGGTCCACGGTGGTGATCAACATCACCGGCGCCTTTGTCATCGGCTATCTGTCGATCCTGTTCTCGGTCGAATGGCATGACCGGTATGGAAGCTTCCTGAAATCAGCGATCCTGACTGGCGTGCGGGGGGGTATACCACCTTCAGCACCATGGAGCTCGATACCGCTAAGTTGTTCCGCGCGGGCGGAGCGCGGGGCGGGGCAGGAAAGGCAGCAGCGTACATTATCGTCCAGCTGGCCGTGGGCATCGCCGCAGCCAGGCTTGGCGCGACGCTGGCGCGCGCGGGTGGCTAGTCAAACACACCGCAGCCGCGGCTGTGAGCGCTGCGGCGACGCAAGCTGGAGTCGCGCAACAAGGAGGCCATCATGGTCCGCGCAATAGCATTGGTGTTTGTCGGCGGCGCGGTAGGCGCGGTGATCAGGGAATTGCTGATGCTGGGCGTGCCAACCGCCAGGGACGGGTTCGTGTGGTCGATCTTCGTCGCCAACGTCGTCGCGTCTTTCATCCTCGGCCTGATCAACGGTCTGCATTCCCGCCAGGCATTGGGGAATGATGCGAACCTGCTGTTGGGAACGGGCGTGTGCGGCGGCATGTCGACCTTCTCCAGCCTGGTCTATGCCACGTTTGTCCTGATGGCAGGTTCAGCCGTCGGCATGCGTGTCGGCCTGGTCTATGTCGGCGCCAATCTGATCGTCGGTTTCGTTCTGGTCATGGCCGGCCTCAAAGTGGGCGAGTCGATGGGCGCTCGCGACGCGCACCGCTGAGCAACGCAGCGTCGCACCGCATGGCAAAGGCCGATGTGGCGGACGCTGCCGAGATGATCGCAGGCGCTACGTAGATATCACAGACGGCACCAGCGATAACATGCAGTATCGGTGTCGATAACATCAGGTGTTCCGCCGGTTTTTTCACGCGGAACAAGAAGATGCGCGTCGCCCGAAAGATATCCAGACTTCAGAGGTTAGCCATGCATCTGACGCCGCGAGAAACCGACAAGCTGCTCATCTACATGATGTCCATGGTTGCCCAGCGCCGCAAGGACGACGGCTTGAAGCTCAATCACCCCGAGGCGGTCTCGCTGATCGCCGCTGCCGCGCTGGACAATGCGCGCGCCGGAAAGACGGTGGAGGAGGTGATGGAGCTGGCGCGCAAGACCATCACCAAGGCGGACGTCATGGACGGGGTGATCGACATGATCCCCTACGTCCAGGTGGAGGCGGTCTTCACCGACGGTAGCCGGCTGGTGACCGTCCACAATCCCGTCCAATAAGGAAGGATCGCTGCGATGGCGGCCAAAACAGATAAGGCGCCGGTCGGCGGGCTCGTGCTTGCGTCGGGCGATATCGAGATCAACGCCGGCTATCCGACGACCACGATCAAGGTTCGCAACACCGGCGACAGGCCGATCCAGGTCGGATCGCACTTCCATTTCTTCGAGGTCAATTCGGCGCTCGAATTCCCCCGGGAACAGGCATTCGGCCAGCGGCTGAACATCCCGGCGACCACCGCCGTGCGGTTCGAGCCCGGGGACGAGAAGGAAATCGTGCTTGTTCCCTTCCAGGGCAGGCAGCGGGCCATCGGGTTCAACGGGCTGGTGAACGGCTGGGTCGGCAACGAAAGCTACGACGCTTTCCGCCCGCGGCTGGCCGACGCGAAGGAGCGGATCGCGCGCTACGGGTTCAAGGATCAGTCCTGAGCAGCGCCGATCCTTTTGCCCCCCTCAAGAACAGGCAGCTGAACCATGGCGAACATTTCCAGGCGTCAATATTCGGACCTGTATGGTCCGACCACCGGCGACAAGATCCGGCTTGGCGATACCGACCTTTATATCGAGATCGAAAAGGATCTGCGGGTCTATGGCGAAGAGGCGGTCTATGGCGGCGGCAAGACGCTGCGCGACGGCATGGGGTTCGACAATGAGCTGACCAGCATCGGTGGCGCGCCCGACCTCGTCATCACCAACGTCACCATCGTTGATGCGATCCAGGGCGTCATCAAGGCCGACGTCGGCATCAAGAACGGCTTGATCTGCGGCATCGGCAAGGCGGGCAACCCGTCGATCATGCCCAATGTGACACCGGCGCTGGCGCTCGGGCCGGGAACGGATGCCATCTCTGGCGAACATCTGATCCTGACGGCCGGCGGCATCGACGCGCACGTCCATTTCATCTCGCCGCAGCAGGCGCAGGCCGCGCTCAGCAATGGCATCACGACGCTGTTCGGCGGCGGCATCGGGCCGACCGATGGCACCAACGGAACGACCATCACGCCCGGCACCTGGAACATCGAGGCGATGCTTCGCTCGTTCGACGGGTGGCCGGTGAACGCCGGTGTTCTGGGCAAAGGGAATTGCTCGACCGCCGGGCCGATCGAGGAGCAGCTCGTCGCCGGTGCGATGGGGCTGAAGATCCATGAGGATTGGGGTTCCACGCCTGCGGCGATCCGATCCGCCTTGAGCGTTGCCGACCGGTTCGACGTGCAGGTCTGCATCCACACCGATACGCTGAACGAAGCCGGCTTTGTCGAAAACACCATCGCCGCCTTCGAAGGGCGAACGATCCACACCTATCATACCGAGGGTGCGGGCGGCGGCCATGCGCCCGACATCATCCGCGTCGCCGGCCAGCCCAATGTCCTGCCCAGCTCGACCAATCCGACGCTGCCCTATGGCGTGAACTCGCAGGCCGAGCTCTTCGACATGACGATGATCTGCCATAACCTTAGCCCGAAGATCCCGACCGACGTGTCGTTCGCCGAGAGCCGCGTGCGGCCCGAGACGATCGCGGCGGAAAACGTGCTGCACGATCTGGGCGCGATCTCGATCATCTCCAGCGACAGCCAGGCGATGGGCCGGGTGGGCGAATCCTGGCTGCGCACGGTCCAGATGGCGCATCTGATGAAGGTCCGCCGCGGCGCTTATCCAGGCGACCAGTCGAACAACGACAATGAACGGGTGCTCCGCTTCGTCGCCAAGGTGACGATCAACCCGGCGATCGCGCAGGGCGTGAGCCAGATCATCGGTTCGGTCGAAGTCGGCAAGATGGCGGACCTGGTGCTGTGGTCGCCGGCGTTCTTCGGCGCGAAGCCGAAGATGGTGATCAAGGGCGGCTTCATCTCCTGGGCGTTGATGGGCGATCCCAACGCGTCGCTGCCGACGCCGCAGCCGGTGATCTACCGCCCGATGTTCGGACAGATGGGCTCCGCACTGGCGCGCACGCGGGTGACCTTCACCTCGCGCGCGGCATTCGATGACGGCATCGCCGACCGGTACGAGCTCCAGTCGCAGGTGATGCCGGTCTACGCCACGCGGACGATCGGCAAGTCGAGCATGGTGCGCAACAATGCGCTGCCGGTGATCGAGGTGAACCCGGAGACGTTCGCGGTGACGGTCGACGGCACGCACGCGACGATCGAGCCGGCGCAGACGCTGCCGCTGACGCAATTGCACTTCTTCAGCTGACGTCCGGCGCGAGGACGAGAGTTCGACACCAAGCGGAGAGAATGATGATCCTGGTCGAAAAGACGCTCGGTAATATCAGGGATCAGGTGTGGAAGGGGGCGAATGTCGAGGATCTCGTCCTCGAACAATGGGAAGCACCCAAGAGCCGGCTGCGCAAGAACACGCCCAGCGGGATCGAACTCGCCATTTCGCTGCCGCGGTCAGAGCATCTCCACGACGGCGACGTTCTCTACCATGATCCGGCCACTAGCCGCATCGTCGTCGCGCGCATCCCGCTGAGCGAGGTGATGGTCATCGACTTGGACATGCCGGCGCTGATGCCGCAGTCCGAGATGCTTCGCCTCGTGTTCGAGATCGGCCATGCGCTGGGCAACCAGCATTGGCCGGCGGTGATCAAGAAACAGACGATCTACGTGCCGCTGTCGGTCGATCGAAAGGTCATGTCATCGGTGATGCGGACGCATGCGTTCCAGCATGCATCGATCCGGTTCGAGCCGGGCGAGGATGTCGCCCAGCGCCTTGATCCGAGTGAAATCCGGCTGCTGTTCGGCGGGGCGGACGCCACGCCGCACCATCATCACGGCCAGGCAGATGGGCCGGCGGGCGCGCAGGCAGGCGGCCCGGTGAGCGGGCAGGTGAACGGGCAAGTTCAGGGACAGGAACGGATCCTGGCCAATGAACGCTGAGGCGCAGCTGATCGGCCCCGACGTGGGCCGTTTGGCGCGGTTGCTGCAATTTGCCGATTCGACCTTGCCCGTGGGGGCGTTCTCCTTCTCGCAGGGGCTGGAATCGGCGGTCCAGCTGAACATCGTCACCGATGCCGCGAGCCTTAAGGATTATCTGACGCTGATCCTACGGCAGGCCGCCTATATGGACGGTGTCGCGCTGCTCCACGCGTGCCGCGCCGCGGCGCGCGGCGATTATGATGCGCTGCTGGAGGCCGACAGCGCCTTGTGGATCCGCCGGGTGGGCGAGGAACAGCAGATGATGCTGGCCCGGATGGGCAAGAAGTTCGCTGAACTCGCAACCGCCATCGCGCCATCGCCGCTGCTCAGCCGCTGGCTGGACGACATACGTAGCGGCGCAACGCCGGGCTGCCTGCCGGTGGCGCAGGCGATCGTGCTCGACAGCCTTGGCGCGCATGAGGCGGACGCCTTCACCGTCCACCAATATGGGCTGGCGTCGATGATCCTGAACGCCGCGCTTCGGCTGATGCGGATCGATCACGTCGCCACGCAGCGGCTGCTGTTCGAGGCGCAAGGCTCGACCCGCGACCATTACCGCGTGGTCCGCTCGCTCGAGCTTGAGGAGATGTCGAGCTTCGCACCGGTGTTCGAAGTCGTCGTCGCACATCACACCAAGACGCACCTGCGCCTGTTCATGAACTGACCTGCCCAACCAGGAGCAAGAGATGAAGAAGATCACGCGCATTGGCATCGGGGGGCCGGTCGGGTCCGGCAAGACGGCGGTTATTGAGACGATCACCCCGCGCCTGATCGAGCGCGGCGTCCGGCCGCTCATCATCACCAACGACGTGGTGACCACCGAGGATGCCAAGCAGGTCCGGCGCACGCTGCAGGGCATTCTGGTGGAGGAGAAGATCGTCGGGGTCGAGACAGGCGCGTGCCCGCACACCGCGGTGCGCGAGGATCCGTCGATGAACATTGCCGCGGTCGAGGAACTGGAGGGCCGCTATCCCGACAGCGATGTCGTGCTGATCGAATCCGGCGGAGACAATCTGACGCTGACGTTCAGCCCCGCGCTCGCCGATTTCTACATCTACGTCATCGATGTGGCGGCGGGCGACAAGATCCCGCGCAAGAACGGCGCCGGGGTCTGCCAGTCGGACATTCTGGTGATCAACAAGATCGACCTGGCGCCTTACGTCGACGCAAGCCTTGAGGTGATGGATCGCGACTCCCGCCTGATGCGGGGGACCAAGCCCTTCGTCTTCACCAACTGCAAGACCGGCGAGGGCGTCGAGACGCTGATGGACATGATCATGGACATGGCGCTGTTCGACGTGAGCCCGGCCCCGTTGGTGGCGGCGCAGGGATAGCCATGGCCCTGCACGAGCAACTGGCACGGATCGACGGATACCGGGAGCTCGCAGGTTTCCAGACCGAACCCGCGCAAATGCGCGCCGCCGGACCGGGCAAGATCGGCGAGCTGCGCCTCGGCTTTTCGCGACGCGACGACCGCTCGGTGCTCGACGATCTCTATCGGGTGGCGCCGCTGCTGGTGCAGCAGGCGCTGTACTGGGACGAGGCGATGCCCGAGCTGCCGATTGTCTCGATCATCTCGGTTGGCGGCGGGATCCTGCAGGGCGATCGCTATCATATCGCGATCCGCGTCGGGGAGGGGGCGTGCGCGCATGTCACCTCGCAGGGCGCGAACCGTATTCACCAGATGGACGCCAATTACGCGTCCCAGCATCAGGAGATCCGCGCAGCGGCGGGATCCTATCTGGAATATCTGCCTAATTTCACCATCCCCTATCGGACGTCACGCTTCATCAGCGAAACCGAGATCACCGCCGATGAGACGGCGACCGTGCTCTACGGTGAAATGGTGATGACCGGGCGCAAGCATCACCATGCGCTGGAGCGGTTCGGCTTCGACCTTCTGTCGATGCGGGTGCGCGCGCGACGGCCCGACGGCAGATTGCTGTTCGCCGAGAAGCTGCTGATCGAGAAGGGCAACGACACGCTCGACCTGCCGGCGGTGGCGCGCGGCTACGACGCCTTCGCCAATGTCCTGTGCCTGACACCGCCCGACACGACGGCGCGGATCGACGCGCGGATGACAATCAACGCCGGCTCCGACCATCCCCGCGCGATGTCAGGCGTGTCGCGGCTGCCCAATGGCGCTGGTCTCATGTTCCGCGCGGTCGGAATCGAAAGCTACGACGTGCGTGCAGAGGTCAGGCGCTTCTGGGCGGTGGTTCGCGAAGAAGCCTGCGGGCGAACACTGGCAACAGATTTCCTTTGGCAATGACATTCTTGGGGAATGATCATGCGTGGTGAAAACAACAATTTCATTACGACCTGTCTGAAGGGCACCTCGCAAGTCTTCTTCATGGAGAATGCGATCACCGGGGCCTTGTTCTTCCTCGCGATCTTCTATGCGTCCTTTGTCACCGGTGTATGGGCAACCTCGATCGGCGCCGTCGTTGGTGTGATCGCCGCGACGGCCGTCGCCAACATGCTCGCGTTCGACGAGCCCGCGCGATTGTCCGGCCTGTTCGGTTTCAACGGCATCCTGATCGGGATCGCGCTGCCGACCTTCGTCGCACCGTCTCCCGAACTGTGGCTCTACATCATCATCGGCGCCGCGCTCACCACGGTCGTCACCGCAGCCTTCGCCGCGACGCTTACCAAGAGCTGGGGGGTCCCGGGATCGACCGGCCCCTTCGTCCTGATCGCCTGGCTGATGCTGGCCGGTGCCTATTCCTTCGGATCGCTGCGCATCCTGAGCGAAACGCAGAAACTGGCGACCGACTATCAGCTTGGCGCCGCCAGTCTGCCCGGGCCGGTCGAGGGCGTGGAGATCTTCTTCCGCAACATCGGGCAGGTCTATTTGCTGGGCAGCTGGATCAGCGGCGCGATCATCCTGCTGGGTATCTTCATCGCTTCACGCCCGGCCGGAATTGCGGCGGTCGGCGGATCGCTTCTCGCCATGGTGACAGCCTTCGTGATGCGCGCCGATCCGGCGCTGGTGTCGCAGGGGCTATACGGGTTCAGCCCGGTGCTGACCGCAATGGCGCTGAGCGTCGTCTTCGTTCAGCCGTCACCGGTCGTGGTCGTCTATGCCGCGCTGGGCGTGATCGTCACGGTGTTCTTCCAGGGCGCGTTCGACCTGATCCTCGCGCCGATTGGGCTGCCCTCCTACACCGCCGCCTATGTGCTGACGATGTACCTCTTCATCGCGCCGCGCAAATTCGCGCCGCCGCATCCGCACAAGCCCGTGACCGACCATGCGCTGAAGCCTGCCGGTCACGCGCCCGCCGACCCTCCGCCCCTTCCACCCGTCACCAACCGCAGCCGATAGGGCCGCGCGCCGCCTGCACATGAAAGCTCCTGCCTGACCACCTATTCCTGAGAGGAAGCGCTGATGAGAGGAATTGAACCGGGCGATACCGCCTTTCTGCTAGGCTGCACGGCGCTGGTCCTCATGATGACGCCCGCGCTGGCGCTGTTC
>NZ_JAQZBC010000008.1 GCF_029239295.1 Sphingomonas sp.
CACGATGTGCGTTGGCGGCGGCATGGGCGCAGCAGGCCTGTTCGAAGTCCTGTGATCCCCAGCGTCGGGGCGGCCGATTGAGCCCGCCCCAACGCTGCCATGACCGATCATCAGAAGCCCCGGTCGCCGCAGCGACCGGGGCTTTTGTTTGTGCGCCCGCTGGCCGCGTGACGCGGCGGCGCAACCAACCGTGTCGCGCCTCGTTCTTCGGCTTGATCCAAAGCAGGAGAGAGTCGCATGGCCGATAAGGACAGTCCGCAGGAAGTCGCCGAAACGTTCCTGAAGAAGCTTGAAGACAGCCCCTATGTGATGATTGGCCTGATGGACGGCCAGCATTCCGAACCGATGAGCGTGAAGCTTGACGAAGCGCAGCCGAACACGCTGTTCATCTTCTCCGCGCACGACAATCGCATCGCCAAGGGTGGTGAGGCCATGGCGCAATTCGTCGGCAAGGGTCATGACTTCTTTGCCTGCCTCGCCGGCCGCGTCTCGCAGGAGACCGATCAGGCGACTTTCGACAAATTGTGGGACAATCAGGTCGAGGCCTGGTTCCCGAACGGCAAGGCCGATGCGCGGCTGAACCGCTTCGACATCACCTCAGCTGAACTGTGGGAAACCGACGTATCGATCGGCGGGCGGCTGAAGATGCTGTTCGGCGGCACGATCAACTCCTCCGAATCCTCGAGCCACGCCAAGGTGGGCTCGGTCGCCTGAGGCCCGCGGGGCGGTTTCGACCGCCCCTTCCGCCTTTGCGTCGCCGCCCCGTCAATCGTGGGCGGCGATCCACTCCTCGACGATCGGCGCGATCCGATCACGCCACTTTGATCCGTTGAAAATGCCGTAATGGCCGACGCCTTCGGCCATATAGTAACGCTTCTTCTCTTCCGGCAGCTGCGTCGCGATCGTCAGCGCCGCCTTCGTCTGGCCAAGCCCCGAGATATCGTCGCGCTCGCCCTCGATCGCCAGAATGCCGATGTCCGTGATCGCTGCCGGATCGACCGCGCGCCCGCGGTGAGTCATCACGCCGCGCGGCAGGGCATGCGCCTGGAACACCTGATCGATCGTCTGCATGTAATATTCCGCCGTCATGTCGCAGACGGAGCGATATTCGTCGTAGAAATCCTTGGTCGCGTCCGCGCTTTCGCCGTCACCGCGGACGAGATGTTTGAACATTTCCCAATGGCTCATCATGTGATTGCCAAGGTTCATCGTCATGAAGCCGGTGAGCTGCAGGAAGCCGGGATACACCCGCCGCCCCGCGCCCGGGTAAGTCGCCGGCACCGTTGCGATGACATTCTGTTCGAACCATGCGTGCGGCCGCTCGGTCGCCAGCGTATTGACCGCGGTGGGCGCCTCACGCGTATCGATCGGGCCGCCCATCATCGTCAGCGTGCGCGGGCGACAGGGGTGATCGTCCGCGCTCATCAGACATGCGGCGGCGTAGCTGGGCACTGACGGCTGGCAGACCGCGAGCATGTGCGCGCCGGGGCCGATCTTCTCCAGAAACGCGACCAGATAATCGACGTAATCGTCGAGATCGAACTGGCCGTCCGCCACCGGCACCATCTTCGCGTCGCGCCAGTCGGTGATATAGACGTCAGCGAACGGCAGCATCCGTTCCACCGTGCCGCGCAGCAGCGTCGCGAAATGCCCCGACATCGGCGCCACGATCAGCAGCCGGGGGCCGCTCTCCACCCCCTCACGCACGAACCGCTTCAACTGCCCGAACGGTAATTGGAGTACGATCTCCTCGTGCACCGGCACGTCGCGACCGTCGATCGTCGTATGGTCCAGCCCGAACGCCGGCTTGCCCCGCGCAGCCGCAGCATGGGCGAACACCTCGAGCGCGGAGGCCATGATCTGCCCGCCGCCGAAATAGGCGAATGGGTTTGCCGGGTTCTGAAGCATTCCCGCGCCAAGATTGGCCATTACGCTGGCCCCTGCGAGCAGCGAACGCTGGAACTCATAGGCATCGTAGAGCATCGGGTATCCTCAAACGCAACGATCGCTCCGGCACCATATAGCTATTGTGCACCCGCACAACGAAGCATTGATCCGATTGAACAAGATGGTGGCCGTTGAGCCACACCGGCCCGGCTGCTAGGTGCCGCGCATGGCCAGCAAAGCGTCGGTGGAGCCGCAACCAACCCGCCGGATCGGCAACCTCGCCCTCGTGTGGCGGCACGCGAAGCGATATCCGTTGCAGATCGCTGCCGCCTGGGCCGCGCTGGCGGTAACCTCGGCGGCGACGATCGCGATCCCGTACAGCTTCAAACGGATCATCGACCGCGGCTTCGCGGCAGATGGCGGCGCAGCGGTGGCCAGCGCGTTCCATTATATGCTGATGATCGTCGCTGTGCTGGCGATCGGCACGGCGATCCGGTTCTACTTCGTCTCCTGGCTGGGTGAGCGAGTGGTGGCGGACATCCGCGAGACGGTGCAGCGCCATTTGCTGAGCCTCAGCCCGCGCTTCTTCGAGGAAAATCGCCCGTCGGAGATCGCCTCGCGCATGACCGCCGACACGGCGCAGATCGAGATGGTGGTCGGCACTACCGTGTCGGTCGCGCTGCGCAACGCGTTCACCGGGATCGGCGGGCTGATCTACCTGTTCGCGATCTCACCCAAACTGGCAGGGCTGCTGTGCCTCGGCATCCCGCTGGTGATCCTGCCGATCATGCTGCTGGGGCGGCGGGTCCGCACCTATTCGCGCACGTCGCAGGACCGGGTCGCCGACGTGGGGTCGATGGTGACCGAGACGCTGGGCGCGATGAAGATCGTCCAGGCATTCGGGCAGGAGAAGCGCGAGAGCGACCGCTTCACCGGCGCGGTCGAAGCGACCATGGTGGCCGCGCAGAAGCGCATCATGCTGCGTGCGCTCATGACCGCGATCGTCATCGCGCTGGTCTTCGGATCGATCACGCTGGTGTTGTGGGAAGGCGCGACGGACGTGGCCGCGGGGCGCATCTCGGGCGGGTCGATCGCTGCGTTCGTCCTGACGGGCGGGATCGTCGCCGGCGCGTTTGGCGCGCTGACCGAAGTATATGGCGAGTTGCTGCGCGGCGCCGGGGCGGCCGGACGGCTGGCGGAACTGCTGTCGGAGACGCCAGAGATTGCCGCGCCGGCAACCCCGGTAGCGCTGCCCGAGCCGCCGCAAGGCGCGGTGACATTCGAGCATGTCGAATTCCGCTATCCCACGCGACCAGACACCGCCGCGCTGCACGATTTCTCGCTGGCCGTGTCGCCTGGTGAGACGGTGGCGCTGGTGGGCCCCTCGGGGGCGGGCAAGACCACCTTGTTCCAGTTGCTTCAGCGCTTCTACGATCCGTCGAACGGCCGCCTGATGGTTGATGGTGTCGACCTGCGCGACGCCGATCCCGCCGCCATTCGCGCCCGAATCGCCATGGTGCCGCAGGAAACGGTGATCTTCGGCGCGTCCGCCCGCGACAATCTGCGCTACGGCCGCTGGGAGGCCAGCGACGCCGAATTGTGGGCGGCGGCGGAGGCGGCCAATGCCGCGGCATTCCTGCGCGACCTTCCCGACGGGCTCGACACATTCCTTGGCGAAGGCGGCGCCCGTCTATCGGGCGGCCAGCGGCAACGGGTTGCGATTGCGCGCGCGCTACTGCGCGATGCGCCGATCCTCCTGCTCGACGAGGCGACCAGCGCGCTGGATGCCGAGAGCGAGCGGCTGGTGCAGGAAGCGCTCGAGCGGTTGATGGCGGATCGCACCACTTTGGTCATTGCCCATCGACTCGCCACGGTACGAGCGGCCAATCGCATCATCGTGATGGACGGGGGGCGGATCGTCGAGCAGGGCAATCATGCGTCGCTAATGGCCCGCAGCGGCCTGTATGCTCGCCTCGCCAGCCTCCAGTTCAGTGAAGCCGCATAGGAGAGACATGATGACGACCGACTTCGACGTGATCGTCTATGGCGCGACCGGCTACACCGGGCGCCTGGTGGCCGAATATATCGCGCAGACCTATCCGACCGGCGTACGCTGGGCGATGGCGGGGCGTTCGCTCACCAAGCTTGAGGAAGTCCGCAGGGAGATGGGGATCGGGGCCGATGTGCCATTGATCACCGCCAACGCCGACGATCCGTCATCGCTGCGCGCGATGTGCGAGCGGACTGATGTGGTGATCAGCACCGTCGGGCCGTATCAGCTGTATGGCAGCGATCTGGTGGCGGCCTGCGCCGCCACGGGGACCGCCTATGTCGACCTGTGCGGCGAGCCGGCGTGGATGCGCCAGATGATCGACGCGCATGAAGCCGAGGCGAAGCGCACGGGCGCACGCATCGTCTTCTCCTGCGGGTTCGATTCGATCCCGTTCGACCTCGGCGTGCTGACGCTGCAGGAAGCGGCAATCGAGCGGTTCGATCGTCCGGCGCCGCGCGTGAAATGCCGCGTGCGCACGATGAAGGGCACGTTCTCGGGCGGCACGGCGGCGAGCCTGAAGGCCACGCTGGCGGCAGCGGCGCGCGACCCGTCGCTCGTACCCCTGCTCGCCAGCCCGTTCGCGCTCACACCGGGCCATAAGGGACCGCATCAGCCGACCGGGCTGATCCCCGAATTCGACAACGCGATCGACGCATGGGTCGCCCCCTTCGTCATGGCGCCGATCAACACCAAGAATGTCCACCGTACCAATTTCCTGCTCGCGCAGCGGTATGGCGCCGATTTCGTCTATGATGAGATGGTCGTCACTGGCCTTGGCGAAATGGGCAAGGCGGCGGCGGAAGCGCTGACGAAGCTGAACCCGTTCGCCGACGACAAGGGGCCGAAGCCCGGCGAGGGCCCATCCAAGGAAGAGCGGGAGGCCGGCCATTACGACGTGCTGTTCATCGGCCTGATGCCCGACGGCACGCGCATCGATGCGGTCGTCACCGGCGATCGCGACCCCGGCTATGGTTCGACCAGCAAGATGCTGGCCGAAAGCGCCTTGTGCCTGGTGCGCGATGTCGAGGGCGACGGCGGCATCTGGACGCCAGGCGCATTGATGGGCGGGGCGTTGCGCGAGCGCCTGATCGCCAATGCCGGCCTGACCTTTACCGCCGGCTGAGTCACGGGATGTCGCAGGCGGGGCCACCCGCCTGCGACATCCATCCTGTGAGGTATCTTCGAGACGTCAGCGCCCGAGGGCGAGTGCCCCTGCCGCGGCAAACCCCGCGACCGCCACCGCGCCCAGCATCCGCGCCAGTTCTTCCTTGCGGAAATGGATCAGGGTGCGCTCATCGAGCCAGTAACGATCATCCCCCTCCGCCACCACGGCGCGGAACTGAACCATCCGGGCGAGCAGCCGCGCCTCGCGGCCGCTTAACTGCTCCATCCTGGTCGCATTCGCCGGCTTGATCGCACCGGCGGCGCGCAGCCGCTCCACCAGCCGATTTTGCGCGCGGGTGGTATAACGCTCCCCCAGGCGCATCACGATGTTCGCCATTATCGTTTTCCCCCCTTGTGCCGGATGTTGCCCGGCCGGCCGCGACGCTTCAGCACGCGCGGCGCATTCGGTTTCGTGCCGTCGCGCCGCTGCGGGCGACCGCCTTTCCCTTCCTCCAGTTCGAAGCGAAGCGCGCCGGAGACCGGGTTCGCATCCGCCAGCCGCAGTTTCAGCCGCATCCCCAGCGTATATTCCTCACCGCTGGTTTCGCCGACCAGGCGCTGGCCGGTTTCGTCGTAGCGGAAATATTCGTTCCCGAGATCGCTGATCGGCATCAGCCCGTCACCGCCGACGCCCTCCACAGTAGCGAAGAAGCCGAAGTTCTGGATGCCAGTGATGCGCGCATCGACTAGCTCCCCAACGCGCTCAGCGAGGAAGGCAGCGACGTACCGATCGATGGTTTCGCGTTCAGCCTCCATCGCGCGCCGCTCGAGCTTGCTGATCGTCTCGCCCAGCCGCTCGAAATCCTCGTCGCCGTTCAGCCCGCCGGGGCCGAGCCCATAGGCGCTGGAGAGCGAGCGATGGACGAGAAGATCGGCATAGCGCCGGATCGGCGAGGTGAAGTGGCCATAGGAGCCGAGCGACAGGCCGAAGTGGCCGTGATTGGCGGGCGCGTAATAGGCCTGAGTCTGCGAGCGCAGGATCTGCTCCATCACCTGCGGACGGAAGTCCGCGTCGCCGATCCGCTCGATGATCCGGTTGAAGGTCGCCGGCTTGACCACCTGGCCCAGCGCGAAGGGCACGTCGAAGGTGTCGAGATACTCCTTGAGCGCGACCAGCTTGGCGCGAGCGGGCGGCTCGTGGACGCGGTACATGACCGGCGCCTTCTTCGCCTCCAGCGCCTTGGCAGCCGCCACATTGGCAGCGATCATGTAATCCTCGACCAGCCGGTGCGAATCCAGTCGCTCACGCGGTGCGACCGACAGCAGGCGGCCCTTTTCGTCCAACGCCACCTGCCGTTCGGGCAGATCGAGCGCGAGTGGCTCCCGCTTGTCACGCGCAGCGGCGAGAAGCGACCAGCAGGCCCAGAGGTCCTTCAGCGCGGCCAGGATCTGCCGATCGTCACCGTCGCCGGCAGCGGGCGATGAGGCGTCGTCACGGCCCGATTGCAGCGGCAGCGGCGAATCCGCGTCGATGGCAGCCTGCGCATCCTCATAGGCGATGTTCTGCGCGATCCGGACCACCGCACGCGAGAAGCGCCAGGACTTGAGCGTGCCGGCCTTGCTGACCTGAAGATGGCAGACCAGCGCCGCGCGGTCCTGCCCCTCTTTCAGCGAGCAAACGTCGGCGGACAGAACCTCGGGTAGCATCGGCACGACGCGATCCGGGAAATATACCGAATTTCCGCGCAGCCGCGCTTCGCGATCGATCGCGCCGCCGGGCCGCACATAGAAACTGACGTCGGCGATCGCGATCAGCGCGCGATAGCCGCCCTCATTCAGGGGATCATCGTCCGGCGCGGCCCAGATCGCGTCATCATGGTCACGCGCGTCGGCGGGATCGATGGCGACGATCGGCAGATGAGTGAGGTCCTCCCGCCCCTCGCCCAGCGGCTGGCCGGCCACGCGCTGGGCCTCCTGCAGCGTGGCCTCATCAAAGACATTGGGGATGTCGTGCTTGTGGATCGCGATCAGCGAGAAGCTGCGCGGGGCAAATGGATCGCCCAGCCGCTCGACCACGCGCGCGGTGATCCGGGGCGGACGGCCGGTACGCTCTGCCAATACCAGATCGCCCGCCTGCGCACCGCCGGCGTCGGAGACGGGGAACTCGCGCCGCTCCTTCTTTTCGACGCCCTGGAGCCAGAGCCGGTCGCCCTCGCCGCGCAGCACGCCGATGATCTGCTCGGCCGCCGGCGCCAGCACCTTCATGGGATGGGCGACCCAGCCGCTGCCGACCTCCTCGGTCCGGGCAAGCAAGCGCATGCCGACGCCCAAGTCACCGCGCCGCCGTTCCCGCACGCGAAGCCGCGGGGCGGGAACGTCCGCCTCCCAGCGATCCGGCATCGCCCAGATATTGCCGCCATCGTCGACATCGACGATGCGCAGAACGGTCACCTTGGGCAGACCGCCCATCTTGTGGAACGCGCGGCCGGGTGCGCTGTCGATCAGCCCCTCGTCGGCCATGTCCTTCAGCAGCGCCTTGAGGCCGATCTTCTCCTGAGCGGTCAGCCCGAAGGCACGGGCAATTTCCCGCTTCCCGGCGGGAATGTCGCTAGTGGCGATGAAATCAAGGATCTGCTGGCGGCTCGGTAGCCCTGCCTTCGGTTTGCGCATCTATACTAGATAGGAACTTGCGCCCCGCGGGTCACGCGTCGATCGCTTCTTCGTCCATTCGCGCCGCATTCTCCTGAATAAAGGCGAAGCGATGGGCGGGGTTCGTACCCATCAGACGATCCACCAGATCCTTCACGCCAGCGCGTTCCTCATATTCCTGCGGCAGCGTGATGCGGATGAGACTGCGGCTTTTCGGGTCCATCGTCGTTTCGCGCAGCTGAATCGGGTTCATCTCGCCCAGCCCCTTGAACCGAGAGACTTCCACTTTCTTGCCGCGGAAAGCTGTGCGCTCGATCTCTGCGCGGTGCGCGTCATCGCGGGCGTAGAGCGACTTCGCGCCCACAGTGATCCGGTAGAGCGGCGGCTGCGCCAGATAGAGGTGACCGCGGCGCACCAGATCGGGCATTTCCTGGAAGAAGAAGGTCATCAGCAAGGTGGCGATATGTGCGCCATCGACATCTGCGTCGGTCATGATGACCACGCGTTCGTAGCGCAGATTGTCGGGACGGCATTCCTTGCGGGTGCCGCAGCCCAGCGCCTGGACGAGATCAGCGATTTCCTGATTGGCGAGAATCTTCGCGCTGGTAGCCGAGGCGACGTTCAGGATCTTGCCCCGGATCGGCAGGATCGCCTGCGTCTTGCGGTCGCGCGCCTGTTTCGCGCTGCCGCCGGCGCTGTCGCCTTCCACGATGAACAATTCAGTGCCGCCGGGTGCACTGGCCGAGCAATCGGTGAGCTTGCCCGGCAGGCGCAGCTTGCGGGAGGACGTCGCAGTCTTGCGCTTGACGTCGCGTTCCTCCTTGCGGCGGAGGCGATCGTCCATACGTTCCAGAACATAGCCCAGCAGCGCGCGGCCACGCTCCATATTGTGGGTCAGAAAGTGGTCGAAATGGTCACGAACGGCCTTTTCCACGAGGCCCGCGGCCTCCGGTGAGGTCAGCCGGTCCTTGGTCTGCGACTGGAATTGCGGTTCGCGGATGAACACGCTGAGCATCAGTTCGCTGCCAACCATGACGTCGTCGGCGGTCAGATCCTTGACCTTCTTTTCCTTCACCAGCTCGCCAAAGGCGCGCAGGCCGCGGACCAGCGCCTGGCGCAGGCCCTGCTCGTGGGTGCCGCCATCGGGGGTCGGGATGGTGTTGCAATACCAGGAATAGCTACCGTCGGACCACAGTGGCCAGGCGACCGCCCATTCGACGCGGCCCGCCTCGCCGGGAAAATCCTGCGAGCCGGTGAAGAAATCGGCGTTGGCACATTCGCGCCCGCCGACCTGTTCTCGCAGATGATCCGCGAGGCCGCCGGGGAACTGGAAGATTGCCTCCGCCGGCGTATCGTCGGTGATCAGTTCTGGCGCGCATTTCCAGCGGATCTCGACCCCGGCGAACAGATAGGCCTTGGACCGGGCGAGCCGGTAAAGCCGCGCCGGCTTGAAGAGCAGATCGGGACCGAAGATCTCCTCGTCAGGTGTAAAAGTGACCGACGTGCCGCGGCGGTTGGGCGCGGCGCCGACATTTTCCAGCGGCCCCAGCGTCTGCCCCTTCGCAAAACGCTGACGGTACAGCTGGCGATCGCGCGCGACCTCGACCACCGTATCGGATGACAGCGCGTTGACCACCGACACGCCGACGCCGTGCAAGCCGCCGCTGGTGGCGTACGCCTTGCCCGCGAACTTGCCGCCCGAGTGAAGCGTGGAGAGGATGACTTCCAGCGCGCTCTTGTCCGGGAACTTCGGGTGCGGATCGACCGGAATGCCGCGGCCGTTGTCGACGACCGTCAGGCGATTGCCCGGCGCCAGCGTGACTTCGATCCGGGTGGCATGGCCGGCCACCGCTTCGTCCATGGCATTGTCGATCACCTCGGCGGCGAGGTGATGGAGCGCGCGCTCATCAGTGCCGCCGACGTACATGCCAGGCCGCCGCCGCACCGGTTCCAACCCCTCCAGAACCTCGATCGACGATGCGTCATAGGCGGGTGAAGGAGCGGCAGCACGGAACAGATCTGGATCAGCCATGTCGTCCATATAGCAGAGGCGGAAGGCATCGCGACCTGTTGCCGCATTGCAACACATTTTCGCGGATCCCGCCCCGGGACGCGTCAACATGCATCCTTTCGACCCGCTTCGCCGTTCGGCCCCCGCATGTGTTTGTTGTGTTTGTAACGAAAGGGTAGCGTATGAAGACCTTGTTTTTGGCGGGTATTGCCGCCGCGTTTTTCGCTCCGTCGATCGCCTCTGCGCAGTCCGCCGATGGCGAAGACGGCTTCTCCGGCGTCTATATCGGCGCAGCTGGCGGCTATGATGTCCAGCCGAACGATCGTGGGTCTTCGATCCTGTTCGACACCAATCTGGACGGCCGGTTCGGCGACGGGGTGAACACCTCGGGCGGCACCAACGCGTTCGCACCGCCGGTCGGCGGCTTCTGCAACGGCCGCGCGCTTGCAGGTACGTCGCCGACGAACCCGACGAACCCGGCGGGTTGCGCCAAGGACAAGGATGGCTGGGCCTATTACGGCCGCGTGGGCTACGACTATCAGCGTGGCGGCCTGGTGGTCGGTGCCGTTGGTGAGTTCGGTAAGAGCGAGATCACCGACAGCGTTTCGGCATTCTCGACCACGCCGGCAGCGTACGTCATGACCCGCTCGATCGACTGGGAAGCATCCATCCGCGGCCGCGTGGGCTACACCCCGAACAACCGCACGCTGTTCTACGGCACGTTCGGCCCGGGCTACGCACGGATCGATCGTGAGTTCACCACCACCAATGCAGTGAACGGCTTCTCCGAATCGGGCAAGCGCAACCACTGGGGCATCACCGGCGGTGGCGGAATCGAGCAGAAGCTCACGAACAACGTCTCGCTCGGCCTCGAGTATATGTACCACCAGTATAAGGACGACGACTATCGCGTCCGTGCGGGCAACAGCGGCACGACCGCTGGGACCAACCCGTTCCTGCTGGTGAACGGCAGCGGCACCGACTTCCGTCGTAGCGACGACAAGTTCCGCTGGCACTCGATCCGCGCGACGGCGGCTTACCGCTTCTGATCGAAACACCGGTGACCGGGCAGCCCATGCTGCCGGGTCACCGATGATCTGTCCCCGCCGTGCGGAGCGACCGATCCAGGACAAGAAAAGGGCCGCAGCGAAGGATATTCGCCGCGGCCCTTTCTTATTTCAGCCTGAGCGATCGCTCAGCGCATGCGCGGACCACCGAAAGGCAGCGGCGCCGCACGACGATCACGGCGTGGCAACTGTGCCTGATAGGCATGGCCGCAATGCTCGACGCAATAAGGGAAGCCCGGGTTCACCTTGTCACCGCAGAAATGGAAATCCGGTTCACCCGGATGACCCAGCGGCCACTTGCAGACCTTGTCGCTCAGATCGAGCAGGCTGGTCTTGCCAGCGATCTCCGGCGACGGCTTCGCCGGCACCAGTCGACGGGGCGGCGCGGGCGAGCTGGGCGGCTGCTGCTCACCGGGTGCCTGGCGGACGAACCCGCCCGGCCCGACCGATCGGACCATGCGCATCGACTCGGGTGACCGCTCGGGTTCGAGCGGAGTCGTGATGGTGATTGGCTTGGGCGCCGACACCTGCGTCACCGCCGGCGTCGGCGAGGCCGCGCGGGTGGGCGGCGGAGCGGGTGGCGCCGGGGGCGGCGGCGCTGGCGGCGGCGGCGCAGGCGGTGCGGCTACGACAGGTTCGGGTGCCGGCGCCGGCGCGGCCGCAGCCGCAGCAGCGGCCGCAGCAGCCTTCGCCTCGGCATCCTTCGACACGACCGGTGACGGGCGGGACTGCAATCCCAGCCGGTGCGCCTTGCCGATCACGGCATTACGGCTGACGCCGCCCAGCGCTTCTGCGATCTGGCTGGCCGTCTGGCCGCCTTCCCACATCTTGCGCAGTGTATCGATCCGTTCCTCGGTCCAGGACATCGGTCTTGTCGTTCCTTCACTTCTTGCGCCGGTTGCAGCGAGCGGCGGCAGCGCCTACGCCATCAAGCGATGAGCAGCCACCCCCCACTTGGCCGGACGTCCGCCGACCATCACCGTTCCTTGATCAGGAGCGCGCCTGGTGTTCCGTTGATCCGCAACGTGAACTGGGGCGGCCTGAAGACCTTATATGTGAAGGAGGTGCGGCGGTTCTTCAAGGTCCAGCTGCAAACGGTGTGGGCGCCGGCGATCACCACCTTGCTGTATCTGGTCATTTTCACCGTTGCGTTGGGCGGACGAAGCGAAGTCCACGTCGGCGGGTCCACCGTTGCCTTTGCCGATTTCGTCGCGCCGGGGCTGATCGTGATGGGGATGCTCAACAATGCCTTCGCCAACGCGAGTTTCTCGCTGCTGGTAGGTAAGATCCAGGGCACGATCGTCGATTATCTGATGCCGCCGCTGTCAACCGCCGAGCTGCTGACCGCGCTGACCGGCGGCGCGGTGACTCGCGCGTTCCTTGTGGGTCTGACGGTGTGGCTGGCCATGTCGCTGTGGCCGGGGGTGCACGTAATGCCCGCGCATCCGCTGGCGGTGCTGTGGTTCGGGCTGCTCGGGTCGGTATTCCTCGCGCTGATCGGGGTGCTGACGTCGATCTGGGCCGAAAAGTTTGATCACGCCGCGGCGGTGACCAATTTCGTGGTCGCACCGCTGACCCTGCTGTCCGGCACCTTCTACTCGGTCGATCGCCTGTCGCCCGTGTTCCAGGCGATCAGCCACGCCAACCCGTTCTTCTACATCATCTCGGGCTTCCGCTACGGGTTCCTGGGCATCGCCGACTCGCCGGTCGCGCTGGGCAGCGCCGTGATCCTGGCGCTCGACATCGTCCTGGCACTGGTCTGCTACACGCTGCTGCGGCGCGGGTGGCGGCTGAAGAACTAAGCCGGGCGCGGCCGCGGCGATACAATAGCGGTCAGAAGCCCTCGGGCATGTCGATCGGCCCGATGACTCGCCCATATTCGCGCACGGCATAGCGATCGGTCATGCCCGCGATGTAATCGGCGATGTGCCGGCTGAGGCCCGGTTCATCGCCGGGCAGCGTGCTCCGCCACTCCGCGGGCAGCGTCTCCGGATCAGCGCGGAAAGCGGCGAACAGGCCCGCCACGATCTGATGGGCAGCCTCAGCGGCCTCCAGTTGGCGCGGGTGGTGGTACAGGTTGGCGTACATGAAGCGCTTCAGGTCGCGCTCGGCCGTGCGCATCGTATCGGAAAAGGCGACCAGTGCCCTGCCCGCGGCGCGGACATCGTCGACGCTCTGGACGCCGGAGCCCTCGATGCGGGCCCGCGTCTCGGCGATCAGATCGTTGACCATCACGCCGATCTGGCTGCGGACGAGTTCGCGCGCCTGGCGACGTTCGCTGACATCGGGGAACAGCGATCGGACGCGATCCCAGCCGGACGCGACGAGCGGCACCGCGAGAAGCTGCTCGACGCACAGCAGCCCGGCGCGCAACCCATCATCAATGTCATGATTGTCGTAGGCGATGTCGTCCGCCAGTGCCGCGACCTGCGCCTCGAGGCTGGCGTAGGTGCCCAGTTCGAGCTGCGCCTCCTCATCGGCCAGCCGAAGCGCCCATCCCGGGTGGCGGGCGGGGCCGTTGTGCTTAGCCAGCCCCTCCAGCGTGTCCCAGGTGAGGTTCAGGCCATCGAAGCGGGGATAGGCGCGCTCGATCCGCATCAGTGTGCGCAGCGTGTGGCCATTGTGATCGAACCCGCCAACGTCGATCATCGCCGCCTTTAGCGCATCTTCACCAGCGTGGCCGAAGGGCGGATGGCCGATGTCGTGCGCCAGGCACAAGGCTTCGGTCAGATCCTCGTTCAGTGCCAGGGCACGCGCGATGGTGCGGCCGATCTGGGCGACCTCCAGACTGTGGGTGAGCCGGACGCGGAAGTGATCGCCGTCGGGCGCCAGAAAGACCTGCGTCTTGTGACGCAGGCGGCGGAACGCGATCGAGTGGACGATGCGATCGCGATCGCGCTGGTAATCGTCGCGCGGCCCGCGCTCTCCGGCCGCCCCGGACTTGCTTTGTTCTTTATGAAGGCGGCCTCTGCTGTGCGCCGGGTCGGAGGCCCAGGGCGCAAGCACCGTCACTTGGCGGGCAGCCTCGTCATCTTCTGGCCCTTCTCGCTGGTGAAGGTGAAGGCAGAGATCCCCTGTTTGGCCAGGGTGTTGACGAACTCGCGCGCCTCCGCATCGGTTTTGAACGGACCGGTCACGACACGATTGGTGAAGCGCAGCGGGGTCGTATAGGCCGTCTTGCCCTTCAACGCGTCCGCCTTCTTTTGCGCCGCGGCCCACGCTTTGGGCAGATCATCCTTGTTCGCGCCGCCAGCGACCTGGACCCAGGTTCGCGCCGGATCCGCCTTGGCGGCCTTGGCCTCCTCGGCAGCTTTTTTGGTCTCTTCCGCCTTCTTCGCGTCCGCAAGCTTCTTGGCGGCCGCCGCCTTGCGCTCGGCAGCGAGTTTCTTGGGATCGGGTGCGGGCGTTTTTTTTTCCTTCGCCGCGGGCGTGGGTTTAACGTCCGGCTTGGGAGACGCAACGGTTGCCTTGGCCGATGCTGGCGACGAGCTGGTCGTCGGTGTCGGCTTTGGCGCCGGCGTGTCGACGCGGGCGGGCAGCGGGTCGGGCGCCGTCGTGCCTACCGATGCGGACACGGCCGGGCGCGGCGGTTCGGGCGGACGGATGGGCGCGACGCCAAGCTCTTCGCCGGGGATGGTGATACCGGCCATGATCCGCGCCAGGATCGTATCCTCGCTGACCGCCGGGCGCGTCGGCGTCGGCGCGACGGCGGCGGAGGGGGCGCCAGGCGCGGCGGCGGTCGAAAGGGCCGTGGTGGTCGAGGGCGAGGTGACCGGCGCGCGCGTCGTGGCAGCGTAGGACGAGGGGGCAGCGCTGGGTGCCGTCGATATAGTTCCGGTCGGCGGAGACGAGACCGGCGACCGCGCGGTGGCAGCGTAGGCGGGCGGCGGGCTGGCGGGTGCTGGTGCCGTCGTGACGAAGCGCGTTGGCGCGGGCACCGAACTGGTCGACGCGCCGGCTGCGCTGCTGGTCGACGGGGCTGTCCGCGCCGGCTGCCAAGCAGGTGTCGGCGCTGCGGCGACCTGCGCGCGCGCGGGCGGCACCGTAGACGGCTTCCATGCCGGCTGGGGCGTGCGCGCGGGCGGCACCGCGGACGGAGTCCATGCGGGCTGCGGCGTGGGCGTGTACGGTGCTGCCGGTGTTGGTTGACGGCTGGCTACTGCGGCCGGCGGCGGTGATGCGAGGGCCTGTACGACCGGCTTTGACGCGGCGAATTCCACGCCGGCATAGCGCGGCGGCTGGAGCGTTTCGGCCGATTGCGGCGCCGACCCGGCCTGCTGCGCGCTTGCCAAGGCCACTGCGGGCGCGGTCGTGCGCGTTGGACGCGAGCGGGCCGCCCGGGCGTCCGCCGCGCGCTGACGCTGCTGCGCCATGGCGAGCTCGCGGGCGCGCTTTGCCTCTTCACGCGCAAGCCGGCGCTTGGTGCGCGCGTCCATCGGCTTGGCGGGGGCGGCTGCCGGAGTCGCGGCTGCGAGCTGGACCGCCGGGCGCGGCTCGGGGGCGAGAGGCGGGAGCGCAGGGGCCATGCGGGCGTCAGCCAACCGCTGCGGCGTCGCGCGCAGTTCGCCAAAGTGGACCGCGAACGCTCGGTCGATCGGCGGCAGCGCCTCAAGCCGGGTGAAGAACGGCGACAGCGCTGCCCCCATCCCCTGCGGCATCATGGTACTTGCAATCTTCTGAGCGCCCGGCACGTCGCCGGTCATCGCAAGAACAAAGGCACGCACGCGCCAGGCGCTGCGATCATTGCGGCGCAGCTGCGCGTCGATCACATCGAGCGCTTCCTTGCGACGCCCGCTGATGCCGAGCGAAAGCGCATAACGGCGCTGAATTTCCTCGTCGTCTGCTGCCTTCAGTGCGACGCGGTAATCGCGCTGGGCCCGTTCCTGTTCACCGATCAGGTCGTACGCAAGGCCGCGATCGCCGGCGAACGTTGTGGCGCTGAGGCCGTAGCCGACCGCCTGGTCGAAATAGCGCAGGGCCTCGCCCGGGCGCTGCTGAGTGACGAGGATGCGTGCCATGCCGGCCTTTACCCGGCCGTTCATCGGATCGACGTTCTCGGCGCGCTTGAACAGCGAGGCGGCGGCGTTGACGTCACCCAGCTTCAACGAGAGCTCGCCGGCGGTGATCAGCGAATTGAGGTCGCGCGGATTCGCACCGATGCGGCGCATCGCGTCGGCAAGCGCATCAGCATCGGGCGTCGCCCGGGGGACGGTCTGCACCATCTGCCCCGGGAAGCTCTGCGCGAGCGCCGGAGCCGAGCCGGCGAGGGCCGCGGCAAGAATCAAAGGGCGAGAAAAAGACATGAGCTCGTTGCGTTAGAGACGAAGCGGGATGAACGGGCAATGAGTCCCGCACCCGCCCGCGCCAAGACGCACGAGGCGGCCGACGAATGCCGGCCGCCCCAAGCTTCGGTTGGTTACTGGTTGTTCTGGCGGTGCAGGAAGCGCGGAATGTCGACCGGATCCTTGCCGTCGCCATCCTCCGCACGCGGCGTACCGCGCGAGGCGTTCTGCATCCGCTCGAACAGCGTGCCGCCGAGCTTCACGCGCGGCTGCGGGGGCACGTCCTCGGCCGCCTCGCTGCCACCCGACAGCCAGCGACGACGCGGCGCGGCTGCGGGTTCTTCCTCACCGAACACACGCGGCTGCGCGGGCGTACCCGACGCGGGCGAGGATGCGGCGGGAGTCGGCACAACCGTGTCGCTGCCCAGCAGCAGTTCGTCCGCAGCCTCGGTCTCGACCGCACGCGCGGTTGGCGACGGTTCGACCGCGGGCGTGGCGCCCGGAGTCGGTACACCACCAGCCATCGCACCAGCAGCCGCGCCGGTGGGCTGCGGTGCAGGCGCCTGCACTGATGCCGGCGCGGCGGGTGCAGCCGGCGTTGCAGCGGCGGCAGCCGCAGCAGCCGGTGCCGGCGTATCGGTACGGCGCGGTGCCGAGAAGCTGAACGCGCGCGCAGGCTCTGCCTCCGGCGTTTCGCTCTGCGGCATCGCCTCGATCCCCGTGGCGACCACGGAAACGCGAATCCGGCCTTCCAGCTCAGGATTGAACGCCGAACCCCAGATGATGTTGGCTTCGGGATCGACCAGTTCGCGAATGTGGTTCGCCGCCTCGTCCACTTCGAGCAGGCGCATGTCCTCGCCACCCGTGATCGAGATGATGACTCCCTTCGCGCCCTGCATCGACACACCGTCGAGCAACGGATTGGCGATCGCCTTCTGCGCGGCCACCAGCGCACGGTCGTCGCCGTCCGCCTCGCCCGTACCCATCATCGCCTTGCCCATCTCCTGCATCACCGAACGAACGTCGGCGAAATCGAGGTTGATGAGGCCAGGCATGACCATCAGGTCGGTGATGCCACGAACGCCCTGCTGCAGCACCTCGTCAGCAAGCTCGAACGCCTGCTTGAAGGTGGTGTTGGCATTGGCGATCAGGAACAGGTTCTGGTTCGGGATGACGATCAGCGTGTCGACGAACTTCTGCAGTTCCTCGATGCCTTGGTCGGCCGACTTTCCGCGACGCTTGCCCTCAAAGGCGAACGGCTTGGTCACGACGCCCACGGTCAGGATGCCCATGTCGCGCGCAGCCTTGGCGATGACCGGTGCGGCGCCCGTGCCGGTACCGCCGCCCATCCCGGCCGCGATAAAGCACATGTGCGCGCCCTCGAGCAGCTTTGCCACCTGCTCGATCGTTTCCTCGGCCGCTGCACGGCCGATCTCCGGCCGGCTGCCTGCACCAAGACCCTGGGTGATCTTTGCTCCCAGCTGGATCTTCTGCGGCGCGATCGACTGCTTCAGCGCCTGCGCATCGGTGTTCGCGACGAGAAACTCGACGCCCTGCACATCGGCACGCATCATGTTGGCAATCGCGTTGCCACCAGCACCACCGACGCCGATCACGGCAATCTTCGGGGTAAGCTCGTCCACGTCGGGTGCAATGAATTCGATGCCCATCGCCAATTTACTCCGTCATTTCGGGCACGAAACACTGGCCCGTCATCGCCATTAATCTTAGTGCAGCATCACGACGCTGCGTGCCAGCGCAAAAGCAGCGTCGCGCAATCAATAATTTGCCTTCGCCGCCTGGAACAAACGCTTCAGCGCGCCGAGCCCCTTCTGCCGCACCACCATCTGCTGCTGCGGCACCAAGCCGCGCAGATCGACGGGATCGGAGGCGGCGAAGAACGCAAGCCCAGCGAGGGTCGCAAAACCGGGTCCGCCATGAGCGTCGGGCAGACCGACAAGGCCGCGCGGGCGGCCGACGCGCACGGTGCGGCCAAGCACCTGCTGCGCGTAATCGGCGATGCCCTTCAGCTCCGCACCGCCGCCGGTGAGAACCACCTGACGACCAACTGGGCCTTCGAACTTCAGCTCCTTCAGCGCGACCTGCACCTCGTTGATCAAATGTTCCAGCCGGGTGCGGATCACCGAGATCAGCGCCGCCTTGGTGATCTGCAGCGGATCGGTGTCGTCGTCCGCGCGACCGGGCCGAACCGCGATCATCTCGTGATTGTCGCGCGGGCTCGCGTTGGCCGAGCCGTGGAAGCACTTCATCCGCTCCGCCTGGCTGCGCGAGGTGCCAAAGGCAGAGGCGATATCGTCGGTGATGTCGCACGCCCCAACTGGGATCGATTTCAGCCCGACCAGCATCCCGCCAGCGAACAGCGAGACGTTGGTCATCCCCGCACCGATCTCTACCAGTGCGACGCCAAGGTCGCGCTCCTCCTCGCTGAGGCAAGCGAGCCCGGTAGCGATCGGCGAGGCGATAATCGACTTCACCTCCAGGTGCGCCGAGCGGACGGTGAGGTCGAGATTGCGGACCGGCGATCCATCGGCGGCGATGACATGGATGTGGACGCCGAGGCGATCGGCATGAAGACCGAGCGGCTTCTTCACGCCGGTGAGGCCGTCGAGCGTGTAGAGCGCCGGCTGCGCGTGGAGTACCATGCGGCCCTGCGGGTCGATCGCGGAGCGGCCCTCCTGCAACAGTGCGTCGATATCCTGCTGCTCGATCCGGTGGCCGTTCAGCTCCACCTCGATGAACGCCTCATCGCTGACCAGCCCGCCGGCGGAGAAGCCAGCCCAGACATTCTCGATGTTGAAGCCGGCAATCCGCTCGGCCTGTGCAACCGCCTCGCGCACGGCGACCTCGGTCAGCGCCATGTCGGCGATATAGCCGCGCTTCACGCCTTTCGATTCGCGCTGGCCAGTACCCAGCACTACCAGTTCGCCGCCATCGCCGCGCTGGGCGATCATCGCGGATACCTTCGACGTACCGATATCGAGCGCGGTGATGATGCCTTCCGGTGCCGCTTTCGCCATACCCTGTACCCCTGTTCCCTGCCCCGAGAATGTGGCCGATTTGCCCGTATTCTAGACTTCGTCGATCCGTGCCAGTCGCGCGCTCTGGATAGCGGGTCCCGCGCCGGCACCCGCGCCGGATTCCGGCACCGGCTGCTCCATATCCGTCCCAGGTTTTCGCGCCACCAGCTTCGCCGGGTCGCGCATGTCGAAGCGCAGCCACCCTTTGCCCAGCAGCGAGCGGGCGCCATCAAGCTCAGCGAACTTGACCAGCGCGGCGGCGGCACCTTCCTGCGGCAAGGCCAGTGTCTCGCCAGTGTCGAAGGTGAGATCCCAACGGCGATTTCCGACCCAGCTTGCCGCCTTGATCCGCGGCTTCAGCGCCGGTGCGGCAGCGAGCAGACGCTGATAATTCGCCTCCTGCCGATCCGCGCCGGGGCCGATCACGAGCGGCAGATCGGGCATATTGTTGCGATCAACTGGCTCCAGCGGCACGCCCTTCGCATCGATCAGCGTCAACTGGCCGCCATTTTGCCAGATTGCCGCGGGTTCCCGCTCGACGATATGGATGAGCAAGCGATCGGGCAGCCGGCGCGAGACATAGGCGTCGGCGATCCAGCCATAGGCGAGCAGCCGATCGCGAATGAGGTTGAGGTCGACGCGCAGCATCGCCTTTGGCTGATCCTCCAGCGCGACGGCATAGACCGTTTCCCGGTTCATTCGCTTGATGCCGGTGATGTCGACGCCCTCGACATTGAGGCCGAGCCGGCCCGTGCTGTCTGCCACGGCGGTGCCAATGGTCGCCGGCACGCCGAACCAGGAAGCAGTGGCGAGCGCCGCAGCGCCGCCGAGCCCAAGGATCGACCATGTGACCGCGCGGCGCAGAGCGGCTTCGCTGAGCGGCAAGGCCGCGATCAGCCGGTCGCCGAGCGACTTCTTCGGCGGGCCGCGCCGCACCGTCGGCCGGCGCTGCGGCGCGCCGCGGGTGATCGAGCGGCTCATCCCCTCACCTCTTCCTTCATCGCTTCGTCGACGATCGCCTGGACGAGTTCGGGATAGCTGATACCGAGGTGGCGCGCCTGCTCGGGCACCAGGCTGAGCGGTGTCATGCCGGGTTGGGTATTCACCTCCAGCAGGAACAGACCCTCGACGCCGCGCTCGTCGTCCCAGCGGAAATCGGCGCGGCTGCACCCCTTGCAGCCCAGCAGCTCGTGCGCGCGCAGGGCCAGCGCCTTGCACGCCTGGGTGATCTCATCCGGAACCGGCGCGGGGAAGATGTGCTCGGTCAGCCCGTCGGTGTACTTGGACTCGTAGTCGTACCAGCCCAGCTTCGGGCGCAATTCGGTGACGCCTAGCGCCTTGTCGCCGAGCACGGCGGTGGTGAGTTCGCGGCCGCGCACATAGGGTTCGGCGAGAAGCGAATCGAATTCCTGCCACGGCCCTTTGGCGTCGCGACTGATCGGGTCGCCATAATTGCTCTCCGCGGTGACGATCGCGACGCCGACCGACGAGCCTTCATTTACCGGTTTCAGCACATAAGGACGCGGCAGCGGATCGGCGAGGTGGAGCTCCTCGGTCGTGACGATGCGCCCGCCGGGCATGGGAATCCCCTGCGGCACCAGCGCCTGCTTCGTCAGCACCTTGTCAATCGCGATGACCGAAGTGGCGAGCCCGCTGTGGGTATAGCGCAGCCCCATGATGTCCATCAGGCCCTGGATCGAGCCATCCTCGCCCGGCGTGCCGTGGAGCGCGTTGAACACGAGATCGGGCGCCGCCTCAGCCAGCCGCATGGCGACATTGCGATCCATGTCGATCCGGGTGACGCGGTGGCCGAGCGACTCGAGCGCATCGGCGATGCCGGCGCCGGACGAGAGCGAGACTTCGCGTTCCGCCGACCAGCCGCCCATCAGCACGACGATATGCAATTGGCTCACGATGCCACCCCCACACGCTGGATTTCCCATTCGAGGGTCACGCCGCTCTTCTCCTTCACGCGCCGACGCACGTCTTCGCCCAGCGCCTCGATATCGGTGCTGGTCGCCTGCCCGAGATTGAGCAGGAAGTTGGTATGTTTCTCGCTGACCTGAGCGTCGCCGCGGCGCAGGCCCCGGCAGCCGGCCTCGTCGACGAGCGCCCAGGCCTTGTGGCCGGGCGGATTCTTGAAGGTCGAGCCGCCGGTCTTGGAACGAAGCGGCTGCGACGCCTCCCGGCTGGCGGCGATGCGGTCCATCTCGGCCTGGATCGCGACGGGATCGCCGGGTTCGCCGCGGAACGTCGCACCGACGACGATCGCGCCGTCGGGCAGTTCCGAATGGCGATAGCTGTAATGAAGGTCGGCGGCGGGCAGCGTCACTTGTTCGCCAGAGCGAAGCACCACGTCGCATTCGACCAGGATGTCAGCCGTCTCGCGGCCATAAGCGCCGCCGTTCATGCGCACAAAGCCGCCGACAGTCCCGGGGATCGAGCGGAGGAATTCGACGCCGGCGACGCCTGCGTCGCGCGCGGTGGACGACACCAGGATGCCGCTGGCGCCGCCGCCGCAGCGGAGCGTGGTGGCGTCGATCGCCTCGACCTTCGCGAAGGGCTTGCCCAGGCGCACGACCACCCCCGGTACGCCGCCGTCGCGGACGATCAGGTTGGACCCGAGACCGAGCGGCATCACTGGTACCGCGGGGTCAAGGTTCGCCAGGAACTTGGCCAGATCGTCGACATTGGCGGGCTCGAACAGCCATTCGGCCGGCCCGCCCGACTTGAACCAGACCAGTGGGGCGAGCGGCGCGTTTTGCGTCAGGCGACTTTGCACCGGCGCCCGCGTGGGCGCGGCATCTTCGGTGCCCGGGGCGGGCGTGTTGTCGTCCATCGCGCTCACCGCCGCGCCTCGATCGCGGGTGCAAGACCAGCGGCCCATTTGGTGATGTCGCCCGCGCCCAGGCAGACCACCTGATCGCCCGGGCGGACCTCCTGCGCCAGCACAGCGGCGAGCGCATCGGCATCGTCCACCATCGCCGCCGCGCGGTGGCCGCGGTGGCGCAGGCCGTTGACCAGCGCCTCCGCATCGACGCCCGCTACAGGTGCCTCGCCCGCTGCATAGACGGGGGTGACATAGACCGCGTCGGCATCGTTGAACGCGCCCTGGAACTCATCCATCAGATTGCCGAGGCGCGAATAGCGATGCGGCTGCACCACGGCGATTACCCGGCCCTGTGCCGACTCACGCGCCGCGGCGAGCACCGCGCGGATTTCCACGGGGTGATGGCCATAATCGTCGATCACGGTGGCGGTACCGCCGTCGGCGAACGAGATCTCGCCCACCTTGGTGAAGCGCCGCTTCACGCCGTTGAACTTCTCGAAGCCCTTTTGGATCGTCGCGTCGTCGATGCCGAGTTCGAGCGCCACGCCGATCGCGGCGAGCGCGTTCTGGACGTTGTGCCGGCCCGGCATCGGCAGATCGATCCCCTCGATCGAGCGGGTGGTACCGTCGCGATGGCGGATGATCGCCTCGAACCGGTTGCCGCCGGGATAGGGCGACACGTTGACGCCGCGCACGTCTGCGCTGGCGGCGAACCCGTAAGTCACGATGCGGCGATCCCGCACGCGTGGAATCAGCGCCTGCACCTCGGGATGGTCGAGGCACAGCAGCGCGGCGCCGTAGAAGGGCACGTTTTCGACAAATTCGACATAAGCGTCCTTCGCTCGATCGAAGCTGCCGTAATGATCGAGATGCTCGGGATCGATGTTGGTCACCACCGCGATGGTGCCGTCGAGCCGCAGGAAGCTGCCGTCGCTTTCGTCCGCCTCGACCACCATCCAGTCGCTGCCGCCCAGCCGCGCGTTGGAGCCATAGCTGTTAATGATGCCGCCGTTGATCACGGTCGGGTCGACCCCGCCCGCATCGAGCAGCGCGGCGACCATCGATGTGGTGGTCGTCTTGCCGTGCGTGCCCGCCACCGCCACGGTCGATTTGAGCCGCATCAGTTCCGCCAGCATCTCCGCGCGACGAACGACGGGGATACGCTGGTTGAGTGCAGCCTCGACCTCCGGGTTGCCGCGCTTCACCGCGGTGGAGGTTACCACCACGGCGACGCCGTCCACGTTCGCCGCGTCATGGCCGATCGTCACCTTGATACCGCGCGCGCGCAGACCCTCGATCACATAGCCCTCGGCCACATCCGATCCCTGCACGGCATAGCCCAGGTTGTGCATCACCTCCGCGATGCCGGACATGCCGATCCCGCCGACACCGACGAAGTGGATCGTTCCAATGTCCGTTGCGACGCCCTTCACGCAAAAGCCTCCTTTGGCTGAGACACGCCGACCGGCAGCTTCGCGCGCGGCGCGTCCAGGCTTTCAACCAAATCCGCCAGATCGCTCGCGGCATGCGGCTTGCCACATCCCTTCGCACGCGCGGCGGCATTTTCGAGCGCAGTCGGATCAAGCCCCAGCTTCTGCATCTGCTTGGCGAGCTCGGCCGGTGTGAAGGCGCTCTGCGGGATCGTGCGTGCGCCGCCAGCGGCGGCAATCTCGCGCGCGTTCGCGGTCTGGTGATCGTCGGTCGCGCCGGGCAGCGGCACCAGGATCGCGGGCCGACCGGCTGCAGTCAGTTCCGAAATGGTCGAGGCGCCGGCGCGCGCGATCACGAGATGTGCCCAGCCGAGCTGCTCGGGCAGATCAGGCAGATAGGTCGCGAGATCGGCCGCAATTTCAAGTTCGGCGTATTTGGCGCGCGCCGCATCGATATCCTCGATCCGCGCCTGATGCGTCACCTGAAGCCGGCGGCGGAACGCGACCGGCAGCATAGCCAGCCCCTCGGGCACGACCTTCGACAGAACGCTGGCGCCCTGCGACCCGCCGGTCACGAGCAAGCGGAAGATGCCGTCTTCCTCCAGCAGCGGATACGGTTGTGCGCGCAGCGCGATCACCGCGTCGCGGACGGGATTGCCGATGTGGTGCGCCTTGCCCTCGAACTTGGGCTTCAGCCGCTCGGTCTCGGCATAGGAGGTCGCGATTGCGTCAACGCGCGGGGCGACCAGGCGATTGACGCGGCCGAGCACGGCGTTCTGCTCATGAACAGCGGTCGGGATCTTCTCAGCAAAGGCAGCGGCGAGCGCCGGGAACGCAGGGTAGCCGCCGAAGCCGATCACCGCCGCCGGCTGGAAGGTGCGATACAGCTGGCGCGCCATGGCACGGCCACGCCACATCTGGCGCGCGGCCTTCGCCCAGCCGAGCGGGCCGCCGGCGATGCGACCGGCGGGAAGGACATGCGTCTGCACATCCTCGAACAGGCCGGGAAAGCGAACGCCGCGATCGTCGCTGACCAGCGCGACCCGGTGGCCGCGCCGCATCAGTTCCTCGGCCAGTGCGGCGGCGGGGACCATGTGCCCGCCGGTGCCGCCGGCGGCGAGAACGAACTGCCGCGGCCGGGTCATGCCGCATTCCCCCAGCGTGCCACATAGGGGCTGCGCAGCAGGAACGGGTTGCGACGGGTAAAGGTGAGCAGCAATCCCATGCCGATCGACAACGCGATCATCGACGAACCACCATAACTGATAAAGGGCAAGGTCATCCCCTTGGATGGCGCAAGGCCGGTATTCACCGCCATCGAGATCAGCGCCTGAAGGCCGAACTGCGTGGCGAGGCCGGAAGCCGCGAGCAGCTTGAAGCTGTCCTGTTCGTCCAGCATCTTCACGAACACGCGGGCGACGATGGCGAGGAACAGGATCGCGATCACCATACAGGCGATCAGGCCGAACTCCTCACCAATCACCGAGAAGATATAATCGGTATGCGCCTCCGGCAGCCCGAACTTCGACGTGCCGGCGCCAGGACCAGTGCCGGTCCAGCCGCCCGAGGTGAGCGTGCGATGGGCGGCGTCGGTCTGGAAGTGTGCGCCCTCCGCCTCGTTGGGATCGCGGAACAGGAAGCTGTCGATACGGGTGCGCGCGGTGCCATAGAACATGTACGCCGCGCCGACGCCGAGCGGCGCCATGGCGATAAAGGCAGCGAGCGTCTTGGTCGGCGTGCCGGCGATGATCAGCAGCGTCATCCAAACGAGGCCGAACACCATCGTCTGGCCGAAGTCCGGCTGAAGCATCAGCAGTGCGCCGACGACGGCCGTCATGCCAAAGGTAATGGCGGTGAGCGGCAGCCCCTCCTCCTTGGTGCGCAGCGACAACAGCCACGCGACCGTGACGATGAAGCAGGGTTTCAGGAACTCCGACGGCTGGAACTGCGCGAAGCCGACGCCGACCCACCGATTCGCGCCGTTCACCTCGACGCCGATGCCGGGGATGAGCACCATGAGCAGCATGACGCCAAACGCCGCCGCGCCCACCACGGCACCACGGCGCGCGACATGGACGGGGAGCATCGAAATGCCGATCAGCACCGGCAGTGAGACGAGCACCCACATGACCTGACGCCAGAAATAATAGAGCGGCGGGATCTTCAGCGCCTCACCCGAGTAGCGCATTGCCGTGGCGGGCGACGCAGCCGCGACCGACAGCAAGCCAACCGCGATCAACGCAAAGGTGAGCAGCAGCAGCACTCGGTCGGTATCCCAGAACCAGGTACCGAGCGGCGAACGATCGCCGCGCCCACCGCGCTCCTTGAACCGGCCGCGCAGCCCCTGCTTGGTCGCCAGATCGGTCAAGACAGCCCCCCCACCGTGTCGCGAAACACCTGGCCGCGATGCTCGTAATCGCGGAACTGGTCAAAGGAGGCGGCAGCCGGCGAGAGCAGGACGGTGTCGCCCGGCTGTGCCTGCCCTGCCGCGCTGCGGACCGCCTGTTCGAGCGTTTCCACCTCTTCCACCGGCACCTTCCCGTCCAGCGCGCGCGCGAACACCGGCCCCGAGGCGCCGAAGGTGTAGGCGCGCACGACATGGCCGAGATGCGGCAGGCAGGCGTCGAGATCCTCGCCCTTGCCCTTGCCGCCCACGATCCAGTGGACTCGATCGAAGGCGGCGAGTGCGGGGGCCGCGCTTTCGGGATTGGTCGCCTTGCTATCGTTGACGAAGGACACGCCGTTCACCTCGCCCAGCCGTTCCATCCGGTGGGGCAAGCCGCGGAAGCTTTCGAGGGCGCGGTCGATCGTTGCTTCGTCGACGCCCAGCGCCTGTGCGACCGCGATCGCGGCGAGCGCGTTCTGCGCGTTATGCGGGCCCTGCAGCGAGGGCCACCGGGACTGGTCCATGCAGACGCCGGGCGCGATCTTCGTCAGATGCTCACCACGCGCCGAGAGGGCCCGGGCGATCTGCGCCGACGGCGCGTCACCGATGCCGATCACCGCTTCGTGCGTTGCAGTCTGCATCGCGAACAGCCGTGCCTTTGACGCGGCGTACGCGTCGAAATTGGCGTAGCGATCGAGGTGGTCGGGGGTGATGTTGAGCAGGACCGCGACGTCGCAGTCTAGGCTGGTCGTCAGATCGATCTGGTAGCTCGACAGTTCGAGGACGTAGACGCCCTCGCCACGTGCATTGGGCGCCAGACCGTCCTGCCCCAGGATGGGCAGCCCGATGTTGCCGCCCATGGTGACGGGGAGTCCGGCGATATCAAGGATGTGGGCAACCAGCGCCGTGGTGGTCGACTTGCCGTTGGTACCGGTGATGCCGACCACCTTGTGCGCGGGCAGTTCGGCCCGCGCCTCAGCGAACAATTCGATGTCACCGATGATCGGGACGCCGGCAGCACGCGCCTGGGCAGCGATCGGGTGGGTGTTGAGCGGCACGCCTGGCGACACGACGAGGCCTGCCGCACCAGTCAGATCCAGCGCCGCAATGTCATGGACGATGACGCCGTCGATCCCTGCGGCCTGCGCACGTGCGGCAGGATCCTGATCCCATGCAACGACATACGCGCCCGCCGCAGCGAGCGCGCGGATGGTCGCGAGGCCGGAGCGCGCGAGCCCCAGCACGGCGTAGCGTTTACCGGCCCAGGGGGTGGAGACGATCACCGCAGCTTCAACGTCGACAGGCCGGCAAGCGCCAGCACGAGGCTGATGATCCAGAAGCGGATCACGACGGTCGGCTCGCTCCAGCCGAGTTGTTCGAAATGGTGGTGGATCGGCGCCATGCGGAACACGCGCCGGCCGGTGCGCTTGTACCAGAACACCTGGATGATGACGCTCATCGCCTCGACCACGAAGAGGCCGCCGATGATGCCGAGGACGATTTCGTGATGCGCCACCACCGCAATGGTGCCGAGCGCCCCGCCCAATGCGAGACTGCCGGTGTCCCCCATGAAGACCGCAGCCGGCGGCGCATTGTACCAGAGGAAGGCCAGGCCGGCACCGATCATCGCGCCGCAGAAGATGGCGAGATCGCCAGCCCGCGCGACATGCGGGATGCCGAGGTAGTCGGCGAACTTCACGTTGCCGACGAGATAAACGATCAGCATGAACGCCACCGAGGCGATGATCACCGGCATGGTCGCCAGCCCGTCGAGCCCGTCGGTCAGGTTCACCGCATTGCCGAAGGCAACGATGGTGAAGGCAGCAAAGACAGGGAACAGCCAGCCCAGTTCCAGATACATGCCATTGGTGAACGGCAGGAACAGCTGAGTCCCATTCTCATAGCTGATGATCCAGGCAGCGATGCCGGCAATGCCAAACTCCAGCAGCAGGCGAACGCGCCCCGGGACACCGGCAGTGCTCGCCTTTCGCACCTTGTCGTAATCGTCGAGGAAGCCGATCGCGCCAAAGCCCAGCGTGACGAACAGGCAGGACCAGACGAACGGATTGCGCAGGTCCATCCAGATCAGGATCGACAGCGCGAGGCTGGTCAGGATCATCAGGCCGCCCATCGTGGGCGTGCCGCGCTTGGCGAGGTGAGTCTGCGGCCCGTCGGCGCGGATCGGCTGGCCCTTGCCCTGCCGCACACGAAGCCAGCCGATGAACCGCGGCCCGATAATTAGGCCGATGAACAGCGCGGTCGCGATCGCACCGCCAGTGCGGAACGACAGATAGCGGATGAGGTTGAAAACACCCGGGAATCCGAGCTGCTCGGCGATCCAGTACAACACTATGCCATGCCCCCGGCGAGTGCCGCGACGACCCGCGACAGCCCGACTCCGTTCGATCCCTTGACGAGTACCGCGTCGCCCGGCGCGAGCATTCCGGGAAGAACCTCAAGCGCCGCTGCGGCGGTGGGCACATGGACGAATTTGACCCGGCCCTCAAGCGCTTGTGCGAGCGGCGCCATCGCTTCGCCGACCAGCAGCGCCGCTTCGACGCGGGCTGCCTCGATCGGGGTGGCGAGCGCCTGATGATAGGTCGCGGAGCCCGCGCCCAGTTCCCGCATCTCGCCAAGAACCGCGACATGCCGCCCAGGCTCGTTCGCCAGCACCGCGAGCGTCGCCGCCATCGAAGCAGGGTTGGCGTTGTAGCTTTCGTCGATCACCACAGCCTCGCCGCCGGCGATCGGCGCCAGCACCCGCGCGCCCCGGCCGGGCAAAGCGCCCAATTCCGCAAGCGCCAGCCCGGCGAGCCCGAGATCACCGCCGGCGGCATCAACCGCAGCAAGCACCGCCAGCGCGTTGGACACCCAATGCGCGCCTGGCTGACCGATGGTCAGGCTGAGTTCCCGGTCGCCCACCTTTGCGGTGATGAAGGTACCGCCCGTGCGCAGCGTCATCGTTTCGATCGGATGCACATCGGCTTGGCGATCGGTGCCGAAGGTGACGATCCGGCCGGCATAAGGCCGTGCGGCCGCGATCAGGCGATCACGATGCGGGCTGTCGTACGGCACGATGGCGATGCCGCCGGGCTCCAGCCCCTGGAAGATCTCGCCCTTGGCATCGGCAATCGCGCTCTCGTCCGGAAAGAACTCCGTGTGCGCCGGCGCAATGGTGGTGATGAGCGCAACGTGCGGGCGCACCAGGGTGGTGAGATGAGCGAGTTCACCCGGGTGGTTCATGCCCATTTCAAGCACGCCAAAGTGGGTCGCAGCGGGCATCCGAGCGAGGCTCAAGGGAACGCCGGTGTGGTTGTTGTAGCTTTTGACCGAGCGATGGGCCTGCCCCGGCTCGCCGCGGTCCAGCGCTGCGAACAGCGCCTCCTTGGTCGAGGTCTTCCCGACCGATCCGGTTACGCCGATGACGCGCGCCGAGGTGCGCGCGCGGGCAGCGCGCGCCAGATCCTCGAGCGCGGCAAAGGTATCCGGCACCTGGACATGCGGGTGATCGGTTGGCGCGGAGACGATGGCGCCTGCCGCGCCCTGGGCGAAAGCCTGATCCAGGAAGCGATGCCCATCGGTTGCCTCGCCTGCCAGCGCGACAAAGAGGTCGCCGCGGCCAACCTCACGCGAATCGAACGCGATCCCGCCGGCCTTGAAGTTGCCGGACGCTTCGCCCCCGGTGGCGGCGGCGATTTCGTTAGAAGTCCAAAGAGAGTCCATGCGGCCCTATACCACCGGGAATGCGCCGGTCGCGCGAAGATCGCGCGGGCCGCGTGCCAGACGGGAAAAGGCGGGCGTCAACGCAGCCCGCTGACAGCGTCGCCGGTGACCAGTTCGTAGCGGACCCCCAGCTTCCGCCGCTCACGAGGCGGCTTCGCACCGTCGGCAACAACAGGTTTGGACGGAACCACGAACTTACGCTTCACCGGCAACCTCCCTGGCTACAGTCACGTCGTCGAACGGCAGGACGAGATCACCGACGATCTGCCCCTGCTCATGCCCCTTGCCCGCGATGAGGACGATGTCATCCGCCGTCGCCATCGCGATTGCCTGCCGGATTGCGCCGCGGCGATCGCCATGTTCGATCGCGTCGGGCGCCCCCTTCAGAATGTCGGACCGGATAGCGGCTGGCTGTTCGCTGCGCGGATTGTCGTCGGTGACGATGACCACATCGGCATGCGCCGCCGCAATCTCGCCCATCGGCTCCCGCTTGCCTTGATCGCGATCACCGCCGGCGCCTAACACCAGGATCAACCGACCGGCGACGTGCGGGCGCAACGCCGCGATCGCGGCCTCCAGCGCGTCGGGGGTATGCGCGTAGTCAACGTATACCGGCGCACCGGCGGGTGAGATCACGGCACGCTCCAGACGGCCGCGGACCGGCTGAAGCCTGCCTAGCCCGGCGATCGTTCTCGCGACGTCGCCACCAGTGGCGATGACGAGACCAGCGGCGATCAGCGCATTCGCCGCCTGATACGCGCCGATCAACGGCAGCGTTACGCGATGCTCCTGGTCCCCGGCTGCAATGACAAGCCCCTGTCCAAGCAAGGTCGGATCGCGGCTGACGAGCCGCAGATCATCGCCATGTTCGCCCACGGTGATGAGGCGATTGCGCCGCTGCCGCGCCAGATCGATCACGCGTTCGGCATGGGGATCATCGACCCAAACCACCGCCGTGCCGTCAGGCGCCAGCACCTCGGAGAAGAGGCGCAGCTTGGCGGTGAAATAGGCCGCCATGTCGCCATGATAATCGAGGTGATCGCGCGACAGGTTGGTAAAGGCTGCGGCGGAGACGCGAAGCCCGTCTGTGCGATATTGCGTCAGCCCGTGGCTAGATGCTTCGAAGGCGAGGTGGGTGACGCCTTCACGCGCGAGGCCAGCGACATTGGACAGGAAAGTGACCACGTCCGGGGTGGTGAGGCCAGTGTTCACCTGATCGGCGGCAGTGGTGACGCCGAGCGTGCCGATGGATGCGGCGTGACGCCCCGCCATGCGCCACAGCTGACGGGTCAGTTCCACCGTGGATGTCTTGCCGTTCGTACCAGTGACGGCGACGGTCGTTTCGGGGAAGGGCGCGAAGAAGCGTGCCGCCAGCGCTGCGAAACGGGCGCGGGGGTTGTCGTCCGCGATATGGACGGCGCCTTCGACCACCGCCTCGTGGCGCGCCACGACGGCAATCGCACCGGAGGCGATCGCCGCCGGGATGAAATCCTCACCATTCACCCGTGCGCCCTCAAATGCACCGAAGATGGTGCCCGGCGCGACCTTGCGATGGTCGATCGCGAAACCCGTGACAGTTGCCGTTTCCGGCCCGCCGGTGAGATCGCCCAGCTTCATTCGGCCTCAACCTTCTTGTCGCCCGGCGCGTGCCAGAGGAGCCCCTGAAGTTCGCGAACGTCGATGTCGCGCTGCGCATCTGGAATGACGCCCAGCATCGCGCCGGTGCGGCTGATCACCCGGCTGACCACCGGCGCCGCGGTATAGGCAGCAGTGGTCTGGAACAGATTGGCCTCCACCCGCTTCGGACTGTCCAACATCGTCAGCACCACATAGCGCGGTGCGTCCATCGGGAAGGCCGCCGCAAAGGTGGAGACGTTGCGGTTGCGCGCATAGCCGCCGCCCTCAGCCGCCTCCGCCGTTCCCGTCTTGCCGCCAACGCGATAGCCCGGCGCTTCCGCCTTGCGGCCGGTGCCGTTCGTGACGATGAGCCGCAGCAACTGACGCATCCGCGCGCTGGTCGTCTCGCTGATCACGCGCCGCCCCTTGGGCGCCTTGCCCGGCTCCACCTTCAGCAGCGTGGTCGGGCGCCAGACGCCGCCGTTGACCAGCGTCGCATAAGCGTTGGCCAAGTGAAGCGGGGTCACCGCAATGCCATGGCCATAGGCCGTGGTCATGACCGTGGTGCGCGCCCAATAATGCGGCCACAGCGGACGGCCCTTCTCCACCAGTTCGATGTCGGGCTTCGTATCGAAACCCATCTTGCGGAACATCGTCTGCATCCGCTCGGCACCGATCTCATCCGCGATCCGCGCGGTTGCAATATTGGACGAATGGATCAGCGTTTCGGGGATGTTGAGCCAGCGGTTCTGCGCGTGATCGTCCTTGATGCGATAGCGGCCGACCTGAAGCGGCGCGGTAGCATCGAAGCGCCGCGAAATGTCGCTGACGACGCCAGTGTCGATTGCCGTCGCCATGGCGATCGGCTTGAATGCGGAGCCAAGCTCATAGACGCTTTGCGTCACCGTGTTCCGCAGCTGCTCGATGCCGGCCATGCCGACGCGGTTCGGATTGAACAGCGGCAGCGACACCATGGCGATAACCTCGCCTGTGTCGACATCCAGCACGACGCCAGCGGCGGCACGCGCCTGCATGGTCGACATCGACTGGCCGAGCTCGCTCTCCATCGCGGCCTGAACGCGGCTGTCGATCGACAGCGTCACCGGCGTGCCGGACAAAGCGGGATTGAGCAGCCGCTCGTCCAGCGCGCGCTCCATGCCCAGACGCCCATGGACGGTGGGGTCGTTCTTGGTCGTCCCGATATAGCCGAGCACGTGCGCAGCCAGCGTGGATTGCGGGTAGAGCCGCTGCGTCTCGCGGTCGAAAACGATGCCCGGCTCACCGATCGCATTCACCGCCTGGACCAGTGCGGGCGAGGCCCGGCGGTTGAGGTAGGTGAAGTTCACGTCGCGCGTGATGAGCCGGTAGAAATGATGCTGGTCGCCGACATCCGGCATGAGGTCGGACAGGCGCTTCGCAATCTCGCTGCGATCACCCAGCAGCCGGCGCGGGTGAACGCCGATGGTCCAGGCGTCGATCGTGCGTGCGAGCTGTTGACCGTTGCGATCGACGATGTCACCGCGCGCCGCCGTGCTGATCGGCGCGGTGCGGCTGGGACCGCCGTCGAACGCCAGCATGGCCAGGCGGCCGATCACCAGCAAGACGCCGCCCGCGAACAGCAGCAGCAGCACCATCAGGCGCATGTGCTGCGTCGCGAGCAACGCCTGACGCTGCTCGCTGACTCGCGTGGGGCGGGTCGTGCGGGCGACCATGGTGTTCAACGCAGGCGACCCCGCTCCGACCGTGCACCGCTCATCAGGTCGCCGAGCGTGGAATCGCTCAGCAACGACTTGTCGAGCATGGCTACCGCATGCGCCTTCCGTAGCGAACCCGTCGAGCTATCCGCTGCACGCACCACCGCCGCCTTGGCGAGGCGTGGCTCGGCCACCGGCTCGGTCACGGCCGACGCCACCTTGACGGTAGTCGTGCGCGGCGCGGGCGCCTTGGCCGCCACCTGGACCGTCGCCGGCTGGGTCGCGGCAGGAACCGTGAGCACGGCGGGGGGTGCGAATTCGGCGGGGCTTGCCGGGACGATCAACTGTGCGGTCTGGATCGCGCCACCAGCGGCACCAGGCATGCCGACACCGGGCCGGAAGCTGATCGCGGCAAGCTGCGCCTCGTCCTTCACGAACTGCCCAGCGGTCGGGGCGACGAGCGCAAGGGTGTTGCCGTTCCAGCGTTCGAGCTGGGCAAGGTTCGACCGCACGTCGAACTCAGTTTCCAGCGATCGGATCTCACGCTCTGCCGCGCTGATCTTGGCGTCGATCTGGGCCAGGCGTTTCCGCTCGGCCGCCACCTGCAGGCTCACCAGATAAAAGCTCAGCGAGACGATCACCACGCCGCTGAACCAACCCAGTCCCTTCAATCGATAGGACGCCGTCATTCACTTTCCTCCACGCGCAGCCCGCCCGCCGCATTCTGCCCCTGGTCACCCCACGCCGGCGCGGTTGTCCGCCGCGCCGTCCGCAATGTCGCGGAGCGCGCGCGCGGATTGCGCGCCACCTCCGCCGCACCGGCGCGCACTGCGCGCCCTACGATCTCGAAAGTCGGTGCCCGCGCGTCGGCGACGGCAGGGCGATGGCGCGATCCCGCCGGCGTCGCCCCGCTACGCTCGCGCAGGAACCGCTTGATCATCCGATCCTCGAGCGAATGAAAGCTAACCACGGCGAGCCGCCCGCCGGGTGCGAGCACCCGTTCGGCCGCTTCCAGCCCGGCCGCCAGTTCGTCGAGCTCACGATTGATGTGGATGCGCACCGCCTGGAACGCGCGGGTGGCCGGATCCTTCTTGTCATGCGGGCGATGGCCCAGCGCCTTGCGCACCACACGGGCGAAATCACCCGTGGTGGCCAGCGGGCGCGCCGCGACGATCGCGCGTGCCACGCGGCGCGACTTCGGTTCCTCACCATAGCGCCACAGGACGTTGGCGATATCTTCCTCTTCGGCGGTGTTCAGGAAGTCGGCCGCGCTTTCGCCCTCCTGGCTCATGCGCATGTCGAGCGGGCCATCCTGCTGGAACGAGAAGCCGCGCTCCGCCTGATCGAGATGCATGGAGGAGACGCCGATATCCATCGTCACGCCATCAACCGGAACGGCGCCGCGTGCCGCAAGCTCGCGATCGAGGCGCGAGAACTCTGCCGGCACCAGCGTCAGGCCGGGCTCGGCCTGCTCCAGGGCGCGGCCGGCGGCGATCGCATCGGGATCCCGATCGAAGGCGAAGACGTGAACGCCTGCACCCAGCAGGGCACGGGTGTAACCGCCGGCACCAAAAGTGGCATCAACCATGGTCTCGCCGCGCTCGGGGGCAAGCGCGGCGAGAACTTCGTCGAGCAGCACCGGAACATGCGGTGCGTCGGCGTCTGAGCGGGAAGTCACAGCGTGATCCCCTTGTCACGGCACAGGATCGTTGCGTGGCGCTTGGCCATCTCATCGACGCCGTCATGGGCGATCAGCGTGCGCGGATCCCAGATCATGAAGCTTTCGTAATCCCCCAGGAAGAAGGCGACGTCGGTGATGCCGGCGAGCTCACGCTCGACTGCGGGAAGGATGAAGCGTCCGCTGCCATCGAACGGCACCGGCTCCACCGAAGCGCCCCGCATACGGGGAGCGTAGAATTCCGCCGAGCCGGTACGAATGCCTGATTCGGCCTGACGCTGAATCAGCTGGTTCTTGGCGTGTTCGACATAGCCACGGTCGTGCGCGATCAGGCACGGAAAGTCAGGATGAACGCCGACGAGGACGGTGCCGCCGTCCTTGCCATCGGGACGCGGAGCATTCTGAGCGAGAGCGGCCCTCAGGGTGTTGGGAATCGCGACCCGGCCCTTGTCATCGACAAGACCGACCCCCTTCCCAAGATAGTCCACCCGTTCCGACACGCCCACCTCGCACAAGGCGCGCAGGAGTTCTCGCCCCGAAAAACGGCCCAGCCGTCATCGGTTGTCACTTTTTATCAAGCAACAGCGGTCCTGCCCCTCTGTCGCTTACTGAAGTATCAGCGACGGTCGGGGATGGGAAGGGAAAATCGGGGAATATCGGGGAAAGAACCTAGCTCGGCGGGAAGATGAGGCTCCCGCCCGACCAAATGAAAGAATGTTCACGACACGTTCCCGGCGCAACGATCGGCCGCCGGACAGACTCGGTAGTTTGTGGGGATGCGTCCCCGAATTTCCCGGGATGGCGCGGGATCACGGCCGCGGTTCCGCAGGCGCGCGCCCGGTTTCGGTCGCGCTGGGGGCGACGCCGAGCTGGGCAAGCGGCTCATTGTCGTCATCGGGAACGGCGGGCGCGGCCACATTGGCGGGGCTGGTGGTGTTCGCCACTTCCTCTACCCGCGGGGCGGCGACAACCGGCTGTTCACGCGAGGCGGCATTGAAGAGCGCACTCGCCAACCCGATCAGCAGGACCACGGCGGCGAGCCCAACCATGCCGACCCGGACACGTTGCATCGCCTGGCTGGGGGGAACAGCACGCTTCATTTCACCGCGCGACTCTAACGACGTGTCGCGCGCTTGTCGAATTCGGGAAGTCAAGAGCGCGACACCGCCAATCCCTTCGCCTCACGCCAGGCCGGATCGTAGAGCGTCGACAGGTAGCGGAACCCCGTGTCGCACAGGATCGTCACCACCCGCTTGCCCGGGCCAAGTTCACGCGCAAGGCGGACCGCACCGGCCACGTTGATGCCCGACGACAGGCCGAGGCACAGCCCCTCCTCCCTCAGCAGGCGATCGACCCACTCCAGCCCTTCGGCGTCCGAAATCCGGAACTGCGTGTCGATTGGCGCGCCCTCCAGATTGCCAGTGATGCGACCCTGCCCGATGCCCTCAGCAACCGATGAACCTTCGCTCTTCAGTTCGCCATGGGCATAATATTCGTACAGTGCAGCACCGTGCGGATCGCTGAGCGCGATGGTGATCGCCTCATTCTTTTCCTTGAGGCCGAGGCCGACGCCGGCAATCGTACCGCCAGTGCCCGCCGCGCAGGTGAACCCATCGATGTTGCCATCCATCTGATTCCAGATCTCTTCCGCTGTTCCAACGATATGGGCGCGGCGATTGGCGATATTGTCGAACTGGTTCGCCCAGACCGCGCCGGGCGTTTCCTCGGCAATGCGGCGTGAGGTGTGCACGAAATGGCAGGGATTAGAATAAGGCGCCGCCGGCACGGTCACCAGCTCAGCGCCGAGCGCGCGCAGCGTGTCCATCTTTTCCTTGGATTGGGTGTCCGGCATCACGATGATGGTCCGATACCCCTTGGCATTGGCCACCAGGGCGAGGCCGATGCCGGTGTTGCCGGCGGTGCCCTCGACGATCGTGCCCCCCGGCTGCAACGCGCCGCGCGCCTCCGCATCCTCGACGATGAACAGGGCCGCGCGATCCTTCACGCTGGCGCCGGGGTTGGCGAATTCGCATTTGCCGAAGATGTCGCAGCCCGTTGCCTCGCTGGGCCCCTTGAGGCGAACGAGCGGGGTATGGCCGATGAGTGAAAGCGTGTCCGAAGCGGTATGCATGATGCCTAGATGGCGCGGCGGCGCAGCAGCGGCAACCGCTGCTCGCGCTTTGTTACGGCCAAGCCGTGCTACTGACGCCGGCTGAAGCAGGACGAGGCAGGGATGAGTGGCGAGCTATCGACGGGCGACACCAACAAGGACGCAGCACGAAAGATCTCCTTTCCGGCCCTTGCGGCGCCCGACGCCAAGCTACTGATTCTGGGTAGCCTTCCCGGCGAACGCAGCCTCGCCGAGCGGCGATATTACGCCCATCCGCAAAACCAGTTCTGGCGGCTGATGAGCCCCGTGGTCGGGCATGACCTGGCGGCGCTGCCCTATACCGAGCGGCTCGACAGCCTGCGCGCGGCTGGCATCGCCCTGTGGGATGTGGTCGCCAGCGCCCGCCGCGTGGGGAGCACCGATGCGACCATCAGGGAAGCGGCGGCAAACGATCTGGCCTCCCTGGTGAGCGAACTACCTGCGCTGCGGGCCGTCGCGTTCAATGGCGGCACAGCGCTGAAGCTGGGCCGCCCGCTGCTCGCCGGGCATGATGTGGCGATCGTCGCCCTCCCCTCCTCCAGCCCGCTTCACACGATCGGGCTCGCGGCGAAACAGCCGGCGTGGAGCGCGCTGGCGGCGTACCTCGCCTAGCCGGCGCTCGGGATCGTCAATCCGCGCTGCACCGCGGGGCGCGCCAGAGCGCGATCGAGCCAGGCAGCCACGTTGCGGAAATCACCGAAGCCGGTGATGTCGCCCGCCTTGTAGAAGTCGACGAGCGCGCGCACCCAGCCGATCAACGCGATGTCCGCGACGGTATATTCTTCGCCGAGGAACCACTTACGACCATCGAGCGCGCCATCCATGACGCCGAGCAGGCGCCGTGCCTCATCGACGTAGCGCTGGAGCGGGCGCTTGTCCTCCCACTCCTTACCGGCGAATTTGTAGAAGAAACCGAGCTGCCCGAACATCGGGCCGACGCCGCCCATCTGGAACATCAGCCATTGCACCGCTTGCCATCGCGCGGACGGGTCGGACGGCAGGAACTTTCCCGACTTTTCCGCGAGATACAGCAGGATCGCGCCGCTTTCGAACAGCGCCAGCGGCGCTCCGCCGGGGCCGTCGGGATCGAGGATCGCCGGGATCTTCCCGTTGGGATTGAGCGACAGGAATTCGGGCGTCTTCTGATCCTGGCGGGCGAAGTCGACGAGATGCGCCTCATAGGGCAACCCAGTCTCTTCCAACATGATCGACACCTTCACGCCGTTGGGCGTCGGCAATCCATAATATTGCAGCCGGTCAGGGTAGCTAGCCAGCCAGCGACGCGTGATCGGGAAGGCGGACAGATCGGTCATCGGCATTGCTCCTGCGCTTTGCTGTCGCAGGTAAGAAGGCCGGTGAGCGCCGCCAAGAGCTCCATTCATCCCCCGCACCATGCAGCTTGCCGACAGGCGCTTGCGTGGAACCTGCCCGGTGCGACGTCGTTGCATCACCGATCCATTCACAAGGAGGGACCATGTACCGTACCGCATTCCTGCTGCTCGCAGCTGCAACGCCGCTGGCCGCCAATGCGCAGACCGCCCCGGCACCGCAGGCGAACGCTGCCGCCGCGACCGGCACCGCTACCGCTGCTGCGCCGACCGTTGGCGCGACCATCGTCGACACGCAGGGCAACCCGGTCGGCACCATCGCCTCGACCGACGGCACCAACGCAGTCGTCGACACGGGCACCGTCAAGGCGGCCGTTCCGCTGTCGTCCTTCGGCACCGGCCCCAAGGGCCCGACGCTGGCCATGACCAAGGCAGAGCTTGAAGCCGCCGCCGGCCAGGGTGCAGCGCAGGCTGCCGCGCAGTTCCAGTCGCAGCTGACCACGGGCGCGACCGTCTATGGTGCCGGTGGCACCTCGGTCGGCACGATCAAGACAGTCGAGGGTGAATTCGTGACGCTGACGACGCCGAAGGGCGACGCGCGTCTGCCCAAGGGTTCGTTCGGCCCTGGTCCGCAGGGCGTGACCATCGGCATGACCGCCGCGCAGCTCGACGCTGCAATGGCCGGCAAGTAAGCGGCCTGACCGCGGGGCTGAATCAGCCCCGCGGTCCCGTTACCCGGCCTGTCGCCGGAGAAGATCGGCCAGTTTTGGCCGTACCCCGGCCAGATCGATTCAGGCGGCCGCTTTCGCCTCTTCCAGCGCCGCACGAACCGCCGCCAACGCCTCATCGGCCTTGTCGCCGTCCGGTCCGCCGCCCTGCGCCATGTCGGGCCGGCCGCCGCCGCCCTGCCCGCCAACAGCGGCCACCGCACGCTTCACCAGATCGACCGCATTGAAGGTTGCGACCAGATCGTCAGTGACGCCGACTGCCACCGTCGCGCGGCCGTCGTTGACCGCGACCAGTGCCGCGACGCCGGACTCGATCCGCTTCTTGGCGTCGTCCACCGCGCCGCGCAGCCCCTTGGCCTCGAAGCCGTTCAGAACCTGACCCACGAAGGCGACGCCACCGACGGTTTCGGGACCAGCCGGGGCAGCCCCGCTGCCGCCGCCCATCGCCAGCGCCTTCTTCGCCTCGGCCAGTTCACGCTCCAGCCGGCGCTTGTCCTCCAGCAGCGAGGCTACGCGGCCGGGCACCTCGTCGGGCGTGGTGCGCAGGGCAGATGCAGCCTCACGCAGCTTGTCGTCGCGCGACGAGAGGTAAGCCCGCGCGGCCTCGCCGGTCAGCGCCTCGACGCGGCGGACGCCGGAGGACACGGCGCCCTCGCCGATCACCTTGAACAGGCCGATGTCGCCCAATGCGTTGACATGAGTGCCGCCGCACAGCTCGACCGAATAGGTCTTGCCGCCGTCATCGGTGCCCATCGAGACGACGCGGACCTCGTCGCCGTACTTTTCGCCGAACAGCGCCATCGCGCCCATCGCGATCGCATCGTCGGGCGTCATCAGCCGGGTGGTGACGGGGCCGTTCTGGCGGATCTTGGCGTTCACCGCAGCCTCTGCGTCAGCCAGTTCCTCGGCGCTCATCGCGCTGGAATGGCTGACGTCGAAGCGCAAGCGATCGGGCGCGACGAGCGAGCCCTTTTGCGCGACATGCGTGCCGAGCCGCTCACGCAGCGCCTCGTGCAGCAGGTGGGTGGCGGAGTGGTTGGCGCGGATCGCAGCGCGGCGCGCGACGTCGATCGCGAGCTTCACCGTATCGCCGACCTTGATCTCGCCCGCGCTGAGCCGGGCGTGATGGACCCACAGCTTGCCAAGCTGCTTCGAGGTGTCGGTCACCTCCGCGGCAAGGCCGGCCTCGCTGCTGATCGTGCCGGCGTCGCCGACCTGGCCGCCGCTTTCGCCATAAAAGGGCGTCTGGTTGACGATCACGTCAACCTGGTCGCCGGCCGCGGCCTTCTCGACCCGCGCGCCATCCTTGACCAGCGCGAGCACGACGCCCTCACCCACATCGCTGGAATAGCCGGTGAATTCGGTTGCACCGACTTCCTCGGCAAGGTCGAACCAGAGGTCGTCCGACGCCTTGGCGCCAGAGCCCTTCCACGCTGCGCGGGCGGCGCGCTTCTGTTCGGCCATCGCGGCGTCGAAGCCGGCGCGGTCGACGCCGAACGACTGGGCGCGCAGCGCGTCCTCGGTCAGGTCGTACGGGAAACCGAAGGTGTCGTAGAGCTTGAAGGCGGTTTCGCCCGGCAACACGTCGCCCGGCTTCATCCCCGCAGTCGCCTCGTCCAGGAGCTTCAGCCCCTTGTCGAGCGTCTGGCGGAAGCGGGTTTCCTCCTGGGCGAGCGTGGCCTCGATCAGCGGCTGCGCGCGGACGAGTTCGGGGTAAGCTGCGCCCATCTCGGCGACGAGTGCCGGCACCAGACGATGCATCAACGGCTGCTTGGCGCCGAGCAGATGGGCGTGGCGCATCGCGCGGCGCATGATGCGGCGAAGGACATAGCCGCGGCCCTCGTTGGCGGGCAGCACGCCGTCAGCCACGAGGAATCCCGAGGTGCGCAGGTGATCGGCGATCACGCGGTGGCTGGCCTGATTGTCGCCGGTCGTGGCGGTGTGGGTCAGCGCGCCCGAGGCAGCGATCAGCGCCTTGAACGTGTCGGTATCATAATTGTCGTGGACGCCCTGCATGACGGCGGCAATCCGCTCCAGCCCCATGCCGGTGTCGATCGACGGGCGTGGCAGATCGCCGACGATCGTGTCGGCTTCCTGCAGGAACTGCATGAACACGAGGTTCCACACCTCGACGAAGCGATCGCCATCCTCGTCCGGCGAGCCGGGAGGACCACCGGGAATGTGCTCGCCGTGATCGTAGAAGATCTCGCTGCACGGCCCGCACGGACCATCCGAGCCCATCGCCCAGAAATTGTCCTTCGTCGGGATGCGGATGATGCGGTGATCGGGCAGGCCGGCGATCTTCTTCCACAGATCGAACGCCTGGTCGTCTGTGTGATAGACGGTCGCGGTCAGCTTGTCCGGGGACAGGCCCCATTCCTTCGTCAGCAACGTCCAGGCGTGGGTGATCGCCTGTTCCTTGAAATAATCGCCGAACGAGAAATTGCCGAGCATCTCGAAGAAAGTGTGATGCCGGGCGGTGTAGCCGACATTGTCGAGATCATTGTGCTTGCCGCCGGCGCGCACGCACTTCTGCGCGCTGACCGCGGTCGAATAGGGGCGCGTTTCGAGCCCGGTGAACACGTTCTTGAACGGCACCATGCCCGCGTTGACGAACATCAGCGTCGGATCGTTCTGCGGCACCAAAGGTGCGGAGGGCACGATGCTGTGCCCGGCCGAGCCGAAGTAATCGAGGAAGCTGCGGCGGATGTCGTTCGTCGAGGTCATGGCGTGCGACTTAATCGGCGGCGGGCGCGCTGACCAGTATCTCTATTCCACAAGATTGCGCGATTGCGCACCATTCGTGCGCAACGATGCGGGTGCGGGCCGGGCGCGGGCCCGATCAGGCTGGCCGCGCCTGCCCGCTTCTGCGACAGCGGTGCCGTGAGCGTGATCGTCTATCTGGCAGCCGCCCTTGCGGAAATCGCCGGCTGCTTTGCCTTCTGGGCGTGGCTTCGGCTCGACCGATCGCCCTGGTGGATCGCGCCCGGGATCGCGTCGCTCTGCCTGTTCGCCTATCTGCTGACGCTGATCGACAGCGATCACGCGGGCCGGGCCTATGCCGCTTATGGCGGGATCTACATCGCCTCCGCCTTGCTGTGGCTGTGGGCGATGGAGGGCGTGCGGCCCGACCGCTGGGACCTGACGGGCGCCGCCGTCTGCCTGATCGGCGCGGCGATCATCCTGTGGGGGCCGCGCGGCGGGTGATGGCGCAATGGGCCGTTTCCACGTCCCGCCGCATAAACAGATGAAGCGCCAGCCATAGCATTTGTGCATCACTGGTGCAGGAAACTGCCTTGTTCACACCTGCACAGAGGCTTGACGACGCGACGGCAATCCCCTTCATCACGCCGGATCGACATTTCCTCCGTTCGCTCTGCGCTTGAACCGGATGGCGGAGGCACATTCCGGGAGCATCCATGGCCAAGCGCCTGACGTTATACATCATGATCGGCCTGGTCGCCGGTATCGTGCTGGGCCTTTCGCTCAACGCGTATTTCGACGACGGCACGCCGGCATCGGCGGCCAAATTGTCGGAAATCGCCGGCTATTTCTCGATCGTCACGACCATCTTCCTGCGACTGATCAAGATGATCATCGCCCCCCTCGTGTTCGCAACGCTGGTCGCCGGCATCGCGCACATGGGCGACACCACAGCATTGGGCCGGATCGGTGGCCGCGCGGTCGGGTGGTTCATCGCCGCCAGCCTCGTCAGCCTGACATTGGGCCTGATCCTGGTGAATCTGTTCCAGCCGGGCGTCGGGCTGAATTTCCCGTTGCCGGCGACTAACGAATCAAGCGGCGTCGAACAGGCCGCGTTCAATCTCACCAATTTCTTCACGCACATCTTCCCCGCCTCCGGCATCGAAGCGATGGCGAAGAACGAGATCCTGCAGATCGTCGTCTTCTCGATCTTCATCGGCGTCGCGATCACCGCGGTCGGCGAGAAGGCCGCCCCACTGGTGCGCGGCATCGAGGCGCTGGTGCAGGTGATGCTGACCGTCACCAATTACGTGATGCGCCTAGCCCCGCTGGCGGTGTTCGCCGCAGTAACCGGCACGCTGACCGAACGTGGCCCGGCGATCATCGGCAACCTCGCCTATTTCATGGGCACCTTTTACGTCGGCATAATCATCCTGTGGCTGCTGCTGATCGGCGTCTGCTACGTGATCGTCGGGCGGCGCACGACACTGCTGGTCCGCTATATCCGCGAACCGCTGCTGCTCGCTTTCTCCACCGCATCGTCCGAGGCGGCCTATCCCCGCACGCTGGAGGCGCTCGACAAGTTCGGCGTGCCGCCGCGCATCGCCAGCTTCGTGCTGCCGCTGGGGTACAGCTTCAACCTCGACGGTTCGATGATCTACATGACCTTCGCGACGATCTTCATCGCGCAGGCCTATGGCATCGACCTGACGCTGTGGCAGGAAATCACCATGCTGCTGGTGCTGATGATCACCAGCAAGGGGATCGCCGGCGTGCCGCGCGCCAGCCTGGTGGTGATCGCGGCGACCCTTGGCTTCTTCAACATCCCGGAGGCCGGGCTGCTGCTGATCATCGGCATCGACCACTTCCTCGACATGGGCCGGAGCGCGACCAACGTCGTGGGCAATGCGGTGGCGAGCGCGGTGATCGCGAAATGGGAGGGCGAGCTCGATCCGCTGGAGCCGGACGTGATCCCCGATCCGCGGGCGCCAGCAGGCGGCGGCCCGGTCCATCCGACGCAAAGCTTTGCCGAGACCCCCACGCTCGATACCGAGAAGCGGGGCTGACCATAAGAAGGGGCGTCGCGGTGCGGCGCCCCTTCTTTCATGGGGCTATCGCCAGGCGGGGATCAGCGCGCAGCGCGGCGGAAGCGCAGTGTGCCCTCCTCGCGGTGAAGCGTCAGCGTATCGCCCTCCACCGTCAGGCGCGCTCCGGTGAGATCGGCGACGCCGAAATCGTTCGGCACCAGCCGGAAGATCGCGGTTCGGCCCGGCGCGCCGTCGAGCGGCAGTCGCGCCGACTGAAGCCGGTAGCGCGGCATCGCGAAGGTGACGAAGCGGGGCGTGCGGTGTTCGTCCGTCGGCAGAACCCAGCGATCGCCCGGCGTGTAGGCCGATAACGGCTCACCACGATCGAACTCGATCACGAAATCCACCCCCGGCACGTCCTGTCCGTTGGGCGCAAGGACGCGAAGTCCGAACGGCGCAGCCGGCGTGTTCTCGACCGCCGCAGCCTCTACAGTGGGCGCACGCGGGCGCGGATCGCTGGTGAGTTCGATCTCCTCGCCGACGACGCGCCATCTTCCCTGCGCGGTTTCATCAAGCGAGCCGACCGTCAGCCCGTAGCGGAACGTGCCGTCGGGGCTGAGGCGCAGGCGGGCGACCAGCTCCATCTGCGAACTGACATAATCACCGGCGAGCGCGGCGGCGGGGCCCGGCGCGCTCTGCCCGGCCGGGGCGGCGGTTGGGGCAAGGTTGGCGGCGCCGAGCAGCAGCGCCGCGGCGGTGCGCCGGATCATGCGCGATCAGGCGTAAGCGTACGGGCCGCCCTTCGCCAGCGCGGTCTGGTAGGCGGGCCGCGCATGGACCTTCTCCAGCCAGGCGATCGTCGCGGGGCGGCTTTCGTCCAGGCCGCCGCGGCTGCGCGCCGCCTCCAGCGGGAAGCTCATCATCACGTCCGCTGCGGTCAGCGCGTCGCCGGCGAACCACGGCCGCCGCGACAGATGCGCCTCGACGAAATCCAGATGGGTGTCGATCATCGGCTGGATGCGCTTTTGCGCCACCTTGCCGAACAGGGGCACGCGCATCAGCACCAGCTTCACCAGCAGCGGCGGCATCAGCGAGCCTTCGGCGTAATGGAGCCAGAAGCGGTAATCGAGCGCACCACCGCGGGTGGCGGGTGCGCCGAGGCGGCCATCGGCCTTGTCGACCAGATATTCGACGATCGCGCCCGTCTCCGCAATCACGCGGTTGTCGTCGGCCGTGTCGACGATCACCGGCGACTTGCCGAGCGGGTGGACCCGCTTGAGCTCAGGCGGGGCGAGCATCGTCTTGGGATCGCGTTCGTAGCGCTGGATCTCGTGCGGCAGGCCGAGTTCCTCGAGTATCCACAGCACCCGCTGCGACCGTGAGTTTTCGAGGTGGTGGACGATGATCATTGACGGTTCCCCTGAGCGCGCGCGGTGACGATCCAGGCCGCCGCGGGGAAATCCAGCGTTGAGCCGGTAACCCGCGTGGCCAGGATCGAACGCAAACGAGTAAGGAGCGCAGGTCGATCCGCCGCCTCCGCCTCCGCGATCACGCGGGCAACCGGGCCGATGCGGGTGAAGAATTCGGCAGCGTCGCTCGCCGGATCGTCCCCTGCGCCGGCATGGTAGAGATAGTCGACCGGCTGGAGCGATACATCGGTGAAGCCGGATGACTCCAGCAGAGCCGTCAGCCGCGCGGGATCGGCAAAGGCGAAGGGGCCGGGAGCGTAGGCGGCGGGGCGATCGAGCCGGCCGCCCATCGCGGCGATCGTCTCACTTGCCCAAGGGTTCGCCGCCGCCGAGCGGAAGCAGGAGAAGACCAGCGGCGCATCCGGCTGAAGCGCGTTGGCGATGCCCCGAAAGGCGCGCTGCGGATCATCGAAGAACATGACGCCGTGCCGCGAGAAGGCGAGATCGAAGGGTGCGCCCTCCCGCAGCGCGTCCGGAACGGCACCGCATATCGCATGGACATTCCCGGCGCCGGCGTGCGCGGCGCGCTGCTGCGCGACGGCGACGAGGGGGGCCGACAGGTCGATGCCGAGGATCGAAAGGCTTGGCCGCGCGGCGGCGAGCGCCAGACTGGTGGCGCCGGCACCGCAGCCAAGATCGACCGCTTTCCCCTGCATCGGAGCGAGCGCCAGGATCGTGGCATCTAACGAGCGCGCGAGATCGGCGAAGCTGCGATCGGTGCGCTGCCATTCCGCGGCCCATACGTCACCGACGCGGGTCTGCCAGAGCGGGGCCGTGGTCATCGCAACATCCTCTTGTCGTGAGGCCTCTGCATGCCCGGCAACCGGGATCCGGGATAGGGGGTAAACCAGCGCCGGGGGGGGCGGCGGAGGCGCTTCCCCGCGGAGGGTCCGGGTGCAAAGAAAAGGGCCGGCGCCTTGTGGCAGCCGGCCCATTCTTGAAGATCAGGATGAAGGGAAAGGCGCCTCAGGCGTCGTCTTCCTCCGATGGGCCAGCCATCAATTCCTCGCCCAACCCTTCCTGGCGGGCGCGGATCTGACGCTCCAGCCGCTCCGCGACTTCGGGGTTCTCGCGCAGATAGGTCTTCGAATTCTCGCGGCCCTGACCGATGCGGATCGAATCGTAGCTGAACCACGAGCCCGACTTCTCGACGAGGCCCGCCTTCACGCCGAGATCGATGATCTCGCCCAGCTTGGAAATGCCCTCACCGAACATGATGTCGAATTCGACCTGCTTGAACGGTGGCGCCACCTTGTTCTTCACCACCTTCACGCGAGTCTGGTTCCCGGTCGCTTCCTCGCGATCCTTGACCGACCCGATGCGGCGCACGTCGAGACGGACCGAGGCGTAGAACTTCAGCGCATTGCCGCCGGTGGTCGTTTCCGGCGAGCCGTACATCACGCCGATCTTCATGCGGATCTGGTTGATGAAGATGACGAGGCAGTTGGAGCGGTTGATCGTGCCGGTCAGCTTGCGCAGCGCCTGGCTCATCAAACGCGCCTGCAGGCCGACGTGGCTGTCGCCCATCTCGCCCTCGATCTCCGCACGCGGCACCAGGGCCGCGACCGAGTCGATCACGAGCACGTCGATCGCGTTCGAGCGAACGAGCGTGTCGACGATCTCCAGCGCCTGCTCACCCGTATCCGGCTGCGAGACGATCAGTTCGTCGATGTTGACGCCCAGCTTCTTGGCGTAAGCAGGATCGAGCGCGTGTTCTGCGTCGACGAAGGCGGCCATGCCGCCAGCCTTTTGCGTTTCGGCAATGGCGTGGAGCGCGAGCGTGGTCTTGCCCGAGGATTCGGGGCCGAAGATCTCGACAATACGGCCCTTGGGCAGGCCGCCGACGCCGAGCGCGATGTCGAGCCCAAGGCTGCCGGTCGACACCGTTTCGACCTTCATCGTCTCCTTCTGGCCCAGCTTCATCGCCGAGCCCTTCCCGAAGGCGCGATCAATCTGCGCAAGGGCGGCGTCGAGCGCCTTCTGACGATCCGTGTTCGCGCTAGCCATGTTGTTGGGGATCACCTTGAGATTGGCGGCCATGAGGAGGTCTCTCGCTAGATCAAGCGCGCGAACCGTTCAACGCACGATCGCAGTCGTATCGACTTTGTTCCAAAAGAACAATAGTGGAACGCGAGATTTCCTACGGCCGCCGCCGACGCCCCGAAGAGCGTCGGCAGCCCGGCCCACTTTACTGTGCGCTGGTGACCTGAGCGCCGGGCGCCGGGGCCACGGCCGCGTTGACCGCGACCGTATTGGCAGCCGGCTTCGCCGCGATGCGCACGGCGGGTTCCCCCTTCATGCCGGGGAAGCGCGGCCACATGCCCTGGGCGAGCGCGGCACGACTGACCGATTTGTCGCGACCGGTCTGTCCTTCGTACATCCAGTAGTTACGCAGCACGGTGACCACGTAACCACGCGTTTCCCAATAAGGGATGCTTTCGATGTAGAGCAGCGGATCGCCGTTATCGCGTACCAGCGAGTTCCATTCGCCGACCGGGCGCGGCCCAGCATTGTAGGCGGCGATCACCTTGGGCAGTAGCCCCTGGGTCAGCCCCATGTCGCGCAGCTTTTCGAGGTGGCGCTGCCCGATGTCGATATTGGTCGAGGGGCGGGTCAGCGCCGTCTTGTCGACCTGAACGCCGCGCTCGCGCATGTAATCCGTCGCCGCGGCCGGCATGATCTGCATCAGGCCATAGGCGCCGGCGGGCGAGACGACCTTGTTGCGGAAGCCCGATTCCTGAAGCGTGTGGGCGTAGACCAGCGCCTTGTCGACGCGCCAGCCGGTGTCAGGGGTCCAGTTCGGCGTCGGATAGCGCGTGTCGGCGGTGGCGACGAAACCCTCGGGACAATTGTGCGCGAGCCAGACGACGCTCGCCGGCAAGTTCATCTGTTCGGTGACGCGCACCAGGCTGGCGAATTCCGCCTTGGGCCCGATCTTTGCCTGCTGGCGGATCACCGTGTCGGCGGCGCCCTCCTCACCGATTTCGATCAGGGCAGCGGCGACGCGGATGTTGGGACGGCGTTCCAGATTGGCCCAGTCGCTCGTCACCTTCTGCGGCTTGACCGCCGCGGTCTGCATGCCGAGCGCCTGGCGGGCGATCTGGCCATAGAAGGTCTCGCCATATTGCGCGGCGTTCTTCAGCCGTGCCTCGATCCGGTCGGGGCGGCCGCACACCATGTCGGCGCGGCTGGCCCAATAAAGCCCGGCGGCGCGCATGTCGGTATCGCCGGCGCGCGCCGAGACCGCTTCGAACCCTTCGCCCGCAGCGCCGCAATCATTCTGGCGCCACGCGGCGAGCGCGGCCGTCCAGCGAGCATGCGTCGCCCAATCGCCCTGCCCGCGCGCGGCCTTGTCACCCAGCCGGCGGGCATCATTGTCGAGGCCCTGAAGGAAATAGATCCAGGCGACGCGCGACTGCCATTCGGTCTGCGCCTCCGGCGTCAGACCGCTGGTCGATTCGAGCAGCGATTCCGCCTCTCGCCCCATGTCAGCCTTCACATAGGGCTGCATCTTGTTCGCGAGATCGGCAGCGATCGTGTCGCTGCGCGTGGCGCGGGCGCGCACGCGGGTCGGTGCGCCATCCTGCCAGATCAGCCGCTGCGCCACCGGCAGCGGCGGCAGATCGGCGGCGCCGCGGGCACGCGCGAGGCGCGCGAGCGATTCGGCCTGCGGCAGTTCGGGCGCATCGGTCAGCAAACGGACCAGCGGCTCCAGCTCGACGCGGGGCGAGCCCTTCGCGGTATAGAGTTCGGCGCGGGCGTAGCTGTGCAGCGGGCCGGGTGCCATGCCGTCGAGCGCGAGCTGCGCATCCTGCCATCGGCTTTCCCGGATCGCGGTGAACACCGCGCGATATTGAGTTCGCTGTTCCGCCGAAAGCTGCGGCGGGATGACGGGTTTGCCGGGCGCCTCGAGGCGTGCCGGTTCAGCCGCGACCATCGTTGGCGCAAGCGCCACGGCCGAAACAGCCGTTAGCAGCATCCGCATCACTCAAGTCCCCTTTTCAGCAATTGCAGATCCCTCCACGCTTCGGCCTTGAGCGCGGGCCTCTCCAGCAACATGCGCGGATGGAAGCTCGCGACGACCTCCGTCGTTTGTGCGACTCTATGGTTAAGTGCATGTAAACGCCCGCGCGCTTCCATGACGTTCGCCGACAGGATGGCACGGCTCGCCGCATCGCCCATCACCAGCAGCCGTTTCGGGGCCGCCAGCGACAGATGATGGCGGGCGATTTCGGCGAGGCGCTGTTCCAGATCGCGCGGCATCCGCCCGGCCGCGGGGCGCGCGGCGCAGACGCTGGCGAGGTGCACATCGTCGCGCGAGCGGCCGATCGCGGCGAGCATGCGATCGAACAGCCGCCCCGCCATGCCGCCAAGCAGCGAATCGGTCGCGTCACGCTCCGGACAGTCGATCAGGATCATCAGGTTCGCGTCAGTGGGCCCGCTGGCGGTGACCAGAGGGACGCCCCATCCGGCCTCCGGCGCGGCGGCACCGATACGCCACGCGAGCAGTTCCTCCAGCGTGGCCGGCAACACCGCCGCAACGTTCGGTTCCATCGGGCGGGCGGCGGCGCGCGGCGGCGCCGGTGACGCTAGGGCAACCGGCTCTTCGCCGCCGAGCCAGTCGAACGGATCATCGCCGACGAGCACGTCGACGCCCGCGTCCTGCCACCATTCGAGGACACTTGCCGCGGCCAATCGCCAATCTGCGTTCTGATCTGCCCCCATGACCCGCTTCATAGCGTTACGGTTGACGTAGCGGTCAATTCGCTCGACAGCCGATGGGGACAAGACGTTGCCGGCGTGCGCCCGATCGCTCGCTTACGATCGGGGCCGGCGAATGGAGAGAATGATGAGCGAACGCGAGTCGATGCCTTATGACGTGGTGATCGTGGGTGCGGGGCCGGCCGGCCTCAGCGCGGCGATCCGCCTGAAACAGCTCGCGGCCGAGAAGGAAGCCGACCTGTCCGTCTGCGTGCTCGAAAAGGGCAGCGAGGTCGGCGCGCATATCCTGTCGGGCGCGGTGATCGATCCCCGGAGCCTGGACGAGCTGCTGCCGAACTGGCGGGACGATGGTTGCCCGCTGGCCGAAGTGCCGGTGACGCAGAACCTCCACTGGGTGCTGAGCAAGCAGGGCAAGTTCAACATGCCCCACCTGCTGACCCCGTCCTTCATGCACAACAAGGGCACCTATACCGGCAGCCTGGGCAATCTGTGCCGCTGGCTGGCGGGCAAGGCCGAAGAGCTGGGCGTGGAAATCTTCCCGGGCTTCGCCGCCGCCGAAATCCTGTTCAACGAAGACGGCAGCGTGAAGGGCGTCGCCACCGGCGACATGGGCGTGGCGCGCGATGGCACGCGCAAGCCCGACTATCAGCCGGGCCTTGAGCTGCACGCGAAATACACATTCTTCTCCGAAGGGTGCCGCGGGCATCTGTCGAAGGAGCTAATGCGCATTTTCGACCTGCGCGCCGACTGCGATCCGCAGTCCTACGGCCTGGGCATCAAGGAATTGTGGGACATCGATCCCGCGATGCACGAGCCGGGCAAGGTGATCCACACGCAGGGGTGGCCGCTGAGCGAAAGCGACACCAACGGTGGCGGCTGGATCTATCACCAGGCGAACGGCCAGGTATCGATCGGCCTCGTCACCTGGCTGAACTATTCCAATCCCTATGTTTTCCCGTTCGCCGAAATGCAGCGCTGGAAGACTCATCCCGAAATCGCCCGGCTGCTGAAGGGCGGCAAGCGCGTGAGCTATGGCGCGCGCGCGATCAGCGACGGCGGGCTTCAGTCGATCCCGAAGCTCGTCTTCCCGGGCGGCGCGCTGATCGGCGACAGCGCCGGCTTCCTCAACGTGCCGCGGATCAAGGGCACGCACACCTCGATGAAGAGCGGCATGATGGCCGCCGAAGCCGCGGTCCATGCGATCCTGTCGCAGCGCCAGAGCGACGAGCTGATTGCTTACCCCGAGGCTTTCGAAGCATCGTGGGTGAAGAAGGAGCTGTCGATCGTCCGCAACGTCGCGCCGCTGGTGAAGAAGTTCGGCGATTTCATGGGTTCGGGCATCGCCGGCATCGCGATGTGGATGGAAAACTTCGGCCTGAAGTGGCCGCTGACCATGAAGCAGCATGCCGACCATGAGACCTTGTGGCGCAAGGATCTGGCGAAGAAGATCGATTATCCCAAGCCCGACGGCGTGCTGACGTTCGATCGCCTGTCCTCGGTGTTCCTGTCGAACACCAATCACGAGGAGGATCAGCCGATCCACCTGACGCTGAAGGACCCGAATATCCCGGTCGAATACGACCTGCCGCTGTATGACGAGCCGGCGCAGCGTTACTGCCCGGCGGGCGTGTACGAGATCGTCGGCGAGGAGACGGGCGATCCGAAGTTCGTGATCAACGCGCAGAATTGCGTCCACTGCAAGACCTGCGACATCAAGGACCCGACGCAGAACATCAACTGGGTGGTGCCAGAGGGCGGTGGTGGGCCGAACTATCCCAACATGTAAGCTGATCGCGCTGGCGATCGGCGCGGCGCTGGGCGGGGCAACGCTTCCCGCCCAGGCCGCCACGCCCGATCTGCTGGCCTATCTGCAGGCGCGCGCCGCCGACGGCGATGGCTCGGCCGACGTTGCCGCGCGGCGCTATGCCGATGCGCTCGCCGCGACGCCGGGCGACAAGGGCGTCGCGGCTTATGCCTATCGCGAGGCGATCAAGGCGGGCGACCTGAAGCTCGCGCTGGACGCAGCGGTGACGCTGGGCAGCGCGGCGCCGCCCGACGCCGATCTGCTGATCCTCGCCAGCGCTGCCGCGCATCACGATCTGGCCGTGGCTGATGCGGCGATCGCCCGGATCGGCAAGGGCCAGTTCGCCGTGATGGCCCCGCCGCTGGCCGCCTGGGCAGCGTTCGAGCGCGGCGAAGACCCCCTTCCCCTGTTGGCCGCAGCGCGCAGCGACACCGTGGCGCGGCGGTTCGCGGGCGAAACACGCGCACTGATCCTGATCGCGCAGGGCAACAGCGTCGAAGGGCTGGCAACGCTGCGCGCGATGCTGGGCACAGGGCAGGCCAGCGAAGATCTGCGCGTGATGGCTGCGCGGCTGCTGATCGGCACTGGCCGGCAGGAAGAGGCGGGCGGGTTGCTGGGCGGCGATGCCGGGCCGATCGCCGCCTTGCGCCGCGAGCCAGGTGCGGGGGTAAAACCATCGCTGGCGTTCGGCGCATCGGCGCTGTTCACGCGGATCGCGAGCGACCTGATCCTGGGGCAGGACAGCCCGCTGCCGCTCGCGCTGGCGCAAGCAGCCGTGATGGCCGACGCCGGCAACGATCGCGCACGCCTGCTGCTGGCGCATACGCTGTCACGCTCGGGCGAACCGCAGCGCGCGATCGCCACGCTGGAGGAGATTCCGGCGACCAGCCCCTATCGTGACGTCGCCAAGGCTGGTCGGGTGCAGATCCTCGCCAGTGCCGATCGCATGGACGAGGCGTTGCAGGAGGCGCAGGCGGCGGCGCGCACAAACACTGCCCTGGCGCTGAACCGTTATGCCGATCTGCTGATGAACGCCGATAGACCGGCCGACGCGGTGCCGGTCTATCGCAAGCTGATCGACATGGGCGCTGCCGGCTGGTCGACATGGCTGCAATATGGCGCGGCGCTCGACGAAGCGGGCGATTGGCCGGGCGCACAGCGCGCGCTGCAGGAAGCGGTGCGGCTAGCACCCGATGAGCCGCTGGCGCTGAACTATCTCGGCTATGCGCAGATCGTCCATGGCGAGCCGGTCGCGCCGGCGCAGGCGCTGCTGGAAAAGGCCAGCGCACTGCGGCCGAACGATGCCGCGATCACCGATTCGCTGGGCTGGGCCTATCATCTGGCGGGCGACACGAAGCGCGCGCTGCCGCTGATCGAGCGTGCCGCGGCGGAATCTCCGGCGGATGTCGAGGTAAACGAGCATCTCGGCGACATTTACTGGACGCTGGGCAGGCGCTTTGACGCGCGATACGCATGGCGCGCGGCGCAGGTCGTCGCCGAACCCGAAACGTCCGCGCGGCTCGCGGCGAAGATCGCGAACGGACCGACGACCAGCCAATGATTTCCAGCGACGTGATTGTGGAGCCGGCCCCGGCCAAGCTGAACCTTGCGCTGCACGTTCGCGCGCGTCGGCCGGACGGCTATCACGATCTGGAGACGCTGTTCGCCTTTTGCCGCGACGGCGACGTGGTGACGATCGCCGACGCGCCGACCGACAGCTTCACGATCACCGGGCCGTTCGCCGGCGCGTTGATGGTGGATGCCGACGAGAGCGGAGCCGCCGGTGCGGACTGGGCGGACAATCTGGTCACCCGCGCGGCCGACGCCTTTCGCAGTACGTTCAGCGTCGCTCAGCGCCACGCGATCGTGTTGGAGAAGAACCTGCCCGTCGCCTCCGGTATCGGCGGGGGGTCGGCGGATGCAGCGGCGACCTTGCGCGCGCTGGGCCGGCGGCATGACATCGCCGGCGACGACGCGCGGCTGGTTGCAATTGCCGCCGCCTTGGGCGCCGACGTGCCCGCCTGTCTCGCCGGGCGAACCGCCTTCGGCACCGGCAAGGGGGATGCGCTTGCCCCGCTCAGCGGCTGGGCGGACACACCGGTCCTGCTGGTCAATCCGCGCGTTGCACTCTCGACCGCCGCGGTATTCGGCGCCTGGGACCGAATCGATCGTGGCCCGCTTGATCCCGCCGATCCGATCGGCGGGCGCAACGATCTCGAGCCCGCGGCGCGCAGCCTTGCGCCTGTGATCGGGCATGTCATCGCCGTGCTCGCCGAACAGCCGGGGGTCACTTTAGCGCGGATGTCGGGATCAGGCGCGACGTGCCTCGCGCTGTTCGAGACCAGTGAGCAGCGCGATCACGCCGCCGCCAGGATCGCCGCGACGGAGCCCGGCTGGTGGTGCATGGCGACGCGGCTCGCATGATATCGCTGGAGATAGATGGGACGATCGCCCGGGTGACGCTCTCGCGCGCGGCCCGGCGCAACGCCATGGCGACCGCGCATTTCCTCGAACTGGCTCGGGTCGTGTCGACCATCCCCCACGACACGGCGGTGGTCGTGCTTCGGTCGGGCGTTCCGGGCATCTTTTCCGCAGGCGCGGATCTTGGCGAGGCAGCGCGGCTGGCCGACGAGCCTGCGCTACGCGCTCCCCTTCGGCTCGCGATCCGCGCGGCGGTCGATTCGCTGCTGGCATTGCCGATGCCGCTGGTCGCAGCGGTCGAGGGCGGGTGTCACGGCGCGGCAGTGGCGCTGATCCTTGCCGCGGACGTCAGGGTCGCGGCGCCCGGTGCGAGCTTTGCAATCCCGCCGGCAAAACTGGGCATCGGCTATCCGGCTGAGGATCTGGCGCGGCTGTCGATGATGATTGGCCCAGGGCAAGCCGCGCGCCTCTTGTTCACCGCCTCCACCATCGACGCAGGAGAAGCGCAGCGAATCGGGCTGGTCGATACGGTCGGTGACCCAGCGGTGGTAGCGGCCACCATCGCGGCCAATGACCCTGCCGCGCTGACCATGTTGAAGGCGATGCTGCGCGATCCGGGCCAGCCCGGCCATGCCCGCGCGTTCGAAGACAGCTTTGCCAGCCCACGCTTTCGCGCCGCGGCTCAGCGCTATCGTTGATCGATCCGCGCGGCCGGGCGATACCGTGCCATGCCGATCGACCAGACCCTCCCGTTCCTTCCCGTCAACATCGCGGTCCTGACCGTGTCGGACACGCGGAGCCTGGCCGAGGACCGGTCAGGCGACACGCTGGTCGATCGGCTGCTGGAGGCCGGCCATCGACTGGCGCAGCGACAGATCCTGCGCGACGATACTGACGCGATCGTCGCCCGGCTTCACGCCTGGATCGAGGACGAGGCGATCGATTGCATCATCACCACCGGCGGGACCGGGGTCACCGGCCGCGACGTCACGCCCGAGGCAGTCGAGCGAGTCGCGGACAAGATGATCCCGGGCTTTGGCGAGCTGTTTCGCTGGCTGTCGTTCCAGACGATCGGCACCTCAACCGTCCAGTCGCGCGCCTGCGCCTGCGTCGCGCGAGGCACCTACATCTTTGCGCTTCCCGGCTCGACTGGCGCAGTCAAGGACGGCTGGGACGGCATCCTCAAGGATCAGCTCGACAGCCGCCATCGCCCCTGCAACTTCGTCGAGCTCATGCCGCGGCTGCTGGAACGCTGATCAAAGCTGGCAACATCACGCAACGCTGCCGCCATCGCCGCGCCATGTTGGACCCCGATTTGTGGCTGTCGTGCGGCGATATTCGCGTGAATTGTCAAAAAGATGATGACCTGGGTTGAACAAAGCAACCAACACGGCTGTCGAACATTTTCCGGTGCATGCCCACCTTCTTCTTCCGTGTCCGTACACCCGATCAAATGACCCGCCGCGCGGAAAGCTTTGAGCTGCCCGATCTCAATGCCGCGCTGATCCAGGCGCAGCGCTCCGCACGATCGCTGGTGCGCACCCCGGCGCGCCGCGGGATCACGACGATGAAGGGCAGCCTGGACATCGAGAACGAGCTGAACCAGCCGCTCGCGCGACTGACGCTGGCCGAAGTGGCGCACCAGATTTCCTGAGAAGCAAGGGCCATCCGCGGAGAGGATGCGCGCGCCGGTAGCCATGCTGCCGGCGCGCAATTGCGTCTGGCCCGCACGTCACGGCGCCGCCGCATAATTCGGCGAGTGAAGACATGATGATGAAGTTTTGGGGGAAATCTCTGGTCGGGGCGACAGGATTCGAACCTGCGACCCCCACACCCCCAGTGTGATGCGCTACCAGGCTGCGCTACGCCCCGACCGAGACGCGCGGCCCTACGCGGGCCGCGCGCCAGATGCAAGCGCGATCAGATAAGCTTGCGCCAATGCTGCCCGTCCCAGGCGTCGATCGACATCTCCGAGGGTGACTGTGCGCGCAGGGCGCGGCCGAATGCCTTCTGATGATCGGCCTGGCCATGGGCGCCAAGCGCCTCGGGGCTGGCCCAGCGTTCCGCGACACGGACCAGATCGGGATCGGCGGCGTCGAACGCGAAGCTGTATTCCTCGCAGCCCTCCTCGGTCTTCACCACCGCGGCATGATCGGCAAACAGCGACGCGGCCTTTGCGCCCTCGCCGGCGCCAAGCTTGATCGTACCCATTACCAGGATCGTCATTACCTCTCCTTCTCTCTACTTATGCACACCTCCTACTGAACCGTGCGAGTTGCGCCAAGGCCGTGGCAGTGATAGCGGCGCACGCTTCCCATGAGGTCCGTTCTGCGGGCCCCATGACCCATGTGCACGCAAGGACGGCATGTTCATCTCACCAGCTTATGCCCAGACGGCCACGGGCGCTTCGTCGCAGGGCGGACTCGCGGGCTTTCTCAGCCTCGCCCCGCTCATCCTGGTATTCATCGTCTTCTACTTCCTGATGATCCGCCCCCAGCAGCGCCGCATGAAGTCGCTGCAGAGCGCGATCGCGGCGGTGAAGAAGGGTGACACGGTCGTGACGGCCGGCGGTCTCGTCGGCAAGGTGACCAAGGTCGAGGACCAGTTCGTCGAGGTCGAGATTGCCGCCAACACCCGCGTAAGGGTCGTCAAGGCGACGCTCGCCGAGGTGACCGCGCTCGGCGCCAAGCCAGCGAACGACTGAGGCGACCCGCTCTTATGCTCGATTTCCCGCGGTGGAAGGTCGTCTCGATCTGGGCGACGATCATAGCGCTCGTCGCGCTGGCGATCCCCAGTTTGCTGCCCCAGCGCATCACCGATTCCTGGGGCGCCTTCCCGCACCCGCGGATCAACCTGGGCCTTGATCTCGCGGGGGGCAGCTACCTGCTGCTCGAAGCCGATGTGAACGACATCGCGACCACCCGGCTCGAGGCGATGCGCGAGCAGGTGCAGACCGAGATGCGGCGCCAGCGGCCCCGCATCGAGATCGGCGATATCTCCACCCGCGGCGGTCGCCTGTCGTTCCTGCTGCGCGATCCGAGCCAGGTCGATGCCGCGCGCGAGCGGCTGACCCAGATCGCCGGCACCGGCGTTGGCCTGACCGGCCAGCGCGAATGGGACATCCAGGTCGTCGATTCCAGCCGCATCGTGCTGACACCGACGCAGGCCGGGCTGACACAGGCGATCGACACCGCGATGGGCGATGCGACCGAAGTGGTCCGCCGCCGTATCGACGAGCTCGGCACGCGCGAGCCGACGATCATCCGTCAGGGATCGAACCGTATTGTCGTTCAGGTGCCGGGATTGCAGAACCCGCAGGCGCTGAAGGACCTGCTGGGCAAGACCGCGAAGCTTGAGTTCAAGCTGGTCGATGAAAGCGCGACTCCGCAGCAGCTGGCCAGCGGACAGGCGCCCGCTGGCAGCCAGATCCTGCCGTATCCGAACAATCCCACCGGCCTTCCGGTGATCGCGGTCAAGCGGTCGGCGATCCTTACCGGTGACCAGCTGACCGACGCGCGGCAGGAATTCAGCCAGCAGACCAACGAGCCGCAGGTCGCCATCACCTTTGACAGCCAGGGCGGCCGCAAGTTCGCTCAGGTGACGCGCGAGAACGTGAACAAGCCGTTCGCGATCATCCTCGACAATCAGGTGATCTCGGCCCCGAACATCAACGAACCGATCCTGGGCGGCCGCGCGCAGGTGTCCGGCAGCTTCACGACCGAAAGCGCCAATGCGCTGGCGATCGCGCTACGGTCGGGCAAGCTGCCGGTGACGCTGAAGGTGGTCGAGGAATCGACCGTGGGGCCGGATCTGGGCGCCGAGTCGATCCGCGCCGGCATCCTCGCCTCCGCGGTTGCGGTGGCGCTGGTCGTCGCCTTCATGCTCATCACCTACGGGCGGTTCGGCGTCTATGCGAACCTCGCGGTGGTCATCAACGTGTTCGTCATCGTCGGCGTCCTGGCGCTGATCGGCGGCACGCTGACGCTGCCAGGTATCGCCGGCTTCGTGCTGACCATCGGCACTGCCGTGGACGCGAACGTGCTGATCAACGAACGCATCCGCGAAGAGCGGCGGCGCGGACGATCGGTGGTCCAATCGGTCGAGCTGGGGTACAAGGAAGCCAGCCGCACGATTTTCGAGGCGAACATGACCCACGCCATTTCGGGCATTATCATGTTCCTGCTGGGCTCCGGCCCGGTGAAGGGCTTCGCCGTCGTGCTGCTGATAGGCATTGCCACCAGCGTGTTCACCGCCGTGCTGTTCACGCGCATGCTGACCGCACAGTGGCTGCGTCGCGCCAAGCCGAAGACGATCAACATATGACAAGGGACCGTCGCCCCGGCGCAGGCCGGGGTCTCGTGCCGCAGGGGCACGTACTAGCAACAAGGAGGCCCCAGCTGCGGCTGGGGTGACGGGTTGAGACTATGAAACTGCTGAAACTCGTCCCCGACGACACGAATTTTGATTTCGTCCGCCTGCGTGGCTGGGCGTTCGGCCTGACGCTGATCCTGTCGGTGCTGGCGATCGGCATGACGTTCACCAAGGGCCTGAACTTCGGCGTCGATTTCGAAGGCGGCCTGATGATCGAGGAGCGTTTCGCGACGCCGCCCGATCTGGACAAGCTGCGCGCCGTGGTGGACGCCCAGGGCCTGGGCGAGGCATCGCTGCAGCAGTTCGGTGATCCGCGCACGCTGACCATCCGCCTGCCCGTGCAGGAAGGCGCCGACGAAGGCGCCACCAACGCGGCGGTGAAGAAGGTCGAAGTCGCGATTGCCGAGGCATTCCCCGGCGCGACGTTCAACCGCTATTCGACCATTTCGGGCAAGGTGTCGGGCGAGTTGATCCGCAAGGGCGTGCTCGCCGTCGTGCTGTCGATCCTGGGCATCGGCCTGTTCGCGATCGTCCGCTTCGAATGGCAGTTCGGCGTTTCGACGATCGCGGCAATCGTCCACGATCTACTGATGACGCTCGGCTTCTTCGCGCTCACCCAGTTCGAATTCGACCTCAACATCGTCGCGGCGGTGCTGACGATCGTCGGTTATTCGATCAACGACAAGATCGTGATCGACGACCGTATTCGCGAGAACATGCGCCGCTATCGCAAGATGGACATGCGCGAGATCGTGAACCTGTCGGTCAACGAGACGCTGCCGCGTACCGTGATGACGTCGGTCACCATCCTGCTGGCGCTCGGCGCGCTGCTGTTCCTGGGCGGACATGTGCTGCGCGGCTTCACCGCGGCGATGATCCTGGGCATCGTGGTCGGCACCTATTCGTCGATCTACGTGTCGTCGTCGCTGCTGATCACGCTGGGCCTGCGCTCCGACCCGACCATCGAGCGCGCACCGCGCGGTGGCGGGATCGAGAATGCCGAGCGGATCGCCCCGCGCGAGCCGCGCGCCGAGTGATCGTCGCATGAAGATGAACCGCGACCGTGACGCCGGCGGCCCGATCGTCCGCGGCTTCACGGCCTCGGGATTTCGCCTCGACGAGGCCACCGTGCTGCGCGCCGCGCTGCTGACGGTGCGTGCCGCCACCGAGTGGTCGCCGCCAGCGCTCGCCGACCTGTCAGAAGAGGCGCTGGGGCCGATCCTGGCGGACGGGCCCGAGTTCATCCTGATCGGGACCGGCGCCACACTCGCCCGCCCTCCCCGGGCGCTCACAGCAGCGCTTGAGGCGCGGGGCATCGGGGTGGAGCCGATGGACAGCCGCGCTGCGGCACGCGCGTGGGGTATTCTTCGCGGTGAAGGTCGGCAGATCGGTGCCGCGTTCTACCCCATCGGCGAGGACCATCAGGGCTGACGCGTATCTCAACGCGGCGCCACGCAAGGGTGGGGCTGCATCGACCATGAAAAAGGCGCCCGGCGGATCGGCCGGACGCCTTTTTTGTTGCGTGATCGCGATGCTAGCGCACCATTCACAAGCCCGTTCGGGAGGAGCGCACCGCGCCCCTCCCCAAGCGATCAGATCGCAGCCGGGCGGCGGGCAAACACGCCAAAGCCGGTGATCACAGCATAACAAGCGACCGGCAGGACCAGCGCGAACGCCAGGCTACCCGATACGTCCGCCACGGTGCCGTACAGCGGCGGGATGACCGCGCCGCCCACGATCGCGGTGGCGATCACGCCCGACCCTTCCGCCGCGCGCTTGCCGAGCCCTTCCGAGGCCAGGCTGAAGATGGTGGGGAACATGATCGAGTTGCTGAGCCCGACCGCGATCAGCGCCCATCCGGCTGCCGTACCGGTGCTGTTGGCCGAGAAGGCGAGCAGCGCGATTGCTGCCGTACCTGCGACTGCCAATACCTTCCCCGGCGACACCACGCGCAGGACAGCGGAGCCGATGAACCGGCCGATCAATGCGCCGCCCCAATAGAAGGGGACGTAATTACCCGCGACGTTCAGCGGCACGTTCCAGACATCAGGCTGCGCCAGATAGACCACCAGGTTGGAACCGATCGCCACTTCGGCGCCGACGTAGAGGAAGATGCACATCACGCCGAGCGCGAAGCGCGGACGCGACAGCAGCGTCAGCGGGTGGAAGATCGAGCCGGTCTGCTCTTGCTCCTCCTGCAGCCGATTGCGCCGCGTCCAGACGACGCCCGCGATCACCAGCAACGCGACGGCCAGGCCGATATAGGTATGGACGATCGTGCGCGACGCCTCGATCCGATAGGCGTCGAGCGCGGGGCCGCTGAGCGTTGCGGCGCTGACGCCGGCCAGGCCGCCAAGGATCAGCGTGGAGCCGATCCGCGGGAAGATGGTGGTGCCGAGCGAGTTGAACGCCTGCGCAAACGTCAGACGGCTGTGCGCGGTGCGCGCGGGACCCAGCAGCGAGATTAGCGGGTTTGCGACGACCTGGATCACCGTGATGCCTGCGCCGAGCACGAATAGCGCGAGCAGAAACATGCCAAAGGTCGCCGAGCTCGACGCCGGGATGAACAACAGGCAGCCGACCGTCATGGTGACGAGGCCGATCGATGCGGTGCGCATGTAACCAGCGCGCCGAACGATCGCGGCGGCAGGAAGCGAAAACAGCAGATAGGCCAGGAAGAAGGCCGAATTGACGAGGTTCGCCTGCGCATGGCTGAGCGTGAACAGCTCCTGCAGCTTGGGCATCACGATGTCGTTGAGGCTGGTGATGCCGCCAAAGATGAAGAACAGCGCAAAGACAAACCAGCGCAGATCCGGCGCGTCGACGTGCGCGCCGTCGCCATCTTCGGGCAACGGATCGGCGCTGTTACTCGTCGTCGCGCCGTGAGCGAAAGCCATGAAAAATCCCCTCCGAGAACATGTAACCGTTTACCGCGAAAATTCGGGACTACAATCCGGGCCTTCCTCAGTCGTGCCGGGGGAACCAGCGCAGCACCGAGCCGGGGAATGGCGTCCATCGGCCGACCCGCACACCGGCAAAGCGAAGTGCGTCGCCGATCCAGTCGTTGCAGGTGTGGAAAGCGTCATAGCGGCCACGCGCCTGATAGAAGGCGTCGTTGCCCAAATAGCCGGGCTGCCGCGTACCGTCTGGCACCAGCGATGCCTGGATAAAGGCCGCTAATCGCCGATATTCGGCCGGGCGCACGACCACCTGGCGTACGTCACCGCCGGGCTTTGGCGCGGGGAGATGGTCGACATGGACGAGCGTGCGGTTGCTGCCGATCGCCGCCGCCAGGATCACGCCGGGCCTGAGATCGGCCCAGGTTGGCGTTTGAAGATAGAAATCGCGCTCGCCCCAGCCCACCGACACATGGTCATAAGCTGCGTAGCGTGGATCCCGCAGATCGCGCGCCGGGAAGGTCGATCGCCAGTCCACGCCCGCCGCCACCTTCGGCATGATGATGCCGGTATGGAGGCCATTTGACTCGATGTAGAGCGTGACGCCGGTGGGCGGCGGTGACCAGTTGGCGTTGCTAGGCAGCAAACTCCCGACGAATGCGGCCAACGGATAGGCCAGCACAAGCAGCGCCAGGGCGGAAAGGATCAGGACGGAGCGGCGGCGCATCGCGGCGATCATACCGGCACCGCGTTCTTCAGCCACCCCGTAGACGACGGTGGCAACGTCAGCCCGCCCGCCGCGTTGACCGATCATGAACTTGACGCCCCCCTTGCCGATCGATCGTTTCGGCCGCTGCTGCGTCGTCGCGCCGGAATGAGATCGACGATGCAGATCGACCGCGAGGCAATCGCCCAATTCGCGCTGAAGACGACGGTGGCGATCGCGCTGATCGCCTTCGCTCTCCTGATCTGGAAGCTGCACGACGCCGTGCTGCTGCTGTTCGCCGCGGTCATTACCGCGGTTATCCTGCGCGCATCAGCGCAAGCGCTTCAGCGCATCCTTCCGGTTGGCGATGGGGTGGCGCTGAGCCTCGCCACCGCGCTGATCGCGGCGTTGGTGATCGGCGCGATCGGGCTGTTCGGCCAAGAGGTCTCGAGCCAGGTCAGCGAGTTGACGGCGATGTTGCCGGGCGCGTGGGATACGCTGGTCGATACCGTCGGAGCCGAGCGCGTCGAACATCTGGTGGAGCGCTTCATGCCGGAGGGAGCGACGATCGCCTCGATCGCACAGACGGTGATCGGCTTGGTCACCAGCGCCGCGACTGGGCTCGCGCTGGCGGTTCTGGGGGGTGTGTATCTGGCGCTGTCGCCTGACACTTACCGCCGCGGGGCGCTCCGGCTGCTGCCGGACAGTGCCAAGGAGCGCGTCGCGCGCGCATTCGACCAGACAGGCGATTCACTGCGCGCGTGGCTGCTGGGCCAGATCTTCCTGATGCTGCTCGTCGGCGTCGTTACGGGCGTCGGCCTGTGGATCATCGGCGTGCCGTCCGCCTTTGCGCTGGGGCTGATCGCCGGGTTGCTGGAGTTCGTGCCGTTGATCGGCCCGATCGCAGCGGCGATCCCCGGTGTGCTGATCGCGCTGACCATGGGGCTGGAAACCGCCGCGCTGACGGCTGGCTTCTACTTTGTCGTGCAGCAGTCGGAGGGGAATATCCTGGAGCCGCTGGTCATGCGTAAATCGGTCTCGATCCCGCCGGCCGTGACGCTGTTCGCCATCTTCCTGTTCGGCGGGCTGTTTGGGCCGATCGGCGTGCTGCTGGGCGGGCCGCTAACGGTTGCCGCATTCGTTCTGGTGCAGGTGCTGTGGCTGAATGATGATCTTCGTGCCGAGAAGAGGCAAAGTGCCACATAGCAAAACGGCCGCATCCAGGGGATGCGGCCGCTTGCCTGTCCAATGCGGGAGATCGCTCAGTTCGGGCGACCGATCCCGGCAATCGTGCGGTTGATCAACGTGCGATCAGCGTCAGGGCCGTGCCGGTCGGCAATCAGCGTGGCTGCTGCCTCCGCCGCGGCCGTTGCGGCGCGCGCGCGCACCTCATTGATCGCTGAACGCTCCGCGGCGGCGATCTTGTCCTGCGCCATCTTCGCGCGACGACCGACCAGCTCGTCCGCATCGACACGCGCCTGAGCGACGATCGCCTCCGCCTCGTGACTGGCCTGCGCGGCCATGTCAGCGGCGGACTTCTCCGCATCGGCGATCTTGCGGGCATATTCGTCGCGCAGCGCCTCAGCCTCAGCGCGGAGCGTCTTGGCCTCCTCAAGCTGCTGACGGATGCCAGCGATCTGGCGATCAAGCCCGCCCATCAGCATGGCCGGCACCTTCTTCACCAGCATGATGATGATGAGCACCAGCATCGCCAGCGACACGATCACCGTGCCATTGGCGAAGCCGAACAGCGACGGATCGACGTGATGGTCGGGGCCGCCCTCGGCAATCGAGGTGCTGAGCGCCTCGGTACCCTCGGCGGTCATGCCTTCAGCCTCTGCCGCATGGGCGAGGTTTTCGGCGACCTGGGCAGATCCGCCGGTGGCGGCGGTCAGGATGATGAACTCAGCCATTCGCCATCGACGCCTTCACAGCGCCCCTCGCTTCGTCGGTCGACACCTGAATGCCGGACACGCGCGCCACGATGTCCTGCGCTGCCTCGGCGGCGATTGTCTCGATCTCGCCCAGAGCGCGGTCAGTGGCCGCCTTGATATCTGCCTCAGCTGCGGCAATCTGCTGCGCCTGATCGGCAGCAGCGATCGACAGCCGTTCCTCGGTCGCCTTGGCAGCAGCCTGGCGCGCCTCGGCGACGAGCGCCTGCGCCTTTTCGCGATTGGCCTGGTCGCGAATGCGCCAGTCGGCCTCCACCTTATCGGCAGCGTCACGCGCGGCCGAAGCGGCAGCGAGATCAGCGGCGATCGAGCGGTCACGCGAATCGATCGTCTTCTGCACCTTGGGCAGCATACCGCGGCCCACGACGAAAAAGACGATGCCAAAGGTAATCACCAGCCAGAAGAGCTGGGACGCCCATGTCGCGGCAAGTTGGGAAATCTGAGGCATCGAAAATCCTGCCTGAACAGGGCCGGCTAAACGCCGGCCCCGTCAAGGATCATGTTAGGCGACGAACACCAGGATCATCGCCACGACGAACGACAGCAGACCGAGAAGTTCCGCACCGGCGAAGCCGATGAACAGACGGCCCTGCTGTGCGTCAGCCGCACCCGGGTTGCGCAGCGCGCCCTCGAGGAACTTGCCGAACACGTTGCCCACGCCGAGCGAGGCGAGACCAGCACCAACGGCCGCGAGACCGGCGCCGAGCAGCTTTGCGGCTTCTGCGTCCATTTTAGTAACTCCCTATCAAGATCAAAAGGTTGGAAAAAACGGGTGAAAACTTAGTGCAGGTTGACCGCATCGTTGAGATACAGCGAGGTCAACAGCGCAAAAACATAAGCCTGGATGCCGGCGACGAGCAGTTCGAGCGCCGAGATGCCGACCATCAGGCCGAAGCTGGGGATGCCGACCAACAGGCCGACGCCGAGCCCGGCGTTACCGGCGTTGACGACGAACCCGGCCAGCACCTTCAGAAGGATGTGCCCGGCGGTCATCGCGACGAACAGTCGCAGGCCGAGGCTGAAGGGACGCACCATGAATGAGACGAACTCGATCAGCGGGATCACCGGCAGCAACCACCACGGCGTACCGTGCGGCACGAACAGGCTGAAGAAGTGAAGTCCGTGACGATAGAAACCAACCACCAGCACGATCGCGAACGACAGGATCGCGAGGATCCCGGTGATCGTGAAGTGGCTGGTGAAGGTGAAGGGGTGAACGCCGATCACGCCGAGCGGCAGCAGGCCGAGGACGTTGGCGAACAGGATGAACATGAACAGCGAGAAGACGTAGGGAACGTAGCGCTTCCCTTCGGGCCCGATGTTCTGTGCCAGCATGTTGTCGATGAAGCGCACCGCGCCCTCGACCATCATCTGGCCGCGCGTCGGCACAACCTTGCCCTTCGTACCGAGCGACATGAAGCCGATCAGTACGACCGTTGCCACGGCCATCCACATGGCCGAGTTCGTAAAGGCAATATTGTATCCGGCAATCTGCCAGTTCTGGGTGCCGAACAACGGCTCCACCAGAAACTGGTGCATCGGATCGATCTTGCCGCCGCCTTCCGCCACGCCTGTATTTCCCTAACGAAAGCGCCCGATCGTCACTTCGGGCGCTTGGTCGAAATCCGAATGATGTTTCTGAACGCAGCGATCGTCCCGAGGGCGAGCATCACGAGCAGACCCCAGGGCTGCGTGCCCGCAAATCGGTCGATCACCCAACCGATTAGCGCGCCGCCGACCATCCCCCCGGTCAATTCGGCGAGCACGCGGTTGCCGAGGCGATAGCCGCCGTCGGATTCCACCTTGCCCGCCTTTGTCCGGCTCGCCTCGTCCGCCTGTGCCGCCTTCAACCGCTCGTCGAGCGAGGTGAGACGTGCATCGGTGCCGAGGGAGTCTGGTCCGGGCTCGTTTTCGACCATTCGCGCGCTCCCCAATATTCGTTGGGCAGGCGCCAAGAAGCCAAGTGGCGAGCCCGCCAAGGCGCCGTCCGGTTAGCCGGGGGGTCGGGGGGTGTCAACCGTTGCACACCCCCTCGCCCGCCGGCGTCAGCACCTTATCACCCCGTTTGGCGGTGCTTTTCGGCGCGACTCAGATGCAGCGCGGATCGCGGGTCGGCGCCCCGGCGCCACGAGTCTCCCACGTGCCGTCCGGCGTGCGGTACTTCTCGCCCGACTGGGTCTGCTGGATCAGGTTGCACCCGCTGGTGAACGCCAATTGCTCCACCGTCGCGCCCGATGCCTGCGCCTTCTGGGTATAGGCAGCCTTGCGCTGGATGTTGATCGCATTGACCAGCGCGCGCAGCTCCGCGCTGCCGGCACCGACCACGCCGAGATAGCCGTCGGGCTGCTCGCCAACCTGCCCCGCCGCGCGCGCTGCCGCATAAGCGGGATCACGCTGCGCAAAGGCAACGGTCGATACGCCGGTGAGCGCCAGCGCCCCCGCAACCATCCACATTACCTTCTTCGTCATCTCAAAAGATCCCCGGGTTCTGCTTGATCAGCGATTTGGCTTCGCTGTCGAGGCGGTACACCACCTCCTGCGTCACACTGATGTTCAGGTTGATGACGATCGGCTTGTCCGGCGCAGAGACGTTTACGCACGCTCCGGTTGCCAGCACCAATCCGGTCAAGACCTTCCCTTTCAGCACGGCAGAGATCGTGCGCCCTCCACCAATGTTCAACGTTTCGTTCATGGCATCATCTCGCTTGCGGAGGGCTGAATGGCTGGAGGCTGAGTGTTGGACGGCGGGGCGGCGGGTAACGTGACCGCCGGCGGCTGAACGCGGCGGTTCTGTTCTTCGATGAGGGCGGGCAGATTACGGTCGATCAGCCGTTTGGGATCGTAGAAGCTGGCAACCGAATCGATCAAGCCGCGGAATGGCGCGGTGATGCGGATGTTGAACACGAACGGCAGCTTCTGCAGGCGGCGAACGAGGAAGTTCGACTTTGCGCCCTCCCCCTGGCTGATCCCGGCGAACTTGACCTCGGTCACCATCTCCCCGGCGAGAGGGCCGTTCATCACCAGCTCCAGGTTGCGGTAGCGCAGCGAACGGAGCGCCTGGAACGCGATGTTGCCCCAGGTGCCGAGATCCTCTTCGGTCAGTTCGCCCAGATAGGCGATGCTGCCGCCGCCCTCGCGCATTACCAGCCGGCCGTTTTCGATCCGGCCGCCGCTCTGGTCGAAGATCATCGGCAGCACGCCATCGGCGACGCCGGTGGCATCGAGATTCTTGAAATCGAACTTCTGCAGGAAGTGCCGCGCCTCCATCCGCTCGATCAGGAACGTCATGCGGCGCTCCTGCGGTGAGGAGAAATCAAGCAGCGTGGGCTGCAGGGTGAGGATGCCCGACGCGAACGGCCAGACCGCGCCGTTCACCTTTACGCGCAGATCGCGCAGCAGCTGATAATCGACGGTGCCATCCGTGACGGCGACCCCGGGGTTGATCTCCGCCACGGTGGCTTTCTGATTCGGCGCCGATTCCAGGGCGAGAAGATCGGTAAAGCGAAGATCGCCCTTGATTCCCGAGACCGGACCGAAGGCGGCGGCAAGATCGAGCTTGTCGGTGGAGAACAGCCCCGTCGATGTCACCCCATCGGGTGACCAGCTGATGTCGCCGGTGCCGCGCACGCTGCCCCGGACATCCGCGATGACGCCAAAGGTCAGTGGGGTCAGCTCCTCCGGCTGGAAACCGTCGCCAAAGGTGATCCCGGTAACGCCCAGCCGCGCCGTACCGCGTCCGCTGGACAACAGATGGCGGATCGCCACATCCGCGACCTTCACGTTCTTCGCTGGCTCGAACAACGTGCCATCGGCAGTGATGACGTTGTTCGCGAGCCGGAGCGTGACGGCGCGCGCGGCGAGCGGGCGGAAACGCGCGCTGTCAGCCGTGTCGCTGACCGACAAGTCGCCGTCGAGCGTCAGCACCGAGTCACGGAACCGCCAGCGACCCGCCGCATCCGCCAGCCTGAGCGGCACGGCGCCGATCCGTCCCGACCCGCCGGCGAAGGTGCCGAGGATATCGCCCGACGCAACCCGCCCGACCAGCGTCCCGAAATCCAGCTTCGTTTGCGCATCGGCCCTTCCGATCCATGTCTCGACGCCGTCGAGCGCGAACGAGGCGCCCGCATGGCGCCACTCGGCGCGGCGGGCGCGTGCCTGAAGCGGCGATCCCCCCAGCGTGCCGGTCAGCCGCGGCTCCGAGACGGCGATGCCCCCGCCGACACCATCGCGCCCCATGCGGAACATGGCGCCGTCGAGCGGACATAGCGAAACGCGCATATTGCGCAGCGTAAGGCCCGACAGCGTCAGCCGAGTGAACGCTGCGTCCGTGCAGGAGCGGTTTAGAGCGATCGCGCCGCGCTGATCGAGCGCGGCGGACAGCGGGATGCGCAATTCCTCGACCGCCCCGCCGCTGAGCGGGCCAGACAAGGTTGCGATGGTCTGCAGGGTTGTCCGGCCATCGGGTGCAGCGCTGAATCGCGCCGGTGTCAGTTCAAGGCGTGCGCCGCCCGCCGCATAGGGGGCAATGGTTGCGCCGCCCGTGATCGGGCCGCCTGCATGTCGTTGCGCGACCTGCACCGTTCCCTCGGGCAGGCCGCCGCCGCCGACGCGCAGCGTACCGTTGGCGCGAAGGCCGGCCGGGTCACCGATCACCACCTCCCCGCCCTCTCCGAACGCAAAGGTGGCCCCGGTTGCGGCTCGGATTGTCAGTTCGCGCACGCTGGCGAGTGGACGACCGACGGCAGTGCCCACTGCCGCCTCCCCGGCCAGTGAGAAGTCCGACCCGGCCCGCGCCAGCGCGTTCCCCGCGGCCGTCGCGAGCGGGGCGAGTGGTGTGCCGGCCGCAGCATTGCCGCCGGCGGCGAGTTGGCCCCGCAACGACGGAGCCAGCGCTACCCCTTGCCCGTCAAAGCGTCCGGCAAGGATGGCGCGCCCGGCAGCCAGGCGCCAGGTCCCAGCAAAGCCGGCCAAGCGGCTGCTGATGCCGGCTACGCTTACGCGCTCGCCGCGGAACTGGGCGCGCCCCTGGGTGCGCGCGGCGTCGCCCGCGAAGTTGATCTGGCCGCCGAGCGTTGCCACCTTGGCACCGCTCGCCGCCACCGCCTGCGTCTGAAGCGACGCGGCACCATCCCAGTGCGTGAGTGCGGCGTTCAGGCCAACGTCCAGGCGCGCGGCGGGCGCGCTGACCTGAACACCGCCACAGGACACCGCCACGGCGCGCAGCGGCCCGGACAGTTTCGGCGCGGCATCCCGCACCTCAACCGCCATGAAAGCAGTCGGTCGTTGGACGCGGCAGTCGGCAAGCTTCATCGACGGCGCGACCGCCGCCAGCGTGCCGCGAAAGTTTTCGTTCAGCCGACCCCGCCCTGACAAACGCACCCCGATGACACCCAGCGGCGTTTCGAGCCGCATCCTGGCATCGGCAACCTCAAGGCCGAGCGCGGGCAAGGCAAATGGCTGACCCGAAGGTGCCGGCATCAGCCGGTCGATCGCACCAAGCGACAGGCGCCCGTCGACCAACCTGCCGCGAAGACGCATCCGTCCCGCGCGGACCGAATCGAGTTGCGGACGGCCGCCGCTGACCGACAGACGAGTCTCGATCCAGTCCGCGACCAGATCGGGGTTCGCGGGATCACCGATCACCACATTGGTCAGACGCTGGCGGCGAAGCCCCAGATTGTCGATCCGGTAGCTCGCCGGGACATTGCTGGCGGCAAAGGTGCGGTCGATCACCCCCGACGCGATCGGCACGCGCGACAGCCATAGCGCGGCGACGCCCAGCAGCAGCAAAAACAGGAGGACAAGCAGCAATCGCGCGATCGTGCGACGGCGTGTCCTCCCGGCCCCCTCGGCTGTCACCTTGCCCCTTCTCGATCCGCGAACAAACCGCACCTCTACGGATTGATCATCGCGGTTGGAAGCGGCACCGCACCGCGCGGTCGGCCATCGCAGTGCCAGCCGAGATCAGCGCCGCCGCCGCGCGATTGCATGGCCCTGCCGCGCAGCTTAGCCTCCGCAACCATGGCCGACGACGAACCCGCCGCATCAGACAATCACGGCCACCGTGCCCGGCTGCGCAGCCGCTTGCTGGCCGGCGGCGGGGAGGCGTTGCTCGACCATGAGCTGATCGAATATCTGCTGGCACTCGCGATCCCGCGGCGGGACACCAAGCCGCTCGCGAAGGCGCTGCTGCGGGAGTTCGGTGGGATCGGCGGGCTCCTGACAGCTGACTCCGTAGCCCTCACGCGGGTTTCCGGCATGGGAGAGACCAGCGCTGCCGCGATCAAGATCGCGCAGGCGGCGGCGCTGCGCCTGCTTCAGACCGAGGCCGCGGCACGGCCGATGCTGGGAAACTGGCAGGCGCTGCTGGATTACCTCCACGCCGACATGGCGCATCACGTGATCGAGCGGGTGCGCGTGCTTCATCTCAACAGCCGCAACATGCTGATCCGTGACGAGGTGATGAGCGAAGGGTCGATCGATCAGGCGCAGGTCCATGTGCGCGAGGTCATCCGCCGCGCGATCGACCTGGGGTCCGCAGCGATCATCCTGGTGCACAACCACCCGTCGGGCGACCCATCCCCCAGCCGTGCCGACATCGAGATCACACGAGCGATCGTCGATGCCGGAAAAGGGCTGGGCATTGCGGTGCACGATCACCTGATCATCGGCACCAGCGGCCATGTCAGCCTGCGCGCCAAGGGGCTGATGTAGCCCCTGAGCGTCGCATCAATGGCCGGCGTTCTTCTCGGCCTTTTCCTCAGCCGCCGTCTTCGGCTCGGCCATCTGCGGCGGTTCCGACGTCAGCATCGATCCTTCAAGCGCAATGTCGAGCTTCGCATCTTCATCGAGCGGATTGCCGTCGGCGTCCGTCTTGGCGAGCGGGTCGGTCTGAGCGGGATTGGGCATGTTGGTCTCCTTCCCACATCAACGGGTCAGCGGCCACGCGCGTTCCGCGCCGGTCATTTGGCGTGGTAGAAGTCGTACACCTGCTGCGCGACGCCGGCACTGACGCCCGGTGCCTTCTGCAGATCCGCCAGGCTGGCATTGCGCACTGCTCGCGCGGTGCCGAAATGCATCAACAGCGCCTTCTTTCGGGCGGGACCGATGCCGGGGACTTCGTCCAGCGGGCTCGCGCCCATCGCCTTCGCACGCTTGTCGCGGTGCGCGCCGATAACGAAGCGGTGCACCTCGTCGCGTAGCCGCTGGAGGTAGAACAGCACCGGCGAATTCACCGGCAGCGTCAGTTCGCGCCCGTCCATCAGGTGGAACACTTCGCGCCCCTCACGGCCGTGATGCGGGCCCTTGGCGACACCGACCAGGCAGATGTCCTCGATGCCGAGATCCTCGAGCACTGCCTTTGCCGCATTCAGTTGACCCCGGCCGCCGTCGAGCAGCACCAGATCAGGCCAGGTATCGCCGTCGCGATCGGGATCCTCCTCGATCGCACGGGCGAAGCGGCGGGTGAGCACTTCGCGCATCATGGCGAAATCGTCATCGGTCGCCGCCTGCTTGATGTTGAACTTGCGATACTGGCCCTTGCGGAAGCCTTCCGGGCCCGCGACCACCATCGCGCCAACGGCATTGGTGCCCTGGATATGGCTGTTGTCGTACACTTCGATACGCTGCGGCGGCTCGGCGAGGCCGAACAGGTCCGCCACCTCGCGGTTGAGCTTGGCCTGCGTGGTGCTTTCCGCCAGCCGGCGCTCCAGCGCCTCCGTGGCATTGCGGCAGGCCTGTTCCATCAGCCGCTTGCGCGTGCCCCGCTGCGGCACCTCGATCGACACCTTGCGCCCCGCCTGCGTGGTCAGCGCCTCGGCCAGCAGTTCCGCCTCGGGCAATACGCGATCGACCAGCACCGCCTTCACCGGTGGCACCTCCTCGTAGAATTGCATGAGGAACTGGGTCATCACCTCGTCCTCTGTCACGTCGGCGGTATGCGACGGGAAGAAGCTGCGGTGGCCCCAATTCTGCCCGCCGCGGATGAAGAACGCCTGGATGCCGATCACGCCCTCATGGCTGGCGAGCGCGAAGATGTCCGCATCCCCCACCCCCTCGGCGTTGATGAACTGCGAGCCCTGGATGAAGGTGAGCGCGCGCAGCCGGTCACGCAGCACGGCGGCAAGCTCGAAATCCATTGCCGCCGCCGCCGCTTCCATCTGAGCGCCAAGCTTCGCCTGTACGTCGGTCGCCTTGCCGGCCAGGAACTTCTTCGAATCGGCGACCAGCTCGTCATAGCCGGCCTTGTCGATCCGCCCGACGCACGGCGCGGAGCAGCGCTTGATCTGGTACAGCAGGCATGGCCGGTCGCGCGTCTTGAAGAAGCCGTCGGTACAGCTTCGCAGCAGGAACAGTTTCTGCAGCGCGTTCAGCGTGTTGTTGACGCTGCCGGCGCTAGCGAACGGGCCGTAGTAATCACCCTTTGCCCGGCGCGCGCCGCGATGCTTCTGGATGCGCGGAAACTCGTGATCGGCGCGCAGCAGGATGAACGGGAAGCTCTTATCGTCGCGCAGCAGCACGTTGTACGGCGGACGATAGCGCTTGATCAGCTGCGCCTCGAGCAGCAGCGCCTCGGCCTCGTTATTGGTCGTGACGATCGTCATCGACCGCGTCTGCGACACCATCCGCTGGAGCCGCTTCGACAGGTTGTTGATCTGGGTATAGTTGGTGACGCGGTTCTTCAGCGCGCGCGCCTTGCCGACGTACAGCACGTCGCCGCGCGCATCCTGCATTCGGTACACCCCCGGCCGCGACGGCAACGTGCGAACGACATTGCGGATCGCCGCCACGCCAGCCTCCAAATCGGGCTGGTCGCTGCCGCGGATCGCGAATGTCGCTTTCTCTTCGTTGAACCGGTCAGGCGGGCCGTAGGAACCTTGCATCACGTGCGATCTAGGGCCGATCAGCCGGTTTTTGAACCATGTAGCGCGTCACCCTCGGCCACGGGCAGTGCCGATGGGGAACGCACCGCTTGGCACGGGTGTTGAACGGGCATGACCCAGAAACGCGACAGCAGCGGCCGCTTCAAGGCCGATCATCACCAGCGCAATGTAGCTATCGGCGCTGCCACTGCGATCGGCGCGATCGCTACCGGCCTCGCCAGCGCGATCCATTTTGGCCTGTTCGACCGGTTCTTTACCCCGAAGGACGGCCACCCCGCCCCGGATCTGGAGGGCGATCACCATCCGGGCCCGAACGAGCGTGCGCCGGATCATTTTCGTCCGGATCCGACCGCGCCGGTACCCGCGTCGGAACGCGAGGCGCTGCGCCCGGCCACCGGCCCCGCGCCCGGCTTCGCTGCCAATAGCGGCGATCTGCGCAGCGAGCCGTAAACCCGCTTGGTTCCGGCAGGACGACGGCGGGCACCATATGGTGCCCGCCGTCGGCTGGCCGCCATTCGGCGCTTACTTGGCGGGCGTCTTCACGCCCTTCGCGCGATCAAACACCTTTTCGCCACCAACCCAGGTCTGTTCGACCTTGATGTTGCGCAGGCCCATCGCATCGACCGACAGTGGATCGCGGTCCACCACGATGAAGTCGGCTTTCTGCCCCGGCGCCAGATTGCCGAAGTTCTTTTCGGCAAAACCGGCATAGGCCGCGCCGCCAGTGAACGCCCACCATGCCTGTTCGCGCGACACCGCTTCTTCCGGGTGCCACCCGCCGGGCGGCTGGCCATTGGCGTCCTGCCGCGTGAAGGCCGCGGCCCAGCCGGCCCAGGGATCGGGCTTCTCGACCGGGAAGTCGGACCCGAACGCCAGCTTGCCGCCGTTATCCAGCACCGATTTCCAGGCATAGGCGCCCGACAGTCGCGTCGGCCCCAGCCGCGCCTCGGCCATGGTGCGGTCGCCCGTCTGGTGCGTCGGCTGCATCGAGGCGATCGTACCGTATTTGCCAAAGCTCTTGAGATCGGTCGGATCGACGATCTGGGCATGTTCGATCCGCCAGCGACGATCGCCGCCATAGGTCGCGTTCAGCACCTGAATAGCATCGAGTACCTGAGAATTGGCCTTGTCGCCGATCGCGTGCACAGCCAGCTGGAAGTTATCCATTGCCGCGCGGCTCATCTGGTTCTGCAGCTGCGTATCGGACAGGAAACTGAGCCCCTTCTCCCCGGCGGCGTCCGCATAGGGCGCTTTCAGCGCGGCGCCGCGCGAACCAAGCGCGCCGTCGAGATAGATCTTCACCCCGCCGAGACGCAGGTGATCGTCGTACAACCAGGGCGTCGGCCCCTTGCCGCCGATCTTGCTCGCCGTCTCGACGCCCGCCGCATAGCTCATGATCCGGACGCGCATGGCGCCGATATCCGCCATACGCCGGTAGCTGAGCCAGTCGTCGATGGTCGTGCCCATATCGGCAACCGCGGTGATGCCATTGGCAAGAAGCGCCTGCTGCGCCTCGAGAAACGCAGCGTCGCGCTCCTTCGGCAGTGGCTGCGGCACCGCGCGCTCGATCAGCTGCATCGCCGCATCGACGAAGACGCCGGCGGGAGCGTTGCCGCTCTTCTCGATCCGGCCACCTGCCGGAGACGCGGTAGAAGCGGTGACATTGGCCTCACGCATCGCGGCGCTGTTCGCCCAGCCGGCGTGGCCATCGGCACGCTCCAGCCACACGGCACGATCGCCGACGACCTGGTCAAGATCCGCCGCAGTGGGGAAACGGCCGAGGCCCCAGGCCTCCTGGTTCCAGCCACGCCCCGTGATCCACTTGCGGTTGGGATTGGCCTGCGCATAGGCGGCGACCATCGCTTTCGCCTCATCCAGCGAGCGAGCGCCCGACAGGTCGAGCGACAAGGCACCGAAACCCAGGCCCATGACATGGCCATGCGCGTCGATGAAGCCGGGCAGCACGGTCTTGCCGCCCATGTCGATGCGCCAGTCGTACAGCGGCTTGCCGGCGTTCTTCTTCAGCTCGCGGCGGCTGAGCTTGGGCGGTTCCTCGCCCGGGGGCACCAGCCGGGTGACGCGGCCCTGCTGGTCGATCAGCAGCGCCTTGAAGCGAACGACCTTGCCGTCGGCGGTCGGCGCGATGCCGTTGACGTTGTCGACGATGCCGTCGGCGCTTGCCGGAACCGCCATGATGGCCGTTGCGAGCAGGAGAAGGGCGCGCTTCATCGCGGCAGCCTCCGCATCAGCGCACTCGTATCCTGCCTGCCACCACCCATTTTCTGTACCTCGGCGTAGAATTGATCCACGAGTGCCGCCACCGGCAGCACCGCCCCGTTCCGCTTCGCTTCGTCGAGCGCAAGGCCAAGATCCTTGCGCATCCAGTCGACCGCGAAGCCGAAGTCGAATTCGTCGCGGGCCATCGTCGGCCAGCGGTTCACCATCTGCCAGCTTTGCGCCGCGCCGCCGGAGATCGCCTCGAACACCTTGTCGAGATCAAGCTCGCTCGCCTGGGCGAAACGCAGCGCCTCGGACAAGCCCTGCAGCACCCCGGCGATGCAGATCTGGTTGACCATCTTCGCCTGCTGCCCCGCGCCGGGCGCGCCGACATGGACGATCCGGGCCGCGTATGCCTCCATTACGGGGCGGGCGCGGTCGAAAGCGGCCTCGCTGGCGCCGCACATGATCGACAATTGGCCCTTTTCGGCGCCTGCCTGGCCGCCCGACACCGGTGCATCGACGCTGAGCGGTCGTGTCGCCGCCAGACGGCGGGCGATGTTGGCAGAGACGGTCGTGTGGTCGATGAATACGGCGTCATCGCCCATCGCGGCGAACGCCCCATCGGGACCCAAGGTGACGGCGGCGAGATCGTCGTCATTGCCGACGCAGGTGATCACCGCATCGGCGCCGGCAGCGGCGGCGGCCGGCGTATCGGCCACGGTCAGCCCCGTCGCCTCCGCCTTTGCCCGTGTCCGGTTGTAAACGGTGACCTGGTGACCGGCGCTAGCCAGATGCCCGGCCATGGGCGCACCCATGACGCCGGTGCCGATAAAAGCGATCCTCATGCCCGGCGGGATAGGGCCTGTTTGCACCGCGCGCCAGATGCTCCTACTGGCGACGTCTGCGAACCAGGATCAATGATCCCGTTCGGGCCGAGCCTGTCGAAGCCCCTGCCCTTCTTCTTCGAAGAAATGACAGCCCTTCAACACGTTCAGGGCGGACGGGCGGTAGGACCTTTGCGTATGGCGACTGCGGTGCACCCCACGACCGAAACCCTTCCCGTCAGCCTGGCGGACGTGCGCGCCGCTCATAGCCGAATTCGCGATTCGATCGTCCATACCCCGACGCTCGTCAGCAAGACGCTGTCCGCGCTGGCGGGAGCGACGATCTACCTCAAATTCGAGAATCTGCAGTTCACCGCAGCCTATAAGGAACGCGGCGCGCTCAACACGCTGCTGCTGCTCGACGACGACGCCAAGGCGCGTGGCGTGATCGCAGCATCGGCCGGCAACCATGCGCAAGGGCTGGCCTATCATGCCAATCGCCTGGGCGTGCCGGCCACGATCGTGATGCCGATGACGACCCCCATCGTGAAGATCGTCCAGACCGAAGGCCATGGCGCGACGGTGGTCTTGCACGGCAACACCTTCGACGAGGCCTATGCCCATGCCCGCGTGCTGGAGGCGGAGCGCGGCTACACCTTCGTCCATCCGTTCGACGACGCGCGCGTCATCGCCGGCCAGGGCACGGTGGCGATCGAGATGCTGGAGGAGATCCCGTCGCTCGACACGCTGGTGGTGCCGATCGGCGGCGGCGGGCTGATTTCGGGAATGGCGACCGTCGCCCGCGCGGCGGACCATCCCATCGAAGTGATCGGCGTTCAGGCCGAGCTGTTCCCGTCGATGTACAACAAGCTGCGCCACACCGACCTGCCGTGCGCCGGCGATACGCTGGCCGAGGGCATTGCGGTGAAGCAGCCGGGCGGCCTGACGGCGAAGATGGTCGAGGCGCTGGTCGACGACATCCTGCTGGTATCCGAGCGCAGCCTGGAGGAATCAGTCAGCCTGCTGCTGCAGATCGAGAAGACCGTGGTCGAGGGCGCCGGCGCCGCCGGCCTCGCCGCAGTGCTCGCCAACAAGGAGCGGTTCGCCGGCAAGACCGTGGGAATCGTGCTGTGCGGCGGCAACATCGACACGCGCCTGCTGGCGAACGTGCTGCTGCGCGATCTGGCACGATCCGGCCGGCTGGCGCGGCTGCGCATCCGCCTGCAGGATCAGCCGGGCGCGCTCTACAATGTCGCGCGCATCTTCGACCAGGAGCGGGTCAACATCCTCGAGCTGTCGCACCAGCGCATCTTCACCAACCTGCCGGCGAAGGGCCTGAGCCTGGACGTCGAATGCGAAACGCGCGATCGCGCGCATCTCGACCGGCTGCTCGCCGCGCTGGATGTGGCGCAATACCAAGTAAGCCTGATCGAACTTGCCTGATCGACCCTGCTGAACGCGTGCGCCGATATGCCCCACAATGGGTCAATTCGGCGCCGCGGTAGCAATTGGTTCATTCATCGACGGCAAAACGGCGGCGCGCCGGCTTTTCACTGGGCCGGCGTCTCTTCATATCGATCACGGCACGCGCGCCAGAGCCGCGTTCGACTGGAGTTCCGCCCGCGGTGACCGCCTCTTTCCGTTTCCCCCGCTTCTTCGTGACGAGTTCTGCCCCCTGCCCGTATCTGCCGGGTCGCGAGGAGCGGAAGGTGTTCACCGAGCTGTCGGGGTCGAACGCCGCGGAGCTCAACGACGCGTTGGGGCGCATCGGTTTTCGCCGCAGCCAATCGGTCGCCTACCGCCCGTCGTGCGTCGGCTGCGCCGCCTGTGTATCGGTACGGGTGCGCACCAAGGAATTCGTGCCCAATGGCAGCCAGCGAAAGCTGATCCGACGCAGCGCCGACCTGGACGTCACTGCATGCAAGCCCTGGGCGACCGACGAGCAGTTCCAGCTGCTCTCCCGCTACCTCGCGCATCGTCACCCCACCGGCGGCATGGCGGGGATGGACGAGCAGGATTACGCCGACATGGTGGAGCATTCCCCGGTTAACACCGTGATCGTGGAATATCGCGAACCTGCGACCGATGGGCGTCAGGGCAAACTGCTGGGTGCCTGCCTGACCGACCAGCAGGTCGACGGGCTGTCGATGATCTACAGCTTCTTCGATCCCGACATGCCGACGCGGCCCGGACTAGGCAATCTCATCATCCTCGACCACATCCTGCGCGCCGCGCGGGCCGGACTGCCCTATGTCTATCTGGGCTATTGGGTGAAGGGCGCCGAGCGGATGGCCTACAAGACGCGCTATCAACCGCTGGAAGCGCTGGGTCCACGCGGCTGGGCACTGATGCCGACCGAAGGCAAAGCGGCCGGCGTCGAACAGATCGCTTAGCGCCCGACCGGCGCCGCCGCGCCGCTAGGCGGTCAATCGGCGCCCTGAACCGTCACATCGACCTCCAGCGCCTCGCGGCCGTCGCCAAGCCGCGAGCCAGCGATCGGCGCCGCCTGCGCGGCGTCGAGCCCCACAGCAACGCGAACGTGATGTTCCTCTGGCGACTGACCCAACCAGGGATCGAAGCCGATCCAGCCAACACCCTCCTGCCACGCCTCCGCCCAGCCGTGCGGCGTGGGCCGGTGATCGCCCGCCAGATCGCAATAGCCCGAGACATAGCGCGCGGGCACGCCGATCGCCCGGGCGGCGGCGATGAACACCTGCGCCATGTCGCGCGCGGTGAGCGCCTCACGCCCAAATGCGTCCGTGGCGGGCAGCCCCGTTTCCGGCCGCCCGGCGTCGTCGGCGAAACGATCACGCACCGCATGGTTCAACCGGTGAAGCGCGGGGATATCCGTGCCGCGAGACGCGCTCGCCGCGAAGTCGGCAATCTCCGCCCCCGCTGCGGTGGTCGGTGTCGTGCGCAGGAAGAAGCGGGGCGGCAGAAGCTCATGCGCGCCGTGGAGCACGCCGGCGGACGGGCTGGTCACCACCTCCCCCGTCACCGTCAATTCGAGCTGATTAAGTGGCCCCTCGCAATATAACATCGTTGTCGCATTGCCGAAGCCGTCGTGATGATGGGTCATGCGCGCGTCGCAATCGACCGCGATGTGCCAGGAGGCGACCGTCTGGTCGTGCAGGTCGGCCGGCGTCAGGCGCAGCAGCTGGACGACGCGCCCCTGCGGTGCGGTGAAGGCGTAGAAGGTGCGGTGATCGATCGAGACGCGCATCAGGAAAACTTGAACTGGCGGCCGATCGCCGCGTGAAGTTGATCATTCTCGGCGATCAACGCCTCGAGATGCTGGTGCAGACCGGACAAGATCACGTCGCTGGTGCGCGTCTTGCTGACGCGCGCGTGGCGGGTGCGGGCCATGCGATCGGCCTCCCCATTGGTGCCGGTACGCTTGGCAAGCTGGGTCAGCACGTCTGTCACCTCCTCGATCGCGCCGGCAATGCTGCGCGGCAATTCGACGCGCGACAGCAGCAGATCGATCACATTGGCGGGAAGCAGCCCGTCATTGTAGATCCAGCGAAACGCGGTCACCGCCGACACCGTCTGCAGGATGGTGGTCCATTGATCGCGATCGACCGCGCCGCCGACCTCCTGCCCTTCCGGGAGGAGGATATGGTATTTGACGTCGAGCAGGCGGGCGGTGTTGTCGACCCGCTCTGTCGCTTGTCCGAGGCGGATGAACAGCGTCGTCTGGTTACGCAACATGCGATGCAGCGCGCCCTCGAAGCCGCGAGTCTCCGCCTTGACCGCGTCGACCAGCGCCAATGCGCGGTCGGGATCGAGCCGGCTGACGCGCTTGTCGAACACCAGCCAGGCGCCGTTGATCGCGGACCATGCCTCGCGCGTCAGCGCGGTGCGCACCGCTCGCGCGTTCATCCGCGCCATGTCGAGGCTGCGCATGAGCGAGCCGGGGTGCGAGGAATCGCTGGTGAGGAAGCGTGATACCGCCTCGCGCGTCAGGCTGGCACCAGTCGCCTTGAAGGCTGCCTCGGTATCGGTGACGGCGAGCGCGGACAGCCATGCTGCCTGGCCAGCGGGGCGCGCGGAAAGGACATCGAGGCGGATTGTCGCTTCCACCAGCCGGGCGATGAAATCAGCGCGCTCGACATAGCGGCCCAACCAGTAGAGCGAGCTGGCGGTACGGCTCAGCATCGCGCACCTCCCGGGCAGGCCGGGCGCAGCGCGGCGCTCACAGGCTCTGCTCCTGAACCATCGTGCCCATCGTCTGCGATTGCCGCCACTGATCGTCGAGCAGCACGAACGAATCCTTCGTTCCCCCGCCTTGCGACGAGTTGACCACCAGCGACCCTTCGCGCAGCGCGACGCGGGTGAGGCCGCCCGGCACCACCTGAACACCCTTCGACCCGGTGAGGACGAACGGGCGGAAATCGACGTGACGCGGCGCGACGCCCTGATCGACGAGCGTCGGCACGGTCGACAGTGCAAGCGTGGGCTGCGCGATGTAGCGGTGCGGCTCCGCCTCCACCACGGCACGGAAGGTGGCGATTTCGTCCCTGGTCGCGGTGGGACCGACCAGCATGCCGTAGCCGCCCGACCCGTCGACCAGCTTCACCACCAACTGGTCGAGATTGTCGAGCGTGTAGCGAAGCGCCTCCGGCTCGCGGCAGCGCCATGTTTCCACATTGGGCAAGTTGGCCTCGCTGCCGGAATAGAAGCGGACGATCTCCGGCATGTAGCTGTAGATCGCCTTGTCGTCGGCGATGCCGTTGCCGGGCGCGTTGATGATCGCGACGTTGCCGGCGGCATAAGCGGCGATCAGGCCCGGCACGCCGAGCAGCGAATCGGGACGGAACACCAGCGGATCGAGGAAATCGTCGTCGACGCGGCGGTAGATCACGTCGACCTTCACACGGCCTGCGATGGTCCGCATGTAGACCATGTCGTCATCGACCACGAGGTCAGCCGCCTCGACCAGCTCGATCCCCATCGAATCGGCAAGGAAGCTGTGTTCGTAGTAAGCTGAGTTGAAATGCCCCGGCGTCAGAACGACGCAGGTCGGGTTCTGCGCGCAGCCGCGCGGCGCGACCGAGCGCATCGTTTCGAGCAGGCGATCGGGATAGCTGTCGACGGCGGCGACGCGGAATTGCTCGAACAATTCGGGGCACAAGCGCACCATCGCCTCGCGGTTTTCCAGCATATAGCTGACCCCCGAGGGTGTGCGGGCATTGTCCTCCAGAACGTAGAATTCGTCCGCGCCGGTGCGGACCAGATCGATCCCGCAAATGTGCGCCCAAATCCCGTGCGGCGGACGAATGCCGAAGATCTCGGGCCGGAACTGCGGATTGTGGAAGATCAGATCCTCCGGCAGCACGCCGGCCTTCAGAATCTCCTGCGATCCATAGATGTCGTCGAGGAAGGCGTTGATTGCCTCGACCCGCTGGACCAACCCCTCCGACAGGCGCGCCCATTCGTCGGCCAAAAAGACACGGGGCACAATATCGAACGGGATGATCCGCTCGCTCGCGTCACTGTCACCATAGACGGCGAAGGTGATGCCTAATTGGCGAAAGGTGGTCTCTGCTGACTCCTGGCGCCGCCGCAGTTCGTCGGAGGGTGTTTCCTCCAGCCAGCGGACGAGTTCCGCCAATTCGGGGCGCGCCGTGTCGCCCAGCCCCATGATTTCGTCGAATGCCCGCGTCCCCATCCGACCGATAACGCTCCAATTTCGTTTCGGGTGCATGCTGCGCGAGAATGTTGCGCCGCACAAGAGCGCGGCGCACGGCGGGCGGAAATCACGGGCCGGCCAGCGGGCCTCCCGTCGGCGATCAGTCGGCGTATTTGACCGAACAGCCGTACGGACGCGCTTCGGCTACCGACACCTTCTTGCCCGCCTTCACATCGCCCAGTGCGGCGAGCAAGTGGTTGCGCGCACCGGCAATGTCAGCCTTGTCGGCGGTCGGCTTGTCGTCGATCCCGCCCTGGTAGACGAGCTTCCCCGACGCATCGATCAGATACATGTGCGGCGTCGTCTTGGCGCCATAGCCCTTGCCTACGCGACCCTGCGGATCGAGCAGATAGGCGGTCGGCTGCGCCTTTTGCGTCGCGACGAACGCCTTGGCCTGCGCCCCTGTCATATGGCCCTGCTTGCCCGGCGCGCCGGAGTTGATGGTGAGCCAGGCGGCGCCCATCGACTTGGCCTTGGCCTGCGCGGCCTGCATGTTGCCACTGTCATAGTGTTTCTGCACGAACGGGCAGCCGGGGTTATTCCATTCGAGCACCACCGGGCGGCCCTTGAACTGCGACAGGGTCACGGCCTTTCCATCGGCGTCCATCAGCCGGAAGTTGCCGGCGGGCTGGCCGATCGTCTGGTCAGCGGCGGCGGGGGTCGCGGCCAGGGCCACGATTGCAAAAGGAAGCAGGCGCATCATCGCTCTCCTCAACTCGTCCTGCCCCCCGGCAATGCCGCGAGCATGCCGCTGGTCAGCAGTTGCGGCAAGACCTGCGGACGATCAGCGCCCTTCGGGTACCAGAGATACAGCGGCACGCCGGCACGGTTGTGCGCCTCGATAAAGCGGCCGAGCGCCGGATCGCCATCGGTCCAGTCGCCCACCAGCACCGCGACATTGCCGTCGGCGAAGGCGCGCCGCGCGGCGTCGGTTTCGATCGCGGTCTTTTCATTGACCTTGCACGTCACGCACCAGTCCGCGGTGAAATAGGCGAACACCGGGCGCCCCTCGGCCCGCAAGGCGGCAAGCCGCTGCTCCGTGAAGGGCTCACTTCCCGCCATTGCGACGGCTGCCGACGGCGGCGCGGCACGGACGAGCAGCACTGTCACCAAGGCAAGGCCGAGCGCCGGAACGGCCGGCCACCAGACCCGATCGCGACCCGCGGCCTGCCGGCGCCCCGACCACCACAGGCCGAAGGCAGCGACAAGCGTTGCGGCCAGACCGATCGTCATCCCGTCCACCCCAGCCTGCCGCCCAAGCACCCAAGCCAGCGCGAGCGCGGTGAGGAACATCGGTACCGACAGAATACGACGCAGCCGTGCCATCCACGGCCCTGGTTTCGGCAGACAACGGCGCAACGCAGGAATGAAGCCAATGGCCAAGAACGGCAGGGCAATACCGAGGCCAAGTCCGGCGAACACCAGCATCGCGGCATGCGGTGGCAGCACCAGCGCCGCGCCCAGCGCCGCGCCCATGAACGGCCCGGTGCACGGCGTCGCGACAAAGGCGGCCAGCGCCCCGGTGGCGAAAGCGCCGCCGGTACCCGAGCGACTGGCGAAGCGCGGAGTCGGCAGCTCGAACAGGCCGGCCAAGTTGAGCGCGATCGCCATGACCAGCAGCAACAGCACGCCGATCACGCGCGGATCCTGCAACTGGAAGGCCCAGCCAACGCTCGCCCCGCCCGCGCGCAACGCGAGCAGCACGCCGCCCAGCGCCAGGCAGACCAGCACAACCCCGGCGGTATAGGCGAGCGCCTCGCGTCGGGCCGCGCTCTCTGTCTCGCCGGAGCGGGCCAGGCCAAGCGCCTTCAGACTGAGGATCGGGAACACGCACGGCATGATGTTGAGCAGCAAGCCGCCCAGCAGCGCGCCGGCGAAGGCAAGCAACGCGGGCATTAGCGCACTGTCGGTTGCCGCGGCGGTCGGTGCCGCAACCGTTCCGGGACCCGCGCTGATTGCAAAGCCCTGCCCGTCGCCCGTCGCGAGAACCCCCTCGATCGTGCCGCTGGCAGGCGACGATGGCGCCTTGGTCGCGATGATCAGCTGGTCGCCGTTGCGCGTGACCGTCTGCGGTGCGGCGTAGTCGATCGCCCCGGCGGCGAGCGGGTAGAAATAGGCGTCACGAAGCTGGGCATCGGCGGGGTAAGGCACTGCGAGGCGGAATTGCCCGTCGGCCATCTGCCACGTGCCGGTGGACCCCAGCGGCTTGGGCAGTTTCTGCCGCCATTGGTCGAAGCGGGCGCGCGTGGCTGGATCCACCGCGCCATCGCCAACGACGAGCTCGGTCGACAGCGTCTGGCTTTCGGGAACGCAGATCTCCTTCGTGCAGACCAGATAATCCGCCTTCACCGACACCGGCAGGCGCGTCCCTGCCGCCAGCCCGGCAGGGATCTTCAGGTCAACGAGCTGCGCGAACGGTGCCTCATAGACATAGTTCATCAGCCCGCCGACGATCAGCCGCTCGGGAACCGGATAGCGTAGCGTGCCCGCCGTCACGCCTTGCGGCAGCGTCCAGCCGAGCTGGGTCTCGATGCCGGCGTCACCTGGGTTCTGCCAATAACCATGCCATTCGGGCTCGGGACGCGAATCGAACGCCAGTGTCACGGTACTGCCGACGGCTGGGCGCGCGGTCTCTGGCACCAGCGTGATTGCCACATGCCGGGTCTGTGCCGCCGCTGTTTGTGCCAGCAGCGTCATGACCATGAAAAACAGGGTCGTTACCCAAGCTTGCCTAGCCGTCATGCCCGGCACATACCGCGCCTCGTCGCCAAGCACCAAGGTTCATGATGAAAGCTCTTCTCGCCGCGCTTCTTGCCTCGATCGCCCTGCCTGTTGCCGCGCAGGAAGCGGTTCTCGAATCCGCCCAGCCGCCAGCGCCGGTGAGCGCCGCCACCCCGCGCACGCCACCCAAGCTGATCGTCGCGATCTCGGTGGATCAATTCTCCGCCGATCTTTTTGCCCAGTATCGCAATCGCTTCACCGACGGATTTGCGAGGCTGTTGCAGGGCGCGGTATTTCCCTCGGGATATCAGAGCCACGCCGCGACCGAGACCTGCCCCGGCCATTCCACGATCCTGACCGGGATGCGGCCGGGCCGCACCGGCATCATCGCCAACAATTGGATCAACCAGGACGCGCCGCGCGAGGACAAGGAAGTTTACTGCTCCGAGGACGAGCGGATCCCCGGCACCGATCACCGCAACTACAAGGTCGCCGACCTGCACCTGAAGGTGCCGACGCTGGGCGAGATGATGAAGGCGGCGAACCCCGCCAGCCGCGTCGTCTCGGTAGCGGGCAAGGATCGCGCGGCGATCATGATGGGCGGCCACAAGGTCGATGAGCTTTGGTTCTGGGACGGCAAGGATTTCGTGTCCTACGATGGCCGCGCGGTCCCGCCCGCGGTGCAGCGCGGGCGCGAAGCCGTGGCCCGGTTGATCGCTCAGCCGCAGGAGCCGCTCGCCGTTCCCGCCTTCTGCCGGCCGCTGATGCAGCCGATCGAGGTGGGTGGGCAGACCATCGGCAACGGCCGCTTCGCCCGCGCCGCCGGCGACACACGCGCATTTCGCGCCTCTCCGGCGATGGACGGCGCGGTGTTCGCGATTGCCGCCGGCCTGATCCAGGACATGAAGCTTGGCAAAGGCAGCGCGCCCGACATCATTTCGATCGGCGCATCGGCGACCGACTATGTCGGCCATGGCTATGGCCCGGGCGGCGGCGAGATGTGCCTGCAGATGGCCGAGCTCGACAAGACGCTGGGCGGCTTCTTCGCGACGCTCGATTCGTGGGGCCTCGATTACGAGGTAGTGCTGACCGCCGATCATGGCGGCCATGACGCGACCGAACGGCAGCAGCAGCGCGCCATGCCGGGCGAAACCCGCGTGTCGCCCGCGCTGTCCGTGCAGGAAATCAGCACCGCGATCGGCAAGCAGATGGGCATCACCGGCCCGGTCCTGCTCGGGTCAGAAGGCGACGTCTATGTCGCGAAGACAGTGCCAGCAAACCGCCGCAAGGCCGTGATCGCCGAAGCCGTCAAGCGGATCAGCGCCTTTCCGCAGGTCGCCGCGGTCCTGACGCGTGAGCAGATTGCAGCAGCGACCATCCCCGCCACGCCGCCGGAAACCTGGACGCTGGAGCAGCGCGCCCATGCCTCGTTCGATCCGGAGCGTTCGGGCGATTTGCTGATCATGCTGAAGCCCCGCGTCACCGGCATTGCGAAGCCCGGTCCGGGCTATGTCGCGACGCACGGCAGCCCGTGGGATTATGATCGCCGCGTGCCCATCCTGTTCTGGCGCAAGGACATGGCCGGGTTCGAACAGCCGCAGTCGGTGGAAACGGTCGACATCGTCCCGACGCTGGCCGCGACGATCAACCTGCCGGTGAAGGGGCTGGATGGACGCTGCCTCGATCTGGACAGCGGCCCTAACGACACCTGCCGCTAAGCCTGGCATCAGCGCGGCGCCGGTCACCTGCGGGTGGCCGGCGCCGCACCGACCGATCAGGGCTGGCGCACCTCATAGGCGCGCACGCCCGCGCCCAGGCTGTTCGTGCCGATCGCCAGCCGGTCTCCGCTGACATTCGCGACAAAGGCCGGGCTCTTCTCCTGTCCTGGTGCCAGGCTGGCGACATTGTCGTGGATGGAAAGGCCGGCGGCGCTGTATTTGCGCTGTTCGGCCGAGACCACGATCATCCCGCCCCAGTTCTCCTTCCGCGGCCCCTGCACGAAGGTGTTGCGTGCAATCTCGCCGGTGCCGCCCTCGGGCAGATCGATCATGTAGTTGGTGCGGTTGCCGCCGCTATCGTCGAAACTGTTGTCGATGATGCGGACGCGAGGGGCGCGCAATTTCACATAATGGCCACCCTGCCCCCGCTCGAAACGCGAATTGGTGATCGTCACGCTGCCGCGATTTGCGAGGTAGATCGAATGCGCGCAATCCTCCGTCTCGTGGCATTGGCCAAGGCCGGAGAAGGTCGACCGATCGATTGTGACGCTTGCCTGATCGTCCGTCGCGCCCAGGATACCTTCCTGACTGTCGAGGAACATCGAATTGCGCACCACAAGGTCGCCGATCTCGATTCGGATTCCCGCGCCGTTCCCGTCCGGCACGCGGATGCCGCGAAAGACGATGCCGTCGATCGTCGATCCATTGCCGCGCAGGACCAGTGCCGCTTTCCCCTCACACGCGCCCTCGAAGATCGCGGTGCCGGGTTTCACCGCCTTGAAGGTGACCCGGCCAGCCTGCTGGATCGCGCACTCGCGATACGTGCCAGGCGCAATTAGAACGGTGAAGTCGCGGCCGCGGTTCGCCTGCAGCGCATCGTCAAGCGTGCCATAGATCTCGCCGGTCTCCGCAACGGTGAATGGCGCCGGACGCGGCTGGCTGGCGACGGGAGCGGCGATCAGTACCGCCAGGAGAATGGAGGCTGGGCGCAAGATTGGATCCTTCTGTCTGCCGCCGGCGCGGGGACGGACGGGGTCGGTCCATCCTTTTCTTCTGACCGCTTTACCCAAGCGCAGGCGCGACGCAGCCCATCACGGCGCAACGCCGTGTCCCGTCGCGGCACGGCAGCAGCGCGTCTCGTTTCCTGTTGCAACTGACTTAATCGCGCCCCACACATGGAGGGAAACGTCGGTTCCAAGAGACGGAGAGGCATCATGCAAAGCTATCTGAAACACTATATCGACGGCGCCTGGGTCGACAGCGATGGTGGCAAGCGCCACCAAGTGATCGATCCCGCGACCGAGCAGCCCACCACCGAAATCACGCTTGGCAGCGAAGCCGATGTGAACAAGGCGGTCGCCGCCGCCAAGAAGGCGTTCAAGACCTGGTCGCAGTCCACGGTGGAAGAGCGGATCGCGCTGATGGAGCGGATCATTGCCGGCTATAAGGCGCGCATTCCGGATCTGGCCGCCGCCACCAGCCGCGAAATGGGCGCGCCGATTTCCTTTGCCAATATGGCTCAGGCACCCGCCGGCCTTGGGCACTTCATGGGCACGCTGGCCGCGCTGAAGGAATTCAGCTTCTCCGAGCAGGCCGCCAAGGGTGCGCGTGTGGTTCACGAGCCGATCGGTGTCGTTGCCATGATCACGCCGTGGAACTGGCCGCTCAATCAGATCTGCGCGAAGGTCGCGCCGGCGCTGGCAGCGGGCAACACGATGGTCCTGAAGCCGTCGGAAGAAGCACCGACCAACGCGATGATTCTGGCCGAGATCCTGGAAGAGGCTGGCGTCCCGGCTGGCGTGTTCAACCTCGTCAATGGTGATGGGCCGACGGTCGGCGCCGCGCTGTCGGCGCACAAGGACGTCGACATGGTGAGCTTCACTGGCTCCACCCGCGCTGGCATCGCCGTCGCGACCGCCGCAGCCGCTACCGTGAAGCGCGTCCATCAGGAACTGGGCGGCAAGGCCCCCAACGTCGTGCTCGAGGGTGCGAAGCTGGGCGAAGTACTGCCCCCCACTCTGGCAGGCGTCATCGCCAACACCGGCCAGAGCTGCATCGCACCGACCCGCCTCCTGGTGCACAAGAGCCAGGTCAACGAGGCCGAAGAGGTCGTAAAGGCGATCATGGAAGCCACCCAGGTGGACAGCCCCGAGAAGCAGGGCGCCCACATCGGTCCGGTCGTCAACAAGGCCCAGTTCGAGAAGATCCAGGACCTGATTCAGTCCGCGCTGGACGAAGGCGCTCGGCTAGTCACCGGCGGCGTGGGTCGCCCCGACGGCCGCAACGCGGGCTATTACGTGAAGCCGACCGTGCTTGCCGACGTGACACCCGACATGCGCATTTACCGTGAGGAGACGTTCGGGCCTGTCGCAACGATCACGACCTACGAAGACAGCGAGCAGGCCGTCGAGATGGCGAACGACACCGATTACGGCCTGTCGGCGACGATCTCGGGCGATCCTGCGGAGGCTTCCAAGATCGCCGGCAAGCTGCGCGCCGGCCTGGTCACAATCAACGCCTGGGGGCCGAACGGCGCCACCCCGTTCGGCGGCTACAAATCGTCCGGCAACGGGCGTGAGGGCGGCAAATGGGGCCTGACCGACTTCATGGAAGTGAAGACCATCATCGGCGAAAACGCCGCCTGATCAAAAACAATCGCGGGCGTCCCCACACAAGGGGGCGCCCGTTTTCTTGAGGGGAGAGGAAAATGATCGTCAGTGTTCTGTACCCGAATCACGACGGGGCAAAGTTCGACGCGAGCTACTACAAGGCCAAGCATGCCGAGCTCGCGAAGGAGATCTGGCAGCCCGAGCGGGTCGAGCTGATCGAAGGCCAGGCGCCGGGCGGCGGCGCTGCCCCGTTCGCGCTGATCGCGCATTTCCATTTCGCTTCGCCGGAAAGCATGGGTCAGGCAATGGCCAACCCACGGATCGGCGAGCTTCAGGCCGACGTGCCGAACTTCACTGACATCACGCCTACCATCATGGTCGGCCGGGCGCTCTGAGCCCGATTGCCTCCGGTCGGTACGTGCCGGCCGGGGGCTTCTTATCTGCGCTGCGACGAGGCCATTCGTCAGGACAGCGTACAAATTCCCGCTCCGTCTGATCCGCAGGTCGGCCTCTACCATAATCTCTCCGGCAGTGGGTCTAGGCGATGACCGCAACACCCGCCGGTTCGTCGCTCGCCAGCAGCTTTCGCCTCGCTGCTCCGTCCTTGCCGTCGACCAGCGACACAAGAAAACACCGCCGCCGCTAAACGCGATGACGGTGCGAGAACCTCAACGATTGTGCATTAAGGTCAGCGACCCTGCGGCGGAGCCTCAGCGCCCGGCTGCGGGGCACCCGGCATCCCCGGCATTCCGGCAGCGCCACCCATCTGCTGCTGCTGAAGCTGGCGAATCACCGCCTCAGGCAGGAAATCGAGCAGCTCGACGTCGAACACGAGCGTCGAATTACCTGGGATCGGGCCCTTCGTCTCCGCACCATAACCAAGCTCAGGCTTGATCCAGAAGCGGTACTTCGCGCCCTTCGGCATCAGCTTCAGGCCTTCGGAGAAGCCCGGAACGACGCCGGTGACAGGAAATGGCGTCGGCTGCTGGGACTTGTCGAACGTGGTTCCGTCCAGCAGCTTGCCCTCGTACATCACCAGAGCGACGTCGGTGTCTGTCGGCTTGGGCCCCGAGCCCGGCTCGATCACCTGATACTGCAGCCCGGACGGGGTCGTCACGACACCCTTGGCGCGGGCATTGCGGGTGAGGAAATCATCCCCCTGCACCGCGAGTGCGGCGGCCGCCATGACAGCGGCCAGGATCCCCACAATCAACCAGACAACATAGCTGCGCTTCACCGGAGCGATCGGAACAGCAGTAACGGTCGACATGGCGATCCCCAGTCAAGGTCGAGCGCGGTTCACCGCGCCCGGTGGCAGCAATTTAGAAAGCGAGTCGAACCGCCGATGCGATTCATCCCCGCCGGTTGTTACCGGGCGCCGTCACGCTCCGCGCGCTTACGCTCCAGCTTACGCGCACGGCGGACAGCAGCTGCCCGCTCGCGAGCGCGCTTTTCCGACGGCTTTTCATAGTGCCGGCGCAGCTTCATCTCGCGGTACACGCCTTCACGCTGCAGCTTCTTCTTGAGCGCACGCAGGGCCTGATCGACGTTGTTGTCGCGAACAATGATCTGCATAAAACCGACACTTCTCCGAGATCTGAAACAACCCGATTCCGTCAAACGGAAACGGCGGCACCAAGCATAGCCTGCGCCGTGAACCCGCTGCGTCTACCACCGCCCCGCCACCCGCGCAAGTCGCTGGTCTGTGGCGATTACATCACAGCGTCAGCGCCGCCCTTTTCGCCCGCCAATCCCGGCGGTAGAGCGAACGCATGACGCCGTTATCGCTGTACGACAGCCTGTCACGCTCCTTGCGCGTGTTCGAACCGCTCGACCCGCAACGCGGCGTGCGAGTCTATTCCTGCGGTCCGACCGTCTACAATTATGCGCATATCGGCAATCTACGTGCCTATGTGTTCACCGACACGCTGTCGCGCACGCTGACATGGAAGGGCTATGACCTGACCCATGTCATCAACATCACTGACGTCGGCCATTTGACATCGGACGCTGATGCCGGCGACGACAAGATGGAAGCAGCGGCCAAGCGAGCGGGTCAGGACATCTGGGCGGTGGCGCGTCATTATACCGACGCGTTCAAGCGCAACTTGGCGGACCTCAATATTCGCGCGCCGACTCATCTACCGCTGGCGACCGATCACATTGCGGAGATGATCGACTTTGCCGCCGCGATCGAGGCAAAGCATTGCTACCGCCTGGAAAGCGGCCTCTATTTCGACGTAACGACGGTGCCGGACTATGGCCGGCTCGCGCGATTGAAGGACGACGCAGGAGAAAGCCGGATCGACCCGGTGGATGGCAAGCGTCACGCACAGGATTTCGCGATCTGGCGCACGTCAGCGCCCGGCGAGAACCGCCAGATGGAATGGGATTCGCCCTGGGGCCGGGGCGCCCCGGGCTGGCATCTCGAATGTTCGGTGATGAGCCAGAAGTATCTTGGCGAATCGTTCGATATCCACACCGGCGGGATCGATCATCGCGAGATCCACCATCCGAACGAGATCGCGCAGAACCAGGCCCATTGCGACTGCGCCGACAGCGGCGCCGCGTTCTGGATGCACAATAACTTCCTGGTCGAACGCGCCGGCAAGATGAGCAAATCCTCTGGCGAGTTCCTGACGCTGCAGGCCCTGGTGGACAGGGGATATCATCCGCTGTCGTATCGGATGCTGTGCCTTCAGGCGCATTACCGAAGCGAATTGGAGTTCAGCTGGGACAATCTGGCAGCGGCGCAGGTGCGGCTGAAGCGACTGGTCCAGGCGATCGAGGGATTGCGCGCCCGGACCGACGCGCCATCCAAGGGATCGCCAGCCGCGTATCGAGAGGCGCTGGATGCAGCGATCTCCGATGATCTCGCAACCCCGCGCGCGCTCCCGGTGCTGGACTCCTTGATCGGCGACAAGAAGGTGTCGCCCGCGGACCGGCTGGCCGCGCTGAGCGACTTTGTCGACGTGCTCGGCATTCCCCTCGACACCCTGCGGCGTGAGGATCTTCGCGTGCGTCCAGCGGCGGCGACCGTCACGCCGGATCAGATCGAGGCGCGGCTGGAGGAGCGGAAGGCTACCCGAGCAGCAAAGGACTTTGCCGCGTCCGACTCCATCCGCGATTCGCTGGCGGCGGCGGGAGTCGAGGTGATGGACGGCGATCCGCTCGGCTGGGACTGGCGCCTCCCGACCGCCTGAGGAGCGTAACGGCGCTCCTTCCCCGCTGACGCGGACGTTACTTCATCGGCTGGTCACGGCTGGCCAAGATAGGCGGTACGAACGGCCGTTGCTGTTCGCCCAAAGCGGCGGCAGCGGCCTCGATTGCAGCGACCCGCCGCTTCGTTGCCGGATGGGTTCGGCTGCGGAAAAGCCCGCCGTCGATGTCGCCACCGCGCTCGCGCCAGAAGCGGGCGGCCGATGCGGGATCGTAGCCAGCGTTGTAGAGTAGCGTCACGCCGAGCGTATCGGCCTCCAGCTCTGCTGCTTGGCCCAGACTGGCGTTGCGCCCCAGTTCGCCCAGCAGCCCGCCCTTCACGCCCGCCGCCTCCAGCCGGACACGGTGGCGCAAGATATTATGAGCCAGTTCGTGGGCGACGATCACAGCGACTTCATCGTCGCGGTATCGTTCAAAGAAGCGAACGCCGATCTGCACGACCTTGCCATCCGCCTGCGCAGTCATTTCTGGCCCGAGCAGGACTTCAAAGCGGCTGCGGCAGCCAAGCGGCGCGTTGATCGCGACCGCCTGAGTCCTTCCGCCGCGCGTGGTCGCGACGCGAATCGGTGTCGCCGCCCTCTCCAGCAAGGTCAGCGCGGAGTCGCGATCAACGCTCGACGGCGGGGCGGCAGCGGCGGTCAGCGGTCGTTCCCCGATCGACAGCACGCCATCGTTAGGGGCCACGCCGGCCGCCGCGGCGGGCGATCCTGGCACGACGGCCTCCACGCTGATCGGGGCGGTAAATCCGAACACCTGTCGCGCCGTCGGCTGCGTCTCCCGATCATATTGGTTGATAGCGTGCAGCACCATGCCGGTGGCGGGCGCCTGATCCCGGCACAATTGCGCATTGGCCGTAACAAGACGATGCGCGATGGTGGCAAGGCGAAGATCGATCGTCCGCAGCGCTTCGAGGCTGGCGGCGTCAAGGCCGGGAGGGGGAACTGGCGCCGCGGCGGCGAGGAGCAAGGCAATCACATGATGACGATAGGCGACCCCGGGATCACGCGCTATCACCCTTGTCCATGAAGGCAGTTCTTCCCGCGCTCGCCCGCCCGCTGCTGGAAACGCAGCTCCCCGCAGACATCGAGGTGGCGTGGTGGTCCAGCCCCGCAGAGGCCAAGACGATGATCGGCGATGCCCACATCGCGTGGGTCGACATGCAGCCGACCCGGTTGACGGAGGAGACGCTGCGCGCTGCAGGCCCTTCGCTACGCTGGGTGACGACGATCTACGCCGGGCTCGACGCTTTCCCGCTGGATACTCTACGCGAGAAGAAGGCCGTCCTGACCAATGGCGTGGGCATCAACGCCATCGCGGTGGCAGAGTATGCGGTGCTGGGCGTGCTGGCGGCCGCCAAGCGGTTCGACGAGGTGGTGCGCGCGCAGGACCGCGCCGAGTGGCTGCGCGATTCGCCCGGCAAGACGGAGCTTTCGGAAACGAAGGCGATCATCATCGGCTATGGCGCGATCGGCCGTCTGATCGGCGAGCGGCTGGCCGCGTTCGGCGTCGAGGTGACGGGTGTGACGCGGTCCGGCAGCAATGGGACGCTGACCCCCGATGCGTGGCGCGCCCGGCTAGGTGACTATGACTGGGTGATCCTGGCCGCCCCATCGACCAGTGAGACCAAGGCGATGATCGGCGCCGAGGAACTGGCAGCGATGAAGACGGGCGCCTGGCTGATCAACATCGCGCGCGGCGACATGATCGACGACGACGCATTATTGTCGGCGCTATCCAGCGGCGCGATCGGCGGTGCGTTCCTCGATCCGACGAACCCGGAGCCGCTGCCCGTCGACCATCCGCTGTGGACCGCACCCAACTGCATGATCACGATGCATCTGTCGGGACGTAGCCAGACCAAGATGTTCCAACGCGCTACTGCGATGTTCCTGCGAAACCTGGCGGCGTTTCGCGCCGGGCAGCCGATGGAGAATGTCGCGGATCTCGACCGCGGTTACTGACAAACGGCGGCGTGATCGCTCAGCCGATCATGCCGCCCTCGTTTGCGGCCAGCACCCGGCCCATGGCGTCGAACAGATTGTCCATCGCAACCGGTTTGAAGATGACATCGTCGGCGCCGGCGGCCAGGCACCGCTCGCGCAGGTCGACCGCCGTGTCCGCGGTGACCACGATGATGGGAACGCGCCCCTTCTGATCGGGACGCGCGCGAATGTGGCGAATGGCCGTGATGCCATCCATGCCTGGCATCCGCAGATCGACCAGCAGCATGTCAAAATCCTGCCCGTCGAGCAGGCGCAGCCCCTCTTCCGCGCTTTCCGCCTCGATCATATCGGCGCCGGCGACGTTGAGCATGTCGCGGACGACCCGACGATTCATCCTATCATCCTCGATGAAGAGGACGTTCATGGCCGTTTGCCACAAAGGCAGTCTGATTGTTCCATTACCGATACTATTATCGTCTCAAGCTGCCTTGGAGACAAGTCCACTTGCGTGCGGTTCAGCTCCGAAAAGCACGTTAACCAAGTTATCTTTCGCAATCGGCTTGGTGATGAACTGGGCAACGCCTGATGCGGCAAATGCAGCTTGGTCTTCTGCCGGCAGCGACGGCCCAAGTAGCGCAATCCGCGCATGCGGCGCCACCGCCACGATTTTCTGAATGCCTGCAATCACATCCTCACTGCCGCCGTGCAGCGTCGCGTGATCGATCAGCACCATCGCGGGCTGGCGTTCGGCCAGTATCTGCTCTGCCTCGGATGCGCCGGCCGCAAAGATCACGGTGCCGCCGCGCGGCTCCAGCAGCGCCTTGAACATCGCGCGGGTGATCGGATTGCGGTCGATCACGAGTACGCCGTCTCCCGTCGCACGAGTATCACCCGCCTCCACCAATTCCGCAGGATGGTACGGCAGTTCCAGCGTGAAGGTCGCGCCTTCGCCCTCGGCACTGGCAACGGTGACGTCGCCGCCCATGGCGCGCGACAGGTTTCGACAGATCGACAGGCCCAACCCCGTACCGCCGAACTGACGGGTCGTACCGGCGTCGGCCTGACGAAACGGTTCAAAGATGATCTCGTGCTTCTCGGGCGCGATACCGATCCCGGTATCGGCGACGATCAGGCGCCAGCGCTCGCCGACGATCTCGGCGCGCACGGTTACTGATCCTTCCGGTGTGAACTTCACGGCATTGGAGAGCAGGTTGAAGATGATCTGCCGCAGGCGCATGCCATCGACCAGCGCGCATTCCGGCCCGTTATCGATGGCAAGGGTGAACGCCAGTTTCTTCTCGCGCGCCGGCCCTTCCCATAATTGTCCGGCTTCCTTGAGGACCCGCTGAATATCGGTCGGCGCTTCCTCAAGCGTCATCTTACCGGTTTCGATCTTGGCGACATCGAGAATGTCGTCGACCAACGCCCGCATGGTGATGCCGGCGCCGTGCACGACCGACAGCCGTTCGCGTATCGCGCCATCCACCCGCTCGTCGGCCAGCATCACCTGCGTCATGCCAAGAATGCCGTTGAGCGGGGTGCGGATCTCGTGACTGGTCGTCGCTAGGAATTCGGTCTTGGCAGCCAGTGCCTTGCCCAGTGCGACGTTGGTGCGGGCGAGCGCATTGCGGCTGCGACGGATTGTGATCAGGCCAAATGCCAGCAGGCTGATGATGAGCAGCGTGGTCACGCCGACTCCGATCGTGATCCACTGCTGCGCCTGCGCCCGCGCGCGTTCGAACGCGACTGTCTTCTGCAGGTCGGCGGCCTTTAGCTGCGCAATCCGCAGTTCCTGATTCGCGAAATCGAACCGCGCCCCCGCGATCGCTGCACTGTTGGAGCGCGCGGTTTCGGTCGCTTGATCATCAAGGCGCTTCAGGGCGGCGAGGTGCTGCAAGGCGAGGTAGTTGCGGCCAGCCTTCGCGTAGATCTTATACGCGACATCATGCGCCTGCCGATCGGGCGACAGCGTTGCCGTAAGATCCTCACCCGCAAATCGCTGCGAGATGAGTTGCTCGGCACGCTGAAGGTCCCCACGACGAAAGGCCGAATCGGCGGCCAACGCGACGAAACTGGGATAATAGGCCGACGCGCCGGCCTGGCGGGTTAATGCCAACCCTTCGGCAATCACCTGATCGGCACCGGCGGCGTTTCCGCGATCGAGACGGACGTCGGCTACGTTCGTCAGGATCTGAGCGTAGACAACCTTGCTCTTCATCTCGCTGGCGTAGGAAAGTGCCTTTGCCAGCTCTGCTTCCGATTCGGGGAGGCGCTGGAGCTCCTTCAGGGCCAGTCCGCGTCCGTTGTGAATGGCAACAAGCAAACCCGGATCCGCGCGGTAGGCATCCAACGCCTGATCGAAGTAGCGCAGCGCAGTCGTATGATCCTTGCCATTCGTATGCACGACCGCAAGCATGATCAGCGCTTTCGCCCGGCCCCGCGTATCGTCCAGGTCGCGAAACATATGATGCGCGCGGCGCAGATCCTCGAGCGCCCGACCCACTTGCCCGGTGGCGTAGAGGACGCCCCCTTCCGAAAGAAGGATATCGGCGTTCAGCTGTGATCCCGGCGCGGCGCGCTCGACGAGCTTTCGTGCGGTCGCAAGATCCTGGGCGGCGGGCTGATACTGGACGATACGGCTTCTCGCCTCGCCCATCAGCCAGCGAGCGGTCGCCTCCATCAGCGGCGACTTCATTTGCCGCGCATAGTTCAATGCTGCGGTTGCCTGATCCACCGCCGCCGCGGGATCGGTCAGCATCTCTGCTTTGATGCCCGCGGCCATGACGTCAAATCGTGCATCTCGGCCGGGCGCCGTTGGAGCAGCGCCAGCCAGCAGCAACGGCGCCAAGGCAGCCATGAAGTACCGGCGCGTTCTCCGCGCCATCAGCCGCGCTTCCAGGCGGTCGCCAAACCGTTGAAGGACGCCCGTGTGTCACGCGACACGTGTTGGTGCTGATCTTCCTCAAGGAAGGCCAGCAAGGCTGGCAGCGCGACCGGACGGCTGATGAGGAAGCCTTGCACCATGTCACAACCCATGACCGTCAGCAGTGCAAGGGCGGAATGTGTTTCCACTCCCTCTGCCACCACCTCCATCTCCAGTGCGTGAGCGAGGTCGATCGTCGAGCGGACGATCAGCGGATCGCGATTGGAGCTAGTCAGTTGGGTGACGAACAGCTTGTCGATCTTCAGCTCCCGCGCAGGCAGTTGCTTCAGATAGGCAAGGCTCGACAACCCGGCGCCGTAATCGTCGATCGCGACGATGATCCCGATGTCGGCGAACCGCTGAAGGTTCGCAATCGCCGACTCAGGGTCGCGAATGACGGACGTTTCCGTGACTTCGAACCCGAGCTTCGCATCCGCCTCGATGACCAGGCGGCACGCCGCGTCGACAAAGTTCTGGTCGCCCAGAAGCTGTCCCGAAATGTTGATGAAGATCCGAAGATCGTGCCCTGCGGCCTGTAGGGTGCGCTGGTCATCAATCGCGCGGCGGATCGTCCATAGGGTCAGCAGGTCGATGACCTCGCCGTCTTCGGCAGCGCCGATGAAGTCCCCGGGCAGCACCAGCCCACGATCGGGATGGTTCCATCGAACCAGCGCCTCTGCGCTGCCGATTTCTTGCCGTCTGACGTGGATCTTCGGCTGATAGGCGAGAAAGAGCTGATCTTCCGTGATCGCGGCACGCAACTCATCCGACACGCGGCGGATATCCCGCGCTTCTGGGCCCGCGAGATCATGGCGCACGGGCGAATGAACCGAGCGCGCTTCCACCAGCGCAGCTTCGGCCTCTTCCACCAGCCTTACCTCGTCAGCCTGTGGCACGCGGCCAGCCGCCGCGCCAAAGACAAGCTCGATCTCGTGCAATTCGCCGTCCAGGTCGAACATCGGCTCGCATAGGTCCCGCAGCCGGTCGAGCGTCTCATCGAGATCGCCTGCGCGGTCCCCTTCAAACGCGATTTCGATGGTCGTTCTGCTGGTCGCTGCCAGCCGCAACGTCGGCAGCGCCGAGCCAATGCGTGACTGGACATCGGCGACCAGTAATTCGGCACGCGCGCAGCCCAGATGCCGCCGGATCTTCGCGAAGTTAGCGATCTCCCCAAGCACGAGGAATTGCCACGTGGGACGCTGCGCCGCGAGCGCGGACAGAGTCGCAAGTGCCTGCTCTCGCGATGCGGGAACGTCGACAGATTGTGAGCCGGGGCCAGCCATACCGTGCTGGAGCTACCGCCCGATGCCTAAACATACCTTTAATCACCGTCCAAAGTCGGAACGATAAGCATCGAGCAGCTAAATACCCTTGTGATATGGTAAACAAATCGTTAAATCATAGCACGCACCTTCTGGGGTGCTAAAAACTAGGGAGTTCGACATGATCGCTTTCATTATCGCGCTGATTTACGGCACCGACGTTAAGCCCTGGTAAGGGCTTTGTTTGGCTATTTTGCTCGGCAGAACTGCGGCTAGGCAGTAATCTTCCGCTCAATCGCCAAACTGGTTCGCTACAATGAACCAATTTATGTTAGATCTAGCCGTCCAGGCTAGTGAAGCGGGAAGCCCTCATCGCCAGCGATGGGGGCTTTTTTGCAGCTGATTCAGAACCCGGCTCGGGAAATGGCGCTCGCCTTTTCTAACCTGCACAGATTCGAGCGTGCCAGACACGACATAGCGCGGCCGCTACGCAGACGTTCGGCAAGGGCTGAGGGGACGCAAGCTTCGCGTACAGTCAGCCGTGAGCTTCGGGCGATGTGACGCTCACCCGCGTGGGTGGGCGTTTCGATATACGTCTAGGAGATGGGCCGCATCGACGGCGGTGTAGATTTGCGTCGAACTGAGGCTCGCGTGGCCAAGAAGCTCCTGCAGCGCGCGCAGGTCGGCCCCTCTGCCAAGCAGATGCGTGGCAAAGGAGTGGCGCAGCGCGTGCGGAGTCGTTCGGCTTGGCAGGTTCAACGCGCCGCGGGCGGCCCTTACCTTGGCGCGCACTACGCCCGGGGACAGCGGACCGCCCCTCACCCCGCGGAAAAGCGCGACGTCCGGCTCAGGCGACCACGGCGCCGCCGCCACATAAGCCTCCAGTGCGCTTCGTACCGGCGGGATCAAGGGCACGACACGCTGTTTGTCGCGCTTGCCCGTCACAAGAAGAGTTTCGCCGAGCGGTAAAGCGGCGCCGGTAAGCGTCAGGGCCTCTCCGATTCGGAGGCCGGCACCGTAAAGCAGGAGCAGCAAGGCCCAGTCCCGTTGACCGACCCACGGCTCCCTGGCTTCTTGTGCCACTTCTTCCGCCAACGCGACTGCTTCGTGGGGCGCGATGGCTCGCGGAACGCCCTTGCGAACCCGTGGCCCCTTCAGCCGAGGCGCACTGCCTTCGCCACCCGCCCACTCCAGAAACGCGCGTGCCGCAGACAATTCCCGCGCCGCTGAGGCATTCGACAGGCCGTCGCCGCGGCGCCGTGCCAGAAATGCGCGCAGATCTGCGGCAGTTATCTCCCTCAACTCGGATCGGCCCACTGCGCCGCCGAGATGATGCTGGAGAAAATTCACCAGCCGCTGTGCTGTCGCACGATAGGCTCTGACCGTGTGGATCGACCGACGCCGATCGCGGATCAGGTGTTCGGCATAGCGGGCGGGCAAGTCTTCCACGGCAATTCCGTATCACCTGCTTTCCTCCGAGTCGCCTGCGCCCCATATGCGCAGGCCAATGTCCCGTGCCCGTGTCCTCCTCCTCAATGCCGCTCTTGGTCCGCTCGACTACCGTGTGCCGCACGGCATGTCGGTCGAGCCTGGATCGATCGTCGTTGCCCCTCTTGGACCGCGGCAGTTGGTCGGCGTGGCGTGGGAACCGGAGCGGATGCCGTCCGACGCAGAGGTGGGCGACAATCGGCTACGCAACCTGCTGGCGGTTGCTGACGCGCCGCCGCTGCGCCCAGCACTTCGCCGGCTGATCGAATGGACAGCGAGCTATTATCTGGCGCCCCCTGCATCGGTGTTGCGGATGGCGCTGTCCTCCACCTCCGCGCTGGAGGGAACACGGCTGGCAACCGAATATCGTGCGACCGGCCAGCGCCCCGAGCGAATGACGCCGCAGCGCGAGCAAGCGCTTGAGCGAATTGGTGATCGGCAAGGCCTGATTCGTGAGCTCGCCGCGGTCGCGGACGTGTCCGACGGCGTCATTCGCGGGCTGGTGAAGCTGGGCGCGATTGAAAGCGTCGAAGTAGATATCGACACCCCCTTCCCGATCCCCGATCCTGATTTTGCCGCCCCGGTCTTGTCTGACGACCAGCGTGCAGCAGCCGAATCGCTGGTCGGCGATGTGGTGGCGGAGAGGTTTCGCCCTACCCTTCTCGATGGTGTCACGGGATCGGGCAAGACAGAGGTCTATTTCGAGGCTGTCGCTGAGGCGCTGCGGCGGGGGCGCCAGGTTCTGGTGTTGCTGCCTGAGATCGCGCTGACCGAGCCTTTTCTCCGGCGCTTCCACGACCGGTTCGGCTGTGAGCCGGTTCCGTGGCACTCGGGATTGCGGTCGACGCAGCGGCGCCGCGCCTGGCGCGCCATCGCCAGCGGCGAAGCCCGTGTCACCGTGGGCGCGCGATCGGCGTTGTTCCTGCCCTATGCAAACCTGGGACTGATCGTCGTCGACGAAGCGCATGAGACGAGCTTCAAGCAGGAAGACGGCGTCCATTATCACGCACGCGACGTCGCGGTGATGCGGGGCAAGTTCGAGGAATGTCCCGTCATCCTCGCCTCTGCCACGCCCGCGATCGAGACCAGGCAGCAGGTGACGCTGGGCAATTATGCCGAGGTGAAGCTGCCGGGCCGATTCGGTGCGGCGACGATGCCGAAGATCGAGGCGATCGATCTGCTGGAGCACAAGCCTGACCGCGGGCGCTGGATCGCGCCGCCGCTGGTGAAAGCGATCGAGGAAACGCTGGAGCGGGGTGAGCAGTCCCTGCTCTTCCTCAACCGGCGCGGCTATGCACCGCTGACACTTTGCCGCCATTGCGGGCACCGCTTCCAATGCCCGAACTGCACCGCTTGGATGGTAGAGCATCGTCTGACGCGGCGGCTGGCGTGCCATCATTGCGGCCACGTCGAGCCGATCCCCCGCGCCTGCCCGGAATGTGGGGAGGAGGACAGCCTGGTGGCCTGCGGCCCCGGTGTTGAACGCATCGCCGACGAGGCGACGGCGCTGTTTCCAGAGGCCCGCGTTGCCATCGTGACGTCCGACACGATCTGGTCACCGGCGAAGGCAGCGGAGTTCGTCGCCCGGATGGAGGCGGGCGCGATCGACATCGTGGTCGGCACGCAACTGGTGACGAAGGGCTATCATTTCCCCAATTTGACGCTGGTGGGGGTGATCGATGCCGACCTGGGCCTGGAGGGCGGCGACCTTCGGGCGGCGGAGCGGACCTTCCAGCAGATCCGGCAGGTGTCAGGCCGCGCCGGGCGCGGAGAGAAGCCGGGCCGCGTATTCATCCAGACCCATTCACCCGGCGCGCAAGTGATGCAGGCGCTGATCACCGGGGATGCCGATGCCTTCTACGCCGCCGAGATCGAGGCACGGCAGGATGCCGGGGCGCCGCCCTTCGGGCGCTATGCGGCGATCATCGTGTCGAGCGAGGATGCTCCCGCTGCGCAGGAAGTTGCCCGACTGATCGGGCGAAGCGCGCCCAAGGTGGAGGGCATGCACGTCTATGGCCCTGCCCCCGCGCCGCTGGCGATGCTGCGCGGGCGGCATCGGTTTCGCCTGCTGGTCCATGCGCGGCGCACGCTGGATGTGCAGGATGTCATTCGCGAGTGGCTGGGGTCGCTGGACTGGCCGAGCAAGGTGCGGGTCGCGGTGGATGTCGATCCCTACAGCTTTCTCTAGCGCCGCACGCTAGGAGCGGGGGCGGCGCAGGACGATGTAGAGCGCGCCCTGCCCCCCGTGGCGCGGATGGGCGTTGCGGACGGCGGCGATGGCAGCGGCGTGGCGCGAGCCAGCGAGCCAGTCGCCGATCGCAGCTCGGATCGCACCGCGAGCATGGGGGCGCTCACTCTCCGGACGGGGCGGTTTTCCGGTGACGAGGAGAACCACGCGGTCGCCGCGCGCAACCGAGCGGGCGAGCGCACCGTCGAGCATGTCATAAGCGGAATGGAGCGTGTGGCCGTGGAGGTCGATCGTCGCGTCGGGGCTGACCAGCCCGCGCGACAGGCGCTTGTCCCAGCCGCCATCCAGGGTCACGCCCGGCCCCGGACGTGCGGGCGGCGGAGTCTTCACGGGGGTAATCGGCCTGTTTGCGGCGACTTTTGGCCGCCGATCAGCCGGTGGCGGCTCCGGCGCCGGACGCGGGACGATCGTCACCGCGGCCGCGCGCAGCGGACGGACGGTTGCCATCACCCGCGCCCAGAGCGCGGCCTCGTCAGGATCAAGGGCGCGCGACACCGAGCCGGGCCAGCGTGCCGACCGGCACGAGCAGGAAGGCGGTGCCCCGCGCGCTCATCCCGCCAGCGATGGCGCGGGCCTCGTCGCCAGCGCCCCAGAAGGTGTCGAAGCGATTGGTGCCCTTGATCGCGCCGCCGGTATCCTGCGCCACCCACAGGCCGGTGGCGGCGGTGCGGTCCATCGACAGGAACACCGGCGCGCCGAGCGGCACGAAGCGGACGTCCGCGGCCACGGTGGCCTGATCCGACACCGGAAGGCCCATCGCGCCGAGCGGCGGGCCGTCGAGTTCGCGGAAGAACACGTAGCTCTTGTTCTCGCGCATGATCTCGCGCCCCTGCGCCGGATTGGCGTGGAGCCAGGCGACGATGCCCTGCATGCTCGCCTCACCACGGCCGATCAGCCCGCGATCGAGCATCAGCTTGCCGATGCCGGTATAATCGCGGCCGTTCTGCGTCTCATAACCAATCCGCAGCACCTGCCCGTCGGGCATGCGGACGAGACCCGAACCCTGCACCTGGAGGAAGAACAGCTCCACCGGATCGACCGCATAGCCAAGGATGCGGGCCTTGCCGGACAGGGCGCCTTCCTCGATCATCGTGCGATCGTAATAGGGCACGAAATTGGTGCCTTCGACCCGGCCGCGGATCTTCTTGCCCTTCAGCGCCTCGGAGAACTGACCGAGGTCGACGTCGACGAGATCATTCGGGCGGCCGTAGATCGGGGCATAGCCGGGGCGGTGCGAGCGCGAGCCGGCGATTTCGGGAATGTAATAGCCGGTGGCGAACGCCTTGCCGTCGCCGACCTGCACGGTTTCGAACCAGCGCGTGAAGAATTCGCGTGGGTCGCCGCCGCGTGACGCGGCGTCACAGGCCGGCTTCCAATCGGCACCGCGCGTCAGCCCGGTGGGATCGGTGCGGCGGACAAGCGATGGGCAGCTGATACGGAACGCGGCAAGCGCGCGGTCGGCCGCCTCGCGGGTGATCGGAAGACTGGCCACCGACGGCCCGCGGGCGAGGCCGGCGGCGACGGCGGTGGTCGCCGCAGGATTGCTGACGCCGGGCAGCGGCGCCATCGGCGTGGCGGGCGTCGGCTGACGCACGGGCCCGCTGGTGCGCGGTGGTTGTTGCTGTGACGAGCCGCGCGGCGGCGCTGAACCTGGCGTTGGCGGCACCACGCCGCCGACACAGGCCGACAGCGCCAGCGCCGCGGCCAGCGTAATCCCCCCCCGAAGATGCATCACGCTTCGTCGGTGTCCGACAGTTTCCAGTTCGGATCGCTGCTGCGCAGGGTGCGCGCAAACGTCCAGACATCGTGCGTTTCGAGCGCGTCGCTGGTCGAGCCGGCGATCACGTTGCCCTCGCCGTCGCGGGTCACCGCGGCGATCAGCGCGTCGAAGCGCACGGTAATGCGCGCATCCTTGCCCTGCAGCGAGGCGCCGGTGATCGTTGCCTTGTCGATCGACACCAGCCGATTGTCGAGGACCTGCCCGGCGGCCTGACGTGCTGCGATCGCGTCGCCGAACGCACGACCCACGTCGGGCGACACCAGGTCGCGCAAGGTTTCCTCGTCACCCTTCCAGAAGGCCTCGAGGATCATGCGATAGGCCGCCTGCGCGCCATCGACGAAGCGATTGACGTCAAACCCCTGTTCCGCCGCAATAATCGCGCGAATACCAGGTTCCGCAGTTCCCTCAAACGGCTTCACCACCGGCTCACGCGGTTCGGCGGTCGTTTCCACGGCGCGCGGCAAGGCACTGGCCACGACGCGGTCCTCCGCCGGTTTGGGCAATGGCTGCTCATGTCCTGTACGCTTGCCCAGCACCGAATAGAGCCGGAGCGCAAGGAATGCCGCAACCATCGCAAGAAGGACTATGTAGAACACCCGACCTCCGATACGCTAAGGTTCCAACATAGGGCGCAACGCGCCATGTTTCAAATGGGTGCTGCGGTTGTCACGAAGATGGTCGAATGGGGCCGCCGTTGAAACGCTGCTGCCCCCCTGCTAGGCGCGACCGCCATACGCGCGGGAGGCCGCGCGCCCATCATCCTCAAGGAAGAAGCACATGGACGAGCAGGACAACGGCGCCGGGATCGGCAACCAGACCGGCCAGGACGGCGCGCTGCCTAATGGCGCGGACAATGCCCCGGCGGTCGGCCTGCTGTCGCAATATGTGAAGGACCTGTCGTTCGAGAACCCGAATGCGCCGGCGGTTTTCCAGGATGCGCAGGGCCCGGAAATCAACGTCCAGTTCGACATCGCCGCCAACCAGGTGGCCGATGACGCGCATGAAGTGACGCTGAAGGTCGAGGTTCGCGCCGAGACGCAGGGCCGCGTCACCTTCCTCGTCGAGCTGGCTTATGCCGGCCTGTTCGGCGTGCGCAACGTGCCGATGGACGCGCTGCAGCCGTTCCTGCTGGGCGAAGCACCGCGCCTGCTGTTCCCGTTTGCCCGCCGCGTCGTGGCCGACACGATCCGCGACGGCGGCTTCCCGCCACTGCTGCTGGAGCCGATCGACTTCAACTCGCTGTACATGCAGCAGGCCGAGCAGCGCGACGCGCAGCTGGCATCGGGCAATTTCGGCCAGGCCTGAACCCGGCCACGCGATCAGCCGCCGGTCGGCGCGGGAACGCGCCGGCCAGCGATTGATCGCCCGACCGATCCGCCCGCGGCCGGTCGGCAAAAGATAAGCGGGCGCCTTTGATGTCCGTCGAGCGGGACGTAGCAAGATGAACCTGACGCGCGCGCTTGGCTCGGTTGGCGGGCTGACCCTGGCCAGCCGCATCCTGGGGCTGGTGCGCGATTCGCTGTTCGCGCGCTTCGTCGGCGCGGGGTTCGCCTCCGACGCGTTCCTGATCGCGTTTCGCCTGCCGAACATGTTTCGCGCGCTGTTCGCGGAAGGCGCCTTTTCCGCTGCCTTCATCCCGATGTTCAATCGCAAGGTGGCCGACAAGGACGGCAAGGGGATGACGGACGGGATCGGGTTCGCCAGCGACACGCTGTCGATCCTGCTGCCGGTCCTGATCATCTTCACCATCATCATGGAACTGGCCGCGTGGCCGGTGACATGGCTGTTGTCGGGCGGGTTCAACGACGCCGGGCGCGAGGAATTCGCCTTTGCCGTTGAACTGTCCCGGCTGACCTTTCCCTATCTGATGCTGATCAGCCTGGTGTCGCTGCTGGGCGGTATCCTCAATTCGCTGCACCGTTTCTGGGTCGCGGCGGCGGCGCCGATCCTGCTCAACCTGACGCTGATCGCGGCGCTGCTGTTCTTCCACCATCAGGACAATCTGATGACCGCGCGCAACCAGGCAATCGCGGTGACGATTTCGGGTGCGCTCCAGCTGCTGTGGCTGATCTGGGCGTGCCGCAAGGCGGGCGTGGTGCTGAAGCTGAAGCGGCCGACGCTGACGCCGGACGTGAAACGGTTGATGTCGCTGATCTGGCCGACCGCCGCCGGTGCGGGCGCGGTGCAGATCAACCTGGTCATCTCCACCGCGCTGGCGGCGAGCCTGCTGTCCGCCGGGTCGGTCAGCTATATCTATTATGCCGACCGGCTGAACCAATTGCCGCTGGGCCTGATCGGCATCGGGCTGGGCACCGTGCTGTTGCCGACGATCTCGGCGCAGCTGGGCCGCGGCGAGGATGCTGCAGCGATGGAAACGCAGAACCGCGGCATGGAGCTGGCGCTGTTCCTGACATTGCCGGCGACCGCGGCACTGATCGTGTGCGGCCAGCCGATCGTCGCCGCGCTGTTCCAGCATGGCGCCTTCACCCCCGCCGATACGGCGGCGACCGCCCAGTCGCTTGCGGCGTTTTCGGTTGGCCTGCCGGCGTACATCCTGGTGAAGGTGCTGACCCCCGGCTTCTACGCGCGGCAGGATACGCGCACCCCGGTGCGCTATGCCACGGCGTCGATGGTGGTGAATCTGGTGCTCAACCTCGCCTTCATCTACCCGCTGGGCCATATGGGGCCGCCGCTGGCGACGGCGCTTGCCTCCACCGTCAACGTCGTCCTGCTGTGGCGGGCGCTAGTGGCGCGCGGGCATTTCGTGGTGGATGCGCAGCTGAAGCGGCGGGCATGGCGGCTGGTGCTTGCCGCGCTGCTGATGGGCGTGGTCATGTGGTTCGCCAACGACCTGTTCCGCCCCTACACCACCGGGCCGAGCCTGCACCGCTGGGGCGCGATGCTGGTGCTGGTCAGCGCGGGTGCGCTGGTCTATTTCGCCGCCACCTTCCTGTTCGGCGCCTTTCGGATGGCCGACGTCAGAAGGCTTGTTCGTCGATAGGATTTGTCCCCCATGCGCGTCGTTTCCGGCATCAAGCCCACCGGTAACCTTCATCTCGGCAATTACCTGGGTGCGGTGAAGCAGTGGGTGGCGATGCAGGACGAGATCCAGGCGCAGGGCGGGGAGACGATGTATTTCATCGCCGACCTGCATGGCCTGACCGAGTGGATCACGCCCGCCGAGTTAACCGCCAACACGATCGAGATGACCGCTACGCTGGTCGCCGCCGGGATCGACCCCGAGCGGTCGATCCTGTTCAACCAGACGCGCGTGCCGGCGCACAGCGAGCTGGCGTGGCTGCTGAACAATGTCGCGCGGGTCGGATGGCTCAATCGCATGACGCAGTTCAAGGACAAGGCGGGCAAGAACCGTGAGGGCGCGAGCGTCGGCCTGTACGACTATCCGGTGCTGATGGCGGCCGACGTGCTGCTGTACAACGCGACGCACGTGCCGGTGGGCGAGGATCAGAAGCAACATCTGGAGCTGGCGCGCGACATCGCGACCAAGTTCAACCAGGATTATGAGACCGAGCTGTTCACCCTGCCCGCGCCGCTGATCAGCAAGGCCGCGCCGCGGATCATGAGCCTGCGCGATGCATCGGCCAAGATGTCCAAGTCCAACCCGTCGGCGCAGTCGGTGGTGAAGCTGATCGATACCGACAGCGAGATTGCCGACAAGTTCCGCAAGGCGAAGACCGATCCCGAGGCGCTGCCCGATACGTGGGACGCGCTCGCCGAGCGGCCGGAGGCACGCAACCTGGTGACGATCTTCGCCGCGCTGGCGGATCGTACGCCGGAGGACGTGGTGACTGAGTTTGCGGGCCAGGGCTTCGGGCAGTTCAAGCCGGCGCTGGCCGATCTGGCGGTAGCGAAGCTCGGCCCGATCCGCGACGAGATGGTCCGCCTGCTCGACGATCGCGGCGCGATCGACGCGATCCTGGCGCGGGGTGCGGAGAAGGCACGCGACCTGGCGGCGCCGGTGCTGGCGACGGCGCAGCGGGCGATGGGCCTGCTCGCTTAAGCCCCCGCCGGCGCGCCGCTGCCGACCATCAGAGCAGCAACAGTGCCAGCGCGATCAGCGACCAGAGCAGCGTCGACAGCGCGATCCAAGTGCCGAGCGAGACCGGGTCGATCGTGCGCGCCGCGGTGACCTTGTCGTCGGCGGCCTGCCTGTAGTGGGCAGGCGTCGCGCCGCCGCTGCCCTCGTCCGTCGGCTGGGCGAGCATGCTGCTGTCGAAATACACCTCAGCGACCATCGGCTCATCCATCCGTTTCGAAGCCATTCCTGCTGGAGCCGGCATCGCGCGGGCGAGTAAAGAACAAGATAACGTGGGATCCCACGGCACCTCATCTGGACGAATACTTTCCCCATAATGGATACATCGTCCGTTCTTCATTCAGAATAATGCTTGACCCATAATCACCCCTCAAGGCACCAGTTTCGACAAGATAAGACGCAATGCTACGGGGAATCAGCTGTAGTAGCAGCGGGGTCTCCGCTTCGTTTTCGTGCATCGCCAGGCATGAAACATCATGATCCTGGCCATCCAGAGGGGGGCGCAGGTGACGATGTTGTCCGAATTCCCTCTGACGCGGGACTGGCTGACGCCAGTTGGTACCATTAGCGCGCCGACCGATGGCAAGCGGGCATTGCGGCTGCGCTTATATGTGGCGTTGCTGGCGTGCGACATCCTGTCGCCATTGTTCGGTTTCGGAATGGGGCGGTTGATAGCGGCGCTGCGCGGCCTGCCGATGAGCAACCTGGCGCTGCTCGCCGCGATCCTGCCGATCTACCTGTTGCTGGGCACACGCACGTACAGCGCACCGACGCTGGAACGCTGGCGCGCGGCGGCGTGGTTCGCCTTCGCCAACCTGCTGACCGCCTTTCTCCTCACGATCTTCGTCGCGTTCCTGTTGCAGGAAGTGTCGCCGATCTCGCGGGTGAGTGCGATGGTCACGTTCTTCTGTTCCGCCGCAATGCTGCTGCTGGGGCGGAGCATCATCGGCCTGTGGAGCGATCGGGTGTTCGGTGGGTCGGCGCTGAGCCGCATGTTGATCCTCGAGGGGGTGGACGTGCCGCTGCCGCGCGGGCTGAAGATCGTGGCGAGCGAGCCGCTGGATACCACCGCGACCACCATCCATCCGCTGGCGCTGGACCGGCTGGCGCGGCAATTGCGCGGCGTGGACGAGGTGTTCGTCGCCTGCCCACCATCGCGCCGCGCCACCTGGTCCACCGTGCTGAAGGGCAGCAACGTCACCGCCCGGCTGCTGATCCCCGAACTGGACACGATCGGGGTGATCGGCCACCGGCATTTCAACGGGATCGCATGCGTCCTGGTATCAGCCGGCGGGCTGCAGTTGCGCGATCGCCTGCTCAAACGCGCGCTCGACCTCGCAATTGCCATTCCGACGATCCTGTTCCTGGCGCCGCTGCTGATCACCGTCGCGGTGCTGGTGAAGATCGACAGCAAGGGGCCGGCGTTGTTCATCCAGACGCGTGTCGGAAAGGGAAACCGGCTGTTCGCGATGTACAAGTTTCGCAGCATGCGCCTGTCGGCCTGTGATGGCGACGGCGGGGTTTCGACGGCGCGCGACGATGCGCGGGTCACCCGGATCGGCCGGTTCATCCGCGCCACCAGCATCGACGAGCTGCCGCAGCTGTTCAACATCCTGCGCGGCGACATGAGCTTCGTCGGCCCACGCCCCCATGCGATCGGATCGCTGGCTGGGGATCAGCTGTTCTGGGAAGTGGATCAGCGCTACCATCACCGCCACGTCTGCAAGCCAGGGCTGACCGGGCTGGCGCAGGTTCGCGGCTTTCGCGGGGCCACGCACCGGCGGGAGGATCTTATCAATCGCCTGCGCGCCGACCTCGAATATGTGAACGGCTGGAGCCTGATGCGCGACATCATGATCCTGGTGGCGACGCTGAAAGTCGTCGTGCATCGGAACGCCTATTGACGCGATGGTCGGACCCGCGTGTCGGTTACGACAGGTTCCCCTGCTTCATCATCATCCCGCGGCGCATCTTCCGCGGCACATCTTTCGACGCGACGTACGACAGCCTTGGATCGCTTCACAGACGGCCGGCACCTAGTCCCTGGCAGATGTCGTCGATCCTCTTCACGTCACGGTCGGGCAACGCCGACACACTCCTCAACGCCGTAATGCGGGAGGTTAACTGTGAACGCGGGCGCCTGCCGTGCCGAAATGCTCCTAAAACGGGCCGCCGGGAAATTGGCGATAGAGCTTCACGGTAGGGATCAACACGCCGGGGCCGGCGCGGCCGGGGGTGTTGATGAGGGCCAAAGCGATCGAACGCCTGTTGGCAACTGCGACCTCTCACCGGCTGGTGAGTAGTCGTGACGCCGGGCGTTCATGACAACGATGGCTGACTCGAAAAATAGTTGCGCGTTCCGATCGCGGGGCTCTCGTCGAAGCAGCGGCGAGTGTCTGCTGCGAGCGTGACTTGCGCGCTGTTGGGCTGCACGGGAGCGGGCAAGGTTTTCCCGGAGGATGATCCGAATGGCTCCTTCTCAGCGGAGCAATAGCGTTGCTCCGTCCGGATACGCTTCGTCGATGTTCGTTTCGTCTTCCGTCGGTTCTTCGCCCATCAGGTGGGTCAGCCTAGTTCGTGGACAAATGTGCCCGAGGCTGCCGGTCGATCCGTCCTGTCTTGCGTGGCGTGCGGCGGTCGAGCTTTCCGCGAGGGTGCGACGCAGGGTGTAAGCGCCCCGATCGCACACCGAAAAACCGGCTACCGGCGGCGTAGGTAGATACCTGTCTAAGCAGGCATCATGCATTGCGTGCCGGCAGTGCTGTCTTCAGGTAGGTCGAGAGCGGGCTGATAAGGCTGCTCCATTCCGCGAGGCGACGCTTGACCACCTCGAGACGGGACGGCGGCACTTCGGATCACTTGCTGTTGGGCGTACGCTTCGCTGACATTGCAATTACGCGCGGCCGGTGAGTTGAGCAGCAGTATGTAAGCCGGACGCCGTTTGCGCTGAGGATTACAAGCGCCGGCTCAACCATTCGCACGGCGACCGAACGACGGCTGCCCTCGTTGCCGCGCAAGACTTCTGTTCGAGCGCTCAGGCTCACTGCATGCCGGCGCTTCCACACCGTCGGCAATCGTCAGCCACAGCGGCTCGGGATATCTCCCCTCTCCCGCTGCACCGACCCGCAGTATCAATCCGCCGGGTAATAGCTGGCGTAGCGTTTGGCGTAGTGATGCATGCCGCCAGCAGCGCGGGCGGTGGGGTCGACCTGGGTGAAGAGGATGCCGATCGGATTGCTGCCGTCGCGGCGCAGCCATTCCACCGCCGAAAGCGCGGCCGGCACTGGCGTGCTGTTCCACTTCACCACCAGCAACGTGGCGTCGGCGAGCGCGGCGAGGAAGCGGCCGTCGGCCAGTCCCATAAGCGGCGGGAGATCGAGCACGACATGATCATAGCGCCCACGCAGCACCGCGAGCAGTTGCTCCATCCGGCCATTGCCGAAGAGATCACCAGCCGCCGTCGACGGGCGCGCCACCAGCAGGTGATCGAGGCCGGCAACATCGCCGGGCTGGATCGCGTCGTCCAACCGGACCTTGTCGCGCAGCACCTCGACCAGCCCGGCCCCCGGCGTCCGCGCGCGGACCATCTGCCGCACGCTGGCGCGCCGGGTATCGCAATCCACCAGCAGCGTCCGTGCGCCTGACAGTGCCATCGTGCGGGCCAACGCAATCGCCGACGTGGATTTGCCTTCTGCTGGCAGGGAGGAGGCAAGCGCGAGGACCTGTGGGGCAACATCGCTGTTCGTCGCGGTGCCGTCATCGCTGCTCGCCCTGCTGCCGGCCCCGCTGCCCGCATTACCGAGGGCAGCCCATGCGACGCGGAAGCTTTCCGCGAACATCACGGTCGGCCGCTCCAGCATCAGATCGAGCGGATTCAGCCCGCGGGCCACCGATGGCACGATAGCTAGAACCGGCAGGCCAAGCCGCCTTTGCACCTGTTCGACCGAGGCGAAGCCGCCGCTGATCATGTCCAGCGCGAGGATCGTGACCGAGCCGGCGACCAACCCGCCGAATAGCGCCAGAGCGTAGAGCAATGGCTTGTCCGGGGCGCTCGGTGGTTCGGCGCGTTCGATCACCTCTGCCTGGGCCATCGAGAGGCGCGCGTTCTGCATGCTGTCCAGCGAGAGCTGCGACATGCGGTCGTAGAGCGCGCGCTTGGCGGCTGCCTCACGCTCCAGGGCCGCCGCCGCGACCGAATCGCGCGTGCTGCGCGCGCGTTCGCTTTCCAACCGGCCGAGCGCGCTACGAAGACTGCCGGCGCGCGCATCGGCCGCAGCGGCGGTCGCTTGAAGCGCGCCGACGACGCGGCGGGATTCGGCCTCAAGCTGGCTATCGAGCGAAGCCAGTTGATCGCGGACGCGAATGCTTTCGGGGTGTCGCTCGCCGTAGCGGGCGTCGACTTCGCCCCGGCTACGCAAGGTCTCGGCGCGTTGACGCCGCAGATCGGCGATCACTGCCGAGCCGAGTACCTCGGAAACCGCGTCCAGCCCGCCATGCGCGACCTGGATGCGCGCGGCGGCGAGATTCGATCGCGCAGCCGCCGCGTCGGATTCCGCACCGGCCAGACTGCTGGCGAGTGGGGCGACCTGCTGATCGTTGATCGTGCCGAGCCCACCGCCCGAGCGGCTTTCGAGGATACCTGCCGCGGCGCGGAACTCCGCAGCGCGCGCCTCTGCCGCAGCGGCCTCGCCACCGAGTTCCTCCAGCCGCTGCTGAACCAGGCGCTTTGCCGTGCCGCTGTGCCGAGCTTCCCGTTGGTGCGCCGATCGATGTATCCATCGGCGAAAGCGTTCGCGAGCGTCGCCGCCTTCACCGGATCAGCCGAGGTGAAGCGGACCGAGAGGACGAAGGCAAGCGCCTCCCGGTCGACGGTGAGGTGCGACAGCACGGACGCGGGAACCGCAAGCGAGCGGGTGGCCGCGGGATCGAGCGACCCGGTGAATTCAGGATCCGCGAACAGTCCGGATGACCGAGCAATGCCCGTTGCCAGTTCGAGCGAGCGGATACCGCTGACCTCGGTCTCGATCGCCTCTGGCGTCAGCTCTGTGCGTTGCGCCTGGGGGTTGCCGGCCAGGGGACTGCGCGATGGGTCAAGGCGGATACGCGCCGTGGACGTGTAGCTGGGAGTGAGGCGTGCGACCGCCATGGCACCGATCGCAGCAACGAGCATCGCCACCATCAGCAGCATCGGCCAACGCCGGTTCAGGGCATCGCGCGCGTAACCCAACGTGTCGGCGAGCGGCGCGTCATCGTCATCGGGCTTGGTTCTGGCAGGCATGCGCATGTCCGATGTCAGAGGTGATAGGTAAGGCCCGCCTCGGCGCGCATCTCACGCGCGGCGGTGGCGGGATCGTCGCGGTCGTAACGGCGGGCGACATGGCTGATCGCGCCGTCCAGCGTGACCCGGCGGGACACGAGGTAGCGGGCGCTGGCGGCGAGGCGGTCGGCGGTGCCGCGACGGCCCGACGCAATCTCGCGCTGGCGGGCCAGGTCGGCCGTGGCCGAGAGGATCAGATTGGCGAGCAGCTCGTAATCCGCGCCGAGAGACAGACGCTCGTCCCAGAACGGCTGGGGCGCCCGATTGCCGTAGGTCGCATCCTCGAGCGAGCGCCGGGCGCGGACCACCAGCGTCAGCCGCTGCGTCGGAAACGCCTCCCCCTGCGCCTCCGCCACGAGGCCGCGCTCATGCGTGCCGTTTCGGTAGCGGCGGTCGGCGTAACCGACCGATGCGGTGCCGCGTGCGCGCCCGGCGAGATCGAAGTTGAGGCCGGCCGCGGCGCGGACCATGTCGGAGCCGATCGCGGCTCGGCCGGTGGTGTCGAAGCGCGTGCTGATATGCCCTGCCTGAACGAACAGGGAGACGCTGGGTGAGCGGGCATATTCGACCTGGCCTGTTATCCGCGTCACCTCGCGATCGCGGAAGCTTTGGTCGAAGCGGGTGCCGCCGGCGCGGCGGATCGGAGCAAAGCGGAAGGCCGCCGTATCAGCGATCGCAAAGGCACGGACGCGGCCGCCGACATAATGGACGCGGAGCGACAGCAGGTCGCGGCGGAAGCGCGAGACGGAGACCAAAGCGGGGGCCACCTCCCCCGACAGCGGCCCTTCCAGCTGCTGCGACGCGACGATCCGCGTGGTGACGCGCAACGCAGACCCAAGCTCCAGATCCCCCTCGCCAGCGAGCGCCCAGGTCCGCTCGTCCCGGCGTGGCTGCGCCAAATAGCGCCGTTCGAGCGCCTGCGCGTCGAGGCGTAGTGCGTGGCGCGACCAGAGCGAGGCGACCTGCACTGCCGGCGCCAGCGAGACGAACGGCGCGGTGATCGCATCTTGCGGCGTCAGGTAGGTGTTGGTGGTGCCGCCGGCCGCCATTCGCAGCTGCGGATAGATCATCAGCCCGCCGATCCGCGCGCCCGTAGGGGTGTAGGATGGACGGGGCTGCTGGGCGACGCTGACGTTGCGGCCGCGATCGAACCCCTGGGGAACGCCGGGTGACACCACGAGCCCGTCCTGCGCACGCGCAGCAACCGCCGTGCCGGCCATGACAAGCGCGAGCAACGCCCGCGCGAGCCTTCCCATCCGCAATGCATGATCCCCCCCGAAACCAAGGGGATAGTGTGGTTAACGCCGCCGCAACGCAACACCTTTATGGAACAGCGCTCAGAAGAAGCGTTCCCCGATGCGGATCGTGTCACCGGGCCGCACGATCAACTCGGGCGTCAGGCGATAATTGGCCTCTGACGCTGCGCCATCCCCGCGGATCCGCACGACGGCGCGGTTGGCGCGCGGGGTGAAGCCGCGCGCCAGAGCCACCGCCTTCATCGCGCTCATGCCGCTGGCGTAGGGATATTGGCCGGGCGCCGCGACTTCGCCGAGGATGTAGAAGGGCCGGAACGCCACCACTTCCATCGCGACGACGGGCTCGCGCAAATAGCCGTCGGCGAGCCGGGCGCGCGTTTCCGCCGCGACATCGGCCACTGGCTTGTCCCGCGCCGGGACGCTGCCGATCAGCGGCAACGATAATGTACCATCGGGATTGATCCAATATTCGCCGCTGAGCGACGGTTCGTTGTAAACGCTGACCCTCACCTTATCCCCGGCGCCAAGGCGATAATCGGCCATGAGCGCCGCTGGTTCAACATAACGGTCGCCGGCGGAAAGAACCGGCCCCTCACCCTGCTCCGCACAGGCGGTGAAAAGCCCCAAAAGGCCGAAAAGAAGTGCTGTCCGGCCAGTCATTTCGCCCCGCTCACCCGTGCTGTTGCTTCGGTGAAGCTTGCACAGGACTTTGGCCGACGCAACGACGTGCTGCATCGCCAATCATGGATCAGTAATCGCGCGAGATGCGCACGTTCGCACTTTGCCGACCCAGCGTGGAAATACTGGAAAGCAGGGATAGCCAGCGGGTGACCTGATATTCGACGCGGGTGGCGGAATAGCCCTGACCGTCGGTGACGATTTCCGCATAGAGCCGGCGCGTGACGTACTTGCCGGCAGCGATCGAGGTGCTTTGCCCCGTCTGCGGATCGGCGGGGAGGATGCGCAGGCGATCGAGCCCGGCCGCGCGGCGCACCGCGTTGATCGGGTTGAGCCCGCCATCGCCGTCGCGCAGCGCGGCGACCGCGGCGGCGAGTTGAAGCGCCTCCGGGGCGGACAGGTTGGTAATCGAGGTGCCGAACAGCAGGCGCGAGAGCAGTTCATCCTGCGGGAGAGCGGGCGTGCTGCTGAAAGTGATTTCGGGTTTCAGCGCGACGCCAGTGACGCGAATGGAAGCGTTGAGCCCCGTCGTGTTGGCATCCGCCTCGATGTCGAGCGCAGGGTTGGCGGGCACCTCACCGGCGAAGCGGATCACGCCGCGGGCAAGCTCAAACTCCCGCCCGGCGAATTCATAATCGCCGCGCACCAGATCGGCCCGGCCGGTGATCGCCGGATTGTCGGGCGCGCCGCCGATCGCGAGATCAGCCGACCATTCGCTGGTGAGGCCCAGCCCGGTGACGAACAGCTGATCGGCGGCGCGCGCCTTGATATCGAGCCGCCACGGCGCGGGCGGTGCGCTGGCGTCCGCGCCGCCGCCGGTCTCGTTGATCTCGCGGATCTTGAGGCGGGGAACGGCACTGGCGGCGGTCGCCTGACCGAGGCGATAGCGGCTGCGATCCAGCTTCACCGCGCCGGAAATGGTGCCGCCGCGGCCGGTCGACTGGAAGCGCAGCGGCCCGGTAACGGTAGCGCCGATATCGTCGCGGTTGATCATCACCGCGCGGTCGGCATTCAGCGTCAGATCAAGGCCGATGCCGCCGCGTCCGGCAAAGTCGAACCGGCCAGTGCCCGTCACCTTGCCCTCACGCCCAGCGTTGGCGGTGAATTGGTCGATCGACAGCAACGAGCCGGCGAAGCGGCCACCCGCCTGCACATCGGTCAAGACGGTACCGGTCGTCGCGCTTTCGATGCGCGCGCCCTTCGCCTGGACGGAACCACGGATCGCCGGATCGGCGAGGGTGCCGGTGACGTCGGCGGCGATCGCGACCGGGCCGGACAGATCGAACAGCTCCACGCGCGTCAGCCGCCACAAGGTGTCGGCCGGCCCTTCGTAGCGTAATTGCCCGAATACTCCGGCGTTGGCGAAGCGCGTCGCGATATCCCCCTGCCCGAGCCGCAACAGCGCCTGGGCGCGGCCGATCGTCCGCCCGCCGCTGCCGACCACCGCGCGCACGCCGGCGCGATCCGCGGTCAGGACACCGGCCACTGCCATGTCGATCGGATTGGAGGACACCAACAGCCCCGACCGCGTGAGGCCACGCACCGTCATGTCAATGCGGCCGGTCGGCGCGCTGCCGATGGTGCTGGCGTAGCTGATCTTGCCCGTGGCGCTGCCGCCGAGCCCAAGGCCCGGGGACACGATGTCGAGCACGGCGAGCGGCATTTGCGACAGGGTAGCGTCGACCATGTTGCTGTCGTCGGTCACTCGCCCGCCGATCGTCGCCGTACCGCCGGCGAACTTGATCGTGGCCGGCGCCAGCCGCCACCCGTCGCCATCGCGTGTGACCACCGCGGGCGTATCGAGCCGTAGCGGTCGGCGATCCACCGTGCCCTGTGCGACGATCCGGTAATTGTCAGGCGCCACATCGATCATGCTTTGCAGATCGAACGAGCGACCGCGCGAGCCGGCGATCGACAGGCGGACCTGTCCCAGGCCGTCGCGCAGCGTCGCATTCGCGGCAAAACGTGCGAGACTGAGCGGACCGCGGCGAAGGCCAGTGCCGTTGAACGTCCCTTCCAGCGTGGTGCCGGCGGGATCGAGCATTACCGCCAGATCGACCCTGCCCTGACGCAGCGTTGCGCCGCCGACAAGCTGCGCATTGCGTAGCGCCAGCCGCGTCTCGATCCGCTGAACGGCATTGACCGGGCGGAGCACGACCTCCCCATCGATCCCACCGCCGCTGACCGCCAGCCGGCCGTCGAAGCCATCATCAACGATGGTCACGGTGCCCGCGGCGCTAGTCCCGCTGACATCGAGCCGTGCGACCGCGATCTGCGCGTCGGTGCCGCGTGGCAGCAGGATGTCGCCGCTTCCCTCGAACGGGCCGAGCCGCGACTGTCCGGCCGCGGTGAAGGCGAAGCCCTGCGCACTAGGATCGAGATGAAGCCGCACATCCTGCAGCCCCAGCGCTGCATTGGGACGACGGAAGACGAGATCGAGCGTCGGGCGTTCGATCCGGCCGTCCAGCTTCAGCGTCACCGGTCCATATTGGGCCTGCTGGCCGGCACCGGTGAAAACAAAGGTGCCATTGCGGCGGCGATAACCGTTACCGACCAAACGGATCGACGGACCGGTGAGCACCAGATTGCGGAAGTGGAGAATGCCGTCGGGTGTCCGCTCCAGCCCGGTCACGATGCGCGGCAATCCGCCCGCGAGGCTACGGAAAAAGCCATTGTCGAGCCGCACCATCTGCGCCACGCCGTTGCCGATCACGCGCGTTCCGCGGCCGCCGGGACCAGGCACCACGCGAAGCCGCGACGTGACATCAACCACCCCGAGCCCGGGGATCAGGTAGCGGCCAAGCGCGCCGTTCAGGCCGACCTGGTAGACGCCGGTGCGCAGATCGAGCAGCAAGCTGATCCGCCCGGTAAGCTTGTCCGACCGCAGCCGCAGATCATCGCCAGTCAGCGTCGTCGAGGTGAGGCGCAGCACGCCATCGACCGACAGGTTGCGCAGGATGCCCCCAGCGACATCGCCGACACCGGTAACGCGCGCTGCCGTGAAGCGGACCGGCACGGCGATAGGCGCGGCGGACAACCGCCCCTTGCCCGACAGCCGCGCCTGTTCGAAGCCGGTATTGTCGAAGGCGATGCGCGGCGCGGTAACCCGATAATCGAAGCGCGCAGTCGCAAAGCGGCCGTCGAGTACCGCGCGCAACTCCACATTCCGGCCGCTCATGTTGGGGAAGAGAGCAGCGGGACGAAGCAGCCGTGCGCTCAGGCGCAGGTTGCGCCAGGCACTTTCGCCGAGATCAGCAATTCCGGTTGCCTCGATCGCCAGCGCGGCGGAGCGCGCGGACAGCTGGCCTTCAAGCCGGCGGTTGACGAAGGTGCCGGCCCCGTCGAGCCGCACGCGCGGCGCAGAGAGACGCTGCACCTTCCCCTTGGTGATGCTGCCGAGCGCCAGCGTGCCGCCGAGCGTGTAGTTGCCGGCGCGATTGCCGAGCGCGAGATCGACAACCCGCGCGTCACCCGCGCGGGCCACGGCGCGCCCCTGCCAATTCGCCCAGCGGCCGTCGCCGCCGATCTCCAGCGCGAGCGGGCGGCGAAGGCCGGAAAGCCGCGCGAGAACGCCATTGGCGCTGCCGCGGGCGCGCACGTCGAGGTCGAAGCGGTTGCGATCCGGCGCCGCATCTATGCGGACGCGAAGCTGGTCGCTCCCCTCCACCAGCGCGTCGAGGGAAACGAGCGCGTTGCCGTTGGTGATCGCGGCGCGGCCCGCGACACGGCCGTAGCGAAGCGCGCCGGTCACCTGCGGCGCGACCACGAGCCGGTCCAGCGACAATCGGCCGATCAGAATGTCGAAATCGGGCAGGATCGGCCCCTGCCGGCCGGTAGGCCGCAGACGCGGCAGCTTCGCCAACATACCCACTGGCACATCGAGCGAGCGGATCTCCAGCCGGTTGGAGAGCCAGGCAAACGGCCGCCAATCGAGGTTTGCGCGCGGGGCGGCGAATACCAGCCCCTCGGGATCATGAACCCGGACGTCCCGCAGCACCGCCGCGCCATAGAGCGACCCGTCGATCCGCCCGACGGTGATCCGCAGCCCATTGGCAGGGCGCGCCGCGTTGATCCGCTGCGCCACCCAGCGATGACCGATGTCGGTATCAACGATCCACAGGCTGGCGAGGATGATGGTGGCGAGGAGCGCGATCCCGCCCAGCAGCCAGCGCCACAGCCGCATCAGAATGCCTGCCCGAGCGAGACGTAGACCGCGACGCGCGAATCGCCCGGCTGAGGATTGAGCGGCGTGCCGACGTCGACGCGGATCGGGCCGAAGTTGCTATAGTAACGAACACCGACGCCGGCGCCGTAGCGAAGGCCCGAGAAGTCGGGCAGCGACGAAGTGTAGATGTTACCGCCATCGAAGAACGGCACGATGCCGAAATCGCCGAACGCCTTGATCCGACCCTCGATCGCGAATTCGGCCAGGCTGCGCCCGCCGATCGGATCGTTGTTGGGATCCCGCGGGCCGATCAACTGATAGCCATAGCCGCGCACCGAGGCGCCGCCGCCGGCGTAGAAGCGCCGCGACGGGGCGATTGCATCGAGCGGGGCACCGGCGATCGTGCCAAGGCGTAGGCGCCCAGCCAGAACGACGCCGTCGCTGATCGATTTATAGGCGCTGGCATCGACCTGCGTGCGGGCATAGCCGAACGCCGATCCCTGAAGCGACACCTCCGGGCTGAACCGCCCGCCGAGGCGGAAACCACGCGTAGGGTTCAGCAGATCGTCCGAGCCATCATAGGTGAGGCTGGTCGGCGCGGCGGCGATGAAGAAGGTGCGGCGGCGCGGCTCCCCCGTGGTTATAATCACGTCGCGTTCGTCAGACGCCACCAGTTCGGCGCCGAGCGACCACGTCCATGTCTTCTGAAAGAAGATGTTGGTTTGCCGCTCGAGGCTGCCCGACAGCGAGAAGGTATTGGCCTCATAGGCCTCGCGATTGGTGTGCGCGGCGCTGATCTGCGCGGTCAGCACGCGATCGCGCCCTTCGAAATTGTTGCGGCGGAAGGTAACCGCGCCCAGCTGCTCGCGCGTACCCAAGACGCTGCGCAGCGTCAGCGCGCCTTCGGGTGGGAACAGATTGCGGTGAGTCCAGCTCGCCTCGACACGCGCGCCCTCGCCGGTGCCATAGCCGATTTCGCCTGCGATGGTGCGCGGCGGGGCAGGTTCGAGGCGAACGTCGATATCGACCGTTTCCGGCGTTGTGCCGGGCACCGGCGTTACATCCGCCACCGACACCAGCCCGGTCTGCACCAGCGCGCGACGCAGATCGTCGAGCGCCGGGGCGTAATAAGGCTTGCCCGGTTCGAAGCGGGCGATTTCCTGCACATGCGCCGCGTCGAACACGCGGTTGTTCGGATTGGCGCGGATCTGGCCGAAGACGCGCGCGGTGCCGGGATCGACGTTGATGTCGAGCGTCGCGGTGCGCGCTTCACGGTCGATCGTCACCTCGGGCTCACCGATTTTCGCGAAGGGGAAGCCCTGTTCCCCTGCCTCGACGCGCAGCTTCGCCTCGCCGGTGGTAATGCGATCGGCATCGACCGGATCGTCGGGCTTCACGCCAAAGGCATCGCGCAGCGCGGCGGCCTTTTCCCCCGCCGCGGCCACGCCGGCGATGGTCACGTCCTTCAGCCGATAGATCGTCCCCGGCGTGGCGGTAAGCACGACCAGCGGGCGGCCGTCGACGGTATCGATCCGGGGTTCGACCTCAGCATCATAATAGCCCTGCGCGCGCAGCAGCGTGACCAGCAGCGTCGAATCCTCCCGCGCGCGCCGATCGAGCTGCGCGGCGTTGGCAGGCTCCCCATCGTTCTGCTCGAGGACCGAGAGCGAGGCGAAACGGTCGCGCAGCAGCGGCGTGGCAAGATCGTCCAGCCCGTCGATCCGCCAGGCATATCGGGTCTCACCGATCTGCGCCGCCGTTGCCTGTTGCGCGGCGGGTGCCTCGGGCGGGAGTTCGGGCCAGGCGACGCCGATGTCGGGCATGTCCGCGAGCGGTGCGGCCGGATCGATCGCGGGGGCCGGCGCGGGCACAGGAACAGGGCTGGCGGATTGCTGCGCGCCAGCGGGCGCCGAGACGATCGACGCGACCAGACCTGCCCCAGCGATCAGCGCCCTACGCCCGTCCATTGATGCAGCCGTAGGGCGTCCGCTCGCGGGCGGCAATGCGCCGTGTGGCTCAGTGCAGCGTGCCCAGCGGTTGATCGGTCGCAAGTACCCGCACCAGACGCTCGATCTGGCGCCAGCGGCAGAAGTGAATGACGTTGCCGACCGATCGGCTGCGATCGGCGCGCAGCGCGGCCTCATCCGCGGCAAACGCCCCGAACACGTGGAGCAGCGAGGAGGCGTCAGCGACCAGCTGGCGATCGGCGAGGTACAATGGTGGCAAGGGTGCGCTCTGTTGCAGATGTCGGAACGGGGCTACCGCCCGAGCTCCTCAGACCGCGTGAATGGCGAGGGTTAATGGTTTGCCGCTTGGCAGCGCGCGGTGCGGCGTGGCAAGGCGCGCGGCATGGCCGATCCCCTCAAGCGCCCGGGCAATGCCGGCGGATTCCTGGTTGCCGTTTCGCTGCTGGCGGGCACCGTCATCGGGCTGATCGTCGGGCAACCGTCGATCGGCTTTCTCGTCGGGCTTGCCGTTGGCAGCGCCGCCGCAGTGGCGATGTGGTTGAAGGACCGTCGCTGACGCAAGCGGCTGCGGCCGGGGCCGACGTCTGACCGCCTAGCGAATCAAGGCTCGCGCAGCAGCAGGCGGACGCGGCCGATCACGGTGGCTTCGCCCTTGGCGCACGTTAGCGGAGGGTAATCCGGATTGTCGCTGAGCAGCGTCAGTCCCGCGCCGTCGTACCGGACGCGCTTTACCAGTAGCTCCTCCTCCCGGCGAACGACGAAGATGCCGTCACTGGCCGGCGCAAGATCGCTGCGATCAACCAGCAGGCGATCGCCCGGCAGGATCGTCGGCGTCATCGAATCGCCGACCGCATCGATAATCGAGGCGGCGGGCGGCGAGATGCCCGCGTCACGCAGCAGCCGAGCGGCGAACGCCTCCTGCCGAATCGCCCGTTCCTCACCCGCTGCCTGCCCGCTGCCGGCCGAGGCGGCCACCGTCAGATAGGGCACCGACACCAGCGGCGGATCGGCAGCAGCGGTGCCGCCGAGCAGCGTTTCGTCGACGCCGAAGAATTGCGCGAGCACGCGCCGGTCGGCCTCCGCCAACCGCCGCGGGGTGCCGCGCCGGACGAATTGCTGAAGATAGGCAAGGTTACGACCGATCAGGCGTGACAGCTCCGACAGGCTGATCCCGCGTGCCGCCGCCAGCCGCTCCAGCGTCTCTCCAACCGTCTCAGACATCCATCCATATTAGTCTAGGATTTTTCCTAGACAAGTTGGAAAAGTTGCGAGAACGGATAGGGAACACAGCGACTCGGGAGCTTGCCATGTCCCTCCTCACCCAGATTGACTGCTACCTTCGCCGAACCGGCATCTCGCCCTCCACCTTCGGTCGCCAGGCGGTGAATGATCCGCGCCTGGTGCATGACCTGCGCCGCGGTCGAAGCCCCGGCCCGCGGATGCGCGCGCGCGTGGAAGCCGCGCTGCGCGCGCCGCCGCCGGGAGAAAAGCCCAACGGTGACACACGCCCGGGAATGGCAAACTGATGCGCGGTCCCGCTCCTAGCGCGGTGATCGAGCGCGCCTTGCTGGCATCGGCGGCGCAGCGCCGCCTGGCAGTAGCGATCGAACCGCTCGGCTCCGCTGCCTGGTACAGCGCGACCTTTGCCGGCGAGCGGTATGCGATGGCGCTGACAACACTGGCGAGCGACGCGGCGCGCGACTGGCTGGCGTGTGTGCCGGACATGGACGTGACGCTGCCCGGCTGCATGCTCGCCGGCCTGTCGGTGACCGAGGCCAGCGAGCAGGACGGCCAGTGCCACGCGCAAATCGAGGCGATTACCGTGGAGCGCGCCTGAGCAGCGCGCCTGAGCAGCGCGCCTGCGCGGCGAATCAGCCGCGTGCCATCCGGCGCAGCATGACCAGCGTATCGTCGAGGCTGCCCGAGGGCGGGGGTGACGGCGGAGCAGGATCGGTGGGCGGCGGCGTGTCCTTGCGTCGCTGCGCGCCGCGTTCCAGCCGATCGAGCAGGGCTGCGATCGAATCGCCGGATTCCTGATTGCCGCCGTGATCGGTTTGGCCGTGCTCTGGCTCTGGCGTCGCGTCGACGGGGGCGGGCGTATCGATCGCGTCCGATGGTAGATCGCCGGCGAAAGGCGACAATTCGGCCGCGGGTGCGACTGGCGCATCCTCGACCGGCATATCTTCCGCTACGACCCCTTGGATCGGCGGGAGTTCAGCAGGTACAGCCGCCTCTTCAACCGGGTCGGGCAAGGTTTCCGGCGAGGTTTCGTCCAGCACTTCGAACGAATAATCCTCGTCGGCAGCTTCGCTTTCTTCGCTGCGGGCTGGCACCACGATCGTCACCAGCGGCGCTACCGGGCGGGCGGGTTCGCGCGGCACATCGGGGATGGCGATCGGATCGAAGGCGGCGAGCGTCTGCTCCAGATCAGCCGGCAGCGGCAGATCGTCATCGAGCAAGGATCGACGAACCAGGCTGTCGATCGCCGGCAGCGGCGGCCCCAGATCCTCGTCGGCGCGAATCGGCCAGCGGGGCGGATGATCGGGATGAGCGTCGGCGCGGCGCAACGCCGGCACGCGGCCGGACAGCGGACGGCGCAGCCGCATCATCGGTTTTCCATCGCTCAGGCGCCAGGCGAGCGCGGCTGCAACGAGGAAGGGAAACAGCGCGATCAGCGCCAGCAAGGTGCGACCCGTCGCGCCGACTGGCGGGGCAGCGGCCGGGATGAGGCTGGGCAAACCGAGTCGCCAGACCAGCAGATCGAAATTGGCGCGCGGCATGGCGGCGATCGATGCGGCGATGATGATGCCCGCGACGAGCAAAGCTGCCGGGACCAGATACCGTATCACGTCCGTGCCGTTGCGCTTTACGACCATGTGTCACCCTTGCCCGCGGCATCAATCAGCCGCCGATAGACCGGTTCGTAACGGGAAATATTTGAGGACCAGTTACGCTCCCGCTCGACAAAGGCGCGCGCAGCGGCGCGTCGATTGTCCCAGATCGACCGATCGGCGAGCAGGCTGGCCAGCGCATCGGCGATCGCGGCCGGATCGTCGGCGGCGAACAGCGTGCCCGTTTCGCCATCACGGATCAGCTCGCGATGCCCGCCGACATCGGATGCCGCGACCAGCCGCCCCTGCGCCATCGCCTCCAGCGGCTTCAGCGGCGTGACGAGATCCGTCAGCCGCATCTTCTTTCGCGGATAAGCGAGGACGTCGACGAGGCTGTAATAACGCTCCACCTCCTGATGCGGCACGCGGCCGGCGAAGTGGATCCGGTCGGCCACCGGCGAGGCGGCAACCTGCGCGCGAAGCGCCGCCTCCATCGGTCCGCCACCCACCAGCAGCAGTTGCGCGCGGGGCCGCTGCGCGACCAAGTCGGGCATCGCCGAGACGAGGTCGTCCAACCCCTCATAATCGTAGAAGCTGCCGATGAAGCCGATCACCTCGCCATCTAGGCCGAGCTGCTGCGCCAGCAGATCGTCGCGCGGCGGCGGATCGCCGAACAGCGCCATGTCGACACCGTTGGGTGAGACCATGATCTTGTCGGGCGCGACACCACGGGTGAGCAGATCGTCCCTCAACCCCTCGCAGATCACCGCCACCGCATCGGCGCGGCGGACCGCCCAGCTTTCGAGCGCGCGCGTGGCGCGGTAGCGGAGCGATCCTTCGGTGCCGGTCCCGTTGCCGACCGCCGCATCCTCCCAGAAGGCGCGGATCTCATAGACGAGCGGCAGGCGAAGCCGTCGGCTCGCCCGCATCGCAGCCAGCGCATCCAGCACAGGTGAATGGGCGTGGATGATGTCGGGGCGGAAATCGCGCGCGACCGCCAGGATCCGTCGCCCGAAGGCGGCGATCTCGGCCATCTCCGACAAGGGCGCGCGCAGTTTCATCGAGGGGCTGGTGCGGTGGAAGGTGATGCCATCGACCACCTCGGTCGCCGGCGCATCATGATGATGCCGCGGGCCAGTGACGGCGGCCACCTGCCATCCGCGGGCGAGCTGTGCCTTGACGATCGCGCGCGTGCGGAATGTATAACCGCTCTGCAGCGGCAGGCCGTGATCGAGGACGTGAAGGATACGCATCACGGCTGGCCTGCCACGCCGGCGCTTAACGGCACGTCAACTGCCACGCGCTAGGCAGAACCAACGCCATCCGGTGCCGCCACGATGGGCGGCGCCCCTCGGGATCGACCAGCACCGCGCCATGATCGACAATTTCGCCCTTGCGATCAGCCACGGTCTGCTGCTGCTGACGGCGTGGCTGCTGCTGCGCCGCGACGATCTCGACTCGGAGGACCCGGCGCCCAGCAAGACCCGCCCGGGACGCCGCCCACGTGCGTGATCTCGCCTTCATCGGCTTTCTGGTCGCGTTGTTCGCATGCGGGTTCAAGCGCCCGTTCATCTTCGTGCTGACCTATATCTACATTGATATCGTCTCACCGCAGCGGATTACCTATTATCTGCTCAACAGCGTGCCGGTGTCGATGATCGCGGCCGGGCTGGCAGTACTCGGCTGGCTGGTGGTGGACGACAAGAAGGATTCGCGGTTCGCGCCGCGCCAGGCGCTGATCCTGCTCCTCCTGATCTACTGCGGCATCACCACCCGCAGCGCCGATTTTCCGATCGATGCCCAAGGCAAATGGGAATGGGTGTGGAAGAACCTGGCCTTTGCTGCCTTCCTGCCGCTGACGCTGCGCACCCGGCTACGCATCGAGTCGCTGTTGTTGTTCGTGGTTCTGTCGGCCGCGTCGATCATCATCGTCGGCGGGATCAAGACGCTGGCATCGGGCGGCGGCTACGGCGAATTGAACCTGATGGTGAGCAACAATTCGGGCCTGTACGAAGGCTCGATCATCTCCGCCGTATCGATCTCGCTGATCCCGATCATCCTGTGGCTGGGCAAATATGGCACCGTCTTCCGGCCGGACCGGTGGGTCTGGCTGTTTTGCGGTGCGCTGACCTTTGCCTGCCTGCTGATCCCGGTCGGCACATCGGCGCGTACCGGCCTGTTGTGCATCGGCCTGCTGGCGGTGCTGATGCTGCGCGAGGTTAAGCGCAAGATGCTCTACGTCGCCGCGCTCGGGCTGGTCGGGGTGGCGGCCATCCCGTTCCTGCCGAGCGCGTTCAGCGAGCGGATGGGAACCATCAAGACCTATAAGGCGGACGAATCCGCCTCCACCCGCATCGCCGTGTGGAAGTGGACGATCGACTATGTGAAGGATCATCCGTTCGGTGGCGGGTTCGAAGCCTATCGCCAGAACCAGATCCGCTACGACACCGTCTCGGTCGAGGGCGAAGGCGCGAATCGCACCGTTCAGCGCAACCTGACCGTGGACAAGAGCCGCGCCTATCATTCCAGCTATTTCGAGATGCTGGGCGAGCAGGGTTATCCCGGGCTGGCGCTGTGGCTGCTGATCAACGTCATCGGGCTGGTGCGGATGGAGGTGTTGCGCCGGCGCTATCGCGAGGGCGACTTTGCGTGGGCCGGCAGCCTGGCGGGAGCGTTGCAGAACGCGCAGCTGATCTACCTGCTGGGAGGGGCATTCGTGGGAATCGCATTCCAGTCGTTCCTGTTCATGCTGATCGGGGCGCAGATCGGGCTGGATACGTATCTGTCGCGCCGACGGGCCGAGACGGCGTGGCGCCCGATGCGAGGGTCGCCGGGCGAAGTAACCGCGCCAGCCTGACTTGACACCTTCCCCCCACCACTGACCGCTGCTATCGCCCGCTGCGACGTCTCGCTCACGCCCGCCCGGGCGCGCTCGCGCGAGAGGCGCGACTCTCCGCGCTTCTTGCTTCCCCGCCGCGCCCGAGGCTGGCCGCACTTATGGGGAAAGGACCCACATGACCGCCATCGGCCACGATACGCTCAAGGCCCGCCGCACGCTGCAAGCCGGCGGCAAGTCCTATGATTATTACGCGCTGGAGGTTGCCGCCGAGAAGTTCGGCGACATTTCGCGCCTGCCCTTCTCGATGAAGGTGCTGCTGGAGAACATGCTGCGCTTCGAGGACGGCAAGACCGTCACGCCGGAGGACGTGCAGGCAGTCGTCGACTGGCAGAAGGAGCGCCGCTCCGACCGCGAGATCCAGTATCGCCCCGCGCGCGTGCTGATGCAGGATTTCACCGGCGTTCCGTGCGTCGTCGACCTTGCCGCGATGCGCGATGCGATCACCAAGCTGGGCGGTGACGCAGCCAAGATCAACCCGCAGGTCCCCGTCCACCTCGTCATCGACCACTCGGTCATGGTGGACGAGTTCGGCACGCCCAAGGCATTCGAGGACAACGTCGACCTCGAGTATCAGCGCAATTCCGAGCGTTATGAGTTCCTGAAGTGGGGCTCCAAGGCGCTCGATAACTTCAAGGTCGTCCCGCCGGGCACCGGCATCTGCCACCAGGTGAACCTGGAGTATGTCGCGCAGACCGTCTGGGCGTCCACCGAGAGCGGCGGATCCGCGATGATCGCCTATCCCGACACCTGCGTCGGCACCGACAGCCACACCACGATGGTGAACGGCCTGGGCGTGCTGGGCTGGGGCGTCGGTGGCATCGAGGCAGAGGCCGCGATGCTCGGCCAGCCAGTATCGATGCTAATCCCCGAAGTCGTCGGCTTCAAGCTGACCGGCGCGCTGCGCGAGGGCATCACTGCCACCGACCTGGTGCTGACCGTCACACAGATGCTGCGCGCCAAGGGCGTCGTCGGCCGCTTCGTGGAGTTCTACGGCCCGGGCCTCGACCAGATGACGCTGGCCGACCGTGCGACGATCGCCAACATGGCGCCGGAATATGGCGCGACCTGCGGCTTCTTCCCGATCGACAACAAGACGATCGACTACATGAAGCTGACTGCCCGCCCGGCCGAGACGATCGCGCTGGTCGAAGCATATGCCAAGGCGAACGGCTTCTGGCGCGACGCCAACACGCCGGACCCGGTGTTCACCGACACGCTGGAGCTCGACATGGGCTCGGTCGTGCCCTCGCTCGCCGGGCCGAAGCGTCCGCAGGACAAGGTCGCGCTCGACCAGGTGGACGACGTGTTCAACGCCGACCTCAGCAAGGTGTACAGCAAGGCCGAACCGAAGCGCGTCGAAGTGGCCGACCGCGGCCATGACATCGGCGACGGCGACGTCGTGATCGCCGCGATCACCAGCTGCACCAACACGTCGAACCCGTCGGTGCTGGTTGCCGCGGGCCTCGTCGCTCGCAAGGCGCGCGCGCTGGGCCTGAAGCCGAAGCCCTGGGTCAAGACGTCGCTGTCGCCGGGTTCGCAGGTCGTCACCGACTATCTCGTGAAATCGGGTCTGCAGGACGATTTCGACGCCATGGGGTTCAACCTCACCGGCTATGGTTGCATGACCTGCATCGGTAACTCGGGGCCCCTCGCGGCGCCGATCAGCAGCGCGATCAACGAGAACGACCTGGTCGTCGCCTCGGTCCTGTCGGGCAACCGCAACTTCGAGGGCCGGGTGTCGCCGGACGCGCGCGCGAACTTCCTCGCCTCGCCGCCGCTCGTCGTCGCCTATGCACTGAAGGGCACCGTCACCACCGACATGAACCAGACGCCGATCGGCGAAGGGACGAACGGCCCGGTGTACCTCAAGGACATCTGGCCTTCGAACCAGGAAGTGTCGGAGCTGATGACGGCCAACATCGACGACGACATGTTCCGTACCCGCTACGGCAACGTGTATGAGGGCGATGCCAAGTGGCGCGCGATCGACGTGACCGTTTCGGACACCTACAGCTGGCCCGCCGCATCGACCTACATTGCCAACCCGCCGTATTTCGAGGGCATGGAAATGACCCCGGCGCCGGTAACCGACATCATCGATGCGAAGCCGCTGGCGATCCTGGGCGATTCGATCACCACCGATCACATCTCCCCGGCCGGCTCGATCAAGGCTGACAGCCCGGCGGGCGCGTGGCTGATGGAGCGCCAGGTGTCGAAGACCGACTTCAACAGCTATGGCTCGCGTCGCGGCAACGACCAGGTGATGGTCCGCGGCACCTTCGCCAACATTCGCATCAAGAACGAGATGGTGCCGGGGATCGAAGGCGGCATGAGCCGCTATGGCGCCGAAATCATGCCGATCTACGACGTTGCGATGCGCCACAAGGCGGATGGCACGCCGATGGTCGTGGTTGCGGGCAAGGAATATGGCACCGGCTCGTCGCGTGACTGGGCAGCGAAGGGCACCAACCTGCTCGGCGTGCGCGCAGTGATCGCGGAAAGCTTCGAGCGTATTCACCGGTCGAACCTGGTCGGCATGGGCGTCCTGCCGCTCCAGTTCGCCGAGGGTGTGACGCGCGAGACGCTGAAGCTGACCGGCGACGAGACGTTCACGATCCACAATGTCGCTGGCCTGCGCCCGCGTCAGACGGTAACCGTGACGCTGACCCGCAAGGACGGCTCGACCGAGACGTTCGAGACGCTGTGCCGTATCGATACCGTCAACGAGCTGGAGTATTTCCTGAACGGCGGCATCCTGCAGTACGTGCTGCGCAACCTGGCCGCGTGATCGCGGCCCCTGCCCTCCCCGCGCGGGAGGGCAGGGTTTCGCTTCCTTCCCCTCGGGGAGGAAGACAGGCATGAAAAAAGGGCTAGGCGTTCTGGACGCCTCGCCCTTTTTTTATCCGTTGTCTGTGGAGGGTCGTCAGGCGCCTGCGTGGCGGCGGCGGCGCATCATCCACAGGCCGATCGCGCCCAGCGCGAAGAGGCCAGCAGCCTCGCCCGGGATCGGTGTCGGCGAGCCGCCACCGCCCGGCGGGCCGGCCGGTGGATTATAGCTACCGACATAGGTGCCGAGGTGGAACTCGCCGTTCTGCACGAGGCTGCCAAACACCGCGGAGCCTTCGATGTAATTGCCCGTCGTCGCCGCCGCGCCGGGCGCCAGCACCGATCCGCCCCATGCCGTGGTGGCATCGACCTTCTGCGCGTCGACCAGGTTCCAGATCACATGCTTGCCGAGCCCGGTGGTGCCGCCGAGGAAATTATCGTTGAGCGTCACGTTCGCGCCGGTGACGTTGACGATCGCCGTGTCGGCGCCGTTGAGGTTGAACTTGATCTCGCCAATCCGATCGAGATCGGCGGCGGTGATGTTGAACACCGCCACGCCCTGCGCATCCGGCCGCGCATCGAACGTGCCGCGATTGCCGCTGATCGTCAGGTTGCTGTTCGAGGACATGCCGCCGAAGGTGCGCGACAGCTCGCCCATGCTGCTGGCGATCAGGCTGCCCTGCTGCTTCAGGTTGACGAGGAAGGACGGATCGCTCGCGGCGAGGCCCGAGGTCACCGTGTTCTGGTTGACGTTGGTGTTGGCGATCGTGCCGCCGACCTTCACCGTCTGCGGCGCGCCGTTCAGGTTGAAGCCGCTGTTGACGTTGCCGCCGACAACCGCGCCCGATCCGCCGTTCAGGTTCTTGTGCGATCCATTGACGTCACCCACCACCGTCAGGCCAGTGACGTTATAGGGCGAGGGTTCCGGGGTGCGGATCTGATAGTTGGACGAATTGCCGTTGAGGTTGCCGCCAACGAAGGTGCGGCCCTCTACCTCGGACGAGGAAGTGAGATCGCCGAGGACCACGAGGTTCCAGGTACGCAGGACATCGAGGCCAACGATCGACTGGGCACTCGCCGGCGCGGCCGTAGCGAGCGCTGCGACCATGGCGAGAACCGAAACCTTAACGCGCGTCATTTCAACTCCAACGAAACAGGGGGTCCGTTACGATGGCAATACAAGCGCCGCCAGCTTTCGTCCGCGGCAGCTGTCCCAGTTAGGGAAATGCCACCGACGGACGGGATCAGCCGAGCCGCGCCAAGGCGGCCGCGAGCCGATCTGCTTCCGCTGATTTTTCCGCATGATCGGCGCGGGCCTTCTCCACCGCCTCGGGCTTCGCGCGCTCGACGAAGCTCGGGTTGTTGAGGCGCCCGGCCAGCCCGTCACGCTCCTTCTGGGCCGCGGCAATCGCTTTGGCGAGGCGGGTGCGCTCAGCGGCGAGATCGATCACGTCGCCCAGCGCGATGCGGAACGTGGCTTCATCCACCACCACCTGCGCCGTGCCGCCCGACACTTCGCCCGGATCGATCCGCGCGAGGCGAGCGACCGTCGCGGCGTTGCGTTCGAGGCGCGCCTGCGTCTCGGCGTTCGCATCCGTCACCGCATAGGGTAGCCGGGCGCCCGGAGGCACGTTCAGTTCGGTGCGGCTGGAGCGCACTTCGCTGACGAGGCGGATCAGCCAGTCGATCTCCTGCGCGGCGGCCGGATCGATCGCACGCGCGTCAGCCATCGGCCAGTGCGCGACGATCAGGTCATGCTCGCGGGGCGCGAGCGCGTGCCACAGTTCCTCGGTGATGAACGGCATGAACGGGTGGAGGACGACGAGGATCTGATCGAGCACCCAGCCGGCGACCGCCTTCGTCTCGTCATCGATCGAACCCTTGATGAGTTCGAGATACCAGTCGCAGAACTGACTCCAGACGAACTGGTAGATCGCGTTCGCCGCGGCATCGAAGCGGTATTCGCCCAGCGCCAAGTCGACCGACTGGATCGCCTTGATCGCCTCGCCAATGATCCACTTGTTGACCGGGTGGGTCGCCGCCGGCGGCTCCAGCGTGGTCGATCCGCCGATGCCGTTCGACTGGCAGAAACGGCTGGCGTTCCACAGCTTGGTCGCGAAGTTGCGATAGCCCTCGACCCGCTTCTCATCCATCTTGATGTCGCGGCCCTGGCTTTCCATCGCCGCCATGAAGAAGCGCATCGCATCCGCGCCGTACTTGTCGATCAGGCCGAGCGGATCGACGGTATTGCCCTTGGACTTGGACATCTTCGCGCCGTCCGCCGCGCGGACCAGGCCGTGCAGGTAGAGCGTGCGGAAGGGAACGTCCTTCATGAAGTGCATACCCTGCATCATCATGCGGGCATCCCAGAAGAACAGGATGTCGAAGCCCGAGATCAGCACGTCATTGGGATAGCGCCCGCCGAGCGTGGGGTCGGTGTTCTCCGGCCAGCCCATGGTGGCGAAGGGCCACAGCGCGGAGGAGAACCATGTGTCGAGCACGTCGGGATCGCGCGTCAGGGCAACGCCCTCGCCCGCCTGCGCCTGCGCCTCGGCCTCGGTTTCGGCGACATAGGCCTTGCCGTCCGCGTCGAACCACGCCGGGATCTGGTGGCCCCACCACAATTGGCGGCTGACGCACCACGGCTGGATGTTCTCCATCCAGTTGAAGTAGGTTTTCTCCCACGTCTTGGGGACGAGGCGGATGGCGCCGGACTTCACCGCCTCGATCGCGGGCTGAGCCAGCGTCTTGGCGTCGACATACCATTGGTCGGTCAGCCACGGCTCGATGACCACGCCCGAGCGATCGCCGAACGGCGTCTGGATTGTGCGCGGCTCGGCGTCATGCTCGACGCCTTCCTTGTCGATGTGCGGCACGAGGACGCCATCGGCCTTGAGCCGGGCGACCACCGCCTTGCGCGCGTCGGCCGTCGACAGCCCCAGGAACTCGGCCGGGATCAGGCCGTCCGCGGTTTGCGTGACGTTGGCCTTGGCATCGAGCATGTTGAGCATCTCGCCCGCCTTCATGCCGGCGCGCTTGCCCACCTCGAAATCGTTGAAGTCATGCCCCGGCGTGATCTTCACCGCGCCGGTGCCGAGCGACGGATCGGCATGTTCGTCGGCGATCACCGGGATCAGGCGGCCAGTGATCGGCAGCCTGATCTGCTTGCCGATCATGTCCTTGTACCGCGCGTCCTCAGGATGCACCGCGACGGCCATGTCGGCGAGCATCGTCTCCGGGCGCGTCGTGGCGACGGTGATCGTTCCCGAGCCGTCGGCGAGCGAGTAACGGATCTGCCAGAAGCTGCCCTTCACCTCGCGCGTCTCGACCTCGAGATCGCTGATCGCCGTGCCGAGGCCCGGATCCCAGTTCACGAGGCGCTTGTCGCGATAGAGCAGGCCCTGGCGGTGAAGCTCGACGAAGACCTTGAGCACGGCCTTCGAGAAGCCCTCGTCCATAGTGAACCGCTCGTTCGCCCAGTCCATCGAGCAGCCGAGACGACGCAGCTGGCCGGTGATCTGGCCGCCGCTCTCCGCCTTCCATTCCCACACCTTGGCGACGAACTCGTCGCGGGTGAAATCGGTGCGCTTCTGCTGCTTGAGCGCCATCTGCCGCTCGACCACCATCTGCGTGGCGATGCCGGCGTGATCGGTGCCGACCACCCAAAGCGCGTCCTTGCCCTTCAGCCGCGCGTGGCGCGTCAGGATATCCTGCAGCGTGTTGTCGAGCGCGTGGCCGATGTGGAGCGAGCCGGTGACGTTAGGCGGCGGATTGACGATCGTCCACGGCTCCGCGCCGGGACGCTCGGGACGGAACAGGCCGTTCTCCTCCCAATGGCTGTACCAGCGGGATTCGATCGCGGCGGGGTCAAAGGTCTTGGGAAGCTCGCTCATGTCGCGAGCATTAGCGTCGCCGCGCGAAAACCAGAAGTAGCTAGTCCTGCCCCGGCACCAGCGCGCGAAACAATTCGTCGGGCATGTCCGAACTGATGCGGATCATGTCGGCTTCCTTGCGCCCCACCAGCTTCGGCTCCGCGCCAGAATTGTCAAAGACCCAGGCAGCATCTGCCTCGGCAAAGGACCAGCCGGCCTGTTCGAACGATCGGAGGCGCCGCGCCGCCACCTTGTCCGCCGGCACGTCATGGCCGCCCTTCGCAACCCGCAAGGCGATGCGCTCCAGCTGGAGATCGACCGACCTCACATAGACGTAGATGAGGCGGACTTCGAACCCACGCGCCTTGGCCTTGGTCACGAGGCGGCGATATTTATCGAAAGACAGGACCGTTTCAACGCCGATCGTCTGATAGGCGTCGAGCGAGGCATCCAGCCATTGCTCGATCCGCTGCACCGCGAGCAGGTTGGCGCGATCGACCGGCACCCGTTCGGTGTCGCGGATTCGGACGGTCAGAAGATCGGGATTGATGATCCAGACCGACCCGCCGAACTCGTCGACATCGCTTCGGTCATAGGCAGAGCTTTTGCCGCATCCGTTCGGGCCAGCGACGATCCACAAGCGCGGATCGAAGCCGGACCTGACCGTTCCCGTCACTCAGCGGCGGCAGCGAGGGCGCGATTGGCGCGGCGCGCGCGGCGGACATTCTAACGGAAGGCCGCGCCGAAATCCGCGGCGAACGACGGGCTATCGGCGTCAACGATGCGAACCTTCATCGTCTTGCCGTCCGCGCGCACCGTGCGATAGCGCGGCTTGCCGGGCGCCCCCGCGTCGAGCGGACCTTCAACGATGTCGATCTTCATCGTGCGCCTCCTGACCGCCAATATAGGAGGTCAGCGCTTCCCCGTCCATTGATCCATCCAGCCGATCACTTCGCGATACCATTGGCGCGAGTTCTTCGGCTTCAGCACCCAGTGGTTCTCGTCCGGGAAGACGAGCAGGCGCGAGGGGATGCCGCGGCGCTGGAGCGCAGTGAAGGCGGCGAGCCCCTGGGTGTAGGGGATGCGGAAATCCTTCTCGCCGGTGACGACGAGCTGCGGCGTCTTCCACTTGGCGACGTGGTTGACGGGGTTCCACTTTTCGAAGGCTTGCGGATCTTCGTAATAGGTCTTGCCGCCGTGCTCCCACTCGTCGAACCACAGTTCCTCGGTCTCATACGCCATGGCGCGCGCGTCGAAGACGCCGTCGTGCTGGACGATGCACTTGAAGCGGTCGGGCCACTGCCCCTCGATCCAGTTCATCATATAGCCGCCATAGGAGGCGCCGAGCGCGCAGGCATTGTCGCCGTCGAGCCAGGTGAACTTGGTGGTCGCCGCGGAAAGGCCTTTCTTCAGGTCCTCGAGTGGCCAGCCGCCCCAATTGTTGCGGATCGCATCGGTGAAGGCCTGACCGTAGCCAGTGGAGCCGTGGAAATCGACCGCGACGAGGCCGTAGCCCGCGCCCGCGAACACCGCCGGATTCCAGCGATATGACCAGCTGTTGTTGCTCGACCCCTGCGGCCCGCCATGGACCATATAAGCGATCGGCACCTTGCCGGTGCTATTGGCGGGCTTCACGGCATAGCCCCAGACGGTGTCGTTGTTGGCGCCGGTGAAGCTGAACCGCTCGACGGTCGGCATGTCGATGCCGGCGAGCTTGGCGGCGTTGACGTTGGTCAGCCGCTGCGGCGTGCCGGCGGCGGCGACGCGGTAGAAATCGGCCGGGGCGGTGAGCGAGTCGATTGCAACAATCGGCCCGGCGGGCGTCACGGCGACCGCGCCGACATGGCCTTGCTGCGTCAGCCGGGTAACCTGGCCGGTGCGCGCATCGACGCGGAACAGCGGGGTTTCCTGCGTATCGTCGGCCGTAACGTACAGCGAGCGCGAGTCGGGCGCCCAGGCGATCGAGCCGACCGAGCGATCCCACTTCTCGGTGAGCGAGGTGACACGGCCGGTGGCAAGATCGCGCAGCATCAGCACCTGGCGATCCGCCTCATAGCCCGGGCGGCGCATGGCGAACCAGGCGAGCGTGCGGCCATCAGGCGAGACGACCGGCTGATTGTCGGTAGCCTTGTTGTCCGCGGTGAGGTTGACGGGCGCGCGGCTGCCGTCGGCGGGCACTTCGAAGATGTCGAGATTGGTCGAGGTGGGCTCGATCCGGCCTGCCTCGCGCAGCGCGAAATAGAGCGTCTTGCCGTCGGGGCTCCACGCAACTTCCGCCGCGCCGCCGAACGGCTTGGACGGCGCATCGCCGATGAGGCCGCCCACGACTGCCTTGCCATTGCCGCGCGCGCCCGCGGCGGTCAGCGGCAGGACGAACAGCTGCGACCTTTTGCCGTCGCTCCACGTATCCCAGTGGCGCACGAACAGCTGGTCATAGGTGCGGCCCGATCCGGCATCCGCGCGCTTGCGGATCATCGGCTCCTCCAGGCTGGGGGCGCCCGGCAGGCGATCGGCCCAGACGACGATCTTGTCACCCGTCGGCGCGACCTTGAAGCCGTTAAACCCACCCTTGAAGTCGGTCAGCTTGCGCGGCGTCCCGCCCGTGACGGGAACCGACCAGATCGCATCGTCCATCGCGAAATAGACGGTGTTGCCGACGATCTGTGGATCATTTTCGTCCTTCTGCGGATCGGCGAGCAGCTTCTCCGGTGCGGCACCGGGACGCGTCAAATCGAGCCTCCACAGATCGAACCGACCGCGGTTGGCGTCGATATCGGCCTCCCGTTGGGCCCAGACCATCCAGCGACCGTCCTTCGACACGGTAGGCGCGCCGACACGGCTGAGCGTCGTCAGATCCTCGATCGTCAGGGGACGGGCATAGGCCGGAGCGGCGGTGACGGCGAGCGCAGCGAGGCTCGCGGACAGGAGCATCCTCATGGCCAAATGGTAAAGCAGATCGTCACAGGCGCGACAATCGCCTTGTCGCGTGACCACCCGTCGTGCGGCAGGCGAACGATCAGGAGCCGCGCGTGATCTTTGCGATTTCCCGCGCGACGAGCGTTTCCACCAATGTCGGCAAGTTCGTATCCAGCCACTCACGCAGCATCGGGCGCAGCATGTCGCGCACCAGCCCTTCGAGCGTACCGTCGCTACCGGGCTCCGGCTTCACCATCAGCCGCGACAGCGCATCGAGCGCACCGCGGGTCGCCTGAGTGGTTTGTTCCGACAGCAGCGCGGCAGCGGCCTGCGCGGTAGAGAGGCCGGGCGAACGCTCCGTCACGGCTGGCGCTGCGGTCGGAGCGGCCGCGTCGGCGCTCACGCTGGCGCGCGACGACGCCGGCGGCATCGGGTCGCTCAGTTCGAGAACTTCTTCCGGCTCGTCGTCATCAGCGATCGGCGCCGCCGGCACGGCACGAACCGCCCCACTGCGCCGAGGCCGGATCGGGCGATCGTCGCCCTCCTCCGCAATGATGCGCTTGATGGAGGACAGAATGTCTTCCATCGACGGCTCGGCGCTGACATCCCCCATGCGCGCAGTCCACCTCGTCCCAAAAACGGCTGACTATCAGCGGTTCGGTGCGCTCTCACCTGTGGTCAACGCCGGGCTTCTGTCAACCTTGCTGCTGTCGAGCGCGGGATCGAGCGGACGAGTGACATTGGCGTTCTGTGGCGGCACGCCGCTGGTTGACGGCGCGATTGCCTGTGGCGTCGGACCATCGGAAAAGTCGGAAATGCGGTTGCGCACGGCACGGTAGTTTTCGGCGGAATTGTACAGCGGGCCGCCTTCGAGGCCGAGATCCTGCGCCTCCGCCTGCCCCATCGCCGCGAGCAGCGCGAAGCCGGCGACATAGGCATCACGCCGTGCCGTCACCAGCGTGACCTGGCTGTTGAGCAATTCCTGCTCAGCGTTCAGAATATCGAGGATGGTGCGCGTGCCGACGCTGTTTTCGGCGCGGACGCCCTCCAAACTCAGCTGATTCGCCGCGACTGCCTGCTCCGATGACGCGATCACCTGCAGCGAGGATTGCCACACCGCATAGGCCGACCGCGTGGAAGCAATGACGTCGCGCTCCGCAGCGGTCGCATTCTCGATCGCCTGCGAGCGCTGCGCCTGCGCCTGGCGAACCAGCGCCGCGGGCCGCCCGCCTTGGAAGAAAGGCAGACTGACGTTGAGCCCGATCCCCGCTGACGTGCCGGACTGCCCGACGCCGAGCCCAGTGCCGGAGCCCAGCGAGCCGAGATAGTTCACGTAATTGCCGGTTGCGCCGACCCCCAATGTGGGCAACCGGCTGGCTCGCGCGACGCGCACGTCGAACACGGTCGCGTCACGCTGCTTCAACGCTGACAAGAGCGAGGGATTGTCACGCAATGCCACGTCAACCGCGACATCGGCATTGGACGGCAGATTGGGCAGCGGCGGCGGCGGCTCAAGCGCACCGGGCGCCGCGCCGACCAAGCGAACGTAATTTTCACGGCTCCCAATCAGGTTCGCCTGCACGCGCTGCAGCTGTGCGCGCGCAAGGCTGAGCCGCGCCTCCGACTGCGCGACGTCGGTGCGAGTCAGATCGCCTACCTGAAAGCGATCACGGCTGGCCTGAAGGTTCGTTTCCAGCACGCGCACGTTCTGGGCGTTGAGCCCGACGATCGCCTCGTCGCGGAGAACGTCGTTATAGGCGCCTACCACGTCGGTGAAGAGCGCCGCCTCCGTCCCGCGCAGACCAAGCTGGCCTGCCTCGACCCTTGTTTCCGCTGCCCGCACCGAATTGCGCACCGCGCCGCCGGAATAGAATGGCACGTTCAACGCCAACTGTGCCTGCGCGACCTTCTCCGGCGTGGTGAAGGAATTGCCGCTGCGCAGATAGTTTTCCGTAACGCCGGCGTTGCTTCCGAGGGTCGGACGGCCCGCCGCACGAGCGATCGGCACGTTTTCGTCATTCGCACGCTGCTGCGCACGGCTGCCGGTGATCGTCGGATTGTCCTGATAGGCCCGCGCCAGCGCATCGCGCAGCGTGTCCGCCTGCGCCGGGGAAGCGGCGATCGCAGCCGCAAGGGTCAGCGGCATGGCAAGTGAACGGACGCGGGTCATTGCAGCCTTTGCTCAGAAGGTGAATCGGGCCGGTTTGGCAAAACCCGGCAAGCGACAGCATTCGATGTCGGCGAAATCCAGCATCGCAAAACCACCCCCGCTGCGTCGACCGGCGGACAGCCGGGTCACGCCGCGATCGATCAGGCCGCCGACAACGCGGCCATCAGGATGAACCTGAGTGACCAGCGTTTCCGGCACCTCTTCAACGGCGCCATCGATGATGAGGACGTCGTACGGTGCGCCAGCCGCATGGCCTCGTTCCAGCGGACCTTCGACAATCGTCACCCGGCTGTCGTTGGCCAGTGACACGCGCGCCATGGCGACAAGCGCCGGGTCCGACTCCACCGCAACGACTGAGGCCACCAGTTCGGCCAGCACCGCGGCCGTGTACCCCGAAGCAGCGCCGATCAGCAGCACGCGATCGGCAGGAACAAGGCGCGCCTCGGTCAACAGCCGCCCGGTCGCGGTTGGCAGATTGAGCGAACGCCCGCCGCCGAGCTCCGCTAGGCCATCACGATAGGCGAACGGTACCTGATCGGCCGGAACGAACCGTTCGCGCGGCACAGTGGCCATCGCGGCGACGACCCGCGCATCCGACACCGCATTGGTACGCAGCTGACTGGCCACCATCGCGGTGCGGAGGGCGGCGAAATCGGGTTGGCGTTCCATGGTCATCGTCATTCTGTCACCTGTCGCACGGCTGTTTTAGCATGGCAATACACTTACCATCAGAGTGGCGCTTTATCGCGTCGATGCAAATGCGCCAATGTCGAAACTTGACATGCCTGCCTTGCCGCCGCATCAGCCCGCCTCCACGCGATCGAGGCCCGATGGCGGAGTGGTGACGCAGAGGACTGCAAATCCTTGCACCCGGGTTCGATTCCCGGTCGGGCCTCCAGCGCTAAGCCGCTGACTTGGCACTAGAAATTGCCACTACGGCAGCCCCTTCCGGGGCGTCTGGCGCGGCAGGCGTGTGTAATCCCTGTGTAATTGCGCCAGGAAGAACAGCATCGAGCGCTGAGATCGACGCGTCCACATGGTCGAACTGCATGTGGACGTAGCGCAGCACCATCGCGAGGGTCTTGTGCCCACTGATCTTCTGGATTGTGGGCAGGTCCACGCCAGCTCGCACCAGCTTTGTGATCGCGGTGCGTCGCATCGTGTGCGGGGTGACCTTGTCCGGATCGAGCTTGGCGCGAACCACTGCGCGGGCGAACGGCCGGGCCATGTTGGTACGGTGCCCGGCCCTCGACTGCTTCTCGTTCAAGGTCGGGAACACCCATCCGTCGCGCTTGTCCTCGTCCTCCATCGCGCGCTGGCGCTTCAATGCATCTACCAGCGACCGCGTGATCGGCTGCTCGCGCTGCCCAGCCTTCGCCTCGGGGATGAGGATGCGCCGGTTGTCGAAGTCGATCTGGTCGTAGCGCACACGTAGGATCTCTCGATGCCGCATCGCCGCGCCTAGCCCGAACGCGACGAAGAGCCAGCACCGTCCGTCCTGGTCGCCGATCGCGCCTTTCATCAGCGCCGCCGACTGAGCCTCGTTCAGCGCAATCATGGGCTGCTGCACCTCGGGCTCCATGACGATGTCGGGGATTGCGTCCTTCTTGATCCACTTCCACGACGCGGCGGACTTGAGCAGGTGCCGAAGGGTTGCGAGCTCGCGATTTACGGTGGCAACAGCGGCGCCTGCCGTGGTCCGCGCCTTCCGATACTGGCGGATGTTGAAATCGGTGAAGCCGTCGAGTCGGTGCGCCTTGAAGAACGGCTTGAGATGGTTCTTCAGGTGCTGTGTTTTCGGCTTCAGGTTCTTGCCGTCCGTGTCTGCCAAACGTTGCAGGTACTCGTCGGCCGCGTCGCTGAACCTGCGGTGGAGCTTGCGCCCCTTCGGCAGGTTCAGTCGCCCCTCACGCGCCTCGGTGCGAAACTTCTCGATCAGGCGCTCGGCCTGCTCCCGGGTGACGCCTTCGCTTTCCCGGCCGACGACCCGGTGGATGCGCTGGCCATCAACCATGATGTTGACGCGATAGCGGACGTCGCCGTTCGCCTGACGCTCGGCAATGATGCCGTGTTCGGCAAGCTCCTGCCCGATCGCCAGGCCGCGAATCGCAGGGCGGGTCAGCTTTGCGAACTTGAGCGCCATGTCTACTCCGATGCTTCAGTCGGTGCGACAAACCTGAGCAAGACGGATTGAGAGGGCAACAACCTGTCAACAACGCCCCTGAGCTCAGCCACCCGCCGCGTCATATTGATAGCGATCGACGGCTTCGCATTTAGTCGCTCGAGCGCCTTGAAGTCGCCCTCGATCAGCAGCACGCCTCCATCTTCATCTGTCTCGGTTGATCCTGACTGAAGATAACCGAGGGCGTTCGGCTGAAAGAGAAAGAACAAATCCATCTGCGACGCTTCAGCCATTGCTAAGGGACGACCAAAGTTTCCCCCTTCTTCGCTGAAGAGCGTTTCCAAATTGTTGGCAGCGGCATCTCCGAAGAATGACGCGAGGGTCGCCGGCGTCGCACCGCAGTCCAGCAGATCAAGGCAGGTCATAAGCGTGATGAGTTGGGCGGCATTATAGCGCACCTTCGTACCGCGCCCTGAATTGGCCCCCGCAGGAATGCCCGCCTTCTGCAACTGTTGAAGTCGGCCAACAAACGTCTCGCGCTTGATGGGGTCCACTCGAAACAGGTCCATCATGATCGCAACTACATCGCCAAAGGCGAACCCCGGCTTGATTAACGAAACCGCCATCGAAATTCCCTTCTGACGGAGACGTATCCGTTTCCGCTTGCGCCCTCAAGATGATTCGGATACCCATAGGTCCATACGGATACGTTTCCGTTACCGTGGAGGATCCGATGGTCGAACATGTTCGCATCCGAGTTCTGCCTGATGGGCGGGTATCACGCGCCGACGCAGCGGCATTCCTCGGCCGGAGCAGCAAGACGCTAGCTGACTGGTATTCAAAAGGCGTGGGCCCGCGTGCGCGGAAGGTCGGTGGCAGGCAGTTCTATTTGCTGCGCGACCTCGAAGCGTATCGCGACACCGGCGCGCGTGAGGCAATGTGACCCGGCCGGAGGGGCTCAGCTCGCGCCCTAAAAAGCGAGAAAGCCGCCCGGCAATCGGACGGCTTCCTGCATGTCACTGTGGCGGCGACAGCGGGATCAATAATCTGAATTCGCTCAGGGTTCAACGGCTGATCGCTGTGACAGGCATGTCGCCGTCGCTCGCGGCAGTTGTTGCTCCTCTCGCCTTCGGAGGCGCCGCATGATCCCGTCGAAAGCCTCGCTGGTCTGGCCTGCCGATCCCAGCGATCCGGGCGCGACCACGAACCTGAGCGTCGAGGAGCTGATCGAACACGGCGGCGCCCCGGGGATGCGCAGATATGTCGCTGGCCGGTTGGCAATCGCGGCCAGCGCAGACCCGAACGCGCCCCTTGCATGGAGCCGCTTCGCCTTGGAGCACGCCGCCGAGTGCGTCGGCGACACGACGGACGGCGGCGTCACGATGTCTGCGGCTGCCGTGCAGATGCTGCTGGCCTACGTCGCTTATCTTCAATCCGCTCAAGCTGGTGGCTCGTCGTGAGCGCCTTTACCTCCCATCAGGACGCCGCGATGGCGCTGCTCACCTCAGGTGCCGGGCTGCGGCCGCGTGAGGGACAGTTTCTGGGCGGCATCGCGTTCGACGCCAACATCCTCACCGAGAAGCAGAACAGCTGGCTCGCCATCCTGCTGAAGAAGCACGGACTTCCTCCGATGGAGGGTGTTGATGGCTGAATACCCGCTCGCGCCCGGTCACCGCGGCATCGACACCTCGGCTGCGGCGGCAGACGACATCAGCATCTCCGTGTCCCGGCTCCAGCGCATCGCACTCCGGGCGATCCGCGCGGCTGGTGCCCGCGGCCTGACCACGAACGAGTTGGCGGTAGCGGTTAAGCTCGACCGCGGGTCAATCCAGCCGCGCACGTCGGAGCTTCGCATGCAGGGGCTCATCTGCGACAGCGGAGCGCGACGGCTCAACGCGAACGGCAAGCGCGCAATCGTCTGGGTTGCGCGTAACCTCGTGCACCGCCCCTCGCCTGCCGTTGCGGACCGCGATGCCCGTTCGGGGAGCCTGTGATGGGGTCCCCCGCAGAGAACATCACTCGTCATTTCAATGGCGACTGGCATGGCTCGTATGGCAGCTTCCCCGCGCCTGGCCACTCGAAATCCGATCGCGGTGTGACCGTGAAGGACAACGACGACGGCGACGTCGTGATCAACAGCTTCAACGGAGCCGATTGGCGCGAGATCAAGGAACTATGCCGCGCAGCCGGCCTGTTGCCCCCGCTCCGGCAGGCTGCCGGCGACCAGTGGCGCATCACGGGCACCTACCATTACTACGACGCCAGCGGGGTCGAGGTTTACCGAACGGTTCGCCAGGAACGTGCGGGCCACAAGAAGAAGTTTGTGGCCGAGCGACCCAATGGCCGCGGTGGCTGGGTATTCGGCACCAACGGTATCAAGCGGGTCCTCTACCGCTTGCCTGAACTGCTCGCGTCTTCGCCCGATCTCCCGGTCTACTTCGTTGAGGGCGAGCGCAAGGCCGACAAGCTGGCGAGCTGGGGCTTGGTCGCCACGACCAGCCCGTTCGGATCGAAGAGTTGGCGGGACGGCTACGCCGCCGCCCTTGCCGGCCGCACTGTCGTCGTCCTGCCCGACAATGACAGCCCTGGACGCGAGTACGCTGAGAAAGTCCGAGCCGCTGTCGAAGCTGCCGGTGGACGGGCGGTGATCTTGGAGCTTGAAGGGCTGCCGGCCGGCGGCGACATCGTGGATTGGCGAGGCACTGCCGATGATCTGAGCCGCCTCACGAACGCCGCCCTGCGTCCGTCCGTCGAGATGTTCCCGGTGGCCGACTTGGCTGCCTGGGCCGAGCAGGAGCCTGAGCCTAAGTCCTTCCGCATGGACGGCGTCATCCCGGACGGAGAGGTAACTCTCTTCACCGGCCCCGGCGGCACCAACAAGTCGACGTTTGGACTGCAGCTATGCGCCGCCAGCGCGGCCGGGCGGAAGATGCTGGGTGTGGCGGTGCAGCCGGGCAACGCCCTCTACGTTACAGCCGAGGACGAGGACCGGGAAAACCACTGGCGGCTGCGGAAGATCGCCAGCGCGATCGGCACCAGCGTCGACAAGCTTGCCGGAAAACTCGCCGTCGTTTCGCTGCGCGGACGGCTCAACAACGAACTAGCCACCTTCGACTCCGAGGGACGCTTGCACCCCGCCCCGGCTTACACGCTGCTCCGCAGCACTATCACGGAGACCGGGACGAAACTGGTCGTGCTCGACAACGTCGGCCACCTGTTCATCGGGAACGAAAACGACCGCGGCCAAGTGACCGGGTTCATCAATCTGCTCTACCAGCTGTGCCGAGAGCTCGGCGTCACGGTGGTTCTGATCGCGCACCCCAACAAGGTGGGCGACAGCTATTCCGGCTCTACTGCTTGGCTCAACGCCGTCCGGTCCCAGATCGTCCTGAAGCGCCCTGACGACGGTCACGACCCCGACGCTCGGATCCTGACGCTCGGCAAGGCGAACTACGCCCGCCCAGACCAACAGATCGTGTTCCGCTGGCACGACTTCGCCCTCGTGCTTGATAGCGACCTGTCCGACGAGCTGCGCGGGGAAGTAGCCGCGATCGCGCGGGACAACAGTGACGATGCGGTGTTTCTCGCCTGCCTCGCGGAGCGCACGCGCCAGCGTCGTGCGGTGTCGGAGAAGACCGGACGCAACCTTGCCCCGGTTGTCTTCGCCACCATGCCTGAAGCCCGCGGCGTGTCCAAGGACCGGCTCGAGCGAGCCATGGACAGGCTGTTCCGCACTGGCCGCATCGAACGTGCCGAGCTCTGGCGCGGTGCCGACCGGAAGGCCGTGTTTGGCCTGCGGGAAACAGCTGGCGAGGGTGCGGGAAACGGTGCGGAAAACGGCGCGGAAACACGGTGCGTGAACGCGGGAAACGACTCCGCGGAAACGTGCAGAACACACACGCTCCCCTTACAGGGGAACGCAGGCGCGGCCTTGAGCGGCCTCGCGCCTGCGCCCCAAGCACCTGATGAGACAGCCCCGATCAAGGGGTGGGATGCATGAACGCGCAGCTACGTCTTCGCGTTAAGCCGGAGCCAAAGGAGGGGGCTGATCTTCCCGCCCTCAACCCCGAGCAGCGCGAAGCCATGCGCGGCCTGCCAACCGAACTAGTTCGTGGGATCGCCAGCCTATTTCGCCAACGCGCGCCCCTGATCACCAAGCCCGACGTGTGGCCCGTGATCGTCGGGGATGCGCTGTATCTGGCGAGCACCGGTTGGGCCGTCGATGCGCTAGCGCTTGGCTGGCATCCGCTTGAACTGTTCGGCTGCAGCGCCTCGGCCCGCGGGGACGATGATCGTCTCGGTCTCGCGGGCCGGCTCGATGGGCGGGACATCACGCAGATTACCGATACCGCCGTGCTGCTCAGCAACGAGGACAGGTTCTTCCTCCTGCGCCGAAACGCCAGCTGGGAAAACACGATCTACCTCTGGGAGTATGGCCGTTGATCGAGAATCTACCCTCCCGCCCGGACCTAGCTGCCTCTGCAAGCCGGTCTGCGGAAGGCCAGGAAAAGCGTGCGCGCTGGCTGTTCGACCAAATGGCCAGGAACATCGGCGGCGGGGCAGTGAACCACCTGAAGGCCATGTATCCGGCCGCGCTCGCAGCCGTGCCGAAGTCGGCCGAGATCTCGCTGACCAACCACATCCGCAACGACATTAACTGGCGCATGCGTCCCCTGCTCATGGCCATGATCGCCATGCACCGGGAATGGGAGGAAGAACGCGCGGGGGATGATGCGTGATCAGCGCCTCGACGCAGCTTCCGGCCAGTATCGCGCGCGCATTGGTAGGGTTCCGATCATGACAACGCGCGTCGGCTCATACCGAAGGCTCGTCTCGGAGTATGCGGCGCTGTGCCGTGAACTCGCGCAGCTTCCGCAGCTCCCCGAACTTGGCGTTCATTCGACCATGCGGGCGCTTAGCTGCGGCGCCCGCACCCGCGCCGGCCAGCCGTGCCGACGGACCGATCTCGCGGATAGCGGCCGATGTCGCTTCCACGGCGGCGCGAGCACCGGGCCCAAGACGCAAGCCGGGAAGGACCGCGCGCGCGCGAACCTCTCGCTGCGCTGGCGTGACAGCAACGATCAGGAGAACACGTGATGGGTGCAAGGAAGACGAAGTCTGAGGCGCCGGTAGACCTCCGCCCCGCTCCTTTCGAGAAGGAGCAAGCACGGATTGCCATGGCCCGGGAGCGGTGGGTGGATCGCACGCCGCCGGTCCAAATCCAACGCAACGAGGACGGGGTCGGCACCGCGCCTCATAGCGACGACAGCGGCTGGACGATGCGGATCGGCGACGCGTTCGGCACCCGTTCGCCCGAGTTCATGTCGCAGGCCCTTACCGCGCTGAACGCTACCACCCGTTCGAGAGACTCGGCGGAAGCGACCGAGCAGCAGTGGAATGCGGCCATCGCCTTGGTGTCTGCCGTTGCCCCGGAGAACGAACTAGAAGCCGCGTTGGCGGTGCAGATGGCCTCGAATCACGCGCTAACGACCGACATCATGGGCAGAGCGGCGAGCACGACGAACCGGGACTTCCTGCAGCTTTACGGCAACCTCGCGGTCAAGCTCCAGCGCACGTTCACGGCCCAGATCGAAGCGCTGGCCCGAATGCGCGGCAAGGGCCAGCAGACCGTTCGTGTCGAGCATGTGACCGTGGAGGCAGGCGCGCAGGCGATCGTCGGCGACGTCCATCATCACGGCCCCCGGGGGACCGGGGCTCCACCAAGAACCGAGGAACGACCGCATGAGCCGAGCCGAACAGCCACAATCCCTCAAGCAAGCGCGGCGCTGCCTAGCCCGCACGCGGAAGGGAACGGCGTGCCAGTGCCCAGCAATGCCGAACGGACGGTGTCGCATTCACGGCGGGCTGTCCCCAGGCGTGCCCGGCAACCAAAACGCACTTAAGCACGGGCGCTATTCCCGCGATTACCTCGCCATAAGGCGAGCCGTTGCAGAGATGCGAAGGGAGTTGCACAGCCTAAAGAAGCAGATGGATTAAAAGACCCGGCCGGGCTTATTCAGCCAGTCGCCGCAGCCATAGTTCACAGAACCCCAGTCTCGCGTAATGCGCACGACAAATAATTTGTCGTTGCCGTCCACTTTGGCGCGCAAGGCATCCCGCACCTGTGTCGTGCTTAGCGTCGTATCAATGAGGTAGACGGACTCGAGGCCCTTGCACCAGTCTGGGAAGGATCGAAGATAGTCATGCACCGGCTGGTAGCTTCTCCCTGGAGCCTTCAAATCATACGTCACGAGATATACGGCCATGCTTCTCCCCCCACACCGATTCTAATTCAGCTAGATGCTGGCACTTGGACGCTGGTGGTCAAGCCCGTTTCGCAACAGCGGGAAGAGCTTCGCTCGCGGGAACCCCCGTATTCTTCGGCAAAGCTTGCAGCGCCTCCGCGAACAAGGATGCAAGTCCCGTTCTAGAGAACTCGACCAGTTCATTGAGGCCAGTGCCACTACGAAGATGCATTGCCTCGTATCGGCATATCGGGATCTGCCTGTTATCCCGGAAGCGCCTATCCGGGCCACCGCTCTTGTTGGGATGCTTCCATGTGTACCCGATGACTTCAGCGTCACCCGGCACTTGGCCATCCTCAATGAAGTTCGAATCCTGCCAAACCACCGATAAGCGGCTGTAAGCGACAGCGCCAATAGCATGACCGTCGTCCACCAAGGCGACGTCAGGCATGAAGTAAATCACCTGCCTACCCACATATAGCGCGGGCGGTGTTATGTTGCTCGTGACCGCTGCTGGCAGCCTGTACTCAAGCACGGTCGGCTTCTTGCGGACGATATGGCTCGCGCCTGCGTTTCGCTTCCAAGTCGTTATGTCCTGAACCGCGCCTCCGGCTTCGACATGCCACCGGCCCGCGCAGCCTGCCAGCAGGTCGAAACCGCGGGTCACTCGCTCATAGGCTTGCTGCACCTCTGGCTCGAGATCATAGAACAGCACGCTCGTGCGGCGGTATGAGTCGAGCCATTTGCCAAACGACCAGCCGACCGGGCCGAGCAGACCAAGCACGATCCATCCTCCCCCGGCGGCCAATCCGATCAACAGTCCGAGGATACCGATCGACCAACCAAGCGTCGCCGCCATGCTTAGTTGCCGCCGCTTCTCGTTGATCTCGTCCAGCATGTCCGCAAAAGACTCATCCCTCATTGCGAGCACGTCAGCGGACTCGACCTCGATCATCTCCACGCCACTTTCGAAGGTGGAAACCGGGATTGCAGATGGCGAAACTTCGGAAACCGCTTGGCCTCGTCGTTCGCCTGGCTTGCCGATCGTGGCTCGATAATAGAAGCCACCGCGCCCTGCGTGAACGTAATGCCCTCTCGGCCCAGTTCCGACGCGGAAGCCTTTCACGCCAACTGATGCACCAACGCCACCACGAGAGAAGTTGAACCGGAACGGTCCCGCGCTGACCGACTTTTTGAAGTAAAACGGCATGCTGTTCTCTTCCCCCTCCGCCCCAATCCTGCATCGTTGTTGCTGCGGGGTGATTCGACAAGCTTGATCCAAGTCATGTCACCCGATGCAGTGGTGAGCGCAGAGCGGTGTGCGGGGGAACCCGACTACAGGGCTGCTGCCGGCGGTAATCTTTTACCACCATGAGCGCGACTGTAGCGCATGGCATGTCGACCCACCGCCGCCGACACTTCGCTTTCAAGCGCCGAATGGATCGCCGGCTTTCACAGCAGGCTCGCCACACGGGATGCAGCAGATTGGGCGTTGGCCGATTGGGTGGTGACCGGGCGAGCCGCCGGGCTGAAAACGACGAGCAAGGCGATCGGCGACGCGCTCGACATTCCGCACACGAAGCTGGGCGAGCTGCGCCGGGTTGCCCTCGCATTTCCCTGTAATCGCAGAGACACGCGCCTCTCGTTCGAAACACACGCACAGCTCGCGACCTTCCCGGAAGCTGAACGGTTCGACATGGCCACCCGCGCCGCCGCAGAAGGCTGGGGACTGCGCAGCGCAAGGCGTGCTGCCATAAAGCACCGGCAGGATCTCGCCGGCTTCGTGGATGAGGATCAGGACACGCCACAAGCGGTGCTGATCATGCGCGCCTGGAACCGCGCCTCACCGGAGGCCCGCCAGTATTTCGCCGAGCTTCAGGAAGCGGCCGGTCTCGGCATCGTGGACGAGGAGGCAGCCTGTGTCGCTTAGCAGGCTGAAGGCGCCCTCCACAAAGGTGGCTCACCCCGTGCCGCCCGAATTCGAGCCGATCTTCATCACGCAGGGCTGGCGACGCGCCGAATACCTGTTCGGCAAGCGCGCCGCCAAGCGGTGGTTCACTGTGCTGGGACCCGACCGCCTTCGCGCCGCCCGGACCGCTCACCGCACTGCCGAGCAAAACAAGCGCCGCACCATCGAACTTCGCCGGAAAGCAGGAGCACGAAATTGACCGACGCCCACCAGCCCAGCGCCGCCCAGCAGCCCATCGTATTCACCCGTGAGCAACTCCAGGAGATCAAGGCGATTGCTCAGGCCACGGCTATCGCGACGATCCGGAACATGTCGCAGTACGGGACCGCCGATCCTTATCGCCGTCACAACGGCACGCCGGTGGGTGAGGCATGAGCCAGGATCTTGGCACCGCCGTCGAGCGCGACGGCAAGCTGGTGTGGGCGGGCACCGGCCGGCCGCTCACCGGATACGAGCAGCGCATGCGGTCCAACTGCGGCTGCCTGTGGCTTCCCCTGTTTGGGGGCATCTTCTTGCTCGCCCCGTCACACGACGCGATCTGTGCGTTCGAGAAGCGGCATGATCGCGGCATTGGCACTGTGCACGGCTACTTCCTCAAGGCGGCAGACGTTGAACGGGAGCGGTCCGCTGCAATGCCGGTGAACGGCGGCGGCTGGCCTCCCTTCGTTCGCCCCGCTGCGCCGACACGCGAGCAAATGCTTGAGATCATCACCATGGCCGTGGCCGGCGGCGCCCGCGCGGTGACCGCGGGAAGGATCCGCACCTTCACCGCCGCGGAGGCGGCTGCGATCGTGCAGTTTCACCTCGCCGACGCCCCATCATCCGAACTGGAGCCGATCGTCGCCGCCGTCGTCGCGCACGTCATCCACGGTGGTGAGCCCTCCCCCGAGGAACTGGCCGCCTTTACTATCGGCGTGCGCAACCCTGTCGTGCCCGGGTGGGTGCTGGCGGCGTGAGCAATGCTGCCCAGCTTGCCGCGCTCCGGGCTGAGCTTGAGCGCCGCCGGGATGCGCCCAAGCGGGTGACCTGGGCAGACCTGCCGTTCGGGGATGGCGTGTATCGCTTTCATCTCGGCCGCAAGGAGATCGCCGAACTGGAGCGGCTGTGCGGCTTCAAGGACGCTGAAGGCAATCACCGACCGCTCGGTATCGGCGGCATCTTCAGTCGCATGGCCCGTGGGCGCCCTCTCCTACCATCCGGCGAGCCGGACTGGACGCAGGTGAGCGCAGCCGAGATCCTGGCGTCGGAAATCATCGAGCGCGACGCTGTAGAAACAATCCGCCTGGCGCTGATCGGCGGCGGTTCGGGCGAGGTGGCGGGAGAACCGGTGGTCGTCTCGGCCAATCGCGCCCAGCAGCTTGTCAGTACCTACGTCGTGGGACGGCCGATCGAGGATGCGTGGACGATTGCGTTCGCTGTGCTTGGTCTAGCGATGTTCGGTGTGGAGCTGCCGACCAAGTCCGTCACAACCAACGCCGAACCTGACGATCCGGTGGCGGCCTAATGGGCATTCACTGGAACCACCGTGGCGGCCTGAAGCGCTTCATTGCCGCGGTTGAGAAGCATGTAGGGCCGGCCACGTTCGCCGCAGGCGATCTGGTCGCCGACCATGCGAAGGGATTGATCATGGCGGGTTCGGTGTCCGGGAAGCACCACGTTGCCAGCCTGCCAGGGCAGCCACCAAACAACGACACCCAGCATCTCCACGATAATATCGAGGTGGTTCAGGAGAACCCGCTAAAGGTGCTCGTCGCATCCAACGCCAAATACTCGACAGCGCTGGAATACGGCACATCGAAGATGGCCCCTCGCCCATTCTTTCACCCCGCCGTCGCCGCCACCAAGAAAGAGGTCGCAGCCACTATCCGCCGGGGCGTCAAACGCGCCATCAAGGAAGCCGGGAAATGATCACCGCCGAGTCGCTGGTCGTTGAGATTGCCACGCGCGTCGACAAAGCCCGCAGCGACATCAAGGGTGTCGGTAACGACTTCGACACCTCCGCGAACACGGTGCAGAACGCCACCAGACGCATCGAAGCGGCCACCACGAAGGCGACGGCAACAATCGAGCGAGACAGTGCACGGATTGCCAACGCCCAGCGCAATGTTGCCCGCCAATATGCGGACATCGGTGCGCAGCTAGCCGGCGGCCAGTCGCCGTTTCTCATCGCTGCGCAGCAAGCCCCACAGCTCGCCGATGCCCTGGCCGACACAGGTGGAAAGGCTGCCAAGGTCGCGTCGTTCTTCGCTGGTCCGCTTGGCGCCAGCCTTCTCGCGGTCGGTTCGATCCTCGGTGCCACCCTCGTTCCTGCTCTGCTCAGCGCGGGTGATGCCAGCAACACGATGAGCGACGCTCAGGCGGACCTGAAGAACTATGTCGACCTGACCACGGGGGCGATCAATCGGCAGGTGACAGCAGTAGAGCGCCTCGCAGCCGCGCAGGCGCGACAGGGCGCGATCGAGCAGCAGACTAATGCGTACATGACGGCCCGCAGCCGGGCGGTTGGCGCTGTGCGGGATGCCAGCAGCGTCAGTAATCCGGTCCTTGCTGCTTCCGAGGTGATGGATCCGCGCAGCGCGTTCGACGATCCAATCAAGCGGCGCCTTCGCGATCTCGTGTCCGAATATAACGCCGGCCGCCGCTCAATCGGGGACTTCGGCATCGCAGTCCGTCAGGCGGTCGGGGACCGGCCAGAATACCGCGAGCTGGTGAAGGTCGTTACCGCGCAGTCCGCGGCGGCTACGGACGCGACCCGCAGCGTGAACAAGCTCCGTGCCGAGCAAGCCCTGCTCACCGGGACAGCCACCGCCCAACAGAAGGCGCTGCTGGGTGTGGGGCAGGCCACAGCCGGCCTGATCGAGAAGCAGGTTGCCCTTGCGACGGCCACCACTGGCCTAGAGCGGGCGCGGGCCAAGCTCGCCCTGGTTGAGGAGCGCGGGCGAACCATTCAGGCTGGGGATGCTAAGGCGCTTGGGCAGTATCGCACCGATCTAACCGCCGCGCAGAACGCGGTAAATGCGGCGGAGGCAGCCGAGAAAGGCGCGACGAAGGCGAAGCGCGATCATGCCGCGGCCACGCGAGAAGCGGCCAAGGCAGAACGCGAGCGCATCAAGAACCTGCGTGAAGCCGCGCGCGCAGAACGCGATATGATCGGACTGCGCAGCGACCTGCTTTCGAGCAAGTCGGACATCACATCCGACAGCCGCTTACAGGACGAATACACCCGGCAGCGTATTCGGCTTGATCAGCAGGGGCAGACCAGCCGCCTCGATGAGCAGCGCTCGCTTGGGGAGTTGAGCCAGCAGGAGTACAGCGAGCGGAAGAAGCTGATCGACCAGATCACCGAAAACCGCCTGCTGCTCGTGAATCGGAACGAGACGGTCCGGACTTCGAACGAGGAGTTGGCGGCAGCGCAGGCCCGCATCGGTAATAACCGGGAACTGCTCGAGGCGCAGACCAGTCTTGCCCGGTCCGCCCGCGAACGAGCCATGATCCAGAACCAGCTACTGGATCTCGCGATTGAGGAGCGCCGCCTGGCGGCGCAGCGGATCATTGATCTCGCCACTCAAGGGAAAGCGTCGAAGGAAGAGGGTGCGATCGCACAAGGGACACTCGACATCCTGCCGCAGGTGCAGGCTGCCGGACGCCGCGCGATTTCTCAGCAGAACATGACGCCAGGCCAGTCCTACCTCAGCTCCCTTCCTGGCACCGCGGAAGAGATCAACGACGCAATTGAGGGAATAGAGGCGCGCGGGTTGGACAAGCTTAACGACGGGCTGACCGACGCGATCATGGGCGCGAGATCCCTGGGGGATGCCTTCAGCAACGTCGCCGATCAGATCATTTCCGACCTCGTCCGTATCGCCATCCAGCAGGCCATCATCAAGCCCTTGGCAGGGCTGCTGTTTGGTGCGGACATGGCAACCGGTGGGATCAGCGGCTTGGTCGGCTCTTTGGTAAGTGGGATTTTCGGCGGCGGGCGCGCCTCCGGTGGCCCTGTGAGCGCAGGCACGACTTACTTGGTGGGCGAGCGCGGACCGGAACTGCTGCGCATGGGTGCGCAGTCTGGGACGGTAGTGCCGAACCATGCCATCACGAACCTGTCAGGCATTGCCGGCAGCGCTCTTCGCCCGCCGGCTCAACAACCAGTCGTGATCAAAGTCGAGGCGGATGAGGGTAGGATGTTCGTGCCCCGGGTGCGGGCAATCAGCGGACAGGTGTCGGTGCAAACGCTCCAAGCAGGCGCGCCTCAGATTGTAAGCGCGGCGACAGCGCAGGCGCGCCGAGAGGCGCCGATGGCCGTGGCGAATTACCAGCGACTTGGAACCGCAACTCGGTGATAGCAGGCGACCTGATCAGGGAAACGAGGCGAGCCGTTCTCGCTCGGCTTAAGGCTGATGGTGCTCTGGTTAAGTTGGTGCCAGCAGAACGGATCTATCCATCCACTGTGCCAGCAACGCCGATGTTCCCCTTCGGCCGCTTCGTCGCGCCGCTGTCGGTGCCGCTCGACGGCGCATGCTTCCGCGGTGGCACCGTCACATTCACCTATCACTTTTTCGCAAAGCCACGGTTCGTCGGACGCGCGCAGGTGCAAACTGCTGAGGATCTCTGCGCCCGTCTCTTGTCGGTCGCGAAGGCATGTCTGCACAACCAACGGCTTCCGCTTGATGTTGGAGGCGCGCGCCTCCGGGTTCAATCGTCACGCCTAATCCGCGACTTTGACGAAGCTGATGTGTGTCATGGCATTCTTTCTGTTGAGGCTCGCGCGATCGTTTCGTAGCTTGCACGGTCTTAAGCGCATCGCACATCGCGATTCATAGATAGCGGACGGCAGAAGAATGGCGGCGAGGAGCAAGGAAATCGGCGCTATACTCCTCGCTATCGCAGCCATGACACTTACCGCATCGCCTGCACTTGCGCGCGATTGGCCGACGACGGCGGGCTGGGAAATACTTGAGGGCGGTGATTACTGCGCCATCTCGTCGGAGTTTCAAGGTAAAGGCGAGACCGAGCTGACTGTGGCCAAACGCTTGGACGGCGACGTCGTCCTAATCGTCACCAACTATGGCTGGTCGGCGAAAAAGGACGCGTCCTACGAGCTGACCTTCCATGTGGATGGCAAGGAATATGGTGGAGGAAAGGCAATCGGCATTGGCGAAAGCTATGGCCGGAAGGGCTTTGCCACCAAGTTCTCGGCAGACTTTGCCTCGTCCCTTTCCGCGGGCTCGGGCCTGAAGATTTACATGGGCGACACCTTGGTTGACAGCCTCAACCTGTCCGGTTCGCGCGCGGCTTTCGGAACGGTTGACCGGTGCCTCGCTGCTAAGCGAGCAATCGCCGCCGCTGCGGAGCGCGAGCGCCAGCGCTTCGCGCACATACCCGACGACCCGTTCACGGGGGCATCAGCTGGTCCAACACCCCCGCGTGGCAATCCCGCCGACTGGATCACCCAGGACGATTACCCTCCCTCCGCGATCCGCGCAGAGGAGGAAGGCACGACCTCAATTGCCTTCACGGTGAACAGTGAGGGTCGCGTGGAGGATTGCCGGGTCACGGCGTCCAGCGGATCGCCCGCGCTTGATCAAGCGACTTGTCGAACGTTGACCCGGCGGGGGCGCTATACGCCGGCCAACGATGCAGCCGGTAAACCCACGAGCGCCGCCGGAACGCACACTTTTACTTGGCGCCTGCCGAACTAGCGGCGTCACCGGATGGGCGCGTTGCGGCTGCGCAAGATTCAGTGCGTCAGCAATTGATCCTGCGAGCCATGCGCCTCGTCCTCATCATGGACGGCGCCCGAATGGGCCTTGGGATGGATCGGCTGTAGGGCACCTCGGGCAGAAGCTATCTGCGCTGGCCCGTTATTCGGTCCAACTGACGCCTGGTTTGCAACGGCAGGGCCTCACGATCTGCTGCCGAGACCCTGACAAGAACAGAAGCCAGATTGAGGTCTTGAAGCTTCCTCAGCAGAAATCGTGCACCCGACGGCAATTCCGAGTGCGGCACGGAAAGCAGCGCGGCTCCGAGAGCCTCAGCAAAGTCCGATGCCTTCGCGAGCTCTGCGATGGATTGCTTAACATCGAAAAGCCGCATGCGTGCCTCATGTCGGTCCTTAGCAGCGGCTCTTCGATTTTCCTGAACCGCTGCCGCATCGGCTTCGATCTGTCGCTTCAGCGCCTCAAGCCGAAGGGCCTTATTCCTGATCTTCGCTCTTTCTCGGCCGACTTCGGCTTGGGCGTCTAGGAGCGCCCTGCGCGTCGCATTGACCTCCTCAAGTAACCGGGCCTGCTCCTTGAGGAACACCTTGTTGCGTTCGGCATCCTTTGCTGCCTGCTCGCTCGCCAATGCCTGTGCGGTTGCCGCGGCATCGGCCGCCGCCACCGCTCGTGCTTTCTCCGCATCAAGCTCCGCAAGCTCGACCGCGTAGGGCCTGTATTTCGCACGCGATCCCGACACTCCTCGAACTAGACCAAGTGGAGACATCGCCTTTGCGTACGCATCATGCACCGCCTGATACATGCCGGGCCCCGAAATGCTTTTCGCTTCAAGCGTCCACGTCTTTCCTCGATCTGGCCAGCGCCGGTAGGTTTTCTCGACGAGTGGCAACAGCACGACATGAATGTGCGGGGTGGTCTCGTCCACATGAAGAACCATCGAGACGATGCGGTTCCCGCCCCAAAAGTCGCGTGCAAACGAACATGCGGCTGCGATCCAAGCACCAGTTCGCTTTTGCGCCTCCACGCCTGCGCCGTACGTGAAGAACTTCGGTGAGGCAGTCATTATGGCCTCGAATGCAATGGCAGCATTCTTGCGCAGCCCGGCAGGATCAATCTGATGATCCCGCAAGCGCGTTTTTACCTCCGTGATCAAGTCGGCCCCACCCCATAGGCGAACCGGTCCCGGGGCCCTGGGGTCACAATGCGGTTCCGGCTTCTCGCGGTTGTTGTGACTGGCGATCGCCGCCAATCGGGACCACGTCTTTACCGGCCCCTGATCGCTGAAGGTGACGATACCGAAATTCTCAGCCATGCCCTATCTCCCCGCTTACGGGATGACGTGCTCCCCAAAGCTCTACCAGTCATAACTGGAGTCCGGGGTTGGTATGGTGCCCCTCGGGGCGGTGTTGCACAACCCGCCTGGCAGCATCGAC
>NZ_JAQZBC010000020.1 GCF_029239295.1 Sphingomonas sp.
CGACGTCCTCCACTTTCCAAGGCGATGGCTCGAGTCGCTCACCAGCACCGCTCCGCAGGAGCTTGCGTGGGCACGGGGGCGCGGAAACTCGATGTCGCCTACGATCGAAGACAATGATCTGGTGCTGATCGACCGTTCAGACCGGTCGGTGCGCGATCAGGACGCGATCTGGGCTTTCACGATCGGCGAGGTGGCGATGATGAAGCGCCTCCGGGTTCGCGGTGAACAGGTCACGATCCTGTCAGACAATGCGCACGTGCCGCCGGACACTGCACATCCCGAGGAAATCCACATCGTAGGGCGCGTATCGCACATAGTTCGAAGACTGTGACAAGCTGGCCTGGGGAGGCCGGCGCATGGAGGGGGGAGCATGCTCGAGAATGTTAGCCAATCAGCGCGGCGGCTGACCGAAAAGGCGGCAGTTTTGCCGCCGAGCTTGACGATTGAAATGGCAGAAGACGCTGCGGAGCTGCCCCCGCCGACCGATGACACGCCGCAGGTAATCGCCGGGTTTATCTGTGCTATCGAATATGCGGACGCGGATGGCGTGGTCACCGATCGGGTAATCAACTGCCGGCGATATGAGTATTTTAACAACAAGCCGCGCGTAGGCGCGATCTGCGGCACCTCGCGTAAATACAAGACATTCTACTGTGATGGCATCCTTCAGGTGCACGACGTCGTCACCCGCCAGCATCTCGGCGACGGTACCCTCTTCGAGCAGTTCGTTGTCGGCGCACACAAGGTCGGGAAGAGCGACTGGAACACCACATCGCAGCGCAAGTCGCTGATCGTGGCCGGTCTAAACGTGCTGTGTTTCATGGCTCGTTGCGATGGGCATTGGCACGAGCTTGAAGAGCAGGTGATTGAGGAGTTCGTCTGCTCGCTGTGGATCCGAAAGGAATGGGAGAATGAGCCTCCCTTGCCCGAGATCGTGGCTCACGCACGCCGGCTGGCGCCCGACGGCGAGGTGTTCCGGGCGGCCATAACGCAGTACGGGCACAGTAGCACGTCGGCGGCAATCCTATCCCGTTTCGTGCAGCGTGTAGTCGCGGCCGACGGCGTGATTTGTGACGCTGAGCATCGCTGGGGTGCTGAGTTTGAGGAGCTCCTTGCCGAGGCGCAAGCGGGCGCCGTAGCGAGCCGGTGAGACGAAGCCTTGGCTAAGCAGCGACCACGCTTTTTCAGTGGCTTCGATCCCGGACGTTATCTCCTCAAGGTCACTGGCTTGTTCCTTGCGCTTCTTGGTGTGGGCAGCGCATTTGCAGATTACTCCAGTTGGGTTAGCGATTTACGTGATCGTATTAAGGCTGAAGAGGGAACAATTTTCTACGCCTATGGCGGATGGATGCTCGTGTCGTTTGCGATCGAACTCGTGCGACGCAAAGTTCGTCATGACCTCGCCGTCTTGCGCTTTGAGCGCGCTGGGCGTCGGCGACGCCGGTGAGGCGTTGCAACGAACGGTTCACAGGTTGGTTGATATGTTCAATCCATATAGGCATATGAAGGGCATGTTCGTGAGGTTCAAATGAGCGCTCTTACGACAATCCTGCTTTTACTCGTGGCGTATGGCGCGATCGTCATAGCGACGACGCTGTTGTCTCAGCCTGCGCGGGTGCGTCTCCAGGAGATCGCTCTCGACATATTGGATGAGCGGCATCTTTCACAGGATGATCGCGAGACGGTCGAGTGGATGATTCAGTCGAGTTCCTCGTCGGTCGTAGGCCTGATGCTGCCGTTTGCCGCTGCTTACCTGCTGGCGGGTGCGCTTCTCGGCGCGCGCCCAAATGGCACTGGGCAAAGTAAGCTTCGCCAGAATCCACGTTACGACGAAATGGCGGGACTCTACGTAGCTTCGATCATGGCTTGCAGCCCGTTTGCCAGCTTGGTCGCAGCTCCTTTTATCATCGCGGGCGTGATGTTGACAGCGATCCGCGGTAATCGCAGCTTGGTGGCAGCGGCTGAGGCGCCTGCGCTCAAGGCTTCTGCGCACTTCCGCCAGGGGCATATGCAGTTGATATGAACTAAGTTTCAGGCTGTCTTTCTGGTTTTAAACTCGTGATGAAGCCGGCGTTGCTCAAGGTGTGATCCACTTCAGCCACCTTCCAGAGAATAACGTCGATTGAAGGTTTGTATCCGCTGACTTTCGCGGTCTGCTCAGCGGCGAGATCGGGGCGCCCGAGCGCGAGGGTGAGGCTTAACGACATTAGCTCCCGACCCGCCTTGGCGTGCGCGGCGTTGGCGGCGGTCTGCGCGGCCTCGTCGGTCGGATATACTCGCGCCAACTTCTTGGCGCCGTCTGCCTTGCCGGCGGCGAAGGTGCGGCGCTTCCCCCCCCTTGCGGTCGTGCCAGGTGGCAACCACGCCCGGAACATCGTCGCGCGTCTGGCGCGTGAACTGGTGCGTGTCCCCATCGCGCCGGCGGATGGTGATCGCTGGCAGGGTCTTGCCGCTGGCGGTAGTGCCCGCGCCGATCGGCGACAGGATCAGCGCGCCGGCCTTGATCGTGGCGACGGCGTTATGCTCGCGGCCGAGACGGCGGACGAATGCCATATCGCTTTCCCGGCTCTGCGCCTTGCTGCGCACCGCGACCTTCGCGAGTGCATATAGCGCTATCGACGTGCCACGATTGCTCCGACAAAGCGTTGTTGCCCGTTATTCAGGCTGGAGCTTAGCGCGAACGCTAGACCTACCTCGCTTGCAGCCTGGCCGAATGTCCTACCGGTGAGCGTACCGGTGTAGCCTGACTGGTTCACCGATGCGTTAATCTCTGATGCAGCGAGGGAGCCCTGCGCCGTGAAGGTGCCGAAGTTTATCCGGGCGCCTTCCGACACCATAGGCGGCAGCTTGGTGCGAAGGTTGAAGGTAACCGAGCTCGTCCTGCCAGAGTAATCCAGCGTGACAGTGGCCGTTCCCTCAACTCCAGTCACCATCGTGAAGCCCGTCCGTAGCACATTGCCCCGCACCCAGCCGGAGAAGGTTTGCGTGCCGCTCGTCGGACTATCTCCGGCTTGCGTGGGATAGCCAAAAACCCCTCCGGTCAGCCTTCCTTGAACCACATCCGACCATTCCCGCGACCAATTGTAGTAGCTAACGCTCGTCAGCGACGCAGCCGGATCTGTAGATCGACTGGCGGTTTCGATGTTTTCGAGGATTGTAAGGCGCGAGGACAGAAAGCCCCATCGGTTAAGGAAGGCAAAGTCGTACTCGCCATCACCATCCATGGGCCGCTCGACGAGATTGGCCGGGTTGAAGACGCTGACCTCGTCATCAGACCGGACCGTCCATGAACGGGTGCCAAGTGCAGTTGCTACTTCGAAGTTCGCTGCGCTTGTCGGCGGCGTGGTACTGGCCGGGCCAAGCTGAAAATCGGCGTTGCTTAGGCGGCCGGTGTAACTTGTCTGGGCGAGTGATGCGGAGAACTGAGCAGAGCCCGAAATTGGGAATGAGCCATAGACAGGTGTCGGAGATGGCGTCGGGCTTGGAGTGGGACTTGGGGTCGGAGTGGGACTAGGGGTTGGCGTTGGGCTGGGGCTGGGTGACGGCGTCGGTGAAACGATCGGAGGCGGACTGTCTGGATCGTCGTCTGAACACGCGGAGATCAGTGTCATGGCCACTAGGCTGGCAGGCAGAAAGTAGGAAACTTTCATCGTCCATATCCTCCCTGCAAGGTAAGTATCACATATTTGCTTTGCGACAAAAGTGGCCGCTATCCTGGCATTAGTGCCCGCGTATTATGCCGGGAACTAAGAAAACCCCGCTCCTATCTCTCAGTATAATCTGCTTGCTTCGGTTCCGGAATTGGAAGCCCGCGGGGATGAATGAAAGATCATCTGTCCGCTTCTAGTTTCACATTTGTTATCAATCCTCTATCGCCGATGCTGTGGCTCACCTCGGTGATGATCCAACGCAGCTGATCAATCGCTGCCTTGTAGCCTGTCGTTTTTGCCTTCTGCTCCGGAGCGAGATCCGGGCGGCCCAAGGCGAGGATGAGGCTCAACGACGCCCGCTCGCGGCCTGCCTTGGCCTGCGCCGCGTTGGCGGCGATCTGCGCCGCCTCCTCGGTCGGATATACCCGCGCCAGCTTCTTCGCGCCCTCTGCCTTGCCGGCGGTGAAGGTGCGGCGCTTGCCTTCCTTGCGGTCATGCCAGCTGGCGATGACACCGGGAACATCGTCCCGCGTCTGGCGCGTGAACTGGTGGGCGTCGCCGTCGCGCCGGCGGATGGTGATCGCCGACAGCGCCTTGCCGCTGGCGGTGATGCCGGCTCCAATCGGCGACAGGATCAGCGCGCCGGCCTTGATCGTAGCGACGGCGTGATGCTCGCGGCCGAGGCGGCGGATGAAAGCCATGTCGCTTTCCCGGCTCTGCGCCTTGCTGCGCACCGCGATCTTCGCGAGCGCTGGGGCGCATTTCGGCGTGAGCTTCAGCCGGCCGGCGATCTGCGCGACGATCGCGCCTAGCGTGGTGTCGTGATAGCTCTTCTCGCGCCGCGTCTTGATGTCGCCCGCGAAGTCTGCCGCGCGGGCGCGGATCGTCACCTGATCGGGCGGGCCGCTGTGCGACACCTCGTCGACGATGAAGCGGCCCTTGTCGACCAGGCCGGGCGCGACGTCGCTGCCGCTCTTCCACCCCAGCTGCAGCTGCAGCGTTGCGCCGCTGGGCGGGAGATCGAGTTTGCCGTCGCTGTCGTCGAGAACGATGTCGAGCTGGTCGGCCTCCTCGCCGCGCTTTTCCGACAGGCCCAGCGAGATCAGGCGCGGACGCACCTTGCCGGTGATGTCGAGCAGCTTCGCCGCCTCGTCGAACAGCGTGCCGCGCATATCGGTGCCGCCCATCGTCAGGCGGAAATCGGGCACGTTGTTCATGCGCGCGCCTCGTCATCGACTCGCAGCAGGTTGATGGTGAAATCGATCTTCAGCGGCGTGCCATCGGCGAGCAGCACGCGTTGGCCCTCGTCGATCGTCTCGATGACATAGGCGCCGTACACGCGGCCGGCGCCGTCGAGCAGCGGCCATGCATCGCCGCTGTTCGCCATAGTGCGCAGCTCGTCGATCGAGGCGCTGCCGTTGCTCAGCTCCGCATAGGCCGTGCCGCTGATCGAGATCGTTTCCTCGCCGGGCCCGACATATTGCGTCGCGTCGCGCGCGCCGATGCGCGGCGAGGTGGCATGGCGCCATGACGCGCGGCGCTGCAGCTCGTCATGGGCGAGGGTGGAGATGCCGAAGGCGAAGAGTCCGAGGGCCAGCAGCATCAGAAGTCATCCTCGTCCGCGAAGGTGGAGCGGTTGCGGGTGGCGGCGCCCTGTGCTTCGGCGAGCTTGCGTGCAACGATCTGGGCGATCTTCTCCTCGCTCTGCCCCGGCGCACCCTGCACGATGATCGTGATGGGGGCGGCCGGGGCGGCGCGTGCGGCAGCGCCGGCGGATCCCGCGCCGCCTGCCATGGCGCCGACCGCGATCGCGCCGGTCATGCGACGGGACAGGCCGTGGAGGCGCGACATGGGGCCGTTCTCGCCACCCTCGATGCCGTTGGAGAGGCCCTCCATCATGTATCCACCCAGCCCGGCAAAGACGCGGGAAGGGGAGCGGATGCCGAGCACGCTCTTGAAGGTGCTGATGGCGCCGCTGCCGATGCTGCGGATTTTCGCCAGCACGATCCCCGGATCGATCCCGCCGAGCAGCCCCTGCATGATCATCGTGCCGGCCGTCTTGAACAGCGCAACGCCGCTGCTTTTCAGCCAGTTGCCTGCGTCGACGAAGCCCTGCCGGATCCCGCCCCAGAAGGAGAACCAGGCGGCGCTGATCGTGTCCCAATGGTTCCACGCGGCATAGAGCAGAGCGATGGCGCCCAGCACGGCCATCACCGTCCCGACGATCGGCAGCAGGCCGATCGACGCGACACCGCCGGCGACGCCCATGGCGGTGAGGCCGGCGTTGATGATCGCGATCGGCCCCATGATTCCGGCCAGGATGATCATGCCGGTGCCGAACAGGAGGAACAGCCCGGCGATTGCCGCGGTTCCGATGACGGCCGCTTTCGCGAGGCGCGGGTGCTGCTGCGCCGCCTTGCCGATCCAGCCGGCGAAGGCGGTCAGGCGCTTGGTAACGCTGTTGACGGTGGGCAGCAGTAGAGCGCCCAGCGTGATCCCCAGCGCCTGTGCGTTGACGGTCAGCGCCTTCGACTGTTCGGCCGAATCCTTCATCCGCTCGGCAAAGTCGCGATCGGTGACGCCGCTGGCACCCGCCGCCTCGGCGCGGATCCGGCGATATTCCTCCATGTTCTGGATCAGCGGGCGCAGGCCCTGTTGCACCTGCGCGTCCTCGAACAGGAAACCCATCTTGCTGAGATCGCCGCCGGTCGCTTTCTTGGTCAGCTCGGCGATGGCCTCCAGCGGCGTCTTGCCCTCGGCATAGGCCTTCTTCAGCGCCTTTGGCAGATCGATGCCGAACTTCGAGAATGCCTTGATCGTGCCCGGCGAGCTGATCTTCTGGATGACGTTGGCGACGTTGTTCGCGGCGGTGGAGCTGTCGCCTGCGCCTTTGCGCGCGATCTGCAGCGCAGCGGCGAGATCCGCAACGGCGCCGGTACCCGACTGGCCGAGCGCCTGATAGCCTGCGGTGAGCGACGGGAAGGATCCCGCCATGTCCTTGATCTCGAACGCGCCCTGCTTGCCGGCCTCGGCCATGATGTCGATGACACGCCCCGCCTGGTCGACCGGCACCTTCAGATTGTCTTTGGCGGCGAACGCTGCGGCGGACAGATCGGCGATCTCTGCCTGATAGGCTGTCGCCGCCTTGCCGATCGGCTTCATCATGATCGCTGCCTGCTGCGGCGACAGGCCTAAGCCGGCGAGCGCGTCCACACCCTGCAGCATCGCATCGGGCAGCTGGTTCGCCGCCTGGGCCGAGGCGAGCAGCGATCGGCCCAGCTGGCCGCTGGCCTTGCGGGAGAGATCCGCCTTCTGGCCGATGGACGTCATCGCCGCCTCGTAATCCTGTGCCTGCTTCACCCCGCGCCAGACGCCGGTGCCGATCGCGACGCCGGTGCCGATCGCCGCTGCGCCGCTTGCCGCCATGCCGCCTGCCATGCCCTGCATTCGGGCGAACTTCTCGCGCGCGGCCGAGGCGCGGCGCTGCCGGTCGGTAAGCTCGCGCAAGCGGCTGCTCTGTTCCTCGATTTCGCGATTGGCCGCTGCCGACTGTGCGCGCAGGTCGCGCTCGTGCTGGGCGAGGTTGCGGGTCTCCACGCCAGCCGCGCGCAGCCGCTCGCGCAGCTGCTGCAGCTGGCTCGTTTCGGCCTGGTGCTGGCGCGTCAGGCGTTCGGCCTCGGCCTTCGCCTTGGCGAAATCCCGCGTCATCGCCTTTGTCGGTGCCGAAGTTTTCGCGATCTCGCGGCCGAGCGCCGCGGCGCGCGTCTTAGCGGCCTGCATCGTCGCGGCGGTCGACTGCACGCCGGCCTTCAGCTGGCGGAAGCCCGCGAGGTCAGCCTGGGCGCGATCAATCTCCTTCAGCCGGTCGCGCGTCGTTTTCAGCGACTGCGCGAGCTTGCTGGATCCGCCGGCCATGTCGCGGAGCGGGCGGGAGACGCGGTCGCCCGCTTCGAGCAGCATGCGGATCCGCAGGTTACGATCGGCCATGTCAGCTTTCCGGGTTGTGGCGCTTCGCCGCCTTAATTCGCCAGCCCATCAGCTCGGCCGGCGTCATCGGATCCATGGCGGCCGGCGTCCATCCGAAGACGAGCGCCAGATCCGCCATCACTTCCTCTAAGTCGCCGGGGAGACCGCTTCCTTCGCGGCCTTCGGCAGCAAAAAATCCATCACCTCGCCGCCGAGCTGCATGAGATCGGCGGGATCAAGGCGCGCGATGTCGGCCTTGTGCAGGACCGGCATGGTGATGCGCGGCAGGAGGGTTTCGAGGGCGCCATAGTCGAGCTGCGACAGCGCCATCAGGGTCAGGCCGCGCAGCTCGCCTGCGTTCGGCTTGCGGACCTGCACGGTGGTGATCGGGTCGGCGCCGGGACGATCGAGCGGCACGTCGAGGGCGACAGTGGCGAGGCTGGTCGAAGCGGCAAGGGTGGCAATGTCGGTCATGGTGGCGGCTTTCGCTGGATCGGGAAACGGCGCCGGCGACACGGGGTCGCCGGCGGTCAGGTGGGAGAGGTCAGTAGAGGCCGATCGCCGCGCGCAGCTCGGCGCGACGGTCGACGCCGTCGACGATCAGGATGCCGGCGAGGACGTCGGCCTCGATCACGGTGACGCCGTTCCAATCGAGCTTGTAATAAGCCACGGCGGTCTTGACCTTGAACTCGCCGCCCTCGCCGAGCTTCTGCTCGCCCATGTCGATCTCTTCATGGCGACCGCGGATCATCACCTCGACGGAATCCACCGCGCCGTTGTCGTCCTGCTGATAGGCGCAGGCGAAGCGCAGGCCGATGCCGTCGACCCGCGTGACGCCATATTGCGACAGGACATCGCGCATCGGCCCGCCGAGCGTCCATTCGGCCTCCATCGCCTCGCTGCCGAGGTCGACCTTCACGGTGCCGTCCATGCCACCGCCGCGCCAGTCGTCGAGCTTGCGGGTGAGCTTGGGCAGGGTGAACGATGCGACCTGGCCGATGTACGGCCCGCCGCTGTTGAACAGCATCAGATCCTTGAGCTTACGGGGCATCCCCATGGCGTGTTCCTTCGATGGTAGAGGGGGAGTGGCGGCCGGGATCAGCCGTTGGCGACCAGGGCGGCGAAGTCGGCGAAGAACTCGTCCGAGATCTCCTGCTCGAACGCGAGGTGCTCCAGCGGCGGGACCGGCGTGTAGCGGTAGCTGATCAGCAGCTTGCCCTGCTTCAGCGTGTCGACCGGGTTCTTGTCGGCGCGGAACTCGGCGACGGCGCCGAGGATCTTGCCCTCGCGCTTCAGCTCGCGGAACTTGGCATTGATCTCCTCGACGATGTCCTTGGCGAGGCTGGGCGTCAGCGGCTTGTCCATCGCCCACAGCATGCCGGCGACGATGCTGTCTGCGAGGATCTGCGCGGTGCGGGTCGCGCTTTCGAAGGTGAAGGCGCTTGCCGGATCCGCGCAGGTGCGGTTGCCCCAGAAGCGCAGCTCGCCCGCCAGGCGCACGATCGTCGTCACCTGCGCCGCGTTCAGGATATTGGCGTCACAGTCCGGATCCTGAATGTCGAACTGGACGTCTTTGGTGAGGCCATCGACGCCAGCGACCGGTACGTTGGACAGCGTCTTGTGCCAGCCCTGCGTCTGGTCGATCGCGGCACGCAAACCGAGAGCACGCGCTACGGCGAAGCTGGGCACGTCGGCGCCGTTCAGGCCGAGCGGCGCGGTGAAGTCCGGCCAGATCAGCATCAGCTCGCGCTGATCGAAGTTCGCGCGATAGGCGGCGACCTGCTGCCGATCGGCGCCGATTGCTGCGGCATAGGCCATGGCGCGCAGCCGCTTGGCGACGTCGGCCAGCGCCTCTGCGACATCCTCGGTATCGAGGCCGGGCGCACCGATGATGCGCGGGCGAACGCCAATCTGCGCCTCGGCCGCGAGCAGTGCCTGCAGGCCGGTCTTTACGCCGTTGACGTCGGCGCCGATCACCGCTGCCTCGGTCGCCTCGGCATCGGCGCCGGGCGCGACGCGCACGACGACAACGGTGGTGCGGACCTGATCGGCAATAGCCTCCAGCGCAGCTCGAAGCGTGCCGGTCGCGCCGGCAGCGGCGATGGCATCACCAAGGACAGTGACCTTGACCGGCGTGTCGAGCGGGAAGACGGCCGCGTCAGCAGCGGGCGCTGTCGCGACCAGGCCGATGACGGCGGTGGCGACGGTGGCGATGGTGCGGCGCGAGCCGGGCACCTCGGTGACGGAAATACCGTGGAAGAACGACATCGCGAGGATCCTTTCAGACGAGCGCGCTGAGCGCGGAGAGGGGAGTGGAGAAGGCGAAGGCGGCGGATGGGCCGACGACGTCGTTGCGGCGCCCGGTGACGATGAGGCGGGCGCTGCAGGAGGCGTCGCCGGGTTCGAGCGCGATCCGATCGATCCGGGCGCGGCGCTCCTGGCGCAGCAGCGACAGGGCGGCGGCAGCGAAGACGCGGATCCGCGTCAGATCATTGAGCGGCTGATCGAGCAGCTCGGGAATGCGCGAGCCGTAATCGCGCCGGCCGACGCGGGTGCCCAGCGGCGTACCGAGGATATCGGCGATTGACTGGCGCAGATGGTCGGCGCCCTCGATCTGCTTGCCGGTGGTGCGATCCATGCCGATCATGGCACGTCCTCCAAAGTGGTACTTTGGAGGAGGAAGAAGGCGGGAAGGCCGATCATTGCGGTGGACCCGAAACGGCGCCGCCTGCCTGGACATTGGTGTGCTTGTGGCTCTTGAGGCTCTTGCCGTCCGCTACGACGTCATCGGTGGCCGTCATCTTGCCCTGCAGGTCGATGTCGCCCTCGATCTTGACGGGGCCGACCAGGCGAATGCCGCCCGGCGCCTCGATCAGCGCCTTGCCGCCATCAGGCATCACCGCGTTGAGCGTGTGGCTTTCGGGGTTGTAGAGGATCCGCGCGCCGTCCTCGAACTCGATCAGGGTCGAGCCGTCGTTTGCGGGATGCGGGCTGGCGTCAGAGCTGAGACTGCCGACGACGATCGCACGCTCGGTATCCGCCTCCGGCGCCAGCACCAGCACCTGTTCGCCGACGCTGGGGGGCGACCAGACGCGCGTGTTGCCGACACGGCTGCATAGCCATGGGATATCGCCGGTCGTCAGCTCATCGGCAATCTGCACACGGCACGTGCCGTTCGCGAGATCGACGGACGCAATGGTGCCTTCGCGGGCAAGATCGCCGATCAGGCGCTGGGTATCGCGGGGATCCATGACCGCGACCATGCGCGGCACGTTCGCGAGTGCGAGTGGCCGGTCGTGTAGAAAGCTATTCTACACGACCGGCCTGCGGTTTTGTCGTCAGGCCGCTTCCAGCGCCTTCTCCAATCGGCTCAGGCGTTCGGCGTTGGCGGCGGCGAGGAACAGGGCGAGTTGCCCGATACGCAAACCGTAGCGGTTGCCCGCTAGGCGGGCGAGGCGCTCGCCATCCTTCACCAAGCCATCGACTTCCAGCTCGATCTCCCTGAACTCGAAAACGGGAACGCCGATCGCGTCCTCTTCGTCGTTGGCCGGGTTCTTCGTGCCATACTCACGCACGCCGGTGTCGACCGGCACGGTGACCAGCTTCTTGACGCGACCAGGGACCATGACGTCTTCGAAGCCGTCATCCCAATGGTCGTAACACAGGAAGGCATGTCTGAAGCTGGGGTGTTCGCCAGGTGCCGGTCGCGTTTCGAGCCCTTCGTCATAGAAGATCTCGATGATATCCTGCGCCTTCGCACCAAAGTGGACGCGAGCAGCGTCTTCGCCCTTCGCCTTGATCTGGTCGAGCCATTGATAGAGCCCCATCTGCGCACTGATGCGCCGAGCGGCACGCAGATGCGCCTCGCTCATCCTGCCGCGCCACATCTTTGCACGCGCGTCTGAGGTGTTGATGGTGCCGCTGGCCGCGTAGACGGTCGAAAAGCGAGCGCCGGGGCCGCCCAGGCTACGCTCCGCATCAGCGGTCGGAACGATGTTGCCGCTGGTAGCAATGTCGCCGTCGAAGCGCGCGGCACGGTTGTATCGTCCGCCTGCTGCCTGCGCGAACAGGCCGGTATTGAGGTCGTTGTCTCCAAAGCAGCCGATGACGGTGCCGTAACCGCTGGATCCACCACCGGCATTGTTGACGATCGTCAGCCCGGTCGCTTCCACCGAACCACGCACGTTCGCCGTGAGCGTGATCGCAGCACCGGTCATCGGCGCTGCACCGGTGAGTGGCGTGCCCGGCGCTACAATCACGTCCAGCCCGCTAAGCATGCCGGTTCGCTCGCCCCCTTTCAGGATCTGAACACGGGTAACGATGCCAGCGGTGACGTTCTGCCGCTCGAACGTATTTGACACGGCAGACCGGGTGTTCGCGGCCGTCGTGCTGACAATACCGGCGCCCTCTTCGCTGATATTGTCAACCACCAGCGCCGGGCCGATCCCGCTCGGCCCGCCGGCAACTCCAGTAACGTTCTGCTTGATCGCGCGGATGGCGGCTCCGGTACCCGAACTCGCAAAGTTGCCGAGCAGGCCGAAGCCATCACCGCTGCCCACGCGGTTCCCCGAGGCGCCTCCGCCAGGACCGTCCTCATATTTGTTGAACACCCCGGCGAACGACCGGCCCTTGCCATTGGCTGCGGCGCCGAAGGCGCCCCCCGTGGTGACGTCCTTGCCCGCGGAGTAGAGGATGTGGATCGGGTACGCGCCGCTGCCTTCGCCGTCCGCCGCCATGTGAAGCAGCATGCCGTCTCGCTGCTGACCCAATACGGATTCAAAGAAGAACTCGAGCGAGGCGCTGCCCTGACCGGGATCAGGCACGATCGATCGAAAAGGGGCGCCGGCACGAAGCGCGCCGAGCTTGTCCGCGATGTTGGCTGCGTCGTCGCTGCTGATCGTGTCGGCCGTGACGGATTCAAAGCCGAGCGGCCCGCTGGGATCGCCCTTGTCACCTTTGTAATAGTTTGGGAGCGAGGCGGCGATCGCCGTGGAGAGCATGAGCATCGAGAGACGCTTGGTGATCCGGCTCTGCACGACGGGGAACTGGACGTCTTCCGCGAGATCATTGACGATCGGCAGCGCCGAGATCTTGGCCATGAGTCAAACCTTCATGATGTAGAACAGCGACATGGACGGCTGCGTCACGTCGACGGTGTGATCGTGCGCGCCCGCCTCGGCGGACGCGCCGGCGAGCGTTGCGGTGTGTGAGTGACCGGGATCGAGGAGCTGAACCGAACGAACGGAATCGCCGGTGCCCCCGCCGGCGGTGTCGTTCTTCAGCGTGGTGTTAAGTGACACGAGGCTTTCGACGTTGGCGGTGGTGCCGGTGACTTCCACCTGATGCGCATGTGCGCCGGCCTGTGCGGTGCGCTGTTGCGTCGCACCGAAACGCTCACCAGCCGGGCGATCGCCCGCGCCGACGATCACGAGGCCGCGCAGATCCGGCGTCGTGACAATGCCCTCGCCATCGCTGCGTTCGACTGCTCGCCCATCGCAGATGGCCCAGCCGACGGGAGTGTCGTTATCGTCTCCGTACCAGATGCTGATCATGCCGATCGGGAGCATGCGCCGCAGCTCTGCCGGCGTGACGACCGTCGAGCTCGACGTTCCCTCCTCGACCTCATCGGGGGTCGCCAGGCGAACCACGCCCATCCGCTGTGTCGTCGCCGGTGGATTTAGGAAGTTGGTGTCGCCGAAGCGCAAATCGCTGATGTCCCCAGTGGGGAAGCCGATGTCGATCGCGGCGAGAAGCGCGGCGCGCGGCGACTTTTCGAACAACGGATCTTCTTGGCCGTAGGCAGCAAACAGCGTACCATCGCCGAGGAACAAGCCGAAGCCATGGGCGTGGTAGCTGGCGTCGCTGTCATCACGAATGATCATGTGAACGACATTGTCGCCGACCTGCTCGCCGGAGATTGTCTGCAGCCGCTCGAACTCGCCAGGCAGTGCGTCAAGCGTCGGCGCCGGAACGAACGGCGCGTCAGTCAGACCTACGGACATGATGGAAAGGTCGATGTCGTCGGCCAGCTGCGCCGCGGTGAACCGTTCCAGCCCTGCCCGGGTGATGGTGAGGATCAATCTGCTCATTGGATGTTCCTCAGCAAGGAGCCGGTTTCGGTTTCGAGCGGCTCGCCCTGTTCGGTCTGCAGACAGGCATCCCAATCGAGCGAGGTGTCGACGATCAGATCAGTGGCATCGCGCGTGTAGGAGACGAGGCGACCTGCGCCCTGAATGCCGACCGCTCCGCCCGCGAACAGCGTCTGCACCACGCGCAAATGCTCGCGGAGCGGTTTGACACGACCGACCTCGGCAATGATCTCGTCGATGATCGCAGCGCTGGCGCGCTTGCCGCCCGCCGCCCTGGCGATCTCCACCAGTGGCACATGCACCTCGAAGACGTGTGGCGGCAGGCGGGCGGGATCCTCGTGCCATTCAACGATGGTGGCGAGCCGATCGAGCCGGGCGAGCACCATCTCAACCGATCGCCGTGTGCCCTTGATCCGGTGGAGCGCGATCGATTCCGCGACTGCCTGGCGCTTCAGCGCCTCTGGCCATGTCGCATCCCAGCTATCGACCGAGAGGCCGAACGCGAGCCATGGCAATACGCTGGCGGCGATGGTCTGCGGATTGACCAGCGTGTCGATCGGCGCGGTGACATCGCTCAGCCGGGCAATGCCATGCTCCAGCGCACGTTCAAGCCGGGTCGCATTGGGCGGCAGCAGGCTCATGCCGCGTAGCCGCCATGCGAAACGTCGATCGCAATGGGCCAAGCCGCTTCGGTCGCATCACAGATAACGTCAGCGGCTGGGCTGGCGAGATCCACGCGATGCACGCCAGCGACGGAAAGGGCGGCAATGATGCCTGAGCGCGTGATTGACCGACCGAGCTTGCGGTTCTCCGCATTGAAACCGGCCAGTGCCCTGCGCGCCTCGTCCAGCACGATCGAGATGTCGGGACCGGAATAGGTGATCAGCACTGCGCGGATCTCAAAATTGCGGATCGTGGCCGAGGTGGTCGTGACAGCATCGCCGAGCGGCCTGATCGCTGGACTGTTCACGACGGCGTCGACGGCATCGACGAGCTGGGCCGAGGCAGTGCCGTCGCCTTGCGTCGACAATATTGAGACGCGCACGACGCCAGGCGCGGGCGAGCTGGCGGTCGCGTCGAGCACTTCGGCGCTCGCGCCCTTGGCGTGGGCGACATAGGCCAGCTCGGGCCCGGCGCTGGAGAAGCTTTCGGGAGCAAGCACGATGCGCTGACGAAAGGCCTCGTCAGCCTCCATCACTGCGGGGCGGCCCGGGGCCGGGTCGGCCGGCGCAATGGTGAGGCGAGCGACACCGACCAAGGCGCCGAGGTGATCGAGCGCGAGCCCGGTGGCATAGGCGACGAGCAGCTGCAGCGCGCCATCCTGAAAGGCGCCGCGGATCAGGAACTCGCGGTAGGCCGCGACCTGAAGCACCTTGACCGCAGGGTCGCTGTCGATTGTCGCATCGAACGCCGGCATCAGCTGCTGCACAGCAGCGATCATATCGGTGAGGATCTGCTCGAAGGTGCGCTGCTCGACGATGGTCGGCGCAGCCAAGCGCGAAAGATCAACGGTGGAGGAGCTGGCGGCCATGATGCCGGCCATGTCGTGCGGCACGCGCGCGCCTGGCTATGCCGCGCTCGTGTAGAATGGCTTTCTACATGACTAACATAAAGGCTGGTTAAGCGGTCCGGCAGCTACCCCCCAACATCGGCCGCCCGCTATGCGCGGTGCTCATCCCAAAAGCGGCCGGCCGAAATCCACTCAGTCCCCGGCGTTAGCGGCGCTTTTCAGCGTTCCAACTCGCGTAAAGCTGCGTCGAGCCTGCAATGCATGTAAACTGAAAAGGGGGCGGAGTTGCGCTCGAAGGTGCACGTGTCTTTAACGGTTCGCACGCACCGTAGCGCACGCCGTTGCGGAACGCGCCCGGCATACAGGCAGGAATTTGAGCAGGAATGCTGAGACGCTTCATCTTCGCCGCAGGCTTCGTCGTAACCGGCTGTTCGTCAGCAGAGCCTGAACCCGCAGCCGCGCCCAAGGCAAAGGCAGTGGTTGTAACGTCTGAGCAGAAGATCGCCGCCCTTGACCAGCATATCAAGGGTGATGCTTGGAAGCCGCTTACCCGCCAGAAGGACAGTGGGCTCTATCGCAAGCTGGGCAAGGAGCGTTTCGCCGACGCGAACGCGCTCGCGATGTGGGCTGGCCGAAGTGCCCTTCAGGATATGTGCCGTGAAGTAAAGTCGATCAAAGTCAGTAGCGACGCAACTCGAAGTCAGCTTTCCTGGGACATCAAGTGCGATCAGACACTCGGCATCAGCGTCTCGGAAAAGGGGGCACTTCAAACGCGGAACGCCGTTGATCCCAGCTTTAAGGACCGGGGCGAAAGCCTGCCAGACATGTATAGCCGATCCGGCGCCGGTGAAGGCGCTGACGTCGAGAAGTTAGCCGCGACAATCATTAACCTGAACCGTCATCTTTGCGCGAAAGTGCTAGACATATCGCCTCTTCAAATGCGCGAGGGCGTCTACGAGGTGACCTGCATTGAGTATCGCGGTGGCACAGGCACTGTCCGCTACATGCTGGACGCTCGGGCCGGCTTAGCATCGCCGCTGTAGCACTTGGCTCCACGTGCGCCACGGACTTCAGTGTTCCAAGTCGCGTCAACCTGCGTCAAGCCTGCAATGCACGTAAACCGAAGGGCAGGGCGCAAGAGCCGCAGATATGCGCGAGTTCGGCAGCTTTCGGGCGGAAAAGCGGACGTTCCGCTTACGCCCCAATAGCGGACATGAAAACCATGTGCGAAGGTCGCGCCGTGGAACGCATAAACGACGACACGCCTGCGGACCGGCTCTACCTGAAGGGCTTGGCGATCCGATATGAGCGGCACATTGGTAAGTGGCTGCCGATCATGTGGCACCTCGCTCTACGCGGACACGCAGGGGCGATGATCGAGCTTGCCGATTGGTTCTCTAACGATGGAAGCTCCGATCCGTTTGGCAAGCCCGCGGACGCCTTTAGCGCGGCTGGACTATATCGGCGGGCATACAAAAGAGGCGACCTGCGCGCAGCCCAGCACATGGCGTTGAGCCGCTTCAATCAAAACGACATGGCCGGGTATCGGCACTGGCTTGGTCTCGGAGCACAAGCGGGTGACGGCGAAGCAAGGCGAGAACGCAGGCGATTTGAAACTCGGCTTTGGCACGCTGACGCCGGCAGAGTGCGGCGGCTACGACCGAAGCAGAAGCGGGACGAGTTCGCTTAAGTCTATGTCAGCTTTCCACCCAATCTAGGCCGCTCTTGCACGGTGGGGCATTCCACGAGCGGACAGGCAGGAACCGCCCCACTTCCAGACATTACACTTTCTGTTATCGGTGCTGCGTGGACAGTCTGTGGCGCTCAATGCTTGGCGAGTGGAAGGTAGTTTTGGCGTTTGCCTTAGTAGCATTGGCAGCGATCATTACGGGTGGGTATCGATCTTCGGGACCTTCTGTGGTCGAGGTGGCAAGTGTCGTTCGGTTCGGAAGCTACGCTGACGAAATCGGAAACCATCCTACGGTGATCGTGCGATTTCGCGACGGCGGCACCCAAGAACTGCGGTCCACGCCGATGCTTCTCGGTGCCTGTACTGTAGGGGCCACCATATCGCTCGTTCGTCGCGAGCACAGTTTGCAAGTTCATCCGAAGGGTTGTCAGTAGAACGGCGATTATGTCCGCTTCCCACCCACTCGCAGCCGTCCAGTAACGCCGAGGCGGACTCCGAAAGTCGCCAGGCAGGAAGCGCCCCAAAAGCGGTCATTGCGGGTGAACGGACGATCAGGCATTGTTCGCTCGATGCGCATCCCCAGTTCAAAGCGAACGCGTCCGCTTGTTCTTCAACCGTTTGTGCCGCCGTCATCACCTGACAGGTTCACGGAGCGGATGATGTTGGCGTTAAGCATCATGTCGTTCGGCGGGTTTGTCGCGCTCTCGCTCTACGTCGCCCTGCCGTTGGACCTACCGCGAGCACTCTGGGCCTTCCTGCCCATGCTGATCATGCCGTTGGGCTTTCTGTGGGCTTGGCACGACGCGAAGCGGAAGCGCATCGCGGCAGAACAGCATGTTGAACGCTATCGGGCCGGATTGCGGCGGGCTATCGCCGATCAATAAGCGTCCGCTTTCCACCCAATCTATGTCGTTCTTGTGCGGTAAGGCGATTCCGAGAGCGGACAGGCACGAAGCGCCCCAATACCAGTCACCCAGTGTCGAGTAGACCTTCGGCGATTGCGGACGTTGGAGCCAAGTGCGACAGTGATGACTATGAGACTTCGCTTTGTCCTCGCCGCTGCCTTTTTGATGGCGGCGTGCTCATCGCCTGAGAAGCGTCAGCAGGCCGAACTTATGGATCAAATCGAGCAAAAGGTGCTACTTCCCCGGGAGGCAGGGAAGATTGAGAGATTTGCCCGTGCCTACAAGTTCGGGTCCGCTGATCGCGTGGAGGCCTTCTACTTCGTTCCAGATGGCCAGCATGACCCGTGGTTCTGCGAAGGAGCTAAAAAAGGCGGACGAACGAACGGACAGGTCGCCTTGGCCTGCCCATCGCCGGATGGTTTAGAGGCTGGCGAGCGCCGCTGGTTTGGTAACGATGTACACCTGCCAGCTGCTAACGACGGGGGCTGCGACTTTATCGAGGTCGTATATGACATTCGCTCGCGAACGGTCGCATCCGCGAAGTGCAACGGTCATGGGTAAGTGTCGGCTTTCGATCTAGTCCGTTCCGAAGCCGCTGTTCTGCTAACCACCCAATCTCGGACGTTGGCGGCCGAGGTTAGCGATCTCGAAAGCGGACAGCCCGCTCTGACGGCAGTTAGGGAGAGATTTCGTCTAGCAGCAAATCCAGCGCGCGATCCTGCTCGCCATCCGTAAGGCCGAGCAGCACGCGCTGGGCGTAACGGACCTTTTTGGCGCCGCGGACAGGGCGGTCAGTCAGGCCATGCTGGTGAACAGAGGCGATTGAGGCAGCGCGGCCGGCAAATCCGATCCACGCCTCATTCGGCGTCGCGCCGGCCTTCAGGAACTTGGCGAGCCGCAGCTTGCGGAACATCATCTTCTGGCGGAGCTTCCCCTTTCGGCGCTTACTGGAGGTCGCGGCCGCTTTGCGAGGTTCGAACCGGGTGCCGTCGGGTTGCAGCTGGCGACCAATCCGGTCCGCCTGGCTCTTGCGGATATCGCGAGCAATACGGCCGAGCAGGTTACGGCGTGAAGCTGGCGCGAACCGAGCGAGCAGCGCGCCGGCCAGATCGTTGATCTGCGTCAGATCGTTCATGCTGGCATCGGGTTGTGGTTGGCGACCTGATCATCGAGCACCGCTCGCCAAAGGCGCGTTTGCTCGGCGCCAGCGAAAACGTCGGCAATCGCCGCATCGTCGAGGTGGCGCGTGCGCAGCTTGCCGTCGTCGCGGCGTTCGATCAGCACGCGCTCGGTCAGCTCGATCTCGATTGAGATATCCGCCGTGTCGCTATCGAGGAGTTCGGACTCGAAGGTGAAGGGTTCGCCATCGGGTCGGTCGATCAGCTCGGGCTGATTCTGCGCGATCCACGCGAGGATCGGCACGAACAGGCCGTCGAGATCGCCGCCATAAGCCTCGATCCAGATGGTCGCCGTATAGCTGAGCTGAAAGGCGAGCGTGTTGCTGCGCACGGACGATACCTTGCCCTTGTCGACGAACAACGCGAGCTTTGCCGGATCAGCCTTCAGCGCCGGCACCGAGGCGAGCAGCAGCGCCTTCAGGCTATCGGCCTTCTTCACGGCGCCACCTTCCGGCAGGTGCCGGGAGCCGCCCAATCGATCAGGCGATCTTGCCGATCGGCATTGGCACCGAATGCCTGCGCCAGGCGGATGATGCCGGCGCGCAACCGAGTGGGGATCTGCGCGATCAGATCGGGATCCTCGGGCAGACCGGCTGGGCGTTCGGCGCAGGCGAGCAGCTCGGCCGGCGGGCGAGGGGGTTCGACCTTGATCGCGATCGGCGCAGGCGCCGACGGGAGATCAGCGGCCCGGTGGGCGCAGCCCGGCAACACCGTTGACAGCAGCAGTCCACTCACGATCGACAAGGTTGCGGCGCTCGGCTTGCGCATCGGCGTTCTCCATTCGGCTAAGGGCGTCGCGCATGCGCGCGGCGGAGGTGCTGGCGCTCCGCAGGTCGCGGGCGGCGCGGGCATTGGCGTCCTCCATTGCCGCGGCGAGCAGGCGGGCGGTTTCCTGATCGGCGGTGCTCTTGAACGTCGCCAGCTCGGCCGCGCGGCGGGCGCACAGGACGCCGCGCTTCGCCTCCTTCGTGGCTGCCCAATCCGCGCCGGCGCGGGCGCAGATCTTCTCGGCCGTGTGCAGCAGATCGTCGCGATCGGCGCGGATCCGCTGCACCTCGACGTAGAGGTATGCGCCGGCAGCGGCCACGGCGAGCAGGACGAGGAAGGTCGCCTCCGCGCGCACCCATGCGAATACGGAGCGGATCATCGCGGCAGATCCTTCAGGCAAAGATCGCGTTCCGCCTGGCGGCGACGCACGAGCCCGTTCACGACCTTTCCGCTTGCCCTGTTCCACATCAGGAAGGCATCGCAGGCGGCACGCCACCGGCCGGCATCGAAGCGTCGATCGACGGTCGAGCGGCAGTAAGCGCCGGTGCCGATGTTGTAGGCGAGCGACACGGCCGCGGCGAGCTGGTGCGGGTGGCCGCGCAAGGTTGGCGTGCAGGCGAGGACAGGCTCGGCGTGACGGATCAGGGCGGCCTCGTTGCGGGCGGCGCAGCCGGCGAGCGTCTCGCGCATGCCGGGCTTCACGCCCTCGGTCTCACCATCGCAGATCGTCCAGACACCGACGATGTCCTGATAGGCATCGAGGCGCGGCTTACCGCCGCTTTCCCAGCCCGACACGAACGGCGCGAGCAGCAGGGCGCAGGCGAGGCCGACGACACCGGCGAGCGACTTTCGGCTCCTGGCGGGCATCACTTCTTCTCCTTGGAAGGCAGGAAGGCGAGCAGGCGATCGCGGATCAGGCCGGGCGCCTCGCCGATCGCGGCCGAGCAGCCGGCGATGAAGCCGGGCGCGGATTTGTAGGCGACCATGCCGGTGAGGAAGCTGATCGCGTCGACCACGAAGGGGTGCAGCGACAGGAGGGCGACCAGCGCGCCCTTCACGAAATAGCTGACGACGATGCCGACCCAGAGGCGGGCGAACATCTTGCCCCAGGTGATCCCGTCATCGACCAGCATGCTGACCGTCGCGCCGAGCGCGGAGGGCACCAGGCTGATCAGGAACGACAGGACCGCGTCGGTGATCTCATGAAGGTGTTTGTCCATGCGTCAGCTCCAGAGCTGGACGATGTCGCGAACCGGGAGCGCCGGCGCGGAGATCGCGGGAATGGTGACGGCGGTGCCGGCCGGGAGGGTGGGGCCGAGCGACGCGAGACCGGGATTGGCGGCGAGGACGGCGGGGCAGTCCTCGATCCCGAGGCCACGCTCGCGCCAGATCAGCCCGTCGAGCGTGTCGCCCTGTCGCGCGGTGAGGGTGTCGGCCATCAGATCAGCTCGACCGCCACGCGACCGACGCCGAGGATGTCGCGCACGGCGTAGACCGAATCGCGCCGCAGCTCGCCGATCGACGGATCGAGATCCTCGACCTGATCCTTGCCGGCGCGGGTGATGTCGGCGTCGCGATAGCGCTCGACGAGCTTCGCCTTGGCCTCGCTGAAGACGGCGGTGTGGTAGAGCTGGACGAGGCGGCTTTCCCCGTCGACCGCGGGGCTGGGCACGTCGGCGAGCGTTGCGCTGGTCGCGAGCAGCTGCCGATCGCGCCATGCGGCGAGCTGATTGCCGACCGTAATGATCGCGTCGATCAGCGCGCGACGGCGCCGTTCGGGCGTCACGGCTTCGCGCACGCGCATCTCGCGCGCGAACAGCGCAGGATCGACGTCGGGGAAGAAGCCGTCGTTGACGATCGGCGCCTCGACGGCGGGTACGTCATCGGCGCCATTGTCGACGATCGGGAGCGGGAAACCGGTCATGGGAAGCTGCGAACCGCGACCAGCGCGCCAGTGACGAACAGCAGGATCCCGAGCAGCGCAAGCAGCAAGGCAAGCAGACGGGTGTGGCGGGCGGCGATCGGCCCGATGCGATAGCCGGCGAGGACGTCGGACAGCGCGAGCGCCTCGGGCACCGCCGCGGCGATCGCGCCGGCGAAGGTGAACCAGCCGCCGAGCGCGACCAGCATGGTGGCAAGCATATGTTGCGCGAGCTGCGGCATGTTTTCGATCCTGTTCCGCCCACTGGCAAACGGGGGTGGAGATCGGGTCGATCGACGGCCCTCAGCCCGAAGGCCCTCCCGTCTCGCGCGATCTGCCCCCGAGCGCCGGGGGGCGAGCTATGCGGCCGGCGCGGTGCCGGCCTGTTCCTGTGCCGCGAGCGCGGCTTGTTCCTTGGCAGCGTTGGCCAGCACCTTCTGGAGCTGCTTGATCGTGCCCTTGGTGCCGACGCGATCGTGCAGATCCTGCGCCCGGCGAAGCGGCACGAGGGCCTTGCCGACCGCGGCGAGATGTTCCGGGGTTCCGTGTTCGAGTTCTCCGGCTGCGCGGGCCAGCTCAACGCCGATCGCCTTCATCAGCTTGGCGCGGATCTCGTCGTGCATGTCGACACGCACGGTGAGCGCGTCGACCTGTTCGAGGACGTCTAGCGGGAAAGCTTCGTCGCGCGTCTGTGCCTTGATGGCGGCGCTGGCGATCTCTTCCACGATCAGCGCCGCAGCGCCGCGCTGGTAGCGCGTCGGCAGCGGCTCATTGAAGCGCAGGACATGCGCGGCCAGTTCAAGCGCGCGCGCCCAGTCAGCGGTGTCGATCGACCAGATCATCATGGTCGGCAGCACGTCGTCAGCGCCGGTCGACGGCAGTTCGTTGCCCTCGGCTGCCGCGCCGGCAGCGAGGCGCAGATCGCACCAGTCCCGATATTCGGGCAGCATGCCGCGCTTGGCCTCGATCTTCGCCTCGATCGAGGCGATCTCTTTCAGCCGGCGCAGGTCATGGGTCAGGCGCAGCATGATCTGAGCAACGGCCGGGTCGACACCGATCGCGAGCTGCACGTCGGCATCGCACTGTCCCACGCTGGCGGCGAGCGCCGTGGTGAGGCGGTGTTCCAGCGCCGGCGTCATGGCGGGCATGGGTGGTTGCCCGCCCTCTACGGTTGAAACGACCGAGGACGGGCCAAGCACAGCCGCAGCAGCGGCGAGGCGTTCCCGATGAAGGCGAGCAGGGCTCATGATCGTATCCGAAAGCGAGAGGGCGGGCAGCTGGTGGGGCGCGGAGGCGGTTACGCCGCCTTCGGCCCGAGCTGGATGTTCTCGATCAGGCAGGCCTTGCCGTAATCCTCGACCATGAAAGCGTCGTTGATGCTCTCATAGTTGGCGATCCGGTCGTATTCCGGCTCGTCCTTCACCGCGCGGCGCGCGGAGCCGATCTGCCAGTAATAGGACAGGTTCTTGAGGCTGGTGATGAGGATGGCGTTCGGCGGGAAGAACGGCACCTGCATGGTCGGCTTCCCGCCCAGCTGGCGGCTGGACATGATGATGTCGCGGGCGACCTGCTCGGTCGCCTTGTCGCCGGCCTCGCTGATGATCTTGAAGTATTTCTCCTGCACCAGATCCGAGCCGACGATCACGACCAGATCGGTCGCGGTGCGATACCGCTCATGGATCAGGTTGCCGATCGCGTCGAAGACCAGCGCGTCGAGATTGACATAGTCGGCGGTGCCGGTGTCGGACACGTAGACCTTGGCGGTGTCCTTCGTGCCGTGGCTCATCACCCGCGACGGCGCATTCTGGCGCATCTTGTAGAGCCAGCCCCAGTTGACGTCCTGCAGCAGGGGATTGGCGTCGCGGTCGGTCGTGGCAGCGGCGCTGGTGCCGTTGAAGCCGATCGTGATGACGTCTTCAGCCTTCTGCACCAGCACGGCATCGCGGACGAGCTGCTGGAACTCGGGACGGTGCGCCCAGGCATCGAGCAGCGTGTAGCCCCACGAATAATCGTAGTTGGTCTTCTTGCAGAAATACTGGTCGATCTTGTCCGACTTGGTCGGATCGGTCGGATTGCGACGGTCACCGCCCGAGGTGTCGGTGCGGCTCGCGAGCGAGCGACCAACGCCGACGCCGACACGGTCCCCCTGCTGCGCCGCGACCGGCACGACATTGATGCGGCTCATGAAGTCGCTGGTCAGCTGCAGCTTGGCCTGCAGGCGCTGTTCAATCACCGGCGCGACGGCGAACTGCTTCAGCTCGCCGGGGATGACGGTGAGCGACGGGTCGAGGTTGTTTAGCTGGGCAAGGGTGCCGACGTAGCTGTTGAACAGGAGGCGAGTGGCGGTCTGCATGGGCGAAGCTCCGGGTAGGCGAGAGGCGGAAAGGGGGTGGCGGTCTGGGATCAGCAGTCGGTGGCGAACTGGGCGTCGACCGCACCGCCGGCATGCGGCGCGCGCGAGAAGCCGCTGGGTGCTTCGCTCGACGCCAGCTTCGCCTTCAGGGCCGCGAACTCGCCCTGCATGGCGGTCTGCGTGGCGGCGTAGGGCGCCAGCGCTGCAGCGATTGAACCGCTGACCGCTACCTGCAGCTCGGTCGTGAATGCGGCCACGTCGAAGTTGTCGTTCGCCGCCTTCGGCGTCGGCTCTTCCTTCAACTTGTTAGCCTCGCCCCCCTTGAACTTGGCGGTCAGCGCCGAGAAGAAGCCGGCAACGGCGCTCTCGACCTTGGCCGGATCACCGGGCGCAGCTTCGAACTCGATCGCGACAGCGTCGGCGCCATGGGCGAAGATCGTGCCGGGTGCGCGGCTGGAGAACTTCAGGCGTTCCGTGCCGATCGAGGCGGGCGTGTCGGTGAAGGCGAGGCCGACCAGGCCGACCTTGCCGCTGCCGGCGTAGCTGGGGGTGAGTTCGACCGAGGGGAACGGCTTCTGATCGGCCTGGGCGAGCTTCACCAGCTGGTCGTTGGCGTCGACCTGCGCATAGAGCGCGCGCAGCTTCTTGGTCTCGCCGGCGATTGTGAATTCGTCATCGCGCGCCTCGACCGCGATCACATCACCATAGCCGTTGAAGGGCGGCTCCGGGCTGTAGCCGGCGATATGTTCGATGTTGATGCGGGGGGTGTAGGTCTTGGGATCGAAGGTGGCGACGCAATCGTCGATCATGTCGGCGGTGATCTTGCGACCGTCGCTGATCGTTTCGCCCTCGACGAAAACGCGGAATAGCTGGCTCTGCTTGCCCATGGCGCTGCGGTCCTCGGTTCGATAATCGGCACGCGGCGCGATGCCGCTCTGGAGCCACGAACAGGGACCGAAGCCGGGCATCTTCTCAAGGCGCGGCTCGTGTAGAAAGGCTTTCTACACGATCGCGAGGGGGCGGGCCGGCGAGCGGCATGGCTAGGTCTCGCTGCCATGACCAAGCTTCCCGCCGATACCGGCATGCCATTGCCGCACGCGACGTTTCCGAATCCGGTGACGGCGCAGCGCATGGCGCGCAGCCTGTACTGGCGCGGCTGGGGCGTGACGCAGATCGCCGACGAGCTGGGGCTGCTCGGCTATGCCAATGATGAGACCGGCAAGGCCTATGCCCGCGCGACCGTGGAAAGCTGGAAGCAGCGAGGGCGCTGGGATGACGCCTCGTGCCTCGACAAGATCGAAGATTCGCTAGAGGGCCGGCTCAACACCCTGATCTGGAAAGACAAGAAGAGCGGCGCCGAGTTCAAGGAGCTGGACGCGCTGCTGCGCGGTGTCGTCGCGACCGCGAGGATCCGCCGGTACGAGGCGCCGGGCGGGCACGAGGGTCACCTGAACGACAAGGTCGCCAACCGCAACGCCGGCGAGAAGAAGCACGCGCAGAAGAACCATTTCACCGCCGAGCAGGTCGAGCAGCTCGAGGAGATCTTCGAGGCCGAGCTGTTCGGCTATCAGGAAGACTGGTGGGCCGCGAAGGGCGAGCGCACCCGCATGATCCTGAAGTCGCGCCAGATCGGCGCGACATGGTATTTCGCCCGCGAGGCGCTGCTCGACGCGCTGCGGGGTGGTGGCAACCAGATCTTCCTGTCGGCGTCGAAGAACCAGGCGCACATTTTCCGCAATTACATCGTCCAGTTCGCCGCGCGCGTCGGCGTGAAGCTGCAGGGCGACCCGATCGTGCTGACGGCGGACACGATCCCGGAAGGCGAGCCTGCGGCCGAGCTGATCTTTCTGGGCACCAACGCCCGCACCGCGCAGGGCTATCACGGCAATTTCTATTTCGACGAGTTCTTCTGGACCTATGGGTTCGAGGAGCTGAACAAGGTCGCCAGCGCCATGGCGATGCACAAGCGCTGGCGCCGGACCTATTTCTCGACGCCGTCGTCCGTCGCGCACCAGGCGCACCCCTATTGGACGGGCGAGCGCCGTAATCGCCGGCTGAAGAAGGCCGACCGGATCACGATCGACGTGACGCATGCCAGCCTGCAGGGCGGGCGGCAGTGCGAGGATGGCGTGTGGCGCCAGATCGTGACGATCGAGGATGCCGCGGCGCGCGGTTGCGACCTGTTCAACATCGACGAGCTGCGCGTCGAATATGCGGCTGACGAGTTCGCCAACCTGCTGATGTGCCATTTCGTCGACGACAGCCTGTCGGCGTTCAAGTTCAACGACATCCTCGCCTGCACCGTCGACACGCAGGTCGACTGGCCATGGTTCAACGTGCTCGCCGCCAAGCCGGTCGGCGACCGGGCGGTGTGGGCGGGCTATGACCCGCAAGGCAGCGTCGATGGCGACAATGCCGCGCTGGTGATCGCGCTGCCGCCCGACGGGCCGAGCGGCAAATTCCGGTTGCTGGAGAAGCACCAGCTGCGCGGCGATTTTCAGGAGCAGGCCGAATTCATCATCGCGCGGCTGGCCCGTTACCATTGCACCTATTTCGGGATCGATGCGAACGGCGTCGGCGCGGCCGTGCACCAGCTGCTGATCGGCAAGGTCCGCGGCCTGACCAAGATCGACTATTCGCTCGAAGCGAAGACATCGATGGTGATGAAGGCGCAGCACAGCTTCCAGCGCCGGCGGATCGAGTTCGATGGCGGTTGGATGGACCTCGCCTCGGCGTTCCTGTCGATCAAGAAAGCGCTGACCACGTCCGGCCGCTCCGTCACCTTCAAGGCCAGCCGCAGCGAAGAGGTGGGGCATGCCGACCTCGCATGGGCGCTGATGCACATCATGATCAACGAGCCGCTCGACGGACAGGAAAAGCCCAAGGGCTCAATGGAGATCTTCTGACATGAGCAAGGCACGCAAAGCACGCCGCATGTCGCGCGCAGAGGCGGCGAGTGCATCGGCCGGCGCGATCGTCGCGAACGACAATGCCGGCGCGATCCAGACCTTCAGCTTCGGCGAGCCCGAGCCGGCGCTGGGCGGGCGCCAGCTGATCGACATGCTGGAATGCTGGCACAACGGGCGCTGGTACGAACCGCCGCTGCCGCTCGACGGGCTGGCGCGGGCGTTCCGCGTCTCGCCGCACCACAGCTCCGCGATCATGCTGAAGCGCAACCTGCTGGTCGCCTCGCTCGATCCCAATTCGCTCCTGACCCGCGCCGAGTTCGGCAAGCTGGTGCAGGATTATCTCGTCTTCGGGAACGCGTTCGTCGAGGTGAAGCGCAACCGCTTCAACGATCCGCTGCGCCTGGTGCATTCGATGGCGCGCTACACGCGGCGCGGCGTGGAGGAGGGGGCGTTCTGGTGGGCGCCCGGCGGCAAGGATGCCGTGGCGTTCCCGGCGGGCAGCGTGGTGCAGGTGATGCAACCCGACGTGAACCAGGAGATCTACGGCGTTCCCGAATATCTCAGCGCGCTGCAGGCGGCGTTGCTGAACGAAGCGGCGACGCTGTTCCGGCGCCGCTATTACCTGAACGGCAGTCACGCCGGGTACATCCTCTACGCGACTGGCGAGATCGACAGCAACGACACCGAGGCGCTGAAAGAGGCGCTGCGCCAGTCCAAAGGTCCGGGCAATTTCAAGAACCTGTTCGTCCATGCTCCGAACGGCAAGGAAGGCAGCATCAAGATCATGCCGATCGCCGAAGCCGGTGCGAAGGACGAGTTCCTCGGGATCAAGAACGCGACGCAGGCCGACGTGATGGCAGCGCATCGCGTGCCGCCCCAGCTGCTCGGGATCGTGCCGGCGCAGGGATCCGCCTTCGGCAATCCGAAGGATGCAACGGCGATGTTCTTCGAGCTGGAGATCTACCCGCTGCAGACGGCGTTCATCGAGATCAATGATCGGCTGGGCGTGGAGGCGGTGAAGTTCCTGCCGCGCGAGGTTGTTAGAGCTTGAAGAGGGAGCCGCTTGTTCGCCCGCGCCTCGGCAAAAAAATGCCGGGTCACTTTGGCCCGGTGAGTAGTGGGGTAAGCGCCATAACAGGCATGCTTAGTGCGGCGACGAACTTGTAACCCTCGATCGCGAGGGCGGCGTTCTCTTTCCACTCCCGAGCAGTAGAGAGTCGGTCGTTGATGCCGCCGATCAGCGACCCCAAGCGCGTCATGACCGACGAACTTCCGTCATCGCTGAAGGTGCCGCGTGCCATCAGGTGGTAAGCGTCATTAACCTGACGCAGACCTTCAAGCGTATAGTCCGCACCTAACCACCCCAAGTTTGTCAAGCGAAAGATAAGTTCGTGAAGGCTATCTTCTATGGAGCGCCTCACAAACGCGAGCTCTCCTTCGCTGCCAGACCGAAGCAACCTGAGGTACTCATCAATCTCGACGAGGATGGCTCTAACCTCATCCTCATCCAATGACGGGTACTGAACGTAGCTACGCACTGTAGGAGACAGAAACGTGATTGCCTGAACCAGGCTTGCTGCCTTGGAAGAGCCCCCGTTATTCCAAGCGTGATTGAGGTATGTGGAGCTAAAAAGCGACTTGAATTCACGTAAAGTTTCCGCGGCCAAAAGCTTGTGCTCTGGATCCATGTGCGAGTTCGCTACAACCTCCTCAACTTGATCCGCCCGCTGCATTATCGACGAGATTATCCGGTAGTATCCGGTCGAGTATCCCTCGAAACCGAAGAGCGATCCTAGAGCCATGGCACCTGCCTGCCTGTCTGTATGAGACAAGCGCTTGCACACCGCTGCCAATTCGTTTGCCGGGTCGGTGGTAGTGGCCATTTGGGCTCCAGTATAAAGTTGAGACAGTTCAACCGCTCTGGCTCAGAAAGAGCAAGAACATCTTACTTATAGCGGGGATCACCAGCCGGATCCTGGTTGAGCCACTCTTCTTCAACTGGCCCCATCACCCTGGGGAGCGGTGCCGGCAGGGTGGGCGACCCGCCGCCGAAGCGCACGCGGATGGTGGCCGTGTGCTGCCCGAAGTCCTGAAACACCGCCTCATGTTCCTCGCCAGCGCGGATCCTGGCGCCAATCCACAGGCAACGCTCACTCGACAGATAACCGATCTGCATGCCGCGCGCGCTGAACACCGCGACAGCTGCCGGATCGTGCTTGTTGGTTGGCTCGGGCACCAGATGCACCGGCTCCCCAGGTACGCACATCGCCAGCTCGAAGCGGCGGTTGCTCTGGTCGGCGTTGAGATAATTGATGCCGACGACGGCTAGGCTGAACTCTTTCACTCGGCTCCCCGGTAGAACAAATAAGGAACGCCCGCTAATTGAAGGCGGTGATGATTCGCAACCGATTCGAGGATGGCTTGAAGATCTACGACCCGCGCGAGCGCGTTCCGGCGCTTGCCGCACAGCACCGAGTTACGCTGACCGACCTGTCTCGCATCATCGGTCAGCGCCCGCGCTACCTTCATCGCTTCGTGCGCGATGGCGTGCCGGCGGATCTGCGCGACGAAGCGCGCGACACACTGGGCCGTTTCTTCGGCGTGCCGGCATATCAGCTGGGCGGCGTGGATCCGCGCTGGGCGGAGTTCAGGGTGGCGAAGTGAGGCAGGTCAATTACGACGAGCTGGTCAACCGTATCCAGGCAGCGATCCGCACCTGGCCGAAGAGCGTGCTGAAGGGGCTGGCAGATCACCGGCACGACGAGCAGTTGCGCGCTCGCGTGCAAGGGGCGGCCGTGATCGCCGAAAGCCTGAAGCGGCTGGAAATACTGGCGGACAGCCCCGAGCCTCCGCCTTTCCGCTACGCCGCGATTGATGGTGCCAGCGGCGTGCCGGCGCAGGATGATGTTGGGCCCACCCGGCCAATGCGGTAGAGCGTCAGATCGTGCAAGCGGACCGGTAGCGTTATCGCGTTGAATCGAAGGATGTGCGTAGTCGACCGCAGCCGGTCTATCGGCTTTTGAAGTCGCGGTAGCGCTCCTCGAGCCAGTCCGGCAGCCTGCCGCTCATGGGTGCTCCGATTCGTCCCTCGGAGGCGCTGATCGCGCGGATCTCCGCGTGGTATTCTTCCATGCTCCTGATCACCTCGTCCGCCGACGCGGCCGGCTGTGCGGTGCAGAATGCAGCCATGCCCCACATGATCGTGGCTGCGCCGTCAAGACCCGGATCCTGCAACTCCGCCTCGAGGAACTGCTTGCCGTATCGATCGCGGAGAATGCCGAGACCGTGGAAGAAGGAACCCTCGACCGCGGGAAGTGTCAGGCTGTAGCGCGGCTCCCGGTCACCAGATGGTTGCTGGGGACCGGTGAGCTGGGGACTTGTCGCAAAGGTGAGAAAGTCGCCAGCCGGCAGCGAGGGAATTGGCGAGTAGCCGTGAAGGACGTGGAGGTTGAACGCTCGAAACTGCAGGACGGCCGCGGAAGTGCGGCGCCTGATGCTCGGGAGTTCCGTGACGTTCGGCGAGCTGGCGATCACCATGTAGACGATGCTGGCGCGCACCGGGTCAAACGGCGTGAGGTCCACCCGTCGATCGGCTTTTCTGGGTCGGCTGTCGTAGTGCCCGGTGTCGAGGCGCGGCGGACGCACCATGAAGATCGGCCAGCAGAACTGCGGCCGGGGCGGTAGTACGACGCCCGCGGGCGTCCTCGTCGACGCAATCCGCGGCAGAACGAAGGCCGACGTGGTGGTCTTCGCCGCGGAGGTTTTGAGCGTCTGCTTGATGGTGTGCCCCCGCGACTTTGGGCTCACGTGGACCGAGAAGCGTTGTTCCGCGATGTCCTCGTGCTCGGCCTCCCCGCTGGTCGCGATCGATCGGGACGACTTAAGGTAGATCATTAGGTCGCCCCCTTTGCGCTCCTCCACGGAGAACAGTTCCCGGGTGACGCCCCCGATTTCGACCGTGATCCTCGTCTTGCCCGCCACGACACGCTCCGTTCTTTTTTTCGCCTAGGGTGAGTTGATGGGCAGCCATATACCTGCATTCTGCGCCCGGCCGCCCAGCGCTAGCCTGGAACCGGGGAAGTCCGGCCTCTCATGCTGCGATGTGATCGCCGGTTAATGAACGAGCGGCGGCTTTCTCCTCGGCTGTGCCCGAAAGCAGCAGTTCCGCTCTCCCCTATCCAGTGCGGCGATCAACACGAAAATGGAATGGAAAGTTTTCAGACGGAGGAGCCGAGCCCGGCTGAACGGCGGAGGTTCGGCGTACAGCGACGGGGTGAGCCGGTGAGCGAGGGTAGACTCGCTCCGACTTCGTCAGCGTTTTGCAACCCCAGAAGCCGCGCTATTCCCCCCGCCTCGCCCGCGAGCTTTTTCGGTCGCTTTTGATGCGAGGCGCTGATCTGATGCAGCCCCAGCGTCCGCAGCGGCAATTTTTCATCGATTGGGCGACTTCAGCCCCATACAAATTGATGCACCCCAAGGCAGGTTGCGGAGCTGCCTAAAGGGGTGGCGCCTTCTTCGCCGTCCATCCTCGCGTTCACATCGTCACATCTGCTTCGAAACTTCTCGACTGGGGGATGCATCGGGGAAAGCGGTAACATCGGTAATCCTGAACAAATCGAGCCAAAAAACCTCAGAAAACCGCCGCTTTTGGATTACCATTGCAAGGTAACATCGCGGTTACGGAGAGAAAGGGAAACGGTTATGCTGCTGAAAGTAGAGCGTTTTCTTCTCCGTGCGGGTTACTGGAAAAGAAGGTAATTTGATAACCTATAGGTAACCGAAAATGTTACCTCAAAAATGGCAGAAAACCGTGGGGGTTACCGATGTTACCTCTCTCCCGCTTGCACCTAAGAATATTGAGCCGCGCCTGGAGTAGCATCGTCGCTTCCGCTCTGCTGAGGCGTAGGCCGCTTCAGCGACGCTAGGTCGACCAACCGACCGCAATCGAGGGCGACACCGAAGCCGAGCGTCGAGCAGCGCGCAAACCGCTGTGCCCCTTTTTGTGCCACCTGCCTTGGACGCGACCTTGGGTGCTGGATGATAACGGACGTGGCGGACACGCCGCGTGTATAGAGGCGAGGGGACCATAGCGGGAACAGAATGTGCCCCCCTTTGTGCCACCCTAAACCGTGGCTTGCCGCGTGTTTCGCGTGTTCGGGATTGACCGGGAAAGGCCAGAAACCTAGGGAATCCGCCATTGCCCCCGTAGCTCAGCAGGATAGAGCGACGGTTTCCTAAACCGCAGGTCGTGAGTTCGAATCTCGCCGGGGGCACCAGCGCCGCTGTAGCGCGCGCTACCTTCTGGTCCAATTTTCGTTACTTTCTGGGCCAAGGCCCAGATGCCGCGAATTAATACAGCGGGAACCCTCGAAAGCCCGAACTTGGGCGCGCGGTGCCTTCTGGGCCAATTTTGGCCATCTATGGACGCCCCATTGGTTGCACGCGGTATCTGGAAGTTGACGCGTAGTCGGATGCTGCCATCTGTCCGGCCTTTGATGCAGCGGTAAGCTGCTCGCCCGTATGGGAGTTCGCGGATCGGAACCACTTCACCCAAAGCATGCTAATGCCACGGTGGAAAGCCCGGGTTCTTCCGATCCCGTCTCGCCGACTGTTGCGCCATACCCTCCTCCGACTGACTGCGCCCTCCGACGCCTCTGGTCCGCTCTGGCTTACGCCTCGGCTGCGACCGGAGCTCTGCAATCCTCCTGCTTTGCCAGCAACGCCCAGACGATGAGCGCCATCTCGTTGGCGAGTGCGGCCGTCACCAGCATGCGCGGCTTTCGGGCAAGCATGCCTTCGAGCCAGGAGCCCGCCAGTGCCCCGCGTTTGCTCGCCTGGAGCACAACCGCGCTGCTGCCGATGATGAGCAGGCGCCACAGCGTGCGTTCTCCCATCCGCGAGATCGCGCCCAGCTTCTGCTTGCCGCCAGTCGCTGCCTGGCTTGGGACCAGCCCCAGCCAGGCAGCAAAGTCGCGGCCCTTCGCGAACGTCTCGGCAGGGGCGCCAGCGGTGATGGTCGTGGCGGTAAGCGGGCCGATGCCGGGTATGGTCATCAGCCGGCCCGCGACCTCATCTTCGCGGGCTCGACGCGCGATTTCCTTGTCCAACACTGATATCCGCCTGTCGAGCTCGGCGAGCATGTCGACCCATCATCGCGAACATGGGCCGTGCTGCCGCAGGCAAGGTGTCGCCGACCTTTCCATCCTCGACCAGGTCCGCCAGCATCGCAAGATAGTCAGCTCCCTTGGGGGCCACCAAGCCATACTCAGCCACGTGCCCGCGGATCGCATTGGCGAGCTGGGTGCGCTGCTTCAGGGCAAGGTGGCGGGTGCGAAACACCAACGCCGCAGCCCGCTGCTCCTCGGTTTTGACGGCCACAAAGCGCATGTTCGGGCGCTGTGCCGCCTCACAGATCGCCTCCGCATCAACCGCATCGTTCTTGTGCCGCCTCACGAACGGCTTCACCTTCCCTGGCGGGATCAGCCGCACCGCATGACCCATCGACTTCAGTTCGCGTGCGCAGTGATGCGCTCCACCGCATGCCTCCAGCGCCACCACGCAGCGAGGATGACCTTCAAAGAAGTCGAGCAGCTTGCTGCGCGTGAGCCGACGACTGAACACCGTTCGACCAGAACCATCAGAGTCATGCGTATGGAAAACATGCTTGGCGATGCCCATACCGATCGTGGTAACCTCTGACACGGACGCCTCACTCAGCTGTGCTTCAACACCGCCACTCTGGCACATCAATGCCGCCTGGGGGTGTCCACCCCATCACGCTTTCGGGTCTGCCTTCACTACATGATCGAACGGCGGCTTTCGGGATCAACCGCTGGCTCGGCGAACGACCGAGATTGAACGCATTCCCGACCGGCAGCTGATGCTGACGTGCTCCCCTGAAACTCTGCCAGTTTGAGCTAGAGTCCGCCTTCGTGAGGAGACGGACGTGAAGAAGACCAGGTTCAGCGAGGAGCAGATCATC
>NZ_JAQZBC010000021.1 GCF_029239295.1 Sphingomonas sp.
CGGCACGGGCAGCTCCCGGCATATTTACGAGCGGGCATCACCGCGGAGCAGCCAAGTACCGACGGAGGTGACAAGAAAACGCTGGCTGGGGCGGCAGGAGCCCCAGCCAAAATGCTGGCCCGCTAAGTACTTGATTTCACTAGCACGCGGTCGATGACCGCACGCTCACTTGCTACAATCAAATGGCACAGTCAGCAAGCTGCTTAGTGCCCCCCAACGAGCATGCCTAATGATCTACCGACCGGTGCTTAGAAGGTGCGTACCCTTCCCAGGCCAGCGGACTTGTTCATCCCGAGCCTTACGGCCGCTACGCGCCCAATGCTGGTCGCCGGGCAGGCTCTAGCAGCTGATCTCGGAAGCTGCCGTTTGTTCAGGCCGCGCCGAAATCCCCGAGTGGTGGTTCGCCAACCGTCAATATTGAGGCGAGGTGGGCACAAAGATGCCGCTTGTTCATGCGCGCGGCCGCAGCGGAAGTTAGACGGCAGGGACTATCAGGTTGAGCCGTCAATGGAGCCGAATGGCCATAGCACGACTATCGCAGCGCCGCCCACGCGACCGGACGCAGCTCGTGAACAAAGATCCGCGTAACGACGAGCTGCCCTCGAGAATCGGCACCTCCCCTCATTTCGAAAGGAGCGATCCCTCAATCGAGCACGCGTGCCGACAGACACAAGTCAGCGGTAACGCCCCAACTGGCGATTGGCGAGTACCTAAGGCCGCCGATGGGCAAAGGGACTCCTCCTATAAGCCCGAGCGCGTCGGTGATGGGAAAGGTTGCGTTGTCAAACACGTCGACTGCTACATCGCCCCAGAACCGAAAATCTCGCTCGTTCTCCGATCGCCAATGCATCCGTACGATATCGGCCAGTGCTGCTTCCGCCGGCGCGCCGCAGTCGCGGATTTGGCGCAGCGCGAAGCAGCCGCTCGCCAGTGCGCTCGCCGGCGTGAGCGGCAGGTCCGTCAAGTCGATGGCCTCGGACGAAAGCTCCTGCTTGATCTCGGCGATGTGCAGCACGCTACCGGGGAAACCGCCCGCGATCGCCGTTGCGCTCGGATCCGGATCATTGGCGGCGATGGCGAGCAGCGGCTGAACCATCTGCTGCGTGTCGGGTGAGAAGGTTGTGAGCGCTAGCATGCTGACGTTGGCCGCATAGGAGCCGTCACCGGCTTCGTTGATGTCGATCTCGCCGAGGGTTTTGGCGAGCCCGACCACCATCTGCCCGGAGATAGCCGACGTGCCGTTGTCGACTCCAATGAATGGGAACGCCCAGCCTAGCTCCAGCGGCACGAAAGGCGCGAAGAGCCGCAGCACCGGCATCATCAGGAAGAACTCGTTCTGAGTGCTGAAGCCGAGTTCCTCATGCCCGCTCGCGACGAGCTTCGGATAATGCACTAAATAGAGGAATACGACAGGGAAAGCCGGAACGAAGCTGTCACTCGAGACCCCGTTAAGTGTGTCGTCGCACCAGGTTTGAAGCGTAGGCATGGACGCACGAAGCGCAAAGCCGCGCAGGGTGGCTCCCGGCATACCCCAGGGCGGTGGGCTCTGCTGGCCCCACGGCAATTCTCTGAACGGCACCACTGCGCTCTCCAATCAGGTAATTCGCGCGACGGCGCCGCACGAGTGGATGAAGTCGGGGCCGAAGAGCCCGGATGGGGTCTGAAACCCCGCCCGCCGCTCGCCGCGCAACCACCTGCGCACGGCCGCGGCGGCGGTGATCGTGGTGGTCGCGTAGCCGTCGGGGGTTCGCAGCGTCAGCCGTTGCACGCGCCGCCAGCGGTCCTCCGCCTCCGCAACGAGGATCATGTCTCGTCCTGCTGGGCGCGCGTGCGGGCCCTCATCCGTGGCCTGCCGACAAGGCAAGGCCCCGCCGACAGGCACGATCTCGCGCAGGAGCGGAGCCACCATCGCGCCGGTACGAATCGCGAGATCTCCGACCAGCCCGACGGCCGAGTAGACTTCTAGGCTGTCAATTCCGGTCGACCGTTCCACTGTGACCACGTCCGGCCAGCTGACCGCGACGGCGCGCACCGGTCCCTGGCCGAAGTCGAACGCGCGCCACAACGTGCCAGCGCCATAGCGCTCTAGCGCCCCGTTATGGCGGACCCGAACCGCCGGGTCGTTCATCGTCCAAAGTGTCGCGAGCGACCCGGCCGACAGCGCATGCGGCTGCGACATCGCGAGCCGCAGACGGACGGCGCCTTCGGCCGCAGCCGCGAGCATTGACAGCGCGCCGTCGGTGGCTGCGATTGCGAATCCTATGCCGGGGAGGAGCATCGTCCCGCGCGACACCGCGAACGCGTCCCGGTCCAGGGCATCGGCGAACACCGGCCATTCGCCGGCGATATCCATGTAGTCGCACCCATGCTCAAGGCAGCCATGCATTGCCGCCGCGGCGGTGCGAACAAAGGGACCCGCGGCGTTGACGACGAGTCCGATGTCATGCAGCCCTCCCGCAAGATCGCCCTCGCCGCCAAGCACGCGCGCCTCCACTCCCAGCCGCTCGGCGAGCAGCCATAACTCGGCTGTCGAGCGACCGCTCAGCACCAACCGCTCGCCCAGATCCGCCAAGGCCGCCGCGAGCAACTGCCCCGAGAAGCCTGTCGCACCGTAGAGAAGGACCCGGTCGTTCACGCGCGCTCGAAGATCCAAGGCACGAGCCCGACAAGGAAGTCGCGATCGGGCGACGGAGGGACGCGACGCAGCGCGAGTTGCAGCTCGTAGTCGGCTGCACCAGCAAGTGCCTGCGCGACGAGTTCCGCATGATGCACCGACCCGCCGCTCCGGAGGCGCCCCGCCAGATCCTGGATTAAGGCATCGGACCGCTCGGTCGCCGGGGTCGATCGCCAGCGGTCGAGGAGATGTCGATCAGCGCCCCGGAAGGTTCGGGCGGCATGCAGAACAATGAGCGTCCGTTTGCCTTCACGCAGGTCCCCCAGGGCTTCTTTGCCGTAGGCCCGGTCAGCGACGAGATTGAGAAGATCGTCCTGGATCTGGAATGCGATGCCGAGCAGCCCGCCGAACCGCGACAGAGCCTGCGCGTCGACAATGTCTCGCCGGCTGAGCAGAAGACCGAGCTGCGCGGGCCAGATCACCGACAGTATCGCGGTCTTGCGAAGCGCCATAGCGAAATAATCTCTGTCGCTGAGTTCAAGTCGATCATCGTCGCGCCAGCCGAGCTCCAGCGCCTGACCCTCCGCCGCGCTCCGTGCCGAACGGCGCGTGAGCTCGAGCCCCTGCTCCATGCGCCCGCCCCCACGGCACCGCAGCGCGGCCGCGAGCGGATCGAACGCTTGCAGCATGGCTGCGCTCCCGGCGTTGAGCGCGAGTGGAATGCCGTGAACCCGGTGCAGGGTGGGCAGGCCCCGCCGCAGCTCGCTGCCGTCCTCGATATCATCGTGGATGAGTTGAGCGTTGTGGAACAGCTCAACCGCGACCGCAGCGTCGAGCACGTCACCCAAGGACGCCCCTCCAATCCCCGCAACCGCGATCACGATCGCCGGACGCATCGCCTTGCCTCCGCGCGACGGATAGTCGGCAAGCAGGGTTCCGAGGTATGGCGCAGGGGGATATGCGCTGAGCCAACGATCCAGGTGAGCGCGGGTCGCGCGTCCGTATTCCTCAAGGAGCAGCGGAACGATCGAAGGCGTCTGTGGTCCGTTTGCCGTCGGGAACGCCGTCGCCGAGTGGATCACGCCGGCGGGACCGTTATCGAGACCGATCCGAGCAGGCGCCCCGTCGGGCTTTCGTGAATAGTGCCAGCGTACACTCCCGCTGGCTGATCGGGGGGAACCGCCGCCAGCAGCGTCGGCGCCCCCGTCGGCGGATCAGCGCCGAGCCGGACGCCGGTGATCGCTGGCGCATCTGCGGACGCGGAGGCGATACGCAACGGCGTGATCCTGATGGGGCCGCTAAGCCCGACCAGCGTGCTCAGGAAGGCCTCACCGGTAGCGCGGGGATGCCCTACGATCTGAACCGGGAAGCTCCCGTTGCCAACCGGGCTGTTTGCGGGGTTGGGCCGATCGGGCGCGCGCTGCGGCCCCAGCGCCGCCCGAATCCCGGGATCGTCGAGCACCGCGCCAATCAGATCAAACCAGGTCGTGCCCAGTTCCCGCGCGAGGTCGAGTACGCGTCGCCCCATCACCAGCGCGTCTTTGCTCGCGTCGTGCAGATGATAGTCTTGCCCGCGGAATCGATCGGCTGCCCGTCGACCGTGCCGCAGATTCTCCTCCATTACGTGATACCCCATCCGCACGGCGTCGGCGACGACATCGGGAATCTCGCTGTCGTCTTGATCCGACGCTTGTGGTCCGGACCAACGGGCATCGACATTGCTCGCCAGATGCGGGCCGGTTCGGTCTGGACCATCCCGCTCCGGAACAGGCCGGCGCCGGCGCGGCGGATCGGATGGTGGCGACGGCTGTCCGTCCTGCTGCATCTGCACGTCCTCTTGAGCTCAGGGATGATCGAAGCCCACGATCGACGCGAGCGGCGGCGACCCGGACAATGCGTTCGAGGCGAGCATTCCCGACATCACCGCGGCTTCGATGCAACCGGTGTTCAGGCCGTTCGCCGTCCAGTCTCCCGCAACGGTCAGATTGTCGAAGTCGAGCGCGAGCGGCGAGATGCGCCACCGAGTGGATCCCGGAAGGCAGAGGGTATAGCGGTCGCTGGCGGCAACGTTGGCGCGCCAGTAGAACCCCTCGTTCCGGTCGGACCGCAAGTCTCCGACCAGCCGCGCCCAGTTCACCTGCGCGCCTTCGCGCAGCCGCGGCCACACGTCGCCGGCCGGTCCTTCTAGGAACGTAATGGCGGCCCGACGCACCCGCTCGCTCGCCATGTGTGCAGTGCCTGCGCCCGCCGGAAGACCGGGCAGGTCCGCCAGCGCTCCGCAGAAGTACAGGGCCATCGCGGGCAGATCATACCCGGCCTCGGCCCAACCTTCCTCGGGAATGACGTGCCGCATGTCGCACCAAGTGTCGAACGGTTTGGCGAACGCCGACGCGATCCTTGGAGCTCCGAGCGGGGCGCCGGCGGACAGATCATCGCGCAACCAGAGTTGGAATGCCTGCGTCGCAACTGTCTTGACCTGGTCGACCATTACGCGCCACCGCGGGCTGCGCGCGAGGAGCTGGCTCGCCACCACAGGCAGGGCGCCGACGCCAACCGCCAGCACCACGAAGTCGAAGTCACGCCCGACCCGCAGCACGATCTCGGTCGCGGCCACGTCCCGCTCGTCGCCTTCCATGTCGATACCGGATTTGGCCCCGCCGCGTTCAAGCAGCTGTTCCCATCTCGCCTCTGCGGGCCAACAGGGCCGCCCCGCGACGGAGATAAGCGGATCATACGAGGTATTGTCCGGAAGTGTCGCCTGGCGGTCGAAAGTCAGCGCAGCGACGTGGCTGCGATCGGCGCCAAGCACCACGTCGGTCAGCCGGTGAAAGAAATGGAAGCGCACACCGCGGCGACGCAGGCACTCGTAGAGCGGCGCAAACACAGTGTCGCCCATTCCCGCTCGCATCCGCCAGAACAGCGCGCCGCGATAGCCAAAGAACATTCGAACAGTGCCCCGCAGCGCTGCCCCCGCGGCCAGCCGAGGCCGTGCGGGGTCTCCGTCCTCGTACGCCATCGCTAGATCGTACATACCCCGCATAAAAGGCGATTGCACCGCTGCCTCTGACGCCCCGTTGGTCCGGAGCCAATCACGGCAATCCCAGTCATCCAGCGCGTCCAGCCCTTCGGGATGCCCGATCAGGCGGTGGCGGACGGTTCCGACCAGCGAGGCGGTAACGAGTTCTGCGACCAGCCAAACATGGCCGTCGGGATGATCGGCAAGCAGCCTTTCGCGCGTCCAGTCGCGGACGACCGCGGCGACCTCCTGGACCAGCGCGAGCAGCTCATCGCTCTCGGATTCGCGCAAGCCCTCGCGCATTCCGGCCGCCAGCAGCATTAGCGCCTGCGAAACAGCGACGGCGCCGGCCATCAGCCCCCCATCAAGCATTCGCCGTATGGAAAGAGGCCAGTCGTCGGCGATCACGGGCTTCTCACTGACCGGAACGATCACCGTGTCCAGCACTAGCGTGCGAAGCATGGCCAGCGCGCCCGCCACATAGGTAATCATCGGATCTTCGGACGGCTCGAGATCCGGGTCGCCGGGAAGGCCGGGGCGCGGCGGGAAGCTTGTGCGCCATACCTGCCACCCGCGCTCTCCCGTGGGGGCGAAGACGCCGACATTTGGCTCGGGGAGAAAGGCATCACGCCAGTCGCCGAAAGGAGAGCCGAGCGGGTGCTCGGCAAGTTCGGCATAGGCCCGACGGATCAGTCCGAAGGCGTTCTCATAAAATCCGAGCCAGACGTGAAGACCATGTTCCTCGATCCGGCCAGCGACGCCGCGGCCAGACGCTCCCTTGCCGCCCAGTCGCCAGCCCTGTTGATAGACGTTGATCTGATGACGTCCGGCAAGTTTCGGGTCGGAGAGTTCGAAAGCGGTTGTCAGTCCGGCGCATCCGCCGCCGACGATCGCGACATGGATTACATCCGTGGCTGCGTCCTCTCCGGCGAGCATCGCTAAGAACTCACCACGACTATCACGTGAGCCCTGCACGGGCGGCGGTTTCATCCTCTAGAAGTTCCAGCGCCTGACGGAGCTGCGCCTGCCGCGTTGGCACTCGAAAGATGGGCGGATCGCCGGCGATCCCCGCCCGTGCGTGCCTCAGGACCGACAATCCCTCCCTTCTGCGGCCCATTCGCGCCAGCGACGCGGCAAGGACGAATTGCGCGGGCAGGTAGGCCGGCGTCAGGCCGACTACCTCCTGCTGCACCGAAACGGCCTCTTCAAAACGGCCCAGCAGAAACAGGCAATTACCGATGCCCGCAAGCTGAAACGGTCGGTACGTCGAGCGAGGATCAAGCCGTCTGGCTGTCTCGAACCGCTCCAGCGCGACATCGAGACGGTCCGAAAGAAGCTCGAGCCAGCCAGCCCAGAACATCGTGAAGGCCTTGTCCGGGCCGAGCTCGATTGCTCGCTCGAGCAGCCGGCGCGCAATTGCCAGATCGCCGCCGATATTGAGGATGGCGCCTGCTGTGACGGGTAGCGCCATGAGATCATCGCGGCCGATCCGTATCGCACATGCGATGGCGGCTTCTGCGCTCCGCTTTGTGTCCGACGGACTGCTTGACCATCCGTTCATGAGCAGCGCAGCGTGGCAGAAGCCAACGGTCGCCACCGCCCAAGCGTAGTCTGGGTTTAGCGCGACCGCCTGCTCCGCCAACGCGAGCGCCTCCGCGATCGATGAATGATCATACGCATTCAAGCGCGCGTTCGCACGCAAGTTAAGTTCGTACGCTCTCGCGATGTCCGCACCGAGGCCGACGGCGCGCTGCATTTCCGCTTCTGTGATCGTCGAGTCGATGGCGCTCGCCGCCTGCTCGGCAACGACGGTGCCGAATTCGAAGAGCGCTGACGCGTCGCCGTCATACCGCGCGCTCCAAGCATAATCGCCGCGTTCTGCGTTGACTACGCGGACAGTGATCCGCACCCGGCCGATGGCGATGCCGACGCTGCCTTCCAAAAGGTAGCGGACCCCGAGCTCCGCGCCAAGTGTGCGGGGCGACCTAGTGGGTGCGTCCGGAGAACTGGTTCGGGGACCGGACACAACAAACAGCGAGGTGTACCGGGACAATGCGGAGCCGATCTCCTCTGTCAGGACATTCGCGAATGAATGACCTGAAGCGCCATCGGTGAGAACGGCGAACGGCAGCACCGCAACCGAGGGCTTGTCCGGAAACGGGCCGGGTTCGCGCGCTGGCTTCGACATGGCATCGGCGAATGCGGCAGAAGCGCGCGGTTCCTCAGCTAGCGCCGTTGCGATCGCATCTCCCGGCGGGGGTAACCCGGCCCGCGTCAGGGCTTCCGCGAGCTGTCTAACGCGTTTCTGAGCCGACGACGGAGAGCCGCGCAGGCGTTCGGCTCGGATGGCCAACGCGGCGACGGCTTCGTCAAGGGGATCGCGCTCCAGCCATGCGTCGGCAAGGTCCAGGGCGCTGGTCCAGTCGCTCTCTTTCACGCTCTTCGCAACCATGGTCGCGGCAGCGTGGGCGATCCGCCGATCAAGCGCCGCCTTGGCCCCGAACAGCCATTCGTCAAACATGTCACCGATGTGAAGCCCATCCGCCAGCGGCGCGATGCCAGTGGCGTTCAGTTCATCGGCCAACGCCCGAGCGTCGTCGCAAGCGAGCACAGCCACCAGACGCGAATAGTCAGACACGCAGGCATCTGGCTCAAACCAGATCGACTCGCGGTCGGACCCGAGAAGATCGCGCGCCAAGCCCCGGAGTTCGGCCAGGCATTGCCGCAGGCTCGCGCGAGCTTGGGCATCGGGGCGATCAGGCCAGAGCAGACCGCATAACCGCTCGCGCCGGATACGGCACCCTTCTTCCAGCATCAGCAGGCACAGGATGGCACGGCTACGGCGGCCGAGCGGCAGCGGTCGCCCGTCCTGCAATAATGTTGGCTCACCAAAGACTTGGAGGCGCAGCTCTCGCGGTCGCGCAAGATGAAGCGTGGCTGCAATCGGTGGTCCTGAAGACGCCCAGCCCATTATAAGCTCCGCGTTAGTACGCCGGATTCAGATTGAAAGTACCAGTGCGCACAGAGCTTGTCGAATCCAGACCATATATGATCCTGGTGGGCAGGTTGCCCCTGCCTAGGGTCAGGACCCATTGATGTGAACCAAAGCGCGTTGAGGGGATCTGGGGGGGCCAGGGCCTGAAGAAGCCGCAGTCGCAACCAAACCAGGCCGACTGTGGCTGGGCGCCGGGTCATGCATCCGACTGAGGCCGGAATACTCAGGGCACGTCTGGGCCTACGGCTTCGGCGAGAACGCACCCACGATGGGCGCAAGTTCCGGATCCTGACCGGTACCGGAACCGCAACGACGCCTATCCGCGCCAGATGAGCTTCGACATGATCTCCGGGATAAACGGGATCGAGCACCGGCTCACCAAACCGAACCTCCCGTGGACCAACGAACAGGTCGAGCCGATGAACCGACCATCAACGAGGCGACCGCCAACGCTTCCACTACGAGAGCCATGACCAGCTTCCACGCACCTCGCCGACTTGATAGCCGCCTCTAAGATTGCCTGTCGCTCAAGACGCTAATCGGCCTCACACCCTACGCGTACATCGCCAAGATCGGGACGTCAGAGGCAGACCGGTTCACCGTCAACCCGATCCACCAGATGCCGCACTAATCAACTGGCTTCTCGCGGCAGGCAGCCGAAGGCAGAAGAACTTCCGTCTGACATAACCGCCGCCGATTAGGCTTTTTGACGCCTCGCTGCACTGTTTTGACGCTAGATTCACGCTCGGCGAACGCGCGCGCTCACGCCCCAGGCGCAGAGAGGACATGCACCGGCAAACCGCCAGATGCGAGCGCAAGGACCAGCAACATGAAAAACATCGTAATTGGTGTAACAAGCGGCATCACCGCCGCTGCAGCTCTCTCCTTTGGGAGCCCCGCAAATGCGGAGCCCACCAGCCTTGATGCCTGGGTCAAGGTGGTCAATCAGCGCATCGAGGACCGGATGGTGACACCAGCCTCGGGCAGGTCCGGCGTGGTCTTTGCGACCTTCAGCCGTGGCGAGGACGGGCGCCCGACGGCGGTTCAAATTTCACGGACCGGTCGGGTGTTGGCCAATGCCGCCCGACGGACCCTCGCCCGGATCGGAGCGCTGCCGCCGCTGCCGTCAGGGTACGAGGGCAAGCGAATCCGCATGCAGATGCTGGTTCACGACCTGAACGACACCAGCGGCTATTATCAGCGGCGCGGAGTGATGCTTGCCTCGGCGAACGCGCAGAACCTGGCAGTCGCGGCGGAAACACAGGGAGGCGCCCAGCAGATTGCTGCAGTCAGGTCGCGCTAATCGCGCCCGGCAAACGATGGCACGGTCGAGAGCGCCCAAGGCGTTCCCGCCGTGCCTTTCTGCGCGAGCATCGCTCCGAGCGTTCATGGCTAGATGCATCATCTGACAGAAACCGACGAGGCTGAGCTACCGTCGATCACGATTGTCGAAACTCAAGAGTTTCCGTTCGGCTATGCCCGCCAGCTCAGCGGCGTTCAGTTCGTCGCGTTTTTGACCTTCTTCCGGTCGCTGACCGAGGCCCAAGGCCGTGCCAGAGGTGCTAGTTCTCGGCTCGCTGCCTGAGAGCGCGATCGAGGCAGGCGGCGAACAGGGCGCCGCAGCGCTCGACCGGCTGACGAAGATCTTCGGCCGCGTCCAGTCTGCCTGGGCCGCGGCGCAGGGCAGCGAGACCTACGAGATCATCCGTCTCCGCCTATTCGAGCCACTGGACGAGGACGCAGAGAAGACCCGCGACCAGGCGGTGAAGGCCTATGTCTCCTACTACCGCGCCAATCCGGGCGAGTTCCCGGCCCCGGCTCGCGAGCGCGCGTTCGAGGACCTGAACGATGCAAGGCCGGCGATCGCTGCCGTCAACCCTTGGCGTTCAAGAGGCTCCCGTTCGGGCCGATGCTGACGGATGGAGTCCGCGTCGATGGCCTGTTCAGGAACCCCATCGGCAGCGACATGCCCCCATAGCTCGCGGAAGATTCTCAGGTTAGACGTGGTATTACCAATCTCGGCCAACTCGGGCGCTGCCTCCCAGCGGACGCGCTCGTGAACCAGCGGATCGCGGTAGGCGATCATTTCGGACCGCAAGATCGACCACCGCTCCAGCGGTGCCAGACCCTCGGTCTTGATGCGTTTGTATAGGCTCGCCCGTATGTCCTCGCTCCTGGCCGTCATCAGCGCCCGACGGCGCCGAGCGACGGCTGGAGCCTCGTGTGAAGGCTCAGAGTGATGGGCAAAGGATCGCCTTCGACGACCCTCCCGCACGAGCAGACTTGTTCATCCCGAGCTTTCCGGCCGATGTGCGCCTTAATCTCGGTCATACAAGTCCAGGTTCCGACTGCTTGGAAGCGGACGTTGCGGATATGCTTTGAGGGCAGGATCATGCCTCGACCTTGTCCGCGTGATTCTCGAAGATCTCGCACGCGTCGAACAGATAGGCTAGTAGTGCCTGCGCGGCGATCTGCCTGACGGTGGTTTCTGAACCCATGCCGGTCGTCTGCTCGTCAACGGCGTTCATGATCTGTCCAGATGTGAGCGCTTTCTGCTTGAGCGCCTGATAACGGCTGGAGAACACCTGTGCGATCCGGGCTCCCAACTCGAGGTCCGAGTTCTGCTCGAAATATTGCTGGACGTACGGCCCGTTGGTCGACGCCAAGGTGAGCAGCTGGACCCGGTGGCCGGGAAGCTGATTGAAGGTGAGCTTGTCTGACGGCACCGGCTTGATGGAGGCGTTCAGGGCGGTGCCGGAGGATATCGAAGCCATCACCGAGTCCGTCAGAAGCTTGACCTCCTCGAGTTTCAGGTTCTGGCTATCCTCAGCCGTCGCGGCGGGTCCGAGGAGATTGAAGAGTTCGGCCTCGCTGAGTTCATCGACAATCGTCCAGAGGCTCGCCGGCCTGAAGACGCCGGCTAGCCGTCCACGCTGACCGTCGTGTGCGTCTTGTAACTCAGCTCAGTCTTCCGGTACACTCTCGAACGGCCGGTTCTGGCGTGACCAGCTATTCACGCATTCCGACCGGAGCGGCGTGAATTGGTCGCGTGCTAGGATCTGTCCGCACTCGCCGATCCCGAGGTCGGTGGTGCTGTATCGGGTCTCACAAGGCCGAACGTTGTATTGACTCGAAGGGGGGCTTGGTAGCCCAGCTGGTAACCTTCGCAAGTTGTCCGTGCGTTCCCTCGCGGGACACCGCGATCGGGTCAGCTGGAGAGCAGCACCGCTCGCGAAGGAGAGGTTATCGCATCTCAGGCCTCGAACAAGGTGCCGTCGCGCAGCATGGCGTGCATGATGCCCGCGAGGCGCCGAGCGAGAACGGCACGGGGTTTCTTGAGGCAGCGCCGTTTCGCGATCTTCAGCGCCCAGGTCTTCCGCGCGAAGCTCTGGCGCGTCCGCGTCGGGATCGAGTTCGCCGCTTCGTAAAGGAGCTTGCACACAGTGCCGTCACCTCCTTCGTCACTCTAAGCTACGGGTTTGTACCGATAGCGCTTATGCGGACAATCCTGTTGATTTCACGACGGCTTACAGGTTGTTGGATCGTCGTGAACCAAGCTGAAGGATCGAGGTTTGGCGATGTTGCTAAACAGCGACTTACACCGGAATCCATCTGTCGTTTCTTGGACCGCTGATGGGCTGGCGCCTAAGAGGCTTGATTTCATCAAGCACGTTGCCCGGCCGAGGCGCTGCCGCTCGCCATCTTGCGCTCGGGGCCGTCCCTTTTGAGGCGCCCCCAGACCATCAAGGGGGCTGTGATACATCTGCCGAGACTGGTCCGGTTCGGGGCTGTCGGCGCGGCGCTTATGAGTGGGGCTCAAGTGCAGGCGCAGGAGCGGTCCAGGCTGCAGATCGACGAGCTTGCCATCGAAGATCGGGCCGAGGCGACCGAAAGCGCGACCACCCCAGTGTCGGGCTTCGTCGCCAAGCGCACCGCCAGCGCGACCAAGACCGACACGCCGGTGCTGGAAGTCCCGCGCGCCGTCTCCACTGTCACCGCCGACGAGATCCGCAACCGCGGCGTCGACACGGTCAACCAGGTTTTCCAGTACACTTCCGGCTTCAACGGGGAGCAATATGGCGGCGTCGCATTGGGGCGAACATACACCAATGCGCGCGGCTTCCTCGCTCTCCAGTATCTGGACGGACTGAAGCTGCACGACAGCAATTGGGCGATCGAGCCGTTCGGGCTGGAGCGCGCCGATCTCCTGAAGGGCCCTGCTTCGACCCTCTACGGGCAAGCCAACCCGGGCGGGCTGGTGAATCTTGTCAGCAAGCGCCCGACCGACGTCTCGCGCGGCACCATCGCCATCCAATATGGCGATCACGACCGATACCAGGGCGCGTTCGACGTCAGCGGCGCTGCAACCGAAAGCGGATCGCTGCTGTTGCGGGCCGTCGTGCTGTATCGCGACGCCGATACCCGGATACGCTTCACCAAGGACAAGCGCCTCTACTTCGCGCCCTCCGCCACGCTGCGGCTCGGGGAAGATACGGATCTCACCCTCCTTGCCAGCTACCAGTGGGATCCGGACATTACCGTCTTTCAGTTCCTGCCGCGGCTGGGCACGGTCGACCCGAGCAGCTTCGGTCGAATTGCGCGGTCCACCTTCGCGGGCGACCCGGACTATGACAACAATGATCGCCGCATATATTCGGCTGGCTACCAGTTCGAGCATCGCTTCGGAAAGGCGGTGACGCTGCGGCAGAACGCGCGCTACATGCGGATCGACATCCAGGCGCAATATCTGCAGGGCACTGCACTTGCCGCGGACCAGCGAAGCTGGAGCCGCACCGCGGTGATCGCCGAATACACAATCGACGTCTACCAGATCGACAGCAGCCTTGCGTTCGACCTCGCAACCGGCCCCATCGACCACCGCCTGATCGTCGGCGTCGATTATGCGGATATCCCCAACTATCAGGGGACGGGGCAGCGTGCGCTCGGCGCCGCTGGTACGCTCGACCTTTATGCCCCGGTCTATGGCATCAACTTCGGCATACCTGCGATAAGCACCAGACGCTATCAGACGCAGCGCCAGATAGGCGTTTACGCGCAGGACCAGATGAAGATCGGGCGCCTGTCGTTGCTGCTCGGCGCCCGAAAGGACTGGACGAAGGGTGAAAACCGCACCCGGACCAGCGCCGACAACTTCGCCACTGCCACGATCGTCAGCCAGGATCCGTCCGCGTTCACATGGCAGGCCGGCGCGACCTACGAAATCGTCCCCGGCGTAGCGCCGTACGCCAGCTATGCCGAGAGCTTCTTCCCGACGATCGGCACCGACTTCTTCGGCACACCGCTGGTGCCGACGACGGGCAAGCAATTCGAGGTCGGCCTGAAGATCGCTCCGGAGGCGATCGGCGCGCTGGTAACGCTGTCCGCGTTCGATCTGAAACAGCAGAATGTCCGCACCAACGACCCCGATCATCCGGGCTTCGTGATCCAGATCGGCGAAGTGCGTAGCCGAGGGATCGAGGCGGAAGCGAAGCTCAGCCTTGTGGCAGGCCTCAACGCGACCGCGTCCTACACCTATCTCGATAATTACGTGTCACGGACGAGCGCGGCTCCGGCGGCCCTCGCGACGCTCGGCAAGCGGCCGCCGGGTCGCCCGGTGCATCAGGCTGCCGCCTGGATCGATTACACACCCCGCCGGCTTCCGGCGCTCACCCTCGGCGGCGGCGTCAAGCATTTCGGATCGTCATGGGGCGATAGCACGAACACCTTCAAGGTGCCCTCCTACACGCTGGTCGACGCGCTGGCGCGGCTGAACCTTGGCGCCGTCGCGGACGGGATGGACGGGTGGCAGCTCTCGGTGAACGCCCTCAACCTGTTCGACAAATTCTACGTCGCAAGCTGCGACGCGGCCACGCAGTGCTTCTACGGCACCGGCCGGCAGGTGCGCGGCACGCTGAGCTACGCCTGGTGACGCGTGGCGCGATCGCGCGCTGGCGATGGGTCCACAGCTGGACCAGCCTGATCTGCACACTCTTCCTGTTGATGCTCTGCATTACCGGTCTGCCGCTGATCTTCATCGACGAGATCGACCGGACGTTCGCAGGCCACGTCGATGTCCCGGAGCTTGCGGCCAACACGGGGCCGGCCGACCTCGACAAGGTCGCCCGGATCGCGCGGGAGCGGGTGCCGGGCGAAACGATCCTCTATATCGATTGGGGGCTCGACGAGCCGCTCTACGGCGTCAACATGGCGCCGGCAGGAGATGCCCAGGACCGTCGCCAGCTGGTGTTCGACGCCCGCACCGGCGACTATCTCGAGGATCTGAAGGGCAGTCGCCAGCCGGTGCGGGTCTTCCTCGGTTTCGTGAACCGTCTCCACATCCAGCTGTTCGCCGGGCGGCGCGGCGAACTGTTTCTCGGGGCGATGGGGGTGCTGTTCCTCGCAGCCCTCGTGTCCGGCACGGTTATCTACACGCCCTATATGCGCAAGGTCGCCTTCGGCACGGTCCGCGGCAATCCCGGTCATCGCAGGCAGCGGCTCGACCTGCACAATCTGATCGGGATCGCAACGCTCGGCTGGCTGGCGGTGGTGGGCGCGAGCGGGACGATGAACACGGTCGGCAAGCCGGCCTATGACCTGTGGCGCAAATCGACCGTTCCCGCGTTGATCGCGCCGTACAAGGATGTCCCGCTCGCCGCCCCGACGGTCGGCATCCGGCAGGCGGTGGACTCGGCGCACGCGGCATTGCCCGGTTCGCGGATGGTGCGTGTAACTCCGCCCAGCGCGACGGATGGCAGCCCATGGCACTATGTCGTCTGGACACAGGGCGATCGCCCGTTCACCCGCCGCCTGTTCCGCCCCGTTCTCGTCGACGCACAGACTGGCGGCGTCACGCTATCCGATCCGGCGCCCTGGTATCTGACGGCCATTCAGGGATCGCGCCCGCTGCATTTCGGCGACTATGGCGGCCTGCCACTCAAGATCCTCTGGGCGGTGCTGGATGTTCTGGCGATCGTGGTCCTCATCACGGGCGTCCAGCTCTGGTGGTCACGCCGCAGGGCGGAGCGGACGGCGTGAAGGCGCGGCATCCTCTTCACGCGCCAGCCTTTATCGCGCTGTTCACGATGGTCGGGCTCACCGCGGCGCTGATCTGGGGAAAGCCGCTCCATTGGCTGTCGTGGATTGCGCTGCTGGTTCCGATCGCCGTCGTGGCCGGCTGCTTGCGATCACCGGGTCGGCGTCCGAGGGGTGGTTGATCGTGACCTGCCGCTGCCACAGAGGACTATTGCCATCGCGCTGGTTCTCGCCGGCCACGGCGCGATAGTGTTCGTGCTGTTGGCATTGTCGCCGCGCGTCGCCCCGCCCCCCAGGTCATCAAGCAGCCTGATCCTGTTCGATGTTCAGACACCCACCCCGCCACCGATGGCGATCGCGCGGCCCATCCCAGAACCACGCAGGGCCACCCCTCCGCCGCCCGTCGCGCCCCGGTATCCGGCGACGGTAGCCGCCGTAGCCACAGAGGAAGCTGTCACTACGACCTTGCCGATGCCGCCTGCCCCTGAGGCGCCCCAAGCCCCGGTGCAATCCGCAGCGCCCCCGGGCCCCGCGCCTGCCCCGTCAGGCGACTATAGAGCTTTGTTACTGGCCCACCTATCCTCCGCCCGGCGCTACCCGCCTGCCGCACGCGCGCAGCGCCGCGAGGGGACTGTCGTGATCGCGTTCTCAATTAACGCCGCCGGTGGCGTCGAGGACGTGCATATCATCCGCCCGAGCAGCCGGCAGGATTTCGATCGTGAAGCGATCGACCTCGTGCATCGGTCCGCTCCCATGCCACCGCCACCGGTCGATCTGACGACGCCTGTAGATGTGCAGGTCCCGATCGCATTCCGCCTACGCGATGGTGCCAACGCCCGACAGTAAACCCGCTTTAGCCGGATCCCGCGCGGTCGCAATGGCTGATGGACGTTGGCGTGTCGTGGCCAGCCCTCAAGTCTGGATCAGCACACAGCGCGAACGTCAGCGGTCCGAACCAAAGGTCGGCATTTCGCCCTCGGCGAAACCTCGCTCGCGGATGAAGATCTAGCCGAGCACGAACTCGATTCTGGAGGTTCTTCTTCGACATTCCGGGCGCTTAATGCCGGATCGGCGCTGCGTCATCCCAGCTGCATCTAGATGGCGCGGGCCAGGCTCAACTCGCCAGCCTGATCCCCAGCACCTTCCGAACTGTTTGTCCACGACCTTGTGATAGGCGACAGCGAAATCATGGGTATCATAGGCCGACCCACTGGTCTCGAGATAGTCGAGCTCGTGATTTGACCGTCATACCGATCGCCATCGCGGCGCTGATGGTGATCCTGTTAGGACCGGTTTCGCTACAAGCCGACCGTCCATCCGTAACGCTGGAATGGCTGACTTTGGTCGCTTCCTGCCGTTCGAGGATATGTCCTGCCAACGGCAGCTATTGCGGAGGGCAGTATAAAACCGGACTGGCGGCTAGCGGCCCAATATCTGTCATACTAATGCGGGCACCCTAGCGGTCAAAACTGGACCGCAAGGAGACGGTCCGCTCGACATCGCGATTCACTTAAGTCCACGCTGATAGCGACCCACAGCTATCCGGCGTGCGGCAAAGCCCCACGAATGGTCAGGCACTGCCGCGCGTCTTAATCCGTGGCAAGATTTGCAGCTCCTTCAAGGTGCAGAGCCAGATGGAAGGTGGTTGCCGAAAACATCAACCATTGCAGCTTCGATTTCGTCGATCACTTGGCATCTTCAAGTTGTTCGCTGCAACTGACCAACGAACCGCCCGCACCCATTACTTCCCGGCGTATGTATTTCTTGAACTTCTCTACGGAGATGAAGCAGCGGCAGTCTGGACTTGCCCCGGAAAAGTGTAGAGTTCCCTTGAGGTGAAAGGCGAACTCGATGACGAAGCAGCGACGGTTCACGAAGGAATTTGAGGACGAAGCGGTACGACTGGTGGCATCTCCATGTCGGAAAAGGGAAATTGCTACGACAACGCTATGGTCGAGACGTTCTTCAAGACGATCAAATCCGAGATGGTCTGGGGCACCGTCTTCTATACCCGTGACCAGGCCGCGCAGACCATTGCCCGCTATATCGACGGCTTCTACAACCCGGTCCGGCGCCACTCCGCGCTCGACTATATCAGCCCGCGCAGTTCGAACGAACCGCGCCACACTGAGCAAATGCCTCTCCATCTAAGCGGGGCAAGTCCAGCTTTCGGAACCGGTGCGATGGCTCTGAACAGTAAGAAGCAGCACTGCTGCCCAAAATGGCAGTCCGGGTTGGCGCGATGAGCGGGCGCCTATGACCCGAGGCGGGCACCCGTCTAAATGCCCTGCCCCATCGCTTCCACTTGGCTCCGAGTTTCACGCATCAACGCATACCCTTCTTCTATCATGGCGGCGATCGGGCTTCTCCCGCGAAACAATGGATTAGTATTTATCAGTTGAAGCCAACGATCTGCCATCGCCTCGGTAAAAACCGTATGAAGTCCCTTATAGATGCCAAGCAAAGCAGACACGCGGGTCAACTGATCCTCAGACAGGGTCTTCCCGCTGTCACGGTCCAGCATCGCTTTCCAGGCATTATCGCTTACGCCCAAGAGAGCTACAGCTTCGCTGTCCAACAAGCTCCATTTCACCGCGAGCAGGCGAAACGCCTTCAGCGCGGTTGGCGAGAGGCGCTTTCTGTCAGCGATACGCTCAAAAGCCTGCAAACCAGCGCATCCGATTGATTCACCTTGTTCCAAATTGACGATCTCCGCCACGACCATCTCCGTAGCTTGTAAATTTGAGGCAATAGTGGGCTGCTCAAAGCTGCCCATACCTACCGACCGGCTCTCAAGTTTCATGTGTCTACGTGACGACATGTTGACATCCATGCTCAGGCATCGGCGATCGAAGTCGATTGTTCCTCCGATGCCCGCGCAGGATAGGTAGTGATCACGACGCGCCCGTTGAGCTCTACGCCACACTGGGTCAATCTCGCCAGCCGAGCGCCAGCGCGCCGAATGCCATCCGCGATATCAGCAGGCTTGCGGTTGAGGTGCACCAACTCGCCAGGCGACAGGCGGAAGTGCCCGCGAACATGCGCCTGAGGCAGGATCACGGCACGTGCCCCCGCTTTCGACAGGTACAATTGGCAGCCGGTCTGGAGATGGCAGATGCCGCTCCGCACCGCCGCGATCATCATGTCGATCAGGCGATAGCCGCCCTCCGTTTCCTTGAAGGCGAGGAAGATGACGTCCTTGCCAGACGCTTTTGCCATGTGAGCCAAGGCAAGCCGGCCCTCACCCCCGTCTGTCTCGCCAGCGATGATCATCGCGCCCGGCCGCAACGTGCCATTACCCAGCAGCATCTGGGTAGCGGCTTCGACGTGGCGGCGGACGATTTCGGTGTTCTCGGCGGTCATGGCGTTCTTCCTCATTTCATCCCCAGATTGGGGATCACCATCACTCGCCTTCTTCTCGCCCCCGGCAGGCGGGGAGCCGGTCTGCGGCCCCCCGTGATTGTCATTTGATGCCAAAGCGCGGCACCCAGATGTCGCGGTACGCCTCCCATTCCGCCTGGAACTTGCCCTGCGCCTTCTTGGCGATCAGATCCGGATGCATCGCACCCCACCCCGAGGCGCGGTGAACCCGGGCGAGGACGATGACATGGGCATGCGGCCGGCGCCCGGACAGCTCCTCGCCCGGCATGTGCACCACGGTCATGCTGGTCAGCCGGCGCTCGAGCGCAAGCTTCTCCAGCGCATAGCCGCTCACCAGCGACAGAATGTCGGCTGGTTGCCAATCATGGTCCATGCGCATCGTGAGCACCGCGGCGAGCAGGCGCTGGTGCGGTTTGATCTTCGCATCATAGCCGTGGAAGATCGACTCCAGCGCGCCAACGTCGGTCGCGACCTGCGGCGCGGTCACCAAGCGGTGCAGCGTGCAGGTGATCGGCCACATACCGTCTGGCAGCCGGTCGGCGTCCGTAGGGCGGCACGGCTGAAGCTTGGCACGTGCCAGATCAGCAGTTCGGTTCGACTTGCCCTTCACGTTCGGCCGCAGCAACGCGAAGCCAAAATCAGGCGCCGAGCCGTCGGGATCGTCATAGAGCATGGCGTCGACGTCGGCCGGGCTGATCCAGGGGAGTGTGCTCATCAGCGATCTCCCCATACAGCGGCAAGAAAGGCGTCGGCGCGATCAAGTCCGGCGCCGATATCGAGCTCGGTGCAGACGAATGGCTCCAAGATACGAAGAGGACCTGGCGTCAGGCGGTAGAACAGATCGATCTCAACCGGCTCTGCCGGATCGGGCACCAGCCAAGCCTCGTTGTCACGCGACAGCCACAAGCGCCGGGAGTGATGCCAACGGTTGTCCTGCCGCCCCCATTTGCCAAACGCGCAGTACAGCGTGCGGCGCCCCTCGCTCGACGCCTTGACGACCAGCGCATCGCAGCGTGCCTCGCGCATGCCGCGGCCGACAACTGCAAGGTCGCGGCGTGACGGTTCGATCGACGGCACCAGCAACAGCTGCGCCTGCTCGATATGGAGGTAGTTGCGAAACGGCGGCGACAGGATCAGCGACGATGATCGACTGATCCTCCAGCCGGCGAGATCGGCAAGCGCCAGCGCGCCCGACAACGCGCACGCCTCTGCAAGCTTACGCTCAGGAGTAACGATATACATGGGATACCTTCATCTGCGCGGAAGGTCGGCGGGCTGCACGCCGCGCCTCCGCGCATCTCGATTTCGCCTCTACGGCACAGCCGCAGGCTCATTCCCAAGCTTATTCCGGCCGGCCGGCCCCTCTTCTCGCCTTTCTGCCAAGAAGGCGCACGTCGCGCGTCCGCCACATTGCAGACGATGCGAATTGCAGGGCATCACGTCTGACCTTTGCTCGACCCGCTGCCCCTGCGAGGCGCCGCGATGCTACCGCTCCTGGCCATTCCGCCCGGGGCTTGGCCAAGGGCGGTCGTCGTCCACGGCAGAGCCTCTGGGACCGCCCTTCGATCGGATCTCCGGGTGCACCGTGTCGCCGCGCATCGCCTCCGCGTGGGCGAACACTCCCCCCTTGCGCGCTGGCGTGGGTTGATCAGGCACACCTTCGGGTCCTGGTGCCTTCGCCGGATGTGGCTTGTCGGTTTCGCGATCGGCTGAGAGGCCTGTAACCTGCCGAGCTGCCGGGGCTCGGCTCCAAACGCGGGCTTCCGGACCTTGCGGCGGAAGGGCGGCGGCTTCTGTGAGTAGCGCCCCCACACCGGAAGGACGCGGACCCTGCAGATCGGACACCTTTAAGGCATCTGCACGACCGGTAGGTTGGCGAGAAATGCTGATGGAGCGGCTTGGGCGTGCTGGTGCGCGCGCATGATTGTCACGTTCATGCGCTTTGAGAGGCTGAAGCCCGTTTGATGCGGGCGGACTGGAAGAGATGACTGTTGAGGCGGCTTCCTTGCGCGCGGCGATGTAGGCGGGGGCCTCCGGCACTTGCCGCAGCGTCGGCTGCGGTTCAGGCGTTTGCAGTTCAGGGGCTCGCCGCTCGTCAGGCGAAGGTTGAACGACATCCCCGTACTGACTGGAGCGATTGCGCAATTTTGATCCGACCGCGCGCGCGAGCCTGCCGACTCCTTCCCACATGGAAGGCCCCTTCGGTTTTGGCACCGTCGGATGAAGATCAAGGCCCTTGTCGCCGCGCGGCGCCTTGGCCGGACCAACGGCCGGCGGACGATCTGCGTCAAGCGATGCCGCACCGGCGCTGGCGGGGTCACTCACAACACTTGGCTTGGCTTGTTTGCGGGCCCACGCGGCCTGCTCGTCGGTAGAGACACGAGATTGTACCGTTGCGGGCTTCCGATCCGCTCCATCTGCAGCCACACGCGTCGAAACCTGCGCGACAATTTCGGGCGCTTCTTGCGGCAATTGGCTCTGGCTCCACGACGTCATACCGACGGGTGGCGCGACGCCGGCAGCGGGTGTCTTAACCTGCGTCGCACGGTGCTGCGCCGCTGCGCTCGCTTCGCGGCGACGTTGTTCCGTCAACAACCGGAGCTGGAATTGCTGCTCACTGGCGAACCGCGCCATCAGGGTATCGATGGAAGGCGGCACAGCCTTGCCTAGGCGAGCCTCATTGCCAACGAAGGCGAGCTTGTTCGGATCGGTTGAGTGCTTATCCAACCACTCGCTTAGGCGACCGCGCATCTTCGTTTCATATAAAGGATGGGCCTTAGCGGCATGCCCGATTACATCGCGCCGACGACAATAAGTGATTACCACCGGGTTCTGGGCGGCAGTGGCGCGAGACGCGGCCTCCTGGAAGGTCGTCCGGCTTACTACAGCGCGATGCTCTGCCTTCGCAACCAACTGCCGCTCGACCTCCCAGTCGCGCGGCGAGGGGCCGGTTCGTCGCACCCAGCCAAGATGCTGCTGCGCTTCAGCCAGAAGCTCCGCGTCGCCCGGGTTGAGTCTGATCCGATGGCCCGGCGCCGGGGTAAGCGAGCGCACGACGGCGTCTGCCCGCGAGCGGGCCATCGCTATGACGATATCAACGAGGTCTGCCTGAAGTCGTCGGCGGATTAACCGGCGCTGCAACAGCTCATAGCGTTCAGCCGCACGTAACGCTTGCTGGATGTCCGCCGCCCTCCTGCGAACATGCGTCATTTCGTCTGCCAGAGCAGCTTCCGCCGCGGCTGCTCGCTTCTCACAAGCAGCCGCTTCATCAGCGGCGATTTGTCGCGCATTGCGTGATCCGACTTCGGTGACGATGCCACGCCTTTCATGGCCCATCGCACGGTTGCCCATATGCTCCAGCGGCGTCAGATCGATGTTGTTGTCCTTGTAGGTCCCGTGCAGGTAACTGACGACGCCTCGCTTCTCGCCCACGGCGTTTACCGCTTCGATGAAGCGCGAGCGCATTAACCCTGCGACGTTGAACTTGCGCAGCTTTCCGTCGGCGCCGCGCTTTTCATAGCGGACCTTGTTCTGCCGGTACAGGTGCGTCGGCTTCCCGTCCCTTCTGGTCGAATAGGCGAAATCCCAGCATCCTTCCTGCTCCAGCCACTGCGCCTTGCGGTCGTACAGGTCGATGTGAACGTGGTAGTTGCGCTTGTCATTGGTCGCGTCGGGCTGATGAATTGCGCCGACCACCATCCAACCATCCTCACCGAGTTGATCGCAAAAGTCAGACAGGATGGCGTGTCGGTCGCGCGTAGACAGCCCTTCCGGCAATTCACCCACGAAGCGATACTGGCACCGCTGCGTCCGCCCCTGCTTCCAGTCAACTTTGCCTTTAAGATCAGGGTACCCGTCCAGTAGCTCAAGGCGGTCGAACGCATCCGCCGAACTTAAACGATCGACCACGACCTGCCGGCGGTGCCTGGTGGCTTTACCCTCGCTGGCCGCTCGCTCGACTATCGCACCTCGCTCGGCGCGGAGCCGTTGCTCCATCCGTAGAAGCCATGCGGGCGTTCCGGCCAGCCGCGCCCTGTCGGCGAAGGTCTCCCATTCGGCTGTGGAGACGAGAAGCTCATAGGTCTTGGGCGCCGGCACCGCTTCCTCGGCTGCCTGGAAAAGACTGCGCGCTCGCGCCTTTCCGCCCGGAATATTGGTGTAAAAGCTGAGCGCGTTCTTTTCGTTGCGATCCGCGAGCTCGTCGAGCGCGTCGCACTTCAGCTCACCGAAGGGATCAGCGGCCCCAGTTACCCGTGCGATGTAATCAAAATGCGAGGCGAACTCGACCTTCGCCCCGTCCGTGACATAATCGATATGTTGGACCGCGGTCATGTGAGTGACCTTGTGCGCCCGTCGTGCGCCGCCTTTGCTGGTCGGACCAATCGTGGGCGTGATCGGCTTGAAGTCGACATGCGGAATGCGAAAGCCACCAGACTGACGATCGCGACCAGTTAGCGGACTGGCGGCAAAGAAGTCGACGGAAGGACCGTTCGCTCGCCTTTTGGTCATTTTCCGATCTTCAAGATCCTGCACTTGAAAGCCGGCTCGACGTAGGTGGGCGCCGATCGCCTCGCGATCTTCCTGTGCCTGGCGCGCCAACATAGCTCGCAGCTGATGAGCGAAGACAGCATCTTCCAGTTTATTTGCGCCACCCCCGCCCATGTCTCATAGTGTCCGGGCCGTCACCGCAAATGGCAATACCCCCCACGAACAGATCTTCTCGCCTTCCGGAAACCGTAAGGTTGGAGGACGTATACGGGCCGAGACGGGGTGCTCGGCCGCTGCCCGCAATTTGGCATTCCGCCAAATTGCGTTGTTGCGCCTCGCTTCTACTTGCCGATGCTGTCCTTCTTCGACTTTCATCCGCCGGCCGCAATGAGTGACAACTAAAGCTCTCGTTACGAAATTCAGCAATCCTACCAGCTGCGTTGTCTTCCGATGACGCATCAATTTGGCACTGACGCACCCCTGCCGCTTCGTGCCAGCGATGCAGGTGCCAGATGGTCGAATGGTCAGCGCTTACCAACAAGGGCGGTCGAGGAACCGGGCCTTCGCCCGCATCACCGTTCGCTAGGGATAAGGGCCGAGGATAATCCGCGACTGATCGCGGACAATCTGCAGATCGTCGAGCGTCTTGTTCGACGCCGCGGCGGACTAGGCCCTCAGCCCCGCGCGACGTACTGCTACAGCGAGGTCGGCGCCCTGCCAGTACCGCTGATGATCATCCCCTGTAGCCTCGACTGCGAGGCGATCGATCGGTTGATCTGAACGGCAGCGGCCCCTTCCCGGCCGGGATCGCCGGCGGAAAAGGCGAGCCGCCTTGCTGTTCCGTCGCGACGAACGTGCCCTTCGCGCCTTCGCCCGGATCAGCATAATCAAACAACGCACTGCCACGCAATTCCGCAGAAACCTTCGGCAGCAGAAAGCGCCAAATATAATATCTGACAACATTTGGGCAGCGACGATTTATGATGGCCGAAAATACGTCATTCACCGGCCGCGCCAAATCACCTTGTCCGATCACGCAATTGTCGCCACCACGCCGGCATGATCCGCATGTCGACGCTTTGCGCCCTTGCCGCCCCCCCGCTCATTGCCTTTCTTCTCCCCAGTCCCGCCATGGCGCGCGACACGCCGTCGCCCGATCGGCTGCGCGGATCCGTGGAGAAGCTCGTCTCGTTCGGCACCCGCCACTCCCTCTCCTCCGCCACCGATCCGAAGCGCGGCATCGGCGCGGCGCGCAACTGGGTCGCGTCGGAGTTCGAGCGGATCGGCGCGGCCTGCGGCGGCTGCATCACCGTCGAGCGCCTGCAGCGCCGCTTCGTCAATGCGCGCGCGCCCAATGGCGTCGTGATCGAGGACGTGCTCGGCATCCAGCGCGGCACTGATCCCGATCGCTACATCATCATCGGCGGCCATATCGACAGCCGCGTCAGCGACGTGATGGACGCGACGTCCGACGCCCCCGGCGCGAACGACGACGCCAGCGGCGTCGCGCTGGTGCTGGAGGCCGCACGCATCCTGTCGAAGGAAACGTTCGCCGCGAACATCGTCTATGTGGCCTTCTCTGGCGAGGAGCAGGGCCTGCTTGGCGCCACCCTGCTGGCCGAGACCGCCAAAGCGCGCGGCTGGCAGGTCGATGCGATGCTCAACAACGATATCGTCGGCAATTCGATTGGCCAGAACGGGCTGCGGGTCGCCGATCGCGTGCGCGTCTTCTCCGAAGGCGTCCGCGCCAGCGAAAGCTTGGCCGAGGCGATGGAGCGCCGCGCCATCGGCGGCGAGGACGATGGCCCCAGCCGCGCGCTGGCTAAGGCGATCGACGGCATCGCCGATACCCTGCCCGGCAAGTTCGACGTCTTCGTCGATCGGCGACCCGATCGCTTCGGCCGCGGCGGCGACCACGAACCGTTCCTGCGCCAGGGCTATCCCGCCGTCCGCTTCACCGTGGGCGCCGAGAATTGGGACCGCCAGCATCAGAATCTGCGCACCGAAAACGGCCGCGTCTATGGCGACACGATCGACGGGATGGACTTCCCCTATCTCGCGCGCGTCGCCGCCATCAACGTCGCCACCATCGCGCAGCTCGCCGCCGCCCCCGCTGCCCCGGCCGGCGTCAGCATCGCTGGAGAGCTGACCCGCGACACCACCGTCGCGTGGCAGCCGGTGCCAGGCGCCGCCCGCTACAAGATACACTGGCGCCGTAACGACAAGCCCACCTGGACCGACGAGCGCGAGGTCTCCGGCGCCACCCAGCGGGTGCTGAAGGAAGTATCGGTCGACGATCATTATTTCGGCGTGTCGGCAATCGGCCCCGATGGCGCCGAAAGCATCGTCACCTTCGCCGGCCGCGCGCCCCGCCGCTGACGAGCTGACGCCGCTCGGCGCATGATAACGGCGCCTCGACAAGCTCGTTCGGGGCAGCCGAGGGCCTCAACCGGCGGCCGTATGTCCCGTGGTTATCCTCGCGCCTAGCGCGATGTGCGCCACCCTAATGTGTGCGCCCAAAGCGGCGCGAGCGGCAGAATCCGCCACCGATCCTCCAGTGGTTTCGCCCGCGATCATGGCGAATAGGATCGGGCCGCTGAAGTGCTAGAATCAGCAACAGCCGGTGCAGTTCATCGGCCGCCCCCGCTGGGCGAAGTTCAGCCGTCTGCGTTGTCCTGCAACGCCGGGTTTCCTCACCCGCTGCGTCCGACAACTCCGACGTCCTCTGTCCCGGTCCGCCGCAAGAGACCCCTGAATGCTACCCCTGCCATCGAACATCATGGTTGAGAAAGTTGTGAGGATCGGGCCTCTACCCATCAGCGACGCGACTGACCGGGTTGCGCACTGCGGGTTTCAAGTCATCGACCTAGCGACACGCGCGAAGGCCAGCCCAACCCGCGAACCAGACGAAGTACCCTCCGCTTGCGTCACGCAATCGCGTGATCATCATCACCTTTGCGCCGCACAGGCCGGGGCTTTCGCAAACTGGGCGGCAGGAGAGTGATGTCGTGCTGCGCCCGCAGGTGCCCGGTAACAACGGGGATCTTCTCAACTACCGACTTCAGCTTCTACAGCGACGCCGCCGAAGGATATCGCGTCTCGCCCTCACCACCCTTGCCGCGATGGCCGAGATGGTCGTTTCGGAATTCAAGAAACACTTCTTGATCCTTCAATTCGTCCGACACCATGTGCCGGGCCGCATGCATGGCCTGCCCCCGCTTCAGGTCGGGAATCATTGGCGCAATGTAGATCCACCACATCTTGTAGAAAACGTCGCCAAGCTTCCGCTTGGTGGTGCCGCCGGGCACCAACTCGGGGAACAGCAGACGCTCACCCGCTGCGCGCATGGCGTCGACATAGCTAACGAAGCCCAGTCGGACGAGCTCGTCCGCGACGACGACCACGCGGCGCGCGGACCTGTTCTTGATCCGTCCGGTTTCGGTTTCGCGGATCAACAGATAGTGGATGCCGTGCCGCTCCTCGACATCCTCCAGCATCAACTTGCACAGCTCCTCACGACGCGCGCCCGTGTACCAGACCAACAGCAGCACGAAAAACAGGCCGTCGTGTATGACGCTGTTGCCAGGCTTCAGCCTGTCACGCGTACCGGCGCAACCGGTCCACGGCGCTAGCTTGAATATCGCCTCACCCTGTTCCCGCGTGTAGCGCTTCCGGGCTTCGCGTTCGTTTTCGTCGATCTCCGTGGTAAACAGCGCGAAATCGATGACGGGCGCGGCGTCGACATGGCTACGCATGAAGGTGTGTATCTGCGCCAGCTTGTTGAAGTGCTTGTTGGTGGTGCCTGTCGAAAAGCCGATCTCGTCCGCTTGGAGCTTACCCGACGCCACATCCTCAACCGCCAGCTTCACGGCTTCGGCAAGTGTCTGCTCCGGCACGCGATCACGGGGCGACTTGCCGTAATGGATCGGCAGCTTGTCGAAATAGCCGTCCAGCGTGAGGATATCCGCCTTGGTCACCTTCCATAGCGGCGTCCCCGGCGCCAACGATTTCTGCAGCAAAGTCGCTGCCCAACGAATTTGCCGAAGCGTCTGCTCGCCGACACTATCCTTAGCCCGTTTGCCATCGCGCCGATGATCGAGAAGCCTCGGGGTTTCCGCGATCATCCGCTCGGCCGCCTCGATCGGACCACAGCGCATCCAGTCATCCGGGACATTGGAAACGGCGACGACCGCCGGCGCCGCTATGTCGTTGGCCGGCGCAAGGACAGCTGATGATCGTGGCGAGGACACCGCCATATCGACCGGGTGAACCAAGCTGCGCAATTGCTGCTCCGCATCGGCGTAGACGTCGCGATAGGCCGGATAAAGCGCAAGCTCGACTGCCCATCGCCAACGGTCATCAACCTCAAAGCCGGCCGCAGCGATGTGCCGGTCGATCTCCTCCCGGCGGATCGGACTCACACCCTTGGTCTCGCGCAAGGCGATGATCGTTTGCAGATCGGCGATGCGCTGATTTGGCCAGCCCTCGGCCTCCAACTTCTTCTTCTCCTCCGGCAGGAACGACATATGTCCGCCCAGCGATGTAAGGCGCTGAAAATAGTCGATGAAGGCCCGATTGGTGGCCGAGTGATACTCGGCATCATAGGGCGTGGCACGCTGCTCGGTGCACACCTCAGCCAAGCGTTCCCCGTACATCGCCTTTGCGATCGCCTGGAGTGCGCGCTCGGTCAGGCCGCGCCCCTCCCGGATCTTTTCGTTCAGCATGGTCACCACCCGATCATAGGACGCGGTCAACACCGCGCCCCGGTTACGCGCCTGCAGCCGGTCGGGGGTCCCGAGCGACAGACGAACATCAATGGGTTTAGTATGGGATGAATAATAGACCCGGCGCCACCAGAAAATATGGCCGCGGCGATACACGTGCTGAATCGATGCCAAGGACGTTGATCTCCTCGGCCAGCCACATGGCACAGTCACCTGCACACGAGGGCTAAGCCGAACTGGTGTTAGCCAGTTAGATCAATCACTTAGCTGAGAATTGGCTGGGGCGGCAGGATTCGAACCTGCAACAATGCAAGACACCAATTCCCCTCTCGCAGGCGACATGCGTCTTGAAAACCGCAGCTCACTGCTACAATCGATTGCTACAGCAACTGCTACAGCGATCCATGCTCACCAAGTATATGACCAAGCGTCCCGGCTCGTCGAAGTGGCAGCTCCGCGTTCCAGTGCCGAAGGATGTGCAGGCCGCCTATGGACGAAAGGTCGTGACGCAGTCGCTAGGGGTTGAAGACGAACTCGCGGCTACAGCCTTGGCGGTTCCGTTGGTCCAGCGCCTACATGCCCAATGGAACGCCCTCCGTGACGGGCAACCAGTTCCCGCCCTCACCTTAGGTGCCGACACCCTCTGCCCATCGGCCCAGCCCTCTAACGCGCTGAGGCAGGAGATCGTCCGCTCGGCCTTCGAGCAGGTGCTGAAGGGGACAGCAGCAAAGCGAGCCGCAGCATTTTCTGACGACCGCGATGGGTACGAGGCCGGCCGGGAGGCACGCCTCGACGCCCATCGCCGCCTGAGCGACGAGATCCAGTTCGGCCAGCTAGATCGCTTTGTAGAACCGACTGCCAAGATGGCGGCCAACCGTGGCGTCGCCGTGGATCACGAGGCCCCATGGTTCATCGGCATGGTTCGAGACGTAGCCGTTGCGACCCTAGATGCGCGGGGAGTTGGTAACCGGATCGACCAAGGAGAGGTCGATCCGCAACCATCTAGCACAGTCGTCACCGAGGCCTTCCGCGCTCGCCCGGAGACGGGCACGAAAAACGTTGCCTTTTCGACGCTCGCCGACCAGTTCATGAAGTCTTGGATAGCCAACCGGTCATCCGACAAGGAAACGAACACCGAACAGCAGAAGCGCGCGACCCTCAAGCTCTTCGGAGGCTTCTTCGAGGATCGACCGATCACGCTCGTCACCGACGCCGATGCCGCTGAGTTCGCTGATACGCTGCGCATGTTCGACCCACATTGGGCTAGGTCACCCCAGGGCAGACGCCTGCCGTGGTCAAAACTTGTCGAACGCTACGGGGGCCAGAGCAGAGGGCTATCGGACGGCACGATGAACCGTCACCTTCAGGTCCTGCAAGAAGTGTGGACTTGGGCAAAGAAGCGCGGCCTTTGCACTGGGAAGAACCCGTTTGAGGGCTTTCACAAGAAGCTCATCCCCGGCATGAACGTTAAGCCATACATCGCTTGGAAAGACGACGAGCTACGCCTGTTGTTGTCTCCCCCGCCTAAGCGATCGGACCTCACCGAGGTGATGATTGTCGCCATGTATACCGGCATGAGGCTGAACGAAATAGCGTCGCTCACGTGGGGCCGCGTCCTGAGCAGTGATGAGGGAGGTTTCACGACCCCCTACTTTCTGGTCGAAGATGCCAAGACGCTCGCTGGCAACCGCATGATCCCCGTGCACGCCGATCTTGGCTGGCTGCTACGCCGTGATCGCGGGAGTGACGACGAGCGCCTGTGGCCTACCTTCAACGAGGAGGGGCGTGGTAGGAGGCCAGGCACTGACGCGGGCAAAGAGTTCACCCGCTTCAAGGCTGCCAAGGGCTTCACCAGTCGAACAAAGGCATTCCACTCGTTCCGCAAGAACGTGACGAGGATTATGGAGCGCGCAGGTGTGCCCGAGAATGACTGGGCGCAAATCTTCGGCCACGAGCGCGGCTTCACCTATCGGGTCTATAACCCGGATGGGATCGATATGCGGAGGCGTGCCGAGATTATCGGATTGATCAGCTACCCCGGCATCGACATACCGCACCCAGTCCGGTGAAGAAGAACTTCACGTCCGAGATCCTGCCTCCCCGACCATTTCTTCAAAGGCGCAGTTTTCTGCGACTTCCCATAAGTCGCTGTGACACTTCGTGTGACATGAGGCGTGACACTTGGAGGAGCGTGCGTCTCAGCTGACTGTAGAGGCAGTTCAAGGCTTGCACGTGACGTGCCGCAGGAACATTGACCCTTGATCCAGAGGGGTGCCATGAGTGTTTCTGGAGGGGCAAATGAACCGTTCGCCGTCAGATGTCGCGCTCGCCGCGTTCAAGAAGCGATTGGAAGAGGATCCTGACGTGCCCTCATCGGTATCTGAAGCGCTTCCTACCGAGCTGCCTAGCGACGCTCAGATTGATTTGGCTCCCGTTCTTGCTGCTCTGATTCAACTGGATCAAGATGAGAATAGTTGAACTTCGAGCGCATAGTCTCAGGGGGATCCCCTCCTCGTGGCCTCCTGTTAAGGTGGGCGAGCGAGGCTTGGTCGTCTCAGGCGGCAATGGAGTGGGCAAAAGTTCGCTGATCGACGCGTTGGAGTTCGCACTCACCGGCACATCGAGCCTTTTCGCCACCGGGCGTCTCGGGGTTAGCTGGGCGTTGGGAGCGCCGCATGTTCGCGGCGGAGAGATGAAGGTTTCCTTGGTGATCACCGAAGGTCGCCAAACGTATGAACTTACGCCCGGCCAACCAGCCGATGCGCCGGTAGAGAAGTGGCGCGCGACGATGGCAGACTCCGGCTTTGTGCTGCGACGCCACATGCTGCTCAGCTTCGTGGACGCCCGGCCGCGGCACCGCTATGATCGGCTAGAGCCTTTCCTGAACCTGCGCCAATACCTCGGCTTGGAAGCCGCGCTTCAGCACGCCGCGGCGCGAGCCCGAATGGGTTCGACGACTGCGGAGACCCAACTTCGTGTCAAAGAGCAGTCGCTGCGGACGATCCTCTCGCTTGAAGAGGACCAGCCTATTGACGAAGGGACCTTGTTGAGCCGGGTGAATGCGGCGCTTGACGACGCTGCGTTGCCTCAGATCGCCAATGTCGCCGAAGTGCAGACCGCAGCAGAGGCTGTGAGGGCTGAACTTGGGGACACCGCCGCCGACGGTCGCCTCGCGACGCTGCACGCCCTGAGGGGACAAGTTCAAAGGCTCGGCTTCGCGTCGGACTTAAGGCTTCTGCTAGAGGAAGTTGCGCTCCAAGTAGGGAACTTGAAAGCCGAGCTGGAGGACAGAGTCGGACCGGTAATCACCGAGTTCCTGATGTATGGACGGAACATAGTGGCCGAGCTTCAGCCATCGGAATGTCCATTATGCGAACAGGATGTAGCAGCGGACCAGCTGATAGAGCGGCTAAACGGTAGGATTAGCGCTGACCAACGTGTCACCGCCGTACGCCAAGCTTTGAGCTCCGCTGTAGAGGCGGCGCAGAAGGGATCCAGAGCACTCGCGAGCGCCATGCAACAGTTCGCCACAGACTGGGCCGCTTGCATGCAATCGGACCTTCCAGCCGCCTACGGCTCAACCGTCGCGTTGATGCATGAAATGGCCGCGTTAGCAGCAACTCATGTAACCGCTGACGAAGCGAGGGAACTTGCTGACCGGTTGAGTGCCACGGTCAGTACTCACCTTCCGGTAATTGAAGCTATTGAGAATGCGATCACTGCGGCTGACGGCGGAGCAAGGCGAACCAAGCTCCATGCGGCAAAGTCACTCCTCGGAAGCGCGATAGAAGACTGGCCCGCGCTTCAGCGCGCCAGACGTACGGCGAAGAGCACTCAAACGCGCGTTACACTCGCCGATCGGCTATACGGACACGCGATCGAGGCACGGAAGGCAACGGTCCAGCTACTGCTGGATGAGGTAGCCGCCCTTGCAAACACCTATTATGCCGAACTTCATCCCGATGAGCGGATCGCCAACTCTAGACTGGTGATCCGCCCGAAGGAGGATGGTTCTGTGAACCTGTCCTCAGACTTTTATGGAAAAGATTCGCCACCTCTTCTTTTCTACAGCGAGTCTCACCTTGACACACTCGGAATATGTTACTTCCTAGCTCTACGCCGACGGGAGGCAGATGACAAACCAGCGTTCAAGCTCTTGCTTCTCGATGATGTGCTGCATTCTGTAGATTCTAAGCATCGGGCTCGCTTCGTTCAACTTCTTAAGGACCATTTTCACGATCACCAGCTCGTCGTAACAACTCATGACTCGATCTTCTATCAAATGCTGCGTCAGACGCTCGGAACTGCCGGTTACGCCTATCTCAGTTTGATGGACTGGGACGTGGAACGCGGGCCCCTTCGCGGTGACCCATCGACCGACCTCGATCGGATCATCGACCCCGAGCTGCGATCCACCAAGTCCAGCGAAGAGCTTGCTGGTGCAGGAGGTCGCTTGCTTGAATGGATGCTACGTGAAGCGACGGAAGCGCTTGAGGTGGCGATCCCCGCCCGCTTCAAGCGCCGACATGACATCGGGACGATGTGGCCCGCTCTTGCGAAAAAGCTCCGCAGCCAGCGTCACTTCATAGCCGCGCACCCGACCCTTGCGGAACGTGTCGAGCGCACTGGGTGGGTCAGGAATGAGGTTGGAGCTCATTACAACGAGCCTTCGGCGACGGTCGACGTGCACGAAGTGCGAGCGCATGCCAGCTGCCTAGCGGAACTGCATGCCGCGCTAACCTGCCAAAACTGCGGAAGCTTCGTGTCTAAATTTGGCGATCATGACTGGCGCTGCCGTTGCGCAAAGACCGCATACTCTGCCGCTTCGGAATCGAAAGCAGCATCCTGCGAGTAGCAGCACTGGCGCTGCACCCCATTTAATCAGGAGAACGTAGTGCGAGCTGGTGGATGGCAGTTGCTCCCAGGCAGCCGGCGATAGGCAGGTAAGCGTGGCGTGAGGACCGCAGTTTATGCGGCTTGGGCTGTTGGCTGATCTGTCTGGGGCACCCAGTTCCACGGCATCAGCTCGTCCCAGCGGGT
>NZ_JAQZBC010000022.1 GCF_029239295.1 Sphingomonas sp.
CAGCCTTGCGGTCGCCCTTGCCATGAAGCGCGGCATATTCGCTGACCACACTGTTGTTGATCATGTTGATCCCCGCCGTGCCCAGTCGCGCCACGGTACCCGTGGTGGCGAAGGCGACGGTGGCGCCCGCCCCCAACAGGCTGCCCGCGACCAGCACCGGCCCCTGCAGCAGCAGCGCATGACCGATCGGCATTGCCATATAGGCGGCGGCCGGTCGCCATAGCGCGGATGCGGTTACGCGGTCGGCCCTTCCCCAGCCAAGCGTCAGCCAGCGCGCCGCGCCCCGCAGCCAGCGATACGCCGCCAGCAGAAACAACAGGCGTACCGCGACCATTGCGGCGGCGGCGGCTACCAGGCCGCCACCCGCCAGTGCCGCCGCCGCAACGGCCGCGCCCTCCCCCAGCCGCGCGGTTGCCGCCCAAATCACTTCGCTCGCCGAGCGATTCTCCGCGCGAATGCCGGCGCAGACCAGCAGGAACAGTTGATACAGGATGATGTTGAGCGCGAGCAGCAGCAGCGTCGCCCGCGCGGTCGCCGCCGTGACACCGGGGAGCCCCAGCAGCGCGGCCGGATCAAGCAACAATATCAGGCCGGCGCTTGCTGCGAGCAGCGCGGGTAGCAGGGCGCAGAGCAATGCGAAGACCGTCTGGAAAACCCGCAGCGCCTCGTCCCGCCGCCCCGCCGCCACCGCAATGACCATCGCGTTCTTGGCGACGAATGTCAGCCCGGCATCACTGAAGGTGAGGTAAAAGGGGACGGCGGACAGCAGCAGCCAGGCGCCGTAGAGCGGCGTGCCCCAGGCCCGCAGCAATATCGGCACCAGCGCCAATTGCACCACCACCGTCACCACCTGGGCATAGCCCTGCGCGGTCAGCGTGCGCGCGACGCGGCGCGCGATCGGCCGGTCAATCGCGCGAAGCACCGCGCGCCGCCCGATCCACCGCTTGTCGCAAGCGCCCCCGCCGCATCACGCCGCCGTCACCGCACGCGGCCGAGCCACTCCACCAGCAGCCGGTTGACCTCCTCCGGCCGCTCCTGCTGCGTCCAGTGGCCGCACCCCTCTAGCAGATGACCCTCCACTCCCGGCACATGCGGGCGCATCAGCGCGATCGGATCGGCGACCGCACCGAACAATGTGGTCGCAGGATCGCGCGTGCCGCCGATGAACAGCGCTGGCTGCTCGATCCGGCGATCCTTGTACGGCTGCAACCAGTCGAAATCCCGCTCATGGTTGCGATAGCGGCTGATCGGCCCGAAGAAGCCGGAGCGGACGAATTCGCTGACGTAATAGTCCAGATCGTGGGGCGTCAGCCACGCGGGGAACGGATCGGGATCGACCATCCCTTCCAACAGCGTCGCGCCGGCCGCCTTGGTGGGCCAGGTGCCGTCGGGTGCGTCGCCCGAAATGCCGTAATAGAATTTGCGCAGGAAATCGCGCACGTCGCGCTGCGCCTCCTCCTCCGCCGGGCCGACCGCCTGGAACCATTCCTGGTAGAAGAAGCGCCCCTTGCTGGTGAACGCCTGCCGGAACACATCGGTGAACGGGCGGGCGGGCACCCCGGCGTAGGGAACGGACAGCGCGGCCACCGCCTTGAACCGCTCAGGCCGGGTCAGTGCGGCATTCCATACCTGCGGCGCCCCCCAATCATGCCCGACGAGGATCGCGGGATCGGGCTGAAAGGCATCGGCGACGGCGGCGATATCCGACACCAGATGCTCCATCGCATAATCCTCGACCAGCCCCGGCCGGTCGGATTGCCCGTAGCCGCGCACGTCGATCGCCGCCGCAGTGAAGCCGGCCGCCGCCACCGGCCCAAGCTGGTGCCGCCAGGAATACCAGCTCTCCGGGAAACCATGCACCATCAGTACCAATGGACCCGCGCCCTCCACCGCAACACGCAGCCGGACCCGACCCGTATCGATCATGCGAAATTCGGGCATCCACTGTCTCCTGACGTTTTATTGCTGTTACGCGATGAACCATGACAAGTTGAGGAGGGCGAGGCTAGAGACCTCGCCATGTCGCGCACCCTGTTTCCGGCCCTTACCCTTGCCATATTGACGACCATCGCGGCCGCGCCCGCGGCCGCGCAGACCAGCCATGACGAGGCGCTGTGGGTCAACGCCACCGTGATGGGCCGCGTGTCCGGCCCGTTGGTCTATTTCGCGGAGGTGCAGCCGCGCGTCACCGATGGCGTATCCCGGCTGTCACAGGTGCTGCTGCGGCCAGCGATTGGCTATGAAATCTCGCCGACCGTGACCGTGTACCAAGGCTATGCCCACGTCATCGAGCCGCTGGAAAACGGGCCCGATCGCAACGAGGACCGGTTGTTCCAGCAGGTGACGTGGAATGTCGGCAAGATCGGCCGGCTGGAGGTGCAATCGCGCACCCGGCTGGAACAGCGCTGGCGCTCCGATGGCGATGGCATGTCGCTGCGCGCGCGCCAGATGATGCGCTTCGAATATCCACTGGCACCGGGCACGAGGCGTGTCGCGGCGCTGGGGTCGGTGGAGGGCTTCGTCGGGCTGAAATCAGCCGATTGGGGCGGCGTGACCGGCTTTGACCAGGTGCGCACATTTGTTGGCGTGGAAATACCGCTACCGGGCAAATCGACGGTGGAAGCGGGCTATCTCAACCAGACCCGCGATGCGCCCGGCCGCGGCGTGAACATGGCGCATGTCGCCTCATTGACGCTGTTCGTCCGCCTCTGAACGAGACGCACGCCAGGCAGCGTCAGCCGCTGCGCTTCGCCTTCGAGCCTGCCAGCGCCGACAGCACGCCGCGCATCGTGCGCACTTCCTGCGTGGTCCAGCCAGGCTTTGTCAGCAGCGTGCGCAGTGTCCGGCGGGTCGCTGGCGTGCGATCTGGCGGGAAGAAGAAGTTAGCCTGCACCAGCATCGTGTCGAGCTGTCCGATCAGTCCTTCCAGATCCTCCTGCGGGGCGGGCGGATCGAGCGTGACTTCGGGGGGAGACACCAGCGCCTCACCCTTCGACCATTCATAAGCGACCAGGATCACCGCCTGCGCCAGATTGAGGCTGCCGAATTCGGGATTGATCGGCACGGTCAGGATCGTGCGGGCGAGCGCCACATCGTCCGTCTCCAACCCCGAACGCTCCGGTCCGAACAGGATCGCACTGCGACCGCTGGCGCTGCGCATGGTCGCCGCGGCTTCTTCAGGCGTGACCACTGGCTTGGTGACGCCGCGCTTGCGCACCGTGGTGGCATAGACGTTCGGACAATCCGCCACTGCGTCGGCGACGGTTTCGAACACCTGCGCCTGCGCCAGCACGATATCGGCGCCTGATGCCGCTGGGCCGGCAGCAGGGTTCGGCCATCCGTCACGCGGCGCGACGAGGCGCATCTCGGTCAGCCCGAAATTGAGCATCGCGCGTGCCGCCTTGCCGATATTCTCGCCCAATTGCGGGCGGACGAGCACGATCACGGGGGGTGGGGAAGAAACCATCGCCTGCGCCTATCCGCCGAGGGGAGCCTTCGACAAGTATCGCGAGGCGGCCGGCGGCCCTCAGCCGCGTGCCGCTTCCTCGACGCTGCCAGCAAATTCCTCAAAATCGCGCGCTTCGCTGAAATCGCGATAGACGCTGGCGAAGCGGATATAGGCGACCGAATCGAGGCCCTTCAGCGCCTCCATGACCATTTCGCCGATCCGCTTCGACGTGACCTCCGCCTCGCCGCTGGTTTCCAGCTGGCGCTGAATGCCGCTGACCAGCCGCTCGATCGCAAGTCCGTCCAGCGGCCGCTTGCGCGCGGCGATGCCGATCGACCGCAGCAGCTTCTCGCGCTCGAACGGCTCGCGGCGATCCTCCGACTTCACCACCGTCAGTTCGCGCAGTTGAATGCGTTCAAAGGTAGTGAAGCGCGCGGCGCAGCCCTCACACTGGCGACGACGACGGATCGCGGCGCCATCGTCGGTCGGCCGGCTGTCCTTCACCTGACTCGCATCATGGCCGCAGAAGGGGCAGCGCATCGTTCAACTCTTTTGGTTATACGCCCCCGCCGCAACCGCGACAGGGACGCAGGATAACAGGATCAGATCTTGTCCCGCCGAGCATAGGCGACGCCGGCGCCGACAAGGGCGCCCAGCACCGGGCCGACGAACGGCACCGGGATGGCGATGACGGCGCCGATCGCACCATATTTCGCCATCTTCTTGCCGAGCCCCGGCGTGTTCTGGACGGTGGTCTGGACTTCGTCGATCTTGGACACGTTCACCTCACTTGTAGATGGGGAAACGAGCGCACAGCGCGCGAACTCGTTCCCGCACGGCCGCCTCGACCTCGGCATCGCCCTTTTCGCCCTTCTTGGCGAGACCGTCCAGCACGTCGGCGACCATGTTGCCGATTTTGCGGAACTCGGCCGTACCGAAGCCGCGGGTCGTGCCGGCCGGCGTTCCGACGCGGATGCCGCTGGTCTTCACCGGCGGCAGCGGATCGTTGGGGATGCCGTTCTTGTTGCAGGTGATGCCGGCACGCTCCAGCGCCTCGTCCGCATCCTTGCCGGTCACGCCCAGCGGGGTGAGGTCGACCAGCGCCAGATGCGTGTCGGTGCCGCCCGAAACGATCGCGGCACCGCGCTCCTTAAGCGTTGCGGCAAGCACATGGGCGTTCTCGACGACGGCCGCCGCATAATTTTTGAACTCGGGCTGCAGCGCCTCGCCAAACGCCACCGCCTTCGCGGCGATGACATGCATCAGCGGACCACCCTGAAGGCCCGGGAACACCGCCGAGTTGATCTTCTTCGCGATCGCCTCGTCATCGGTCAGGATCATGCCGCCGCGTGGCCCACGCAGCGTCTTGTGCGTGGTGGTCGTCACGACATGGGCGTGGCCGAACGGGGTGGGGTGGACGCCGCCGGCAACCAGCCCGGCGAAATGTGCCATGTCGACCATGAAGTACGCGCCGACCTTGTCCGCGATGGCGCGGAAGCGGGCAAAATCGATGTGGCGCGGGTAGGCAGAACCGCCCGCGATGATCAGCTTGGGCTGAGTCTCGATCGCCTGCTTCTCGACCGCGTCATAGTCGATGAGGTGCGTGTCGGGCGTAACGCCGTACTGCACCGCGTTGAACCACTTGCCGCTCATCGCCGCGCGTGCGCCGTGCGTCAGATGGCCGCCCGAATCCAGGCTGAGGCCCATGATGGTGTCGCCCGGCTTCACCAGCGCGAGCATCACCGCGCCGTTCGCCTGCGCGCCCGAATGCGGCTGCACATTGACGAAACCGCAGTTGAACAGCTGCTTCGCGCGATCGATCGCCAGCTGCTCCACCTCGTCCGACGGGTGGCAGCCCTGGTAGTAGCGCTTACCCGGATAGCCCTCGGCATATTTGTTGGTGAAGACGCTGCCCTGCGCCTCCAGCACTGCCTTGGAGACGATGTTCTCGGAGGCGATCAGCTCGATCTGCGTCTGCTCACGGTCAAGCTCATGCTCGACGCCGGCGAACACCGCCGCGTCGGCATCGGAGAGGCCGCGGGTGAAGAAGCCGGCGTCGACAGCATAAGGCGCGTTCGCCTCGTTCAGCGTGGTCGGATTGGTGCTCATGCTGGCTCCTTTTCGAAAGCAGGCGCGCCGAGCTTGTCGACGCGGGGGGCGTGGCGGCCGCCGGCAAAGGCGGTGTCGAGGAAAGCGGTGACGCAGGCCTTGGCCATGTCCTCGCCGATCAGGCGGGCGCCCATGGCGATGGCGTTGGCGTCATTATGCTCGCGCGACAGGGCTGCGGCGAGCGGGTCGGAAACGAGCGCGCAGCGAAGCGCTGGATTGCGGTTCACCGCGATGGAGATGCCGATGCCCGAACCGCAAAGCGCGATCCCGCGCTCAGCATTGCCGGCAGCGACCGCCTCGGCCAGCTTGTATCCGTAATCGGGATAATCGACCCGCGTGTCCGTGTCGGGCCCAAGGTCCAGCACATCATGCCCGGCCTCGCGCAGCCAGGCGACAAGCGTCGCCTTCAGCGACACGGCGGCGTGATCGGAAGCGACGGCTACGCGCATGGGGCTCGGCGATGCTCTTGGCAGTGGTGGATGCGCGGCCCTTTAGCGGTGGTGTCACGATAATGCCACCGTCGCGATTGCCACCCGCCGCTTGTGCACCACCCCGCTGCTCCCCGGTCGTGCGCCGGAGAGCAGCGGGTGGCCGCGATCAGCCCGCCTTGGCGGCCTGGCGGAAACGATGGAGCAGCGGCTCGGTGTAGCCCGACGGCTGCTCCACCCCTTCGAAGATCAGCGCGCGCGCCGCGCGGAAGGCATGGCCATCCCAGTCGAGCGGGCGATACAGCGGATCGCCGGCATTCTGCGCGTCGACCTTTTTCGCCATGCGGCCGAGCGCCTCATCCACCTCGCCCTCGGTGCACACACCGTGGAGCAGCCAGTTGGCGATATGCTGCGAGGAAATGCGCAGCGTCGCGCGGTCCTCCATCAGCCCCACGTCATGGATGTCGGGAACCTTGGAACAGCCGACGCCCTGGTCGATCCAGCGCACGACATAGCCCAGGATCCCCTGACAATTGTTGTCCAGCTCCTCGCGGATCTCCTCCGGCGTCCAGTTGCGACCCGGTGCCGCGAACGGCACCGTCAGCAGCTTTGCGAGCGGCGGCGGCGCCTCGCCCGCGATCTCCTTCTGCCGCGCGAACACATCGACCTGGTGATAATGCAGCGCGTGGAGCGTCGCCGCCGTTGGCGATGGCACCCAGGCGGTATTCGCGCCGCTCTTGGGATGCGCGATCTTCTGCTCCAGCATGTCGGCCATCATGTCGGGCGCGGCCCACATGCCCTTGCCGATCTGCGCCTTGCCGCTGAGGCCGCAGGCAAGGCCGATGCGCACGTTGCGATCCTCATAGGCCTTGATCCATTCGGCGCCCTTCATCTCCGTCTTACGGATCACCGCACCGCCGCGCATCGCGGTGTGGATCTCGTCGCCAGTGCGATCGAGGAAGCCGGTGTTGATGAAGGCGATCCGGTCACGCACCGCATGGATGCACGCGGCGAGATTGGCGGAGGTGCGGCGCTCCTCGTCCATCACGCCCACCTTGATCGTGTGCCGCGCGAGACCCAGCAGGTCCTCCACCGCATCGAACAACCGGTTGGTGAACGCCGCCTCGTCCGGCCCGTGCATCTTGGGCTTCACGATATAGATCGATCCTGCGCGGCTGTTCTGCAGGGCGCCGAGCCGCTTCAGGTCATGCAGCCCGACCAGCGACGTGACGATCGCGTCAAGCACGCCCTCCGGCGCCTCGCTGCGATCGGCCAGCCGGATCGCGGGCGTCGTCATCAGATGGCCGACGTTGCGCACGAACAGCAGCGAGCGACCCGGCAGCGTGAAGCTGGAGCCGCTCGGCGATTGATACGTCCGGTCGCCGGCGAGCTTGCGCGTCAGCGTCGCGCCATTCTTTTCGAACGTCTCGACCAGATCGCCGCGCATCAGGCCCAGCCAGTTGCGATAGGCCGCAACCTTATCCTCAGCGTCGACGGCGGCGACCGAGTCCTCCAGGTCGACAATGGTGGTCAGCGCGGATTCGAGAATCACGTCGGCGATCCCCAGCGGGTCCGTCTTGCCGATCGGGTGGTCGCGATCGACCACGATCTCGATGTGCAGCCCGTTGTGGACGAACATCACGCCCTTATCGAACGTGGCGAAGCGATGCGGGCAGTCACCGCCGGTCAGCGCCGCTTCCCAGCCCGGCAGCGTCTCGTCGAGGAACGTCCTCGCTCGCGCGATCACCTCAGCGCCGCGTTCCGCATCATAGCCGCCCGGCTTCGCCTTCCCCGGCAGCGCATCCGTGCCATACAGCGCGTCATACAAGCTGCCCCAGCGCGCATTGGCCGCGTTCAGCACGAAGCGGGCGTTGAGGCTGGGCACCACCAGCTGCGGCCCGGCCATGGTGGCGATCTCGGCATCGACATTTTCGGTGCCGACGGTGAACGGCGCCGGCTCGGGGACGAGATAGCCGATCTCGGTCAGGAACGCCTCGTCGACCGGCTCGCCCGCCATATAGCGCTGGTCGATCGTCGCCTGCAGCTCTTCGCGCCGGGCGAGCAGCGCCTTGTTCTCGGGCGTGAAGCGATCGAAGATCGCCGCCGCGCCCTGCCAGAAGGCGTCCGCCGCAATGCCGGTGCCGGCAAGCGCCTCCTCCTCGACAAAGGCGGCGAGGCGATCATCGACCGAAAGGCCGGCGCGGGTCTGCATGGGGGAATCCTCCTGACGTTACCAACAGCGCCTGGGGAGGGCACCGCCGCGATTAGTCGATGCCGCGGCGGAAGTGCAACGCCCAAATCATCCCCAGGCTCCGTCCCACGATGACGGCGTCAGGCGCGTTTCCACACCATCAGCTCACCCTCGGCGACCACTTCACCCGGCGTTCCCACCGGTTCGGCACTGCCATCGCTGAGGAAAGCGATCGTTGCCGCGTCGCTGCCCGGCACCTGCGCCAGCGTGCGTTTGCCATCGGGCAGCTTCGCCACCACCACGCCCGCCTTCGCCGAACCATCGCGGTTGTAGAAGACGGTGTAGGTCTCGACCTCGCCCGGCCCAGTATAGTCCTTCACCAGCTCCGGCACGGGCCCACGCGCGCCATCCGCTTCGGCCTGCAGGTCGAACTCATGCACCTCGCCAGCGCCGGGCAGCGGCTGGGTGCCGAGCACGATCGCGTGGTTGTGCGTAGCAAAGCCGCCATTGGCGAACAGCAGGCCCTTCTCGCCCTCGCCCGCGCGCAGGGCATCGACCATCTCGGCCACGGCATGCGCCATGTAATTGCCGATCGGCCCGCCGCCGAAGGTCAACCCGCCGAACACCGTCGCCTGCTTCTCCACCGGCCAGCCGATCACTCGCCGCGCCATCTTGGGCACACAGGGGAAGCAGGAATAGAGCTCCACCAGATCGAGATCGTCCGCCGTCACCTCGTTGAACTCAAGCGTGCGCTTCAGGCACACTTCCATGCTCGGCGACTTGTCGTAGCGATCGCGAGCAAGGAAATCGTCCGCCTCATGCGCGCTGACGCCGCGACCGACATAGATGATCCGCTCCTCCGGCACGCCGCGCCGCCGCGCCTCGGCCAGGCTGGTGACGATGAAGCCCGCGCCCTGATTGACGCTCGAATTGGCCACCATCAGCTTGGTGTAAGGGAAAGCGATCGGGCGATTGTCCGCGGTCGGCTCGACGATCTCCTGCGGCGACTTGGGCGCATGGATCCACGCCGCCGGCGTCTGCGCCGCCACTTCGGAGAAGCGCGACCAGATCTCGCCCGATTCGCGTTGCCCTTCCTCCAGCGTCTGGCCGTAGGCCGCGCGCCCGGCATTCTCGTACAGCGGATAAACGTCGACCGGCGTCGCCAGGCCATAGATCTGGCGGTAACCGGGCTTCGCGCCCTTGCTGAGGTTACGCAGCGGGTTCTGGTCCGCAACGCTCGTCTTCGCCGCGATCGCCGCGCGCTGGCTCGCGGTGCGCAGGGCCTCGCCGCCCGTCACCGCCGCGATCCTGATCTCGCCGCGGGCGATGCGGTTCGCCGCCTCGTTCAGCAGCAGGATTGGGCTGTCGCCATTGGGGCCGACCGATTCATAGACGATTCCCGCCTTCGATCCGATCCCGTCCGCCACCTTCTGCGCCAGCGGATTATCCTTGCGGAAGCTGATCTGCTGCACGACCGCGACCGATTCCACGTCGCCCAGCCAGCCGCCGCCGGCGTCCTTCTCGGCCTCCTCCAGCGCGGCGATCATCAGGCCCAGCGCATCCTTGCCCGCCATCGGATCGGCCGGGCGGTCATTGACCTGCCCGACCCCGACGATGACGGCGACCTTGTCCGGGTCAGCCGCCATGCTCAGCGCGCCTTCCACACCGGCGCGCGCTTCTCGGCGAACGCCTTGGGGCCTTCGCGCGAATCCTCGCTGGTGAAGACGATCTTGGTTTCCTCGCGGTTCTGCGCCCAGGCGGCTTCCTCGCGCACGACCTTGCCGTCCGAAATACCCTGCGCCATCCGCTTCGACGCCTGTACGGAAAGCGGCGCGTTGACGGCGATCCGCTCGGCCAGCGCGAAGGCGGTGTCGAGCAGCTGCTCGCGCGGCGCGACCGCATTGATCAGGCCCAGTTCCAGCGCGCGGTTGGCATCGATCGGATCGCCGGTCAGGATCATTTCCATCGCGATCTTCTTGGGCAATTGCTCCGGAAGCCGGAATACACCGCCCGCGGCCGCAAACAGGCCGCGCTTGGGCTCGGGCAGGCCGAACTTCGCCTCATCCACTGCAACGGCAAGATCGCAGGCCAGCGTGATTTCGAGCCCGCCGCCCAGCGCCATGCCGTTCACCGCGGCGATCACCGGCTTCGAAATGGCGTGGCTGACGATCCCGGCAAAGCCCCAGGCGGCCTTGGTCTTGTCGTCCGGCGCCAGGCTCTCCCCGCGTGACAGCGCAACGAGGTCGGCGCCCGCACAGAAGGACTTGTCGCCCGCGCCCGTAACGATGACGACGCGAATCTCTGGATCCTTGTCCGCCGCCTCCAGCGCATCGCCGACGCCCTCATGGACGAAGCGATTGACCGCATTGCGCGCTTCCGGGCGATTGATCGTGATGAGCATCACGTTGCCGCGCGTTTCGACGGTGACGGCTTCGTTGCCGAGTTCGGCCATATTGATCCCTTTCATGCTGCCTGTTCGATGATCTTTTCGGCCAGCAGGGAAGCGACAGCGTCGTCGCTCCATCCCAGCCAATCCTTGATGACGGTGGCGCTGTCCTCACCGATGCGCGGCGCCGGCCGCTGGCCGGGCGGCGGCACACGCTCGAAGCGAGTCAGCGCGCCTTCGACGATGAACGGCTCCGGCAACAAATGATGGGTGGCGGTGCGGAACGTGCCGAGCGTGCGAAAGCCGGGCAGATCGGGCAGGTCGACCACGCGGACCATCATGCCCGCCGCCAGCCCGTGCGCCTGCAGCTGCGCCATCACCTCATCAGGCGCGCGCGTTCGTGACCATTGTCCAGGGTCCGCGCCGGCCAGCGCCTCAACCGTCTCCCGATCACGCGAGTCGCGCAGCGTCACGACGCACCATTCGTCGTCGCCGGCGCACGGCAACAGCAGGTCCGTCTTCGGATCGGCACTGACGCGCAGGCCCTGCTCCCGCGCCGCAACCGCGGCGATCTCCACCGCCTTGTGCCCCAGCATCACCTCCGCCTGGCTGATGCTCGCCGCGCCGCCAGCGCCGGTCCGCATCCGCCGGATCAGCAGCGCCAGCGCGCCGATCGCACTGATCCGCCCCGCGACATGATCAGGATAAACGGTGACGGTATCGGAGAAGCTGTCGGGCTCTCCGGGATAGGTCCATTGCTTGCTGAGCCCAGCCGAGGCGCGCACCAGCGGGCCATAGCCCAGCCGGCGCGACCATGGTCCGGTCGGCCCAAACGCCGAACTGTCGACGCTGACCAGCCGGGGATTGGCCTGCGCCAGCGTCGCAGCGTCCAGCCCCAGAGCGTCGAGCGTGCCGGGCTTGAAGTTCGACAGCAGCACATCGGCCTGGCGCACCAGATCGAGGAACAGCGCCTTGCCCGCCGGGGATTTGAGGTCGATCGACAGGCCGCGCTTGTTGCGGTGGCCGGCCGCAAAGGTGAGGCTGACCGGGTCATCGTCACGCGACTGGCGCTGGCCGTCCGGGAAGGCGGCATTCTCCACCTTCACCACATCGGCGCCGAGATCGGCGAACAGCCGCCCCGCTTCCCCGCCGACGACGATGATCCCCATGTCGAGCACTCGCACGCCAGCCAGCGGCTCGTCGGCGGGCGGCGGCGGATCGAAGCGGGAACGTGGCGTTTCGAACGCCGCGGAGGTCGTTCCCGTTAGCCCCGCAGTACCCATCGGAGACACCCCGGCGCGCACGCCGTCGATCTCGATCGTTCCGTTGGGCAAGGGCAAGGTGATGCCGGGCCCGATCTCCACTGGCACGAAGGCGCGGCGGGCGGTCATCTGCGCCGTCGCAATCGCTTCGTCGACGGTTAGCAGGCCCGCCGCCGGGATGCCGCGCCGGGCGGCCTCCTCCTCGATCTGGGCTCGCGTCTTGTCGGCAAAGAAGCGGGTGATCGCCGGCAGCAGCGTGGTTGAGCGGAAGCGCGTCATCAGCTTCTCCCACTCCGGCCCGGCGAACTCCTCGGGCTCGCCCAGCCATGCGAACATGCTGCGCCACTGGCGCGGTGCCAGGACACACAGCCGCACAAATCCATCCGCGCATGGGAGGATCGGGTAGCGATACCGTTCGTCGGTGCGGCCGCGCGGCTGCTTCCAGCTTGGCACCCCCGATTGCGCGCTGCCGTTCAGCCCGAAGCCCGGATCCAGCGCTTGCATCGCCGATTCCAGCAGCGTCATGTCGAGGTGATCGCCCTCACCCGTCCGAAGCCGGCGGATCAGCGCACCCAGCGTCGCGACCACGACTTGCGAGCCGGCGGTTTCCAGCGCGAGCCGGCCTGGCGGGAGCAACGGCGGGCGATCGGGTAGCCCGGAACGCGACAACCCGCCCGTCAGCGCATGAAGCACCGCGTCGCTTGCCTGCCAGTCCGCCCATCGGCCAAGCGTCCCGAAGTCGCTGATCGCGACATGGATCAGCCCCGGCGCGGCGGCGCGCAGCGCGGCGTGATCGAGCCCCGAAAGCCGCGCCTCCAGCAGGATGTCGGCGTCGGCCGCCAGCTTTAGGAAGTCATCCTGATCCTGCGGCAGATCGATCGTGGTCACCCGCTTGCCGAGGTTAGCGGCGATGAAGTCGAGGCTCACATCGTCGATCATCGTGCCGGTGCGTCGATCGGCGCCGCCGCCGCGCGGCTCGACACGGATCACCTCCGCGCCCAATTCCCCGAGCAGCCGCGCGGCCGACCCCAGCACACCGGGCACGGCATCCAGCACGCGGATTCCGGTGAGCGGCAGGTCGATCATAGCGGCCAGGCGAGCTCCCGCCGGGCGGCGCTCTCGCGATAGAAATCGAGCAGCGGCCGCTCGTCACCGCGGGTGCGCGCCACCTCGTCATGATGCGCGATCAGCGCCTCGGCCAACGTCGCCCAGGCGCCGTCCAGCGCATCCAGCGTCTCGCCCTCATTGGTGACGGGCGCATCATCGCCGAGCAAGCGGCGCATGTCGGCGATATCGGCGCGGCGCCAGGCAGCTGCCTTTTCTGCCTCCTGTGCGCCGAGCAGCGCGAGCAGTGCGGCGACGGTCAGCGTCGAGCCAGCGAACGCATCGGTGGCGCCCACCTTCTCGCCCGCGCCCGCTGCCGCGATCCCGGCACCGATCAGCACCTGCGCCAGATCGCTCGTCGGAAGCACGGGCACCGGATCGAACACCGATCCGCCCAGTTGGGCGGCGATGATCGCATCCTGCCGCCGCGCGGTGTACCAGCCGGACACCGCGAGCACCGGATCCTGCCGGCCGCCGTCGACGAACTCGCGGAACGCCGACAGCCAGATCGCAATCCCCTTCACCGATGCGAACAGCGACCACCACCGCATCGCCGCGGGATCGACCGTCAGCCCGCTGGCGCGCTCCCAGATTGCGATCGCCTCCGCCCGCGGCAGCATGCCGCTCGCGGCGCCCGGGAGGAAGTGATCCCAGATCGGATCCAGCGCCCAGCCAAGATCCTCCAGCGGATCGCCTAGGTGCGCCATCTCCCAATCGAACATCGCGCGCATCCCGCCCGCGCCGTCGTGCATGACGTTGCCGGAACGATAATCCCCATGGACGATGGCGACGCGCTGCGCCGGCGGCGGCGGATTGGCGCGCAGCCAGCGGATCGCGGCGCGCGCGATCGGTTGCGGCTGAAGCGCATCCTCCTCGATCACGCCTTCCCAATAATCGAGCGCAATGCGCCAACATTGGTCGGGCTGGGGCATCGGCGAGTGATCGGCGAGTGGCGTCCCGGCCGGATCGTGCGCCGCCAGCCGGCCGAGTGCGCCGAAGAACGCCTCGCCCAGCGTAGCACCGTGCACCCCGAACGGATCACGCGCGAAGCTGCCCGCCACTTCGCCGCCCTCGATCCGCTCCATGATGAAGAACGGCCGGCCAAGCTCGGCGCCATCGGGCTCCAGCGCCACCGCCCGCGGCACCGGAACGACGCCGGCCGCGCTTTGGTAGGCGCGGAACTCGGTCGCGCTCTCGGTATCGATCAAGCCCTTCGCCGGCTCGCGCCGCAGGATCAGCTGGTGGACTTCCGCCCCGGCATGGGCATCGAAGCGATAGGTCTCACGGCTGGCGCCGCCGGGGATCCTGGCAAGATCCGCAACCCGCACCGGCTGTTCCCAGACGCGGGAGAGATAGGCCTCGATCTCGGATGAGGTCAGTGTCGTCATGCCGGGTCGAGCACGCCCTTGAAGCCGGACGGCGCGTGCGGCCCCATCACGAGCTGTTCGAGCACGCCCTTGCCGCGCCGCACCTTGCCGTCAGGTCCGGTCATGGTGACGGTGGCGAGCGCCTGGATGTGCAGATGATGCGGCTGCATCGGGTCCATCTCGGCGGGGACGAAATCCTCGCGCTCGACGGTCAACCCGTCACCCTGGTGCCGGCCGTGGCTCCACTTGGGATGGGTATAGCCAAGGCCAAGCATCATGAACTGCTGCCCAAGGTCGAATTCGACCTTCGTCTCCTGGCCCTCTTCGTCCTTCAGTGTGACGCTGGCGGCCTGCGCGTGGCGCGAGCCCTGCTTCCATTGCACCTGATAGTCGGATTCGAAATGCGTTTCGTCGTCGATCCCGCCGCCCAGCGGCTTCCACGCGGCGCGGCGGTTCCAGAAGCGGCCATGCTCGTCATCGTTGGTGTGAAAGTAGAAGTCGCCGTCCTCCATCGCGGTGGGGCTCCACAACCAGAAGAATTGTGGGGCGATCGGCGGGCTCGCCGGCTGCGCATCGGGCGCCCCGATGGGACGAACGCCCCAGGAGCGGTCACGCGTGCCCAGCCAACCATTCACCTCCGTTCGCACGCCGTCGACCTCGATCCAGCCCTGATAGCTGCCGTTCTGGGTCATGCGCGTCACGTCCATCAGCACGCGCGGGCCGTTGCGACGGGTGAAGCGCGGCTCTTCCAGCGGGAAGGCGCGGCCGATGAAGGTGAGTTCGGCGCGGATCTTGTGCTCAGGCGAATCCACCTTGAGCTTCACCGACTTCAGCGGCTCCAGCACCTCGACGGCGATACCGCCCACCTGCGTATCCATCCGCTCCATGTTGAGGCCGCGGCTGGCGTGCAGGTTCACCTGCTTGCCGTCCTTCAGCCAGCAGAAGCTCGCGTCGATGATGTTGATGTGCGGATAGACGCCCATCGCGGCGGCGAAGAAGCCGTCCTCGTTTGCGCCCGGAGCATAGCCGTTAAAGAAGAAGCGGTCGTAGAAATTGCGGTCCGTGCCGGCATAGGCGACCGGCTCGGCCGTCTGGTGAATAGGATATTCGTCGCCCTTGGTCAGCACCATGCCCGCTCTCTCCATCGCATCCGTTGCCGATCGTCTCGTCGGCTCATGGGAGGGAGGTGGACCAGCGGCGGCGGGGCTGTCAACGCCAAGATAACAGAAGTTACGTTGCGATCACGACGAAGCGCCGGCGCCAGGCGACAGGCGAAATCGCCCCCGCGTCGCGGCGTGCCGCATCGTCGCGGCGGGCGGAGGAAGCCTCCCAACCCGCCGATTACAAATGCGTTCTAGCCGCGCGCGAGCGGCGCGAACCGGGCGACCTGCTTGCCCACCATGCGAAGCTGCTCGACCACCGCGGGATCGTTCGCGCCCCCTTCCGCATCGAACTTGGTAAGCGCGCTGTTGATCGCGGCGGCAAAGGGTGTCGGCCATCCACGCAGTGCATGAACGATCGAGCGCAATGCTGCGATCGTCGAGCCCGTCGCCTGCCATCCATAAGCGGTGGCGATCAGCCCCACCGGCATATCGGCAAGATAGGTCCGCTCGGTATCGCGCGCGGTCTCTTCCAGAAGGTCGAGCGCGTTCTTCACCACGCCCGAAATGCTGCCGTGATAGCCCGGCGAGGCGATGATCAATGCCGATGCGCCCCGCACCGCATCGACGAACTCCTGCTCCTCGGCGGTCCGGCCCGGTGCCTTCGGGTCATAGAGCGGAAATTTCGCCATATCGGCACCGCCAAACAGGCGCGTGCGGAAACCCTGTTCGCCTGCCGCCTCCAGCGCGATCCGTAGTGCCCGTTCGGTGGAGGAAACCCCGCCGATAGTGCCGCCAATACCCACGACCAACGGTCTGTCGTCCAATTGAAGTGCTTTCTCTTCGCCGCTCATGCTTGTATCCCTCGCACGATGCGCATCCTTGCGGCAACTGTCATACTAAAGTAATACGCCTGATGGCTGACCGCCGAGACGATTCCATGCGCCCTGATCCGTTTGATCCCAGCCAGCACGACGGCGGCCGCCTCCGCTACCATCACGCGCCGGGCGAGCCGCGCGATCCCATGCCCGATTTCGCGGCATGGCGCGATGAGCCCGCGCAGCCCGAACCGGGCGCGGCGCGGCGCTTCCCGCGGATGGCGCTGCCGCGCATTTCGATGCGCTGGATCATGCGCGGCATTGGTGCCGCGGTGATCCTGCTGGTGCTCGCGATCATCTGGCTGGCGATCACCGCGCCACTGTCGCAATCGCTGAAACCGCCCACCCCGCCATCGATCACCCTGACCGCCTCCGACGGCACGCCGATCGCCCGGCGCGGCGCGATCATTGCCGAACCGGTCGACGCGGCAAAGCTGCCGGCGCATGTGCGCGAGGCGTTCATGGCGATTGAGGATCGCCGCTTCTATTCGCACTGGGGCATCGACCCGCGCGGCATTGCGCGCGCGGCCTGGGCCAATTTCGGCTCCGGCGGGGTGCGCCAGGGCGGCAGCACGATCACGCAGCAGCTGGCCAAGAACGCCTTTCTCGATTCCGATCGCACCGCCGCGCGCAAGATCCGCGAGGTGTTCATCGCCTTCTGGCTGGAAGCATGGCTGAGCAAGGACGAGATCCTCTCGCGCTATCTGTCGAACGTCTATTTCGGCGACAACGTCTATGGCCTGCGCGCCGCGTCGAACCATTATTTCGGGCGTGAGCCGGAGAAGATGAACATCGGTCAGGCGGCAATGCTGGCGGGGTTGGTAAAGGCCCCCTCGCGACTGGCGCCGACCAGCAACCTGAAGGGCGCGCGCGATCGGCAGAAGGTCGTCGTCGCGGCGATGGTCGATGCCGGCTTCCTGATCAAAAGCGAGGCCGCCGACGTTCAGCCGCAGCGGGTGAAGGCGCGCCGCGCGCAGCAACTGCCAACCGGCACCTATTTCGCCGATTGGGTGCTGCCGGATGCGCGCGACCAGGCCGGCGAGGTGCAGACCGAGGCGACCGTGCGCACGACGCTGGACCGCGATCTGCAGCGCAACGCCGAACGCGTCATCCGTCAGGCCGGATTGCGCCAGGCGCAGGCCGCATTGGTCGCGATGAAGCGCAATGGCGAAGTGGTCGCGATGGTCGGGGGCCGCGATTACAAGAAAAGCCCTTTCAACCGCGCCACGCAGGCGCGCCGCCAGCCGGGTTCGACGTTCAAGCTGTTCGTCTATCTCGCTGCCTTGCGCGCGGGCATGTCGCCGGAAACAACCGTGGACGATTCCCCGGTGGAGATCGCCGGCTGGAAGCCGAAGAACGACGACGGACGCTATCTCGGCGACATCACGCTTCAACGCGCGTTCCAGCGATCCTCCAACGTGGTCGCGGCGCGGCTGACGCAGGAGGTCGGCGTGCGCAACGTGATCCGCGCCGCGCGTGATCTCGGCATCACCACGCCGATCGCGAACGAGGCGACGATTGGCCTGGGCACGTCCGAAGTATCGCTGCTGGAACTTACCGCCGCCTTTGCCGGGGTGGCCGACGGCCGCTATCCGGTGCAGCCGCACGGCTTGCGCAACGTCGCGGACAAGAGCTGGTATCAGGCGCTGACCGACGGGCAGCGGACGATGCCGCGCCGAATCCATGACGACATGCTGACCCTGCTGGCCGCATCCGTGCGCGGCACCGGCCGCGCAGCGGCGCTGTCGGTCGACGCCTATGGCAAAACGGGCACGTCACAATCGGGCCGCGACGCCTGGTTCATCGGCTTTGCCGGGGATCTGGTGGTCGGCGTTTGGGTCGGCAATGACGACAATACGCCCAACCCCGGGCTACACGGCGGCGGCATCCCGGCGCAGATCTGGCGCAACTTCATGGTCAGCGCGCTCGATCTCGCGCCGGTCGTGAAGGCGCCGGTGGTCGAGGATGTCGATCCCGACGCCGGGCTGATGGTCGATGTCGAGAATGAAATTGCGCCGATCGCCGGGCAGCTCGAGGGGCTGGGCATGGATCTTCAGATCGGGCCCGACGGATCGGTCAGCATCGCACGTCCCGATCCCCCGCCCCCACCGCGCCGCCGCGAAGAGCGCGAACCGGTCTTCGAAGAACCACCGCAGGGCTTCTTCTGACCTGTCGCGCCGCCGCCGCAGTGACGGGCGGCGGCGCGGCTTTCCCTCACCGCTACTCGGCGGCTTCCATCGCGGGGCTGTCATCCAGCGGGTGTGACAGCCGATCCAGCATCTCGCGCGGAACCACCTGCCAGAACCGCCCGGCGCTGCGATCCCAATCCTCCAGAATGCCGCGCGACCATTTGGAATCTGTCGCCTTGGCATGGCGGGCGATCAGATCGCGCAGCACCTCGGTCCAATGCGCGGACGAAAGCCGCTGCCACGTGATGCTTTCCGGGTTCGCCCGGCGCGCGAAGCTGTCATCATGATCGTACACGAACGCCATGCCGCCCGTCATGCCGGCACCGAAGTTCTGGCCCACCGCACCCAGCACCACAGCCGTGCCGCCAGTCATATATTCGCACCCGTTCGCGCCGCAGCCCTCGACCACCACTGTCGCACCGGAATTGCGCACCGCGAACCGCTCGCCGGCCTGCCCCGCCGCGAACAGCGCGCCGGACGTCGCACCGTAGAGCACGGTGTTGCCGATAATCGTATTCTCCTGGCTGCGGAGCGGCGACGACACCGCCGGACGCACGATGATCATGCCTCCCGACAGCCCCTTGCCGACATAGTCGTTGGCGTCGCCAAAGACCTCCAGCGTGATGCCCTTGCACAGGAAAGCGCCCAGGCTTTGCCCGGCCGATCCGCGCAGCCGGATCGTGACGTGATGATCGTTGAGCGCGCTCATCCCGAAGGTGCGGGTGATCTCGCTCGACAGCCGCGTGCCGACTGCGCGGTGTGTGTTGCGCACGGAATAAGTGAGCTGCATCTTTTCACGACGCGAGAAGACCGCCGCGGCATCCTTGATGATCTGCGCATCCAGGCTGTCGGGCACTTCATTGCGGAAGGTGTTGAGCGAGAAACGCCGCTCGGCGTCGGTCGCATCGACCTTGGCGAGGATCGGGTTGAGATCGAGATCGTCGAGATGCTCGGCACCACGGCTCACCTGCCGCAGCAATTCGGTGCGCCCGATCACTTCGTCGAGGCTGCGTACGCCGAGCCGGGCGAGGATGTCGCGCACCTCCTCGGCGATGAAGGTCATCAGATTGATGACCTTCTCCGGCGTTCCGACGAACTTGTCGCGCAGGCGTGGGTCCTGCGTGCACACGCCCACCGGACAAGTGTTCGAATGGCATTGGCGCACCATGATACAGCCCATCGCGACGAGGCTCAGCGTGCCGATGCCGAACTCCTCCGCGCCCAGGATCGCGGCGATCACGATGTCGCGCCCGACGCGAAGCCCGCCGTCGGTGCGCAGCTTGATCCGCCCGCGAAGGCCGTTCAGCGTCAGGACCTGGTTGACCTCTGAAAGGCCCATTTCCCACGGCGTGCCGGCATATTTGATGCTGGTCTGTGGGCTAGCACCCGTCCCGCCGACATGGCCGGAAACCAGGATCACGTCGGCATGCGCCTTGGCGACGCCCGCCGCGACCGTGCCGATGCCCGCCGAGGAAACGAGCTTCACGCAGACGCGCGCACGCGGATTGATCTGCTTCAGATCGTAGATCAGCTGCGCCAGATCCTCGATCGAATAGATGTCGTGGTGCGGCGGCGGGGAGATCAGCGTCACGCCCGGCGTCGCATGGCGCAGCTTGGCGATGAACTCGGTCACCTTGAAACCCGGCAGCTGGCCGCCCTCGCCAGGCTTGGCGCCCTGCGCGACCTTGATCTCGATCTCGTCGCAAGCGTTGAGATATTCCGCCGTTACGCCGAACCTGCCGCTCGCGATCTGCTTGATCACTGAATTGGCGTTGTCGCCGTTTTCATAAGGCCGATACCGGCTCTTGTCCTCACCACCCTCGCCCGACACCGCCTTGGCACCGATCCGATTCATCGCGATCGCCAGCGTCTCATGCGCCTCTGGCGACAGCGCGCCCAGGCTCATTCCCGGGGTGATGAAGCGCTTACGAATCTCGGTGATCGGCTCGACCTGGTCGACCGGCACGCCCTCGGCCGGGAAATTGAACTGCAGCAGATCGCGCAGATACACGGGCGGCAGATCAGCCACCCCGCGCGAGAATTGCAGATAGGTCGAATAGCTGTCGGTGCTGACCGAGGTTTGCAGCAAGTGCATCAGCTGCGCCGAATAGGCGTGAACCTCGCCGGTATGCCGCTGGCGATAGAAGCCGCCGATCGGCAGGTTGACCACCGCCTCATCGAACGCGGTCTCGTGCCGGTCCTTGGCGTTGACGTGGAGCGAGGCATAGCCCTCGCCCGAGATCTTCGCCGGCATGCCGGGGAAGAAATCGTTCACCAGTGCGCGGGAAAGCCCGACCGCCTCGAAATTATAGCCGCCGCGATAGCTGGAGATCACCGCGATCCCCATCTTCGACATGATCTTCAGCAGCCCTTCCTCGACCGCCTTGCGGTGGCGCCGCAGGCATTCGTCCAGCGACAGGTCACCGAACAGCCCGCGCTGCTGGCGATCCACGATCGCAGCTTCCGCCAGATAGGCGTTCACCGTCGTCGCCCCCACGCCGACCAGCACCGCATAGTAATGCGTGTCGAGGCATTCGGCGGTGCGCACATTGACCGACGCGTAGGAGCGCAGGCCGCGTCGGACGAGGTGGGTGTGCACCGCGGCCGCCGCGAGCACGCCCGGAATCGCGATCCGTTCTGGCCCGACATATTCGTCGGTGATGAAAATCTCGCTCTTGCCCTGGCGCACGGCCTGTTCGGCTTCGTTGCGGATGCGCTGGATCGCGGCGCGCAGCTTCTCCGGCCCACCGTCCGCCTCGAACGTGGCGTCGATCTCCGCGGCGGCGCTGCTAAAATAGGTCTTCAGCCGCGCCCAGTCAGTCGACGTCAGGACCGGCGAATCGAGCACCAGCACGCGCTCGCGTCGATCCTCGGTGTCGAGGATATTGGCGAGGTTTCCGAACCTCGTCTTCAGGCTCATCACATGCCGTTCACGCAGCGAGTCGATCGGCGGGTTCGTCACCTGGCTGAAATTCTGCCGAAAGAACTGGCTGATCAGCCGCGGCTTGTCCGAAATCACAGCGAGCGGCGTATCATCGCCCATCGATCCGATCGCTTCCTTCGCCGTCTCGACCATCGGGGACAGGATCAGCTCCATGTCCTCCAGCGTCTGTCCGGCGGCGACCTGCCGCCGCGCGAGTTCGGCGCGGTCATAGCGCGGCACGCCGGCGGCGGGCGCAGGCGGCAGATCCTCGATCGTCGCGAAATTGCCGATCATGCCGGCATAGTCGGCCTCTCCGGCGATCCGATCCTTCACCTCGCGATCGTGGTACAAACGTCCTTCGGCCAGATCGACCGCGATCATCTGCCCCGGCCCCAGCCGCCCCTTCGCGACAATGGTCGATTCGGGAACGACCACCATGCCGCTTTCGGAACCGACGATCAGCAGGCCGTCGGCGGTCTGGGTGTAGCGCAGTGGGCGAAGCGCGTTACGGTCCATGCCCGCCACGGCCCAGCGGCCATCGGTCATCGCCAGCGCGGCGGGGCCGTCCCACGGCTCCATGACGGAGGCGAGATATTGGTACATCGCGGCATGGGCCGGCGGCATGTCGCCGCTCACGTCGCCTTGCCAGGCCTCGGGCACCAGCATCAGCTTCGCCGTTGGCGCATCGCGGCCCGAGCGGCAGATCGCCTCGAACGTGGCGTCCAGCGCCGCGGTGTCCGATGCGCCCGCCGGGATCACCGGCTTGATGTCCTCGGAATGCTCGCCGAACGCGATCGAGGCCATGCGGATCTCATGGCTGAGCATCCAATTCTTGTTGCCACGTATCGTGTTGATCTCGCCGTTGTGCGCGAGGCACCGGAACGGCTGCGCCAGCCACCATTGCGGGAAGGTGTTGGTCGAATAGCGCTGGTGAAAGATCGCGACCCGGCTCTCGAACCGCTTGTCGGTCAGATCGGGGTAGAAGACCGACAGGCTCTCTGCGAGGAACAGGCCCTTGTAGATGATCGACCGGCAGCTCAGCGAACAGATGTAAAAGCCCTGGATCTGCGCCGCGATCACACGCTTCTCGATCCGCCGGCGGACCAGATACAGGTTCTTCTCGAATTCCGCCTCGTCCACCTGGTCGGGCAGCGGACCGGCGATCATGATCTGCTCGATCTCGGGCCGTGTCGCCTGCGCCTTCAGTCCGATGACGCTGACGTCGACAGGCACCTGCCGCCAGCCATAGATGGTATAGCCCGCTTCGATGATCGCGCTTTCCACGATCGTGCGGCACGTCTCTTGCGCGCCCAGATCGGTGCGCGGCAGGAATACCATGCCGACGGCAAGGCGATTGGGCTGAACCTTGTGCCCGCCCAGCGCGATCGCATCGTCGAAGAAGCGCACGGGCAGGTCGACGTGGAGGCCAGCGCCGTCACCCGTCTTGCCATCGGCATCCACGGCACCGCGGTGCCACACCGCCTTCAACGCATCGATGGCGGACTGCACCACCCGGCGCGATGGCTTGCCATCCGTCGCCGCGACCATGCCCACACCGCAGGCGTCGCCCTCGAACTCGGGGCGGTACATGCCCTCACGGGCAAGGCGCTCGCGCTCGTGCTCGTTTGTCACTTCGTCTCTCCGGTCGTTTGAGGCGGGACTGGCAGGTGGGTGGTCGCTGCCTCGACCTTTTGGGTGATCTCGAGCGTCGCCATGATCGGCGCACCGATCAGCGCTGCGGCGAGCGAGCGGCCCATCATTGCTCGTCCTCGCGCGCCGCGGTGAGTTCGGCCGTCAGCGCCGCGACGTCGTCCTGCACCGTGCTCATCGACTTGGCCATGAGGCGGCTCTGCCAAGCCATCACGTCCGGATCGCTCATGACCATCGGCGCTTGTTCCAGATAAACCTTGCCCGTCGGCGTGGCGAAGAAGGCGGAAATCTCCTTCAGCTGCCGTTCGTCGAAGCGACGCGCATAGGCGCGGCTCATTGCCTCCGCCATGGCGGGAAGCTCCCCACGCAGATTGTCCATCGTGCGCGCGTTCTGCCGCTCCATGAAACGGGTAATGGCGTCCCGCACCTTCGCGTCTTTGCCAATTGTGTCTGCCAGCGCCGGCGTGTTCATGACCGTGCGGCTGATCGACGTCATGACAGGCGCCACCATCGCCTCGATCATTTGCGCGCGGCTGGCTGGCGGCATGACCTGGTCGATCACCGCACGCGCGACAGCCAGTCGGGCCGGATCAACCGGCGCGGTAGAGGCCGTCGCGGGGGTCGTCTCCGGGGCAGCGGCAGGAGCAACGCCATGGGACGCCGGTGCCTGGGCAGCGACCAGCGCCAGGACAAGCGCGACCGAGCTCATGCCGCCACCTTCGCGTCGGCAGCGGCCTTCGCTCTCAGGTATTTGTGCATGCTGCTGGCAACATCGCGCCCGTCACGGATCGCCCACACGACCAAGCTCGCACCACGCACGATGTCGCCCGCGGCGAATACGCCGTCCAGGCTGGTCATCAGCGTCTTGCTGTCGACCAGCACGGTGCCCCAACGCGTGACGCCCAGCTCCGGCGCGTCCCACAGGTGCGGCAATTCCTCGGCGTCAAAGCCGAGCGCCTTGATCACCATGTCGGCCGCCATGTCGATCGGCCCGCCGGGGTCCACTTCCGGCGCGCGCCGCCCGCTGGCGTCCGGGGCGCCCAGCCGCATGCGATTGGCGCGCACCGCAGCCACCGTGTCATCCCCAACGAAGGAATGCGGCGCGGAGAGCCACACGAACTCGGCGCCCTCCTCCTCCGCGTTCGTCACCTCGCGCTGCGATCCGGGCATGTTCGCGCGGTCGCGGCGGTACAGGCATTTCACGCTCTTCGCGCCCTGGCGGAGCGCCGTGCGCACGCAATCCATCGCCGTATCGCCGCCACCGATTACCACCACATTCTTGCCCGCAGCGTCGAGGCTGCCGTCATCGAACGCGGGTACCGCATCGCCGAAGCTCTTGCGGTTGGAAGCGGTGAGATAATCCAGCGCGGCGATGACGCCCGACGCATCATTGCCCGGCACGTCGATCGCGCGTGCCTTGTACACGCCGGTTGCGATCAGCAGCGCGTCGTGGCGCGCGCGAAGCTCCGCCAGCGACGCATCGTCGCCGACCGCAAAACCCTCATGGAACACGATGCCGCCGGCCTTCAGCCGATCGACCCGGCGCATCACCACCGGCTTCTCCAGCTTGAAGCCGGGGATGCCATAGGTCAGCAGTCCGCCAGCGCGATCGTGGCGGTCATAGACGTGAACGTCATAGCCGTTGGCGCGCAGATATTCCGCCGCCGTCAGCCCGGCCGGCCCGGCGCCGATGACGCCCACCGATTGCCCGCGGGACGCGCCGGGTACCAGCGGCTCGACCCAGCCTTCTTCCCAGGCGGTATCGGTGATGAACTTCTCGACCGAACCGATGGTGACCGCTCCGTGGCCGGAGAATTCGATGACGCAATTGCCCTCGCACAGCCGATCCTGCGGACAGATCCGTCCGCAGATCTCCGGCATCGTCGAGGTGGCGTTCGACAGCTCATAGGCTTCGCGCAGCCGCCCCTCGGCGGTCAGCCGCAGCCAATCCGGGATATGGTTGTGGAGCGGGCAATGCACCGTGCAATACGGCACCCCGCATTGCGAGCAGCGCCCCGCCTGCTCCTCCGCGCGCGGCACCGCGTAGCGATCGGCAATCTCGCGAAAGTCGTCTGCCCGTGCATCCGGCGCCCGTTTGTCCGGATAGGACTGTGGGGTGACGACGAAACGAAGCATGGAATCAGCAGCCATAAGCCCTCCGCCGACGTGGGTCTCACATCAGCCAAGCAGCATCAAGTCAGCATTGCTGTCCTATTTTTGCGCTTCATCTATTGGTTTGGGCAACTCCCCGCTTTCGATTTCAAGAAACAGGTGCCGTTCCGGTCCTACTTGGCTGCAAGCACCAGCAGCGCCACCGATCCAGCGGCGATTCGGTACCAAGCAAAGGGCGCAAACCCATGTTTCGTCACGACCGCCATGAAGGCCTTCACCACCACGAGCGCGACGACGAAGGAGACGAGCGCCCCGACTCCGATCAGCTGAACATCATTGGCGGTGATCGCATCCCGGTGCTTCACCAGCTGGAGCACCGTCGCGCCGGTCAGCGTCGGCAGCGCCAGGAAGAAGGAAAATTCGGCAGCGGTGCGGCGGTCGATGCCGAATGCCATCGCGCCCATGATCGTCGCGCCCGACCGGCTGACACCCGGGATCATCGCCATGCACTGTACCAGGCCGATCTTCACCGATTGCGACATGGAAACGCCCGATATCCCGCCGACCTCGCGGGTCTTCGCCAGCCGCTCGACGATCAGGATTGCCACGCCGCCGATGATCAGCGCCCAGGCGACGACGACGGCATTCTCCAGCAGCGCCTCGATCTGGTCGTTGAATGCCAGCCCCAGCGCCACTGCGGGCACGAAGGCGATCAGCAGGTTGCGCACAAAGGCGATCGAGTGCGGCTCGCCGCGCATCAGCCCCTTCAGCACCGCCATGAACGTGCGCCAGTACAGCACAACGATGGCCAGAATTGCGCCCGGCTGGATCGCGATGTTGAACACAGCCCAGCGCTGCGGATCATAGCCCAAGAGCTCAGTCGCGAGCACGAGGTGCCCGGTGGAGGACACGGGCAGGAATTCGGTTACGCCCTCGACGATACCGAGGAGAATGGCGGTCAGCAGATCGGACATGAAGGCCTTTCAGATCGCGCGCCGCCACAGGCCAGCCGCGCGGAAAACGCGCGCGGGTGGTGTCAGGCGGCGGTCGGACGCGCGAACCGGCCCTGTCGCTGATATCGGACCAGCCAGCCCGGTGCCACGGACGCCAGCGGCGTCGGCGTGATCCCCAGCGCCGACAGTCCTTCGGCACCGGCGGCGACCACCGTGTCCTTTTGCAGCAGCTTCCACTGATCGGGCGACACCGGCACGAACGGCACCGCGGCGAGCACCCCGCCAAGCGCATCCGGCACACGCACGAACGACGGCTGGCGTCCGATCGCGCGGGCAATCCACTCGTTCAGCTGCATCATGGTGAACACATCCGGCCCGCCGAGTTCGAACGTGCGGCCGGCAAAGGCCCCCGGGGTGCGAACCACGGCCGCCACGGCATCACCGACGTCACCCGCAAATACCGGCTGGAACCGCGTGTCGGGCTTCAGCACCGGCACCATGGGCAGCTTGGCGATCATGCCGGCGAACATGTTGATGAACTTGTCCTCCGGCCCGAATACGGTCGAGGGGCGAAGGATCGTGGCGGCCGAGAAGGCCTCGCGCACCGCGGCCTCGCCCTCGCCCTTGGTCCGGGCGTAGTACGATTCGCCCTCGGCATCGGCGCCGATCGCGGAAATATGCACCAGCGCCTCGACACCGGCCGCCTGCGCCGCCTTGGCCAGCGCCTGGGGGCCATCGACATGCACGCGCAGCAGATCGCCGGTGAAGCTGCCAACCAGGTTCACCACCGCATCCGATCCCGCGACGGCCCGCGCCAGCGTGTCCGGGCGCGTGATATCCGCCGCCACGAACTGCGTCTGACCCAGCCCGCCGAGCGGCTTCAGATACCAGGCCTCGCGCGGATCGCGCTGCGCCACGCGGACGCGCGCACCGGCGCCAAGCAGTGCCTGTGCGACGTACCGGCCGAGAAAACCGCCACCGCCGATCAGCGTGACCAGTTTGTCCTTCATGTAACGCTCCGCCGAGGAAAAATTCGCTTTGCCCCTAGCCCTGCGATGTACCTGTTGACAAGGCTGCCACCGGGGCCTTAGAGGCGCCGGCCTACCCCGTGCCCAGATGGCGGAATTGGTAGACGCACCAGCTTCAGGTGCTGGCGATCGCAAGGTCGTGGAGGTTCGAGTCCTCTTCTGGGCACCATTTTCCGGTCAAAGTTGGGCAGCGTCCCATCTTTGACGGGAAGTTCAACGGCCAAGCCGTTCTCTCAACCTAAAGTAGCTGCTCGCGATCGC
>NZ_JAQZBC010000023.1 GCF_029239295.1 Sphingomonas sp.
GCACGAACTTTTTCGCTATTTCATACTCGAAAGCACGAACCGTAACGCCTTCCGATGTAGGAACGAACCTGCAACAATATGGTCAAGGCGTCGGCAAAGGGTCGGCGAAAGCGAGAAAGTGGCCGTGATCACATAAAAGAAAGCCCGGCACGAAGGCCGGGCATCCCAGAGTTGATGGAGCGACGTCGCCAAACGCCGATCCGGAGTACAACCACTACTCCCTCCTGATACCCGCGAACCCCTCCCGGTTCAAGGATGCGCGTCTCGCGCCACACCCTCTCTTTGCCTGTGTCCCGGCCCCATGAGGGGGAAGGAAGATGACGGCGTTTACCCTTGGGGAAGCGACGGCGCTGGCGCTCGGCCGTATGCCGCGCGCCGGGATGCCGGCGCGTGCGCAGGTCGGCACGGGGGGCAGCGTTCGCCTGCGCCCACCCGCGCGCAGCGGCGCCCCGCACCCGACCGGCGCCCCGATCCGCCGCGACAGTATCGAGGCGGGGACGTTCGAGGATCATTTCTTCGTCGTGCCGACAAAGGGTGAACCCGATCGCCTGCTGCGCCTGGCGCGCGCCGCGCTCGACGCCGGGCGCCGGCTGAAACGCGCGGTTCGCCTCGAGGGCCGGGTTCTCTCGCCCGCCGAGGCCGCGCTCGCCGGGCTCACCGCGGGCGCGGTGCGCGTCTATGAGGAGATCTGCACCCTAGCCCGCCTGAACCGGGGCCGCGTCTTCCCCAGCTACGACCGGCTCGCCGCGGCGACCGCGCTCGGCCGCGCGACCGTCGCCCGGGCGCTCCGCGCGCTCGAGCTCGCCGGCTTCCTCGTCCGCCAGCGCCGCTTCAAGCGCGTCGCACAGGCGGAAGGCGCTGGCGAGACGCCGCGCTACGCCCAGACCTCCAACGCCTATCGCCCGCTACTCCCCGCGCGCCTCCTGCCGCATCTGCCGCGCTGGCTCTCCCCCGCCCCGCTCCCTGCGGACGTCGAGCAACGCCAGGCGGATCGCACTGCGGAGGTCGCCGCGATGCACGACACCCTGTCCTGCCGCGAGCTCGCCCAGACGCTGGTCGGCGGATCGCTCGGCCGCGTTCTCGCCAAGCTCGGCGCCCAACTCGATCGTCAGTTCGATCGCCGGGAAGCGCAGAAAATCGATCGTGGCGGCATCGTCACTGACTGCGAGTCTCAAAACCAGCCTCAACCGCTATTAGATTCAATATATCCAAGTCAAAACGGCCTCGGCCTAGTCGGCCGACACGTCGGGCCTGACGGCCTTCCCTGCTGAACCGACCCCAAAACATCGCCAGCCACACCGCCTGAAACACCAGCCGAAGCGACGGCTTCGCCGCCGCAATGCTCCCTAGAGGGATCAGGCGGTTTCCGGCGTGGCACTTCACCGGTGCCGTACACGGCGAACGTCTCGGGGCGGCTTATCCATGCAGGCCGTCGCGAAGCCGACAGTCCGACATTCCGACAGCGCGACATGTCAACATAGGCGAGCACACCGGCGCATCCGTTCGCGCGCATGAGGCGTTCAGCGGCAATGGCATCGTCCCCTGCCCTCCTCCCCCCCCTCGCCGGTCGCCGCTGGCGGTGTGGTTCCCGGCCGGCAGGGCAGGACGACCGGCAGGACCGGCAATGATCGACGACACCGCGCTGCTTCCGCTCGTCCATCTCGTCACCCGCTGCGTCGAACTGGTCGGCATCGCGGTGATCCTTGTCGGCGCGCTCTATTCCGCGGTCCGTTTCGCTGGCGATGTCGCGCACTATCGGGCGGCGGGGCGCCACGACACGGCCGCCCCCCGCATCGATCCCTACAAGCAGCTGCGCTCCAACCTTGGCCGCTCGATCCTGCTCGGGCTCGAGCTGCTGGTCGCGGGCGACATCATCAATACCGTCGCGGTCGAGCCCACGCTGGGCAGCCTCGCGGTGCTTGCCGGCATCGTCCTCATCCGCACCTTTCTCAGCGTCTCGCTGGAGGTGGAGATCGAAGGCCGTTGGCCCTGGCAGGCCCCTCGCGCGGAAAAGTCGCTCGCCGACGGCACCCGCGAACAGGCCTGACCACCCGTCCTTCGCGCCCGGCTGACCCCTTTCGAAATCGATTGCGCGCGACTGCTGGGACGTGAAAGAACGCCCTCATAACAAGGACGTTACGTCCTTCTCGGGGGGGAACAGGATCATGCCATTCGTCACGCTGGCCGCCATGGCGGCTGCGCAGCTCTTTGTCCCCCGCCCAGGCCCCGGCCACATCCCCCCGCCCGCCTCCACGGGAACACGCTCGCTGCTGTCCTGGACGCCGGCCGACGTGCGCTGCGATCAGGGTGTCGCGACCGGCCAGGCGCTGCGCCGCCCGCTCGCCCATATGTACTGGGGGCCACCCCCCTCACCCAATTCCTCGCCGGCTTCCTCGTCCAGTTCCGCGCGGGACCCAGGGTTACGCCCCGGCGTGCTGCGTTTCGACATCGACGATACCGGTCGCCCGCTCTCAATCCGGCGCGAGGGGGTTTCTGCGCCTTATGCCCCCGATCTCGCGCCCGCGCTGGCCGCGAGCCGCTTCGCCGATGGCGGCAAGCGCACCGGCTGCACGATCACCTACACGCCGCGCGTCACCCCGCTCGATCAGGCGCCGGTCGCCGATCTCATCGCTTATACGCTCTCGCGCGAAAGCGGCCCGCTACCGCAGGAAGGATGGGCGCGGACCCGGCGGGAGGGGAATTGCGACACCCGCCCGGTGCCCCAGCCGCTGCTGCGCGCGCTGCCCGACTTCCGCAAGCTGCCGGCAACGCCGGGGGTGAAGGATTGGGCGATGGTCGATTATGAGATCGATGCCGAGGGCCAGCCACGACAGGCCAGCGTCACGCACGGCACCGGCAACAAGGCGCTCGATCAGGCCGCGATCACCGCGGTCGAGCAGAGCCGTTTCACCGCCGGCGCGCGCACCGGCTGCCGCTATCCTTATTGGATGGCGCCCGCGACGATCGCCGCCCCGCCCGCCCCCGCGCCGGGCGACCTCGCCCCGGCCGGCGCCAGCTGCGCGCGGCCCTATCCCTATGCCACGGCGCCGCGGCTCACCTATCCGGTCGCCTATAACCGACGCCAGATCGAAGGCTGGGCGATCGTCAGCTTCGATGTCGCGCCCTGGGGCGATATCGGGAATGTGAAGGTGCTCGCCGCGCAGCCAGCGGAGGATTTCGGCACCCACGCCGTCCAGCTGATGCGCACCGCCCGTTTCCAGCCCTCCGCGGCCGGCCGCAGCGGCTGTGTCGAGCGGGTAAATTTCGTCACCGGCCCCAACGGCACCCCCGAACCAACCGCCCCACTCCCACCGCCCCCGGAGCATTGACCCTTCGGGCTCAGCCTGGCGGTATGAAGAGAGGAGGCTGACCATCGCACGCTACCGCTGGCACCCCGTCCCACCCTCGCGCCGGTTGAAGCTGGCCTGGTTCGCCACACTCGGCACCATCCTTGTTGTGCAGGTCGCGATGTGGCGTGGCATGCTGCGCTACAGCAGCTGGTGGATCCTCGGCATCCTGCTGGTGATACAAGGCGTGATCGTCTGGCGCTGGCCCAAAGTCCGTCCGATCGACGACTAGCGCGCCGTCGCGCGCACCCCGTCGCCCTGTCACGTCGGCCTGTCACGTCGGCTGACCAGCTGACGATTTGCCGGTTCTTTCACGCCCGGCTTGCGCTATCGTGGTCCGATGCAAGGCGGAGCGACGCATCCCTTTCTGGCAGCCGCCCTTCTCGGTACGGTGTTCGCCGTGCCGGCCAGCGCGCAGAGCGCCAGCAACACGGAGGCGAAGCTGACCGCTTATGGTGCGCGCCTGACCGAGCCCGAGGGCGTCGAGGTCAACAGCCGGCGCGTCAACAACCGCATCAACAGCCGGGTCAACGCTCGCCTCTCGACCCGCATCCAGCGCTACACCGCGCCCGCCAACCCTAGCGACGCGTTGCGTGCGCCCGAGGTCGAGCCCGGCCGGCGCGCGATCGAACAGCCGGTCCAGCAGGACGACCCGCGCGACTGACGCGCCCGGCGCGGTAACGAAGCCGCCCGCATCCCCCTCCCCCCTTGCCCCATCACCGGCGTACCGCCACAGGCGCTCGCTGAACAGCGCGACGGACAGGGGGCAAAGGGTGGACAACAGGGTTTCGCGTCGCACGGTCATCACCGGCCTCACCGCCATGATCGCCGCGCCAGCCCTCTTCAGCCCCGCCCACGCCGAACGGCTGCCGCTCACGCCGCGTGAGACAGTGGGTGACGGCGTTACCCTCACGATCCGCGATTACAGCGCGCGCTTCCTCGATTTCCACGCCGCGGCACAGGGTCTCGATTCCGAGGCGCGGTGGAAGGCGTGGCAGGATCGCTACGGCTTTGCCGCGGTGCCCCCGGGGCCGGAGGGGGAAGCGGTCGCGCGCCGACTGCTCGACGCCGCCTGGCCACGATACGCGGCCGCGCTGCCGCTGATCCGCCAGGGCGCGGCCGGCATGGCCCCTGCCCCGCTCGACAGCGCGGTCGCGATCGCGCGCCTGTTCCGCGCGACCGCACCCTTGCGCATTGGCGTTGTTGCCTATGTTGGCGGGTTCGAGGACAATGCCTTTACCGCCGGCACCCCCGACGGACCACTCGTCTGCCTGCCGATCGAGATGGATCCGGCACGCCGCGCGATGCTGATGCCGCATGAGATGACCCATGCGGTGCACATGCTGTTGGCGAAGCTCCCGGCCGATTACGAACGCCCGCTGGGCCGCCTCCTGTTTGAGGAAGGGCTGGCGATGCACGCCGTCGCCGCGCTTCGTCCCGGCCTCGCCGACTGGGCCTATGTCGGCGAGCAACCATGGTACGATGCCGGGCTCGCCCGCCGCGCCGATATCCTCGCGGCCATCACCCCGCTGCTCGATGCCTCGGACGGCCCGACATTGTTCCGCTTCACCATGGGTCAGGGCGCCACAGGTCGCGAGCGCGAGGCCTATCTCGCCGCCTGGCTGGTCATGGGCGCGCTGCTGAAGCAGGGCCGCACCCTCCCCGATCTCGTCCGCCTCCCCGCCGACGCGATCGTCCCCCTCGTCCGCGAGACGCTGGCCGGCCTCCCTGGCTGAAATAGTGTTGTCGTAGTGTCGACATCACGACACTACGAGACTACGAGACTACGAGACTACGAGACTACGAGACTAAGACACTAAGACACTAAGACACTACGACAACACGACATATCGACAGCTGCGTCTGGCACGGTCACCGATGCCACGGCCTGCCCATCCTCCCCGGGCACAATTTGCGACCATTTGCCCGCCTGCGTGACACATGCCGGCGACACATCACCCCCATCTTGCTCTCAACGCCGATCACCTTCGGCACGAAGGAGCAAGAACATGAACCGCTTTCTGATCGCAGCGCTGGCCACCACGATGGTCGCCACGCCGACGCTCGCCGCAGCGCAGCCGTATCGCGGCTCGGCGCACAATTCGGCGCACACGGTGGTGCAGCAGCGCGGTCATGGCCCGGTGGTCGTGAAGCAGCGCGGGCACGCTCCGGTCGTTGTGCAGCAGAACCGCCAGTATCGTGCGCCCGCGGCCCAATATCGCAGCAACTGGCGCAAGGGTGAGCGGTTCGACACCCGCCAGGCCCGCAACTATCGGCAGATCGACTATCGCCAGTATCGCGGCCTCCAGGCCCCGCCGCGCGGCTATCAGTACGTCCAGTCGGGCAATGACGCGGTGCTGGTCGGCATCACCAGCGGCATCGTCGCCGCGGTCTTCGCCAGCCTGATCCGCTGAGCCCCCACCCGGATGACGGAGAACCGCTCCGTCATCCGGGACCAGTCCTTCAACCCCTCGGCCCGTCACCCCGGCCCCCGCGCCAGGGTGACGCTGCCATTCGCGGGCACGGGCAAGGCGGAACAGCGCGGCTATCGTAGCGTCTTGGGGTCGATCGCCATGACATTGCCGTTCATCGCCGCGCTCGGCCCACCCTTGCCCACCAAATCCCAGACCTGCTCGGGCGCCGGCATGCCGTTGAACGAGGGAAAGGCCAGCGTCCTGCCGTCGACATCGTCCAGCGACACGGAATAGTGGCCGTTCTTCTCGATCTGCCCCATCAGCGACGGCTCCACCCACACGATCCGCCCGGCATCCCCCAGCGCCAGCGCATAGCCCGCCGCACCCTCCCGGTCGGAGCGATAGACGCCATATTCTGCCTTCGCCTCGCCCTCGCGGCACCAGCGCGAAGGCAGCACCGGCGCGGCCGGCTTGCTGGCAGAGGCGTTCTGCATGGCGATCGACCCGATCAGCTGCATCAGCATGTCGCTGCCCTCGGGCTTCAGCGCCTTGGCCTTGCGAAAGGAGAGCGGGGCGGCGCAGGCCATCACTGGCACGGCCGCCATGGCCGGGGCAGGGGGGGCGGCAGCAGCAGCAGCGGGGGCTCCCGCGGGCCAGCGGATCGCACCGATCAGCTGCATCAGACCCGCATCCAGTTCGTCGGCGGACAGGCTCTTCGCGCTCATCCGGACTGCGACGATCCATTCGCCCAGCGGCATTACCGCGAGCGCCGTGCTGCGATAAGGGCCGGTTGCCTTGATAAAGACCTGGCGCAGCGACGAGGCGACCGGCGCCCCGCCCGCGGCAAAGCCGAGCGGCGCCCCGCTCACCGGCGCCGCGCCGCGCCGCGAAAGACTTCGTTCGCCTGCAGCGTCGTGGCGCCCCGGTCGAACCACAAGGCGACGTCGGCGATCGCCGGCTTGAAGAGAAAGACGCTCGCGATCACGCTCTCGTCCGGCGCCGTGAACTGCGCCGCCACGTCATGCTCGCTTTGCGTCGTATCGCTCGATGCGGTGCGCTGCAGCCCGGCGAGGCGCGACGTCAGGATCAGGTCAGTCTCCTGATGCTGCCACCCCTTGTCGGCCGGCACCGCCAGCTCCCGCGCGGCGAGCGGCGTGGCGGACGCCAGCGCCAGGACCATCATCAGCACCCGCATGCGCATCCTCCCCAGCGGGGCTCTGCGTCCCCCATGAACCGAAGCCTGCGCGCCGCGCCGATCGCCGTCAAGCTTTCGAGTAACCGTCCTCCGGGTCCTGAAACCGGGTTCCACCTCCCCGATCTTGCCCCTCTCCCCGCGCGATCGCCCTGCTGGCCCCGAAGACGCTGGCCGGGCGTCCCGATTAGAAACAGCTTGCCCTGTGTCGACACGCCGACAACACGACAATCATACGCGACAACGCGCATGTCCGTGCAGCTGACGTGTGCCCGCACGCGACTAACCGCAGTCGCGACCCCTGCCGACCGCTGATAGCGTTGTGCGACCGGTGCACGCGGCCGAGATGTCGGGAGAACCTGCATGAGCCAGTTCGGTCGCAACGAGATCCTCGACTATGCCCGGCGCCGTTTCGGTACCGAGCCGATTATCCGTTCGAGAAATACCCGCGCTATGTCGCGCTGCGCGTGGCGGGCACGGGCAAGTGGTTCGCGCTGGTGATGGATGTGCCGCGTAACCGACTGGGGTTGGAAGGGGAGGGGCGGATCAACATCCTCGACGTGAAATGCCCGCCCGTGACCATCGCGACGCTCCGCACCCGCGACGGCTTCCTGCCCGCCTATCATATGGACAAGAACCATTGGATCACCGTCCGCCTCGACGGATCGGTGCCCGAGGGCGAGATCACCTGGTTGCTCGATACCAGCCACCAGCGCGTCGAATAGCGCCGCGCTCCTCCAAGGCGCGAGGGAAGGGAGCATCCACCCGAACCGCTGCTGCGCGCCGCCTAGCGCTTGGGATCAGGCCCGGAAGAGACCGCGCACATCCCCTGCGCAGGCTCCGCCGCCTCCGTCCGATGGCCCGGCCAACGCCCAGCTACAGATGCCGGCCGGCGTCCATCCGCTGGTGCAGGATGCGGATCACCGCGATGCCGTAATCGGTCGGTCGGAAATAGATCATATGCTGCCCGACGCCCTGCGGCGATTGGGCCAACTCGGCACAGACGGCCGCGATCAGATCGGTATAATCCAACGCCTGAGCGAGACCCCAGGTCGCGACGCTATAATCGAACACCTCTCCCAGATCGCGCTGTGCCGCGGGGGAGAAGCGATATTCAGCCATGCTGCGCGGCTTTGCGGCGCTTGAACGCGGCGATGTCGAACCGCTCGGGTACCCCGCTGTCTTCGCCTTCGATCAGCGCCTGACGCAGCCGTGCCAAATCGGCGCTGCGCTCCTGCTCGCGGCGGATCAGGTCGCGGATCGCCTCGCTGTCATTGGTATAATGGCCGGCGTTGATCTGGGCGGCGATCCAGTCATTCTGCTGTTCGGTCAGCGTGATGGTCTTGCGGACGGTCGCCATGGCGGGCCTCAATCATCATATTATCGGTGCAATTTAGCGCATCGCCTCCCTATCGCCAAGCAAGGTGTGGGAACCACGCGAAAACATCTCGACAAGCCACCATGTCGACATGTATCAACGTCGCCATGCCGACAGTTGCGATCATCAGTCAGAAGGGCGGGGCGGGGAAGACCACGCTGGCGCTCCACCTTGCCGCCGTCGCGCAGGAGGCGGGACGCGTCGCGCTCATCATCGATACCGATCCGCAGGCGACCGCCAGCCAATGGGCGGCCTGGCGCCAGGATCAGCCGCCCGAAGTGATCGACAGCCCCCCGCCGCGGCTCGCCGCCAAGGTCGCCGCAGCGCAAGGGCAGGGGGCCGAGCTCATCGTGATCGATACGCCGCCCCATGCCGACAGCGCCGCGCGCGCCGCGGTGGAGGTCGCCGATCTAGTCCTGATCCCGTGCCGGCCGAGCGCCTTCGATCTCGCCGCGATCCAGACCACGGCAAAGCTCGTGCAGCTGCTGCGCAAGCCGGCTTTCGTCGTCTTCACCGCGGGGCCGCCCAACGCGCCGCGCGTCTATGCCGAGGCGGGCGAGCTGGTCGACAGCTACGGCACCCCGCCAGCCCCCGTGATCCTCCCCGACCGCGCCGCCTATCGCCACGCCAGCGCGGAGGGGCGCACCGTCACCGAGGCGGAACCCGCCGGCCGCGCCGCGGCGGAGATCCGTGAGTTATACAAATGGACATGTCGACAGCTAGACATGCCGGCACCGCGTTTTCGAAAGGCCGTCTGATGAGCCGCAAGCCTAGCTTCGCCAATCTGCGCACCGCCGCCCCGGCGCCCAAGACGCCCGCGGCTGATCTTCTCCACACCCAGGCCGCGCCTGTGTCGGACGAGGCTAAAGACAGGCCAAAAGCGGCCGCCACGACACGCCCGGAAAGCCGGGTCGGCCGCAAGCAGATCGCCGGTTTCTTCACCCCCGACATGAGCTTCGCGATGCACATGCTGGCCAGGCGCCAGGGGAGGAGCCTCCAGTCGCTGATGGCGGAAGCCTTCAACGACGTCCTGCGCAAACACGGCGAAAGCCCGATAGGGGAGTGAGGTGAGGGGAGCTATTCGGCCCCGTCACACCCTTACTTATCCTGCGCCTGCAGATAGGCGATGACGTCGGCGCGCATAAGTGGATCGCGCATGCCAGGATAGGCCATGCTGGTACGCGGCGCGAATTTGGCGGGCGATGCGAGCCAGGCATCCATCCGCTCTGGCGTCCAGGTGCCCCCCGCGGATTTCAGCGCATAGCTGTAGCCGAACCCCCGATTGGCCGCGATCGGCTGCCCCATGATGGCATGAAGGTTCGGCCCCGCACGGCTTGCGCCGTCCTTTCCGATCGTGTGGCACGCGGCACAGGCACCAAACGCCCGGGCGCCGGCTTGCGGATCCGCATGCGCCATCAGCGTCTCGAACGAAGGCTGCGGCCCCAGCGCCTTGCGCCGCGCTTCACGCTCGCCATCGGAACAGCCGGCCACGATCAGGCACAGCAGCAACCAGCGGAACGACGGTAATGCTGCCATGCGTGTCTCCTGATCGACCTTCGTGCCGTGTCTCCGTCCTGTTATACGCGCTACATCAAGTTGATTGCGGCCTGTATCCGGCTGCTAACCAACCTGTTGATGTAACGTATGTATAATCGGTAAGTTGCGGAGAGCTCAGTAACCGTCCACCGCACTCAGGATTGCCTTGCCGTAATTGGTCTTCTTGAAGCGTTCGCCGGCTGCGCGGGCCTCAGCTTCGCTGATCCAGCCTTGGAGGTAGGCGATTTCCTCAAGGCAGGCGATTTGGATGCCTTGGCGGTGCTGGAGGGTGCGGACGAACTCGCTCGCCTCGAGCAGGCTGTCGTGGGTGCCGGTGTCGAGCCAAGCGTACCCGCGGCCCATCTGTTCGACATAGAGGTCGCCGGCCTCCATGTAGAGGCGGTTGAGATCGGTGATCTCAAGCTCACCGCGCGGCGAAGGCTTCAGGTTGCGGGCGTATTCTACGACGCGGTTGTCGTAGAAATAGAGGCCCGTCACGGCATGGTGCGACTTGGGGTTGGCGGGCTTTTCCTCGAGGCTCAAGGCACGGCCGTCCTCGGCGAGTTCGACCACGCCGTAGCGCTCGGGATCCTCGACGCGGTAGCTGAACACCGTCGCGCCATGGGTGCGCGCGACCGCGCTCGCCAAGAGGTCGGTCAGGTGCGCGCCGAAGAAGATGTTGTCGCCCAGCACCAGCGCCACGTTGTCGTCGCCGATGAAGTCCGCGCCGATGGTGAAGGCCTGTGCCAAGCCGTCCGGGCTGGGCTGTTCGGCATAGGACATCTGGAGGCCGAAGGCCGAGCCATCGGCGAACAAGCGCTTGTAATTGTCCAGATATTCCGGGCTGGAGATGATCAGCACGTCGCGGATGCCGGCCAGCATCAGCACCGACAGCGGGTAATAGATCATCGGCTTGTCATAGACCGGCAGCAGCTGCTTATTCACCGCCAGCGTCGCCGGGTGAAGCCGCGTGCCGGATCCGCCGGCCAGAATGATGCCCTTCATGCCTTTGTGGCTCCGATCAGTTCGTCGAGGATGTCGCTGAGTGCGTCCTGCCAGGGGCGCGGGGCGATGCCGTAGGCCCCGCCGATCGCCGCCTGGCTGAGCAGCGAATTGGCCGGGCGCCGGGCAGGTGTCGGATATTGATCGGTCGTGATCGGGGTGACATTGGCCGTCGCCCCGCCACGGTCGGCCGCCTGGCGGAAGATTTCGGCCGCGAAGCCCGCCCAACTCGTGTCGCCGGCATTGCTGAAGTGAAACGTGCCGGTGGGGGCGGCTGGATCCTCGATCAGCCGCAGCGTGATCGCCATCAACGCACCCGCCAGATCCGCCGCGCTGGTGGGCGAGCCGCGCTGATCGTCCACCACCGTCAGCGTGTCGCGCTCCGCACCGACGCGCAGCATCGTCTTCACGAAATTGCTGCCGTGGGCGGAGACAACCCAGGCCGTCCGCACGATGACATGCCGCGCGCCGCTGGTGCGCACCGCCAGCTCGCCGCCCAGTTTCGACGCCCCATAGACGCCGAGCGGCGCGACGGGATCGTCCACTTCCCACGCGCCCTGCTTGTCGCCGGCAAAGACGTAATCAGTCGACACCTGCACCAGCGGGATGTTCGCCTTGGCACAGGCCTCTCCGAACGCGGCGGGGGCCATGGCGTTGACCGCCCAGGCGGCGACGATATCGCTCTCCGCCTTGTCGACCGCAGTATAGGCCGCGCCGTTGATCACCGCGGCCCACTCGCGTTCTGCCACCTTGGCGGCAATCGCAGCGGTATCGGTGAGGTCGAGATCGGCGACGTCGATCGCGACGATTTCATAGCCTTCCGGCCAGGCGCAACGCTGAAGCTCGGTGCCGAGCTGGCCGTTCCCGCCCGTGACGAGGATCGCGCGGCTCATGCGCCTGTTGTCCTGTCGACAGTCCTACAGTCAGACATGATCACGCCGCCACCCCGCGCCGCTGTGCCGCGCCGCGCTCGACGATCGGGCGCCACCAGGCCTCGTTGTCGAGATACCAGCGCACCGTCTTCTCGATGCCGGTCTCGAAGGTTTCCTGCGGCCGCCAGCCGAGCTCCTGCTCGATCCGGGCGGCGTCGATCGCATAGCGCTTGTCATGCCCCGGACGGTCGGCGACCGAGGTGATCTGCTCCGCATAGGGCTTGCCGTCAGTGCGCGGGCGCAGCTGATCGAGGATGCCGCAGATCGTGTGGACGACCTCGATGTTCTGCTTCTCGTTGAACCCGCCGACATTATACGTCCGGCCGATCTCGCCGCGTTCGAACACCGCGTGCAGTGCGCGGACGTGATCCTCGACGAACAGCCAGTCGCGCACCTGATCGCCCTTGCCGTAGACCGGCAGCGGCTCGCCATCCAAGGCCTTGGCGATCATCAGCGGCACCAGCTTCTCGGGGAAATGATAGGGCCCGTAATTGTTCGAGCAATTGGTGATCAGCACCGGCAGGCCGAAGGTGTGGCCCCAGGCGCTGACGAGGTGATCGCTGCCCGCCTTAGACGCCGAATAGGGCGAGCGCGGGTCGTAGGGCGTGTCCTCGGTGAACAGCCCCGTTTCGCCGAGCGAGCCGTACACTTCGTCGGTTGAGATATGGTGGAAGCGGAACCGCGCCTTGGCGTCGCGCTCGAGGCCCTGCCAATAGGAGCGCGCCTCGGCCAGCATCGTATAGGTACCGACGACATTAGTCTGGATGAACGCGCCTGGCCCGTCGATCGAGCGGTCGACATGGCTTTCCGCCGCGAGGTGCGTGATTACGTCCGGCTTGAACTCGGCGATCGCGGCGCAGACGGCGTCTGCGTCACAGATATCGCCTTGGACGAAGCGATAACGGTTGCTGTTCGCCACCCGCTCTACGGTCGACAGCGTGCCGGCATAGGTCAGCTTGTCGAAGTTGAGGACCTCGTAGTCGGTGTTCTCGATCAGGTGGCGGACGAGGGCCGAGCCGATGAAACCGGCCCCGCCGGTGACGAAGATACGCATGTCTGGATGATCCTTCAGGCGAGCGGGGCCAGCGGGTTGCCGTCATACTCAAACGGGCTGTCGAATTCGGCAAGCGTCGGCAGGACGGCGTCCTTGGCGCTCAGCTCCGGCGCGGTGCCCACCGGTATTGGCCAGTCGATGCCGACGCTGTCCCAGCGGATCCCGCCATCATTCTGCGGCGCATAGGTATCTGAGACCTTATAGGTCACTTCGCAATCGGGCTGGAGCGTCAGGAAGGCATGCGCGAAGCCGATGGGCACCAACAGCTGGTGCCCGTTTTCTGCGGAAAGCTCCGCTCCGATCCACTGGCCGTAGGTCGGCGAGCCTTTGCGGAGATCGACCGCGACGTCGAAGATCCGCCCACGGATGCACCGCACGAGCTTGTCCTGTCCGCGTGGTGGTGTCTGGAAATGCAGCCCCCGCAAGGTGAAGGTGGGAACGGACAGCGAGTGATTGTCCTGCACGAACCGGCACGTGATGCCGAGCGCGGCGAACGTGGGTTCCGAGTAGACCTCCGTGAACCAGCCACGGGCATCACCGAAGCGCTTTGGGCGGATGAGTTGGACGGGGCTGGATGACGTCGACATGAGGCCGCCCTACCTGTGTGCTTACCAGGCCGCAATCAACAGTGGATACCAGATGCTGCCCTCGCGGTTGAAGACGCATCTTTAGCGCGGAAATACGTCAGTCGGACGAGTAAAGAGTACCATCAGAAGACGATCGAAGAAGGGAGACGGTGCGCCCTGTAGGGGCCAGAAGTCGGCTTGCGCCATGCGGTGCCATAATAAGGAGCCGCCTTATGACCTTTAGTAGTTTTGCCGAATACCGCGCATTTATCCATTCGGCGGTTGGTAACGCTCGGCGATGTTGCGCTGCTGACGAACGCTGGCCGGCACACCCATCACCGTGCAGGCTGGCGGAACATTCTCCACAACAAGAGAATTAGCAGCGACTGTCGCACATTCCCCGATCGTCACGGGGCCTAGAATAACCGCGCCTGCACCAATCGTAACTCCGGACCCAATGATCGGCCGGGTCGACAGATCATAATCTGCCTCGAAACTGCGCGCGCCGAGGGTTACGTTCTGGAAGATCGTGACATCGTCGCCAATTGACGCGCTGCCCAGCACGATGCCTCCGGGATGGGGAAGGACAAAGCCTTTACCAATGACAGCCCGGGCCGGAACCTCGATCCGAAACAGGATGAGGTTGATCAGCGACACCACATTGGCAAGTCGGCGCCAATTTGCCGACTGCAGCTTGGCGGACAGGCGGATTAGCACGACAGGCAGGACGCGTGGGTTCAGCAGCAGGCCAAGGCTGACCTTGCCTGTAGGACGACCCGAAAGTACTGCGAACCGACGGCAATCAGCCCGGATGATCTGCCTTACCTTCACGTTACTTCTTGCGCAGCAGTTTTTCCAGTTCCTGATTGGCCGCCGCCGACCGATCCGGCTCGATTGGCTGGGTTACGGCCCAATCGACAGTTGCGAAAAGACCATCGCGCAGATCGGTAGCGGCCTTAAACCCCAAAATCCGGTGCATGCGACCAACGTCGGCGAAGCAGTGCCGGATATCGCCGGGGCGGAACCTGCCGGAAATGCTGGACCGGCCAGAAACTCCCATCTTCTCCTGTAGAAGATCGACGATGTGCGCGACTGTATGGCGTTCACCAGTTCCAACGTTGATGATGTTATCCGGCGAACTGGGGAGATCGAGCGCGCAGCGAAATGCATGCGCGACGTCCTCGATAAAAACGAAATCACGGCTTTCCTCGCCGTCCTCGAAGATGTCGATATTGCCGCCCTGCTTCAGAGTGTTGGCAAAGATCGACAGGATGCCGGTATAAGGATTGCGTAGCGACTGGCCCGGCCCATAGACATTCTGCAGACGCAAGGCGACGAAACGGGTGCCAATTGCCTCACAAGCGATCTGACACATATGTTCCTGGGCCAACTTCGATGCTGCGTAGATCGACTGGGGGTCGATCTTGTCGTCCTCCTTGGTCGGGACGGGTACGAGCGGGTCGCCGTTGTCGGAGAAGTCGAATATTCCGCGCGCCATGTCCTCGGCCGAGCGACCGGCAGGATAATAGCGCTGAGCCGCTTCGCTGCTGGCATCTGCTGCGCGCACATAGGCACCTTCGCCATAGACCGAGCGCGACGAGCTGAGGATCAGTGCTTCTGGGCGCAGTGTAGCAGATTTGACCATTTCCTCGAGCAGGACGGCCGTCCCCATGACGTTGGTGTCATAGTAGCGCTGGATTTCGTACATCGACTGACCGGTGCCCGTCTCCGCCGCGAAATGGTAAACCGCGGTCACGCCACCGAGCGCATCGCGCATCAGGTCGCGATCGCAGATGCTGCCCTTGATAAAGCGGACGCCGGGTTGCGACAGGATGTCGCTGTGATCGGGATTTTCGCCGTGAACCTGCGGGCTAAGCGTATCGACGAGCACCAGTTCATGCCCGCCTTCGGCCAGCAGGCGTTTCGTTAGTGCGCGGCCGATGAAACCGAGGCCCCCGGTGATCAGAATTTTCATGGTGTGGTCCCGGAAGTTTCGAAAGTTGGAGCGTCGCGCGTCTCGACAACGTCTTCTGTGCCTAGCAGCAGCGCGATTATCTGGTCAAGAAAACGGTCGGCTGACAGATAGTACTGCCATTCCGGTGCCAACGGGCCGCGCGGGCGCGCGAGTGCCTGTGCCAGGCTCGCGGATGTGTTCATCGGATCAAGCAACACCACGCGCTCGTGCAGCGGCTGGGGCAAGCCGACCAAGGCCATCGGATTGGTCGTGAGAATGACGGTGCCGAGAGACAGAGCCTCGAACGTGCGCATTGTCAGCCCGGACTGACCGTTGTGATGGATGTCAACGACGACACGGGCACGCGCCGTGGCGACCGCGATTTCATTCAGCGTGAAGGGGGTGCTGGAGAATAGCTTGCCCAGGTGCCATACGCTGGGGTGGAGAGCGAAACGCGCGTACCAAAGTTTGCGCGAATGGAAGAACAACATCAGCTTCAGTCGCCACTTCTGCCGTTCGCACGCATCGATCACCTTGGCGATTACCATCGGGCGGTTGCTGTGGAAGGTGGCGCAGTAGAAGAAATCAGTATCGGGCGCTGTATTCGAGAGATCGGTCGGCAGGCTACTGAAGAGCGGGACGTAGCGATACCCCTCGCGCTGGCAATCGTCCGGATCGAAGCTTGCGACACCGCGCATGAAAGGATCGAGCGTCTTGGCGTAAGGCTTGTTGGCGCAGCTGTCCCAGGCATAGCGTGCCATCACAATCCCACTGTCGCGCAGCCGGCGGATACAATGGTGCGGGAACATCTCGATCGTGCCGAACAGCACATGCGTCGCGCCTGACTGGATGATGTTGTCCGTGATCTGCTCATGGTAGGCCCGCGTGGCGCGCTGACGGACGGCCAGCGACGAATAACGCAGCGTGATCTTGGTCAGGATCTGATTGGACGGGAATTCATCGTAGAAGCGTGCCGGAATGCCACGGCTGGTCAGCATGTCGGCAAGCCGGCGCAGATAGCCAAAGAAGGCAGGCCCAACGATGGCGACATTCATTTCAGGCGCTTGCAACCCATATCTCCATAGATTGAACGGGCCGTGAGGTGCCGGGGCATCACGTCGTTCACGTGCATAACTGGACCGAGCCGGTGATGGTGGCCCGCCCTGATTGATTGATGACCCCGCTCAGCCGGATTCGGACATATCCGTCGGCATTCTCCAGCACCATTTCGCGTCCGCTGCGATCATGGCGAACCGACTGGTCGCCATAGATGTCGCCGAATAGCTTGGACACGCCACGGTCTTCGGACAATGATAAGATGAAGGTCGCGCGCAGGGAACTGGGGCGCCACGCAATCGCGGTCTCGATCGTCGCCTCCACGGCCGCGCCGCGCGGAATATTGATCCGACAGCGATCGACATGGCCAGGCAATGGATCGCCGATGTCGCCTTCGCGCACGACCGGGATCGGCCCGTGATGGTGGATGCGTGATCGGCTGCGGACGTCCGCCAGGGTGAAGCCGACCGTCCCCGTTTCCTGCACCACCCGCACAGCGGCACCAGTGGTCCAGTTCGTTCCGAGCGTGGCGGGGGCGGCATTGGCATAGGGAATATCGAAGCGGATGAAGTTGCGCGGACAGGTTAGGAGGAAACGCCCACGGGATCGAGATGCTCCGACGACGCCACCGACACTAGCGAGATAATTCGTCTCATCAAACGAGCCGAACAGCGTTGAGTTTGACGTTTCTCCGCCATCATCGAACACCGTGTCGCAGTAATTCATGAAGTTGCTTCGGAACGATACCGAGCAGACGGTCGCGCGCGTGAAGTCAAACACCGTACCAGTGATAGCTTCCCAGTAACCGGAATCGATTACCACCCCCAGACAATCGCCACGAAATGCCACTGCGCTTCCAGCGCCTCCCTCGCTGGAACAGCCGATCATGCCGAGCGAGGTGGTCCCGCCTTCGAACAGGAAGCCACTCTCCGTTGTCGCGCTGACGCGGCGCAAGCTGATGAGATTGTTATCACCGGTGAAGTGGAAGGAAGGGCGGGCAGGATCGCTCGGCCCACGCGCCGAACAATTGTTCATCGACATGTAGAAGCAGCGGTGGAAGATGCCGAATTGCAGCACCTCGAAGGTCGCAATGTCGTCGATCGTGCAGCTGACGTTGAAATTATGCAGATCGAAGGCGATCGCGCACTTGCGGATCATCCCGTTCCTCACCGCTGCGTACAAAACGTAATCCGCTTCCTGTGAGGCGCCCTTGTTAGGAAGTAGCCGTCCGCCGCGCACGATCCCAGTGGTGAACATCGTACCGCTGTTGAAATTGTCGCCCATCAGCGTCTGGCCATTGAGGTTGATGGCCACGTTCGACGGCACAATGATCGGCCCGCGCACGTAATAGGGATTGGATGACGAGCCAAAGATGATCTCGCCGCCACCTGCGGTATGAACCTCCAGGATGGCGGCATTGATCGCAGCGGTATCGTCTGTCTTTCCGTCGCCCTTCGCACCTTTGTCGTTGACGGAATAGACATCGAGCGCCTTGGCCTGAAGCGTCCGGGCCGGTGCGTTGCGGCGCGCGACCAGTGCTCCGCCCTGCGGTCCGTCGACAGCCTCGCGTCCCCCGCCGCTTACCCCGCTTTCCTGCGCCATGACGGGCACCAGCGGCACGGCGCTGCCCAGGGATGCCATCAATGCGTCACGGCGTGATGGGCGCCAGTCCTTACCGGCGCGGCGCAGTGAGGCGAACAGGCGATCGAGTCCCATGACTGTGTCCTTATGACAGGGAAGGGGTGCCAGCCTTACGACCCAAGCCGCTCGACAACGAACGTCGCGAGTATCTTGCAGCAGACGCGGCGCTTAATAAGGAACACGGCCAAGGCGGCGAGCGACGAGGGCTGCATTGCGCAGCAGCCTGGGATGGCGGGCGAGGAAGACCTGTACCTTCGCCTTGGTATCAAGCAGCGCGATCGCGTGGGGATCGCTAGCGCTGTCGCGAAAGCCCGCCTCGTCGGCGATGCGCCGGCACGAAGCCCTGACCTTGGGATCGTCGATGCGGAAGGCGGCGAGAACCATCAGATAGGCAAGGAAGTGGGTAACGTGCGCGCGGAAGACCGTGGCGAGCGCCGGATCGGCAAACTGATCGCGGAACATGCTCCTCTCAAGCGCGAGCATCTCTGCGGCGCGGGTAAAGCTCGCCTCATTCATGCCGCGCGACGTGCTGCCGCTGCGCGTCAGCGCGCGATACAGCGGCTGCCCGAGATAAACGACCTTGCGTGCATGAAGCGCGACGTGGCGCGAGAAGATCGAATCTTCATAGGCGCGCAGCGCCGGAAAACGAATGTCATGCTCGGCGAGCAGGGCGCGGCGATAGACCTTGTTCCAGATCACAGAATGGAAATTGCGATCGAGCATGGCGTCGACGAATACAGAGGCGTCGGTCGACGATGTGTCGCTTTCAGGCCCCCGCCGCGCCACGACGCGACCCTGACCGTCGACAAATTCGATGCCGAACGAAACGACATCCGCGTCGCTGTCGGTAATAACCTTTTCCATGCGCGCCAGGAGGTCGAGCGAGACCGTATCGTCGCTGTCGACAAAGGCGATATAGCGGCCGCGGGCTCGGGAAAGGGCATAATTGCGGGCCGCTCCCTGTCCGCCATTTTCCTTGGAGAAGACGCGCAGGCGCTGGTCACCCTGCGCCATGTCATCAAGAATTTGCCGGCTGTTGTCCGTTGAGCCATCGTCAACGACGATAAGCTCAAGGTGTTCATATGACTGATGCAGTACCGATTGAATACATTCCTCAAGGTAAGAGGCAGTATTGTGCACCGGAATGATGACGCTGAAAAAAGGCGCTTCTTCTGTCATGACATGTCCATAGCAATCTAGGCGCTGAGCTCGTTTGAGAAATAATAAGGGTTAAAAGGTGCCAAATTATCCACATCGTCATGGAAATTTTTCAGTCGAGACAGCGAGAGAATTACCGCAGCCGCAAAAACAAAAGCCATAAACGACCTATCGATAACGAAGGATCTGCTATTCTTCTTGTTTGCGGTTGCCAATGAAAGATACAGGAGAAAAAGAAACAGCCCCTGAAGTCTCAGGCCGGCGTAGTATTGGCGGGCGATAAGGAATGACGCGAGCTGCATGATAAAGATAGATAACAAGGCGATGTTGCTGATGATGTCCCTGTTATTCTGCGAAACACGCAGCGCAGCGATGACCAGCACGGTTGCGAGCAGCGGGGCGACACCCGAAATGCCTCCGATGCCAGAAATGTCGGAATTCTGGGAAACCTTGTCGCCCACATAGTCGCCGAACAGGACAAAGGCGACGATCAGCCCGAACCCGGCCGCAAGGAACGTGCGGATGCGCGCTTCCATCAATGCCCACAGGCTGGCCGCAAGCAGGACCGACGAGATCTGGATGCTGGCGGCGATAATGCCGCACGCGACAAATGCCTTGAGCCAGCCACGCGCCAGCGCTGCGGCGCCGAGCGCGACAATCGCGAAGGCCAGGCCGTAGCGCAGCCCGTTCATGGTCATGTCGAGAAGATAATAAGGCAAGACGATTGCCATGAAAAGCAAGGGTATGCGTTCGAGCAGCAGGCCTGCGGCAAGCATGATGAGCGCAACCGCGCACCCCAGCACGATCAGGATGTCGAAAGAGTCTCGGAAAAACCAGCTCAGGATCTCTACCAGAACCGTGAAGCCCGGCTCGAAACTTGAGGCAAGAAAGCCCTGATAGCGAATGATGTCGAAGGATTGGATGTAGACGGCGCTGTCTGTCCCGACGATCCCACGCAGAGCGATAAGCACGAACATCGGCACGAATGCGATAACCGCGGCCATCCGCAATTTGTCGAGCAGCAACCCGGTGCCCAGCGACACGACCAGGACAAGGTAGCAGACGATATACGGCGTCATACCACCGACAAATCCGGTTTTGGCCCAGCTGCGATGGTGCGGGTGACGATCGTTGCGGCGCTGGCGCTACCTTCGACGCCAGCGATGCGCTCGTCCTTCGTCACCGATAAGCGGACCGATACTCGCCGCCGCACCCGACCCAATGCCCAGCCGATTTCCGCGACGCTTCCGGTGATCAGCGTCGCAGCCAGTGCCACTACGGACCTTTCCCGGACAAAGTTTCGCATCGCAGCCAAGGTAAACCGCCAATAGGAGCGGTGGTAAAGCAGGCATTGCGCGTACAACCGGCCCCACTGCGGCTCGACGGGGGGGCTGAGCGTGATCTGCTCGAGCGCACGCACCAGCGAATAACCCCATACCGTGGGCACACTGTAGAATTCCGGCACCAGCGGGTGCCAGGCGAGATCGCGGAACGGGCGGATATGGGCATTGTCGCGCAGGCCGCCGACATGGCGTCCGGCCGCACTCTGCCCTGCGGTACTGGCACCGGATGCGCCGAGGATCACGGCCGGGAAATCGATGTCGAGCGTCTTGCGCGCATGAGTCGCGATTAGCGCCGCGGAATAGATGTCGGGGCTGACTCCGCCGAACAGCGCGCCATGCTGCGCTACTATACGCTCGATCAATGATCGCGCCACCAGCCCGCAATAAGCACGCGGCATGTCGAACACGCCATGGCCCAGCTTGCCCGCGGCCTCACGCAGCGCCGCATGGGCATCAAGCGTGCGGACCCGGCCCGAATAGTCGCTGACCCACACCGTGCCGGAATATGCCTCCGGATTGCTGCGATGCAGATAATCGGGCCAGTAGAAGACGATCGGGAAGGAGAAGCGGACCGCCTCCACGCCATCCTGCTGGGCCCGTCGGGCGATGGCGACGATGTCAGGAGCGATCAGATCGTCGTCACCGATAAAGCAGACATAGTCGCCCGTCGCATGGCTCAACGCGATGTTGAAATTGTCGACGACGCTGATCCCCGTCGTCGGGCGCACTACCTTCAGCTGCGGATGTGAGATCGCATTCCATGGATTGGTCGCGCTGGTATCCGAGACTACCAGTTCGATATCCTGGCCCATCGCGAGGATTGCCTCGACCGTCCCTTGGGCATAGCGGAACCGCTCATGCGTCGGGATGACGAGCGACAGGATCGGCATCAGCGATTGGCCAGCGCATTCTGCACGTAAGGCAAGGCAAGCAGAGTCTGCTTCACCTCGGCGATCGACAGGCGTTGTGTGTTATGGGACGTGTAATCGTCTATTAGATTGGCCTGCGGTGAGCCTTCGGAAATGAACACTTCGTAGTTCAGGTCACGATTGTCGGCCGGGATCCGCCAGTAGCGGTCCATGTCGTCGGCCTTCGCCATCTCCTCGCGTGAGACGAGCGATTCATACAGCTTCTCGCCGTGGCGGGTGCCAATGACGCGGACCCGCTCGGGCACTTCGAACAATTCGCACAGCGCGGTCGCCAGGTCGCCGATGGTGCAGGCCGGCGCCTTCTGGACGAAGGTGTCGCCCTGCGCGCCGTGCGTGAACGCGTGCAGCACCAGATCGACCGATTCCTCCAGCGACATAAGGAACCGCGTCATGGCGGGATCGGTGATGCCCAGTTCCTGCCCCGCCTTGATCCGTTCGATGAACAGCGGGATCACCGACCCGCGCGAAGCCATGACGTTGCCGTAACGCGTCGCGCACAGCACGGGATCGTTCGCGCCCATCGTGCGTGAGCGGGCGACCAGCACCTTTTCGGCCATCGCCTTGGAGATGCCCATCGCATTGATCGGATAGACCGCCTTGTCGGTACTCAGCAGCACCAGCCGCTGCACGCCATTCATCAGCGCCGCGTTGATGACGTTCTCGGTGCCGATCACATTGGTGCGCACTGCCTCCATCGGATAGAATTCGCACGACGGCACCTGCTTGAGCGCCGCGGCGTGGAACACGTAATCGACGCCGCGCATCGCGAGGTTGACCGATTCCGGGTTGCGCGTGTCGCCGATGACGAAGCGTACCCGGTTGTTCTGCAGCGCGACGCGCATGTTCTCCTGCTTCAGCTCGTCGCGCGAGAAGATCACGATCTGCTCGACGTCCGACGACAGAAAGCGGCTGAGCACGGTCTTGCCGAAGGACCCCGTGCCCCCGGTGATCATCAGGGTTTTGCCTTGGAACATCGTATCACCAATATGTTAGGGTTGAGGCGACTGGGCGCGTGCGGATCGGTCCGCGCCCCCGTTAGCAAGGCGGCCGGCGATCGCAAACGGATTGGCGAAACACGGCTCGATCCGCGCAGCACGCCACCACAGCGCGGCCGCGGCCAGCGCATGATAGATCGCATAGGTGATGCAGACACCCGCGATTGCATCGTGCGTGGCGAGCCAGGCGGTGGTCGCCAGCACCACCCCGCCCATGATGCAGGAAATCGTCGCCATCGCGCGATAGTCGCGCCGCGTCACCAGCACGATCGCCGGGATCAGCCCCAGCGCGCCGATTGCGGCACCCGGCATCAGCAGCGTGACATAATGGATCACCGCCGCCTGTTGCGGCGAACCCTGCAGCCACAAGGGCACAAGCCACGGTGCCGCGATCCCCAGTGCGATGCCCGGCAGCACCGCCAGCACAATGATCGCCAGCACCAGGCGGCCGATCCAGCGTTGCGCGTCGGCCACCCGTTGCGCATCGAGCGCGGCGATCAGCTTGGGCTGCACGAACTGGGAGGCGGGGCTGGCGAGGAAGGTGATCGGCACCAGCGACAGCGTCGAGGCGAGGAAATAGGGCCCGGTATCGGCCGGCGAGGCCAGCGCTGACAGCAGCACCTTGTCGAGCTGCATCGTGCAGGCGCCGGCGATCGTATAGATCATCACGGCGATGCTCGTCGCGCCGGCCATGCGCGATACCGTGGCCGGGGCGCCGACCGCGCGATGCTGGTACAGGAAGAGCAGACGGGACACGAGCAGCACGATCGCCGCTCCGGCGACCTGGCCGATGATGAACACCTGGACTGTACCGCCAAACGCGATGACGGCCGCCAGCGCAACGCCGTGGCGCAGCAGCAGGCTGGTGAACTGGGCCAGCGTCGAGGTGACGAACCGCTGGCGCGCGATGAAGCCGATGACGACCAGATTCTGCCACACCACCAGCAGCAGCGACAGGCAGACCAGCAGCGCGACCGGCACCGGCACCGGGAGCACACCGATCGCCGCGAGCGCGCCCGCGACGGCAGTGATGGCCAGATAGAATTGCAGCATCATGCGTTCGCTGCGCTGCATCAGCGTACGCCGGTCATGCTCGCTGCCGAGCACCGGAAATTCGCGCGCAATGGTGATCGCCAAGCCAAGGTCGAGCACCACCGCCAATGTCTGCAGCGCGATGATCGTCGCCGCCAGCCCGAATTGCGCGGGCGGCATCGCGCGGCTGAGCCAGGGCAGCACCACCAGCCCCAGCGCGGCGACGCCGATCCGCCCGCCGTACAGCACGGCCATCGGCAGCAGTCGTCGGGCCATCGCGGGCAGCATCAGGGGTCGGCCCGCACCGTTTCCGCGATCGTTGCCGCCAGCGTGGCGATCGCCGCCTCGTCTAGCCACCAGCCGCACGGAATCGCCAGCATCTCGTTCTGCAACGTCATCGTGCCCGGCAGGTCGGAAGGCGGGGCGTGGAAGCCGGTATAATGATGGTTGGGATAATGCAGCTTGGAGCAGAGCACGCCGCGTGCCTTGAGCCGGCGCATCACCGCATCGCGGTCGGCGAGGCGGATCAACCACGTCCAGTGGACCGGCTCGGCGCCGGGCAGCGCGGTGATCGGCGTCAGCGGCAGATCGCGCGTTACGCCGGCGAGCGACGCGGCATTGCGCCGCGAGCGGGCGATGCGTGCATCGACATCGGCGATGCTGGCCAGCGCGATCGTCGCCCGCACATTGTCGAGCGACGACGAGGTGCCGATCTCCGGCACGTCGAGCGCGGGATCGATCTCGCCGTCGCCGTCGCGGAAGCGCGCGGTATCGATGCCGAAGCGGCGCAGGCGGCGCGCCTGATCGGCATCTTCGGCGTGCGCACACAGCACGATCCCGCCGTCGATCGCATTGATCTGGCGATTGGCGTAGAGCGAGAAGATCGCGAAATCGCCAACCATGCCCACCTCATGCCCGTCGATCGCCGCCCCAAAGGCGTTGTTGGCATCCTCGATCAGCGGCAAGCCATATTCGTCGCACAGCGCCCGCAAGGCCGCGAGATCGGCCGGATAGCCCGATACATGATACGCCACCACCGCCTTCGTGCGCGCAGTGATACGACCGCGTGCCTGATCGATGTCGAACGTCGCGGTCGCCGGATCGACATCGACCCAAGCGACGGTCGCGCCTGCCATCGCGATCGCCGAATTGGACGACATGCAGTTGAACGCGAGCGAGAGCACCTCGTCGCCGCGGCGCACGCCGGCGAGCCGGAGCGCCATGACGAGCGCATGGGTCATGTCGCCCACCGACACCGCGTGGCGGCCGGGATAGCGTGCCGCTATCGCCTGTTCGAGCTGCCCCACCGCGGGTCCTGCGGCGAGCTGCCCGAGCCGGAACGGATCGGCCAGCGTCGCCAGCGCGCTGTCGGGCAGGCGACAGTCGAACAGCGGGACGGGGGTCATTGCGCGTTCCTGGGGGTGGCCCCGGACGCGACATTGCCGACGATCTCAACGATGCGCGCGCGATCTTCGTCGTTCACCCACCAGCCGCAGGGCAGGTGCAGCAGCCGGTCGTAGAAACGGTCCAGCCCCGGCATCGGCCCGGCATAGGGGGCAAGCACGCTGTGCAGATGGTTGGGGCGATGCAGTTTCGAAGCGGCGATCCCGGTCGCGACCAGCGCGGTCTCGACCGCTGCGGAATCGTCGCACAACAGGGTGTAGAGCCAATAGCTTGGTTCGCTGTCAGCCGCGACATGTGCCGGGGTGACGCCGGGGATCTGGGCGAAGGCGCGGTCGTAGAAGCGGCCGTTCTCGATATGCCGCGCGATCGCCTCGCCGATCGTCGGCAGCTGGTGCCGGCCGACCACCGCGGTGACGTTGTTCATGTTATATTTGAAGCCCGGCGTCGTGATGTCGACCTCGGTGCGCGGCACGCCCTTGCGCAGCCCGAACCAGCGCAGCCGGCGCGCCAGATCCAGCTTGGCCGGATCGCGCAGCGCCAGCATCCCACCGTCGACGCTGGTCATGTGCTTGATCGCCTGGAACGAGAAGATCGCGGCGTCGCCGATCGTGCCGGCCGGCACCCCGGCGATGCGCGCGCCCAGCGCATGGGCGCAGTCCTCGATCAGCGCGATGCCGTGGCGGTCGGCGATCGCACGCAGCGCCGTCATGTCGGCCGGATAGCCGGCGTAATGGACCACGCAGATCGCGCGCGTCGCCGGGGTGATCGCCCGCTCAACTGCATCGGGCGAAAGGTTGCCGGTATCCGGCTCGACATCGGCGAACACCGGGCGGGCGCCGATCTGCAGGATCGTCGTGTTGGTCGGCTCCGCCGTCATCGACGTGGTGATGACCTCGTCACCCGGGCCGACGCCGCAAGTGAGGAAGGCGACGTGCAGCGCGCCGGTGCCGCTCGACATGGCGAGCGCATGGGGCAGGCCGAACTGCTCGGCGAACTCGCGCTCGAAGGCATAGACCTCCTCGCCCTCGGCGATCATCCCGCTGTAGAGTACGTGTTCCAGCGCGGGCATCAGCTGCGCGCGCTCGGGCATCCGCACCTTCACAAGTGGAAGCATGAAAAATTCACCTGTTACGTGATAGGGATGCCGTCAGGCCGCGGTGAACCGGGCTTTGTTGCCCGAAAGGTGTTTGAGCACCTTCTGTTCGGCCGCAACGAATGTCTTGGTGTACAATTTGTTCTCGATGCAGCACGCGGAATCCGTGCCGAACCTGCCGCGCTGTTCATCGAACGATGCGGCATCGCGATAGAAGCGGATGGCGCCGGCATCCCCCATCGAGACCGTGATAATCCCGGCATCGTCGTCGGAGACGATGTCGGCGCTTGCCGCGAACGGTGCCTCGAGCAGCCAGCCCTTCAGCATTTCGAACTTTTGCATCAGGGAAATGTCGCGATAGAAGTTGATGCCTTCCTTGATCTTCGCCGGCGCGCCGGCAAGAACCGAATTGGGCGGACAATTCTTGACCACATTGGAGCCGGCGAGCGCGACGGAGCGGCTGCCGATGCGGACGCCAGAACCAACGGTGCAGGTGCCGACGAGCCAGACATCGGCTTCGATATGGGTCGGCGTTTCGGCATAGAGCGTGCAGCCCTCGATCTGCTCGCCGGCCGCGACATGCGTCCAGAGCTGGGAGAACATCCCCACCCGGACGCCTTTTTCCAGGGTAAGGCCGCCGGTGCCGTCGATCACGACATTCTGGCCGAACCAGCAATGCGCGCCGATCGTCACGCCGGCCTTGCAGAAGACGGTCGTGTCGTTGTGCAGCGTCGACCAGTCCCCGATCGACACCTCGCCGCCCTCGATGACCATCTTCACATTGTCGCCGATCGTCACATAGTCGGCGATCCGAACGATGCCCTGTCCGACGAAAATGATCTTCACGCCGTCGCCGATCGAACAGTTCCTGCCGATTTCAACCTGCCCGCGATCGGAACCGATGATGTTGATCTGGTTCATATCTTTCCTCGTGATGTCGTCAATTCGCCTGCATCAAACTGTCTGGCGCTAAAATCACTTGGCGCCGAACCCGGTCAGCATTGTGCGGATCGTGCGGGCGACGATCAACAGGTCGATCCAGGGGGAGAAATGCTTGATATAGTAGAAGTCGTAGTGAAGCTTGCTCTTCACCTCTTCCACCTCGGCGACATGGCCTTGGTTGACCTGCGCCCAGCCGGTGATGCCCGGGCGGACGATGTGGCGGTACGGATAGAAGGGGATTTCCTCCGCATACCAGCGCGACAGCACTTCCGCCTCGGGCCGGGGGCCGATCCAGCTCATCTCGCCTTTGATGACGTTGAGAAGCTGCGGCAGCTCGTCCAGCCGGCTCTGGCGCAGGAACCCGCCGGGCCGCGTCACGCGCTTGTCGCCGTCCTTGGTCTTGGCCGCGTCTAGCGCGTTGGGGGCGGTGACCGGCGCGGCGGTCATCGTGCGGAACTTGAACACCCGGAACGGCCGCCCCTGATAGCCGATCCGCACCTGACGGAACAGCACCGGGCCAGGCGAATCCAGCCGGATGATGAGCGCGATCGCGGCGAGCAGCGGCAGCAGCACGATCAGCGCGACCAGCGCGGCGAGCACGTCCACGACATGCTTGACGCTCATGTACGAACGCAGCGGCGACAGCGTGCCGAAGTTGTTCTCTGAAAGATGTTCCAGCTCAACCTTGCCTGTTAGTGATTCAAGTAAGTGCTTGGAATGATAAACCGGAACGTTGCTGAGTGCGAAATCGGCGAGCCGGCGATCCCAGTCGTCGGATATGTCTGCTCGAAGATCGACCGCTATGGCATCAAGATGTGAGACATCTTCGGAAGAATCCCGCATCATAAACCACTCAATCCCATCGATCTGAAGCGACGGAATATAGCTTCCTTCGGGTACGATGCCGATCCTCAAACGCCTGCGGCGTCCAGCAATAGAAAAGATTGTAAAGAAAAGAACTATATTGCTTATGAAGCTAGTGGTAAGAAGTATGCGGCTGTATTCGAGTCGACCCAAGATAAAGGCTGCCAGGAGAGCTGCGTAGGCAACGATAAAGCTAGGTACGATGTAAGCGCTAGCTTCAACGCCGGGGTACTGGCTAATGCCACGAACGAAAAACACGCCAACAAGGGTCGCGATGATGCATCCCAAGAAGGTGTTAAAGATGAGTTGTATGCTGCGTGCCGCCTCCGAAGCAATAAGCAGAACAACGAAATATTGAATGATAAGGGCAAGAACCGCTACAGCGATCTGCATACTCTTCAAGTCGAGCCACGAGCGTTTGACGACGGTTTTTTCTTGCATGATAGAGAGCGTAAGATCCACAAAACCGCGTACTGAAAACTGAGCCGGAAGCAGGGCAAGCCGGCCAAATTCGTTGCGCGCTATACGGTCGAACCTCTTGGTCGTAAATAGTAGCGGGTCGCGTCAGGAGACCTATTGGTCGTTTCGCGAGCCGTATTGTACGCAACGAGCAGCGGTTCCGTTTCGCTCCCGATTGTCATAGATGACCCTGGATATGACCGTGCGCTCCCTACCGCTGCCAACATCGCGGCCATCCTTCTCGTTTCTGCTGCTGTTGACATTGCTCGCCGCGGTATGGATTGCAGGCGGCGCCTCCCGCGCGGACACTTATGGGCAGGTCGTGGTGCGCACTGTCGCCTGGGCGGTGCTAGCTGCAGGCGCGCTGTTTGCCGAACGGCCGATGCTACGCGACGCCAGACCAGTTGCCTGGTTGCTCGGTGTTGCAATTGCGCTGGTAGCGGTGCAGCTCGTGCCATTGCCCCCGGCCGCGTGGCAAGCGCTGCCCGGCCGTAGCGTCTTTGCCGATGCGGCAGCACTCAGCGGTCAGCCGCAGCCGTGGCGCCCCTGGGCGATTGTTCCCGGTGCTACGCGCAATGCGCTGTTCTCGTTGGTTGTGCCGCTGGCAGTTCTGCTGCTGGTGACTGGTAGCCGAGGAGGCGAAAGGGCGATGTTGCCTGGCATTTTGCTCGCGCTAATTGCTGCGTCCACCTTTTTGGGGCTACTGCAATTCTCTGGCGGAGGGTTCCCCAATCCGCTGGTCAACGACACCTTGGGTCAGGTCAGCGGGACGTTCGCTAATCGGAATCATTTCGCTTTGTTTGCGGCATTCGGGTGCGTGCTGGCGCCCGTGTGGGCCTTTCTCGGCGGTCGTCGGCCGCATTGGCGTGGCCCGGTCGCGCTCGGGCTGCTACCGCTGTTCGCGTTGACCATCCTGGCAAGCGGATCGCGTGCCGGTATGATCGTCGGCGCACTGGGGTTGGGGGCTGGTGTGGCGATCACGTGGGGTCCGCTGCGCCGCGAACTCGGCCGCTATCCGCGTTGGATCTTGCCGACGGTGATCGGTGGATTTGTCGTATCGTTCGCCGTGCTGGTGGCTATCAGCGTTGCCGCCGATCGTGCCGTTTCGATCAGCCGCGCGTTGAGCCTCGACTCGGGGCAGGACATGCGTCAGCGAGGCCTGCCTACCGTGCTCGACATGGTGCAGACTTATTTTCCCTTTGGCACTGGCCTTGGCAGTTTCGATCCGATTTTTCGGATGCACGAACCGTTTGGATTGCTGAAGCTTACCTATTTCAACCACGCCCATAACGATTTCTTGGAGATCGTGCTGGACGCCGGCATTCCAGGGCTGTTGCTGATGATTGCCGCGATTGGATGGTGGCTGTGGGCCGGCGTCCGTGCGTGGCGCCATGCGCAGGCATTGGCGCAGTTGGGATCGGTGCTGCTGTTGCAGGTGCTGATCGCAAGTACGGTGGACTATCCCGCCCGGACCCCCCTTATTATGGCTTCGATCATTCTGGCGGCCCTGTGGCTTGGTGGGGTAACCCGCCCTTCTCCATCAGCTTTACCCGTGCGGAGGTAAGACCTATAGGCCATGCACAACCTTCCCCATAGACGTGGAAATTTCAGGTAGATGCGTTATCTTTGCGTTGCCTTGTTGATGGCAACTACCGCACTTGCGGGGTGTGCCGGCCGGCAAGCGCTGGAATCCACGGAACGCCTGACGGTCCTGAAGGACAGCGCGACGTTGCCAGCTCCCGGAAGGGGCGATCTTACTGCGGATGATCGGCCTTCACTGATTGGGCCGCTTGATACGGTTCAAGTCGATGTGTTCAACGTGCCCGATCTCAGCCGCGAAGTACAGGTGGATGCCAGCGGACGGATCTCCATGCCGCTTGTCGGCACGATCGATGCACGAGGCAAGACTTCCGCTGAGCTGGCCTCGGCGATTGAGGCTTCGCTGCGAGGGCGCTACGTGCGTAATCCCGAAGTGACGATCAACATCAAGAATTCGGTCAGCCAAGTGGTGACGATTGATGGACAGGTAGTCGAGCCAGGTCTCTACCCTGTCACCAATCAGATGACATTGATGCGTGCCATTGCCTCTGCAAAGGGGCTGGCGGAATTCGCCCGCGAGGACGACGTGGTCATCCTGCGCACGGTGAACGGACGAAAAATGGCGGGATTATACAACATGTCGGCAATCCGCCGCGGCGCGTATGACGATCCGCCCATCTATGCCAATGATGTGATCGTCGTGGGCAATTCGCCGCAGCGCCGTATGTTCCGCGATTTCGTTTCGCTGGCGCCGCTTCTGGCTGCACCGCTCGTTGCCATCCTGAACTAGAGTTCGATCTGTATGAACGAGATTGCGTCCACCCTGCACGATCGTGCGGCAGCACCCGTTCTTTCGGTGCCCGCCACCGAGCAGGGCCGGATGCCGGCGATCCGGCAATACATGCGGATTGCGGTCCGTTGGCGTTATGTCATCATTGGCGCAATTGTGGGATGCGTCCTGCTCGGGCTGGTCACGACGCTGCTGATGACGCCGAAATATACCGCGACCGCAACGATTGAGATCTCGCGAGAGTCGAGCAAGGTCACCGATTTTCAAGGCGTCGAGCGCGAGGCCAGCGTTGCTGACCAGGAATTCTACCAGACGCAATACGGCTTGCTGAAGTCCCGTTCGCTTGCCGAGCGCGTCGCCACCCGGCTGCGGCTGATCGATGATCCGAAGTTCTACGAGATGTTCGGCTATACTAGCGATCATCCCGGATTTCAGCTCGTCAACGGCCGCTACCCCGCTTCTGGCCGCAATGTGCGCCAGCGCGTGGCCGGGGAACTGCTGCTGAAGAATTTCTCTTTGACCCCGACCCGTCTGTCACGCCTAGTGGACATCTCGTTCACGAGCCCCGATCCGGCTTTGTCATCGCGCGTAGCGAATGTCTGGGCGGAAAGCTTCATCCAGACGAATCTGGAGCGCAAGATCCAGGCAACATCTTACGGGCGCAACCTGTTGCAGCAGCAGCTGGCGCAGCTGAAGGAGCGGCTAGATATGTCGCAGCGGCAGCTAGTTGCCTATGCATCAGCGCAGCAGATCATCAATCTACCCGCGCAAGGCGGTGATGGCCGCGGTGCGACCGAGCGTTCGATCGTCGCAGACGATCTGGCCGCGCTAAATGGTGCGCTCGGGCAGGCTACAGCTGATCGCATCCAGATGGAGGCTCGCTACAATCAGGCTGGTCGGGGTGGCGCTTCGACGGAGGCATTGCGCAATCAGGCAATCAATAGCTTGCGCCAGAAGCGCGCCGAGTTGGCCGCTGAATACCAGCGCATGATGGTGCAGTTCGAACCAGGCTATCCTGCCGCCAAGGCGATCCAGTCCCAGATTAACCAACTCGATCGTTCAATTGCTCGCGAGGAAGGACGTGTGTCAGGCTCGCTTGAGGCTGATTTCCGCGAGGCTCAGCAGCGCGAAAACGCCCTGCAGGCAAAGGTGGAGCAGCTCAAAGCCAATTACTTGGATCTTCGCCGCCGCAGTATTCAGTACAACATCTATCAGCAGGAGGTCGATACCAATAGATCCCTCTATGACGGCCTGTTGCAGCGCTTCAAGGAAATCGGTGTTGCGGGCGGTGTCGGGGTCAATAACATCTCCATTGTTGATCCAGCTGATATCCCGCAGGACCCGTCAAGTCCCCGTCTACTTCTAAACCTCGCTGTATCGCTGCTCGCCGGTGTATTACTGGGTGCTGTGCTAGCTTTTGGACTCGAACAGATCGATGAAGCCATTGCCGATCCGACAGAGGTTGAGCGCCGCCTAGGGTTGCCGCTGCTCGGTCCAGTTCCTAAAGTTGACGATGTTACGCCAAAGGAGGCGCTGCTCGATCGAAAATCCGCCCTTGTTGACGCTTATCTCGCTATACAGACGAACCTTGCTTTCACTACGTCGCACGGTGTTCCGCGGTCATTTGCAGTTACTTCGACGCGGCCAGCTGAAGGTAAATCAACCACCGCGCTTGCGCTTGCGGCAACCCTCGCTCGTGGAAATCGCAAGGTGATCTTGGTCGATGGCGACATGCGTTCGCCGTCTGTGCATCACTTGGGCGGGGTTGATCATGATCGCGGGTTAAGTAACTTTTTGACGGGCGATGACGACATTGGCTCTCTGATCTTCAAGATGGATGACTTGGGCTTTACTGCAATGTCGGCTGGGCCAATACCGCCCAATGCTGCCGAATTGCTGACTGGCGATCGGCTATCGGTACTGATCGATCGTCTACTTGAGGATTACGACCACATCGTAATCGATTCTCCACCGGTTATGGGTCTGGCGGATGCACCGTTAATTGCCAGCAAGGTCGAGGGCGTGATCTATGCTGTTGAATCGCACGGGATCCGTTCCAGCATGGTTAAGACCGCGCTGGGTCGTCTCATCAGCGCTAATGCGCGCGTGCTCGGCGCGGTCCTCACGAAGTTTGAGACGAAGCGGGCACATTATGGCTACGGCTATGAATATGGCTATGGCTATGGCCGGGATAGCGAGAAGGCAGCACGCGGCTGATGGCGGGGCGGGCGATGTGGTCTCATCGCTCCCGGTTGGAGTGGAGCTTGCGCGTCGCTCTTGCCGGGGCAGCGCTGATTGGCGGCTACGTTAGTGTGACGCAGTCGCTAGGTTATGTCCTGCGTAACCAGGATCCAGTGCGTGCGCATGCGCTTTCCCCAAGGGACGGCAGGATCACGGCCCAATATGGTAACGAGATTATCAGTGATCCCGAGCTCACGCCGGCTGATCGTCAGCGCGCTAAGGCTTTAGCGCTGCGTGCGTTGCGGCAGGATCCAACGTCTGTCACCGCCGCCAGCGTATTGGGGCTGAGCCACCAGATCGACGGGAAGGTCGAGAGTGCGCGTCGTCTGTTCGGCTATGCGCAGCGACTATCAAGGCGCGAACTGCAGGTGCAGATCTGGGCGATTGAGGATGCGGTCGCCCGCGGCGACATTCCAGGGATCCTGAAGCACTACGACATTGCGCTTAGAACCTCGCGTAACGCACCGGATCTGTTGTTCCCGATCTTGGCCGCGGCAATAGCGGACCCAGATGTTCGGGGGGAAGTGGTGAAGACACTCTCCAATGCGCCAGCTTGGGGCGGTGCGTTCATGAGTTATGTGGCGGTGAATGGCGCCGATCCCCGTTCAGCCGCCGCATTGCTGACCGGGCTCCGTCGGCGCTCAATTACCTTGCCTGTCGATGCGAGTGCCAGCGTGATCAACGGTCTGATTGCGGCCGGTTTCGCTGACGAGGCTTGGCGGTATTATGCGATGGTTCGGCCCGGGAGCGTCCGCCGCCAATCGCGAGATCCCCGCTTTTCCACCATGTTGGAAACGCCGACTTTGCTCGACTGGACCTTGTTCAATGACGGCAACGTAACCAGCTCAATCCAACGCGGAGATAACGGCGGTTTTCTCGAATTCGCCGCTCCGCCTAGCGTCGGAGGCCCCATTTTGCGGCAGATGCAGCTTCTGCCGCCAGGGGACTACAGGCTGTCAGGCTACAGTCGCGGGATCGAGCAAACAGCCTCCTCAGTGCCTTACTGGACACTCACTTGCCAAGCGGACGGACGTGAATTTGGTCGAGTGGACGTGCCGAATTCAAGTCAGGGCGCCGGTGCGTTCGGCGGCACCTTCCGCATTCCACCCGACTGTCCAGTACAAGCGCTGACACTGATTGCGCGGCCGTCTGGAACGATGCTTGGCCTGGCCGGAGAGCTTCGCCATGTTCAGCTGGTTCCAGCACGATGAGCGAGCCTTAGCCTGCGACCAGTCGTGCGCGTTTGCGCCGTGTTGCGCTTGTACTTGCCCTGAGGTGACCCCCGGTTTTCATGCAGCCGGGACCAGAGACCAGGGGTTGTTTTGACGGTCCCCCGATTTCTCATCCGGGCTGAAGGTGAGTTTCCGGCGTTCATTCGGCCGCGATCTTGGCCGCGGCAGCAGCATATTCGACCGGCGTCATCCAGCCAAGCGATGTGTGAGGACGGCTCTCGTTATAGTCCCGTCGCCAGGCCTCGATCTTGGTCCGGGCATCCGCCAGCGACAGGAACCAGTGTGCATTCAGGCACTCGTCGCGAAGGCGGCCGTTGAACGATTCGACGAACGCATTGTCGGTCGGCTTGCCCGGTCGACTGAAGTCCAGCGTCACGCCGTTCTCGTACGCCCAACGGTCGAGCGCCTTCGAAATAAACTCCGGCCCA
>NZ_JAQZBC010000009.1 GCF_029239295.1 Sphingomonas sp.
ACGGCGTGCGTGGTCGTGGCGCACCCATGACGAACCTGTCCCATACGGCTTCCTTCCATTCCAACGAAAGGATCGCACCATCAAATCGTGGGATCAAACTAGGTCGCGCGCTTACCGGCGAAGCGGCTGACGCTCGCTCAGCTCGTTGCGGATCGTCGTTGCCGCAACCCCGGCCTGACCCATGGCGTGGCTGATCTGATCGAGCCCCTTCACCACATCGCCGGCAGCATACAGACCGGGCAGGGTGGTGCGTTGATGTTCGTCGGTGACGATGCAGCCATCGTCGGTGCCCCGCGCGCCCGCGGCGAGCGCCAGTTCGGAGCGGATCTGGGAGCCGAGCGCCGGATAGACGCTATCGAAGCTCATCCTGCCGCGGGCGGTGTCAAAGGCGAGCTGATCGCCCTCCATCGAATAGTTGCCGCACGGCCCGTCAATGCGCGCGATGCCGGCCCTGTCCAGCGCATCGGCGCAGGAGGCGTCGAGCATGTGCTCCGCCTCTGGTGCGATCAGTGTGACGTCGCGGGTATAGCCGCGCAGGAATAGCGCCTCTCGCATTCCATGGGCGCCGGTGCCGATAACCCCCACTCGCTTGTCGGTCACTTCATAGCCGTCGCAAATGGGACAGTAGCGCAGCAGGCCACGCTGAAGCGCCTCGTCATGCAGCTCGTTCGGCATCTTGGGCCGGTTGTTCACTACGCCGGTCGCGAGGAGGATGGTCCGCGCCCTCGTCGTGCCCTCCGCCGTACGGACGACAAAGGTATCGTCGCCGGGCTCAATCGCGGTGACGACGGCGTTGTGCGATCTGGCGCCAAAGGCGGCGGCCTGCTGTCGCATACGGGCGAGCAAGTCCTTTCCGCTGATCCCGCCGGGGAAGCCGGCGTGATTGTGTGTGCAGGGGATCAGGGCCGCCCGGCTGTCGCCGCTGTCGAACAAGGCGATGTCGAGGTGGAAACGCGAGAGATAAATCGCTGCGGTGAGGCCCGCCGGCCCGCCGCCGATGATGACGCAGTCGTGCATGGCGTCCGGAGCGCATCTGCGGCTTTCTGGTTCCATAGCCGAAACGTTGACGCCGCCCTGAGGGACGGTATCGCTTGGTGAAATCTCTCGGGGGGACGACCATGAAGATCCGCGTGTTTTCTGCTGCCCTGTTACTGACCCTGCCCACTGCGGCAGCAGCGCAGGGCGCTGCCCCGACCACCGTCGGCGCACCTGAAAGCGTTAGTGCTGCTTCGGTCGAGGCCATAGAGCCGCAGATCACCGGCTTCTTTGACGCCTGGATGAAGAGCGCACACGTACCGGGTCTGGTCTATGGCGTGGTGAAGGATGGCAAGCTGGTGCTGGTGCGCGGATTGGGCGTGCAGGACACGGCGACACGCCGGCCGATCACCGCCGATAGCCAGTTCCGCATCGCCTCCATGTCCAAGGCATTCACTGCCATGGCGATCCTGAAGCTGCGAGATGAGGATCGGCTGTCGCTTGATGCCCCGGCGGAGCGTTATGTCCCCGAATTGCGCAACTGGCGCTATCCCACGGCCGACAGCCGGCGCACGCGGGTGGCGGACCTGCTGCATCACACCGCCGGGTTCGTGGAAGACAATCCCTGGGGCGATCGGCAGCAGCCGCTGTCGGAGCCTGCCTTCACCGCGATGCTGAAGGCCGGCGTGCCGCTGGCGCAGGCGCCGGGGCTTCGCATGGAATACTCAAACCTTGGTTATGCCACGCTGGGGCGGATCGTCAGCAACGTCTCCGGCCGGCGATATCAGGACTATATCCGCAGCAGCATCATGACGCCGCTGGGCATGACATCGACCGGCTATGACGTGCTGAACGGCCCGCAGGATCTGCGAGCGCTAGGTTACCGCTGGCAGGACGATGCATGGGTGCGCGAACCGGATATGGCGGACGGCGCCTTCGGCGCCATGGGCGGTGTCCAGACCACCGCCAACGATTACTGGCGCTGGGTGTCGTTCCTGCTGTCCGCATGGCCCGCGCGCGACGGCGCCGACAACGGTCCGATCAAGCGCGCGACGGTCCGCGAGATCGTTGAGGGCGCCAATTTCGTCAACACGGTCGAGCGCCCGGGTGCCTCTGGCAAGCCGTGCCGCGTGGCGAGCGCCTATGGCATGGGGTGGCAGGTGGTGAACGACTGCGACGTCGGCCGGATCGTGACGCACTCGGGCGGTTACCCCGGCTACGGATCGATCGTGATGATGCTGCCCGATGCTGGCGTGGGCGTGTTCGCCTTCGCCAATCGAACCTATGCAGGACCGGGGCTTCCAGTCTCGCAGACACTGTACGCGCTGCGCCAGGCAGGGCTGGCGAACGAGCGCGGGGTGCCGGTTTCGCCGGAACTGACGCGTGCCTATGACATCATGCGCGAGGTGTGGCGCAGCGGCGATCCGGCGCGCGCGCCACTCGCCAACAATGTCGTTCCCGATCGCGATCTCGCCCGTCGTCGCAAGGACATCGCCCACCTCAAGAAGCAGGTCGGGGCCTGCCGCACCGATGCCGCGATCAAGCCAATATCGGCGATGGAAGGCACCTTCACCTGGACCTGCGCCAACGGCAATGTCGCCGGGCGGGTGCAGCGCGCCCCGACACCGGCGTTGAGTCTTCAGGTGTTGAGCTTTACCGCCGCCAAGTGACCTTTCATGCTACCGTCCTGACGCTGTATCCCGAGATGTTTCCGGGACCGCTTGGTTTTGCCATTGCCGGTCGCGCGCTGGCGGAGGAGCGCTGGTCGCTCGATGCGGTGAACATCCGCGACTTCGCCACGGATCGGCATCGGACGGTCGACGATACCCCAGCAGGCGGCGGCGCTGGCATGGTGCTTCGGGTCGACATCCTTGCCGCCGCGCTGGACGCGCAGGGACAGGGGCGGCCGGTGCTGGCGATGACGCCACGCGGCAAGCCGCTGACCCAGGCGAGGGTACGTCAACTGGCGGCTGAGCCAGGCGCAGTCGTGCTGTGCGGCCGCTTCGAGGGCTTTGACGAGCGGCTGTTCGAAGGCCGCGACATAGAGGAAGTGTCGATCGGCGATTATGTCCTCTCCGGAGGCGAGACCGCGGCGCTGGTGCTGCTGGATGCTTGCGTTCGGCTGCTTCCCGGCGTAATGGGCGCCGCTTCAAGTGGGGTCGAGGAAAGCCATGAAAGTGGCCTGCTCGAATATCCTCATTATACCCGACCTGTTGAATGGGAAGGGCGCACGATTCCTGAAGTGCTGCGATCGGGGGATCATGCGAAAATCGCCGCCTGGCGTCAGCGCCGGGCGGAGGAAGATACACGGCTACGGCGGCCGGACCTGTGGGAGCGCCACGTCGGTGCTCGGGTCAACCGCCCTCTGGCGCGCGGCGACGATGGGAATGAGTTGAGATGAACCTGATCCAGCAGCTCGAAGCCGAGCAGATCGCGAAGCTGACCGCGAACAAGAAGATCCCCGAATTCCGTCCTGGCGATACGCTGAAGGTCGGCGTGAAGGTGGTCGAAGGTGAGCGTACCCGCGTCCAGAACTACGAAGGCGTGTGCATTGCGCGTTCGAACAAGGGCATGGGTTCCTCGTTCACGGTGCGCAAGATCTCCTTCGGTGAGGGCGTAGAGCGCGTGTTCCCGCTGTATTCGCCGAACATCGATTCGATCGACGTGGTCCGTAAGGGCGCCGTGCGTCGCGCGAAGCTGTACTACCTGCGTGGTCGTACCGGTAAGTCGGCGCGTATCGCCGAGCGTCGCGACAATCGTCCGGCCAAGACCGAAGCCGCCGAATAAGCGGTTAGATACCAAGTCAGGAAAGGCGCCCGCAGCTAAGCTGCTGGCGCCTTTTTTGTTTGCGTGATTTGCGAGGGTGCGCTCCGCTGCCGACCCGCAGTGGCTGCCGGTCAGATCTGCGCTGTTCCGCGCACGATCTCTACGATGCGGTCCCCGAGCTGCACCGATTCGGATTCCCGCTGGTCGAAGCCGATGCACACACCCGCGCGGAACATGCGAACGCCAAGGCCGGTGGTCAGCCCACTCAGTGGCCGGCCGACGTCCTCTGGCGTGGCGTCCCGCTCGCGCAACGCGACCCTGCCGTGGGCGGCGGCCAGATCGGTGAGATACTCAGCAACATGCGGCCCGTTGGTGGATCCCGCGAGCAACAGCCCGGCAAAGCTCGCCGGGTTGATGACGACGTCGGCGCCTGCCTGCCGGGCGAGCGGCTCGTTGTCGTCGGAGCGTATCACCGCGCTGATCCGAACATGTTCCGACAGTCGCCTCGCGGTCAGCACGATCAGGATTGTGGTGTCGTCGCGCCCAGCCGACACCATCAGGGTGGTTGCCTGCGCAACCCGGGCGATCTCCAGCGTCTTGTCGCGCGTCGCGTCGCCATCAAGCACGACGGCACCGCATTGTTCGGCATGGGCAAGCGCCCGCTCGTCACGGTCGATCACGACGATGTTGGCAGGATCACACCCGCGGCGTTGCAGCTCGCGCAGGGCTTCCGTCCCGCTGGTGCCGTAACCCGCAATGACGACATGGCCGGTCAGTTGGCGCTGAATGACTTTCATGCGCCACCGCTGCCATGTGCGCCGAAGAAGGAAGTCATAAGCGGTCCCCAGAAAGATCAACCAGACAAACAGCCGGATCGGCGTGACGACAAACGTGTCGAACAGACGGGCGCTGTTGGTCACGGGAACGATATCGCCATAGCCGACCGTCGTGACGGTGATCATGGTGAAATACAGCAGGTCGATGAAGCTGATATGCCCGTCGAAATTGTCGCGGAGCCCCTCGCGATCGAGCCAGTGGCCGGCGAGGGCAATGCCCACGAGCAGCAGCGCAATAACGATCCGCAGCAAGAGGCTGGCCCAATCGGGCAAGCGACTGCGCCGGCGTAGCTGAAGCTCCTCGTTCTGATTCTTCAGGCGCATGTCATGGCTGTAGAGCAAGGAGCGCGGACTGATCCAGTGAGAGCGCAACGGACTTTGCGCTGGACGACAGGTGCCGCTAACCGACGGGAACCAATCGAGCGGGACAAGTGAATGCGGATATGGATGGCGGCGGCCGGCATGGGACTGGCGCTGTATGCGATGAGCGCGGTGGCTGAGCCGGCCGGGAAAGGTACGCCGCTGACGTTGCAGCGCGTCTTTGCCAGCCCGGACCTGGGCGGCGGGCAGCCGCAGGCGCTTCGCCTATCGCCGGACGGAACGCTGCTCACGTCGGTGCGGCCGCGCGAGGACGAGCGCAATCGGTTCGACCTGTGGGCGATGGATACGCGCACTGGCCAGTGGCGCATGCTGGTCGACTCCAAGCGGATCGGTAGCGGCGCGGAGCTGTCCGAAGCCGAGAAGATGCAGCGCGAGCGTGATCGATCGAAGACCGGCAAGACGGGCATTCTCGATTACGATTGGTCGCCCGACGGCAAATCGATCCTGGTGCCGGTGGACGGCGAATTGTTCGTCGCCACGCTCGACGGCAATGTACGCAAGCTGGAAGGATCGAAGGGAGCGCTTAACCCGGTGGTGTCGCCACGCGGCGGGTTCGTCAGCTTCGTGCGCGATCAGAACCTGTGGGTAGGCGACGCCAATGGCGCGGCCCGAGCGATCACCTCCGAAGGCGGCGGCACGGTCCATTTCGGCGAGGCGGAATTCGTCGCGCAGGAGGAGATGCATCGTCGCACCGGTTATTGGTGGTCGCCCGACGATCGCCTGATCGCGGTGGAGCGGTTCGACGAGGCGCCGGTACGCGTGTTCACGCGCGCGTCGATCGGCGCGACCGGAACCAGCATCTACGAACAGCGATATCCCGCAGCGGGCACGCCCAACGTTCTGGTCGACCTGTTCATCATGAAGCCCGACGGTTCAGGTCAGGTGAAGGTCGATCTGGGGCCGGATCGCGACATCTACCTGGCGCGCGTGGACTGGACGCCGGACGGCTCGGCGCTGCTGGTGCAACGCCAGTCACGCGACCAGCGGACGCTGGACATGCTGGTTGTTGATCCCGCGACAGGGCAGTCGCGCGTGATGTTCAGCGAGCGTTCCGGCGAGAAGAGTTGGGTCAATCTGTCCGACGCTTACCGCCTGCTGAAAGACGGCAGCCTGATCTGGCGGTCGGAGCGGGATGGCTATGGCCATCTGTTCCGGTGGAAGGACGGGAAGTGGACCCAGCTGACCTCGGGTGAGTGGGTGGTCGACGCGCTGGTCGCGGTGAACGAGGCATCCGGACGGGTCGTCTTCACCGGCAATCGGGACGGCGTCCTGGAACGTCACCTTTACGCCGTGAACCTGAACGCGCCGGGCGCAATCATCAGGCTGACCGAACCTGGCTGGTCGTTGAGCGGCGCGGCAGCGGACGCCACCGGCACCCGCTTCATCATCAGCCGGTCGAACCCGACGCAGCCGCGGCAGACCTATCTGGCCGACACCAATGGCAAGCGGATCGCCTGGGTGAACGAAAATGCGGTGGCGGGGGATCATCCCTATGCGCCATACCTGCCGCTGCATCGCCCGACGCAGTTCGGCACGATCAAGTCCAGCGACGGCACGCCGCTCCATTGGCAAATGATCACGCCAGTATTGGAGAAGGGGCGGCGCTACCCCGTCTTCTTCATGCATTATGGTGGCCCCGGCAGCCAGGATGTCTCGCGAGATTGGCCAGGCAACATGCCGCTGCGCCAGTTCCTGGTGCAGCAGGGCTGGATCGTTTTCCAGATCGACAACCGCGGCTCGGATAACCGTGGCAAGAAGTTCGAGGATGCGATCTGGCATGCGATGGGCAGTGTCGAGGTCGAGGATCAGCTCGCTGGCGCGGCCTATCTCAAGACCCTGCCGTTCGTGGATCCTGCGCGGATCGCGACCTATGGCTGGTCATATGGCGGTTATCTGACGCTGAAGATGATGGAGCAGCACCCGGGCGTGTTGGCGGCGGGCATCTCGGGCGCGCCAGTGACGGACTGGTCGCTGTACGACACCCATTATACCGAACGCTACATGGGCGATCCGACGCGGGACGCGGCGGCCTATAACGCGGCGAGCGCCTTGCCCGACGCCACGCGGATCAGCGATCCATTGCTGCTGATGCATGGCATGGCCGACGATAACGTGTTCCTCGACAACGCGACTGCCTTTGCAGCGAAGATGCAGGCGGCGAACCGTCCGTTCGAAATGATGCTGTATCCCGGCAAGGCGCATGGCGCCGCGCGGGACATTCACCCGTGGACGACGATGCTCGACTTCCTCGATCGTCACGTGAAGAAAAGTGGCGGGAAGTAAAGCTTCGTTGGCACAATATGTCGCGGCCGGGTAAGTCGCCGCCGACATGAATGAAGGACGGTTGTGATGGGTTACCGGGTGGTTGTTGCTGGAGCGACCGGCAATGTGGGGCGGGAGATGGTCAATATCCTCGCCGACCGCGAATTTCCGGCGGACGAGGTCGCGCTGCTGGCGTCGTCGCGGTCTGTCGGTGAGCAGATCGAGTATGGTGAAACCGGCAAGATGCTCAAGGTGCAGAACATCGAGCATTTCGATCCGACCGGATGGGACATGGCGCTGTTCGCGATCGGTAGCGAGGCGACCAAGGTCTATGCGCCCAAGTTCGCCGCGGCTGGCTGCACGGTGATCGACAATTCGTCGCTGTACCGGATGGACCCGGACGTGCCGCTGATCGTGCCGGAAGTGAACCCGTCGGCAATCGACGGCTATCGGGCGAAGAACATCATCGCCAATCCGAACTGCTCGACCGCGCAGATGGTCGTGGCGCTGAAGCCGCTGCATGATGCGGCGACGATCAAGCGGGTCGTCGTGGCAACATATCAGTCGGTGTCCGGCGCGGGCAAGCAGGGCATGGACGAGCTATTCGAGCAGAGCCGCAACATCTTCGTCGGGGACCCGGCCGAGCCCAAGAAGTTCACCAAGCAGATCGCCTTCAACGTCATCCCGCACATCGACAGCTTCCTGGAGGACGGCTCCACCAAGGAAGAGTGGAAGATGGTGGTCGAAACCAAGAAGATCATGGACCCGAAGATCAAGGTCACCGCAACCTGCGTGCGAGTGCCCGTGTTCGTCGGCCATTCGGAAGCGATCAACGTCGAGTTCGAGAATGAACTATCGGCGGAAGATGCACAGCGGATCCTGCGCGAAGCGCCCGGCGTGATGCTCGTCGACAAGCGTGAGGACGGCGGATACGTCACGCCGATCGAGTGCGTCGGCGAATATGCCACCTATGTCAGCCGCGTTCGCGACGACCCCACCGTCGATAATGGCCTCGCGCTTTGGTGTGTCAGCGACAATCTGCGCAAGGGCGCGGCGCTGAACGCCGTTCAGATCGCTGAGCTGCTCGGCCGGCGGCATCTGAAGAAGGCTGCGTGACCTGATTGCTGCCCGTCCGTGACTCGCGTATCTAGGAGCATGGACGGGCAGCGACCTGGCTGGTCTAAGTGGTCAGCCCTTGTACAACCCGTTCAGACGCTCGCCATAAACCTGGCGTAGCACATGGCGCCGGATCTTCAGGCTGGGCGTCAGCTGTTCGTTTTCGATGGTGAACGGCTCATCGGCGATGATGAAGCGCCGCACCCGTTCGATCACGGACAGATCCTTGTTCGTCCGTTCCACTGCAGCGCTGATGACGGCCCGGAAATCCGGGTCCTTGGCCAATGAAGGCAGGTTGCAGCGCGTGTTCGTCGTCGCACAGAATTCCTGAATCCATTCCGGGTCCGGGACGATTACTGCGACCATATGCGGCTTGCGGTCACCCGCGATCATCGCCTGCATGATCTCCGGCTGGAGGGTCAGCATTCCCTCCACCTTCTGCGGGGCGATGTTGTCGCCCTTGTCATTGATGATCAGGTCTTTCTTGCGATCGGTGATCTTGATCCGACCATCGTCATCGAAGACGCCGATGTCGCCGGTATGCAGCCACCCATCGCGCAGGACCCGCTCCGTCTCGGCCGGGTTGCGCCAATAGCCGTGCATCACCAACTCGCCGCGCACCAGGATCTCGCCATCGTCGGCGATCCGCACCTCGGTATGCGGCAAAGGCGGCCCAACGCTGTCGACCGTGACGCCGATCTTCGGGCGATTGCACGAGACGACGGGGCCAGCCTCGGTCTGGCCATAGCCCTGGAGAAAGGTGACACCGAGCGATTGGAAGAAGATGCCGACTTCCGGCGTCAGCGGAGCACCGCCCGACACCATGGCTTTCATCCGCCCGCCGAACTTGGCGGCGATGCGTGGCTTGAAGACGCGGTCTACGACGAGCGCCGTTGGGCGGTCACGCAGTCGCAAGGTATTGGTCGCGCGTTTAGCGCCGATCGCCAGCGCGGCGTTCAGTAGCCTTTCCGACATGCCGCCCTGCTTTTCGATCGCCTTGGTGATGCGTGCGCGAAGCACTTCGAACAGGCGCGGCACGACGAACATGATTGTCGGGCTCACCTCCTCCATATTAGCGGCGAGCTTCTCCAGACTTTCGGCATAATAGATCTGTCCGCCCATCGCGATCGGCAGCATCTGGCCGCCGGTATGCTCATAGGCGTGGCTGAGCGGGAGGAAGGATAGAAAGACCTCGTCGCCCCAGCCAAGATCCTCGGAGATCACGTCGGCGCAGCCGCCGATATTGTGCAGGATCGCCCCGTGATGCTGCATGACGCCGCGCGGTGCACCCCCGGTGCCCGAGGTGTAGATGATGCAGGCGGTGTCGGTGCGGGTGAACGTCGCCTGCGCCGCGACGTGCTCTGGATCGGTGCGATGTTCGGCGATCAGCGCGGCCCAGTCGCAGCTTTGCACACCGAGCGGGCGGGGGCGTAGCTGGTCGAACGCGATGACGGTTTCGACATGGGTGGTGCGCAGCACGGCCTTGAGCAGCGTGTCGGCCAGCTTCTGGTTCGACACGATGACCGCGCGCGCACCGGAATTCTCGATCACATGGGCGTGATCACGGTCAGTATTGGTCGTGTAGGTCGGCACCGTGATGCAGCCCGCGGCCATGATCGCAAGATCGCTGATGCACCATTCGGGGCGGTTTTCGCTGACCAGCATCACCCGATCCCCGGGCTTCAGGCCCAGCGATTTCAGCGCGGTCGCGAGGCTTGCGACCTGCGCCGCCGCCTCGGCCCAGCTGATCGCGTGCCAGCTGCCCTGACGCTTCGCCCACAGGAAAGGCGCGTCGCGCAGCTCGGCAGCACGGGTGAAGAACATGGTGACGAGATTGGGGAAATGCTCAAGCTGGCGCATCAGGATCCTCTTCCTCGCCGTTCCTTACGCCTCCCGCTAGCTATTCGCTAAGTGCATTGCCAACCCCACGTGGATCAGCCGCGCCGACCCAGCCGGTGGCTGTCTTTTCCGCCGCATTGGCCTTTAGCCCAAGTCGAGCGACGGAAACCTTGTGGCCCATCGCCTCCAGCGCCGGCTTCATCGGCGCCAGAATGGTGCCCTGTTCCAGCACGATCCCGTCATTGTTGAAGAAGACAAGGCCAAGGCCAAGTGCGTCGCGTGCGGGCAGCTTCCAGTCGAAATGCGCAATAATCGCCTTGGCAACCTGCATGATGATCGTCTTGCCGCCCGCTGCTCCGACGGTGAAGACCGGTGTGCCGCTGGCATCATAGACGATGGTCGGCGACATGGAGGACAGTGGCCGCTTGCCCGGCTCGACGCGATTGGCGACGGGCGCGCCGTTCTTTTCAGGCGCGAGGCTGAAGTCGGTCAGTTCGTTGTTGAGGACGAAGCCGTTCGCCATCAACTGGCTGCCGAACGGCATTTCGATCGTCGATGTCATGGTCGCGACATCGCCCTTGCGGTCGACAGCGATGAAATGGGTCGTGCCATGCTCGTTGGGCTGATCACCCGCGGTGCGCGGCTGAGCACCCGGCGGGGTACCCGGCTCATAGCGGCCCAATGCGCGCGTCGGCGAGATCAGCGCGGAACGCTGCGCGATGTAGCCCTTGTCGATCAGGCCGGCGACCGGGACGTCGACGAAGTCGGCATCACCCAGGTACTTGTCGCGATCAGCGTAGGCGAGCTGCATCGCCTCGGCGATCAGATGCCACGATTCGGGCGAATCCTTACCCAGCTTGGCCAGGTCGAACCGTTCCAACATGCCAAGGATCTGCAGCACCGTTGTGGCGCCGGAGGAGGGCGGCCCCATCCCGCACACCTTGTAGGTGCGGTACGTTCCGCACACCGGCGCGCGCTCCTTGGCCTGGTAGGCGGTGAGATCAGCAGCGGTCATGTCGCCGGGCGCGACCTTTGACGTCGTAACCGCGGTCAGCAGCGCCTTGGCATTGTCGCCGGTGTAAAAGGCGTCAGGCCCCTCTGCCGCAATCTTGCGGAGCAGCTTGGCCAGAGTCGGGTTCTTGATCGTCTCACCTTGCGCCAGCGGCTTGCCGTTGCGCGAATACATGGCGGCGATCTGCGGGAAACGGCCCGCCGCGTCGGCGACGCCGGTGGAGGTGCCACCTTCCGGTCCGGCCACTGCTGTGCTGCCACCGCCCCACATCGGGGTCAGGTTGGTGCTGGCGGAAGCCATTGGACGGGTCACGGTATAGCCGTTCTCCGCCAGCCGGATCGCGGGGGTGAACAGTGCCTTCCACGGCAGCTTGCCCCATTTCTTGCTGGCCAGTGCGGCAAGCCGGATGTTGCCCGGCACGCCGACGGACTTGCCGCCCGGAAATGCCTGTACGAAAGGGATCGGCTTCCCATCGGCGCCTAGGAACCGGTCCGGCGTCGCGGCCATCGGTGCCTTTTCGCGCCCATCAATGGTCTCCAGCGGGCCCTTCGCCGGTTGATGAAGCAGAAATCCACCGCCGCCGATCCCGCTCGACTGCGGTTCGACCACGGTCAGCGCCAGCATCATGGCGAGGGCGGCGTCTGCCGCGGAGCCACCGGCACGCAGAATTTCCCGTCCGGCCTCAGTCGCGCGGGGATCGGCGGATGTCACCATTCCCTGGGCAAGCGCGGGAAGGGGAGCGAGCGCGGAAACGGGGGCGAGCAGCGCAGTGAGCGCCAGCAAGTTCTTCATGGCGCGCGACCCTATCGGCGGCGGCGGCTGCGTCAACCGCCGCCGACAGCCTCGGTTATCGAGCCATAGCCATCGCGCCGAAGCAACGCCGCGAGATCTGTAAGTATACGCACGGGCAAGCCGGGACCGGCAAAGACCATCGCGCTGTAAAGCTGCACCAGGCTGGCGCCGGCCCGGATACGCGCATAGGCTTCGACGCCGTTACCGATGCCGCCGACCGCAATAAGCGGGATCGCCCCACCCGTCGCCGTGCGAAACTCGGTCAGCTTCTGACGCGCAAGCACGGCCAGGGGCGCGCCGGACAGGCCGCCATTCTCGCCAGCGTTCGACGAGGCAAGCGGCGGGCGCGATATCGTGGTGTTGCCGATGATCAGCGCGTCTAGGCGGTGATCGATCACCGCCGCGGCGATGTCATCAATTGCGGCGTGATCAAGATCGGGCGCGACCTTCAGGAACAAGGGGCGGCTGCCGGCGGCCGAGCGGGTGGCGGCGAGCAGATCGCGCAGCGCGCTGCCGTGCTGGAGGTCGCGCAGGCCCGGCGTGTTGGGGGAACTGACGTTGATTGTCACATAATCCGCGACGCGAGCCGCCGCCGACACGCCGGCCACGTAATCGGCCACGCGGTCGGTCGTATCCTTGTTGGCGCCGACGTTCAGGCCCAGCACGCCGTGCCGCCTCGTCGGCAAGCGTTCGAGCGCGGCGCTTAGCCCGCCATTGTTGAAGCCCATGCGGTTGATGACGGCTTCGTCCTCCACCAGCCGGAACAGGCGCGGCTTGGGATTGCCGGGCTGGGGCACGGGGGTAAGCGTGCCGACCTCTACCGCGCCGAAGCCGAGCGCGTGGAGGCCGGTCACCGCCTCGCCATCCTTGTCGACGCCGGCGGCGAGGCCGAGGGGATTGGCGAAATTCAGGCTTGCCAAGGTCGTAGCCAGGATGGGATCGGATACGGATCGGCCGCCGGGCGCACCCATCCGGCCCCATAGCGAAAGAGCGCGAATGGTGAGGCGATGGGCGCGTTCGGCATCGAGGGCGAACAGGGCGGGGCGCATCGGAAAGGTCATGCCGAGCGGGTGCCCCCGATCGACCCTCAAGATCAAGGGCGGCCAAGCCGTCGCATCGGGGAAAATCGACGGTTGATTTCCGCTGCCTGCACGCCCATTTGCCAATCAGAACGATTTAGTCCGATTGAGAACCGCTCGCAATATGCGCCTGTCCAGCCTTGCCGATTATGCTGTCGTTATAATGACGGCAGCGGCACGCCATTGCGGCGGGCTGGCTCGGGTCAATGCGACAAGCCTGGCGCAGGAAACCGGCGTGCCGCTTCCCACTGCGCAGAAGCTGGTCAGCCGGCTGTCCTCTGCGGGCCTGATCGAAAGCACGCGCGGCACCGGTGGCGGGTTCCGCCTGTCGCGCCCGCCGGCAACGATCACGCTGGCGGACATCATCGAGGCAGTGGAGGGGCCGATCGCGCTCACCACTTGCGTCGACACCGCGCAGCATGATTGCGCGCTGGACGGCAGTTGCCGCGTGAAGCCGCATTGGTCGGTCGTGAACAATGCGGTGCGCGGCGCGCTCGCCGGTATCACGCTGACTCAACTCGCCGGCACTAATCCGATCGTCCCCGGCGCTGCCGAGGGACGCGCAATGACCGACATGAAAGTGGACGCCTGATATGGCCACCAAGAACGCCGAGGCGATCGCCGCGGTATCCAAGAAGTACGAATGGGGCTTCGCCACGGAGGTGGAGCAGGACTTCGCGCCCAAGGGGCTGAACGAGGATACCGTTCGCTACATTTCCGCCAAGAAGGGCGAGCCCGAGTGGATGCTCGACTGGCGGCTGAAGGCGTTCCGCAAGTGGCTGACGATGGAATCGCCGGACTGGGCGAAGCTCAGCATCCCGCCGATCGACTATCAGGACGCGTACTACTACGCGGAGCCGAAGCAGAAGAAGACGATCGCGTCGCTCGACGAGCTCGATCCGGAAATCCGCCGCACCTATGAGAAGCTGGGCATCCCGATCGCCGAGCAGGAAGTGCTCGCCGGGGTCGAGGGCGCGCGCAAGGTCGCGGTCGACGCGGTTTTCGACAGCGTTTCCGTGGCGACCACGTTCCGTGAGGAGCTGAAGGCCGCCGGCGTCATCTTCCTGTCGATAAGCGAGGCGATCCGCGAATATCCGGATCTGGTGAAAAAGTGGCTCGGCAAGGTCGTGCCGCAGCATGACAATTACTTCGCGACGCTCAACAGCGCCGTCTTCTCGGACGGGACGTTCGTGTACATTCCGGAGGGCGTGCGCTGCCCGATGGAGCTCAGCACCTATTTCCGCATCAATGCGGAGAATACCGGCCAGTTCGAGCGCACGCTGATCGTCGCGGATAAGGGCGCCTACGTCTCGTACCTCGAGGGCTGCACCGCCCCGATGCGCGACGAGAACCAGCTCCACGCCGCGGTGGTCGAGCTGGTCGCGCTGGACGACGCGGAGATCAAATACTCGACCGTCCAGAACTGGTATCCCGGCGACGAGAATGGCGTTGGAGGCATCTACAATTTCGTCACCAAGCGCGCGCTCTGCCAGGGCAAGAACAGCAAGGTCAGCTGGACTCAGGTGGAGACCGGCAGCGCGGTGACGTGGAAATATCCGTCCTGCGTGCTGCTGGGCGACGGCAGCGTCGGCGAGTTCTACTCGGTCGCGGTGACCAACAACCGCCAGCAGGCGGATACCGGCACCAAGATGATCCACCTCGGCAAGAACACCCGTTCGACCATCGTGTCGAAGGGGATCAGCGCTGGGCGTTCGGACAATACATACCGAGGGCTGGTGCGTGTCGCGCCGACCGCGGAGGGCGTGCGCAACTTCACCCAGTGCGATAGCCTGCTGCTGGGCGATCAGTGCGGCGCGCACACCGTGCCGTATATCGAGGTGCGCAACCCGAGTGCGCAGATCGAGCATGAGGCGACCACGTCGAAGATCAGCGAGGACCAATTGTTCTACGCCATGAGCCGCGGCCTCGACCAGGAAGCCGCCGTGGCGCTGATCGTCAACGGCTTCGCCCGCGAAGTGCTTCAGCAATTGCCGATGGAGTTCGCCGTCGAGGCGCAAAAGCTGCTTGGCATCAGCCTTGAGGGCTCCGTCGGATGAGCCGCGTTTCCGTCACCCACCTTTTCGGGTCGGCCGCTCCGACCGCAACCAGTTCTGTTCCGGAATGACCATGCTTAAAATCGAAAACCTCCACGCCGAAATCGACGGCAAGCCGATCCTCAAGGGCCTGAGCCTCACCGTGAATGCGGGCGAGATCCACGCGATCATGGGGCCGAACGGCGCCGGTAAGTCGACGCTCGGTTATGTTCTGGGCGGTCGCCCCGGTTACGAAGTGACCGAAGGCAGCATCACGTTCGATGGGCAGGACTTGCTGGAACTGGAACCGCATGAGCGCGCCGCAGCCGGCGTGTTCCTGGGCTTCCAGTACCCGGTCGAGATCCCCGGCGTATCGAACGTCCAGTTCCTCCGCGAGAGCCTGAATGCCCAGCGCGCCGGCCGCGGCGAGAAGCCGCTGTCGGGCGGCGAGTTCCTGAAGCTGGCGCGCGAGGAAGCGCGGAAGCTCGACATGGACGCCGAGATGCTGAAGCGCCCGGTCAACGTCGGTTTCTCTGGCGGCGAGAAGAAGCGCAACGAGATGGTGCAGATGGGCATCATCGATCCCAAGTTCGCGATCCTCGACGAGACGGACAGCGGGCTCGATATCGACGCGTTGCGCATTGTTGGCGACGGCATCAACCGCATCATGCGCAAGCCGGAGAAGGCCGTACTGCTGATCACCCACTATCAGCGCCTGCTGGATTACGTGAAGCCGGACTTCGTCCATGTCCTCGCCGATGGTCGCATCACCCGTTCGGGCGGCGCGGAGCTCGCGCATCAGCTCGAGCGTGAGGGCTATACGGAGGTTGCGGCGTGAGCGACGCCGTGCTTGATCTGCCCTCCAGCCGTGAAGAGGCCTGGCGCTGGGCCGACCTCGGCGGGCTGGCGGCGGCGGCGGCGCTTGCCCCGATCGCGGCGCCAGAGGCCGATTTCCTCGACCTGCCGGGTGCGAAGCTGCTGTTCGTTGACGGCGTCCTCGATGAGGGCCGCAGCGACCTTCACCGGGTGACGATCGGCGCGCTTGGCGCAGACCAGCACCCGCTGGGACGCCGCGCTGGGGGCACCGGCTGGTCGCTTCGCCTTGATGCGCAGGCAGCCGCCGATCCGGTTCAGATCGTCCATGTCGCGACCGGGCAGCAGAACCATGTGCCGTCCGAGATTATCCTCGCCGACGATGCCGCCGCCACGGTGGTGGAGACGTTCGTCGGCGCCGGCTGGCAGAACCGCTTCACGCGCACCCGGTTGGGCAAGGGCGCTCGGCTGATGCGGTCGGTGCGGCTGCTCCAGCCGGCGGGCTTCGTTTCGCTGCGCGAGGCAGCGGAGATCGGTGAGGCGGCGAGCCTCGTCTCCGTGTTCCTTGGCGCTGGCGGACAGGGCAGTCGGATCGACGCGCAGCTGACCATGATGGGCGATGGTGCCTTTGCTGAATATGGCGGCGCACTGCTGACGTCTGCCGACCAGAAGCAGGAATGTGCGGCTCGCGTGAACCATGCGCATCCGAACGGCTCGTCGCGCCAGGTGTGGCGCGCGGTGGCGGCGGATCGTTCGCAGGTCAGCCTGGCCGCTGCGGTCGAGGTGGCGCGTCATGCGCAGAAGACCGACGGCGAGCAGAGCCTGCGCGGCCTGCTGCTCGATCGCACTGCGACCGTGAATTTGAAGCCCGAACTCGAGATCTTCGCCGACGACGTGAAGTGCGCGCATGGCGCGACCGTCGGCGAGCTCGATCAGCGCGCGATGTTCTACATGCAGAGCCGCGGCATTTCGCCAGTGCGGGCCGAGGCGATCCTGACCCGTGCGTTCGTCGCTGATGCGCTGGAGCGGATCGGGGATGAGACGGTGCGCGCGGCGTTCGAGGCAGATGCCGACGCGTGGCTGGAGGCGGCGCTGCAATGACGCAGGCGGATGCGACCCTGACCGCTGCCCGTCCGCTCGACGTGCTGGCCGACTTTCCGGCGATCCCGGCGGGGTGGGCGTATCTCGATACGGCGGCGACGGCGCAGAAGCCGCGCCCGGTGATCGACGCGATCACCCGCGGTTATGACACGACCTATGCAACCGTTCATCGCGGCGTATATCAGCGCTCCGCCGACATGACGCTGGCTTATGAGGCTGCGCGGCGACGGGTTGCGGGCTTCATCGGTGGGCAAGAGGAGGAGATTGTCTTCGTTCGCGGCGCGACCGAAGCAATCAACCTTGTCGCCCAATGCTGGGCGGGGACGCAGCTGAAGGCGGGCGATCGCATCCTGCTGTCAGCGCTGGAGCATCATTCGAACATCGTGCCCTGGCAGATGGTTGCCGAGCGTGTCGGTGCCGCGATCGACGTTGTGCCGCTGACCGAGGATCACCGCATCGATCTGGATGCGATGGCGGCGATGCTGACGCCAGCCCACAAATTGGTCGCGCTTGGTCATGTCTCCAATGTGCTGGGTTCGGTGCTCGACGCGAAGCGCGCAGCGGCGCTGGCGCATGGTGTCGGCGCGAAGATCCTGATCGACGGGTGCCAGGCCGTGCCGCGGCTGCCAGTCGATGTCGTTGACCTCGATTGCGACTTCTACGTTTTCTCCGCGCATAAGCTCTATGGCCCGACCGGCCTTGGCGTGCTGTGGGGGAGGGCGGAGCTGTTGGACGCGATGCCGCCTTACCAGGGCGGCGGATCGATGATCGACCGGGTTACCTTTGCCAAGACGACCTACGCGCCGGCTCCAACGCGGTTCGAGGCGGGGACGCCGCATATCGTCGGCGTGCTCGGGCTTCATGCCGCGATCGATTATGTCGAGGGGATCGGGCTGGAGCGCATTCATGCGCATGAGACGGCGCTGGTTCGCGAGACGCGCGCGGCGCTGTCGGCGATCAACTCCGTGCGCCTTTTCGGGCCGGAGGACAGCGCGGGTATCGTGTCCTTCGTGATTCAAGGGGTGCATCCGCATGACATCGGCACCATCTTGGACGAGGCGAAGGTCGCAATCCGCGCCGGCCATCACTGCGCACAGCCGCTGATGGAAACGCTGGGGGTCGAGGCGACCGCGCGCGCCAGCTTCGGCGTCTATAACGGGCCAGCTGACGTCGAGGCGCTGGCCAGGGGCATTGAACGAGTGGGTCGGATTTTTGGGTAAGGATCTTCGGATGAGCAGCGAACCGATCCGGGTTGAGGAAGTGGACGCCGAGACGAAGGCGCCGCGCGCGCGCGTCGAGGACGCGGTGGAAACGCCGGCCGAAACCTCCGCCCGCAAGCGCGACTATCTCGATGGATTTCTGGCGCAGAAGCCGCAGGGCGAAGCGCCGAACCAGCCGGGCGGCGCGCTGTACGAGGCGGTCGTCGATGCGTTGAAGGAGATCTACGATCCCGAGATTCCGGTGAACATCTATGAGTTGGGCCTGATCTACAATGTCGAGGTCACTGATGATGGTCATGCGGCCGTCACCATGACGCTGACGACGCCGCATTGCCCGGTGGCCGAATCGATGCCCGCAGAGGTCGAGCTACGCGTCAGCTCCGTGCCGGGGATCGCGATTGCGGACGTGAACCTTGTCTGGGATCCGCCATGGGATCCTGCAAAGATGTCGGACGAGGCCCGGCTGGAACTGGGGATGTTGTGATGACGACGACTGTTCGGGAGCGCCCGGCGGCGCTGATCCTGACCGACACGGCCAAGGCGCGGGTCTCCTCGCTGATGGCTAGGGCACCGGCGGACGCGATCGGCGTCAAGCTGTCGACGCCGCGCCGCGGCTGTTCGGGTCTGGCCTATTCGGTTGATTATGTGACCGAAGCAAAGCCGTTCGACGAGAAGATCGAGACGCCGGGTGGCACGCTGTTCGTCGACGGCGGGTCGATCCTGTATCTGATCGGATCGACGATGGACTGGGTGGAGGACGATTTCACCGCCGGCTTCGTGTTCAACAATCCCAACGCCAAGGGCGCGTGCGGGTGCGGCGAGAGCTTCACCGTCTGATTTGAAGCAAGCTGCGGTGCAGCATCGCTGCGTGACTCTGGCGCCACTGGCGTTAAGCTCACGGGTCGATGACCGACGCCGATCCTTCGCCCGCCGTTGACCGTTCGCCGCTGGCGAACCGTATCGTCGACACCCTCATCCACCGCATCGGCAAGGACGAACGCGCCGCGCGCCAGCATGACTGGCTTGCCGCGACGATCCTGACGCTGCGCGACGAAATCATCGACAAGTGGATGGAATCGACCCGCGCGGCGCACGCCGCGGGTGCGAAGCGGGTCTATTATCTCAGTCTTGAGTTCCTGATCGGCCGTCTGCTGAGGGACGCGCTGTCCAACCTGGGCCGCAATGCCGAGGTTGGCGCGGCGCTCGCGTCGCTGGGTGTCGATCTGGCAGAGATCGAGGAGATCGAGCCAGACGCAGCGCTCGGCAATGGCGGGCTGGGGCGCTTGGCGGCCTGTTTCATGGAAAGCATGGCGACGCTGGAGCTGCCGGCCTATGGTTATGGCATCCGCTATATGAACGGCATGTTCCGCCAGCGCATCGACGATGGCTGGCAGGTGGAATTGCCGGAAACGTGGCTCGCCCATGGCAACCCCTGGGAATTCGAGCGCCGCGAGAGCGCCTATTTCATCGGCTTCGGTGGCGAAGTGACCAGCAACGAGTCCGGTCATGTGCATTGGAAGCCGGCGGAGGCGGTCGAGGCGGTCGCTTATGACACGCCGGTGGTCGGTTGGCGCGGGAAGCGGGTCAACACGCTTCGGCTTTGGAGCGCGCGCGCGTTCGACCCGATCCATCTCGATGCCTTCAACGCGGGCGATCACATCGGCGCGCTTTCGGGGCAGGTCCGGGCCGAAGCGCTGGTGCGCGTCCTCTATCCGTCCGATGCAAGCCCGGCCGGCCAGGAGCTAAGGCTGCGGCAGGAATATTTCTTCTCCTCCGCGTCGATCCAGGATGTGGTGCGGCGGCATACCCAGTATTTTGGCGATATCCGCACCTTGCCCGACAAGGCTGCGATCCAGCTGAACGACACGCATCCGGCAATCTCGGTCGCCGAGCTGATGCGGCTGCTGATCGATCACCATGGCCTCGACTTCGTTGAAGCGTGGGACATCACGCGGCGGACCTTTGGCTATACCAACCACACGCTATTGCCCGAGGCGCTGGAGAGCTGGCCGTTGCCGCTGTTCGAACGCCTGCTGCCGCGCCACATGCAGATCGTCTATGCGATCAACGCACAGGTTCTGCGCGAGGCAGCGCGCACGACCGGCGCGGACAGCCATGCCATTGCCTCCATCAGCCTGATCGATGAGAATGGCGAGCGGCGGATCCGCATGGCCAATCTCGCCTTTGTCGGCAGCCACAGCGTCAACGGAGTCGCCGCGCTTCACACGGAGTTGATGAAGCAGACGGTGTTTGCTGACCTGCACCGCCTGTATCCTGAGCGGATCAACAACAAGACCAACGGCATCACGCCGCGGCGCTGGCTGATGGAATGCAACCCGCGGCTGACCGCGCTGATCCGAGATGCGATCGGCCCCGAGTTCTGCGACGACGCGGAGCGGCTCAAGTCGTTAGAATCTTTTGCAAACGACCCCTCGTTTCGGGAGCGTTTTGGAGAGGTGAAGCGTTCCAACAAGGTGGACCTGTCGAACTATCTCCGGGAGCATCAGGGGCTGCGGCTTGATCCCGACGCGATGTTCGACGTCCAGATCAAGCGGATTCACGAATATAAGCGCCAGCTGCTGAACATCATCGAGACGGTGGCGCTGTACGACCAGATCCGCAGCCATCCGGAGCGCGACTGGGTGCCGCGGGTCAAGCTGTTCGGGGGCAAGGCGGCGTCCAGCTATCATAACGCCAAGCTCATCATCAAACTTGCGAATGACGTGGCGAAGCGGATCAACAGCGACCCCTCGGTCGGTGGCCTGCTGAAAGTATCGTTCATTCCCAATTACAACGTCAGCCTGGCCGAGCGGATCATTCCCGCGGCGGACCTGTCCGAGCAGATCTCCACCGCGGGGATGGAGGCGTCGGGTACCGGGAACATGAAATTCGCGCTGAACGGCGCGCTCACGATCGGCACGCTGGACGGTGCCAATATCGAGATCAAGGATCGCGTCGGCGACGATCACATCGTCATTTTCGGCATGACCGCCGGCGAAGTGGCCGAGACGCGCAGTGGCGGCTACGCGCCCCGCGCGATCATCGAGAACAGCCGGGAATTGTCGCAGGCGATCAACGCGATCGCGTCGGGCGTGTTCTCGCCCGATGACCCCGACCGCTACAAGGACCTGATGAACGGCCTGTACGACCATGACTGGTTCATGGTTGCGGCCGATTTCGAGGCATATTCGTCGGCGCAGCGTGAGGTGGACGCACGCTGGTCGGACCGGGCGGGCTGGCAAGCGTCCGCGATCCACAATGTCGCGAATGTTGGCTGGTTTTCGTCGGATCGGACGATCGGCGAATATGCGCGCGATATCTGGAACGTGATGTGAAGCCGCCGCCCAGCGCAATCGCTGCCTTGCTCGCTGGGCGTCATGACGACCCGTTCTCGCTATTGGGCGTATATCCCGGCCCGACGGGTACCTTTGCCCGCGCGCTCATTCCCGGTGCCGAGCATGCCGAGGCGACGACGCTGGCGGGCGAGAGCCTCGGCGAACTGATCCGGGTTGACGATCAGGGCCTGTTTGAAGGCGTGATCGCCGGCGATCCGCAGCCCCTGCGTTACCATGCGCAGGGCGGCGGCGCGGAGTGGTGGGTCACCGATCCGTACACATTTGGCCCGGTGCTTGGCCCGGTCGACGACCTGCTGATCGCGCAGGGAACCCACTTTCGCCTGCACGACAAGATGGGCGCGCACCTGATTGAGCACGAAGGCGCCTCGGGTGTTCATTTCGCCGTGTGGGCTCCGAATGCCCAACGCGTGTCGGTGGTCGGCGACTTCAACGACTGGGATGGCAAGCGCCATGTGATGCGCCGCCGGGCGGACGTGGGCGTGTGGGAGATCTTCATCCCGGACATCGGCGAAGGGCGGCACTACAAGTTCGAGATCGTTGGGCCGACCGGGCAGTTGCAGCCGCTGAAGGCCGACCCTTACGCCTTTCGCACCGAGCTGCGGCCCAGCACCGCCTCGATCACCGCCGCGCCGCTGGCCCATGAGTGGGGCGATGCGGACCATGTGGCGCATTGGGCGTCGGTCGACCCGCGCCACGTGCCGATCAGCATCTACGAGGTTCATGCCGGTTCTTGGGACCGCGATGAAGATGGCTGGTTCCTGACCTGGGATGCGCTGGCCGAACGGCTGATCCCCTATGTCGTCGACATGGGGTTCACCCACATCGAGTTCATGCCGATTTCAGAACATCCCTATGATCCGTCATGGGGATATCAGACCACCGGCCTGTACGCGCCCTCTGCCCGGTTTGGCGATGTGGAGGGTTTTGCCCGCTTCGTCGACGGGGCGCACCGCGCTGGGCTGGGCGTCCTGCTGGATTGGGTACCGGCGCATTTCCCAACTGATGCGCATGGCTTGGCCCGCTTCGACGGCACGGCTCTGTACGAGCATGAGGACCCGCGGCTCGGCTACCATCCCGACTGGAACACCGCGATCTACAATTTCGGGCGGCGGGAAGTGTCCGCTTTCCTGGTCAATAATGCTCTGTTCTGGGCCGAGCGGTTTCACGTCGACGGTCTGCGCGTGGATGCCGTCGCCTCCATGCTGTATCGCGATTACAGCCGGAAGGCGGGCGAATGGATCCCCAATACCGAGGGCGGGCGCGAGAATTGGGAGGCGGCGTCCTTCCTTCAATCGATGAACCGCGCTGTCTATGGCGCACACCCCGGCATCTTCACGGTGGCGGAGGAATCGACTGCCTGGCCGGGCGTGACACATCCGGCGCATGACGGCGGACTGGGCTTCGGCTTCAAATGGAACATGGGCTTCATGCACGATACGCTGAAGTACATGGCGCGCGAGGCGATCCACCGGCAGCACCACCACCACGACATCACCTTCGGCCTCGTCTATGCCTTCAGCGAGAATTACGTCCTCGCGCTCAGCCATGACGAGGTTGTGCACGGCAAGGGATCGCTGCTGGCGAAGATGAGCGGCGATGACTGGCAGCAGTTCGCCAACCTGCGCGCGATGTATGCGATGATGTGGGGTTACCCCGGCAAGAAACTGCTGTTCATGGGGCAGGAGTTCGCCCAGCGCCGGGAATGGAGCGAAGAACGCGCGCTCGATTGGGATCTGCTGCACTCGACGGCGCATGAGGGCATGCGCAAGCTGATCCGCGACCTGAACCGTGTGTATCGCGAGAAGCCGGCGCTTCATGCGCGCGATTGCGAGCCCGAAGGATTCCAGTGGCTGGTCGCCGATGACGCGGCCAATTCAGTGTTCGTGTGGCTGCGTACGGCACCTGGCGCTGCGCCGATCGCGGTGATCTGCAACATGACGCCGGTGGCGCGTGCGCCCTACCGTATTCCGCTGCCGCATGACGGCCGCTGGCGTGAGATCCTGAATTCCGATTCCAGTTTCTACTGGGGATCAGGGCTCGGCAACATGGGCGGCGTGGAGGCGCGCAATGGCGCGGCGATGGTGACGCTGCCCCCGCTGGCGACGATCATGCTCGAGTTCGAAGGATAGCGTTTCTCTCTCGCGTGGAGGCGGTGCGGGGGCGTCCTTCCCCGGCCTTCGAGAGACCCAGGGGAGGGCCTGTTCTCCTGGCACGATGACAAGGGGGAGACAGGCCCTCCCGACATACTCCCCGCCGGGTGGCGCAAGGAAGGCACGATGGACCATAGAAGAGGACAGCCGCTGGCCCGCGACGCGATGGCTTATGTGCTTGCCGGCGGACGCGGGAGCCGCCTGCACGAAATGACCGACACGCGCGCGAAGCCGGCGGTCTATTTCGGCGGCAAGAGCAGGATCATCGACTTTGCGCTGTCGAACGCGATCAATTCCGGCATCCGGCGGATCGGCGTGGCGACCCAGTATAAGGCGCACTCGCTGATCCGGCATCTTCAGCGCGGCTGGAACTTCCTGCGGCCCGAACGCAACGAAAGCTTTGACATCCTGCCCGCGTCGCAGCGGATCAGCGAATTCCAATGGTATGAGGGCACCGCCGATGCGGTGTTCCAGAACATCGACATCATCGAAAGCTACGATCCCGAATATATGGTGATCCTGGCTGGTGATCACATCTACAAGATGGATTACGAGCTGATGCTCCAGCAGCATTGCGATTCCGGCGCGGACGTGACGGTCGCCTGCCTGGAAGTGCCGCGCATGGAGGCTGTCGGCTTTGGCGTGATGCATGTGGACGAGAGTGGCCGAATTCTCGATTTCGTGGAGAAGCCGGCCGATCCCCCCGCAATGCCGGGCCGGCCGGATGTCGCGCTGGCCTCGATGGGTATCTATGTCTTTCGCACCGCGCTGCTGATCGATCAGTTGCGTCGCGACGCCGCCACGCCTGATTCGAACCGCGATTTCGGGCGGGACATCGTTCCCTGGCTCGTCAAGAACGGCAAGGCGGTGGCGCACCAGTTCACCGATTCCTGCGTTCGATCGTCGAACGAGGCGTCTGCTTATTGGCGCGACGTGGGCACGGTGGATGCCTATTGGGAAGCGAACATCGACCTTACCGATGTGGTGCCTGCGCTGGACCTTTATGATCGCACCTGGCCGATCTCGACCTATTCGGAACTGACGCCGCCGGCGAAGTTCGTCCATGACATCGATGGTCGCCGCGGCTCCGCGGTGGCGAGCCTCGTGTCGGGGGACTGCATCGTGTCGGGATCGTCCATTTACCGCTCGCTGCTGTCGACCGGCACGCGCACGCACAGCTTTGCGATGCTGGACGAGGCGGTGGTTCTCCCCTTCGTGAAGATCGGCCGCGGCGCGCGGCTGCGTAAGGTAGTGATCGATCGCGGGGTGGAGATCCCTGATGGGCTGGTGGTCGGTGATGATCCGTTGCTTGATGCCAAGCGGTTTCGCCGCACCGAAAGCGGCGTGTGCCTGATCACGAAGCCGATGATCGACCGGTTGTGAGCCGATTGTGAAGGTACTTTCTGTTGCTTCCGAAGCCTATCCGCTGGTCAAGACGGGCGGGCTTGCCGACGTGGTCGGGGCGCTGCCTGCCGCGCTGAGCGAGCAGGGCGTTCAGGTTACCACGCTTCTCCCCGGTTATCCGGCTGTCATGAAGGCGGTGTCGGGCAAGCCCGTTCATCGCTGGCGGGATCTGATGGGCGGCGGAGAGGCGCGGCTGCTGCGCGGTGAGATCGCCGGCCGCCCGCTGCTGGTGCTGGAGGCGCCCGGATTGTTCGCGCGTGAGGGCGGATTGTACGCCGCGGCTGCGGGTGCCGAATGGCCCGATAATTGGCAGCGGTTTGCCGCCTTCGGACAGGCCGCGGCGCAGATTGCCAGCGGCGCGGTGAAAGGGACGCGGTTCGATCTGCTGCATGCGCACGACTGGCAGGGTGCGATGGCGCCGGTCTATTTGCGCTATGCCGGCGCACCGGTAAAATCGGTGCTGACCGTCCACAACATCGCTTTTCAGGGACAGTTCGGCGCCGAGGTGTTCGCGCGGCTTCAGCTGCCGCCGGAGGCGTGGTCGATCGACGGGGTGGAATATTATGGCGGGGTCGGCTTCCTGAAGGCCGGCCTGGCGGCAGCGACCGCGATCACCACGGTCAGCCCGACCTATGCCCGCGAAATCTTGCGGCCGGAATTCGGCATGGGCTTGGAGGGGCTGATCGCCGGACGAGCCGCGCAGTTGACCGGCATCGTCAACGGCATTGACCCGGCCGTATGGAACCCGCGCACCGACGCGTCGCTCAGCGCGCGTTATGACGAGGCGGACCTTGCGCGGCGGGCGCAGAACAAGCGCGCGATCGAACGGCTGTTCTCGCTGGACGAGGATGAGGGGCCGCTGTTCACCGTGGTCACCCGGCTGACCTGGCAAAAGGGGATGGACGTCCTGGCCGGTGCACTCGACGCGCTGGTCGACATGGGCGGGCGGCTGGCGTTGCTCGGATCGGGCGACGAGGGGCTGGAGCAGGCGTTTTTGCTGGCCGCGTCCCGCCACCCGGGACGGATTGGCGTGCGCATCGGCTATGACGAGGCACTGTCGCATCTGTTGCAGGGCGGCGCCGATGCGATTGTCATCCCCTCGCGGTTCGAGCCGTGTGGCCTGACGCAGCTTTATGGGCTGGCCTATGGCTGCGTGCCGATCGTGGCGCGCGTCGGCGGGCTGGCCGATACCGTCATCGATGCCAACCCCGCCGCGCTGGCCGCCGGGGTGGCGACGGGCATTCAGTTCGACGATGTCTCGCATGAGGGCCTGACCTACGCGCTACGCAAGGCGGTATCATTGTATGCGCAGCCGGCGCGCTGGCGACGGATGCAGCAGCGCGGGATGGCCGCCGACTTTTCGTGGAAGACCAGCGGCGCGGCCTATGCGGCGCTTTACCGGAGCCTAGTGAACGCATGATCCAGACGGTGGCCACCACGCCTTACGGCGATCAGAAGCCCGGCACTTCGGGCCTGCGCAAGAAGGTGAAGGTATTCCAGCAGCCGCATTATGCCGAGAACTTCATCCAGTCGGTGTTCGACGTGGTGGAGGGGCGCGAGGGGGCGACGCTGATCATTGGCGGTGACGGTCGCTATCTGAATCGCGAAGTGATCGGCAAGGCAATCCGGATGGCGGCTGCCAACGGCTTTGCGCGGGTGATCGTCGGGCAGGGCGGTATCCTGTCGACCCCGGCGGCATCGCACCTGATCCGCAGCCGGCAGGCGATCGGCGGGTTGATCCTGTCGGCCAGCCACAATCCCGGTGGCCCCGACGAGGATTTCGGGATCAAATACAATGTCGCAAACGGCGGCCCGGCGCCGGAAAAGGTGACCGACGCCATCCTGGAGCGTACACGCACGATCGAGGCGTATCGGATCGTGGAGGCTCCCGATCTGGCCATCGACACGCTGGGCGAGCAGGACGTCGCTGGAATGACGGTGGAAGTCGTCGATCCGGTTGAGGCTTATGCCGATCTGATGCAGTCGCTGTTTGATTTCACCGCCATTCGCGGCGCGGAGCTCACGATGGCGTTCGACGCGATGAGTGCCGTGACCGGTCCCTATGCGAAGGAGATCCTCGAACGGCGACTAGGGTTTGAAGAAGGGACCGTGCGCAATGGCACGCCGCTGGAGGATTTCGGTGGCCATCACCCGGATCCCAATCTGGTGCACGCCCGAGCGCTGTACGACCTGATGATGAGCGCCGACGCGCCCGATTTCGGCGCCGCGTCCGATGGCGACGGCGACCGCAACCTGATCATCGGCCGCGACATCTTCATCACGCCGTCCGACAGCCTGGCGATGCTGGCCGCCAATGCGCATCTGGCCCCGGCCTATGCCGAAGGGCTGAAGGGGATCGCCCGCTCGATGCCCACCAGCGCAGCCGCCGACCGTGTCGCCGCCGCGCTGAACATCCCGGTCTATGAAACACCAACGGGGTGGAAGTTCTTCGGCAATTTGCTCGATGCCGGGATGGTGACAATCTGCGGCGAGGAAAGCGCGGGCACCGGATCCGATCACGTGCGCGAAAAGGACGGGCTGTGGGCGGTACTGCTGTGGCTCAACATCCTGGCGGCGACCGGTAAGTCGGTGAAGCAGATCGCACAGGACCATTGGGCGCGCTTCGGCCGCAATTATTATGCTCGGCACGATTATGAAGGCGTCGACAGCGATGCGGCGGCGGCCCTGATGGACGAGCTGCGCGGGAAGCTCAGCGATCTGCCCGGGCAGCAGGTTGGCGGCATGCGCATCGAGGCGGCCGACGAGTTCGCCTATGAGGATCCGACCGATGGCTCGATCAGTCGTCAGCAGGGTCTGCGAATCCTGTTCGAGGGCGGCAGCCGCGTGGTGTTCCGCCTGTCAGGCACAGGCACGAGCGGCGCCACGCTTCGCGTCTATCTGGAGCGCTATGAACCTGTCGGCGGCAAGCTGGATTGCGATACCGGCGAGATGCTGGCCGACATCGCCCGTGCTGCCGATGATATTGCCGGCATCGCTAGTCACACCGGACGGTCGCATCCCGACGTTGTGACGTGATGCGGCCGGGGGGCTGATCGTCGCCGATGCGCGAGGCGCCGGATCATTGGTTTCGTGTACGATCACCCGACGCGGCGGCCGTCTGGCTCTGCGTGTTCGACGAAGACGATCGCGAGAACCGTCACCTCATGCAGCAGGAAGGCGACGACTGGGTCGTGGAGCTGCCGGTGCCCGTCGGCACACGCTACGGCTTTCGGGCAGACGGCGGGGCGCCGTTCGACCGGTCGAAACTGCTGGTCGACCCGCGGGCTGCAGAGCTTGATCGGCCGTTCGCCTATGATCCACGGCTCGGCACGCGCGGTGAGGATACCGCGGCACTCGTGCCCAAGGCTCTGGTCACTCTGCCGCTCCCGCCGCTTGCCCACCGGCCACTGGTGTTCCGCGCCGGACAGTTGATCTACGAGATCAACGTGCGCGGCTTTACCATGCTGCACCCCGACGTTCCGGCCACGCAGCGCGGCACGGTCGCGGCGCTGGCGCATCCTTCGATCCTGGCGCACCTGACGAAGCTGGGCGTGGGAGCGGTCGAGCTGATGCCGATCGTCGCCTGGATCGATGAGCGGCATTTGCCACCCCTAGGCTTGGGGAATGCCTGGGGATACAACCCTGTAGTACCGATGGCGCTCGACCCGCGGCTATGCCCGGGTGGCATGGAGGAGCTTCGCGCGACGGTGAACGCGCTGCGCGCGCACGGGATCGGCACGATCCTCGATCTCGTTTTCAACCACACCGGCGAAAGCGATCTGCACGGGCCGACACTGTCATTTCGCGGGCTCGACGATCGTTGTTACGCCCGGGCGCCCGACGGCACGCTGATCAACGACGCGGGCACCGGGAACACGCTTGATTTTGGCTATCCACCCGTCCGCGATCTGACGCTGGACGCGCTGCGCCACTTTGTCACGCAGGCCGGGGTCGACGGATTCCGTTTTGATCTGGCGCCCGTGATTGCGCGTTCACCGGGCTTCGATCCCGGCGCGCCGATCTTTGCGGCGATTGCTTTCGATCCTGTTCTCGCTGATCGGATCATGATCGCCGAGCCTTGGGACGTTGGGCCGGGCGGCTATCAGCTTGGCCGCTTTCCGGGCGACTGGCTGGAGTGGAATGACCGGTTTCGCGATGATGTTCGACGGTTCTGGCGCGGAGACGGCTCGGCCGGGACGCTCGCTACGCGGCTGGTGGGATCAACCGACATCTTCGGCGACGATATGACACGCAGCGTCAACTTCATCGCGTCGCACGACGGATTCACGCTGCGTGACGCCGTCACCTTCAAGGAACGCCGCAACCACGCCAATGGAGAGGACAATCGCGACGGCCACCATGACGAGGTGAGCTGGAACTCCGGCGACGACGCAGCGCGCCAGCGTGACGCGAAGGCGCTGCTGGCCACGCTGTTTGCCGCGCGCGCCACCATCATGCTGACCGCGGGGGATGAATTCGGCCGCACCCAGCGCGGCAACAACAACGCCTATGCGCAGCACAACGACGTTACCTGGCTCGACTGGGCGTCGCGCGATCGTGATCTGGAGGATTATGTCGCCGGGCTATCGGCGTGGCGGCGACGCCATCCGGAACTCGCCGATCCTGCCATTCGCCACGATCTTCACTGGCATCGGCTGGATGGCGGCGCGATGCAGCCGGATGACTGGCATGAGGCCGCCGGATTCGTGATGGAGGTGCCGGATGGGGCGGGCGTCCGGATCAACCGTGACGCCCGCACCGTCGATATCACCGACTGACCGGCCGGCGTGTCACCGTCACGCTTGCGGCGTGACCAGATACTTCTCGCCGGTCGCGCGCTTGCCGTAAGCGGCGATGTTCGCCGGATCGAGCACGCCCGACAGCGGGATACGCTGGGTGTACTTGCTGGCGAAGGTGGTCTTCAGTTCGCGCGCGACGCGCTCGCGCAGCGCCTTTGCCTCTGTCGCACCGACATCTTCCAGGAAGTAGGTAAGCAGCCATCCGCCCATCCGCCAGCGCATGCCGAACCCGCGATTGAACTCGGTCGGCGCCGACGAAAGCCCGCCATAGATGTAGACCTGCTTCATCTGACGCGAGCCGTAGGGGCCATCTGCGCGCTGGGTGCGCAGCGCAGCCTGTTCCATCGCCGCCAGGATCTGCCCGGCGAGCTTGCCACCGCCGACCGCATCGAACGCGAGAAAGGCGTTGGTCGCGGCGATCGCATCGATCAGCGACGGGATGAAATTGTCAGCCGTCATGTCGACGACATGCTCGGCGCCCAGGTCGCGCAGCAGCTTGGCCTGCGCCTCGCTGCGAACGATGTTGACCAGCGGAATACCATCCGCCTTGCACAATTTGACGAGCATCTGGCCGAGGTTCGATGCTGCCGCAGTGTGGACAAGCCCCTGATACCCCTCACGCTTCAACGTGCCGACCATGCCAAGCGCGGTGAGCGGATTGACGTAGGAGGAGGCGGCTTCCTCTGCGCTGGTGCCGTCGGGCACGATCATGCACTCGCTGGCGCGTACCTTGCGATATTCGGCGTAGAAGCCACCGCCCGCGAGCGCGACCGTCTTGCCCAACAGCGCCTGCGCCGCTTCCGACGCACCGGCCGCCACCACGACCCCGGCGCCTTCGTTGCCGACCGGCAGGTCGACGCCCTTGCGCGCGGACAATGCCCGCTGGACCGGAGGGGAGAGGGGGGCCACCGCGGCATCGCCGTCGCTGGTGAACGCATCCCCCTCGGTCAACGCCAGCAGCACGCCTAGATCCGACGGGTTGATTGGCGACGCTTCGACGCGGATCACCACATCGTCGTCCGCCGGGGTCGTCATCGGTACGCTTTGCAGCGACAGGCGCACCTGGCCCTCGGGCGTTACAGTCGAAACCAGCCGGCGATATGTGTCAGGCAGATCAGTCATCCAACTTCCTCTCTTTTGCCGAACAGCTGTGCGCAACTCTGTTGCGCGTGTCGAGGGCGGTCGTGGAGAAGAACGACGGCCGGGGAGCGCTCAGCGGCGAACCCCGGCCTGATCGGACCTTGATACAGGTACGCCCGGCTGTCAGGCGAGCGTCAGTCCCTTCATGCTGCCTTCGTCACGCCACGCCTTGATCGTGTTGAAGAAGGCGACCGGTCCTTTGCCGTAGCTGGAGAAGCTGGCGGCCTTGGGGCTGAGCTGGCCTTCCCCATTGTAATAGCCGGGAGTGCATTCCTCGAGGAACTTGCGGCGATCCAGCACGGACGAGAGGATCTCGTCCGTCCACGCATTCTCCGCCTCTTCGGTCGCCTCGACGCGCGATTTCTGCGCCCGCATCGCTTCACCGATGATGTGCGCGGCATGGCCCGCCTGCTCCAGCAAGGCGTGCGGGTAATTCGCGGTGAAACCCGACTGGATCACCGAAAAGATGAACATGTTGGGGAAGCCGTTGACGGTCATCCCGTGCAGCGTCCGGCCGCCGTCAGCCCATTTCTCCTCGAGCGAGCGGCCGCCGGTGCCGTGAACGTCATAGCCGGCGCGCCGGGCATAGCTGGTGCCGACTTCGAAGCCGGTGCCGAAGATCAGGCAGTCGAGCTTGTACTCGGTGCCCGCCACGACCACGCCATCACGGGTGATCCGTTCGACCCCCTGACCCTGCGTATCGACCAGCGATACGTTGGGGCGGTTGAACGTCGCCAGATAATCGTCGTGGAAGCAAGGTCGCTTGCAGAACTGGTTGTACCACGGCTTCAGCGCGTCGGCAGTGTCCATGTCCTGCACCACTTCATCCACGCGCGCGCGGATCGATTCCATTTTCTGGAAATCTGCGAGCTGCACCAGCTCATCCGGGTTCTGCGCGCCTGACTTTGCCGCCTTCATCCGGGCGATGATGCCCAGATTGCGGATGATGTCGGTCCAGCCGTCGTTGACCAGATCCTCTTCTGCCCAGCCGCCCGAGACCAGGGTGTTGAAATTTTCCATTCGCTGCTGGTGCCATCCCGGCGTCAGCGACTGCGCCCATTGCGGGTCGGTCGGCCGATCGCCGCGCACGTCGATCGACGACGGCGTGCGCTGAAACACGAACAATTGCTTCGCGGTCGCGCCGAGATGCGGGACGCATTGCACCGCGGTCGCACCGGTACCAATGATTCCGACGACCTTGTCGCCGAGCTTGTCCAGCCCGCCATTCTGGTCGCCCCCGGTATAGTCATAGTCCCACCGACTGGTGTGGAACGTGTGCCCCTGAAACTCCTCGATGCCGGGGATGCCGGGCAGCTTCGGCCGGTGCAACGGCCCGTTCGCCATGATGACGAAGCGAGCACGGATCGCGTCACCACGATTGGTCGAGATGATCCAGCGCCGGTCCTCCTCGTTCCACGTCAGGTCAGTGACCTCCGTCTGGAACACGGCATCGCGATAAAGATCGAACCGCTCGGCGATGCGGCGCGAATAGGCGCGGATCTCAGGACCCTGGCTGTACTTGCGTTCCGGGATGAAGCCGGTTTCCTCGAGCAGCGGAAGATAGACATAGCTCTCGATATCGCAGGCCGCGCCGGGGTAGCGGTTCCAATACCAGGTGCCGCCGAACTCGCCGCCCTTTTCGATGATGCGGACGTCTGCAATCCCCGCCTCACGCAGCTTCGCGCCCGCCAGCAGCCCGCCGAAGCCGCCGCCGATCACGACCACGTCCTTCTCGTCTGTGAGCGGCGCGCGATCGAGCGGTTGTTCGATGTACGGGTCTTCGAGGTAGTGGGCGAACTTGCCTGCCATTTCGACATATTGTTCATTCGCATCGGCGCGTAGCCGCTTGTCGCGCTCGGCCAGATATTTCGCCTTCAGCGCGGCCGGATCGAAATCAAACCCGGTGTCGGGCGCAGCGTGGATCGCTTGCGACTCGAGTGTCATCTGCCTCTCCTCGTCCCATATTCTTGGAACGCATTATGACTCGGAGTGAGGCAGAGGTGTAGAGTGCAACCGAACTAAAGTTACGGAATGTTGGGGATCAGCGTTCGAGGCGCCCGTCGCCGATCGCGCTCGCCTCGAAAGTGAAGAGGGTGTCGGGATCGGGCTTGTGGACATCGTTGGCGATCGAAGCGGGTGCCAATTCGTGCAGCAGATGCTGAATAATCGCGCGGCGGGCGCGCTTCTTGTGATCCGCGCGGACGCACACCCACGGGGCGATCGGCGTGCTGGTGCGCGTCAGCATCGTATCCCGCGCGGTCGTGTACCCGTCCCACTCCTTCACCGCGACCTTGTCGAGTGCGGAGATCTTCAGCGCCTTCAGGGGATCGCTACGACGTGATTCGAGCCGCTTGGCCTGTTCGTCATGCGAGATATCCAGCCACAGTTTCACGATCCTGATGCCCGACCCAATCAGCATCGCCTCGAAACCGGGAACATCTTTCAGGAAGCGCGCCTGTTCCTCGGCGGTGGAGAAGCCGTTGACAACCTCCACGCCCGCGCGATTGTACCAGCTGCGATTGAAGATCACGAGCTCGCCGGCGGCGGGCAGATGCTCGACATAACGCTGGAAATACCATTGCGAGCGCTCTTGCGCGGTCGGCTTCGGCAGCGCGACGACGCGGGTGTGCCGCACTGCCAGGTGCCGGGTGATCTGGCGGATCGCGCCATCCTTGCCGGCGGTATCGCGGCCTTCGAGGATGACGAGGGCGCGCTCACCGGATTCGGCGGTCCATTGCTGGTAGCGGACCAACGCTACCTGGAGGTCATGATCCTCCTGCTTGTGGTCCGCTCCCATCGGGTCAGACCAACTCGACGGCGAGGGCGGTTGCCTCGCCACCACCGATGCAAAGGCTGGCGATGCCGCGCTTCTTGCCCTGGTTCTTCAGCGCCGCGACCAGTGTGGTGATGATCCGCGCGCCAGAGGCGCCGATCGGGTGACCGAGCGCGGTGGCGCCGCCGTTCACGTTGATCTTGTCGTGCGGGATGCCGAGGTCCTTCATCGCGAACATCGCGACGCAGGCGAACGCCTCGTTGATCTCGAACAGATCCACGTCGTCGATCGACCAGCCCGTCTTCTTGAGCAGCTTCTCGATCGCGCCGACCGGGGCGGTGGTGAACGCCGCCGGCTCCTGCGCATGTGCGGCGTGGGCGACGATGCGCGCCACCGGCGTCTGGCCATTCGCGCGGGCAGTGCTTTCGCGGCTCAGCACCAGCGCGGCCGCACCGTCGGAGATCGAGGAGCTGGTCGCCGCCGTGATCGTGCCGTCCTTGGCAAAGGCAGGACGAAGGGTGGGGATCTTGTCCGGCATGCCGCGGCCTGGCTGCTCGTCGGTATCGACGACCACCTCACCCTTGCGGGTGGCGACCGTCACCGGGACAATTTCGTCGGCGAAGGCGCCCGACTTGATCGCCGCCTGCGCGCGGCGCAGCGATTCGATCGAATAATCGTCCTGCGCCTGCCGCGTCAGCTGATAGCCGTTGGCCGTATCCTGCGCGAAGGTGCCCATCGCGCGGCCCGCCTCATAAGCGTCTTCGAGCCCGTCCAGGAACATGTGGTCATAGGCCGTGTCATGGCCGATCCGGGCGCCCGAGCGATGCTTCTTCAGGATGTAGGGCGCGTTGGTCATGCTCTCCATGCCGCCCGCCACGATCAGGTCGGCGGATCCGGCCGCGATCGCCTCTGCGCCCATGATCACGGTCTGCATGCCCGAACCGCACACCTTGTTCACCGTCGTTGCCTGCACCGACTTGGGAAGGCCCGCCTTGATCGCCGCCTGCCGCGCCGGTGCCTGGCCGAGACCCGCGGGCAGGACGCAGCCCATGTAGATCCGCTCCACTGCCGCGCCGTCGACACCCGCACGCTCCACTGCCGCCTTCACGGCCGTCGCCCCCAGATCGGTGGCGGAGACGTCGGCCAGTGCCCCCTGCATGCCGCCCATCGGCGTACGGGCGTAGGAGAGGATGACGACGGAATCGGTGGTCATGGAAATGAAGCTCCGGGACAAAATCGTATGCCAATCGATCTAGTGTCGATCGCAAGCGAATACAAAGGGCAAGCCAGCGCGTTGGGCGGCGATGGACAGCATGATCGATGTGTTGAAGTGGGCAGCGGCGATCAGTGGAATGATTGCCGCCTTCATGGTCTCGCTGGATCTGGGGCGGCGAGTGACCGGCTGGGGCTTCGTCCTGTTCGTCGGTTCGTCGATCTGCTGGATCAGCGGCGCCTTGCTGACCGATGACTGGGCGCTGGGCACGCAGAACATCGTGTTGTTCGGGATCAACCTGTTCGGCGTCTATCGTTATCTGATACGAAAGAAGGGTGTCTGACCCCTTCTGGCCGCTCGCGCTCGCCGCTCTGGGCGCAATCCTCGGCAGCTTTCTCGCAACCGTGGCGATCCGCTGGCCGGCTGGCCGATCGGCGCTGACCGGCCGGTCGGCGTGCGACGCCTGCGACCGGGCGTTATCGGCTGTCGATCTGATCCCGCTGATCAGCTTTGCCGCGAACCGAGGCCGCGCACGCTGCTGTGGCGCGGCGATCCCCGCGTTGCACTGGCAGGTCGAGGCCGGGTGCGCGCTTGCGGGGTTGCTCGCCGGACTTGTCGCGAGCGGGGGCGCGGCGCTGCTGATCGCATCGTTTGGTTGGTTGCTGGTGCTGGTCATCGCGCTCGATGCGACAGAATTGTGGATACCCGATCCGCTTTTGATCATCCTGGCCGCGCTTGGCATCATCGCTGCCGCCGTGCTGACGCCCGCTATGGGAGAGCGGATCATCGGCGGCATCGCCGGTTTCGGTTCCTTGTGGCTGATCGGCTTTATTTATCAGCGGCTGCGCGGCATCGAAGGGCTGGGCGGCGCCGACCCCAAATTGTTCGGCGTGATCGGGCTATGGCTCGGATGGCGGATGCTGCCGCCTGTCCTGCTGCTGGCGGCAATGGTGGGACTGGGTGTGGTCGCGTGGCGGATGATGACGGGCAGGGCCGTGGCGCGCGATGATGCGCTTCCGTTCGGGGCGTACCTCGCCGTGGCGGCTTACCCGGCACTGCTGCTCATGGTACGTCTTTCGGCATGATCGCGTTGCTCTTCGCACTGGCCATTGCCGATCCGCCCAGGACCGTATCGCCCACGAACGGCCTGCCGCTCGCGCCGCTGCCGCGCCAGGCGCTGCCGGCGCAGGGCTGTGCGGCCTTTCTCTTCACCGGCGGTCAGGCGCGTACATTGGTTGGCATGGCAAGTGCCGCGCCGGGAACCTTGCGGATCGCGCTCGACGGCCAAGTCGCCGATTACGCACGACAGAGCCAGACCGGCAGCGCCGGCTTCGGCTTCGCCACGACCACCGTGTACCAGGCGGGCAACGTCACCGCGACGCTTGAGCTAGCCGTGCAGACGCGCCGTGACCTGTCACAAGGAGCAGTGGTGGATAGCGGCACGTTGCGTATCGATCGGACCGGCCAGGATACGGTGATCCTGCCGGTCGCTGGCCTGATCGGATGCGCCGCCTGACGAACAACGACAATAAACGGGGAGAGGATAGATGAAGGACATTCTGAGCGCCCAGCGCGAAAGCTTCATGGCGGCGCTGCCTGAGCCGATCTCCGTTCGGAAGGACCGGCTCAAGCGCGCCGCCGCGATGATCCGAGACCATGCCGATCGCTTCTGCGATGCGCTGAGCGAGGATTTCGGTCACCGCAGCCGTGAACAGTCGATGGTCACCGACATCGGCGGGTCGATCAGCCCGATCAATCATGCGCTGAAGCACCTCGACAAATGGGCTAGGCCGGAGAAGCGGCCGGTCCAGTTCCCGCTCGGCCTGCTCGGCGCAAAGGCGTGGGTGGAATATCAGCCGAAGGGCGTGATCGGCGTGATCGCGCCGTGGAATTTTCCGGTGAACCTGGTGATGTCACCGCTGGCGGGGGTATTTGCCGCCGGCAACCGCGCGATGGTCAAGACCAGCGAATTCACCCCCGTGACGGCAGCCTTGTTCGAGGAGATCGTCGGCCGCTATTTCGATCCGACCGAGCTGGCCTTCGTGTCGGGCGGGCCGGAGATCGGCAAGGCTTTTGCCGAACTTCCATTCGACCATCTGCTCTTCACCGGTGCGACCGGGATCGGCCGCCATATCCTTCATGCCGCAGCCGATAATCTGACGCCCGTAACGCTCGAGCTTGGCGGCAAGTCGCCGGTCATCGTCGGCAAGGGCGCCGACGTGAAGCAGGTGAGTGAGCGCGTGGCGATGGGTAAGATGCTGAACGCCGGGCAGATCTGCCTCGCGCCGGACTATATCCTCGTCCCGTCGGATCAGGAGGGGGCCGTCGTGGAAGGGATCAAGAACGCAGCCACCGCGATGTACCCGACGCTCCTCTCCAACCCCGATTACACCAGCATCGTGAACGACCGCCATTTCCAGCGGCTCAACGAATGGGTGGAGGATGCACGCGCCAAAGGGGCGACGGTGGACGTCGTCAATCCGGCGGGCGAGGATTTCGGCAGCACCAACAGCCGCAAGATGCCGCTGCACATCGTTCGCGACGTGACCGACGACATGACGCTGATGCAGGAGGAGATCTTCGGCCCGATCCTGCCGGTCCGCCGCTATGACGGGATCGATGCCGCAATCGGTGAGGTCAATCGACGCGATCGCCCGCTGGGCCTTTACTATTTCGGCAAGGAAGAGGGCGAGCGGCGCCGTGTGCTAGACCGCACCATCTCGGGCGGCGTCACGATCGACGACGTGATTTTCCATGTGTCGATGGAGGACCTGCCATTTGGCGGCGTCGGCCCGTCCGGCATGGGATCATACCACGGCCTCGATGGCTTCCGCACGTTCAGCCATGCTAAGGCGGTTTATCAACAATCGAAGCTGGATGTGGCGAAAATTGCCGGTCTGAAGCCGCCCTATGGCGATGCGGCGCGCAAGGCGGTGGCCCGCCAGATCGGCGGATGATGGGCTTGGCGCGCGGCAAATGCCCGCGCGCCAAACCGCAAATTGGCGTTAGTGCGCTTGGGAGATTTCCTCCTTCAGCCGCAGCTTCTTTTTCTTTAAATCCGCGATGAGCATTGCATCGGGCATAGGCCGATGGGTTTCTTCACTGATGCGCTGATCCAGCGTGGCATGCTTGGCCTCCAGAGCCGAACGATGCGTGGTCTGCATACAGGAATCTCCTTGCTTTGGTTGCGGGGACAAGGAGTAGAACACGCGACGGCGCGATTGTCTCATCGGAAAAGCACGCGTCTGCGGCCGATCGCACGTGTCGTGCGATGTCACGCAGTTGTAACGAGTTTTCCCACCATCCCCCGATGACCTCTGCTACAGGGGCGTCGCCGGAGGGAGGGCGACGTGACGGACGATGGCCAGCTGATTGTGCGACTCGGCGAGCTTCGCACCGAACATCGCGATCTCGACGCAGCAATTGTGGCGCTTGGCGAGGGCGGCGTGGCCGACCAATTGCAGCTCGCCCGGCTGAAGAAACGCAAGCTGCGGCTGCGCGACGAGATCGCGCAGATAGAGGATCAGCTGATCCCCGACATTATTGCCTGACGGTAACAAGGGCGCCGGTTCCGCAATGGGACGATGCCGCCTGCATCACTCGATAACGCGCTGTCGCCCCGCAGCCTGGCCGATGTAACGTTGCCGCATGCAGGCATCACGACATGATTCCATAGTCTACCGGCGCTTGATCGACGCCCTGTACGTCGAAGCGATGGTTCTCGCCGACGATGCGCGCAGCTATTTTGACGATGGTGGGCGCGGCGATCGCGACGCGCTCGATCCGCTCACGCGGGTGACGTTCAGCTGTGAATCGCTGAAGCTGACGACTCGCTTGATGCACGTCATCGCCTGGCTGCTGACACAGCGCGCGGTGTTGTCAGGTGAACTCTGCGCCAGCGCCGCGCTCGATCCTTCGCGGCGCCTGATCCCGTCTGCCGACGATCCGATGCTCGCGGCTGCCCAATTACCGGAGAAGGCGCGGCGGCTGGTCGCGACGAGCGTCGATCTGCACCGCCGCGTGGCCCGGCTCGATGACGTGCAGGGCGCGACGGTGCCGGAGGAGAGCCCGGCCCGTCAGATGTTCCAGCGATTGTCGATGGCGTTCTGATCACCGCGGCACCGCGGAGCGCCGGCGATCTGGAACGAAGTGGTAGCGGTGGGCGCCTAGATCAGGCTACCACTCGCTCCCAATGCCCGGCTTCGAACCCGTCCACCGCCAAGGCAGCGATCCGGTCAGCCACCACCTCGGGTGGCTTCACCGATGCGGGGTCCTCCCCGGGATAGGCGCGGGCGCGCATCTTGGTCCGCGTGGCACCGGGATCGACAATGGCGGTACGAACCCGGCTGATTTCAGCCATTTCGTCGCCGTATGCGCCCAGCAACGTCTCGAACGCCGCCTTCGACGCACCATAAGCGCCCCAATAGGCGCGCGGCTTGCGGCCGACGGATGACGTGACGCCGATGACACGCGCATCCTTCGAACGGCGCAGCATTGGATCGAACGCCTGGATCAGCGCCACCTGTGCCGACACGTTCAGCGTCAGCACGTTGGCAAACTCCTTGGGGTCGATCGATGGCACCGCGGCCAGCGTTCCCAGCGTGCCGGCGTTCAGTACCATGACGTCGAGCGCCGACCAGCGTTCGCTGATCGCCACGGCGAGGCGGGCGATCGCATCATTCGCCGCCAGATCAAGCGGCGCGATGGTGGCCGAGCCGCCCGCGTCGAAGATCGTCTGTTCGACTTCCTCCAGCGCCGTGGCGGAGCGCGCGGTCAGGATCACGTGCGCGCCCTTGGCGGCCAGTGCGATGGCGGTCGCAGCACCGATCCCGCGGCTCGCGCCGGTGACGAGGGCTAGTTTGTTCTCGAGAGGCTTGGTCACGTTCATCATCCCGGATTAGTCCCGGGACGCGCTCTCCCGCAACTCCATGGTGCCGCCGCAGCGACAGATTGAAGCCGAAGGTCGGCGACGAAGGCGGTTCAGGCCACCCGTTCTTCCAGCATGGCGAACTGGTCCACCGCACCCGTATCGTCGTGATCTGTCAAAGTGGTGGGGTAATCGCCCGTGAAGCAGGCGTCGCAATAGCCAGGGCGGTACTGCGACCGCTCACTGCGACCCAGTGCCTTGTAGAGCCCGTCGATTGTCACGAACGCGAGGCTATCGGCATGGATAAACTCGCGCATCGCCTCCAGGTCGTGGGTGGCAGCGAGAAGCTTCGCGCGCTCGGGCGTATCGACGCCGTAGAAGCAGCTGTGCTTGGTCGGCGGGCTGGCGATGCGCATGTGCACTTCGGCGGCCCCCGCATCGCGCATCATCTGCACGATCTTCAGGCTGGTCGTGCCTCGAACGATCGAATCGTCGATCAGCACCACCCGCTTGCCCTTGATCAGCGCGCGATTGGCGTTGTGCTTCAACTTGACGCCGAGATGACGCACCTTGTCGCCCGGCTGGATGAAGGTGCGGCCGACATAATGCGAGCGGATGATACCCAGTTCGAACGGAATGCCGCTTTCCTGCGCATAGCCGATCGCCGCAGGTACGCCGGAATCCGGCACTGGAATGACAAGGTCGGCGTCCACCGGCGCTTCGATCGCCAGTTGCTGGCCGATGCCCTTGCGCACCGAATAGACCGAATGATCGTCGACAATAGAATCAGGGCGCGAGAAATAGACCCATTCGAAAATGCATGGGCGCGGCGCGACCGGTCCGAACGGGCGGATCGACCGCATCTCGGTACCCTGGACGATCACCAGCTCACCCGGCTCGACCGAGCGGACGAATTCGGCGCCGACCACGTCCAGCGCCACGGTTTCGCTGGCGAAGATAATCGCGTCGTTCAGCTTGCCCATGACCAGCGGGCGGATGCCCAGCGGATCGCGGCAGGCGATCATGCCCTCGGGTGTCATCACGATCAGCGCATAGGCGCCCTCGACCTGCTTCAGCGCGTCGATGAAGCGATCCATCAGCGTGCGATAGTTCGACGTGGCGACCAGGTGGATGATCGTCTCGGTATCGCTGGTCGACTGGAAGATCGATCCGCGGCGAATCAACTCACGGCGGACCTTCATCGCGTTGGAGATATTGCCGTTATGCGCCACGGCGAAGCCGCCGCTTGCCAACTCGGCGTACAGCGGCTGCACGTTGCGCAGCGCGGTTTCGCCGGTGGTGGAATAGCGCACGTGGCCGCACGCGACGCTTCCGGGCAGCGAACCGATCACGGCCTCGCTGTCGAAATTGCCAGCGACGTGACCCATCGCCTTCTTGGTGTGGAAGTTCGCGCCGTCAAAGGACGTGATGCCAGCGGCCTCCTGTCCACGGTGCTGGAGCGCATGGAGGCCAAGGGCGACAAGCGCCGCAGCGCCATCGGAGCCGGACACTCCGAAGATGCCGCACTCCTCGTGCAGATGGTCGTCGTCGAAAGGATTAGTCGTCAGCATGGCGTGGGGGCTCGCGTCGTGCGCCGTCCATATAGCGACTGTCGCGGATTTGTCATGGGGCTTGGGAGCAATCGTTGCACCTTCACGTTTTTGCGCGCGAGGAGAATGGCGATGGCAAAGAGCCACGGATCGCAGATCAAGGACGACAAGCTGTACGAGGAACTGCGCAAGCAGGGAGAATCAAAAGAGAAGGCGGCGCGCATCGCCAATGCCCGCGCCAACGGCTCGCTCGATCACCGCAGTGACCGGCTGGAGGACCGCTCAAAGGACGAACTGTACGAGGAAGCGCGCAAGATCGGCATCGAAGGCCGGTCCAAGATGAACAAGAGCGCGCTCGTCGACGCTGTTCGTAATCACAAGTAGCGACGGCAGGAGACTCGCGCCGCGGCCAGCGCGGGCTGGCAGAAAGCCACGACGCTGCGCTACAGCAGCCCGCATGACCGATCCGCGCGAACATGGCCTGACGCTTGAACCGAAATTTGACGCCGCCGGACTGATCACAGCGGTGGTCACCGCCGCCGACGGTGGTGAGGTGCTGATGGTCGCGCACATGAATGAAGCGGCACTGCAGGCCACCCGCGCGACAGGGAAGGCGACTTTCTGGTCGCGCAGCCGCCAGGCCTTGTGGGTCAAGGGGGAGACATCGGGACACTTCCTGATTGTGCGCGAGATGCGGATTGACTGCGATCAGGACGCCATCTGGGTGATAGCGGAGCCGGTCGGCCCCGCCTGCCACACTGGCGCGCGATCCTGCTTCTATCGCCGGATCGTGCCGGGCGGGTTGGAACGGGTCGACTGATGCGCAAGCCGGCGGCGCTGGCCGTGGCAGCGATCCTCGCGGGGTGCGGTCAGCAGGCGAGCGCACCAGCAGAGGCGGCCGGCGCTGGCGCGATCCTGGAGACGGCCGCGATCACACGCGGCGTTCTGGCCGATCCCGCGGTGCTGAACCCGGTCGGCGCCTTCTCCTCTGACAGCGACCGGCTGTGCGTCGTGCCTGAAGGGAACGGCTATCGTATCGGGGTAACCGTCGATTACGGCCCACAACAACGCTGCGCGGCGCGCGGGCACGCCAGCGGTAGCGGAACGCTGAAGATCGATCTGGGCGGTGAATGCCGGCTGGAGGCGAAGTTCGATGACGAGCGGATTGTGTTTCCGCCCGCGCTTCCTGCTGGGTGCAACCAATATTGCAGCGGACGCGCCACCCTGTCGGCAGTGAACGCGACGCGGCTGAGCAGTACGGCGACCGAGGCGCGCGCGATGCGAAGCGCGAAGGGTGACCCGCTGTGCGATTGACGTTCACGTAAGCGGAAGATAGAGCGGCGGCATGACGGTCGCCGGCCTCTTTGGTTCGCTCCCGCCTCGCGCGGATCGCACGCATTTCAGCATCACGGATCTCGCGTCGGAATTCGGGGTAACGGCGCGCGCCTTGCGATTCTACGAGGATGAAGGGCTGATCGCCCCCGAACGGCGGGGCACGGCGCGGATCTATTCGCATCGCGACCGAGCCCGGCTTGCCTGGATTTTGCGCGGCAAGCGCGTCGGCTTCAGTCTCGCGGAAATCCGCGAGATGATCGACCTTTATGACATCGGCGACGGGCGCAGCACGCAGCGCAACGTCACCATCGCGCGTTGTCGTGCCCGGATCGAGGCGCTGACGGCGCAGAAACGCGACATCGACGACGCCATTGCCGAACTGGACGAGTTCGTCTCCCTCCTTGAAAAACCCGATCAGAAGGACTGATCCCATGCCGCAATATACTCCGCCGGTGCGCGACACCCGCTTCGTTCTGGAGCACGTGGTTGGCCTCTCGCGCCACGCCAACGTGCCGGGCTTTGCCAATGCTACCCCGGACACCGTGGACGCCGTGCTGGAAGAAGGGGGGCGCTTCGTCGCCGAGGTGCTGTTCCCGCTGAACCAGTCGGGCGATCAGGAAGGCTGCACCCGGCATGAGGACGGTTCGGTGACAACGCCGGCCGGCTTCAAGGAGGCGTACAAGCAGTTCGTGGAATCGGGCTGGGGCACGCTGTCGGCGCCGGAGGCATTCGGCGGCCAAGGCATGCCGCACGTCATCTCCACCGCGTTCCAGGAATATATGATCTCCTCGAACATGGCGTTCGCCATGTACCCTGGCCTTGCGCACGGCGCGATCGCCGCGCTGGTGGCGAAGGGCTCCCCCGAGCAGCAGGAGAAGTACCTTCCCAAGATGGTGTCCGGCGAATGGGGCGGCACCATGAACCTGACCGAGCCGCAGTGCGGCACCGACCTTGGCCTCATCCGCACCCGCGCGGAGCCGCAGGCGGACGGGTCGTACAAGATCACCGGCACGAAGATCTTCATTTCGGCCGGCGAGCATGACCTGACCGACAACATCATCCACCTGGTCCTCGCCAAGACGCCGGGCGCACCCGACAGCTCGAAGGGGATCAGCCTCTTCGTGGTGCCCAAGGTGATGGTGAACGACGATGGTTCGCTGGGAGAGCGCAATGCCGTTTCCTGCGGTTCCATCGAGCACAAGATGGGCATCCACGGCAACGCCACCTGCGTGCTGAACTATGATGGCGCGACCGGCTGGCTCGTCGGTGAGGAGATGAAGGGCCTCGCCGCGATGTTCATCATGATGAATGCGGCGCGTCTTGGAGTTGGCCTGCAGGGCTTGGCCGTGGGCGAGACGGCGTATCAGAACGCGGTTCAATATGCCGAGGATCGCCGTCAGGGCCGCGCGCTGACCGGGGCCGCCGAGCCGGACGAGAAGGCGGACACGCTGTTCGTCCACCCGGACGTTCGCCGCATGCTGATGAACGGCAAGGCATGGTTGGAAGGCCTTCGTGCGCTCTGCCTGTGGGGCGCGCTTCAGGTCGATCTGGAGCATCATGCCGAGGACGAGGCCGCGCGGCAGGAAGCGGCCGACCTGATCGGTCTGCTGACTCCGGTGATCAAGGGCGTCGGCACCGACAAGGGCTATGCGATCGCGACCGACGCACAGCAGGTCTATGGCGGCCACGGCTACATCCAGGAATGGGGGATGGAGCAGTATGTCCGTGATGCGCGTATCGCGATGATCTACGAAGGCACCAATGGCGTGCAGGCGATGGACCTTGTTGGCCGCAAGCTGGCGATGAACGGTGGCCGCGCGATCCAACTGTTCTTCAAGATCGTGGCGCAGGAATGCGCGGGAGCCAAGAGTGGCCCCGCCGCCGACTTCGCCACCCGGCTTGAGAAGGCGCTGGGTGAGCTGCAGGCCGCGACGATGTGGTTCATGGGGAATATCTCGAACCCCAACAACATCGGCGCTGGCGCTGTACCCTACATGCACCTGCTGGGTGTCGTGTCGGTCGGCCTGATGTGGCTGCGCATGGCAGTTGCCGCCGCGGCGCTGAAAGACGCAGGCGAGGGCGACGCCGCCTTCCTCGACGCGAAACTGGTCACCGCGCGGTTCTACGCCGAGCGCGTGCTGCCGGAGGCGGGCTCGTACCGCCGCCAGATCGAGGGCGGTGCCGAGGCGCTGATGGCGCTTCCGCCTGAGATGTTCCGCGCCGCCTGATCGGAGGCTGCCCTGTTCCTGGCTCATCGCGCATGTCGCGGTGAGCCGGGGGGGAGCGGATCGTTAAACCTTGCGAGCGACCGTTATTCCACGCCGCTGCTATTGCCGATTGCTGGCGGTGCCGGTTCCGCCGCGGACTTTCGCCGGACGCCATCGAGCGGCTCGGGACCCTTGACCGGGATCTCCGCTTTGGGGACGGGCACCGCCCGCAGCATCATCCGCTTCATGCACGCGCCGCGGCTTTTGAACTCGTCGCAATTCCAAAGAACGCGCTCGAAGTTGCTGTCCCGATCACGGATGTAGCTGAACGACATGGCGTGCATCTGGTCGGCGGTCAGCGGCACGGTCGTCGCTGCGGCGGCGGGGGAGGTCCAACCCATGAAGCGGCACCGGGGGCGATCACCGCAGGCTGCCAGGGCCATCGCCGGATAGCTATCCGCCTGCGCCGGGTTCAGCCGCGTCAGGAATACCTCGCCGTCGCTGCTCAGTGGCGATGGCGTCGTACCACGATAGGGCGCGCCCGCCACCGCGAGTGCCGTACCCGCCGCCGCCGATCCCATCCGGTGAACGTCGGACACCGCCGCGAGCTTCGCTACGGGCTGCTCGCCCGGCTGCTGGCCGCGATTGAAGGCGGGACCGGTGCCCCACCACCCCGTCCAGCGGAAGAACAGATGGGTGTGAAGCTCAGCGATCTTGTCTAGGCTGGAACTCCAATAGGGCACCACCCAGTCGGTGTGATAATGCGTCGCCCAGCCGACCGGCTTGTACACACTGCCGCGCAGCGCTTTTGCGGCCACGTCTCGTGCCCGCTTCCATGCGGCGGGGGAGGGTGTGCGTGCTAGGGCGCCATCACAGGTGAAGGTGAACTGGCACCCTGTCGATCGCTCGGCTCCTTGGAACACCACGCTGCACACCGTCTTTGGAAAGGCAGGGTGCCGCAGCCGATTCAACACGACCTGCGCGACAGCGCGTTGTCCAGGCGGATCATCACCTGCCTCATAGAAGGCGGCTGCGGCGAGGCAGTCGGCGGCGCGCGAGAAATCATCCGATCCACCGACAAAGTGGAACGGCCGCGCAGGTGGGACCGGTCCTTTGGCGAAAGGCACCGCCGCATTGACGGCGCGGGCATCCTCGGGATCGATCGTGGCATATTCGACCGGCTCAACCGGTGGCGGCGGCACCTTGGGTGCGCGCATCGGTCGCGTGACCTGCGGCGTTTCCACCGCGCGTGCGGGCGGGGCTGGCACCAGTCGTACGACCACCAGCGGCAGCACGATAGCGATGCCCGCGATGAGAATCAGGATGAAGTGCAGGGGGCGAAGCGCTGGCACGGGGTCCGATCGCTATTCGGCTCTTGTCGGACGAACGGCGCCCGGGGGCCGCCGTTGCATCCAGAACGGCCGTGCCGTGGCACCATGCCCGGCACGGCCTGCCATGTCAGGCTTCCGGCAGGAAGTCGGGCACGGAGAGGTACCGCTCGCCCGTGTCATAGTTGAAGCCCAGCACCCGCGCATTGTCGGGCAGGTCGGGCAGCTTCTGGAGGATCGCCGCCAGCGTCGCGCCGGAGGAGATGCCCACCAGCATTCCTTCTTCCCGTGCGGCGCGCCGCGCCATGTCCTTGGCGACATTCGCGTCCACCTCGATCACCCCGTCCAGCGCCTGGGTGTGCAGGTTTGCCGGGATGAAGCCGGCGCCGATTCCCTGGATCGGGTGCGGGCCTGGCTGCCCGCCATTGATCACGGGTGAGGCCGAAGGTTCGACGGCGAAGACCTTCAGGTTTGGCCATTCCTTCTTCAGCGTCTCGGCCACGCCGGTGATGTGCCCTCCAGTTCCGACACCTGTGATGACCGCATCCAGCGGCGCATCGCGGAAATCGTTGATGATCTCCTGCGCCGTGGTGCGCACGTGAACGTCGATGTTCGCAGGATTCTCGAACTGCTGCGGCATCCAGGCGCCCGGCGTCGTCTCGACCAGCTCCAGCGCGCGCTCAATCGCGCCCTTCATTCCCTTTTCACGCGGCGTCAGGTCGAACGTCGCGCCATAGGCCAGCATCAGCCGGCGCCGTTCCAGCGACATGCTCTCCGGCATGACCAGCACCAGCTTGTATCCCTTGACCGCGGCGACCATCGCCAGACCGATGCCGGTGTTGCCGCTGGTCGGCTCGATGATCGTGCCGCCGGGCTGCAGATCGCCGTTGGCTTCCGCCGCTTCGATCATCGCCAGCGCGATGCGGTCCTTGATCGAGCCACCCGGGTTCGACCGTTCCGACTTGATCCAGACTTCTGATCCGGGGAACAGTCGCTGCATCCGGATATGGGGCGTGTTGCCGATCGTCTCGAGGATCGTGTTCGCCTTCATGGCTGAGCTACTCCGTGCTGTGTTTCGGGCGGTATTACCGAAAGTGGGGTCTCGGGCGGATCAAAGGTCTTGGCCTGCTTCAGTTCCGGAAACAATCGCGACCACAGCAGCGTGACCGCCATCGCGCCCACGCCGCCGACGACCACCGCACCGACCGGGCCGATCAGTGCCGCCATCAGGCCGCTTTCCGCCTCGCCGAGTTCATTGGAGGCCGAAATGGTCAACTGGCTGACCGCGCTGACGCGCCCGCGCATCTCGTCCGGCGTATGAAGCTGGATCAACGATCCGCGAACATACATCGACACCATGTCCGCGCTTCCCGCGACGATCAGGGCGATCAGGCTCAGCAGGAAGTTTGTGGAAATGCCGAAGGTCAGGATCGCCACGCCAAAAATCATGACCGCGACCAGCATCTTGCGCCCGACGTCGGTCTTCATCGGTCGGAATGACAGGAAGATGCCCGTCGCCGACGCGCCGATCCCCATTCCCGCGGCAAGCAGCCCCAGCCCAATCGGCCCCACGTGCAGAATGTCGCGCGCATAGATCGGCAACAACGCCGTCGCCCCGGCCAGCAGCACCGCGAACAGATCAAGCGTGATGGCCGCCTGAACCAGCCGGTTGCGCTTCACATAAGCGAAGCCGTCCACGATCCGCGCCAGGGGGCGGCGGTCCTTCTGGGCCGGCGGCTGGGCCACCGGGCGGATCGTCAGCAGCATGACGAGCGCCAGCAGGAACATCGCCGCCATACCCGCATAGGCGGTGAGCGGCCCGATGGCGAACAGCAGGCCGCCGACGCTTGGCCCAGCAATGAATCCGACCTGCATCGCGATCGAACCCAGTGCGATCGCGCTGGGCAGGGACTCGCGCGGGACGAGGTTGGGCGCCAGCGCGCCATAAGCAGGTCCGGCGAAGGCGCGGGCGATCCCGACCAGTACGGCGGCCGCGAACAGCACGGGCAGGCTGATCCATCCTTCCCATGTGGCGAAGCCGAGCAGCAGCACATTGGCAGCAAGCAAGGTCGTGGTACCGCGCACGATCCAGCGCCGGTCGATGCTGTCAGCGATCAGACCGACGACGGGTGTCAGAAGAAACAGCGGCAGGAACTGGGCGAGGCCGATCATGCCGAGAAGAAACGCCGCCTCCCGAATATCCATGGTCTCGCGTGCAATACTGTAAACCTGCCAGCCAAGTACGATGGCAAGCGCCGATTGAGCGATGGTACTAGCCAGTCTGGCCAACCAATAGCTACGGTAGTTTGGGATGCGGAGCGGGTGAACGGCGGCTGACATACAGCGTTCGACTTAGGTCGACGCTGAGAGCGGCACAACGGGAATTCCACGACATTGCGCCTGCTGCCTGTTGAGGCTTATAGGCCGCGTTCTCCCTTTCCCCTAGGAACCTGCGAGGTCCAACCCCGTGGCAAAAACAGCCCGCGCGAAGAGCGTCGAACCCCCCGTACCCAATCGCGAGCGGCCTAATGAGCCGCAGCCCTATGAGGCGTCGAAGGACGAGCTGCTGCAGTTCTACAAGGACATGCTGCTCATCCGCCGCTTCGAAGAGAAGGCTGGCCAGCTATATGGCCTCGGCCTGATCGGGGGCTTTTGCCACCTGTACATCGGCCAGGAGGCCGTGGCGGTAGGTTTGCAGTCCGCGCTGACCGAAAAGGACAGCGTGATCACCGGTTATCGCGACCACGGCCACATGCTGTTATGCGGCATCCCGCCCAAGGACGTAATGGCGGAGCTGACTGGGCGTCAGGCCGGCATCTCCAAGGGGAAGGGCGGCTCGATGCACATGTTCAGCGTGGAACATAAGTTCTACGGCGGACATGGCATCGTGGGCGCGCAGGTGTCACTGGGCGCGGGCCTCGGCTTTGCGCACAAGTACAACAATGACGGCGGCGTGTGTCTTGCCTATTTCGGCGACGGCGCAGCGAACCAGGGTCAGGTGTACGAGAGCTTCAACATGGCGGAGCTGTGGAAGCTGCCCGTCATTTTCGTCATCGAAAACAATCAATATGCGATGGGCACGAGCGTCAACCGCGCCTCCGCCGAAGATCAGCTGTATCGACGCGGCGAAAGCTTCCGCATTCCCGGCATTCAGGTCGATGGCATGGACGTGCTGGCGGCCCGTGGCGCTGCTGAAGAGGCGATCGCCTGGGTGCGTGCTGGCAAGGGCCCGATCATCCTTGAGATGAAGACTTACCGCTATCGCGGCCACTCCATGTCCGATCCGGCCAAATATCGCAGCCGTGAGGAAGTGCAGGCGGTGCGCGACAAGTCCGATCCGATCGAGCACGTGAAGAAGCTGCTCGATGCGCAGGGCGTCAAGGAAGACGAGCTGAAGGCGATCGAGAGCGAGATCCGCAAGGCAGTCAACGAATCTGCGGACTTCGCGGAAAGCACACCTGAGCCCGATCCCAAGGAACTGTATACCGACGTGCTGGTGGAGAAGTATTGAGATGGCGATCGACATCAAGATGCCGGCGCTCTCCCCAACGATGGAGGAGGGCACGCTCGCCAAGTGGCTCGTCAAGGAAGGCGATACCGTGAAGTCGGGCGATATCATGGCCGAAATCGAAACCGACAAGGCCACGATGGAATTTGAGGCCGTGGACGAAGGCGTCGTGGGCAAGATCCTGGTTGCCGAGGGCACCGACAATGTGAAGGTCGGTACGGTGATCATGCAGCTGGAAGGCGAGGGCGATGACGCTGCCCCGGCCGGCTCCAACGATCCGGTAGCGACCAAGGAAGACACCGTGGCGCCTGAGGCCAAGGCGGACGAGAAAAAGGCCGACAAGGTCGAGGATTCGGCTCATCCTGCGCAGGAACGCGTCGATACTGGTGCGCGGCAGATGTTCGGAGCGGCCAAGCACGACGCCGAGGTCAGCGATCCCGCGATTCCGGCCGGCACCGAAATGGTGAAGCAGACGGTCCGCGAGGCGCTGCGCGATGCCATGGCCGAGGAAATGCGCGCCGACGAGCGCGTGTTTGTAATGGGCGAGGAAGTCGCGCAATACCAGGGCGCGTACAAGGTTACGCAGGGCCTGCTGGACGAATTCGGCGACCGCCGCGTGATCGATACGCCGATCACCGAATATGGCTTTGCCGGCGTCGGCACCGGCGCGGCTATGGGTGGACTTCGCCCCATCGTCGAGTTCATGACGTTCAACTTCGCCATGCAGGCGATCGACCATATCGTGAATTCGGCTGCCAAGACGAACTACATGTCGGGCGGCCAGATGCGTTGCCCGATCGTGTTCCGTGGCCCGAACGGCGCCGCCAGCCGCGTGGGTGCCCAGCACTCGCAGAACTACGGCCCGTGGTACGCCAGCGTGCCGGGCCTGATCGTCATCGCGCCTTATGATGCAGCGGACGCAAAGGGCTTGCTGAAGGCCGCGATCCGGAGTCAGGATCCTGTCGTGTTCCTCGAGAACGAGCTTCTCTACGGTCGTTCGTTTGAAGTGCCCAAGCTTGACGACTGGGTTCTGCCGATCGGCAAGGCTCGCGTCATGCGCGAAGGCAAGGACGTGACGATCGTCAGCTATTCAATCGGCGTCGGGCTTGCGCTCGAAGCAGCGGAGAAGTTGGCCGGCGAGGGCATCGACGCCGAGGTGATCGACCTACGTACGCTGCGCCCGCTCGACAAGGAAACGGTGCTCAAGAGCCTTGCCAAGACCAACCGCATGGTGGTGGCCGAGGAAGGCTGGCCAACCTGCTCGATCGCAAGCGAGATCATCGCGATCTGCATGGAGGAAGGCTTCGATGACCTCGACGCCCCGGTCGTGCGCGTGTGCAACGAGGACGTGCCGCTGCCTTACGCCGCCAACCTCGAAAAGCTGGCGCTGATTTCGTCCGACAAGATTATCGAGGGCGTGAAGAAGGTGACTTACACGAAGTAAGCATATTTGCGGGGCCGCCATGACCATGGCGGTCCCGCATCAGTCTAGGCGCTGTAGACGGTGCACAGATTTGCCTTGGTGCCTGTGAGCGTTTCCGAGTTCCGCTCACGCACGGTGAATGACGCTTCGGAGCGCAATATCGGCGTTCCAAGGATCGTCGATGAAACCAGAGGTTTGTACAGGTACGTCACCTCTGCAAAGATCATGGCAGAGCCTGGCGTGGCCGCAATCTGGCGGTCGCTCGCTCCCATGGAGGGGAGGCTGTTATCGCTCACACCTTTGCCTTCGCGTCCATATTGCGGCTGAGACTCGGTGTTGTTGAGCGCGCCCGTACACCGCTGCCACTGTATCTTCTGATAAACGATCAGGGATGAGCCTGATCCGCTGGTGTTGCCGTTGGGCAGGACGTCACTCAAAACGATGCGACCGCGGGTGCCGAAGTCCATCCTTTCACCAACGATCTTGCCGCCCATCAGCACTTCGGACACATCGGCCTCGTTAATCGAGTCCCGGACACGTGCCGCATTGTCGGCCGACGTGGCGGCGATCTGATGAACACGCAGGATCGAGAGACCAAGGTTCGCCGTTTCGAGCCCGTACAGCAGCAGAACAAGGACAATCGGCAGCGTAAGGGCGAATTCGATGAGCGCCAAGCCGCGCTGATCGCGCTTCAGTCGTAGCAGTAGCGGGAATACGCGCATCAGTCGCACCTGACTGTCGGTTGGGCACGAGAGGTGAACGGCTGGTTACGTAGCACCGTGCTGGAGGTAATCGTCTGCTTCGCGCCCAACCCGACCATCGCGTTCACCGGCATGATATTTGGGTATTCGACGGTCACCGTATAGCGCACGATGTCGTCGGCGGTACCAAGGCCCGTGTCGAAGTTTGTATCGTACACGCCGTTATTGTTTGCGTCCTCGTAGCAGTCACCCTTGTTGTAGACGCCGATGGGATCAATGTCGGACGTGATCTTCTCTGGCTTCCCAACATTGGAGAAGTTGAAGAACCGTTCCTTCTTGATATCCTTCACGTAGGCAGGATTGGACAACATGGCGACGCGATCCTTGACGATCTGATCGATCTGGCTCTCCGACCGGTCGCCCACCGTTGCCCGCCTCGACGCCTCAAGCAGGGCGCCTTGGATAATCGCGGTGAAATAAGCACGGTACGCGAGTTCGAGGCCGCCTGCGAGAAGCGTGCACAGAACAGGGATGATGATCGCAAATTCCACGACCGTGGCGCCGCGCCGATCCTGCTGAAAACGATGTATCACTGGCTAAGCCTCAGCGATCCGATCTTTGAGCCGATTTCCTGGAATTTGGCGATCAGTTCGGGCGTCGTTGAAATGCCTGCCGCCTTGCTATCATCAGAAGCGCATTTCTTCATGGCGTCGGTCAGCGTAGTGGAAAATGCTATCACCCAAACCTCTACATTCTGGCTCTTTGCAGCGTTGCAGGCCATGCGAAAACGTTGGAGGTGTCGCGCCGACTGGGTGTTGCCGTTTGCTGCTCCAATGACGCGACGATCCTGGCTCTCCACTCCATAGCTCGAGTAACTCTCGAGCGATGGTTGAAGATCACCGTCGGTCATAAAGATAATGTACTTACGAATATTGAATCCCCGCAGTTTACGAGGATTATCGGGATCATTGGGATCATTTGTCTCGGGGGTGTTCGATCGGAAGATGCCATCCGGGGATATGAAGCGAGCACCCCATATCATCCCGATGTCATGATAGGTGTTCCCGGCCGGCTTTAGGGAATTCAGATAGCTAACGAAGCTGTTGCGATCATTATAATATTCCCGGAGCCGCGAGGCCTGGCTCGCGCAGTAGCGGGGGGCGTTGTACAGGGCTCCATTCGGCGCAACCGACACTTCCGGCCACCAGGGTGCCCAGCGACTATCGTCCGAATCCGGTATGCGATTGATGTCGAGATCCCGCGCGTCCTGGGGCGCAATCGTCGAAGACCCGCCGTTGATCTCGCTATTGTTCGTCCTGCGTTCTTCAATGCAACCAGCCCAAGTCGACCGGTCAGTGACATTGAAGCTTGTCGGCGTGCGGACAGAGGCGCCGGTCACATAAGCAGAAATATCTTGCGTATACTTGCCGTAAGTCCAGTCTGTCGTGGACGCAGTCGTGTAGCTGCAGGCGCCGATGATATTGCCAATGATCGGGTTGTAGGATCCGCCGATGCCGTCACACGATGACTTGCCGATATAGTCGGTGCGAGGTACTTGCTTCGGTACACGCGTGTTGTAGAGATATAATCCGGTGCGAATGTAATCCGGATTCTTGGCGTACACCTGCTTGCCAACGTTTACCGTCGCATTGTAAGGAACGAAGCCATAGCGTAGTCGCAAGTTGTTGTTGTGCAGCTGATCCTGCGCGTCCTTCAGCGTGTCGTACAGGGATGTCGCAGCGGAGCGGAGCGCTACCATCTTGCTGTTCGATGCTTCAACTTCGCCGCAATTGCCTCCGGAACCCGGTGCGCAGTTCATCGATCCGGACATGTCAACGACAAGCACGATGTCCGTGCCGACGAAATCCTGAGTTGCAGAGCAGGACGCGGTGATCGGGAGTGTGGCAAAGCCAAACATCTTCATGATCGTCGTCGGGATGGTGGTCTCGCTCTGCACCTTAAGCGTGCCGAGAGCCGGAATGGAGATGTTCAGGTTATAGTTCGCCGCTTCGAACTGCCCCTTTGGGAAGTTGAACTGATAGTACTTCGTCACCTCTCTCACGACGTCTGGCGAGACCGTCGTTCCGCTGAGCAGCCGGCGACCGGCCAGGGCCCCCGCGTCGCACGCCTGTTGAAAACGGTTCTGCGCCATATAGGCGCGCGTCATGTCCACGCCCGAACCAACCATGCCGATCAGGGGGATCATCGCTGCCGCCATGATAGCCAGCGTGTTTCCGCGCACGTCCCGGCGCAGTTGCCCCAGCAGCGTCACGAAACCCGTACCTTTCACCTGCGTCTGATCCTGCTAAAACAAACTTCTCCAGGCATCGCTTTGGGCCGGGAGCCGCTAAGCCAGCCTCAAACGATATGGTTAACGAGACACAGTTCTTTGGCATCGATCCCGCCGCCGGACATCCGGAGCGCGCGCTTGCGCTCGCGTATGCGCATGCCGATGCCCGTCAGGGATTGCTGGCCGTATTCGCACTGGACCAAACTCTCGCCCGCCTCACGCTTGGTACGCGCGATTCGATGGTCGCTCAGCTACGTCTCACGTGGTGGCGGGAGGCGCTCTGCGCGCTGGCCAACGAGCCTACCCCTTCGCAGCCGATCCTGCAGGCATTGTCGGCCGCGCGAGCGAACGGCGTGACGCTGGCGATCGCGGAGGATGGCTGGGAACGGTTGCTGCGGCCGATGGACGAGGCCGATCTTCTGCACTTCGCGAACGAGCGGGGCGTGATTTTTGTTGAGGCCGCGCGACTGGCGGGGGCACCTGATGACGTTGGCTCAGCCGGTTCCGGGTGGTCGCTAGCCGATCTGGCGCAGACGACCGCTGACCCTGACCTTGCGCGACGCGCCACGTCGCTTGCCATCCCGTTGCTCAAGCAGGCGGCGGCGCAACGCTGGAGCCCAGCCGGGCGGTTTCTGGGCGCCATGGTTCATGTCGCCGCAGCTGACCTGCGGAAACAACGAACGGCAGGGTCGCCGGTGCGCGTCGGGCGCCTAGCCTGGCATCGGCTGACCGGCCGTTAGGCTTGAAGTCGTCACCTCTTTCGTTAGCATCATGGTTAACGGGGGAGCGCGGGGCGATGTGGCGATATCTGGCGGGTGGCGTTGCGGCGCTACTGATGATCGCGGCGGGATGGATGTTGTTCTCCAGCCGCGCAACAACCGAGCCTGTGCTACCTGGGATGCCACAAAGCGCTCCCGCATCGTCATTGGGCGTGCCGGAAGATGCCGAAGCAGCTGTACCCGAGGCCAGCGATCGAACGCGGGAGGAGAAGCGGTTTGATCGATATGACAAGAACCGCGACGGCGGGATATACAAGGAAGAGTATCTGGCGTCCCGTCAGAAGGCCTTTGGGAAGCTCGATAGCAACGGCGACGGACGGCTATCCTTTGACGAGTGGAGCGCCAAGACCGTCGCGAAGTTCACTGCCGCGGACAAGGACAAGTCAGGTGTCCTCGACCGCGCGGAGTTTTCCACGACGGCGGTCAAGCGGAAGGCGAAGCCACGCTGCTCTTGTCCTTCCCCCAAGACCGCCGACGATGACAATTAAGCGGCGATGATCACGCCGCTGCAAGCCACGTAGCAAGGGCGGCCCGGGCGCGATCGGTGTACATTCGCTTGCGATCGGCCTTTTTGGTCCGCCCCTCAATCGGTGGGAACAGCCCGAAGTTGACGTTCATCGGCTGGTAGGTTTCCGCGACCGCCGCACCGGTGATGTGACCCAGCAAAGCACCGAGCGCGGTCTCCGGCGGGGGCGGCAGTATCTTCTTGCCCACGAGCTCGGCCGCGGCGAAGCGCCCGGCCAACAGGCCAATTGCGGCACTTTCTACATAGCCTTCACACCCCGTGATCTGCCCGGCAAAGCGGACATTCGGCCGCGACTTCAGGCGAAGCTCGGGATCCAGCAGTTCCGGCGAGCGAAGGAAGGTATTGCGGTGGAGGCCGCCAAGTCGAGCAAACTCGGCACGTTCCAGGCCGGGAATCGTTCGAAACAAACGCACCTGTTCTGCGTGCTTCAGCTTGGTCTGGAAGCCGACGATGTTCCACAATGTGCCCGCGGCATTATCCTGCCTCAGCTGAACGCAGGCATAGGGCCACCGCCCGGTTCTCGGGTCATCTAGGCCGACGCCCTTCATGGGGCCGAAGCGCAACGTCTGCGGGCCGCGCTCCGCCATGACTTCGATCGGCATGCAGCCTTCGAAATAGGGCACGTTCTCCCACTCGCGATATTCGGTCTTCTCCCCCGCGACGAGGCCGGCAACGAAGGTTTCATATTGCTCACGGTCGAGCGGGCAGTTGATATAGTCTGTCCCGTCCCCCTTATTCCAACGGGATTGGAACCAGGCCACGTCCATATCGATGCTGTCACGGTGAACAATGGGCGCGATCGCGTCGAAAAAGGCGAGCGCGTCCTTGCCCGTTTCTTCTGCAATCGAGCTCGACAGGCCCGCGGCGGTAAGGGGGCCAGTCGCGATGATCGTAGGTCCTTGGGGCAAGGCATCGACCCGCTCGCGAACCACGTCAATATTCGGGTGCGCTACCAACCGGGCAGTCACGCCTGCGGAAAAGCCGTCGCGATCCACTGCCAACGCCGACCCGGCGGGGACACGATGACGATCTCCCTCGGCGAGGATCACCGAACCCAGAGTGCGCATCTCCTCGTGGATCAGCCCGACGGCATTGCTGGTCGCATCATCCGACCGGAAGCTGTTCGAGCACACCAGTTCGGCAAGGTGGTCCGTATGATGGGCAGGGGTATTGTCGCCGCTGCCGCGCATTTCGGACAGGCGGACCGACAACCCTGCTTCCGCCAATTGCCAAGCCGCCTCGGATCCTGCGAGCCCGCCACCGATAACGTGGATATCGTAAGTCATGACGGCCGATTAGGCGGTCCGTGGCGTAATTGGAATGCGGAGGAGCGCCTCAGCCTTCACTCTCCACCACGCGATCGTCGAACATCCCGAACGCGAGCGTGGAAGCGTATAGGGCAATCGCGCGCTCGCTCGGCATCGACCAGGCCCATTTGCGCATGTCAAACGCCGCATTGAGGAACGCCATGACGAGCTGGCTGGCGACGAGTGGATCGACCGGGCGGATCGTTCCTTCTGCAATCCCGTCGGAGATGGTGCCGGCGAACCGCCGCGCGATCCGGTTGGACCGCTCCACCATCGCCTGACGGACCGTGCCGGGCAGGCCGCTGAGCGCCGTGGTCCGCAGCAGCGGGCCAAGCTGGGAGAACTGGACCCCAAGCAGTGTCGCGAACATCGAAGACAGCCTGTCCCACTGCGTGCCGCCCTGCTCGTCAGCCAGCCGCTGGGTTGCCGATATGGTATCGAAGCTCCGCTTGTAGCAGGCGATCACCAAATCATCCTTGGCATCAAGGTGGTGGTAGAAGCTGCCCTTGGTGACGTTCAGTTCGCCCGCAATTCGCTGAACCGAGGCGCCGCGATAGCCCAGTTCATTGATAAGCCGGGTGGCCGCTAGCAGGAACGCCTCGCGCCCCTCCGCCGGGTCCTGCGGTAAGGCGACTGGGCGCGGCGCCCAGTGTGCGCTCGGGCCGGCAAGTCCGTGCCGAAAGACATCCATGACGCGTGCTTCAACGCGCCCGAGTTGGTCCATGTCATAACGCGGCAGCCAGACGGGTAGCCAAAAGGTGTTTTCCATCAGAACATGCGCTCTCGCGCCGTTGAGGTCCGTCTGCGCTCTTGTTTCCGCTGGCCCCCACAGGCCACGCGCACGCCGAAATACTTCGCGCCACCCGCCGAGAAGGCGGCTGCGCACCGGATCCTCCATCGCCCTCAGATCGGACAGGCCAGCAATCTGGCGTTCCTCGCCACGCTGGACACGCGACAGGCGCGCCATGTTCAGCGCGAGGTAGCGTTCTACCCGCGCCTCCGGGGTCGGTGCCTCCATCGCGGCGTCCAGCATCACCAGCAGGTAATCAAGCGTATGCTCGAACGCTGCGGCGGCGAGATCTTCCTTTCGCTTGAAATAGTAGGTGACGCTGGTGGTGTTCAGCCCCACGCGTCGCGCGACGTCCGCAAAGGTCATGCCCTTTGCGCTCTGTTCGTTGATTGCGTCGGCTGCGGCGGCAAGAATGGCTTCGCGCTTCGCCCGAAAGCGCCGCGTGCCGATCTCCTCCCCGTCGCCGCTCGGTTCCACCTGAGCTTGCATCCGGTGATCGTAGCAGCGATTTTTCGAAGAAATAGTCCCTTTTATGATCAGGCTGACGCAACTCTCCTCGCCGCCGCGGAGGCACTAAATCAGGTGCTTTACCGAACATGCGGTACGCTCTACAGCCACATCAAACAGCGAAGCGGAGGGATGCGATGGACTTCACCTTGAGCGAGCGCGAGACCTACTTCCGGGACCGCGTGAAGGTATTCATCGACGCGGAAATTGCCCCGCGCCAGGAAGAATATAATCAGCAGTCCCATAGCGGCGATCGGTGGAAGGTGATCCCGGTCATCGAAGAGGTAAAGGAGAAGGCCAAGGCAGCCGGACTCTGGAATTTCTTCATGCCGCCGCACTCCGGCCAGCAGCATGTCGACGACACCTTCGAGTTCGAGGGCACCCAGCTTACCAACCTCGAATACGCGCTGTGTGCCGAGGAGATGGGCAAGATCGGCTGGGCGAGCGAGGTGTTCAATTGCTCCGCGCCCGACACGGGCAACATGGAGGTGCTGCATCGCTACGGCACGCTTGAGCAGAAGGAAAAGTGGCTTCGTCCACTGATGAAAGGCGAAATACGTTCCGTTTTCTTCATGACCGAGCCGGCAGTCGCCTCATCGGACGCTACCAACATCGAGACGCGCATTGAGCGTGATGGCGACCATTACGTCATCAATGGTCGCAAATGGTGGTCCTCTGGCGTGGGCGATCCGCGCTGCAAGATCGGCATCCTGATGGGCAAGACCAGCTTCGAAGGATCGCGGCACCAGCAGCAAAGCCAGATCCTCGTGCCGATGGATACGCCGGGTATCAAGATCGAGCGGATGCTGTCCGTGTACGGATACGACCATGCGCCGCACGGCCACGGGGAGGTCAGCTTCACAGACGTTCGCGTGCCGGTCGAAAACGTGCTGCTGGGCGAAGGGCGCGGGTTCGAAATCGCGCAGGGTCGCCTCGGGCCGGGCCGTATTCATCACTGCATGCGCACGATCGGCGTCGCCGAAGTCGCGCTGGAGAAAATGGCGAAGCGTCTGCTGAGCCGCGTCGCGTTCGGAAAGCGGATTTCCGATCATTCGGTATGGGAGCAGCGTGTCGCGCAGGCCCGCATCGAGATCGAAATGACCCGCCTTCTGTGTCTGAAGGCAGCGCAGACGATGGACAAGGCAGGCAACAAGGCTGCGTTGCAGGAAATCGCCATGATCAAGGTGTTCGCTCCGAACATGGCGCTGCGCGTACTGGACGATGCGGTCCAGGCGCATGGCGGCGGCGGCGTGGCAGAGGACTACGGTCTCGCCCACGCATGGGCGTCGCAGCGCACGTTGCGCCTCGCTGACGGTCCTGACGAGGTGCATGCTCGCACGATCGCGCGCAACGAGTTCGGCAAATATGCCGACTGGAAGGCCGAGGTTGCCTCGAACGATCGCGGTGGACCGCGTGGTGCCGAAATCTCCAGCGGAGACATTGGCGTCTCGCGCTGATCGCATTCCGGGTTGAGGATTGATCTGTTCCAGTCGCGTCGCCGTCGCCGCCTTGTCGCGGTGATCGTGCGATGCCGGCTTGGACCGAGTGGAGGGAATAACCGTGAAAGCCGCTGTTCTATTTGAAACCAAGGCCCCGCTTCGGATCGAGGACGTGGTCGTGTCGAAGCCCGGCCCGCATGAGGTTCTGATCCGGACGGTCGCCTGCGGCGTGTGCCGTTCCGACCTTCACTTCGTCGACGGTGCCTATCCTCACCCGCTGCCCGCAATTCCGGGCCACGAGGCTGCTGGCATCGTGGAAGCGGTTGGTGACGAGGTGCGCACCGTCAAGGTTGGCGATGCCGTGGTGACCTGCCTCAGCGCGTTCTGCGGGCATTGCGAGTTCTGCATCACGGGCCGCATGTTCCTGTGCGTCAGCGCGGAAACGCGGCGCTCTCCGACGGCCGAGCCGCGGTTGAAGCTCGCAAACGGCGGAAACGTCAACCAGATGCTGAATTTGTCGGCCTATGCCGAGCAGATGCTGGTTCACGAGCATGCCTGTGTCGCGATCGATCCGGAAATGCCGCTCGATCGGGCCGCCTTGATCGGTTGCGCGGTAACCACCGGCGCCGGAGCGGTCTTCAACACCACGGACGTCACGCCGGGCGAGACGGTTTGCATCGTCGGTTGTGGTGGCATCGGGCTGGCTGCGGTCAACGCCGCGAAGATCGCCGGGGCGGGCAAGATCATCGCGCTGGATCCGGTGCCGGAAAAGCGTGCGGTTGCCGAGAAGTTGGGCGCGACCCACACGTATGATCCGATGGCGGACGGCGTCGTCGGTGAAGTGGTGGAACTGACCAAGGGCGGCGTTCATCATGCGATTGAGGCGGTTGGTCGGCCGCAGTCCGCACAGACCACCATCGACGTTCTTCGTCGCGGCGGGACCGCCACGATCCTGGGCATGATGCCGCTGGATTCGAAGGTCGGGCTGTCGGCAATGGAGTTGCTGTCCGGCAAACGATTGCAGGGTGGCATCATGGGATCCAATCGCTTCCCGGTGGATATTCCCAGGCTCGTCGACTTCTACATGCGGGGGCTGTTGGATCTGGATACGATCATCGCCGAGCGGCTGCCGCTGGCCCGCATCAACGATGCCTTTGACGAACTGCGCAAGGGCGATGCGACCCGCAGCGTGATTGTATTCGATCAATGAGCACGGCAGTGGCGGAAGATACCGGGCTCCAGGCGGAGATCAGCGAGCGCGATCAGCTCGATACCGGCCGACTGTCGGCCTGGATGAAGGCGCATGTGGCCGAGTTCGAAGGGCCGCTCAGCTATGCCAAGTTCGCCGGGGGCCAGTCCAACCCCACGTACAAGCTGATGACGCCGGCACGCAATTACGTCCTGCGGCGCAAGCCAATGGGCGATCTGCTGCCATCGGCGCATCAGGTCGATCGCGAGTATCGCGTTATGGCGGCGCTGCATCCCACCGGCTTTCCGGTGCCGCGTCAATATGGCCTGTGCGAAGACGATGGCGTGATCGGTTCGGCCTTCTACGTGATGGAGATGGTTGAGGGGCGAACGATCTGGGACGGATCGTTTCCGGGGATGGATGCCGAGACCCGGCGCGCGCACTATCACGCGATGATCGACACCTTGGCGGATCTGCATAATGTGGATCTGAAGGCGACGAACCTCGAAGATTTCGGCCGGCCGGGAAATTACTTTGAACGGCAGGTGAGCCGCTGGACGAAGCAATATCGCGGTGCCGAAACCGAGCATATGCCGGCGATGGAACGGTTGATCGAATGGCTGCCGCGAACCATTCCCGAGCAGACACGCACGTCGATCGTTCACGGCGATTACCGGTGCGACAACATGAAGTTTGCGCCTGGTCTGGAGCCGCGGGTTGCGGCCGTATTGGACTGGGAGCTTTGCACGACGGGTGATCCGCTGGCGGACCTCAGCTACTTTCTCATCAGCTGGGTGACCCAGCCGGAGGGTCGTTCTGGCGTCATGGGGCTCACTGGTCGCGAGACGGGTATTCCGACGCTGGAAGAGGTCGTCGCGCGCTACTGCGAAAGGACCGGGCGAGACTCGGTTCCTGATCTGAACTGGCTGCTCGCTTTCAACCTGTTCCGCCTTGCCTCGATCGTTCAGGGAATTCGCAAGCGCTTCCTGATCGGCACCGCCTCAAGCGCGAATGCCGAGGCGACCAGTGCGCGCGTTCCGATGCTGGCAGATGCCGCTTGGGACTTTGCGGTGAAAGCCGGCGCGTAGGCCGCCACATAGAATAGAGAAGAGAGACGGATGAGCTTATTCGATCTGACCGGGAAGGTCGTCGTGATCACCGGTTCGTCGCGCGGCATTGGCAAGGCCAGTGCTATCGCGTGTGCGGAGCAGGGCGCGAAGGTGGTGATTTCCAGCCGCAAGCAGGATGCATCGCAGGCCGTTGCCGACGAAATCAACGCGCGCTTCGGCGACGGTACGGCCATCGCGGTGGCGGCCAACATTTCCGACAAGGCGGCGCTGCAGAACCTGGTCGATGAAAGCCGTCGAGCATTCGGCAAGATCGACTGCCTTGTCTGCAACGCAGCATCCAACCCCTATTACGGGCCACAGGAAGGGATTGCCGACGAGCAGTTCCGCAAGATCTTGGACAACAATATCCTGTCGAACCACTGGCTGATCACCATGGTCGCGCCCGAGATGAAGGAGCGCGGCGCAAAGGGCGAGGACGCGGGATCGATCGTGATCGTGTCGTCGATCGGCGGCCTGCGCGGATCGACCGTGATCGGCGCTTATTGCATCTCCAAGGCGGCCGACATGCAACTCGCGCGGAATCTGGCGCATGAGTATGGCCAGCACGGCATCCGGGTGAACTGCATCGCGCCGGGCCTGATCAAGACCGACTTCGCCAAGGCATTGTGGGAAGACGAGGCCGCGGTCGCGGAGCGAAACCGTACTACCCCGCTGCGCCGCATCGGAGAGCCTGAGGAGATCGCCGGAGCGGTGGTTTACCTGGCGTCGAAGGCCAGCGGTTTCATGACCGGCCAGACGATGGTGATCGACGGCGGCGTGACGATCTGAGGATGTCACCCGAAGGTGCGTAGCGCACGGGTTTGAGCGGAGGTTGAAGTGAGGTTCACGGGCAAGTCGGTCATCGTCACTGGAGCAGGATCCGGTATCGGCCGGGCAGCGGCTACGCTGTTCGCCGCAGAGGGTGGGCAGGTTGTGGTCGCGGACAAGGTTGGTGCCGAGGCTACGGCCGCTGCCATCCGGGATGCAGGTGGTACCGCGCATGCGATCGAAATGGATGCCGGCAATGAGGAGGACGTCCTGCGCACGATCGCGCTGGCGTGCGACAGCTTCGGCGGACTGGATGTAATGTTCGCCAATGCCGGAATATCCGGCGGGATGGCGAACATCTTCAACACAGATGTCAGCCTGTTTGCCGAAGTGCTGCGGGTGAACCTGATCGGGCCGTTCCTCGCCATCAAGCATGGTGCCCCGCGCATTGCCGAACGGGGAGGTGGGGCGATCATCCTGACGGCGAGTGTCGCCGGAATCCGCTCAGGCGCTGGATCACCAGCCTATTCTGCGTCAAAGGCGGGTGTCATTAACCTCGCGCAGGTGTCGGCGCAGCAATTGTCGGGCTCGAACGTGCGGGTCAATGCGATCTGTCCGGGGCTGACCGAGACGGGCATGACGCAGTCGGTATTCGATTACGCGCGCGATGCTGGAAAGATTGACCGCGTCGGCAGGCTCAATCCGCTACGACGCGGCGCGCAACCGGACGAATTGGCGAAGGTGGCGTTGTTCCTGGCCTCGTCGGACGCCAGCTATGTCAATGGACAGGCGCTGGCGGTCGACGGTGGTTTGTCCTCCAGCCATCCGGTGACTAAGCAAGAATACGGGCGCACCAGCGCCTGACGGTACCGACTCCACCGAGATTTGCCGAGGCAAACCCGGTGGTGCCCGCGCGTTCTTCCATCGTTAGGGGTGGCAGCGTGTAGATGTCCCCGGACGATCGGCGCGATGAGAAACACTTGTTCCTGACCTTTGCGGACGGCGCGGACCGAACGTTGGTTTTGGCTTGTAGATCGGGGCAACGCGCGCGTGTTTCCGGCCGGCGAAGAACGCCAGTCCCACGCGCGCTGACGCAGTCCCTGACACTTAAGCTGGCACCGCGTCGGACCACCGGTCGACTACCTGTCCGAGCACCCCGAGCGGCATCCCGCCGGCCTGGACCACCGCGTCGTTGAACCCACGCACGTCAAAGCCGGCGCCAAGCTTTTGCTTGGCGACATCCCGCAAGCGATTGATTTCATTGTGGCCGGTCTTGTAGCCCAGCGCCTGTCCCGGCCACACGCAATAGCGGTTGATCTCTGACCGGGCGCGGCTTTCGGTATAGCCGGTGGCGGCCATCAACCAGCGGACAGCCTGATCAACGGACCATTTTTTGTGATGAAGTCCGGTGTCGACGACGAGGCGCGCTGCGCGGAAGTTCATCGATTGAAGATACCCAATGCGCCCCAGCGGATCGCCTTCATAATAGCCAAGTTCAGCGCCGATCTGCTCCGCATATAGCCCCCAGCCTTCGGAATAGGCGTTGAAGCCGAGCAGTGTGCGGATCAGCGGCAGATCAAAGGTATATTCACCCTGCCAAATGTGCCCCGGGATACCTTCGTGGAAGGTGAGCGTCGCGAGTTCGAAGCGGGGCCAGTTCGCCGTGTCGCGCAGGTTGATATAGTAGATGCCTGGCGTCGAACCATCGAGTGCGCCCGGGCCAGCATAGCCGTTGGGTGCGCCGTTCTGGATCGCCGGGGGGACCCGCTTGATCACGAGATTACCGCGCACCAGCTTGCCAAAGGCCTTGGGCAGGCTGGGGCGAAGCTTCGCGACGACGGTGTTGAGGTAGGCGAGCAGCTCTGCGCGGCCCTGGTCATTATTAGGAAAAAGCAGCTCAGGCCGCTTGCCGAGCGCGGCGAGGCGCTCACCCGCGGTGCCTTGGGTGAGGCCCTGCGCGCGGAGCAGCGGATCGAGTTCTGCCGCATAGGCCCGGCATTGCTCCAGGCCGGATTCGTGGATTTCGTCGGGCGTTCGCTTCGTCGTGGTGGCGGCCTCGGCGAGCCAGGCGTAGCGATCCGCTGCGTCCGGCATTCGCCACATCCCGCCCTCCTCAGGAGCGCGCGTGCGCAGGGCGGCGAGGGCGTCGGCCTGTTTGGCTAGGGCGGGGGAAATGCGGCGGTCGACAATCGCAGTCGCGCGGGCCGTCCAGTCCCCGGTAAGGCCCGCCTTCGCCGTCTTTTCGGCGAAGCTGCGGATGACGCCCTGCTCGGCCGCGGGCTGCGCGGCGCCGGTGCGCAATTGAGCGACCGTGATGTCGTTGAAGGGGGCGGGGAGGAGGACGTTTTGGCGAGCATCGGCCTGTATCCGGCCAGTTTCGGCCTCCAACTGAGCGGCATAGGCCTCCAGCCGTGCAAGATAGGCCTCAGCATCGGCGCGGGCCGCGATCTGATGCTTGTTCTCGAGCAGATCGGGCGTGTCGACGAACGCACCATTGCCCTGCGTCACTACATAAGGGGTGGAGCGGTAATTGTTGTTCGACAGGAACGCCATGTCGCCGACCGGCATCCGCTGCCAGCCGTCGAGCGCGATCTCATGCGCTGCGATCACCGTTTCGACGTGAGTGGCGACCGTTGGCGACAGAGCGGCCCGATCGATCTTGCGCAAGCGGGCGAGGCGCTGCGCGGCGTCGCACCGGCGGGCTGCCTCCGCAGCGGCGCTGCGGTCGGTCAGCTTGCCCTTCAGCGCCAGGCGCTTGCCACTGTCGAGGCCGAGATAGGCCGCACCGTCGGGATAGGCGGTGAGGAGCGCCTCGGCCTGCTGATCCAGCACGGCGAGCGCGGCAGCGTCTGCACTGCTGCCGGCAGCCGCCGTCTGGGCGGTCGCCGGGGGCACCAGCGCACTGCTGGCGGCAAGCGCGGCGGTGCCGGTGAGGAAGTCGCGGCGGTCGATCGTCATGCGGACACCAGAAGCAGGAGGGCGAGGCGGGTTGTCAGGTCGGCGAGAGCGAAAACGCGAGGAAAGCCGGGCGGCGCGAAAACATGCCGCGCTCCGGAGGCGCGCGGCGTTATTCCGCGCGTGGGGTGCGCTGGCGGATCAAACCTTCCTGCGCCACGCTGGCAACCAGACGACCATCCTGGGTGAAGATCTGGCCGCGGTTCATGCCACGCGCGTGTCCGGTCCAGGGACTGTCGGTGGCGTACAGCAGCCATTCGTCGGCGCGGAAATCCTCATGAAGCCAGATCGAGTGATCGAGGCTCGCGCTCTGGAAGCCAGGTGTCGTCCAGTTCACGCCGTGCGGCAGCATGCAGGTGCCGAGTAGCGCCATGTCGGACGCGTAGGAGAGGATCGCGCGGTGCATCGAGGGATCGTCGCCGACCGGCGCAACCGCCCGGAACCAGCTGTGCTGGATTGGATCGGTCGGGGTGGGATTGAACCATTTGCGCGGATAGACCGGGCGGATCTCGATCGGGCGTGGGCGAGTGACCATGCGCCGCTGCTTTTCGGGCAGGTTGACCGCGTCCTTCTGACGCAGTTCGGCCTCCGTCGGCAGCGATTCCGGCGGCGGCACGTCGGGCATGCGATCCTGATGGTGGAAGCCTTCCTCCGGCACCTGAAGCGAGCAGGCGAGGTTCAGGATCGGTGCGCCGCGCTGCATGGCGATCACGCGGCGGGTGGAGAAGCTGCGCCCTTCGAAATCGCGCACGACGCGGTAGATGATCGGGAAGTTTTCATCGCCCGGGCGCATGAAATAGGCGTGGAGCGAGTGGGCGATCTTGGGCGCCTCGGTCGAGCGCTGGGCTGCCTGAAGCGCCTGGGCGATCACCTGGCCACCAAAGACGCGTCCGACGCCGCCCTTGGAGCGGCGCCCGCGGTAGAGATCGGTATCGATTTCCTCGACGTCGAGCAGGTCGACGAGGTCAGCAGCCAAGGCTTCGGGTGTAGGGGGAGTGCGCGTGTCGTTTGAGGTGTCGCTCATCTAGTCCATTCCCTGTGCCCGCTGCGACGGGAACAGGAAACCCGGCGCCGGAACATGCCCGGCGCACCTGTTTCGACCTGCCCCGATCTTGCTCCCCTCCCTCCTGCGGGAGGGAGGGGAAAAGCGTCAATAGCCGGCTGCGCGCGCGAGCCGATCGGCGTGGAAGTTTGCGTCTCCGAACAGCTCGGCAAGGACGCGCTGGCGCTTCATGTAGAAGCCGATGTCATACTCATCGGTCATGCCGATGCCGCCGTGCATCTGGATGCCTTCCTGCACGCTGAGCATCGTGGCGAAGCCGGTCATCGCCTTGGCGACCGAGACAGCCGCGTCCGCCTTCTCATCGCCAGCGTCGAGCAGCTGCTGCGCCTTCAGCACGGCCGCGCGCGCCACTTCCATCTCGCTGTAGAGATGTGACGCACGGTGCTGCAGCGCCTGGAAGCTGCCGATCAGCACGCCGAACTGCTTGCGCTCCTTCAGATAGTTCACCGTCATGTCCATCGCGCCAGCGCCGACGCCCAGCATTTCGGCAGCGGCACCCGCACGGCCAGCGCGCAGCAGGCGATCGAGCGGCGTGCGGCCGGCATCGACCTCACCGATCACCGCATCAGCATCAACCTCGACGCCGTCGAACTCGATGCGGGCGGCGAGGCTGGCATCGGTCAGACGCTCGGCGGTGGCAGTCATCCCGGCAGCGTTCTTCGGCACGGCGAACAGCGTGACACCGTCCTGATCCTCGGCTGAGCCGGCGGTGCGCGCGGCGACGATCACGACATCGGCGACATGGCCGTGGTGAACGAACTGCTTGGCGCCGGTAAGCTTGAAGCCGTTGCCGGCACGTTCCGCTTTCATGCCAACGGCAGAGCGGAACTTCGCACCCTCGTCGATCGCCAGCGCAGCAACAGTTTCACCGGCCAGGATGCCAGGGAACCAGCGCTCCGCGTGCGGCGTGCCCTTCATTGCCTCGACCGCGGCGACCGCGGTCTGCAGGAATGGCGACGGCGACAGGTTGCGGCCGATCTCCTCCAGCACTACGCCCGCCTCGACATGTCCGAGGCCAAGGCCGCCCTGTGCCTCGTCGATGAGGATGCCGGTGAAGCCCATGTCCGCGAACTGCTTCCACAGATCGCGCGAGAAACCGGTCTGGTCATTGTCGTCGCGCAGCTTGCGCATGTGGCTGACGGGGGCTGAATCGCCCACGAAGTCGCGCGCGGTGTCGCGCAGCATCGTCTGATCTTCGTTCAGGAAAAGAGGCATCGTTGATCCCTTATACGCTCCGGCGCGGATCGGCGCCGGAGGGGCGGGAAGGGCGGCTGGCGCCTGCGGCGGCGCCGCCCGTTTCCCGTGGATGGTTTGGCGAGCGCGCCCTCCCCCCTGCGGGGAAGGACGACCCGATCACGCGCCCGGCAGCTCCAGGATGCGCTTCGAGATGATGTTGAGCTGCACCTCGCTGGTGCCGCCCTCGATCGAGTTCGCCTTGGTGCGCAGCCAGTCGCGTGCCGGCGCGCCGCCGCGCGAACGCTCGCTCTCCCATTCCAGATTGTCCGAGCCGCCCGACGCCATCAGCAGTTCGTGGCGCGCCTTGTTCAGCTCCGTCCCATAATATTTCATCATCGACGGCTGGGCCGGATGCGCGCGGCCAGCCTTCAGCTCGTCAATGAAGCGTTCGGACTGGGCGGCGAACGCCTTGGAGCGGACCTCGAACTCGGCGATTTTGGCGCGGAGCAGCGGATCGGCGAGGCGACCGTCGTGATCGAGCCCGATGGTAGCGATCGCGCCTTCGATCAGCGGGTTCCTGCCGCCGCCGCCGAGGCCCATGTTCGAGATCATCTCACGCTCGTGGCCGAGCAGGTACTTCGCGACGTCCCAGCCCTTGTTGAGCTCCCCGACGAGGTTCTCCTTCGGCACCTTCACATTGTCGAAGAAGGTTTCGCAGAAGGGCGAATAGCCGCTGATCAGCAGGATCGGCTTCGTAGAGACACCCGGCGTCCGCATATCGAACAGGACGAAGCTGATGCCCTTGTGCTTGTTCGTCTTGTCGGTGCGCACGAGGCAGAAGATCCAGTCCGCGTAATTCGCGTAGCTGGTCCAGATCTTCTGGCCGTTGATGAGGAAGTGATCGCCCTTGTCCTCCGCCGAGGTGGCGAGGCTGGCGAGGTCGGACCCGGCGTTCGGCTCCGAATAGCCCTGGCACCAGCGGATCTCGCCGCGCGCGATCTTGGGCAGATGCTCCTTCTTCTGCTCCTCAGTGCCGTATTTCAGCAGCGCCGGCCCGAGCATCGAAATGCCGAAGGAGGAAAGCGGGTTGCGCGCACGGATGCGGCCCATTTCCTCACGCAGGATCTTGGTTTCGGCCGCCGAGAGGCCGCCGCCGCCATATTCCTTGGGCCAATCGGGCACGGTCCAGCCCTTGGCGCCCATGGCGTCCATCCACTGCTTCTGCGCCGGGGTCATGGCGCTCTGATCGCGGCCACCCCAGACGCTGTCTTTTTCGCTGCGGATCGGCTCGCGCATCTCGGGCGGGCAATTTGCCTCGAGCCACGCGCGCGTCTCGGCGCGGAACTGATCAAGATCGGTCATTCGCTTGCTCCTTCGCGGGTATTCTCGCGCAGATATTGGATGAGTTCGATGGTGTGGCCTTCCGGATCATCGAGGAAGGCGATGCGCATGCCGGGGAGATCCTCCGGCGGGCGAACGGATGTGGCACCGGCGGCGATCGCGCGATCCCAAGCGGCCTGGATGTCGCGGGTCGAGAGGCCGAGCGGCCCGTGATTGTCCCCGCGCACCAGGGTGCGGCCGTCAGTGTGGTGATAGAGGACGAGGGTGAAGGGATCGTCGGCGAGGCCGATCAGCACCTCCTCCAGGCCCGGAAGCGCGATTCGCCGGCGCTCCGTGAAGCCGAATGCCTCGCCGTAGAAGGCGAGGGCGCGCGGCAGATCCTCCACGACGAACTTGGTGAAAAGGATGCGTCCGACCGTCATTGCGCGCCTCCCGCAGCGTCATGGATGTCGCGCGCCGCGGCGATGGCGGTGCGATCGGCGTAGAGATCCGCGATCACCTGGACGCCGATCGGCAGCCCCTCCGCATCCTTGCCGATCGGCACGCTGGTCGCGGGCAGCATCGGGAAGGTGGCAAGGCCGGGGAAGGCGAACTGGTGGAAGAACTGCGTGTCCTCGCCATCGATCGAGAGGCGGCGGGTGGCGAGTGGTGTCGGATCGTGCGGGAAGGCCGTCATGCCCACGGTCGGTGCGATCACGGCATCATAGGTTTCGAACAGGCGGCGCCACTGGCGCTGGTTGCGGGCCTGTTCGTCATGGAGGTGAAGCCAGGGTTCGAGCTCGGGTGCGGGCACACCTTCCGGCCGCGGCGCGCGGCGCGACATCGCGATGTTGAGCATCTGCCAATAGCCGGTGTGCTGGCGTTCGAGGTCGGGCAACAGATCGCTGCTGGTGTCGACAGTCGCGCCGGTTTCGCGGAGTGCATTGCCGACCCGTTCGAGCGCCTCGACGATCGCACGTTGCACCTTCGCCATTGGATGGTTGGTGAGAAGGAGGAACCGCCATGTCGCACCATGGCGACGCGCGGGCGCGAGCGGGTGATCGGCGACAACCTCAAGCGCGGCTTCGAGATCATCGGCGTCGCGCGCCATTGGCCCGAGCACCGAGAGCGCAGTGCGCGCGCTATCGGTGCCGGGCATGTAATGGCCCTCTGTGGGGATGACGCCCCAGGTGGTCTTGTGCCCCCACACGCCGTTGAACGCGGCGGGTACGCGGATCGAACCGCCGATGTCGGAGCCGAACTCCAGCGGGACCATGCCGGCGGCGAGCGACACGGCCGATCCGCCGGACGAGCCGCCCGCGACCCGGTTCGGGTTCACCGCATTGTTGGTGCGGCCATAGACGGGATTGTCGGACTGGAGATCCGACAGCGCCGGGGGCACGTTGGTCTTGCCCAGGATGATCGCGCCGGCCCCCTTCAGCCGGCGGACGGTGACCGCGTCCTCCGCGGCGGTGAACTCGCGATGCTCGGCAAAGCCGAAGGTCGTCGGCAGGCCGGCGACGTCATAGCTTTCCTTGATCGTCATCGGCACGCCGAGCAGCGGGCCGTCAAACCCCTCGGCGATGCGCGCGTCGAGGTCAGCGGCTGCCTGCCGGGCGCGATCGAAGTCCCGCACCACGACGGCGTTGAGCGGGGCGTCGCGTTCCTCGATGCGGGCGATCGCCGCCTCGGTTTCCGCTAGCGCCGTGGTGGCGCCAGAGCGGATCGCGGCGGCGGTCTGGAGGGCGGTGCGCTCAGTCATGGCTAGAGGCTCCCGTGCCCGCCTGCCCGGCGCGCGCGGGGACCGATACCTCCAAGAGGGAGGGGCGGCACCACGGCGCGACGGGCAGGGCGGGGCACGATGCGGTCACTTCAGTGCAGCGCCCGTCTCGGCGGCGGTCTTGAGGCTCTCGGCGACCTTGAAGCCATGCTTTTCAAGGCCTTCGACGATCTTCTTCAGGCCGACCTCATTCTGCGCCCAGAACATCGGGCCGCCGCGATAGACCGGCCAGCCATAGCCCATGATCCAGACGACATCCACGTCGCTCGCGCGCTGCGCCTTGCCCTCCTCGAGGATCAACGCACCTTCGTTGACCATCGGGTAGAGCGTGCGCTCGACGATCTCCTGATCGGTGATCTCGCGCTTTGGCAGGTTCGACTTGGCGCGGAATTCCTCGATGATCTCGAGCGCGCGGGGGCTGGGCGTGGCGTTACGCTTCTCGTCGTAATCGTAATAGCCGGCACCCTTCTTCTGGCCCCAGCGCCCCTCGGCGGCGAGTGCATCGCGGATGCTCTCGATCCGGCTCGGGTCGCGGTGCCAGCCGATGTCGACGCCGGCGAGGTCGGCCATCTGGAACGGGCCCATCGGCATGCCGAAATCGGTGTGGACCTTGTCGATCTGCTGCGGCGTCGCGCCTTCCATGAGGAGCTTGTTCGCCTCGATCTGACGCGGGCTGAGCATGCGGTTGCCGATGAAGCCGTGGCACACGCCGGCGACGACTGCGACCTTCTTGATCTTCTTGGCGAGCGCCATGACGGTGGCGAGCACGTCCTTGGCGGTCTTCTCGCCGCGCACCACTTCGAGCAGGCGCATGACGTTGGCGGGCGAGAAGAAGTGCATGCCGACCACGTCCTCGGGACGCTTCGTCACCGCAGCGATCTCGTCGACGTTCAGGTAGCTGGTGTTCGACGCCAGGATCGCGCCCGGCTTGGCAATGGCGTCGAGCTTGGTGAACAGCTCCTTCTTGACGTCCATATTCTCATACACCGCCTCGATGATGAGATCGCAGTCGGCGAGATCCTCGAGCTTGAGCGTCGGGGTGAGCAGGCCCATCGCCTTTTCGGGCGCGTCGGGCTTGATGCGGCCCTTGGCGGCCGACGCCTCGTAGTTCTTGCGCATCACGCCGGTGCCGCGATCGAGCGCTTCCTGCTGCATCTCGACGATGGTGACCGGGATGCCCGCCGACAGGAAGTTCATCGAAATGCCGCCGCCCATCGTGCCGGCGCCGATCACGCCGACCTTGTTGATCGGGCGAAGCGGGGTCTTGGGATCGACGTCGTCGATCTTGGCGGCCTGACGCTCGGCGAAGAACAGGTGACGCTGCGCGGCGGACTGCGTGCCGGTCATCAGCTTCATGAACTGTTCGCGCTCGAACTTCATGCCCTCGTCGAAGGGAAGCTCGCTGGCGGCCACGACGCAGGCGATGTTGGCGGCTGGCGCATCGAAACCGCGCATGCGGCGGCCGTGCTTCTTCTTGAATTCCTCGACGGCCTCCGGGTCCGGGGCGACCGTCTTGTCGCGGACGCGCGGGATCGGCTTCTTGTCGGCAACCTCGCGGGCGAAGGCGATCGCGTCCGCCTCCAGGCTGTCTTCACCGACGACGCGGTCGACCAGGCCGACCTCGGCTGCCTTCTTGGCGGGGATCGGATCGCCGATCGCGACCATCTCGAGCGCGGCCTTCACGCCGACGATGCGCGGCAGACGCTGCGTGCCACCGGCGCCCGGCAGCAGGCCGAGCTTCACTTCGGGAAGCCCCATCACGGCCGACGGGACAGCAACGCGATAGTGGCAGGCGAGCGCGACCTCGCAGCCGCCGCCGAGCGCGGTGCCGTGGATCGCGGCGACGATCGGCTTCTCGCTCGAATCCATCATGTCGATGACTTCGTGAAGCGACGCGCCCTTGGGCGGCTTGCCGAATTCGGTGATGTCCGCGCCCGCGAAGAAGGTCTTGCCGTCGCAGCGGATCACCATCGCCTTCACCGCGGGATCGTTGATGCCCTGGGAGACGCCTTCCTTCAGCCCGTCGCGCACCCCAGCGCCCAGCGCGTTCACGGGCGGCGAATCGGAAATGATGACGAGAACGTCGTCGTGGCGTTCGAAGCGGACGGGGGAAGTCATTGTGCGTTGATCTCCAATTCAGGATGGTCGTGCGGCCGGTCACCCGGCCAGAAAGCCGTGTCAGCTGAGCGCGGAGTAGATCATCGTCTTCAGCTCACGCCGGATGGGATAGATCATGCTGGGCGACAGCTGGGTCATGAACACCATGGTCAGCCGTTCGACCGGATCGATGAAGAAGGCGGTGGAGAACATGCCACCCCAATAATATTCGCCCACGCTGCCCGGCATCATCGAACGCGCGGTATCGATCGTCACGGCAAAGCCGAGGCCGAAGCCGGTGCCGGCGTTCTGTGTCTCGCTGAACAGCGAGCGCGACATGGACGACAGGTCTGCGCCATTGGGCAGATGGTTCTGCGTCATCAGATCAAGCGTCTTGCGGCCCAGGATGCGTACGCCGTCCAGCGTGCCGCCGTTGAGGCACATCTGGCAGAAGCGCTGATAGTCGAGTGCCGTGGAGACGAGCCCGCCGCCGCCGGACACCAGCGTGAACGGCTTCGACCACATGCTTTCTTCGGCGCGGTCGAACATTACGCGGCCCTTGCCCGGCACCAGCGTGTAGCAATCGACCAGCCGGTCGAGCTTTTCCGAAGGCACGGTGAAGCCGGTATCGTTCATGCCCAGCGGCTTGAAGATACGCTGTTCGAAGAATTGCGGCAGCGACATGCCGGACACACGCTGCACCACCGCGCCGAGCACGTCGGTGGAGACGGAATAGTTCCAGCTGGTCCCAGGTGAGAATTCGAGCGGCAGCTTGCCCAGTTCGGCAACGAAGCCATCTAGATCGTACCCGCCGTGCCAATTCTCCAGCTTCAGTTCGCGGTGTGCGGCGTCGATGTTGGAGCGGTTCTGGAAGCCGTAAGTGAGGCCGGAGGTATGCCGCAGCAGATCGATCATCCGCATCGGTTCATGGGTCGGGCGGGTCATGAACGGCACGCCCGCGCCGCCGCCGGCATAGACGCCAAGCTTCTTGAATTCGGGAAGGACGTGATGAACCGGCGTGTCGAGCGCGACCTTGCACTCCTCCACCAGCATCATGAACGCGACCGAGGTGATCGGCTTCGTCATGGAGGCGATGCGGAACAGGCTGCTTTCGTCGATCTGCTTCGAACCACCCTCCCGAGCAGCTCCCTGCGACGAAAAGTGCACGATCTCACCATCGCGCGATACGAGCAGCTGGGTGTTGGGGAATTCGCCCGAATCGAGGTACCGCTCCTTCAGGAACGTATCGATCATGGTCAGCCGCTGGCTGTTGAAGCCGTGCTTCTCGGGTGATGCGATCTTCATGGCCCCTCCATACCCCCGTTTCTAATTCATACTCTCCCTATCGCTTGAGCAGGGCGGGAATCAATCCTAACGTCGCGTCAGAGCGAAGCGAATTTTACGGTGGGAGAATTTTTCGTGGCAACGCAACCTTTGGTCGCATCCTGGCCAGCAGTCTCGATCAAAGAGGCCGAAGCGTTGCTGACCGCGCCCGGCGCGAAGTTCGAGATGGAGACCGTGGCGATCCGCGGTATCCCGACCAGGGTGTGGAAGAACGCGCCGCCGCATATGGCCGCGCTGGTCGCGGTATCACGTGACCATGGTGAGCGGCTGGCGACGATCTATGAGGACGAGCGAGTCAGCTATGACGCGCAACACCGCGCCATCGCGGCACTTGCCGCCGATCTGGCGGCGGGCGGGGTTCGCAAGGGCGACCGTGTGGCGATCGCGATGCGCAACCTGCCCGAATGGATCATCGCCTTCTTCGCCACGACCGTTCTCGGCGCGATCGCTGTCCCGCTGAACGCGTGGTGGACCGGCGATGAGCTGGTTTATGGCCTGACGGACTCGGGCGCGAAAGTGGTGATCGCCGACGATGAGCGTTGGGAGCGGCTGGCGGATTTGCGCGCGGAGTATCCGGGCGTCACCCGCATCCTGATCAGCCGGGCGGCTCAGCCGCTGGATGGCGCGGAGCGGCTGGAGAATATCATCGGCACGCCTCACGACTGGGCGGCGCTGCCGGCGCGCGAACTGCCCGATGCGGGGCTGGTGCCCGAGGATGAGGCGACAATCCTTTATACCAGTGGAACGACCGGCAAGCCAAAGGGCGCGCTGGGCACGCACCGCAACTTCATGACCAACATTCTGTCGACCGGCTATGCGATGGCGCGGACGATCCTGCGCCGCGGCGATCCGCTGCCGGAACCGACGCCCAAGGTCGCGTTGACGGTCATACCGTTGTTCCACGCCACGGCGCTGTCATCCGGGTTGATGGGCTCGATGGCTGCGGGGCACACGATTATCTACATGCGCAAGTTCGAGCCCGTTCGCGCAATGGAGATCATCGAGCGGGAGAAGGTGAATTCGACCGGCGGGGTGCCGACGATCGCCTGGCAATTGCTCGAACACCCAGAGCGGCACCGCTACGACCTCTCCAGCCTGGAGACGATCGGCTATGGTGGCGCCCCATCCGCGCCGGAACTGGTCCGCAAGATCGCCGGCGAGCTGAAATCCTCCCCCGGCAACGGCTGGGGGATGACCGAGACGACTGCGACAGTGACCACCCATTCAGGCGAGGATTACCTCCAGCGCCCGGAAAGCTGCGGCCCTGCCGTCGCGGTCGCCGACCTGAAGGTTACCGACGCGGAGGGGCGCGAGCTGCCGCCGGGCGAAGTTGGCGAGTTGTGGGCGCGCGGGCCGATGATCGTAAAGGGGTATTGGAACAAGCCCGAGGCGACGGCCGCTACCTTCGTTGATGGATGGGTCCGCACCGGCGACCTCGCGCGGCTGGACGATGAAGGGTTCTGCTTCATCGTTGATCGCGCCAAGGACATGGTGATCCGGGGTGGCGAGAACATCTATTCGAGTGAGGTCGAGAACGTCCTCTACGATCACCCAGCGGTCACCGACTGCGCGCTGATCGGCATTCCGCATCGCACCCTGGGCGAGGTTCCGGCGGCGGTCGTTCACCTGGCGCCGGGCATGGCGGCGAGCGAGGCGGAGTTGCAGGCATGGGTGCGCGAGCGGCTGGCGGCATTCAAGGTGCCGGTGGCGATCCATTTTTGCGACGAGATGCTGCCCCGAAACGCCAATGGGAAAATCCTGAAGCGCGATCTGAAAAGCTACTTTGAGGATCGTGTAGCAGCCTGAAGCGTTGCGACTTCGCAACAAAGGGGTAGGCAGTGCACACCAAGGATTTCCTGCGCGGTCGGCGCCGCAACGAACTGAGCGCCGACGAACTTGCCGCCCTGGAAGGGGCGATCGAGCGCGTGGAGAGGTATCCGGCCCGCAAGGTGGTGTCCCGCCGCGGTGAGCGAATGCGCTACAGCACCCTTTTGATCGAAGGGCACATGTGCCGCTTCATGGATGCACGCGACGGGTATCGCCAGTTGCTGTCCTATCAGGTGCCCGGCGATTTCGTCGATCTGCACGGCTACCCGACGCGGTGCATCGACCATGACGTTGCCACCATTACCGAGGCGACGGTGGCGCTGGTACCGCACGAGCGGATCGACGCGATCATGGCGGAACGGCCGCACCTGGCATCGCTGCTGTGGTTCAGCACGATGCTCGACGCGGCCGCCCACCGCGAGTGGATTTTCCGTATTGGGCGTCTGGATGCCGCGGGCCGCCTCGCGCACTTCGTCTGCGAGGCGTATTGCCGGATGGCGGCCGTGGGGCGCGTTGACGACCGCGCATTCGACCTGCCGCTGACGCAGCAGGATCTGGGCGAGGCGGTCGGGCTTACCAGCGTGCATGTCAATCGCGTGGTCCGGCGACTGCGCGAGGAAGGGCTGGCAGTGATTGCGCGCGGGCGGGTGCAGATCCTCGACATGCCGCGCCTGTCGCGTCTGGGCGAGTTCGAGGCTGACTATCTGTACCTAGAGGATGGTCCTTGGGTGGAATAAGCGTGGCGGGCGCGAACCCGCATGCGCGCCCTCTCCGCCGTGGTCTTCCGCCGCAGTGACGGCTATGCCCGGACGCCGGCATTCGCGGCGTGCAGTCTCGCTTCATACCAGAGTCGATCGTCATGGCTGATCCTGTTCCCGGTTCCTCGGTGCCTTTGATCGGGGAGCAGCAGCCGGCTGCCGTGATCGGGCATGTGCCGGAGGATCCCCGCGTCGCGCTTCGTCGCGATCGATTGCTCGCCGCCCTGACGCTGACCGCGGGGATGGGGCTGGTCGTCGGACTGCCCTTCGCATTGAAGGCCGGGTCGGAGTTCTTCATGCCGACCGCCGTCGCGCTAGTCGTGTCGGTGGCGCTGATCCCGCTGCTGGAGTGGATCGAGGCTCGCCGCGTCCCGTCGCCGATCGCAGCGCTTTTCTGCGTTCTGGTGTTCCTCTTCGCCGCGAATATTGCGCTGGCGGCGATCGTGGTGCCGGCGATCGACTTTTTCCAGCTGCTGCCGACGCGCATCGACCGCATCCAGAAGAACCTGGAGCCGCTGCTGGACCTGTATTCCAACCTGGAGCGCTACGCGAACAAGACGCTTCAGCGCCTGGCGACCAACAATGTGCGCCAATCGCCCACCGCCGCGGTGGCGCCGCCCAGTTCGATCCTGGAACTGGCGGCGACATCGGCGCCGGCAGTCATCATCCAGGTGCTCTATGCGGTGCTGGTAACCTTCTTCTTCCTGTCGGGGTGGACGCGGATCCGCGAGCGGCTGATCACCAATCGGGAAAGCTTTGGCGGGGCGATGGCGACTGCACGCGTAATCCAGGATGTGGTGGACGACGTGTCGAGCTATCTCGGCACCATCACCGCCATCAACATCGTGCTGGGGCTGATCACCGCGGGCGCGCTCCACATGCTGGGCATGCCCTTCCCCTTGATGTGGGGCGGGATCGTCGCGCTGTTCAACTACATTCCCTATTTTGGGCCGGTGATAGCTGCACTGCTGGTCGCGATCGGGGGGCTGATGACATTTCGCGATATCGGCACGGCGATGGCTGCCCCGGCGATCATGTACGGCCTTCACCTGATCGAGGCGAATGTGGTGACCCCGCTGGTCGTGGGTCATCGCCTGACCATCAACCCGGTGTTGATCCTCGTGTCGCTGAGCTTCTGGGGCTGGGTATGGGGGACTGTAGGCGCGCTGCTGGCGGTGCCGCTGCTGATCATTATCCAGACGATCATAAAGGGGGCGGGCAAGCCCGACATTGCCGGCTTCCTCTTTGAACATGGCACATTGGTGCGGCAGCCGGCGGGTGGAGTGCGCCCGGGCGAAAAAAGTGACGGCGCAGTCGTTGACAGTCCTGCGCCCGTGGCATAGTGGCGCGCCTCCACGCTGATCCAAGCGGGTGTAGCTCAGTTGGTTAGAGCGCCGGCCTGTCACGCCGGAGGTCGCGGGTTCGAGCCCCGTCACTCGCGCCACTCCTTGCGGAGTTGGTGCAGATCAGTTGGAACTCCGACGACCTTGTCGTTCGCGTGCCGCTTTGCCGGCGCCTTGGGGTAAGTGCCTGGTCGTTCGCTCCAAGAGCGGCGGCGAAGGCAGATGAGAGCGGGTGTAGCTCAGTTGGTTAGAGCGCCGGCCTGTCACGCCGGAGGTCGCGGGTTCGAGCCCCGTCACTCGCGCCACCCCAGGGGGGGTGGCGTTTTCCTTCCCCGTCTCATCATGCCATTCTCAACACCGATGACGCTGCCACGATCGTCCTACGATGCGATGTTTCGCAGGATAGGCACCGTCTGGCCGAACCGCTGATGCGGCGGGATGACGACGCCGTGACGATCGGCTAGTCCGCTGTGAGACGGTGGGCAGAAGGTTTAGCGTAGATGTCAGAGACGGTGGCGCGACGCGGGTTTGTCGCGGCGATGAAGCCTTATTTGCGACCGCGACCGGCGGCGGCCTTTCTGTTGGGGATCTCCAGCGGCTTTCCGTTGACGCTGTTGCTGGGCACGATGACGTTCTGGCTGGCCAAGGTCGGCATCGACAAGAAGACGATCGGCTTCGCCATCGGGCTGACCACACCCTACACCCTGAAATTCCTCTGGGCGCCGCTGATCGACCGTTTGCGCCTGCCGATCCTGACCGGATGGTTCGGCCAGCGGCGCGCGTGGCTGTTCCTGGTCCAGGCGTTGCTGTTCGGATCGGTATGGATGCTGGGCGCCAGCCAGCCGGAACTGCACATCGGCACGTTTGCCTTCTGGGCGATCGTCACGGCTTTCCTGTCGGCGACACAGGACATCGTCATCGACGCCTATCGCATCGAGATCCTGCCCGATGAGGAACTGGCGCACGGTACGGCAGCCAACCAATTCGGCTATCGCACGGGCAATTTCATCGCCGGCGTGGGGACGATTGCGGTCGCCTCCAGCGAGGGGCTGGGGCTCGGCTGGGCGCTGGGCTATGGTTTGACGTCATTGTGCGTGTTGCCGGGTGCATTTGCCGCTTTGTGGATCGGGCGGGGGCTGCACGATCAGGTGGTTCAGCGTGGTGGACGCGGCTGGTTCACCGACACGGTGGTCAGCCCGTTCCGCGAATTCTTCCGCCGCCGCGGTGCGGCGCTGATCCTGCTGTTCGTGCTGGTTTACAAGCTGGGCGACGCGATGGGGCAGGGCATGCTCAACCCGATGATCGTCGAGCTTGGCTTCTCCGACAAGGAGTTCCTGGCGATCAACAAGGTCGTTGGCCTGTGGGGACTGTTGATCGGCACCGCATTGGGCGCACCGTTTCTGGCGTGGCTAGGGATGGGACGCGCGTTGTTCGTGTCGGGCGTGCTGATGATGCTTTCCAACGCGACCTTCGCCATCCTGGCGGCGAAGGGGCATTCCCCGACATGGCTGTTCATTGCGGTTGCCACCGAACAGGTGACCAGCGGGATCGGCCTGACCGTCTTTGCGACCTATCTCTCGGGTCTTGCGAACATCGCCTACACTGCGACGCAGTTCGCGTTGCTGTCCTCCTTTGCGGTGGTCGGGCGCACTTGGCTGTCGACGCCGTCGGGCTATGTCGCGGAAGCCTTTGGCTGGGTCGGCTTCTGGATTGTGACCATGATCGTCGCGCTGCCGGGGCTAATCCTGCTGTGGATCCTGTGGGCGCGTGGGTTCGTGGTGGATACCGCGCGACAGTCGGTATCGGAGGAGCCGGTCGTGGTCCCGGCGCCCACTACCCAATCGAATTAGCGCCGGAATGATCAGCCGCTGATCGGCCGCCCTTCGTCTGCGAAGGCCATCGCGACGGCCGCGGCACTAGCCAAGACGCCGTCAATCCGGCGGATGCCGAGCAGGTCGCCCAGGAGCAGTCGGGCGTTATCCGGCTGCCGCTCGACGCGTGACAAGACGTGGATCAGCGCGGCCTCGGCATGTGTCATGCGCGGACAGCAGCAATGGGCGATCGCGATTGGTCCCGCGGCGGTGCCCGCGAGATCGGCCATGAATGCGCGAACGAGCATTAGCGGTCGGCGGAACCCCTCGCCGAAAGCGGTGAACATCGCATGTGCGGCACGTGCGTCCGACAGGCCGTTTGCACCCATCCGGCGCATCGCGAACAATGCTAATCGTGCATTGTCACAGCCGGGGTTGGAATGCGGCAGGACCGACAGTCGCTCGGCAACGGTGGGCGGCGGGACGTGCATGGACATGGCGGCGACTCCTCTCCCGCCAATGTCTCTGATGCGCTATTGCAAGTCAATCGCAAGTATGTGGCTAGTCGGGCAGTTCGTCGTTCGCTTCGAGCACCTTGCCGGCAAGGTAGAGCGATCCGGCAATCAGGATCCGATCTGGCGAGGGCAGCGCGGGCAACAGACCGAAGGCGTGTTCGATGCTCTCGGCTGGCGTCGCCGCGGCAGCGCCTAGATCGAGAGCCTGTCGGACCAGCGATTCTGGCGGGTGATACGCGTGCCCATGGACGGGGAGCGCGATGACGCTGACGGATTGCGCCATCCCGAGAAGATGCCGGAGGATCGCGCCAGCATCCTTGTTCGCCAGCACCCCCAGGATGATGGTGGTTTGAGCCGTCCCCGGCCAATTAGCGGCAATGGCGGCAGCGGCAGATTCGTTGTGCGCGCCGTCGAGCCACACACCCTGTGCAGGCTGGGCAGGGAGGGTGCGGAGCAGCGGGCCATCCGACAGCCGCTGCATCCGTGCGGGCCAGCGTGCATCGCGGATCCCGGCTGACATTGCCGCCTCTGACACGGTGACCCCGCACTGATGCCGCATCATCGCGACGGCGAGCGCGGCATTGTCGCACTGGTGGGTGCCGGCAAGCGCGGGCAGCGGAACCTCGAGTGATCCGATAGCGTCTTGATAGGCGATCGAGTCGCCGCGCTGCGTCGCCTGCCATGCCTCACCGCGTGCGCGGAGCACCGCGCCTCGGGCCGCTGCCACATCGGCAACCGCAGCGCTGGCGATCGCTGGATAGCGCTGGGTCACGAGCGGCACGCCCTGTTTCGCAATGCCGGCCTTTTCGAACGCGATCCGAGCCATGGGAGTCGACGGCGTTCCGTCCTCCGCGGCCAGCAGGAACGCCTCATGATCGATCCCGAGGCCCGCGACACCGCATACCATTGGGTGGACGACGTTGGTCGCATCGAGCCGTCCACCGAGGCCGACTTCAATGACGCATGCATCGGCCGGGGTTCGCGCGAATGCGAGAAAGGCGGCTGCGGTCGTTACCTCAAAGAAGCTGGCGCCAACGTTGCCTGCGCGATCGAGGACCTCCGCCAGCAATGGTGCGAGCGCCGCATCGTCGATCAGCCGACCTGCGAGGCGAATGCGCTCATTGAAGCGGACCAGATGCGGACTGGAGTAAACATGGACGCGCTTTCCGTCCGCTTCCAGCATGGCGCGAAGGAAGGCGCACGTCGAACCCTTGCCGTTGGTACCGGCCACATGGAAGACGGGGGGCAGGCGATGATGCGGGTTGCCAACGCGCGCCAGCAATTCGGTGATCCGCGAAAGGCCGAGCACGTCCGCGCCGGGAGACAGCGACCATAGCCTGTCGAGTTGTGCCTGCACGGCCGGGTCGTGGGAAAGTGCGTGATCGGGCATCGTCGTTCCGCCTTCGGCGCCGCTGGATGGAGGGCATGACAGAGGTCCGCCGCCCGTCCGCTCCCACGCTAACTACCGCCGCCCCGACGGGGCGGCGGCAAGACGATCAGGCGGCTTGGCGCTCGGGACAGAGGTAGCTGATCACCGTGGCGAGCCGGTCGCGCAATTCCTTGCGGTGCACCACCATGTCGATCAGGCCATGTTCGAGATAATATTCGCTGGTCTGGAAATCATCCGGCAGCTTCTCGCGGATCGTGTTCTCAATCACCCGGCGACCGGTAAACGCGAGAGTAGCACGCGGCTCCGCGATGTGGACGTCGCCGAGCATCGCATAGGCAGCCATTACGCCGCCCGAGGTGGGATCGGTCAGGACGACGATATAAGGCAGGCCCGCATCGTGCAGCATCTGGATCGCCACCGTGCTGCGCGGCATCTGCATCAGGCTCAGGATCCCCTCCTGCATCCGGGCGCCGCCGCTGGCGGTGAAGACCACATAAGGTGCCTTGTCGGCGATTGCGGTCTCTACTCCCTGAATGAACGCTTCTCCCACCGCCTGGCCCATCGAGCCGCCCATGAAGGCGAAGTCCTGCACGCCGATCACGACGCGGCGGCCGTGGATCGTGCCGCGAGCATTCAGGAACGCGTCCTGTTCACCGGTATCGGCGCGCGCCGACTTCAGCCGATCAACGTAGCGCTTGGAATCCCGGAACTTCAGCGGGTCCTCAGGCGCGGGCGGCGGGGGGAGCACCTGCGCGCTGCCTTCATCGAGCAGCTGCGCGAACCGCTTTGTCGGGCCGATGCGACCATGGTGATCGCAGCTGGGGCATACCGAGAGGTTCTCCTCGAACTCCTTGGTGAACACCATCGTCCCGCAACCCTTGCACTTGTGCCAGAGATTGTCGGGCGTTTCCTTGGTTGCCGGAACAACGAAGGACAACGCGTTACGAACGCTGGACAACCAGCTCATGCAAATTCCTTCCGAGCAGCGCGGATCGCCACCGCCAAAGTCTCAACATAGGTGCGGATCGGGGCGGGCGCATCAGCGCCGAACCGTTCGACCAGTTCCACGATCGCCGACCCTACCACGACGCCATCGGCCACGCGGGCAATCGCTTTCGCCTGATCCGGTGTGCGCACGCCGAAGCCCACCGCAATTGGAAGATCGGTCGCTGCCTTGAGCCGTGCGACCGCTTCCTCGATCGAAGCCTGTGCTGCCTGCTGCAGTCCTGTGATTCCTGCCACCGACACATAATAGATAAAGCCCGAAGCGCCTTCCAGAACCGACGGCAACCGTGCGTTCCCAGTGGTAGGGGTCGCCAGACGAACGAAGTCGATCCCCGCGCCGCGAAGCGCCGGACCAAGAGCGTCATCCTCCTCAGGCGGCACGTCGACGCAGATCACGCCGTCGACGCCAGCATCGCGCGCTGCCGCGGCGAACCACTCCGGGCCGCGCCGAAGCATGGGGTTGGCATAGCCCATCAGGACCAGCGGGATGGTCGGGTGACGGCCACGAAAATCCTGCGCGATCTGAAGGATACTGGCGGTTGTTGTGCCTGCGGAGAGGCTGCGGATGTTCGCTGCCTGGATCGAGGGGCCGTCCGCCATCGGATCGGTGAACGGCATGCCCAGTTCGATGACATCGGCACCGCCCTCAACCAACGCGTCCAGGATCGCTGGCGTGTCGCCGTCGCCGGCGGTGACGAACGTCACGAGCGCCGCGCGGTCGGCAGAGAAAGCCTGGGTGAGACGCGCGCTCATATCGACACCCCCAAGGCGTGGGCGACCGTGAAGATGTCCTTGTCACCACGACCGCACAGATTGGCGAGGATGATCTGATCCTGTCGGAATTCCCGTGCCTTACGCGTCACTGCCGCAATGGCGTGCGAAGGCTCCAGCGCGGGAATGATGCCCTCGGTCCGGCACAGCAGCTGGAAGGCGTCGAGCGCCTGGTCATCGGTCACCGCGGTATATTCGACGCGGCCCATGTCCTTCAGCCAGGCGTGTTCGGGACCGATGCCCGGATAGTCGAGCCCCGCCGAGATCGAATGCGCCTCTGCGATTTGGCCGTCCTCGTCCTGCAGCAGATATGTCTTGTTGCCGTGAAGGACGCCAGGAACCCCGCCGGCGAGGCTAGCCGCGTGCCGGTTCTCCAAGCCTTCCCCCGCCGCCTCGACGCCGAGCATCGCCACGTCGGCATCGTCGAGGAACGGATGGAACAGGCCAATGGCGTTGGACCCTCCGCCAATCGCAGCAACGAGCAAGTCGGGCAGGCGCCCGGTGCGGCTAAGCATCTGTGCGCGCGCCTCGCGACCGATGACGCTCTGGAAGTCGCGCACCAGCTCCGGATAAGGGTGCGGGCCAGCAGCCGTGCCGATGATGTAGAACGTGTCGTGGATGTTCGCGACCCAATCGCGCATCGCTTCGTTCATCGCGTCCTTGAGCGTGTTGGCGCCCGAGGTGACTGCGCGAACCTCCGCGCCCAGAAGCTTCATCCGGAAAACGTTTGGCTGCTGCCGCTCCACATCCTTGGCGCCCATATAGATGACGCACGGAAGACCGAAGCGGGCGCAGACGGTGGCGGTCGCCACGCCGTGCTGACCGGCACCGGTTTCTGCGATGATCCGCGTCTTGCCCATGCGGATCGCGAGCAGGATCTGGCCGATGCAATTGTTGATCTTGTGCGCACCGGTGTGGTTCAGCTCGTCGCGCTTGAACCAGACCTGCGCCCCCATCCCGGTATCGGCATTCTCGCGAAGTGCTTCCGTCAGCCGCTCTGCGTAATAGAGCGGCGAGGGGCGGCCGACATAATGTTCGAGCAGATCGTCGAACTGCGCGTGGAACGCCGGATCCTCCTTCGCGGCGCGATATTCCCGCTCGAGATCGAGGATGAGCGGCATCAGCGTCTCGGCTACGTAACGGCCACCATAGTCGCCGAAGTGACCGCGTTCGTCGGGCTGAGCGCGAAAGGAATTGGGTGCATTCATGATGCGGCGACCGCTTGCAGGAATGCCGCTATCTTGTCCACGTTCTTCACGCCCGCCTCAGTTTCCAGACCCGACGATGCATCAATGATCGAGGCGCCCGTTTGCCGGATCGCCTCGGCAACGTTGCCCGCGTCGAGGCCGCCGGACAGCGCCCAGGCCTGAGGGTGACGAAAGCCGTCGAGCAATCCCCAGTCGAACCGAACGCCCATGCCACCGGGTAAAGAGCCTTCGGGTGTCTTAGCATCATAGAGGATCCGATCCGCCGCACCGGCGAGGGAGGCTGCCGAGTCAAGATCGGCCCGCGTCTTCACGGGTAGGGCCGACCAGGCTTCGACGCCCAAGGCCGTGCGCAACTGCGACACGCGGCGAGGCGCAGCCTTGTGGAGTTGGATCACGTCCAGCCTTGCAGCGCTCAACGCGCCGCCGATGAATTGGTCATCGGGATCAACGAACACGCCGACGCGCTTCACATGCGCTGGCACCCGCGCCGCGAGCGCAGCCGCCCGGTCGAACGACAGATGCCGTGGCGAGGGGGGGTAGAACACGAAGCCGACATGGCTCGCGCCGCCGGCAATGGCGGCGTCGAGCGTTTCGATCGTCGACAGCCCGCAGATCTTGGCGGTGGTCATTGCATCTCCAGCATGGGCGAAAAAGCGCGATCAACAGCGGCGGATACGCGGGCCATGATCCAAAACGACCCAGTCAGAACCTCGCGCCGTCAACCTTTTCGATGGCAAGCGCGTCGAGATCGATCGACGGCACACAGCGCAGGTTTACCGCGGTCGTTCTCACGCCGCCCGGCACCACGCCCTCGGCATGCGTTTCGCAGCCGCAGATCGAGCAGAATTGGTGCCGGATCACGTGCTTGTTGAACAAATAGGAGGTCAAGCGATCCGCGCCAGTCAGCAAGATGAAGGTTTCCGCCGGCAGGAAGGCCAACAGGAAACCCTTGCGGCGGCAATGCGAGCAGTTGCAGCTCATGGCGCCAACCGGAGGATCGGCATCAACGCGGAACGTCACCGCGCCGCAGTGACAGCTACCCTCGAAAGCCATGGCAAGAACCTCCTATAGCGTGGCGCTGATCGAGCGCGCTGCGTCGTCAGGATCGTCGGCCTGGGTAATAGGGCGGCCCACGACGAGAATGGAGGCGCCGTCGTCCAGCGCCTGTCGCGGGGTGACCACCCGCTTCTGATCGCCGACCACTGCGTTTGCTGGGCGCACCCCGGGAACCACGAAGAAGCCCGCGGGCCAGAGCTGATGCGCGGCTTTCACCTCTTCGCCTGAACAGACGATGCCATCGACTCCCGACCGCATTGCCAGTTCGGTGAGACGGAGAACCTGATCATGGGCCGATCCGCCGATACCCGTTGCGGCAAGATCGCGCTGATCAAGGCTGGTCAGCATGGTGACGGCAACAACCTTTGTACCAGTAGGGGCGGCCGCCTTGGCGTCTTCGAGCATTGCCTGGCCGCCGGCCGCATGCACCGTGATGATCGCCGGCTCCAGCGCGCGAAGCGCCTGGATCGCCTTGGCGACAGTGTTCGGAATGTCGTGAAGCTTCAGATCAAGGAAGATCGGTAGGCCAAGATCGGCCATCTCGCGCACGCCGTGGCGACCATTGCCCGCGAAGAATTCCAGTCCCAGCTTGATCCCCCCGACATGATGGCGAACGCGCCCCGCGATCGCCTTTGAGCGCTCCAAGTCAGGCGTATCGAGCGCAACGAAAATCCGGTTGGACATGGGTCAGATCGCCTCAGGCGGAAAGTCTGTGGGAGAAGGCGGCGCCGGAGCAGCGACGACGGGCACCGGGGCCGGCGTTTCGGTCAGCGGCAGTGCGCGCAGATCGGCAATGGTCCGCTCAGCCGCGGACAACCGCTGGCGCAGGCGCCAGCGCAGCGCACGCTGGTACAGGAACGTCGGCAGGAAGCCGGCGAGAAACGTCACCAGCAGCAGCACCGGCAGATTCACTTCGGCCATCAGGTTGCCGAACAGCGCGATCGACACCCATTTCCAATTGCCGAACGTGAACACCGCAGCGGCGAAGGCGACGAGCGCCCAGAACAGGATTTTCAGGAACTGCATGTACAAGGCTCCGGCATGGCGCGACGCTATTACGCCGGCGCCGTTTTGGCCAGCCTCAGCCGATCTCGCGGCGCAAGTTGGCGATCAGGTCGCCAGCGGTGGCAAGGCGCGGTTCCTCTTCATCAAGGATCGCGAGGAAGGCGGCGCGCTTCGCTGCGCCCACCTTTCCCGGCCCCAACCGGGCCGTGGCCGGAAGCGCGGAGACGATAATGTCGATCATGCGCTCAGCCCCGTGGAGCCGGCCCCAAAGATAGTCATTTTCGCGATAGCTGCGGCTGAAGAAGGCGCCGAAGTTGCTGAACTGAATACCCTTCAGCGTCGCTTCAGCCCCGCCCGGCCGGATCGATGTGCAATCATCTGGCGAGATACGATCGACCTTCACAGGATCAAATTCGTCCAGCCCCTCGCCCTGAAGCAGCGGGAGCGTCGCTAAGTCTACGTACGGAAAGCCAAGGTAGTGCAGAAGCAGCGTGCGTCGGACCTGTCGCGGAAGCGTGGCAAGCGCCTCGGCAACCCGCTCGTCGGTTTCACGGTCAAGTCGCGTCAGATCGAGGGAAGCGGCAAGATCGTCGAGCAACGGCGCTGCGTCGCCCCGCAGGCTACGCACGGCGCCACGTAGCGCGCGATGCGCTTCAGGCGCCTTGCTGTGGAGGTAGGAACCAAGCGAATCGTAGATGGCGGTGCGCACCGGAGCGAGCACAGCCTCCTCATGTTCGCCCTCCAATTCCACCAGCCGCCTGGCGAGTAGCCGGAGGCGTCGGATGCGAAACCCGATGTCGAACGTCCGAAGGAAGTCGATCGACGCGGCGCTGGAGACATCCGAAGGCGAGACCTCGTCATAGCCGCGGGCATGGAGCGCTGCCTCGATCCGGCTGCGGATGCGCTGCCAACGGTGCGGACCCGGTTCATCGCCGGCAGCGTAGAGCAGCGCGGTCATCGTTTCGATCACGCCAGCGATCTTGAGGTGCGCATAGCCAGCGTAGCTGAAGCCGGCGCGCTCGGCAGCGGCGATTTGCGCGCGTCGCCGCCACACTACGAGACGGGCCGCGGTTGGGCGATCAAGGAAGAAGGTGCGGCCGAACAGCGCCTCGACCGCCGATTCGATTTCCGGCCGGACCGCTTCGGTAATGGTACGCATCCGCGCGATCCGCCGCGAGCGTGCGGCCAGCGCCTCCAGATTGTCGCGGATCGGCTGCTTGCGTGGCAGCTCGCTGATCGCGCCCAGGATCGTCTGGAAGAACCCCGGCGGGCCCTCCGCTGGCCCGGTCAGCCGGAATTTCATGCCAGGCGAGGGGTCGATGTACACGAAGCGCCGATCAACTTCGCGCCGGGCCGGGCGCGCGTTGAGCGCGTCAATCGCTGGGCGGAAGGGCGCGTTCGCTAGCACAGAGCCATCGATCAGCACTGCCGTGTCTAGCGCGTTGGCGGCGGCCTGGCGCGGCAGCGCGCGGGCGAGAAACGCGTGGCGGCCGGGCCACCGGTCCTCGCGCGCGGTCAAAACCTGATCCAGCTCGCTTACGGTGAATGCCGGAAAGGCGCCGGGGAAACTGGAGGTCGCGCGAGCGGCGAAGGCCAGTTCGGGTGCGGCAGCGAGCGTTTCCACGGCGTGGCCGTGGTCGCTGAACGCCAGCACCACGCGGTGTTCGGTCTCCACCACCTCTGGCGGGGAGTGCAGCTGAAGCCGCTCCGGGTGACCGTTGAAATCGGTCACGGTGACGAACAGGTCGAGCGGCTGGCCTTCCGGCAGGAGCCGGGGGCCGCGCGGTCCCGCCTCCATCGCGGCAAACGCGTCAAGCAACATGCCGGTGAAACCCGGGCCGTCGAACGGCGGCTCAAACCATCGCGAACGGACAAAGTGCGACAGCTTCGTGCGCACCTCCTCCCGGGTGTGCTCGTCCAGCTCATCGAGCCGGTCAACGCCTCGGCCGGCCGCCATCCAGGCAAGCGGCAGCGCCCACGCCTTGGAAAAGCGGGAGGGGGGCGCGGCGGCTGGGGCGATCAGCGCTTCCACATCGGCATTGTCGAGCCACAGATCAGTGAGGGGATCGAGCGATTGGCCGGCGCTGAGCGCCTGACCCAGGAAGATGCCGTTGATGCCGCCTGCGCTGGCCCCCGCGATAATGTCGGGCAGGACGCGAAGGCGGATGCCGGTGGAGCGGGCAATCTCCGTGATCAGCTCTTGATAGACGCCCGCCGAGGCATCGAGCGTTTCACCCGATTGGCTGGCGCGGCTGGCGCGCGCGACGTGCCAGATCTCCTTGGTGATGCCGTGCATGTACACGGCGAGGCTGATGCCGCCGTAGCAAACCAGGGCCAGCCGCAGTTCCGAATCACGGATCATGTGGCTTCGACGTCGGCCCAGATCGGCAGATGGTCGCTCGCCTTGCGTGCAGCGGCGCTGGTGTGAACGCCGCAATCGATGACCTTCACATCGCTGGACACCATGATCCGGTCCAGCCGGCCGATCGGACGCGTGGCGTGATAGCTGGGGCCTGTTTCGGCAAAGGCGAAGTCACGGCCGAAATCGCGCAGACATCCCCCCGCCCGGGTCCATTCGTTGAGATCGCCCATCATCACGGTGGGTAGCTGAGCCGAGCTGGATGCGACATGACTGAGGATCGCCGCCGCCTGTTTCCGGCGCCACAGCCCTGATAGATCGAGGTGCATGCCGACAAAGCGCCAGACACCGCCATCGGCAAGCCGCACCTCCGTCGCGACGGCGCCGCGTGGCTCGAGTGCCGGAAGGTGGATAACCTCGCAATCAACTACCTGGGACGATTTGCGGATCAGAAAGGCGTTTCCGTGCCAGCCCATCGATCCCGCGCGAACGCCGAAATCCACCGCTTTCCAGTCGCTATGCTCGTCCAGCAGATGGGGGGTGATAACCGCGACGCGGGCGCCGAAGCGTCGATCGGCTTCCTGAAGGGCGACGACATCCGCGTCCAGCTCGCGCAGGACCTCCAGCACGCGTTCGGGACTGCGGCGACGGTCGGTGCCGATCGCTTTGCGCATGTTGTAGCTGGCGATGCGGATCATTGCGTTGGTGGAACGCCCCTCCACTGGTGAGGTTGCGTGGAAGAATGGTGCCGGTTGCAGGAATCGAACCCGCGACCTTCGGTTTACAAAACCGCTGCTCTACCAGCTGAGCTAAACCGGCGTATGGGCATGCTCCATGCGTCAGGTCACGCCGAAGGTCCAGCCTTCGGTTTGCTGAACCTGCGCGTTGAGGCCACTCGGCTGCCACAGGTCCGACCGATCGGCGCTCGCACGCAGCCACGCCGCAGCCAGGATCGCGTCTGTCGAATGGTCGTCATACTGCACCAGCGGTGCGTGCGGGCGAGTGCCGAGCCGCTCGAGCGCATGGTCGAGAGCCGACGCGTCGCGCAGCTTGCTGCGGCCGCGCGGCATCCCGGCAGCCCGCGCCGCAATGGCCGTATAGATCTCGACCAACAGGGCGCCGCTGGTCGGGCGAGGGTCGAACGGCCAGATCGGCAGGCGGCCGTTGAGGTGGTGCAGCATCCGCATGCCGGCGAAGCTGGCCTTCGCCACCTGAGCAGCGCCGATGGCATCATAAACAGTGGTGGGCTTGGTCGAGCGGTCACCCGCCATTTCGCAGGTGCGCCAGTGCAGGAAGTCGCTCTTCGTCCCGTCTGCCGCGCCGAGATAAAAATGGCGGCCGCGGCGAGCCTCCAGGAAGGAAGCCGCGCCGAGATCCTCGTCCGCGCTATGGTGGTCAACATAGGCCCACAGTTCGCGCGCGGTTGCGGTCTGCGTCTCCCCGGGCAGATGCGCGCCGCGGGCAATGAAGGGCGCCGAAAAGCTGCAATCGATGCCGACTAGCAACGGCATAGTCGCTTGATCGAGCAGCCATGCGCAAACGTCGGCACGCGACCACCACCGCTGCGGCGGCGCGACCAAGCGAGGCGCCTCGTCACCGGCGTGGCATAGCGCGACCGCTATTCCCTTGTGGCGCGATCCTTTCGCCCCCGACCAGTCGATCGCGGCGAACTGTTGAAAATGGGTCAGCGCCGATCCCCTGACACCGCCGGCGCCGATGTCACTTCACATCCCGAATCACATCCGCGGTGAAACGGGCGATGTCGAAGCGGGTATTGGCGGGATCCTCGCCGCGCCGGACGATCACCAGTCGTTCGGACGGGACCACCATCACATATTGCCCGCGGTTGCCTTGCGCCGAATAGCTGCCGGCGGGCAAACCCTGCGCCGCGCCGAACAGCCACATGGTGGCTCCATAGCCGGGGCCATCGGCGGGCTGCGGGCCGCTAGGCGTGGTCATGTAGCGCATCCAGCCTTCGGGCAGCAGGCGCTTCCCCTGCCACACGCCGTCCTGGAGCCAGAATTGTCCCAGCCGCGCGAGATCGCGGGCGGTGGTATACACCTGGCTGGAGAGGATCAGATTGCCCTGCCAATCGGTGCCCGCGGTGGTGTGCTGCATGCCGAGCGGGGTGAACAACTGTGAGGGCCACGCGGCGTAACGGGCGTCGTTGTTCATTGCGGCGCGAACTGCGCGTGCCGCCAGCATGATGTCGTTGTTGGCATAGCGGAACCGCGTGCCGGGCCTGACCTCCAGCGGCCATCCGGTCGCCTGTTCGGTCACGGTCGTGCCGCCGAAGTAGATCGCGTCGGTGCGATTGCCATAATGATCGGAATGCAGCCCCGATGCCATGCGCAGAAGGTGATCCATCGTGATCTGGCGGCGCGGGTCGGCGGGGTGGCCCCATTCCGGGATCGAAGCGGCCTTGCGCGGATCGATCTTCAGATCACGCACGGCGATACCGACCAAGGTTCCGCCAATGCTCTTCGCGACCGACCAAGTGCGGTTGGCGGTGAACGGGCCGAAGCCGTCAGCGTAGCGTTCTGCCACGATTCGACCGTCACGCATCACGACGACGCCGACCGTCTCGCCCTTGTAGGTTGCGCGATCGAACGCGCGGGCGACCGTCTGCGCCAGCGCAGGCCGCGGACGGGGCGCAATACCCGCATCGCCCAACGGCCACGGCCGTGCATCGCCCGGTAGCGGGAGCGCAGCCCGTGGCGCGGACGCCGGCCATGGCGCCACGGCACGGCCGATCGGCTGGACAACACAGCCAGTGCGCGGCGACCAATCAGCGCGGCGCGGTGGAAGGTCACTCGCGAAACTGACCTGAACGCTGCGGTTGGTACGATCAATTGTGGCGGGAAGCCGTGGCAGCAACGGCTGATATTCGGGATAGATGCCGCGAAGCTCGAGCGCCTCAACTTGCGCCTCTGTCCGACCGGCGGCAATCACCCCCTCGCAAAGCGCGAGCGCCTTGTACCCAGCCGCAATCGCCTCCTGATAGGCAGTCGACGTTTGCGCCCCAATGACTTGGGCGTTGGCTGGGAATGGAGCTCCAGCAAAAGCAGCCGCAGCGGCAAGCGGAGTGAGGAGCTTGTGGGTCGACCTGTTGGTGCGGGTTCGAGCGGCGCCTGCGTACGCCAGCGTGCTCCCGGCCGGGCGCCCATTCCGTTCAATGATAGATGCGAAGCAACCCCTGATGCGCACGTCCGACTTCCTCCACCTGCTCAAGGCTTGCCCTTAAGCGCATCAATGATCGTCTGTCTCTCCCCGTGATCGGCGCGCCTGCCAAAAGGCGAGGCGCTTCTTCACATCACGCTCGAACCCGCGTTCATTGGGTCGGTACAGCGGCTCCCGCCCCGCGGCCGCAATCTCATCGGGGAAGAATTCCTGCCCCGAGAAGGCGTCCGGCATGTCGTGATCGTAGCGATAGCCCGCGCCATAGCCATGTTCCTTCATCAAGGCGGTAGGCGCGTTCAGAATATGCTTGGGCGGGGGCAGCGAACCGGTGCGCCGGGCAAGGTCCGTGGCCCTCCCGAAGGCGAGATAGGAGGCGTTCGATTTAGGCGCGGTGGCGACATAGTTGATTGCCTGCGCCAGGAACAGGCGGCCCTCCGGCCAGCCGATCCGCTCAAATGCCTGCCAGGCCGTCAGTACCTGAACAAGCGCCTGCGGATCGGCCATGCCGACATCCTCTGACGCGGCGCACGCCAGACGGCGGAACAGAACGGCCGCATCCTCACCGCCATTAGTCATGCGCGCTGCCCAGTAGAGCGCCGCATCCGCATCGCTGCCGCGCAGACTTTTGTGGAAGCAGCTGAGAAGATTGTAATGCTCTTCCTGTCCCTTGTCATAGAGCGGCGCGCGGCGCAGCGCGAAGCTGGCTAGCGCAGCGCCATCGAGCCGATCCTTCTCATCCAACGTGAGGAGATCTTCGCAAATACCGAGCATGTAACGGGCATCACCGTCCGCCATATCGACCAGCACGCCGCGAGCGTCGTCGTCCAGCGGCAGCGATCGCCCGATCAGGCGTTCTGCCCGGTCCAACACCTGGGTGAGGGCTGCGGCATCGAGCCGGTTGAGCGTCAGCACCTTCGCACGTGAGAGCAGCGCCGACACCAGGCTGAAGCTTGGATTTTCGGTCGTTGCGCCAATCAGGGTGAAGGTGCCGTCTTCGATCGCGGGCAGCATCGCATCCTGCACAGGGCGCGAGAAACGGTGGAGCTCGTCGATGAAGACCGCGGTCGACCGCCCGCTGATCTTGCGCAAATCGGAAGCGGCAGCGATCGCCTTTCGCAGATCGACGATCCCGGTCGACACGGCCGACAACTGAATGAACTCATAGCCGGTTTCGCGGGCGATCAGGCGAGCGATCGTCGTCTTGCCGACTCCGGGTGGCCCCCACAGCACGAAGGATGACAATCGCCGCGCCTGTACCATGCGCCCCAAGGGAGCGGCCGGCGCGAGCAGATGATCCTGACCTATGACATCGGCCAATTGCGCGGGGCGAAGCTCCTCTGCGAGAGGTTTGCGAACGGCCGTCTGGAAGAGCGAGTCGGTCACGAGCGAACCGCCATACGAAGCACAGATCGGGCGATCACAGTTGGTATGCAGAGGCGGTCGAGGGGCGCGGGAGGTGCGGGCATAGAGACAAGATAGGCGTGAGCGGCCCGCTTCCCAACATGCTCGCCGTGCCGGGTGCCTCTCTGTCACCCGGCCTGCGTCATTCCTGCGGCGGGATGGTGTTGGGAACGTCGCCGGCCTGCAAGCCGTGCCGCATCAGCATCGGAACATTCGCAATGGCGAAGATCATGGTGAGCGGGATGGCGCCCCACAGCTTGAACCCCACCCAGAAATCCGTGGTGGTTGAGCGCCAGACCGCTTCGTTCAGAACGGCCATGAAGAGGAAGAAGAACACCCAATTGCGGGTCAGCTTGCGCCAGCCATCAGCTGTGAGCCCAGGATAGGCGCTCTCCAGCAGGAGCTGCAGCAAGGGCCGGCCAGTGGCGAGACCGAAGCCGAGAACGGCTGCGAAGATCGTATAAACGAACGTTGGCTTCATCTTGATGAAGCGTTCGTCCTGGAACCAGATCGTCAGTCCGCCGAAGACGATCACCAGCGCACCGGAGATCAGAAGCATCGGCGGAATATGGCGGGTCTTCCACCATGAGATGCCCAGCGCCACGGCCATTGCGATCATGAAAGCGGCGGTCGCGGCGAGGATGCGCGCGATGGCAGGCCCCGGTGCGAGGAAATTGACCGCAAAGAAGACGATCAAAGGGCCGTAATCGAGGGCCAGTCGGAGGCCCGACGCGCTCTTGGTACTGTTACTCACCAGTTACTCCGTTGTCAGGCCAGCACAGCGGCCATGACCCAAGATTTGGTTCGATGCGAACGGATGATCAGCGCGCTCGATCCACGCCGGCGATGATCCGGCTGACCTCATGCGCATCGAACGGGCGCAGATCGTTCATCGACTCGCCGATCCCGATCGCATGGATGGGAAGGCCGTAGCGTTCGGCCGCTGCCACCAGCACGCCGCCCCGCGCCGTGCCGTCCAGCTTGGTCATCACCAGTCCGGTGACGCCCGCGACCTCCTTGAACACCTCGATCTGGCTCAGGGCGTTCTGGCCGGTCGTCGCGTCCAGTACCAGCACGACGTCATGCGGGGATGCGGGATTGATGCGGCCAAGAACGCGGCGAATCTTGGCGAGCTCATCCATCAGCTCACGCTTGTTCTGAAGTCGGCCGGCTGTATCCACGATCAGCACGTCGATCCCGGTCTCGGTCGCCTTCTTCACGGCGTCCCACACAACGCCGGCGGCATCTCCACCCTCGGGCCCCGTGACGATCGGTACGCCGACCCGCTCCGCCCAGGTCGCCAGCTGACCGATTGCCGCTGCACGGAAGGTGTCCCCCGCGGCGAGCATCACGCCGTAATCCTGCTCCATGAACAGATGCGCGAGCTTGGCGATCGTGGTCGTCTTGCCGGATCCATTGACGCCAATTACCAGCACCACTTGCGGACGCGGAAAGGCATCGATCTCCAGCGGCTTGGCTACCTTTGCTAAGACCTTTTCGACTTCCTCCGCCACGACCAGGCGGATGCCGAGTTCTTCCATATTCCGCTCGAAGCTGCCCTCGGCCAGGCGCGTGCGAATGCGCGCGGCCGTCTCCGGGCCGAGGTCGGAAGCGATCAGCGCCTCTTCGATCTCGTCCAGCGTTTCATCATCGAGGCGTGCAGTACCCAGACCGGCGAGATTGCCGACCAGCCTGTCAGAAGTTCGCCGAAAGCCGCCGAGAAGCTTGTCGTGCCAGGATCGGTTGTCGGTCATGCAGGAATTCCGATGAGATGATCGTCGGCGGCAGCAGTGATCCGCACTGTGGCGATATCACCGATGGTCGACATCGGTTGGGGCAGGCGAACCTCGGCAAAGCCGGGAGTGTGGCCGCGGTCGCCGGGCTTTTCGATCACGATCGGCTGATCGCTGCCGACCAGCGTGGGCAGCCATGCCGCGCGGCGGCGCGCCGCTGCTTCACGCAAACGGGCCGCACGTTCACGGATAACGCCCGGTGGAACCTGCGGCATCTTGGCCGCAGGAGTGCGATCTCGCGGCGAAAACGGGAAGATATGGGCGTGAACGATGTCGCAATCGGCCAGAATCTCAAGGGTGTTGGCCGCGGCCTCGTCCGTCTCAGTCGGGAAACCGGCGATCAAGTCGGCGCCGATGACAATTTCGCGTCTGGCTTTCAGGCGCTCGACCATCGCCACCGCCTCGCGGCGGGAGTGGCGGCGCTTCATCCGCTTCAGGATCAGGTCGTCGCCCGATTGTAGCGACAGATGAAGGTGCGGCATCACCCGCGGTTCGCTCGTCACCAGTTCAAAGAGACGATCATCAATCTCGATCGTATCGAGCGAGGAGAGTCGTAGTCGGGGCAGACGGGGTACGTCCGTCAGAATCGTTTCCACCAGCGCGCCCAGGCCGTCGGCGTAGCTGGTGAGGTCGACACCGGTCAGCACGACCTCCTGTGCGCCGTCCTCAACAAGCTCGGCGATACGCGCAACAACTTGGCCGATCGGGTCGGAGCGGCTGGGGCCTCGGCCGAGCGGGATAGCGCAAAAGGTGCAGGAGTGATCGCATCCGTTCTGCACGCCGACGAAGGCGCGGGCGTGGCGGCGAGCGGGACGGTGATTGGGGAAGCCACCCCAAGTGGCCGGCAGTAGCTTCGCCGCATTGGGAACGATGCGGTCGACTTCCGGCATGGCCGCGAAGGCGGCGCGATCCATCTCGGACGCGCAGCCGGTCACGACGATCTCCGCTCCCGGACGATCCCGGCGCGCGCGACGCACAGCAACCCGCGTCTGGCGGACAGCCTCATTTGTCACGCCACAGCCATTGATCACCACCATATCCCGTGCGCCAGCGAGCGAACGGATCGTTTCGCTTTCGGCAAGGTTCAATCGACAGCCCAGGGTAATCACGTCGGGCGAACGGGAGGCGAGCATGGCTGGCGATCTAGGGATACATTCATCGTTAGTCCACGATGAGGCGCGTGCGATACTCGACTTCTGGTTCGCGCTGTCGATGGAGCGGCAGTTCAAGCGCGATCCGGAAGTCGACCGCGAGATCACGAGGCGGTTCGGCGCGCTGCGCGACACCGTGTTCGCCAGCGGCGCGGCCGGCTGGCGTGGCGGCCCTGACGAACTGCTGGCGGCAATTATCCTGCTCGATCAGTTTTCCCGCAACATCTACCGCGATTCGCCACGCGCTTACGAGGCCGATGACCTGGCGGTGGAGTTGACGCTGCTGGCGATCGCCAATGGGTGGGAGGGCCGATACGTCGAGGAGGAGCGGGCGTTCCTCTACATGCCGCTGATGCATGCTGAGGACCTTCTCCTGCAGCGACTGTCGGTGGAGAAGTTCACAGAACTGGGCGGCCCGAATGTGCCGTTCGCGATCGGGCATCGCGACCTGGTGGAGCGGTTTGGCCGGTTTCCTACCCGCAATTCAGCCTTGGCGCGAGAGAGCACGACCGAGGAGCGGGCGTATCTGGCCATGCCCGACGACGGCACGGGGCCGCCGAAGGACTGAACGTCTTGGTTTAGCGCCCCTGAAAGACGGGGTCGCGCTTTTCCAAGAGCGCGGCGACGCCTTCGCGGTGATCGTCGGTGGCATGACTTACCGCTTGGGCAGTCGACGCCGAATCGAGTGCCTGATCGTAGCTGCTGGTCTGCCCCTGGCGCAGCAGCGACTTGGTGAGGCGAAGCGAGTGGGGCGGCAGGGCAGCAATGCGGTTTGCCAGTGCTAGTGCCTCATCCATCAACGTGTCGTGCGGCACGACGCGGCTGACGAGGCCCCATTCGGCCGCTGTCGGCGCGTCGATAACATCGCCGGTGAAGAACAGTTCTGCGGCACGGCTCATCCCGATGGCCCGGGGCAGCAGCCACGAGCCGCCATCGCCGGGTACGAGACCCAGCTTCAGAAAGGTTACGCCGAACTTCGCCTTGTCGGACGCAATCCGGATGTCCGCCATGCAGGCCACATCGCAGCCCAGCCCGATGGCGGCGCCGTTGACGGCTGCGATCACCGGCATATCGAGCGAGAACAGCGCGCGGGCGATACGGTGGATGTTACGCTGATAGTGGCTGCGGATCGGCAGTCCGCCGCCCGAGAACGGGCCCTCCGGATCCGCCATCTTCTTGATGTCGCCACCCGCAGAGAAGGCGCGACCCTCGCCGGTCAGGATCACACAGCGGATCGAAAGATCGGCGTTCAGCGCATCGCAGGCAGCGCGGACAGCCTCGCCATCACCGTCAGCCCCAAGCGCGTTCATAGCGTCCGGACGGTTGAGACGCAGGATCGCGATCGGGCCGCGAACTTCGGTGGTAACGACGGTCATCTTGGTCTCCGAAAGTGGGTCTCAGCGTACGCCAAGTCCGCGGGCGATGATGCCGCGCAGGATCTCACGCGTGCCGCCTCGCAATGAAAAGCTGGGCGAGTTCATCGTAATATGCGCGAGAACCGCGATGAAGTCTGAAGTGGAGGCGGCGTCCGGCTCGGCATCGACGAGGCTACGGGCGATGTCGGGCAGATCCTGCTCGAACGTTGCACCCAGATCCTTGACAATGGCGGCGTGCGTACCAGGATTATCGCCTGCATCGAGCATCACGGCCACACCGCGCGACAGCCGGCGAAGCGTAATCAGATGCGCGGTCAGTCGCCCGAGCGCCAGTTGCGCTGCTTCGCTTGGAGCATGTTGAAGCACGCCGACAAGCTCTATGAGCAACTGCATCGACGACAAGAATCGCTCCGGCCCGCTGCGTTCAAACGCAAGCTCGCTCATCACCTGCTCCCAGCCCGCCCCTTCGGTCCCGATCAGCGCGGAGGCGGGGAGGAAGGCGTCCTCGAAATGCACCTCATTGAAATGATGCTGCCCGGCCAGATCGATGATCGGGCGGATAGTGATTCCCTCGGTAGTACGCAGGTCGACGAGCAACTGGCTGGTACCCGCCTGGCGATCCGCCGGCGTGCCGCTCGTCCGGCAGAACAGGATCATGTAATCGGCGTCGTGCGCGCCGGTGGTCCAAAGCTTCGTTCCGGTGACTCGCCAGCCCCCCTCCGCGGGAACCGCGCGGGTGCGCGTCGCGGCGAGGTCAGAGCCCGAATCGGGTTCGCTCATGCCGATGCAGAACACCGTCTCGCCAGCGGCGATGCCCGGCAGGATCGACTGCTTCTGTTCTTCGGTGCCGTATTTCAGGAGGCTGGGGCCGCTCTGGCGATCGGCGATCCAATGCGCGGCTACCGGCGCGCCCGCCGCCAGTGTTTCCTCCACCACGACATAGCGTTCAAAGACGCTACGTTCATGTCCGCCGTAACGCTTCGGCCATGTCATGCCGAGCCATCCACGCTGACCCAGTTTGCGGCTGAAATCGCGATCGAAGCCGTTCCAGCTGTCGGCACGCGACAGCGGGGAGCGCGTGGCCAGTTCTGTGGCGAGAAACGCCCGCACCTCTTGGCGGAGCCCCTCGGCGGCGTCGTGCCGAAGCGGCGCGGGGAAGCGAAGCGTTGTCATGCTGCCACCACCATCGGCCAATATCCCTCCCGTCCCGCCGCCAACGCGCGCTTGCCCAACGCGAGCGTCCAGGCGCGCTGCGTTCCATATTCGTCGCGCCACGACCAAAGCGCCGTGGTGTAGCGGTGCAGAACATGTTCGCGGGTGAAGCCGATCGCGCCGTGCAGCTGATGGGCGATGGCGCTCGCCTTGCTCGCAGCCTCTCCGATACGGGCGCGTGCGACTGCGACTGCGACCGCGAAGCCGAGGTCCGTGTTTTCGGCAAATGCATCTGCCGCCTGATCCGCGGCTGCGGACGCCGCGGCGACCTCACCGGCCAGCTTAGCGAGTTCCTGCTGGATCGCCTGGAACTTGGCGAGCGGCCGACCGAACTGAACGCGCGTCGACACGTGATCGACGGTGAGTTGCAGGACATGCTCGAGGGCACCGGCCATCTGCAGCGCGCGGGCGAGCGCCGCCCACTCGAGCAGCGATGCGCCAGGGAAGGGCGCAGTCTCTCCGCCGGCGAGATCGAGCAGGTCGCGCGGGGCGCTCGCCAGATTCTGACCCTGCTGCACGACCGTCGGCGAAGTATATCGATGGAGCTGCCCGTCGCTGAACGCGACCACCGTCTGGGCGAAGCGACCCCACGGCACTGGTTTCTGCGGCTCCGGGGCCAAGCCAGCTGGCCCCTCGGCGAGTGGCAGACCGGCAGCGGCGAGGGCCGCGTTGGCGATCATCGTCTCGGCGAGCGGCAGCGCGAGCGCGTGGGTCCCCGCTTGCCGGATGAGCGCCAATGCCTCTGCGGGAGGGATGCCGAAGCCGCCATGTTGCTCTGGCACGAGGGCGAGCGGCAGGCCGCTTTCTTCGATGGCGTTCCAAGCCTCAGTTGCCCAGACACCCTGCGCCGCTGCTTGTTCGATCGCCTCGGCATGGGTCGTAAACAGGCGCTCCGCGGTATCCGCGAGCATCGTCCCGATGTCGCTCACGCCCGTCGCTCCCGGCGGTCCTGCATGTGCATGGCCGTTCCTCTCCGTTATCCATTCGTCGCTAGGGCAAGCGGCGGTCGCTTGTCCACCTGACAGTCCTGCTGGTCGGCACGATAGTCCGTGGTAAGAGCGCGCGGCCGAGGGGAATGTGATGCGCCTGTGGTCACTGCTGTTGATGCTTTTGACGCTGCTGGGCGCGCCAGCGGCGGCGCAGGGCCGCGGACCGCTGGTGCTGGCGGCAGCGAGCATGCAGGAGGCACTCGGCGAGGCGGCCGATAGCTGGGCGCGGCAAGGGCATGAGCGGCCCGTCCTTTCCTTTGCCGCATCGTCCGCGCTGGCGCGGCAGATCGGCGCCGGTGCACCCGCCGACCTCTTCATTTCCGCCGATGAGCGATGGATGAACTGGCTCGCGGAGCGGCGGCGGATCGTGCCGAGCACACGCGCGGTGCTAGCCGGCAACCAGTTGGTCGTGGTGGCCGCGCGGGGCAGGGGGCAGGAACTCGGCGGGCGCGGTGGTCTAGCGCTCGGCCAGATGCTGGCCGCAGGCCCGCTCGCGATGGGCGACCCCATGGCTGTGCCGGCCGGACGTTATGGGAAGGCCGCGCTGGAGCGGCTGGGTGCATGGTCGCTGGTCGCGCCGCGCGTGGTGCGCGCCGATAGCGTCCGGGCGGCGCTATCGCTGGTGGAGCGTGGTGCCGCGCCCTACGGCGTCGTCTATGCCACCGATGCGCGCATTGCGCCGCGGCTGCGCATCGTGGGCCGGTTCCCGGCGGCGAGCCACCCGGCGATCACTTATCCCATCGCACGGCTGAGCAGTGCGCGGCACCCCGGTGCCGAAGGCTTCCGCCAATTCCTGCTGTCCCCCGCCGGCAAGGCCATAATGGCGCGCCATGGGTTTGCCCCGCGATGACGGAAGAGATCGCAACAATCGTTCGGCTGTCGCTGCTGGTTGGCGGGGTGGCGACATTGGGCATGCTGCCGGTCGCGTTTGGACTGGCGTGGATCCTGGCGCGGGCGGAGTTTCCCGGCAAAGTCATCCTCGACGGGATCATCCATCTGCCGCTGGTGGTGCCGCCGGTGGTGACCGGGTGGATGCTGCTGCTGGCGTTTGCGCCCGAGGGGCCGCTAGGAGCGCCGCTGGAGCGGTGGTTCGGGATCAGCGTGATGTTCCGCTGGACCGGGGCCGCGATCGCCGCCGGCATCATGGCGCTGCCGTTGATGGTGCGCGCGATGCGGCTGTCGATCGAGTCCGTTGATCAGCGGCTGGAGCAGGCAGCGCGAACGCTGGGGGCAGGGCGATGGCGCGCGTTCGCTACCATCACCCTGCCGCTGGCGTCGCCGGGCGTGATCGCGGGCGTTGTGCTGGGCTTTGCGCGGTCGCTGGGCGAGTTTGGCGCGACGATCACCTTCGTGTCCAACGTTCCAGGGGAGACGCAGACCTTGCCGCTGGCGATCTATGCGGCGCTTCAGCAGCCGGGCAGCGAGGCGGTCGTGTGGCGGTTGGCAGGGATCTCTGTCGCGCTAAGCCTGATCGCGCTGATCGTGTCGGAGATGATTGCGCGGCAACAGGGACGGCGGCTGAATGTCCTTTGACATCGACCTGACCGTCCGGCGCGGTGAACGGGTGATCGGCACGGCGTTTCGCTCGGAGGCGCGAAGCACCGTGCTGGTCGGTCACTCAGGCGCAGGCAAGACCAGCGTGCTGATGATGATTGCCGGGCTGCTGCGGCCAAGCTGTGGCCATATTCGAATCGCCGGGCGCACGCTGTATGACGAGGCCGCGGCGGTCGATCTGCCGCCGCAGCACCGCCGGGCGGGGGTGGTGTTTCAGGAACCCCGCCTGTTCCCGCACCTCTCCGTGCGCAAGAACCTGCTATATGGCGCCGCAGATGCTTCGGCCGTGGCGCGGATCGCGGCGACGCTGGAGATCGCGCCACTGCTGGATCGTTGGCCGCGCAGCCTGTCGGGCGGTGAGGCGCGGCGGGTCGCGATCGGCCGCGCGTTGCTGAGCGATCCCGCGTTCCTGCTGCTGGACGAGCCGCTTGCCTCGCTTGACCGCACCCGCCGTGAGGAAGCGATGCAGGAGATTGAACGGCTGCGTGACGACATGCGCCTGCCGATGCTGATCGTTACGCACGACCCGGAGGAGGCCGAGCGGCTCGGTCAGCATATCGTCAGGATGTGACCGCTTGCGGGTGATTGGGCACGAGCACCAGCGTCCGCCCCTCGACCCGCCACGATTTCAGCCGCGACAGGAAGTTCATCCCCAGCACGTCGGTGTCGCCGAACGCGGGGGAGACGACCACAGGCACGTCACGCGCAACGATGTTACCCAGCGCCAGTTCGTCGATGGTTGCGGTCTGCGCGCGGATCGTGCCGTTCGCCGTCCGCAACAGCATCGGGAACACCGCGTCGCGCACGTCCAGGCCGGCCGCCTTGGCGGTGTCGAGCGACAACGCGGTGACAGTCGCGCCGCTATCGATCAGCATGCGCCGCTTCACCCCGCCGAACGTAGCATTGGCCCAGAAGTGCCCGTCGGGGCTCATGCGGATGCGCGTCTCGGCACCCTCGACCTGCTGGCCCGAGAGGTTCAGCGCCTCGGTGACGCGACCGAGATAGGGATCGAAGCGTTCGCGCTCACCCAATACAAAGACCAGTGCGCCGATGAGCGCCACCCACATCGCGATACTGATGAGGCGTCCCAACACGGGGATGCGGCGGAGAAAGCCTGCCACCACAACCAACGCGAACAGGGCAAGGATCAGCGGATAGTGAGGTGCCAGATCGGCCAGTGCGTCCATTTTCTCCATATAGGACGGCAGGGCGTCGCTGCGATGTGGCGGGCAACGGATTTTTCTAAGGCGCGCCGTCAGGCATGCAGACAGCAAAAAGGGGCCGCTCCCTTCGGAGCTGCCCCTTTTGTCTTGCCAGTAGCCAGCAACGGACCGGTAAGCCGACCCGCTGCCAGAAACCTTAGCGCTTCGAGAACTGGAAGCTGCGGCGTGCCTTGGCGCGGCCGTACTTCTTACGCTCGACGGTACGGCTGTCGCGCGTCAGGAAGCCCGCTGCCTTTACCGGCGCACGCAGGATCGGCTCGTACTTGGTGATCGCCTGGCTGATGCCGTGCTTCACCGCGCCGGCCTGACCCGACAAACCGCCACCCTTGACGGTGCAGATCACGTCATACTGGCCCTCGCGCTCGGTGATACCGAACACCTGGTTGATGACGAGACGCAGCGTCGGACGTGCGAAATACACTTCTTGGTCACGGCCGTTGACGGTGATCTTGCCCGAGCCCGGCTTCAGCCAAACGCGAGCAACCGCGTCCTTACGACGACCGGTGGCATAGGCGCGACCGTACTTGTCGAGCTCCTGCGCCCGCAGCGGGGCGCGCTGCGACGGCTCATCGATCTTGCCTTCGAGATAGGCCTCGGCCTTCTCTTCCGAAGCGGCGACGGCGGTTTCGCGCTGCTCGTTGAGCGCGGCACCGAGATCAGCGAGAGACTGGCGATTGTCGGACATTATGCGCCCACCTTGTTCTTGCGGCTCATGCCGGCGATGTCGAGGACCTCGGGGTTCTGCGCTTCGTGCGGGTGCTCAGCGCCCTTGAAGATGCGCAGGTTGCGCATCTGCTGACGGCCGAGCGGGCCACGCGGGATCATGCGCTCAACAGCCTTTTCGAGGACACGCTCCGGGAAGCGGCCTTCGAGCACCTTGGCGGCAGTGACGCCCTTGATGCCGCCGGCATAACCGGTGTGCTTGTAATAGACCTTGGCAGCCAGCTTGTTGCCGGTGAAACGCACCTTGTCGGCGTTGATCACGATGACATTGTCACCGCAATCGACGTGCGGGGTGAACGACGTCTTGTGCTTGCCGCGTAGGACGTTGGCGATCACCACCGCTGCACGACCGACCACGAGATCGGTGGCATCGACGATGTGCCACTTCTTTTCCACCTCTGCGGGCTTGGCCGCCTTGGTGGTCTTCATCAGCGCCTTCATGGGCTTAGACCTTTGTAAGAAACAGAGACGCCACCCCTTGCGAGGGCGGCGTGATGGAGCGGCATTGAAGAAAGGCCTGCTGAAAGTCAACGATTCAGCGGCTTTCCTGACGGGTAACATGATACCCGTCAGTGTTCGGCCTAGAAGAACAGCTTGCGGAAGCTGAGCCTGACCGACCGTCCGAGCGGGTCTAGCAGCGCCGGCTGATACCCGATCGGGACCGCCCCGGCAGCATCGCGCACGTCCAGCCGCTGATTGAACAGGTTATTCACGGAGAGCGTCACGCGTGAGCCACGAAAGAAGGGCGCGTTCTGCACCAGCGACCGCTGTTGGCCAAGATCGGCGAAGACGCGCAGATTGGCGGTGAACAGCGAGCCGAAGCTGAGATCCTCGGGCGAGGGCGCGCCATTGGGATTGGCGAGCAATGTCGTGCCGGCCTGCCATGTTCCATTCAGCCGTACGCCGACGCCATGACGATTATAGCCTGCGTTGAACTCGACCTCATGGCGTGGCTGGCCACCTCGTGCGCTTATCGCCGATCCATTCAGCAGATCTAGCTCGGGCACACCGGGCCGGATCAGGATCGTATCCTCCAGCCGCCAGGTGTGGAACACGCTCAGCTGGACGCGGCCCTGCCGTGCGCCGCCAAAGCCACCGCGGCCCATGCCGCCGGCGCGTCCACCGAATCCGCCCGGGCCGCGCTCCCCAGGTGTGCGAACGCCCGTCTGGCTTGCCTCGCCCGGTGCGGTTCCGCCCGCGCCGGAGCGCCCACGCTCGCGGAAAGCGGCGCGGCGCTCTGCGATCTGTTCGGCGGAGAGCGGTTGACCATCCGGGCCGGTTGGTGGCGGCGCCTCCAACGTCTCACTCCAGTTGAAGCCCCAACGAATCTGCCGGCTGTGGCTACGATCGAAGTTCACCGGCCGCGTGTCGATGCTGATGAGGGTGCCGGCGGCATCGCGGTCGAAGCGGTTAGGGAAGGCGGCCTCGATCTCTGGCGTGGCCGTCGGGAAGCTGGCGATCGGATTGTCGATCCGGCTGTCAGTGTAATTGGCGAGCAGCGTCAGATTGGTACCGCTGATCGGCTTCACCGTCAGGCCGAGTTTCACCACGCGGCGCTGATCGGCGGACAGGTTCGGATTGCCGCCAGTGATCGTGGTCGCATCGACCGTCTGACCGGTCACCAGATCGAAGACGCGGACATTGGGCGTCACGATCAATGGGTTGCCGAGCTGCTGGATAGTCGGCGCACCCTGTTCATGCGCAACCGAGCCGATCAGTCGAACAGCCTCCACAGGGCGCCAGTTGAACCCATATCCGACGGCACCCAGCGTGCCATAGTCCGACAGCTGGTCGACCCCGCCGTTGACCGTTGCCGATAGCGCACCGAGCGCTCCATCGCGGAAGATGGGGATGTCGATGTTGGCCTGCCCGGAGCCCTGATCGCGTGACAGGTCGGTAGAGGTGATGAGCCCTGCTCGGCGCGATTCACCGCTGATGTCGCGGAGCGTGAAGCCCGCCTTGAGCGTCGTCGTCACCGCGCCGGCAGGAAGATCGAACAGGCTGCCGCTGAGCGTCCCTTCTGTCTCGATCGTCTGCGCGACTGACTCGGCGCGGTCGCGCCGGATGCCGCCGCCAGCGTCGCGATCGGTGAGGGTGGTGGACCAGTCGCGCGTGTAGCCGCCGTTCAGCGACCAGCGCCATTGATCGGCATCGCCATTCAACGCGTAGTTGAGCACACCGGTGCGGGTACGGCCCTCGCGCAGCAGACGTTGGCCGTCTGCCGACGATCCAAGGCCCGCGCGCGTATCCGCGCCCTCTAGCTCACCGCTGATGGTGGCCGAGACATTGCCCAGGATCGTGCGATTGTAGGTCGCGTTCAGCTTCGCGGCATCGCTGGCGGCCAGCAACGTACGGTTCGGATCGGCCTCGGCCAGGTCGCGCTGGGTTTCGAACAGCGGGTTGCTGTGGGTATATTCCCCGTCGACGCTGAAGCGGCTGCCATTGCCCAGGCGCAGATAGTTGAGCGTTGCTTCATGCACCTGACGCCCGCCGTCGGTCGCCAGGTTCGTCTCCGCCTCCGCCGTGATGGCGTTGAAGCGCCGGCGCAGGACGATGTTCACCACCTTTTGGTCGGCGCGATAGCCGTATTTGAGTGCAACCTCCTCCGGCAGGATGTCGACGCGCTGGATCGCCTCGGGCGGAAGCCCGCGGATCTCTCGAAAGCCGCTGATCCGGCGGCCACCGAGCAGGACGACCGGTGCCCCGCCGCCACGCCCCTGAATGCTGCCGGTCAGCGGTGCGAGTTCCTCCAGCAGTTCACCGATCGTGCTGGCACCGTAGGCACGGATATCGCGACCGCTCAGCACCACCTCCGGCTTGATATCGCCAATCACCGACCCGCGCGGCTGCCGGCTGCCCGTCACGACGATGTCGTCCTCAAGCTCGAGCTCGGCTTCGGCCTCCTCGGCCGTCTGCGGCTCGGCGGCTTGGATGGCGGCAGGGGCTGGCGTTGGCGTCGTCGGGATTGCGGCAAGTGAAGCGACGGGCAGGAGGAGGATCGACAAGGACAAACTCCGGAACAGACGTAGGATGATCACGCCCTACGGCATGGGTGTGGGGGAAGTGTCGCAACGACCGTGCAGAATCGTCGCAAATTGTACCGGTGCGATGATCGCTCCCGATCGCAGATCGCGCCGCCGACAGTCGTTCCGGTGCCTGGGCGTGCAGATGCACGCCGACAGCCGAGCCGCCTTAGCGGCGCTCAGCTGATGACGATAGGAGGGGTTGGTCAGGTCACGATGCGGACCGGCACGCCTTTCGAAGCAGGCGTCTTCGACGCTTCATCATGGTACCAGAGCGGCACCAGCGGGTTGGCCTCCGGATAGTAGGCGCCGATGCAGCCGCGGGGCAGGAGATAGGGGGTCACCGTCAGGCCATCCACCTGACGATGCTGGCCGTCATCCGCGTCGCTGGCCAGGCTCACCACCTGTCCTTCGGCCAGGCCGGCAGCCGCAATGTCGTCCGGGTTCATCAGCACCACGTCGCGCGTACCTTCTATGCCGCGCAGCCGGTCGGAATAGCCGTAGATGGTGGTGTTGAACTGGTCGTTCGAGCGTAGCGTCATCAGCCGCCAACGGCCGACCTTGTCGCCGAGGCCGAGCGCCGACAACGATACCGGCACGGTGAACTCCGCCTTGCCGCTCTCCGTCTTCCAGATCCTCTCGCGCGCGGCATTGCCCTTGTAGAAGCCGCCCGGCGTAAAGACCCGCGCGTTGAAGTTGGCGAACATTTCCGGATAGGTCTGTTCGATGAGGTCGCGGATCAGGCCATAGTCGGCGGTCCAATCGTCCCATCGCGCCTTGGGGTTCGGCGGCAGCGTCGCCTTGGCCAAACCGCAGACGATCGCCACCTCGGATTTCAGATGTTCGCTCGCGGGAGTTCCGTTGCCCAGCGAGCCGTGGATGCACGACAGCGAATCCTCCATCGTCACGGTCTGCGCGCCGGTTACCTGCATGTCCTTTTCCGACCGGCCGAGGCACGGCAGGAGGTAGGCGATCTCGCCATTGATCAGGTGGCTGCGGTTCAGCTTCGTGGCGATCTGGACGGTAAGACGCATCGATTGCCACGCCTCCTCCATCTTTCCCTGTTCGGGAATGGCGCGAACGAAATTGCCGCCCAGCCCGATGAACGCCTTCACTTCGCCCGAGATGATCTTCTCGCACGCATCGACGGTGGTCAGCCCCTTTTCGCGAGGAGGGTCGAAGCCAAATTGTTCTGCGAGGCGATCTAGCGGGACGAGTTCGGGCTTTTCCGAGATGCCGACGGTGCGCTGGCCCTGCACGTTGCTGTGCCCGCGGATCGGCGCGATGCCCGATCCTTCGCGCCCCACGCTTCCCTTCAGCAGCGCCAGATTGACGAGCGTCGTCAGATTGTCCGACCCATGGACATGCTGGGTCAGGCCCATGCCGTACATGAAGATCGTCCGCTCGGCGGCGATATAGACATCCGCTGCGGCCTCAAGATTGGCGCGCGACAGTCCGCTTTCTCGTTCGATGTCGGCCCACGACAGGTTGTTGGCGTGCGCCTTCACCTCTTCGAAGCCTTGCGTGTGCTGTTCGAGGAAGTCGACGTCGAGCACATGGCGCTGCTCCTCGCGCCAGCGACGTTCCTCGGTGGCGAGGACGTGCTTGATCATGCCCATGATCGCCGCAATGTCGCCGCCGGCCTTCACTTGCAGGTATTGCGAGGAAATGTCGGTCTGCTTGCCGGTCAGCATCTCGACCGGGCTCTGCGGGTTCTTGAACCGCTCCAATCCCGTCTCGCGGATCGGGTTGAAGGTCACGATCTTCACGCCGCGACGCACCGCCTCTTGCAGCGGATGAAGCAGGCGCGGTGCGTTCGATCCGGTGTTGTGCCCGAAGAAGAAGATCGCATCGCATTTCTCGAGGTCCTCGAGAACGCAGGTGCCGACCGGCGACCCGATCGCCTTCTTGAGCGCGACGGAGGTCGTTTCATGGCACATGTTGGAACTGTCGGGCAGGTTGTTATGCCCGTACATCCGCGCAAACAGCGCGTAGAGGTAGCTCGTCTCCAGGCTGGCGCGGCCCGAGGCGTAGAATACCGTGCTTTTCGGATCCAGGCTGTTCAACTCTGTCGAGATTGCGGAAAATGCCTCGTCCCAGGAACAGGGCACGTATTTGTCGCTGGCCCGGTCATAGCGCATCGGGTGGGTGAGGCGGCCCTGATGCTCCAGATCATAATCCTTCCAGCCACGCAGCTCCGTCACACTATGCTGCGCGAAGAATTCAGGCGTGCAGCGGCGCGACGTCATTTCCCATAACGTGGCCTTTGCGCCATTTTCGCAGAACTCGAAGGGATGTGGATGCTTCGGCTTTCCCCACGCGCAGGACACACACATGAAGCCGCCGGGCTTGTTCTGACGCCGCAGCGTATCCAGCGCGGCTGGGGAGGGCCGTTCCCGCGCGAGCACCTCGGTCATCCCGCGGACCGAACCCCAGCCACCGGCGGCACCGGAATAATGAACCGTATCCTTCTCGTCAGCCACACAATGTCCTTTCGCGCGCCAGCCGTTCAAGGCTGACAACGCGGGCAACGAGCTTTAGATCAAAGGCGGCGGGACGAAATGCCGCAGCTCGAGGAGGATCGGTGTCATGGATGAGGAGCCGCTTCCCGACGAGACGAAGCTGACCCGATCGAAGCAGCACTGGGCGAGTGTGCGCAAGTTCATCACCGGAACGCCGCGTCATGGCGACGATCGCCTGCCGCCGGGGCAGCATCTCGTGCGCGACTGGCCAGTGCTCGATCTGGGGCGGCAGCCCGCCGTCGCGGTCGAGCGGTGGCGGCTGACGGTGAAGGGGCTGGTAGCGCGGCCGGTCACGCTCGACTGGGCGGCGTTCCAGGCCCTGCCGCAGGAGACGCGGCGTACCGATATCCACTGCGTCACCACCTGGTCACGCTATGACAATGAGTGGGCCGGGGTCGCAACGCAGTCGCTGCTTGATCTGGTCGAGCCGCGCGACGAGGCGGCGTTCGTGATGCTGCACGGCTATGACGGCTATACCACCAACGTGCCGCTGGCTGATTTCGCCGCGGACGATGCGGTGATCGCGCATGGCTGGCAGGGAAAGCCGCTCACGCGTGAGCATGGCGGCCCGGCACGGTTGGTGATCCCGCACCTCTACTTCTGGAAAAGCGCCAAGTGGATCAGCGCCATCGAGTTCCTCGGCGCTGACCGGCTCGGCTTTTGGGAGGTGAACGGCTATCACCGCCGCGGCGACCCGTGGGCAGAGGAGCGCTACAGCTGAGCGCCATTTCCGCTACGCGGAACGGCGGCCCAGCGTGTGACCGGCGGCGACCACGGCGATCAGTAGGATGGCGGCGTTCACCTGATGCGCGACTGCCACCGTGATATCGACGCCGGTGAGCAGGGTAGCGATGCCCAGCAGGATCTGGAGCCCGGTCAGCAGGATGACCGCGCCCCAGGCATTCACCGCGCCCCGCCGGCGCGCAGCGAACGCCAGCCATACGACGGCGGCCGCCGCAGCAAAGGCGAACCAGCGGTGGACGAACTGAACCACGATCGGATTGTCGACGAGATTGCGCCAGGCCGGCTCGAGCATCGGCGCGCCGACAGGGAAGAAGGTGTCGCCCATCAACGGCCAGGTGCTGAAGGCGTAACCGGCGTTGAGACCGGCGGTGAAGGCACCGATGAAGATCTGCACGCCGAGGAGCAACATGGCCACCGCCGCCAGTGGCCGCAACCGCGACGGCTGGGCGAGCGGATTTCTCGCCAGATCGCGCAGGTCGAGCGCCGTCCAGACGACGCCGCCAAGGATCACAAGTGCGGCGGAGAGGTGAACGGCGAGCCGGACATGGCTGACATCAGTACGCACCGACAGGCCGGAAGCGACCATCCACCAGCCGATCGCGCCCTGAAGCCCGCCGAGCGCGAGTAGCGCCAGCAGGCGAGGCCCGTAGCCGCGCGGGATCTGCCGCTTGATCGCGAACCATAGCAGCGGCACCGCAAAGGCCAGGCCGATCACCCGGCCGAGCAAGCGATGGACATATTCCCAGAAGAATATCTCCTTGAAGCCGTCCAGCGTCATGCCCTGGTTGATCTGCTGATATTCGGGAATGCGCTGATAATGAGCGAATTCGGCCATCCACTGCGCCTCGTTCAGGGGCGGGATGATCCCGGTGATCGGTTTCCACTGCGTGATCGACAGTCCCGATTCGGTCAGGCGCGTGATGCCGCCGACGGCAACCATGGCGACGATGAGGGCGGCGACGACGTAAAGCCATCGCGCCAAGGCAAGTGGCCGCGGTGAGACGCGAAAGCCAGGACTGGGCTTGAGCATGCAGCCATCTAGAAGCGTGGGATCATTGTCGCAATGGCGCGTCCCGCGCGGATCATCGGGATACGACGGCGTGGTCGAAGCGAAGCGACATTAATCTCGATGTGATGTTGTATCCTGTCCCGTGCGGCGCTACATGCGTCGGCGATGGCAACCCTGACGCATCCCGCCAGCACCTCCCGACTCGATCGCCTGGCGATCATCGTGTCCGGGCTTTGTGTCGTTCACTGCATCGCGAGCGCGGTGCTGATCGCGATGCTGTCGGCGGTCGGCGGCATGATGGTGGACCCGGTCTTCCACGAAGTCGGCTTGATGATCGCCATCATCCTGGGTGCGATCGGCCTGGGCCGCGGCGCATTGCAGCATGGCAACCTCTGGCCGATCGGTGTTGGATCGCTGGGCCTCGGCATCATGGCCGGCGCGCTGACGCTGCCGCACGATGCGGGGCTGGTGCATACCGGTGAGGCGTTCTGGACGATTGTCGGTGTCGGTCTGCTGGCGTTGGGCCACGATCTGAACCGGCGCGCCAACGCGTAATCAATTGAGTGCAGCTCAGCCGGGTGGCCGGAGCGTTGCTGCGAGCGATGCCGTTCCGCTGCCCCGCCGTGCCGGTTTTGGCTGATCGGGAGATGGCGCCCAGCCGGTCAGGAAGATGATTTCGAACCGTTCTGCAATCCGGCCGTCAGGGTCGGCCAGTTCGGCAAACGCCGCGGCGGTGCGGGCCACGGTCACCGCGCCAAGTGGCTGACGATCGATCAGCAGGTTGGTGGCTGCCATCCCGCGCAGATCATCGAACAATCGCCCGGCATTGCCGTAGCGAACACGCAGCGGCTCGGCATCCGCCACCGGCAACGCGAAGCCCGCGCGCATCAGCAGATCGCCCGCAGACCTGACGTCAATCTGCGGATGGAATCGCGCGGTGGGGCGGTCCGCTTCTGCCGAGCGAAAGGCCGCTCTCAAGGTGGAAAGCGAGCCAGCGCCCAGGAAAGCGCCGAGGAACAGACCGTCCGGTCGCAACGCGCGGCGGATGAGGGTAAGCGCGCCGGGCACGTCGTTTACCTGATCGAGGACGCCAGCCGACACGATGAGGTCGAAGGAGTGATCGGCAAACGGCAGGCGATCCTCGTCGCCCTGCACGCCGCCGGACTGGCGCGCAAACCGGAAGCCCGCATCCAGCCGCGCGATCCGAGCGCCGGCCGGCGCCGCAAAGCTGCCGTCAAAGCTGCCGAGATCGAGAACATCGGTGAACGATCGCTTCACGCTGTCGAGTCGCTCGGCGATGCCATCCAGCATGGTAGCGCGGATGAAATCATGCGCTGCGAAATCGGATGCAGCACGGTCGCGTCGAGTACGTCGCGCTGCTCGGTCAAATATTTCGGGAGCCGTCATCGCGCGGCTTGTGCGCCCGGCAGCGCCGCGCGACAAGCAGGGACAATGCTCGCCAAGCTGCTTCAGCCGGTGCTTTCTCTGGCGCTGCCACCGCGGTGCGCAGGATGTGGCGCGATTGCCGATAATGATCACCGCTTCTGCGCGGCGTGTTGGGGATCGTTGCGGTTCCTGGGGCCGCCCTGGTGCGCGGCCTGCCATATGCCCTTCAGTCATGAGCCGGAGCCCGGCACGCGATGCGGTCCTTGCCTGGCAGCCGCGCCCCGGCACGGGAGCGTTGATGCGGCGGTCGCCTATGGGGCCGTAGCACGAACGGTGGCGCTGCGGCTGAAATACGCTGGCCGCGCGGCTTTTGCCGAGACGGCGGCGCGGCTGATGGTCCGCCACCTGGCAGCGGATACCGATCTTCTGATCCCCGTGCCGCTCCATCGATGGCGCTTATGGTCACGCGGGTACAATCAGGCCGGCCTGATCGCCGGCGCGCTGGGGCGGCTTAGCGGGGTTCCGATCGACGTTCACGGGCTGGTTCGCCGCCGTGCGACCCCCGTCTTGCGTGTGCAGAGCGGGGCAGGTCGCCGACGCACCGTACGGGGTGCATTCGAGGTGCCGCACACGCTGCGAATCCGCGTTGCGGGCAAGCGGATCGTGCTGGTCGATGATGTCTATACCAGCGGGGCGACAACCGACGCCTGCATCGCGGCGCTTCATGCTGGCGGCGCTGCGCGCGTCGCGGTGCTGTGCTGGGCGCGCGTGATTGCAGATGGCGATGATTGACAATTGCGCGGCGCATCCACACGTCTTCCCCATGGCCCGTGTTGAAATCTACACCAAGGCGTGGTGCCCCTATTGCGTCCGCGCGAAGCAGCTCCTCGCAAGCAAGGGCGTCGAGCCGACCGAATATGACATCACGCTCGGCGGGGAGAAACGCGTCGAGATGATCGATCGCGCCGGTGGGCGCACCACAGTGCCGCAGATTTTCATCGACGGGCGCCATGTCGGCGGATCGGATGACATTGCCGCGCTCGACCGCGCGGGCAAGCTCGACCCGCTTCTCACTTCCTGACGATGCGCGCTGCCATCCTGCAAATGACCAGCGGGATCGATCCCGCGGCCAATGCGCGCACCTTGACCGACGCGATCGGCCAGGCGGCAGGGGACGGCGCGACGATGCTTTTCACGCCGGAAATGTCGGGCCTGATCGATCGGGATCGGGCACGCGCCGCCCATTCCATCACCGCTGAGGAGGATGACCCGGTACTCGCGGCCGTGCGCAATGCCGCGGCGAAATCTGGCCTTTGGGTGCATCTCGGCAGCCTGGCGGTGCGGCGTGATGACGGTCGGCTGGCGAACCGCGGCTTCGTCATTGACGGCAGCGGGGAGGTTCGTGGCCGCTACGACAAGCTGCACCTGTTTGATGTCGATCTGCCGACGGGTGAGAGTTGGCGCGAGTCCGCCGCCTATGTAGGCGGGGACACGGCGGTGGTGGCGCGCACGCCGCTCGGCGATCTCGGCCTGTCGATCTGTTACGACATTCGCTTTCCGAGCCTTTACCAGCGCCTGAGCGATGCGGGCGCTACGATCATCAGCGTACCGGCTGCGTTCACGCGTCCGACAGGCGCCGCGCACTGGCACATATTGCTGCAGGCGCGGGCGATCGAAAACGCCGCCTTCGTGATTGCTGCGGCTCAGACGGGTCGGCACGAGGACGGGCGCGAGACCTATGGCTATTCGCTCGCAATTGATCCCTGGGGCGCGGTGCTGTCCGACATGGGCGAGCGCCCCGGCTTGGCGGTAGTGGCGATCGACCCGCAGCAGGTCTCCGACGTGCGCCAGCGTATTCCTGTTACCGAACATCGTCGTGAGATCCCCCCCGTGCGGGTGGTGCCATGATCGTGTTCGATCTGCGCTGCGGCGCGGGGCATGTGTTCGAGGCCTGGTTCAGTTCGTCCGGTGTCTATGAAGATCAGCGATGGCGCAAGCTGGTCGCCTGTCCGATGTGCGGCGACACCGGTGTCGATAAGGCGGTGATGGCGCCCAATGTCTCGCCCAAGGGGAACAGTCGTCCGCCCGCAGCATCGCCGCCCGCCCCGATGCCGGATGCGGTAAAATCGGCGCTCAAGGTGCTTGCAGAGGCTCAGCGCAAGGCGTTGCAAGGTTCACGCTGGGTCGGTGACCGGTTCGCAACCGAGGCTCGCGCAATGCATTCCGGCGACCAGCCGGATCAGCCCATCCACGGCCAGGCGACGCTGGCGGAGGCAAAGGCGTTGGTCGAGGAAGGCGTGCCGATTGCTCCGTTGCCGTTACCGGTGGTGCCGCCCGAAAAGGCGAATTGAGCAGCGCCGTTTCGCCGCTGTATAGGATTTTGCTGTTACGGCAGGTGGCGGAATCGCCGCAGTTGACCCGCCATTGCGCCGGCCGTAGCAGGACACGCATTGCCCCCGTAGCTCAGCAGGATAGAGCGACGGTTTCCTAAACCCCGCGTCGGGGCGGGGTTGAGGGCGAAAAAACCCAGCTTTTCTGCCGGTTTTTAGCTAGTCTGTTGTGGCAGACCGTCGCTTGTGTGCCCTCTTTTGTGCCACCCCCGTCTGGGCGCGTGCGGCTTGTTCGGGTGTGAGGTAGGCCAGATAGATCTCGGTGGTCTTGACGCTGCTATGCCCCAGCTCGCGCGATAGGTCGTAAATCCCGCCTTTGCCGTCGCGCAGGTACTCGACGGCGAACAGGTGACGTAGGTGGTGAAAGCTGAAGCGGCGATAAGCGATGCCTGCCTTAGCCGCGCGCTTTTCGGCGCGCGCGGTGTAATCGGCGAAGTTCGAGGCGACGTTGCGGTAGCGGCTCGCGACCGGGCGGCCCTCGGCGTCTTCCTCCAGGTGGTAGAACACATACGGGCATTTGAGCTGGCGCGGCTGGCGCTGGATTATCGCGACCGCCTCGGCAGACAAGGTCACTGTGCGCATTCGGTTGCGCTTGCCGATCACCGTCGCATGGCGATTTGCGAGATCGAGCATGGTGTGTTCCAAGCCGGCGATCTCTTCCTCACGCATGCCAGTCTCACGCGCCAGCAACATCATGTCGCCAAATCGCGTGCGCTGGCGGCCAATCGTCAGATCTATGTCGCTCTGGGTAGGAAGCACGATCGGGTCGCGACGCTCCTGCAGACGCTTGCGCGGGTAGGCGCGAGCCGCGTTCTCATCGACCCACCCCTCTTCAATTGCGTGATCCAGAACGCTGGAGATCGCCGTCAGATCGCGGCGGATGGTCGCGTTGGTGACGTGCTGCGCCTTGCGGCCCTTGACCAGCTCGCGCAGCCGCTCGGCATTGATCTGGTGCACCTCAAACGGGTCGAGCCACTGCCGGCATTCGTTGAGGCTGACGGTGTAGCGAAGGACAGTCTTCGGACTGATCGCTTTGGCCCGCACGTCGGCCTCCATCGCCTGGGTCCAGGAGACGAAGGCCTGCACCCAGTTCATGGGCCCAGCAAAGCCATAGTGCGCCTGGTTCTCGATCTCCTCGCGGCGTGCCTTCAGGCGTTTCTCCGCCACTTTCTCAGAGCGTGTTCGTAGGCTTTCTCGGTACTCGACGCCGTTGACCTTGAAACGCGCCCAGAGGATTCCGCCCCGCTCGTAGATGTTCTTCGGCATTGGTGCTTCTTCGCCCGATTGACGCGGGTCGACCATCGCTTGAGATCGATCACCACGAACAGCCATCGCCCGGACGGTTTCGAGGCGCCGGGAATCGCTCCACGCGATGCTAGATCTTGAAGGGTTCTGTAGGAAAGCCCGGTGATGTTCCTCGCTTCCGCGATGCCGCACCGAATTGGCGCCGACGTCATTGGGCGGGATCTCGGGTCGGACTCGTGATCGAGCCGCAGGGGATCATTGTTCGTGCTTTCGAGTAGGAAATTGGAAGTCCCGGCGAGGCGTTGATCCGGTCGCCGATCAGCGAGTTTCCTTCATGCTGGCGAGCAGCAAGGTGACTGTGACGGGGAGGCAGAGGATCGCGAGGATGATGATCGCGGCGATCCTCAGCCGGCTCTTAGCGGCGGTGTCGGTGGTCATGCGGCAGCTCCAAGGCTGGCGGTTGAGCGGGAGGCGCGATCGGCCGCAGCGCGGGCGCGCAGCTCGATCGTCATGTCGGCGAGCCAGCGGGCGGACGGGTGCCGGTCCTCCCACCACAGCAGCGCGTCGACGCAGTCTGCGATGTCGCGGAGACGCTCGTCTTCCGGCGCCTCGTCGGCAGCGGTGCGGGTGCGGATCGCCATGGCGCCGAGCGTCTCGACACGCTCGCGCTTGAAGGCGCCGCCTCGATCAGGGTCGGCGATCCAATCGGGTGCCGGCTCGATCGCGGCGATCGCCGCCCAGTCGGCAGCGATGGCATTGCTGATCCGCAGCGTGCGATCGGCCGCAGCCTGGCTGATCTTGCCCGCGGCGATCAGATCGGGATAGCCGATTACGCGTTGCTGGTGGAGGTAGGCGGCGACAGCGGCAAGCGCCGGCCGATCATGCATGAAACGCGGCTCCTGCATCACAGCATTCCCAGCGCTTGCATGTAGGTTTCGAGGATCGATTCCTCTTCCTGGAATTCCTCCCGCTTCTTTTTGCGGATCGACATGATCTTCTTGAGCGCCGTGGGGTCGTAACCGCGGCTCTTCGCCTCGGCGAAGACGTCGGCCAGGTCGTCGGCCATGGCCTTCTTTTCTTCCTCGATCCGCTCCGCGCGTTCGATCAGCAGGCGCAGTTCCTCGGCAGCAGTTTCGCCGCTGGTCTTGATCGGATCGGGAACGTGCTGCTTCCGGCCCTTCTTCTTCGCCGCTGGCGGGACGTAGGTCGTGGGAACGTGGCGGACCTCGCCGCCGGCGCCGCGCACCTGGCGCATGGTGACGAGCGCGTTCATGCCGCGATCTTTCGGGCGCCGGTCGCGCAATACCTGCAGATCCGGCCGGTGAGCGTGCAGGCGCCGCCACAGGCATCGTGCATCGAGCAGCCGCAGCCGCGGCAGACCAGCGGGTGACGATCGGCCGGCTCGTTGCGGAGTTGGTGATAGACGTCGACGTCGAGCGGCACGACCCCGCCGAGGAAGTCGATCATCGGCCGATATCTGGCGTAGGCGCCCGGTGCCTCCAGCTGCCGCACCGTGGCGAGAGCCTGTGCGACGCTGTCGTAGAGCCGGCGAGGACGCCGGTCGCCGAACACGCGCTTGATCTGGATGTCATACAGCCGCTGCGCGACCTGTATGCGGGAGAGGCCAGCGGCTTCGCGGCGAAGGCGCAGGTAGAGCGAGGGCGTCATCACCTCGGCAAGGGCAGAGGCACTGGCAGACTTGCCGGTGCGGCGTGATGTGAGGGCGTGCAACATCGTAGCTCCTTTCAGCGGGCGGCGGGTTGGTGATCGGGATTGCGGAAGACCCAGCACTTCACGGCGCGATCGACGATCCGGCTGTTGACGGTCTTCGTGTCGACGAATTTGCGGCGCTTGCTGGTCTTCAGCAGCTTCTTCAGCTCGTTGGCGGTGCACGGGAGGCGCAGGCCGTTGTCGGCACAGCGCTTTTCGAAATCGACCAGGCTGATCGCGTGAACGTCGGGCGTCCGGCTGTGATCGAGCGGCGCGGCGCCGGCGTTCGTGCCGATCGGGTTGTTCAGATAGTCGAACCGCTCCCAGAACCATTCGACATGCGGGTGATCGCTTTCGACCGCGCGCTGCCGCTCTTCGAGCATGGTCAGGATGAAGGCTTGCGCCTGCTCGACCTGCGGGTTCGTCAGGTTCGTGACGACCAATCGCATGGCATCGAGCATGGCGGCGAGCTGGGCGTGGTTCTTCGCGAGGCGTCCGTTGCGGATGCCGGGATGACGCAGCATTCGCGCCTCGTGGTGGCGGAAGGCGTCGCGGTAGGCGGCAAGGATCTCTTCCTCGCGCCGCACAACGTGGATGATGAAACCCGACACGGCCTCGACATCGATGCGAGCGAGCAGCTCGCCGGCACGCTTGCCGTCGACGCTAAAGAGGCTCTTGTCGAAGTGGATCGCCATGATGCGTTCACGCAGCGCTGGCGACGCCTCGATCGTGTCGTTCTGCGCGACGACGATCGCGCCGCGGAAGGGCGGCTCGAAGGTTTCCATGCCGCCATTGGCGATGGCCCGGGTGCGGACGGCGCGACCGTTATAGGCGGTCTTCAGCTCGTCCCATTCGAACTTGCGGCCGTGCGGCGCGTCCTGGCCGCGATCGGCCTCGATCAGAACGACCGGCAGGTTGCCGACCGAGCCGAGCGTGCGGGCGATGCCGGCGTTGGTCGCCTTGGTCGGATCGAAGCCCTCGTAATTGGAGCGGCCGAGCAGCTTCCACAGGAACTCCAGCAGCGTCGTCTTGCCGGTGCCGGGCAGGCCAGTCATTTCGAGGAAGGCGAGGCTGTCCTGTTCGCGCCGGACGTGATCAGCGAAGAGGCTCAGCGTCCAGAAGGCGAGGGTGACGATGCCCTTCACGCCATAGGCGGTGCAGAGCGGCGCCACCCATGACAGGTTGAGCTTGTCGGCGTCGTAGGTGATCCGCAGCAGCCGATCCGACGTGCGCAGCTTCACCGACTGCTTGCCGAGGGTGAAGAACTCTTCCTCGTTCGGCTCGTGGACGCGGCCCTTGTGAACCGCGATGTCGCCGAAGATCCAGGCGCCGTGCTCAATCGAATAGCCGGTGTGCTGGATCGCCTCGACCATTTTGATCGACGTCCACTGCAGCTGCATCAGCCGGTCGATCTGGAACTGGTTGCCGGTCCACTGCGCGCCGGGCGCGATCGACGCGAGGCGCTTCTTGAACTCCCCGTTCGTCGAGCAGGCCGAGCCGGAGAAGGTGGCCTTTACGCTGTGCCGCCCCTTCGGAAAGTCGACGCGGAGGAAGTAGGCGCCTTCCTCAAGGTTCGGGTCACGCTGAAAATACAGGGTGCGGAAGGTGCAATTCGCCAGCTCGTCGACATCGACGGCCTCTTCCGCGGCGAGATCCCACCGCGCCTGCGAGGACATATCCTTGAAGTGGGCGTGTTCGGGATCGTCGCTCTCCATCCACATCTGCTGGATCTGGTTGATCCGCTCGATGGAGAAGCTTGCCCACATCTGCTTGCCGGCGAAGGTGATCGGGAAGGAGGCGTAGCGTTCCTTCTTGTAGATCAGCATCGCCTTCTCGGTCGCGCTGGCGGCGATGGTGACGTCACCGTTCCACAGGTAGGTTTCGAGATCCTCGGCGGTGAGCTTGTCCGCCTGGTGCAGGTCGTTCCAGTCGGCCTTGTCGCCCTCGCCGTCGGGGCGGACCTGCGCGGCGCCGCAGACGAGGCCGGCGTCGCGGCCCTTCTTCACGAACTCGCGGGCGTACCGGACGCCGGCCTTGCCGACGTCATAGGCGAAGACCAGCTTCGGCGTGGCGCGGCCGGCATCGGCAGCGGCCCTGCGCAGATCGTCGATCGCGGTGCCCGGCCAGTTGTTGCACGACAGCGTGCTGACGGCGATGGCGCCGCGATCACGGAAAGCGGGCGACTGGTTCAGCGCGATGGCATCGAAAATGCCCTCGGCGATCCAGATCTCTTTCGCGCCGGCGAGGATGTCGACGCTGTGCGCCGGCATCGTCCACCACAGGCCCTGATATTTGCAGCCGTAGGCGAAAACCGCCTTCTTCTTCCCGAAGCGGGCGGGCTGATCGATCAGGCGCTGCCAATAGGTGTTGGGTGCGCCGGGAAGCGGGAAGCGCACCGTCGCCGAGCTGATGCCCAGCTTCGGATCGTGATAGACTTCCTGCGTGTAGCAGCCGCGCAGGCCCATGAGATCGAAGCCGCGGGCATGCTGCAGATAGGCGTCGGCCGCAGCGTTCGGGTTCTCGCGCGTCTGGACGTGCCGCTTCGACCAGTCGTCGAAGATCTCGGGATAGAGCGGCTTGACCTGAAACGTCTCGCCGCAGCGGTTTTCCCGGCCGCAGCGCAGGACGAACGGCTTATCCGCCCAGGTGAAAAGCTCCTTCTTGTCGCAGGCGGGGCACTTCCCCTCCTGCAGATAGCGGCCCTTCTCCTTGAAGCCGTAATCACGCTTCAGGCAGGTGAGGACTTCACGGAGGACGTCGGGTTGCACGGGCGGTGTGATCTTTCAGGGCAAGCGGGGGGCGTTGCCGAAAGCGGATGCTTTCAGCGGGGAGGAGGCAGCGAAGGAGAGCGCGGTGCCGGGCCGCGTGGGTCAGGTGGTCATGTTGGCGTCCAGCATCGCGGCGAGCGCGATGCCGATGCCGTGGTCATCGTTGGCGGGAAGCGGAGGGCTATCATCGTTGGCAGGCGTGGCCGGCTGGCTGCGCCAGGTGCCGAACGGAATCCGCACGGTCGGGTTCGGCTGTTCGGCTGGACGAAGCGTGCGGATCACCGACAGCTGCGCCACGAAGACGTGGCCGCAATCGATGTTCTCGCAGGTCAGCCGCAGCTCGCGGACCATGGGCGTGACCTCGCAGCTGTTGCGCACGATCGAGCGTGACTGGCAGTGCGGGCAGGCGATGGCCGGCATGCGCGGCGGGTAAGGACGGCGTTCTTTCACTGGTGGGTGCCCCCGGTATCCCCTGCGATCGGCCCCGTGCCGGTCGGAAGGAAGGGTGTCAGGCGCCGGATCAGGCGCCCCCAGGCGCTGTGCGCCTGCTCTGCCTCGGCGAGCGCGCGAAGCGCCAAGCGCGGCGAGGCGTTGGTGTAGGTAAGGGTGATGGCGGCTGCGACGGCTTCGCCGCTTTCCGACGATGCGTCGGCCACAGCGACGGCTAGCTCGCGCCGACAGGCGTCGTGCTGATCGCGAGAGACCTGCAGCTGATGCGCGAAGGCGTCGAGGAAGGGTGCGCCGTCGCCGCCCGCCGCCTGGTAGGCGTCGTCATAGGCCAGCGCCAGATTGATCGGCGGGGTGGCGTTGCAGCCATCCTCCGACCAGTAGCGCACGGTACGCTCGTTGCGCCGGGCGAGCGCTGCGCAGGCAGGCCAGCCGATGACACCAGCGATCCGCGTCATCGCGGCTGGGAAGGTGAGGGGCGCGCGCAGCTGCGTCATGCGCTGTGCGCCCCCTTCAATACTGGGGACGTTCCGAAAGCGACGCTTGGCGATCGAACCGCTAGATACGCGGTGGGGTGGCTTGCAGGCGGATAAATGTCGGGACGCAATTCCTCGCGGCTGATCCCAGTCGCCGCTTCTACCTTCAGCACAAAGCGCTCCGGGAGAAGCGACTTATTAGCGAGGAGCTGGGAAATGTTGCCCTGTGTGCATCGGCAGATGTTGGCGAGTCCGGTTTGTCCCGACGCAGCCGCCACGGCGCGCTTAAACGCCTCGAAAGCCTGCTCAAACTCTTGCTCGGAAAGATCATATCGGCTCGACATTAACAACGGATATTACCGAACTAATGCGAGTACAATAGTAAACTACATTAGCCGCCTAATTTTTTCGCGGTATGGTGGCGAATGAGCTTGCTGGGGGATCGTCTGAAAGCCGCCATGGGGCGGGCACGCATCGAGCAGGCTGAACTCGCCGCCAAGGTGGGCTGCACGCAGGGAGCGATCAGCCAGATACTGACCGGCCGCACCTCAAGGTCTCGGTTCCTACCGGATATTGCCGAAGCCTTGGGGACGACAACGGCGTTCTTGCTTGGCGACACAAACGATCCAGCGCCTCGCGCCTCGTCGGAGCTGACTGAAGGCGAGATGGCTGATCGCCTAGATCTCGTCAGCATCGCGTCTGTGGACATGGCCTACGGCATGGGGCTGACATTTGCTTCTGATCCGGTCCATGTCGACGTCCTCCACTTTCCAAGGCGATGGCTCGAGTCGCTCACCAGCACCGCTCCGCAGGAGCTTGCGTGGGCACGGGGGCGCGGAAACTCGATGTCGCC
>NZ_JAQZBC010000024.1 GCF_029239295.1 Sphingomonas sp.
TGGGATTATACGTCCGAAGCGCTGATCGTGATGGATCACATCCCGGGCGTGCCGCCGCGCAATGCGCAGGTGCTGCGCGATGCCGGGATCGACCCCGCCGTGATCGCCAGCTCGGGCGCGGACATCGTGCTCCAGATGGCGCTCATCAACGGGCGCTTCCACGGCGATCCGCATCCCGGCAACCTCCTGTGCCTGCCCGGCGATCGCATCGGCATGATCGACTTCGGCCTCATCGGCCATGTCAGCCCGCGCCGGCGCGAGGAGTTCATCGCCTTCGTCCAGGCGCTGGTAACCGACGATCCCGCCCTGCTCGCTGAAACGCTCGCGCGCTGGGCAGAGCTCGAACATCAGGTCCCGCGCTTCATGCCGATCGCGGAGGGGCTGGTGATCCGCCACGGCCGACGGCTGGTGCTGGCCGATCTGGTCGCCGACCTGTTCGGCACGCTGCGCGAGGAGAAGCTCGCCTTCCCGCCCGATCTCCTTCTGCTGTTCAAGGCGCTGATCACGCTCGATGGCGTGCTGGGTGCCATCGAGCCGAGCTTCGACCTTGCCGCCGCGATGCGCCGCGCCAGTGGCCGGCTGGTGATGGAGCGCCTCTCGCCCGAACGCTGGTCACGCCGCGCAGCCGCGGTCGCGCTGGAAGTCGATCGCCTTGGCAACGATCTCCCGCGCCTGATCCGCGCGCTCGCCCGCCGCGCTGAAGCGCCGCCGGCGCCTGCCCCGGCTCAACCGTCCGACAGCCGCATCCTCGCGGCCGCGCTGATCGTCGCCGCGCTTATCATCGCAGCGGCGATCATGCTGACCTAGCGGCTCAGGCGGCCTCGTCGGCGTCGAGGCCGTAGGCGGTGTGCAGCACGCGCACCGCCAGCTCGGTCTCGTCCTCGTTGATCAGCACGCTGACCTTGATCTCGCTGGTCGAGATCGCAAGGATGTTGATCCCACGCGCGCCCAGCGTCGAGAACATCGTGCTCGCGACGCCCGCATGGCTGCGCATGCCGACACCGACGACGCTGATCTTCGCCACGCGCGTGTCGTGCACCAGCTCCTTGAAGCCGATCGCCTCGCGCGCCTGGTTCAGCGTCTCGATCGATCGCGCGAGATCCGCCGCCGGCACCGTGAACGTCACGTCGGTCGAGCCTGACCCATGGGCGATATTCTGGATGATCATGTCGACGTTGATGTTCGCCGCGGCGAGCGGCTCGAAGATCGCCGAGACCGAACCCGGCTTGTCGGGCACTGCGGTCAGCGTGATCTTGGCCTCATTCTTGTCATGCGCGATGCCGGTGATCAGCTGGCGTTCCACGTTACCACTCCCTTCAAGCGCTACTTCCTCGTCGCCCACGATCATCGTTCCGGGCAATGTATCCGCCATCGGTGCATCCTCGCCGGTGAACGACGACAGCACCTGGATTCGGACATTTTCCTTCATCGCCAGGCCCACCGACCGCGTCTGCAGCACCTTGGCGCCGACGCTGGCGAGCTCCAGCATTTCCTCATACGTCACCTTGGCGAGCTTGCGCGCGCGCGGCACGATGCGCGGATCGGTGGTATAGACGCCGTCGACGTCGGTGTAGATGTCGCAGCGATCCGCCTTGATCGCCGCCGCCACCGCCACCGCAGACGTGTCGGATCCACCGCGGCCAAGCGTCGTGACGCGCCCCCGTTCGCCCTCTTTGGCATGCACGCCCTGGAAGCCTGGGATCACCGCCACTTCGCCGGCGCCCATGCTGGCGAGCAGCGCCTCGGCATCGATCGTTTCGATCCGCGCCTTGGCGAAAGCGTCCGACGTGTTGACCGGCAGCTGCCAGCCCATCCAGGACCGCGCCGGCACGCCGATCGCCTGCAGCGCGATCGCCAGCAGCCCGCTGGTGATCTGCTCGCCGGCGGAAACGACGACGTCATATTCCTTGGGATCGTAGAGTGCGCTTGCCTCGCGGCAGAAATTGACCAGCCGATCGGTCTCGCCAGCCATCGCGGAAACGACCACCGCGACCTCGTTGCCCGCCGCGGCCTCGCGTTTTACCCGCGCCGCGACCGAGCGAATCCGCTCGATCCCCGCCATCGAGGTGCCGCCGAATTTCATGACGATGCAGACCACGGGATACTCTCGGGTGCTTGGGGAAAACAGGCGCGCCTGATAGGAAAGCGCCATGGCCGACGCAACTGTAACAACCGATACCGTTCCCCCCGCGGGCCTGCCCGATCGTCCGAAGGGCGGCGACGGCGGTCACGCCAGCATCGTCGCACGTGAGGCGGCGCATTTCGGCGCGATGGCCAGCGAATGGTGGGATCCGCGGGGTTCGTCCGCGATGCTTCACCGCCTCAATCCGGTGCGGCTGCGCTATATCCGCGAGCAGGCCGACCGGCATTTCGATCTCGATCCCGCCAGCTTCACCCCGCTTGCCGGGAAGACTGTGCTTGATGTCGGCTGCGGCGCCGGCCTGCTCGCCGAACCGCTCAAGCGCCTGGGCGGCGCCGTCACCGCCATCGATGCAGCGGGGGAGAATATCGCGGTCGCGCGCGATCACGCCGCGCAGGGCGGGCTGGTGATCGATTACCGCGCCGGCGGCGTTGAGGCGGTGGCCGGCGAGACGTTCGATCTCGTCACCTGCATGGAAGTGATCGAGCATGTCGCCGATCCTGCGGCGTTCGTCACCGGGCTCGCCGGCGCAGTGGCAGAGGGCGGCCTCCTGATCATGTCGACTCCCAACCGCACGCCCGTGTCACGGCTGGCGATGATCACGCTGGCGGAGGGTACCGGCCGGATTCCGCGTGGCACACACGATTGGGATCGCTTCATCACACCCGAGGAACTGGGCGAGATGCTCGCCGCCGCTGGCTTCACGGTGCGCGATACGCGCGGCATCGCCTTCTCGCCGACTAGCGGCTTCACGCTGTCCGACTCGCTGACGCTGAACTACCTCGTCACCGCGATCCGCGCGTAAACCAGCCCAGCCCAGCCCAGCCCAGCCCAGCCTCGACCCCCGTCGCCCGGCGACACGCGCCGGGTGACGAGGACGCGGCATCAGTTGCGGAAGCTCGGGTCGATCCGGTCCAGCTTGCGCAGCAGCGCCGGCCACGCCAGCTTCTCGGCCAGCTTGCCCATCCCCGCAGGCGCGCTTTGCCCGGCGACCTTGTCCTCCACGCCCTGCGGCGGATTGTTGAGGTTCTCGCGCCCCGCCGACAACATCAGCACCTGCGCCTCACACGCGCGCTCGAGGAAGTAGAGCCGCAGGAAACAGGAAGCGACACTGTCGCCGACCGCCAGCGTGCCGTGGTTACGCAGGATCATCGCGTGCTTGTCGCCAATGTCCGCCACCAACCGCTCGCGCTCGTCGAGGTCGGTCGCGATACCCTCATAGTCGTGATAGGCGACATTGTGCTGCGCGATCATCGCTGTCTGGGTGTGCGGCAGCAGGCCGAATTCCATCGCCGACACGGCCTGGCCGTGCGGGGTGTGGAGGTGCATCACGGCCGCGGCATCCTCGCGCGCCATGTGGATCGCCGAGTGGATGGTGAAGCCCGCCGGGTTCACGGGATGATCGGTGTGGCCGACCGGCTTGCCCTCGACGTCGATCTTGACGAGGCTGGAGGCGGTGATCTCCTCGAACATCATGTCATACGGGTTGATCAGAAAGTGATGCTCCGGCCCCGGCACCCGGGCGGACAGATGGGTGAAGATCAGATCGTCCCAGCCGTACAGCGCCACCAGGCGGTAGGCCGCGGCCAGATCGACCCGCGCCTCCCACTCACCGGGGGCATATTGGCTGGTGTCGATTGATGCCAGCGTGGCCATGGCATTCTCTCCTTTTGTGCGATTTGCCGCGGACTATAGCCTCACTCCGGCGTCATCACCACCTTCAGCGCCTCACGTCGGTCGAGGATCGCGTACGCCTCGGCGCCTTGCGACAGCGACAGGCGGTGCGAGATGTAGCGCTCGGGCTTTAGCTGCCCTTTCTGCACCATCGGGATCAGTTCCTGCCACCAATGCGGCACCGAACAGGTGCCGGTGCGAAACGTCAGCCCGCTGGCGAAGGCGCGCTCCATCGGGAAGGGAAAACGGCGCGTCTGGTTGACGCCGAGGCACGATACCGTGCCCCATTTCCCCACCAGCCGAAGCGACAGGTCGATCGTCGCATCCGCGCCTACCGCCTCGACGACACTGCTGCACATCCGCCCCTTGGTGTCCTCGCGGATGAACTGCACCGCCTCCGCAGGATCGATGCCGATCGCGCCCAGCCCTTCGGCGATCGCGCGCCGCTCTGGCACCAGATCGATCGCATAGACGCGCCCCGCGCCCATCGCGAGGCAGCCCTCCACCGCCATCAGCCCGATCGGCCCCAGTCCCACGACGGCGACGCTCGCGCCCGGCTTGATGTCGGCGTTGCGCACCGCCATCCAGCTGGTCGGCAGCGCGTCGGTCAGCATCAGCGCCTGTTCGTCGGTGATCCCGTCAGGGATGCGCCGCGCGTTCACGTCGCCGGCTGGCACTCGCACCGCTTCCGCCTGGCTCCCCTGCAGCGCCGCCGAAAGGCCGTAACAGCCAGACCCGTTGTTCTCGCACTCATGCACCCGGCCCATCAGGCAGCCGGGGCAAGCGCCGCAGCCGACCGCGGCGGAGATCATCACCCGATCACCCGATTTCAGATTGCGCACCGCGCGGCCGGTCTCGACTACTTCGCCCACCGCCTCATGCCCGACGCAAAAGCCCTTATCTTCGGAAAAGCCGTGGCCGTGATAGATGTGCAGGTCACTACCGCAGATCGCGCAATGGTTCACGCGGACCAGCACATCACGGTCATCCTGCAATGCCGCATCCTCGGTCGAGCCGTATTGGATGTCGCGCGCGCCGAAATACCGCAAAGCCTTCATGAGCCTCTCCTTGTGCTTTTGCGCCAAGCGGAGCGGAAGCGCGCGCGCACGTCAACCGGCATCGGAAATCCCGCATAGCCTCGCCTGATCGCCTTACCGACAACGGCTTCCGGCCGCGAAGCAGAAGGTACCGCCGCCTCTGGACGCGCCCGCACCGCGTCGCCATCTTTCACTGTGCCGCTCTCTTGTGTTGCTATTAAGCAACACCACATGATGCTCGAAGGATACAGGGACACCATGAACCTCGAGAAATTCACCGACCGCGCCAAGGGCTTCCTCCAATCGGCGCAAACCGTCGCAATCCGCATGAACCATCAGCAGATCGCGCCAGAGCATCTGTTGAAGGCGCTGCTTGAGGACGAGCAGGGCATGGCCGCGGGCCTCATCCAGTCGGCCGGCGGCGATGCACGCCGCGCAGTGACGGAGACGGACGCCGCGCTCGCCAGGATCCCCGCGGTCAGCGGCTCGGGCGCGCAGTCGACGCCGGGGCTCAACAATGATGCCGTGCGCGTGCTCGACCAAGCCGAGCAGATCGCGCAGAAGGCCGGCGACAGCTACGTCACCGTCGAACGCCTGCTGGTCGCGCTCGCGCTGTCGCTCAACACCCCTGCGGGCAAGGCGCTGCAGGCCGCGGGCGTGCGCGCCGACGCGCTCAACAGCGCGATCAACGACCTGCGCGGCGGGCGCACCGCCGATACCGCGAGCGCCGAGGATCGCTATGACGCGCTGAAGAAGTTCGCCCGCGACCTCACCGAGGCGGCGCGCGACGGGAAGCTCGACCCGGTGATCGGCCGCGACGAGGAAATCCGCCGCACCATCCAAGTCCTCGCCCGCCGCACTAAGAACAATCCCGTGCTGATCGGCGAGCCCGGCGTCGGCAAGACCGCCATCGCGGAAGGCCTCGCGCTGCGCATCGCCAATGGCGACGTGCCCGATACGCTCAAGAACAAGACGCTGATGGCGCTCGACATGGGCGCGCTGATCGCCGGCGCGAAATATCGCGGCGAGTTCGAGGAGCGACTGAAGGGCGTGATCGACGAGGTGAAGGCCGCCGAAGGCGACGTCATCCTCTTCATCGACGAGATGCACCAGCTGATCGGCGCCGGCAAATCCGAAGGCGCGATGGACGCCGGCAACCTCCTGAAGCCGGCGCTTGCCCGCGGTGAGCTGCACTGCGTCGGCGCCACCACGCTCGATGAATATCGCAAATATGTCGAGAAGGACCCGGCGCTCCAGCGGCGCTTCCAGCCGGTGTTCGTCGGCGAGCCGACGGTCGAGGACACGATCTCGATCCTGCGCGGGCTGAAGGAGAAGTACGAGCTTCACCACGGCGTGCGCATCACCGATGGCGCGCTCGTTTCCGCCGCGACGCTGTCGAACCGCTACATCACCGATCGTTTCCTGCCCGACAAGGCGATCGACCTGATGGACGAGGCCGCGAGCCGCATCCGCATGGAGGTGGAGTCGAAGCCGGAGGAGATCGAAACGCTCGATCGCCGCATCCTTCGCCTCAAGATCGAGCGCGAGGGCCTGCGCCGCGAGACCGATGAGGCGTCGCAGGACCGGCTCGAGAAGATCGAGGAAGAGCTCGCCAATCTCGAGCAGCAGTCGGCCGAGCTTACCCAGCGCTGGCAGTCCGAGAAGGACAAGCTGGCCGGTGAGGCGAAGCTGAAGGAGCAGCTCGACGCTGCCCGGCTGGAGCTGGAGCAGGCGCAGCGCCAAGGCGATCTCGCCAAGGCGGGCGAGCTTTCCTACGGCCGCATCCCGGCGCTGGAAAAGCAGCTTGCCGAGGCGCAGGGCGCCGCAGCCAACGCCATGCTGCGCGAGGAAGTGACCTCAGAGGATATCGCCGGCGTCGTCGCCCGCTGGACCGGCATCCCGGTCGAGCGGATGCTGGAGGGCGAGCGCGACAAGCTCCTCAAGATGGAGGAAGTGATCGGCAAGCGCGTGATCGGCCAGGCCGATGCCGTGCGCGCCGTCTCCACCGCCGTCCGCCGCGCCCGCGCCGGGCTACAGGATCCGAACCGGCCGCTCGGCTCGTTCCTGTTCCTCGGGCCGACGGGCGTCGGCAAGACGGAGCTCACCAAGGCGCTCGCCGAATTCCTGTTCGACGATTCCAATGCGATGGTCCGCATCGACATGAGCGAGTTCATGGAGAAGCATTCCGTCGCGCGGCTGATCGGCGCGCCTCCCGGCTATGTCGGCTATGAGGAAGGCGGCGTGCTGACCGAAGCAGTGCGGCGGCGGCCCTACCAGGTCGTGCTGTTCGACGAGGTGGAGAAGGCGCATGGCGACGTGTTCAACGTCCTCCTCCAGGTGCTCGACGATGGTCGCCTCACCGATGGCCAGGGCCGCACGGTCGACTTCTCGAACACGCTCATCATCCTGACGTCGAACCTCGGCAGCCAGTATCTCGCCAATCTCGGCGAGGGCGAGGATGTCGAAACGGTCGAGCCGCAGGTGATGGAGATCGTCCGCGCGCACTTCCGCCCGGAATTCCTCAACCGGCTGGACGAGATCATCCTCTTCCACCGCCTGGGCCAGGCGCACATGGGGCCGATCGTCGACATCCAGGTGGCGCGGGTCGGCAAGCTGCTGGCCGATCGCAAGGTGACGCTCGACCTCACCGACGCGGCGCGTGCGTGGCTTGGCCGGGTCGGCTACGATCCGGTGTACGGTGCCCGCCCGCTGAAGCGCGCGGTGCAGCGCTACCTGCAGGATCCGCTCGCCGATCTCATCCTTCGCGGCGAAGTGAAGGACGGCAGCACGATCAAGGTCGATGAAGGCGACGGCAAGCTTTCGCTGACCGTCGTCTGATTACCGCTGGGGAGGGGGCATAGGCACCCTCCCCCGGCACTGGCGCGCGCCCGGCGCGCCCGCCTCAATGATCGTGGTGGTCGTGCGCGCCCGGCGCGGCATGCAGCGCCTCCAGCACCTCGTCCATCCGCGCGGCGTCTCCGATCGCCAGCACCTGGCCCGTACTCGCCTCGGTCAGCGGATCGCCGTTCCAGTCGCACATCCGACCGCCCGCCCCTTCGACGATCGGCGCCAGCGCCGCAAAATCGTACAGCGCCAGCCCCGCCTCGCACACGATGTCGAGGTGCCCGCTCGCCAGCAGCCCGTAATTGTAGCAGTCGCCGCCATAGACCGGCCCCTGCCGCGCGTGCCCCCCCGAAACCGCCGCGACCAGCGCCATGAAATACGGCACTTCGTCGTCGTTGAAGGCATGCGGGCTGGTCGTCGCCAGGATCGCGCCCTCCACTTCGCGGCACGTGCGGGTCCGTGCCGGCGCGCCGTTGAACAGCGTCGGCCGCCCGGCCGCGCCGATCCAGCGTTCGCGCTGCACCGGCTGATCGATCACCCCCATCACCGGCCAGCCATCCTCAACCAGCGCGATCAGCGTGCCGAAAATCGCGCGCCCGACCGTGAAGCTGCGCGTCCCGTCGATCGGATCGAGCACCCATTTGCGCCCCGTCACGCCATCCTTGATGCCATATTCCTCGCCATGCACCGCATCACCCGGCGCTTCTGCATCGAGGATGCGGCGCATCGCCGCTTCCGCCGCCCGGTCGGCCAGCGTGACAGGCGAATGGTCGGCCTTCATTTCGGTGCCCAATTCTCCGCGGAAATAGGGGCGTATTGCCTCCCCGGCAGCATCGGCGAGACGGTGGGCAAGGGCGAGGTCGCTTTGGCGGATCGGCATGGCACAGCCCTATCGCGGCCCGCGCGCGCGCGCTAGAACCGGCGCACCAACGGGAGATACCCTGTGCGCCACGTCCTTGCCCTTTCAGCTGCCCTGTCGCTTACCCTTGCCGCGCCGGCCAGCGCGACGCTTGCCGTGGGGGCCAAGGCACCCGATTTCACCACCCGCGGCGCCATCGCGGGCAAGGTCGTGAACGTTAATCTCGCGCGACAGCTGAAGAATGGGCCGGTCGTGCTCTACTTCTTCCCCGCCGCCTTCACTGCCGGCTGCAATGCCGAGGCGCGCGCCTTTGCGGAGAATGTCGACAAATTCCGTGGCGCCGGTGCGACGGTGATCGGCATGTCGGCCGATTCGGTGGAGGACCTGACGAAATTCTCGGCCGCGGAATGCGCCGGTCGCTTCGCGGTGGCCAGCGCCGGGCCGCGAGTCGTTAGCGGCTACGACGTCGCGCTCGGCCGCCAGGTTAAGGGCCGCGATGCGACTCGCCGGACCAGCTACGTCATCGATCGCACCGGGCGCATCGCCTTCGTCCACGATGACATGTCGGCCGAACGCCACGTTGCCCTCACGCTCGACGCCGTCCGCCGTCTCGCTAAGTCGTAACATTGGAAACGCTCTGTTAGCGGTTCTCCATTAGCGTGTGTTGCGATCCGGGGCTGGCTGGCAGGCCCGGGGGAGGAAACGGACCAGCAGGTGAAGGTAAGCACAGCCGAAACAGAGGCCTTCAGCCTCTACGAGGCCATTGGCGCCTTCCTCGCGATCCATCGCCTCAGCGCGGAACCAGCCTATTACGCGCTGGCCTATGAAATCATCAGCCAGCCCACCGGCGTGCTGGCGCAAGCGGTGGCGGCGCGCACCGATGGCGGCGTGCGGCTGACGCAGCATGACATGGCTGAACTGGGCGTGCTCTCGCGATCGGGGCGCCCTGCCCCGCCGCAGCCCACTCCGGAGGATGCGGAGGACGAAGCGTTCGTCAGACAACTCACGACACAGCTGGGCGATTTTACCGCTACCGTGCGGGCGATCCATGCCGAAACGAGCGACTTTGGCCGCGATCTGATCGCCACCGCCGCGGCGATGCGCCAGTCCGATCCGGCGTCGACGCGTAACTATATCGGTGAACTCACCGCCGCGATGATCGATCGCGTCCGTCAGGCCGAGGAGCGGCTTGCGGCGGCCAAGGCGGAAGCCGAATCGCTGCGCGTCGCGCTGGAGGAGGCGCGCAGTGACGCGCGCCAGGATCCGCTGACCGAACTGGCCAACCGCCGCGCCTTTGACGAGGCGCTGGCCGCGCTCGATCCTCGCACCCCGGTGATCTTCGCGCTGTGCGATATCGACCACTTCAAGCGTGTGAACGATCAGTTCGGCCATGCGGTGGGCGATCGCGTGCTGCGCGCGGTAGGACAGACGATCGCGGCGGAAAGCGGCGGCGCGCTGGTCGCGCGCTATGGCGGGGAGGAATTCGCGTTGCTGCTCGTCGGGCTCACTCTCCGGACCGCGACCGAAATCGTCGATCGGGCACGCAGCGCGGTGGCGGCGCGCCGCTTCCGTTCGCGCGCCACCGATGCGCCGATCGGAACGGTGACCATCTCAGCCGGGCTTGCGATGGGCACCGCGGGCGAAACGCGTGAGACATTGTGTGCGAGAGCGGACGCTGCGCTGTACCGGGCGAAAACTGCCGGTCGCAATCAGGTGCTCAGCGCCGTTTGATGGTGCGTTCCGCCGCGTCAGACTGGCGATATTTCCCAACCCTGAACGAACGCTCAGCTAAGTTGTTGATTCTACGTCGGGCAAGTGAGTTGGCACGCCCCATGCAAGTACCCTTGGCATCGACGCCGGATGGTCCGGCAGCCGAAAAGACCAAGGGAATTGCACCATGTTCGTCCGCCTGAACCAGCTTCACCAGCATGCCGCCAGCCTCGCCGGCGCCATCTTCTTCGCCGCCCTGATGATCAGCGCCGCGGTTCCGGTGACCTCCATCGCCTGATCGCCTGATTAGCTGATCGCCTGATCGGCGCCACGCTCATCCCATTTCCCGAAAGGATTGTTTCGATGGTCCGCTCTGCTTGCCTCGCCCTTGCTGCCTTTGTCAGCGTCTCGGGTCTGCTCGCTTACGTCGACGCCGCCGCCACCGCCGTCTGAGTTGGCGTAGCGTCGGCCGGCTCCCCACGTGAATAGGTTCCGATAAGCAGTCCCGCTGCCAGCACATGCCCGGTCATGGCGCGCACCAGCGCCGTTCGACCGGGCGATGCGCCGGGATCGCCCGCCCCCGCGCCAAGCGCGAATAGCTGAAACACATAGCGATGCTCGCCATGACCGGTCGGTGGATCAGGTGGCAGCCATCCTTCGCCTAAGTAGGAATTTCGCCCCACATCGCCCTGGGCTGCGATCCCGGCCCCGTCCGCCACTATCGCACCTTCTTCGAGGCGACCGGCATCGGCCGGCATCCCCCACACCACGGCATGGACCAACGGCTGCGGCGCCGGTGCATCGGCATCCTCCACCAGCAGCGCCAGCAACGCCGTGCCCTCCGGCACCGCGCCCCATGTCAGGGGCGGCGACACGCCCTCGCCATCCGCGGTGAAGCGCGGCGGCAAACGCGCCTCCTGCGCAAATGCCGGGCTCATCAGGTCCAACGCATCAAATGTCCCGCCCAGTTCGGGCTGCACGATCGCCAGCTTGTCCGCACCCGCGCGTACATTGCCCAGCGTCCGACCCAGCCAGGCGGGGATATGTTCCAGCATGTCGCCTCCATCTTGCCTGCGCCTTCAACGCACGAGGGTGCATCCGCGATGCGAGTTGCGCGTTGGAGGGGGCATGGACGGCCAGTTCAATCTCGACCGCTTCGTCACTGCGCAGGAGGGCAGCTATACCGCCGCGCTGGCGGAGTTGCGCCAAGGCCACAAGACCAGCCACTGGATGTGGTATGTGTTCCCGCAACTCCGCGGCCTCGGCCACAGCCCCACGGCGCAGCATTTCGGCATTGCCTCGCTGGACGAGGCACGCGCCTATCTCGCGCACCCCGTTCTCGGCCCGCGCCTGCTTGAGGCATCCGCAGCGATGGGCGCGGCAAGCGGCAGCGCGGAGGAGATTTTGGGGCCCGTCGACGCGATGAAGCTGCGTTCCTCGATGACGCTCTTCGCGCTCGCAGCCGCCGACCCCGCGCCGTTTCGCGCCATTCTCGACCGGTTCTTCGACGGTCCTGATCCGGCCACGCACGCGCTGCTGCGCCACGCCACCTGAGCTGCCCCGCCGCGCTCAAAACCCGTCGGGCTGCACGGCGGGGGAGATGAGCGCTCATCCGTCGAGGCTCTTGGACGCTTGCTCGAACAGGTCCTTTGACAGCCCGGCGGTTCCCACGATCCGCTCCAGTTCCGCGCGCATCAACGCCGCGCGCGCCGGATCGAACCGCCGCCAGCGGCCGAGCGGCGGCAGCAGCTTTGCCGCCGTCTGCGGATTGAGCCGGTCCAGCGCGATCAGCTGGTCGGCAAGGAAGCGATAGCCCGCGCCGTCAGCCTGGTTGAACGCACGCTGGTTGACCGCGAACGCGCCAATCAGGCTGCGCGCGCGATTGGGGTTGGCCAGCGTGAAGTCCGGATGTTCGGCCAGCGCGCGCACCGCCGCCAGCGTATCCACCCGCGTCGACAGCGCCTGTGTCTGGAACCATTTGTCCAGCACCAGCGGATTGCCGGCATACCGGTTGTAGAAGATGTCGAGCGCCGCATCGCGCAGGTCGCTCTCGCCATTGACCAGCACCGATAGCGCGCCCTGCCGGTCGGTCATGTTGTCAGCGCGTTCGAACTGGCGGAACGCCAGCGCCGCCGCATCGCCGTCACCGGATGCCGCAATATAGCCCAGCGCCACGTTGCGGATCCGCCGGGCCGCTTTCGCCGCCGGGGTATATTCATACGGCCGATCGGTCTCGTTGGCGTCATAGATCTCCCGCCAGCGATCGGCGAGCGCACGGCCGAGATCGGCGCGCAGCGCCTCACGCGCGCGAAAGATCGCGTCGGGATCGACCACGCTCAGCTGGTCGCCGATGAAGCTTTCCGACGGCAGCAGCACCGCCTCCGCCACGAAGGCGCGATCCAGCGTCGGGTCGTCCAGCGTGTCCGCGACCGCAGCGATCACCGCACCATGATCCGCCTCTCCCTCGACTGCCCCGGCCACCAGCGTATCCAGCATCAACTGCTGCATCGCCTCATAGCGCGCGAATGGATCGTCATCGTGCCGCGCCAGAAATGCCAGATCCTCCGCGGTGCGATCGCTCTCGATCGTCACTGGCGCCGAAAACCCGCGGTTGATCGACAGCACCGGCCGTTCGGCAATGCCGTCGAACACGATCGTCTCGCTTGCATCCTGCAACAGCACCAGCTGCTCCGCGCACAGCGGACGGCCGGTTTCCGCGCCGAACAGCCGGATCTTGAGCGGCAGCACCATCGGCTCTTTCGCCGACTGGCCAGGGGTCGGCGGCACATGCTGCGCCAGCCGCAGCGTCGCCCGCCCGCCGTCATGCGCCAGACTGGCCGCCACGCGCGGCGTCCCCGCCTGGCTGTACCACAGGCGGAACCGCGACAGGTCGACCCCGCCGCCCTCTTCCATACAGGCGACAAAGTCCTCGCACGTCGCCGCGGTGCCATCGAAGCGGTCGAAATACAGGTCGCACGCCGCCCGGAAGCGTGTCGGCCCCAGAATCGTCGCCATCATGCGGATCAGCTCGGCGCCCTTGTTGTAGATCGTCGAGGTGTAGAAGTTCGAGATCTCGAGATAGCTTTCCGGCCGTACCGGATGCGCCAGCGGGCCGGCATCCTCCGGAAACTGGCTGGCGCGCAGCCCGCGCACATCCTCGATCCGCTTGACCGCCGCCGATCCCTGGTCGGCGGAAAAGCCCTGGTCGCGGAAGACGGTGAACCCTTCCTTCAGCGACAGCTGGAACCAGTCGCGGCAGGTGACCCGGTTGCCCGACCAATTGTGGAAATACTCGTGCGCGACCACCGTGGAGATTGCGTCATAATCGTAATCGGTCGCGGTGTCGGGGTCGGCCAGGATGTAGCGGCTGTTGAAAATGTTCAGCCCCTTGTTCTCCATCGCGCCGAAATTGAAATCATCGACCGCCACGATGTTGAACACGTCGAGGTCATATTCGCGGCCATAGACCCGCTCGTCCCACGCCATCGACAGCTTCAGCGCGTGTAGCGCGTGGTCCGTCTTCGCCAGGTCCGCCTCGCGCACCCAGATGCCCAGCTCCACCTCACGCCCCGACCGCGTGGTGAACGTGCCGGGATTGCAGGCAAGATCGCCGGCGACCAGCGCGAACAGATACGACGGCTTGGGGAACGGGTCGTGCCATTCGGCCCAGTGCGTGCCATCGCCATTGTCGCCGCTCGCCACCGGATCGCCGTTCGCGAGCAGTACCGGATACCGCGCCTTGTCCGCGCTCATCCGCACGCGATAGGTGGCGAGCACGTCGGGCCGGTCGGGGAAGAAGGTGATGCGGCGAAATCCCTCAGCTTCGCACTGCGTGCACAGGTTCCCGCCCGATGCGTACAGCCCCATCAGCTGGGTGTTGCGGTCGGGCGCGATCTCCACCTCGGTCTCGATCACATGCGAGTCGCCGGTCAGCGGGATGACCAACTGCTCGTCCTCGATCCGCCAGTCATTCACCGCCGCGCCGTCGACCAGCACCGCCAGCGGCGTCAGCCCGTCGCCATCGAGTCGCAGCGGCTCGCCCGCCTTGCCATTGCGCCGCACCTCCAGCCGTGCGCGCACCCGCGTCGCTGCGGGATCGAGCGCAAAGTCGAGCGCTACCTGCGGCACCAGCCACGCCGGCGGCTGATAATCCGCGCGGCGATGGACGGCCGGGGCAGCGGCGGCGGCGAAAAGAGCGTCTTGCATGACAGGAGATATAGACGGCGCGCGATCCGGTTCCATCGGTAATGCTTGCGGCCCGCTCCCCCGATGCTACGACTTGCGCCATCAAGCCGCCCAACCCTTGTCTTTCGTGTCGAGTAAGGTCGAGCCACGTGCCGCTGGCGCCCGCTGCCGGCCGCATGGCGCCAGCCGTTTCGCGCACACGTCAGGATCGGGACGGGCGCCATCACCACAGGATATCCATGCGCCGCCTCGCCATTGCTCTTTGCTTTGCCACCCTGCCCGTCGCTGCCATTGCGCAGCAGGCTCCAGTCACCACCAACACGAAACCCGCCGCCACTTCGCCTGCCGCGCCGGCAACGTCCGCCGCGCCGCTCTCGCCGGGCGCCGCGGCGATCAAGTCGCACGTCATGTTCCTCGCCTCCGATGCGATGAGGGGGCGTGAGGCTGGCAGCTCGGAATATGACATTGCGGCGGAATATGTCGCTTCGCAGTTCTTTGCCGCCGGGCTGAAGCCAGCGGGCGACAAGGGCGGTTACCTGCAGGAAGTGCCGCTGGTCGCCTACAAGACCGATGGCGAGGGGAAGCTGGGCATCACGCGCGGCGGCACCACGCTGCCGCTCGCCTATGGCACCGACTATGTCCCCACGGCGAACCCGCGCGCGAAGCAGACCGATCTCTCCGCCCCGGTCGTGTTCGTCGGCTACGGCATCGTCGCCCCGCAATATGGCCGTGACGATTATCGCGGCGTCGACGTGAAGGGGAAGATCGTTGCCTTCGTCAGCGGCTCGCCGTCGAAGATGACGGGCGAGGAACGTGCCTGGCTCGGCTCCGCCGCGACCAAGGCGCGCTTCGCTGCCGAGCGCGGCGCGATCGGCACGGTCACGCTCTACACGCCGCGCAGCGAGAAGCAGCGCCCCTTCGCCAAGCTGGCGGAAGGCAGCAGCCACAGCCGCATGACCTGGGCCAATCCCGACGGCACCGGCCATGTCGAGGAAGGCGGCATCCCCTCGCTTGCGACGCTGAGCCTCAGCGGCGCGGAGAAGCTGTTTGTCGGCGCGCGCACCAGCTGGGCGAAGATCGCCAAGGAGGCGAACAAGGCCGATGCCCGCTTCACGCCTGAGGCGCTGCCGACGACGCTCTCGGCGTCGGTCAAGACCAGCTTCACGCCCGCGCGCTCGTCTAACGTCATCGCCATGCTGCCCGGCAGCGATCCGGCGCTCGCCAAGGAAGTGGTCGTCCTCTCCGCGCACCTCGACCACGTCGGCGTCAGCGGAAAGGCGGATGACAAGATCCACAATGGCGCGCTCGACAATGCGATCGGCATCGCCAGCCTGATCGAGGAGGCGAAGCGGTTCCAGAAGGAAGGCGCGCCCAAGCGCAGCGTGCTGTTCCTCGCCGTCACCGCCGAGGAGAAGGGGCTGATCGGCAGCGACTATTTCGCCAATCACCCGACCGTCCCGGCATCGTCGATCATTGCCAACGTGAACCTCGACATGCCGATCCTGACTTACAAGTTCGAGGACATGGTGGCGTTCGGCGGCGATCGGTCGACGCTGGGCCCGATCATCAGCCGCGCGGTGGAAAGCGCGGGCGTCGCGCTGTCGCCCGATCCGATGCCGGACGAAGGCATCTTCGTGCGGTCGGACCATTTCCGCTTCGTGCAGAAGGGCGTGCCTTCGGTGTTCCTGTGGCCGGGTCAGAAGGGGCCGGGCAAGGCCGCGGTCGAACATTTCATGTCGACCAACTATCACAAGCCGAGTGACGACCTGTCGCAGCCGATCCAGTGGGAGGAAGGCGTGCGCTTCGTCGATGTGAACTATCGCATCGCGCGCGACATCGCCGACGCGCCCACGCGCCCGGTCTGGAACAAGGGCGACTATTTCGGCACGTTGTTCAAGGGGCCAATGGCCCCGTAACCGGGGGAACAGGGGATGAGGAAGGTGATGGGGGCAGCGCTGCTGGAGGCAGCGGCGTTGCTGCCTGCGATTGCGCAGGCGCAGGGGGCAAATCCCGGCTTCGATGTCGACGCGGCGACCCGCGCCTACCTCGATCTTCTGCAAGGGCCGGCACGGGCGAAGTCGGACGCCTATTTCGAGGGCGGATACTGGCTGATCCTGTGGAACGCGGTGGTCGCGGTGCTGGTCTATGGCGCGCTGCTCGCCAGCGGCCTTTCGGCGCGGATGCGCGATCTCGCCGAGCACCGCGTGAAGCGCCGCTGGCTCGTTCCCGGCCTTTATGGCGTGCTGTTCACGCTCGTCAGCTTCCTCCTGTTCCTGCCGTGGACCATCTACACCGGCTTCGTGCGCGAGGCGCAATATGACCTGATGAGCCAGACGTTCGGCGGCTGGCTGATCGATCAGCTCAAGGTGCTCGGCGTGTCACTGGTGGTGAATACGCTGCTGTTCACCGCCATCTACGCGGTCATCCGGCGGTTTCGCCGCAGCTGGTGGGCGATCGGCACCGCGGTGGTCGTCGGCTTCCTCACCATCGGGCTGCTGCTCGGGCCGGTGTTCATCGAACCGTTGTTCAACCGCTACACCGAAATGCCCGCCGGCCCGCTGCGCGATCGCATCGTCGCAATGGCCGAGGCGCATCAGATCCCGGCCACCCATATCTATGTCGCCGACGCCTCGCGTCAGTCGAAGCGGATTTCCGCCAATGTCGCGGGCCTCGGCCCGACGATCCGCATCGCGCTCAACGACAATCTCCTGAACCGCACGTCCCCCGATGAGGTCGCCGCGGTGATGGGGCATGAGATGGGCCATTATGTGCTGGGCCACATCTGGTGGTTGCTCTTCTGGTTTGGGCTGGCGGTGCTCGTCGTGTTCCTGGCGCTCTCACAGATCGCGCCGCGGCTGATCGCGCGCCACCCGCGCTGGGGCGTGCGCGACGTCAGTGATCCGGCCGGTGCCCCGCTGCTGCTGGCGATCGCCAGCGTGATCGCTGCCTTGGCGACGCCCTATATCAGCAGCGTGACCCGCTGGGAGGAAAGCGAGGCTGACCGCTTCGGTCTCGATGCCGCCCGCGCGCCCGACGGCTTTGCCGCGGTGGCGATCCGCCTGTCCGAATATCGCAAGCTTGAATCCGGCCCCATCGAGGAGTTGCTGTTCTTCGATCACCCTTCGGGCGCGACGCGCGTTCGGATGGCGATGCAATGGAAGAAGGATAACGTGCCCGGCGCCACGATGGTCGAACCGACGCTCGCGAAATGAGCCGCCTCTTCATCTTCGGCCTCGGCTATGCCGCCAGCGCGATTGCCGACGCCGCAGGCGGCCCGGTGCTCGCGACGACGCGCGACGGGCGGGGCGGCACGATCCGCTTCGACGATAGTGACGCGGTGCGCGCCGGGCTGGCGGCGGCGACGCATGTGCTCTCGTCAGTGCCTCCCGATGACGCGGACGATCCGGTGCTCGCGCACTACGGCTCGCTGCTGGATGGCAAGTGGCTCGGCTATCTCTCCTCCACGGGCGTCTATGGCGATGCCGGCGGGGCATGGGTGGACGAAAGCGCGCCCATCGCTGGTCGGCGCGCCGCGCGCAACACGGCGGACGCGGCATGGCTGGCGCTGGGCGCGCGCGTTTTCCGCTTGCCGGGCATCTACGGCCCCGGCCGCTCCGCGCTCGACCGTGTAGCGGCCGGCAAGGCGCATCGCACCGCGATCCCCGGACAGGTGTTCAGCCGCGTCCATGTCGATGACATCGCGCGCGGCGTGGTCGCCGCCTTCACCGCGCCGGCGGGCGCCTACAATCTCGCCGATGATTATCCGTCCAGCCAGGACGCGGTGATCGACTATGCCGCCGCGCTGCTCGGCCTGCCGCCGCCCCCGATCGTCCCGCTCGACAGCCTGTCACCGATGGCCCGCGCCTTTTATGCGGAGAACCGGCGCGTCGCGAACGGCAAGGCGAAACGCATGCTCGGCTGGCACCCGCTCTGTCCGGACTACCGGTTGGGCCTGCGCGCGGTCAGCGCAATGACCAGGCCGAAAGCGGCCAATGCTGCGCCGGAAGCGGCCAATGTTGACCAGCGATAGCCTTCGAAGACGGTGGAAAGGGCCATGGCGATCACCGGCACGATCACGCTGGAATAGGCTGACTTCGCCGGTCCGATGATCCGGATCACTCCGAAGTACAGCGGGAAGGCCAGCGCGGACGCCGCCAGCCCGAGGTACAGGATCCCCGCGACATACCCCAGCCGCCACTCCATCACCGGCGGCCCCACGGTGAACCACGCCCATGCCGCATCGAACACCCCGCCCATCAGCATGGCGATCGCGGTGGTGCGCAGCATCGGATAGCGCCGCGCAGTCTGCGTCCCTTGCATGACGTTGGCGCTGGAGGCGGACAGAATCGCGCACAATGTCAGTGCGATACCGGTCAGCGCAGTGGCGGGTCCGTGTGGGTCGGTGCGCACCTCATGGACGAACAACAGCGCCACGCCGCCCATCGCCACCGCCGATCCGACGATCAGCTGCCGCCCCATCCGCTGGCCCAGAAAGATGCGCCCGAACAAGGAATTGGGGATCAGCAGCAGCGCAAACACCACCGCCACCAGCCCCGATGTGATGAACTGTTCGGCGCGATAGACGAAGTTGAAGTTCAGCACGAACTGCGCCAGCCCCAGCGCCGCCGCAAAGGCATAGCCGCGCGCGTCGATGGTACCAGGCTCGCGCCGGATCACCGCCCAAGCCAGCAACGCCACGCCTGCCACCAGGAAGCGATAACTGACCGACCATGACGGCGGCACCACCCCCAATTGGTCGCGAATCACCAGCCAGGTGGAGCCCCAGATAAGCGTCACAATCCCGAACGGGATCAGCACGGCGGCGCGCGTGGATTGCGGTGGCGGGGCGGCGGTCATTGGCCGCGCCTACCGGGGTTTTCGACCGGTTGCCACTCCCCTCCCACGCTCTTTACAACTGGTCAGCCGAGCGCTGCGATCGCCTCCGCCAGTGGCTGGATATCCGCCGCCCTCTGGTTCCACGACACCACCAGCCGCGCCTCGCCGGGCCCCCAATCGTAGAAGTCGAAACCCTTGCTGCGCAGCGTTGCGGCCTCTTCGGGTGACACGCGCAGGAACACCTCGTTCGCCTCCACCGGATGCACCAGCCGCTCGCCCGCCGCGGCTGCGATCAGCGCGGCCCCCTCATTGGCGTTGCGCGCATTGGCCAGCCACCGGTCTTCCTCCAGCAGCGCCAGGATCTGCGCGGCGAGATAGCGGCCCTTGGAGAACAGCAGGCCGGCACGCTTGCGGCGATAGCGGCTCGCCTCCACCAACCCGCGTTTGAAGAAGACCAGCGCCTCCGCGCCCATCCCGCCATTTTTGACGAACCCCATGCTCAGCGCGGTGACCCCGGCGCGCCAAGTCATGTCGGCAGGCGAGCAATCCGCGTGGACGAGCGCATTGGCGAAGCGCGCGCCATCCATGTGCAGCGCCAGCCCATGGTCGCGCGCCAACGCACCGATCGCCGCCACTTCGTCCGGACGGTACACCATCCCATATTCGGTCGCGTTGGTGATGGAGATGACGTGCGGCTGCACCTGGTGCACATCCTTACGGATCGTGCCCAACAGCGCACGCAGCGTATCGGGGGTCAGCTTCGCGCCGTCGCCGCCCGCCAGCAGCAGCTTCGCACCATGGGTGTAGAATTCGGGCGCGCCGCATTCGTCATTCTGGATGTGCGCGTCATGGTGGCACAGCACCGCGCCGTGCGGCGGGCATAGCGCTGCAAGCGCCAGGCAGTTGGCCGCCGTTCCGGTGGGCACCCACAACACCTCGACCTCGGTTTCGAACAGCGCGGACAGCCGCGCGTCCAGCATCTTGGACCAGCGATCCCCGTCATAGGCGGTGTCGAGCACATCCGCCTCCGCCATGGCGGCCAGCACGGCGGGATGGACCGGGGCGGCGTTGTCCGAAAAGAAGCGCATAGCCGTGCCTTGCGGCGCGCCAGGCCGGCCGTCAATCGACACCGATCAAGCGACGATCGTTGTCGCGGGTACCGGCTCAGGTCTCGGGATCGTCCTGGTCGCGCGACGCGATCGTCGGCGCGCCGCGATAGCCGCTGACGGTGGCCGCCACCGCCTGGATCAACTGCTGCCGATCGCGCATCGGCCGGGTCGTGTCACCGATCATCACCGCGACTGCATAGCGGCGACCATCCGGCGCGGTCATCAGGCCGACGTCGTTGAACCCTGCGTTGCGCCGTCCCAGTTCCTGCCCCGTCCCCGTCTTGTGCGCCAACGTCCAGCCGGGGGCGATCCCCGCCTTCAGCCGCGCGCGACCGGTGCGGCTCGATTCCAGCGTGGAGATCATCAGCCGGGTGGATGTTTCGGACAGCAATTCGCCGCGGGCCAGCCGGGACAGCGCGTCGGCAATCGCCAGCGGGGCCGCGCCGTCGGGCGGATTGTCGATATAGGCCTGCATGGCGCGCGCCCGCACCGCCGGATCCAGTTTCGCGCGCTGGACCGAGAAATTGTTGCCGATGCTCATCGACTGGTCCCAGGTCAGTCCCGCCGTCTTCGCCTGCAGCAGCCGCTCGCCCGGCCCGAAGCGGATATCGCCCAGCCGCTTTCGTTCAATGAACTCCCGAACCGCATTGGGACCTCCGACCACGGTGAGCAGCCGGTCGTTCGCAGTGTTGTCGCTCTGCGTCAGCGCGCGGAACAGCAAATTGCCGACTGTCGTGTTCCACGTGCCGCCTTTCACCAGATAGGCGACCGGCTGATGGAACAGCGTCAGGTCGTTGGTCGTGACGCTGACCGGATCGTCGAGCTTCAGCCGCCCGGTGTCGCGCTGATCCAGCACGGTCATCGCGACCCACAATTTGCTGACGCTCTGCTGCGGCAACAGCCGGCGCCCCCCAGCCTCAATCGTCCAGCCGTCGTCCACCGCGCGTACCGCGACGCCCGCGGTGCCGGGGAATTCGCGGACCAGTTGCTGGATCGATGTCTCCAGCCCGCGCGGCGCCCGATTGACCGGCAGCGGCTTGGGCTTGGGGACGGGGATCGCCACCACATAGGATGGTGCCGGCGCGGGGGCGACGGCGCGCGCATTGCGCGAGGGTGGTTCTCCGACACAGCCGGCAAGGGCGAGCAACGCGGCTCCCGCTCCCAACCGCCCGATCATGATCCTCGCCTGCCCCAGCTCATGACTAGGGAGGCTATCTGAAAAGTCGCCATTGAAAACCGGAGGTTACCGCATCTGCGATGAACGGCGCCTGTGGTGCGATGAACAGGACTGGTTCATGGAACGAGTACCGTATCGACCGGCGTCTCCAGTGTCTCTGGCCAGTCCAGCGTATAATGCAGCCCGCGGCTCTCGTGCCGATGCAGCGCCGATCGGACGATCAGATCCGCCGTCTGCAACAGGTTCCGGAGCTCGATCAAGTCCGGCGTCACGCGGAAGTGGCCGTAATAATCCTCGATCTCGGCGGTCAGCATCTTGATGCGATGCTGCGCGCGCTGCAGCCGCTTGGTCGTGCGAACGATCCCGACATAATTCCACATGAAGCGGCGGATCTCGGTCCAGTTCTGCTTGATCACCACTTCCTCGTCGGAATCGGCGACCCGGCTCTCGTCCCAGGGCCGGATCTTTGGCACGGGCGGCAGCGCATCCCAATGGGCGGCGATATGCTGCGCCGCTGCCTCACCGAAGACGAAGCATTCCAGCAGCGAATTGGACGCCAGCCGGTTCGCGCCATGCAGCCCGCTTTCGGTGCACTCCCCTGCGGCATAGAGGCCCGGCAGGTCAGTCCGCCCGTCTCGATCCACCACGATCCCGCCGCAGGTATAATGCTGCGCCGGCACCACCGGGATCGGCTGCACGGTCATGTCGATGCCCAGCCCGATCAGCTTCTCGTAGATGTTGGGGAAATGCCCGCGCACGAAATCGGCCGGCTGGTGGCTGATGTCGAGATGGACGTAATCCAGGCCATAGCGCTTGATCTCGGCATCGATCGCCCGCGCCACCACGTCGCGGGGCGCCAGCTCCAGCCGCTCGGGATCATAATCCACCATGAAACGGTGGCCGTTCAGCGGGTTGATCAGCCGCCCGCCCTCGCCGCGCACCGCTTCGGTAATCAGGAAATTCTTGACGTCGAGATTATAGAGGCAAGTCGGGTGGAACTGCATCATCTCCATGTTGGAGACGCGGCAACCCGCGCGCCACGCCATCGCAATGCCGTCCCCCGTCGCGCCGCGCGGCGCGGTGGAAAACAGGTACGTCCGCCCCGCCCCGCCGGTCGCCAGGATGGTGGCGCGCGCTGTGTACAGGTTCACGTGGCCGCTCTTGCGATCCACGGCATAGACGCCCCACACGTTGCCTGCGCCCGAATAGCGTTCCTCGTGCCGGCTGGTCGCGAGGTCGATCGCCACCTGATCGGGGACGAGCGTGATGTTGGGATGTGCCTCGGCCGCCCGCTGCAGCGCCTCCTGCACGGCCCAGCCGGTCGCGTCATCGACATGCACGATGCGCCGGTGCGAATGGCCGCCCTCGCGCGTCAGGTGGAGGGCATTGCCCTCCTGCGCGAACGGCACGCCCAGCTTCTGCAACCGCTCGATCGCCGCCGGGGCATTCTCCACCACGAACTCGACGATCTCGCGGTCGTTGAGCCCCGCGCCCGCCACCATCGTGTCCTCGACATGGTTCTCGAACGTGTCGCCAGGTTCCAGCACCGCGGCGATCCCGCCCTGCGCCCAGGCGGTGGACCCTTCGTTGAGCGCGCCCTTCGCAAGCACGGTAACCTTGAAACGGTCAGCCAGGTTCAGCGCGGCGGTCAGGCCAGCAGCGCCTGAACCGACGATGAGTACATCCGCGCCCGTCATGCGCAGCCATAAGGAAGAACGACCATCGCGGCTGCATGGCACGAAGCGCGCGCATCTGCCATATCGGACGGGTAAAGCTGGCACGCGCCATCTCCATCCGTGCCGAGCTTGTCGAAGCGCGCGGCCTCGACAGGATCGGAACGAGCGGAGACGGCATGGCGCCGGGACCAAGCGCCCAAGGGAAATTCCATGTCCACCTACACCGACCGCCTCACCGCCCTGCGCCAGCAGCTCGCGCGCCAGCAGCTCGACGGCTTCGTCGTGCCGCTGACGGACGAGCATATGAGCGAATATGTCGGCGCCTATGCGCAGCGCCTTGCCTGGCTCACCGGCTTCCAGGGTTCTGCCGGAACGGCGGTGGTGCTGCCGGCAGAAGCCGCGATCTTCACCGACGGCCGCTACACGCTGCAGGTACGCGAACAGGTATCGGGCGACGATTGGCAGTTCGTCGGCGTTCCTGACACCAGCGTGTCGGACTGGCTGGGTGCCCACGCCAAGGAGGGCGCCCGGATCGGCTATGATCCGTGGCTGCACACACGCGCCTGGGTGGATGAGGCAACGCGCGCGCTGGCGGCGGTCGGCGCGACGCTGATCCCGGTAGACACCAATCCGGTCGA
>NZ_JAQZBC010000025.1 GCF_029239295.1 Sphingomonas sp.
CGCCAAGCGAACGGCCAGCAGCCGCAATTCCTTTGGATCGGCTGCTCTGATAGCCGGGTTAGTCCGGAACAGATGACCATGACGCCGCCCGGCGGCATGGCTCCAGCGACATGCTCGATGTCGAGCGTACGTCCACTTTAGCCGCGAACCGAACAAAACCTGCCAGCCCGCAATCGACGCACAATCGGCGGGGCTGGTTTGAGAAGGAGCTGCCGTTCAGCAACGCGCCCATCCGTTGGAGTGGACGCCCCCTGACGGCATCGATGTGCCAGAGTGGAGGTGTTGAAACGCCATTGCAGGAGGCGTCCATGGATAAGGTTAGCACAGTCGGCATCGATCTGGCCAAGTCGGTTTTCCAGGTGCACGGCGCCGATCGCAGCGGCGCGGTCGTGATCCGCAAGAAGCTGCGGCGCGATCAGGTTCTGTCGTTTTTCTCGACCTTGCCGCGCTGTGTCGTGGCGATGGAGGCCTGTGCGAGTGCGCATTACTGGGGGCGCGAGATCGCGGCGTTGGGGCATGAGACGCGGCTTATCCCGCCGGCCTATGTAAAGCCGTTCGTGAAGCGGCAGAAGAACGACATGGCCGACGCAGAGGCGATTTGTGAGGCAGCACAGCGCCCGACGATGCGGTTCGTGCAGGGGAAGAGCGCAGAGGCGCAAGCCGCAGCGGTGGTGTTTCGTACGCGCGACCTGCTCGTGCGCCAGCGCACGCAGCTGATCAACGCCTTGCGGACACCTCACTGAGTTCGGTTACATCGTTCGTCAGGGTGTTGGCCACGTGAGCAAGCTGACCGAGATCGTCCGCGATCCCGCGTCCGATATTCCACCCCAGGCGCGGCCCATATTGATGCTAATCGCACAGGGGCTGGAGGCGCTGCAGCAGCAGATTGCGGTGCTCGACCGGGAAATAGCGAGGCGGGCGAAGGCTGATCCCGCGGCAAAGCGGCTGATGACGATCCCAGGAGTTGGGCCGGTGATCGCAACCGCACTCGTGGCATTGGCGCCTGCTGCCAGCACCTTCCAGCGCGGGCGCGACTTCGCTGCCTGGCTCGGCCTCGTTCCCGGCAGCACTCAAGCGGCGGCAAGGAGCGGCTTGGGCGAACAACGAAGATGGGCGAGCGCAGCTTGCGACGACTACTGATCATCGGCGCGAGCTCGGTGACGAAAGCCGCGGCACGCGACCCTGATAATGCCGGCGCATGGTTGGCTGGCATGCTGGCGCGCAAGCCCCGCATGCTGGTCACCGTCGCGATGGCAAATAAGATGGCGAGAACCGTCTGGGCGCTGACGGTGCATGGCGGCTCGTACAGAGCTCCGGCCGCGGCGGTGTAATCGCCAGAGCTTGAGGCGTCAGGGACGCAAGGAAGGTCAGTAGAGAGGTATGGCGCAACGGTCAGAAGACGGGGTCGGGAAAACCAGAGAAATGACCGAGCGCTTCGAGCGCGCCATTTCGGGATGGACCCAACCCGCGATCTCCATACAGGCCAGCAGCCGTGTTGATGGCTGCATCAACAGGCCGGACACACGGAAGCACCTGAACCTGCGCAGTTAAATCTTAGAATGACCCCGTGAATCCAACGGGGCGTCCACACACGGCCGTTCAACCGACCTGTCGGTGATCCTGAAAGCCGCCGTTCGTCATCAGACCTGGGACAGGACGGGAGCGGCAGACTTTGGGACTTTCCTGTCTGGCAGCTATCAGAAGCCCAAGGCGGAAAGCTGCCATCTCCGCCTCTATCCTCCCGACAATCGGCCGAACTGCAGTCCGGTGCCCGGGATTGAGGGCGCCTACGTCGTCGTCACCCACAGCGGCATCACGCTGGTGCCGATCCTCGGCCGCTGTTTGGCGCAAAAGATCATGGAGAAGGGGATCGGCACCGTTGCTCATCTCCTACCGGTCGAACCGATACATCACGTCCTGACCTAAGCGTCAGCTCCTTGCGGTCCAGCCGCGCCAAGTGAAGGCAGCATAGAACGTTTCCACGTCACTGAAGCCCGCATCACGCAGGCATGCCTCGTCCTCGTGCGGCCTCAGCAACACCAGACTGGCGGCGACGGCGGCCCGCGCTTGCTCGACCTGGGCTGGATCGGCGCCTGAGGCGATTGCGTACGCGGCATATCGGGAGAGCCATCGGGCACGAGCCGGCTCCTCTTGCGGGAAGCTCGAATGCGCCACCACCAGCGGTGCGCCCGGCTTCATGCGCCGGCGCATCTCCTGCAGCGTCTGCACGCGATCCTCGCGGCCGAGGAAGTGCAGCGTCAGCAGGCAGGTCGCGGCGTCGAACGGGCCGGGCGGTGCATCCTCGATATAGCCCTGCACCAGGTCTGCACGGCCGGCGTCGGGTCCCATCGCCTCTCGCGCCAGGTCGAGCATCGGGCCTGCTGGGTCGACTCCGGTGAAACGCCAGCCGGGCTGCGCCTCCGCCAGCGCCTTGAGCTCGAGCCCGCCGCCCGCGCCGAGCACCAGCACGTGCGCATTCGCCGGTGCATGCTCGGAAAGCAGGATCGACGTCATGCGATGCACCGCCTCCATGCCCGGCATAAAGCGCGGCGGTCCCTCGGCATACCGGGGCGACGCGCTCGCGGTCTAAGAACATTTCAAGGAATGCCTGATTGCCGTCAGCCACGCACCGTCTCCTCGAACTGCGGCGCGAAGCCGAAGTCCGCCTTGCCGAACGGCCGATCGCGGAAGAGATAGCCGTAGTAAAAGGTCCGCAGCCGCTGGTGAAAGGCGCGGATCCGATCCTGATAGGCGAGTTGTGCTTCGAGATCCGTTTCCGCGAGCCGCGTCAGCAGCGCCTGCATGCCAACGGAGGGCAGAACCCAGCCGAGCGCGCGTGCCGTCGCGTCGCGCCGTTCCAAGGCGGCACGATAGACGCGCACCTTCTCCGCCACGCTCTCGTCGCCGTTCTGGTGGAAGGCGAGATACCATTTGTAGTGGAACTCGGGTCCCAGCGGCGCGGAATCGGCCCAGCGCGGGTGGTTGGCGTAGAAGCGGCGCATGGTCTGCTCGCGCGGGATGTCCCAAGCGTGGTTCACCTGCTCGCGCTGGGCCAGGGCGATCTCGGCACCCTGACTGATCGGAACCGCCCGGTTGATCAACACATTGGCAAGCGTCGGAGCGATGAGCACTAGCACCAGCCAGCAGGCGGCAAGCGTCGCGGCGTTGGCGACCGAGCTCCAGCGCAGGCGTCCGATCATTCCCGCGAGTCCGATCCAGAACAGCAGATAGGCGGCGATCATGACCAGGATCAGCAGGATCGTGGTCGCGGCGACGCCGGACACGGCAGCCGCGACGGTGAAAGGCGCTGCCAGCACTACCCAGAGCAGTGCAAGTCGGAGCAAGGTGCGCCGTCTCATCAGGCCAGCGCCGCCGCGCGGCAGCGCCGTCAAGGTGCGCAGGCGCCCCGCCTCGCGCTCGCCCGATAGGAGATCGTGGAACAGCGCGATCACGAACAGGGGCGCCAGGAATACCAGCACGAAGGCGAAGTCGAACCGGCCGGGCAGCGCGAGTTCGGGGTTGAACGTGTCGCCATCGTAAATCTGCGCTTCCAGCCCCAGCGCACGGACGCGCAGGATGTAGGGCGACACGTCGCGCATGCCGAGTGCCGCAAAGGCGAGCGAGGATGGCGCGTCCCAGGTGGGATGGAAGCTGTAATAGGCCGCGCTGCCGGCATCCTTGGTGCGATCGACATAGTCGGCGACCGACGCGATGTCCTCCGCCTGTGCGGTCTGGATGGCGGCTATGGCGGCGCGCTGGCGCGATACCTCGGCCATGCCCGCCACCACGGCGGCAACCGAGAGGACCGCCAGCAGCGCCAGCGCGATCACCGTCAACCGGGCGCGCAGCAGCAGGCGCAGTTCGTGCAGCCAGAGGTTCATCGGCTTTCTCCCAGCCGGCGTGAGGCGCGGGCGAGCAGCAGGCCGGCAACGACCAGCCAGGCGACCACGATGGCGAGGCCCGGCAAGGCGCCTGCGGCAAGCGCGGTGCCGCTCGGCGCCCGATAGGTGAAATCGGGCATCTTCTCCCAACTCGCGGCCGACACGCGCTTGCGCCGGTCGGCACCTGGGTCCTCGGCGACATCGTCGGCATAGCTGACCGCCTCCGCCTGCATCCGGTTGAGGCGTTGGACGAGCGCATAGCGATACGCCTCCGCCTGTTCGAGGAAGCGGCGATGGCCGGCGAAGTCGGTCCCGGCCGCTGCCATCGACAGCGAGCGCAGCGCGATCGCCGGGCTTAGCACGCCGACCGCCTCGACGATACCGTTCTGCGTGTTCTGCGCCGCGTAGCTGCGCCCGGCATAGCGGTCGAACAGCTCGGAGGTGAGCCGCTCGCCCTCCATGCCGACCAGACCCTTGTAGTTGAGCGGCAGGTCCTCGATCCGGGTGACGCCGTAGCGCTTCAGCACCGATTGCTTGAAGGCAGCGAAATGCGGGTCATCGGGATTGTGGCTGTCCCCCATCTGCCTGAGGTCCCGCGCGATCGCCACATCGGTCTGGAGCCGGTTCTGGAGCGGCACCGCGGCGCTCGCCACGTCCGGTGCGACGCGCGGGAGGAGCACCACCGCCACCGCCCAAAGCGCAACTAGCGCCAGCAGGGCGTCGCGGCTGCGGCGAACCAGCGCGGAGACGAGGACGATGAGCACCGCCCAGAGCGCGAGGTAGGCGGCGTAACCGAGCGCGATCACCGTCATCGGCATCACCAGCGCGCCCGGCTGTCCGGCGATAGCCACGAAGCCGATCATCGCCGGCAGTCCGGCGAGCAGCGCGACCGCGCCCAGCGCCAGCAGCTTGCCGCGTATCACCTGCCCGCGCGCGGCACCCTGCAGCATCAGCAGCCGCATGGTACCGCGCTCGGTCTCCCGTGCGAGCGCGCCATATCCGAGGAAGATGAGCAGCAGCGGCGCGACCACCTGAAGCACGAAGGCAGGCGTCAATTGACCGAACCGGACCAACAGCGAGCTTTGCCGCACGTCGCCGAAATTGGCGGTATTCTGCCGATGCCCTTCCAGGAACATGCTGCTGCCGGTGAAGGCGTCGACGCCGGGGTCGAAGGCAGCCAAAGGCCCGAGGGGGCGGAAGATGAAGTGGCCGTAGTGGACCACGCGGTGCGGGTGGCGATCGGGCTGGGCGTCGAAGGCGTGCTCCGCCTCGTGCTGATGTCGGGCGCGCAAGTCGGCGTTGCTGCGCTGGTGCGACCATGAGCTGAGCACCGCGACCAGCGTCAGCAGCACCAACAGCGTGAAGGCGATTACCGCGACCCGGTTGCGAACCATCAGGCGCAGCTCGTCGCGGGCGATGAGGCGGGTGGCGCTCATGCCGGAAGCCGCTCGGTGGCGATTGCGAAGCGGGCGTGGAGCGCGCGCACGTCAAACCGTTCTGGGCCGCTTGCCTCCACCTCCTCCACGATGCGGCCGGCCTCGAGGAAGCCGATCCGGTCGGCCACATCTGCGGCGGAGAGCAGGTCGTGCGTCACCATCAAAACCGCCGTGCCGCGATCACGCACCGCGCAGACAAGCGCATTGAAGTCGGCCGTGGCGCGCGGGTCGAGCCCGGAGGTAGGCTCGTCGAGCAGCAGGACGGGTACCTCACGCAGCAGAGCGACGGCAATGGCGACCTTCTGCCGCATGCCCTTCGAGAAGCCGCCGAGCCGCTGATCCCAGGCGCGCTCCTGAAGCCCCGCCGCAGCGAGAGCCTCGGTGATGACCCGGCGATCCTTGCGCTCGTCTGACAGGGCGAGGAGATAGTCGGCATTCTCGACTGCGGTCAGATGCTCGTAGAGCGCGACGTTCTCGGGGAGATAGGCGATGCGCCGGCGCGCTGCATCGGGATCGGCGCCGGGATCCACGCCCGCGACCGTGATCGTACCCCCTTGCGCGCGCACGAAACCGAGCAGCGCGGCAAGCGTGGTCGACTTGCCTGCGCCGTTACCGCCGAGCAGCGCGGTGATGCTGGCTTCAGGCACGCGCAGCGACAGGCCGTCGAGCACGCGGTGCGCGCCATAGGCGAGCGTCAGGCCCTCTATCAGGATCGATGCGGAAACGTTCTGGGTCACTTGGTTAGTCCTCAAATCTCGAACCGGAGGGATGCGCGCACGGTGCGCGGGGCGCCCGGGTAGATCCACAGGGCGCTGTAGGAGCTGGCCGCGTATCGCTTGTCGAAGAGATTGTCCGCTTCCAGCCGGAAGCGGAGGCTCTCAGTCAGGGGCGCCTCGATCGCCGCCTTCGCCTTGACGTACTCCGGCAGGACGACGGGCGTCGTCGCGACCGATCCGGCACGGTCACCGACATAGGCGATGCCGCCGCTCAACTGCCAATTGCCACGCCCGGTCGGGATGCGGTGCACGACCAGCAAGGTGGCCGAATGCTGCGGCACGTTGAGCACATCCGGAGTCGGGAACGCCACGTCATCCGCCTTCGCGTCCAACCAAGCGTAGTTGGCGACAATCTGCCAACGATCGCCCAGCCTTGCCGAAGCGTCGATTTCGATCCCCCGGCTGACGAGGCTGCCGACCGGGGCAAGGTAGTTCGGATCGACCGGGTCCGTTGTGAGGATGTCCTTCTTACGGATGTCGAACCAGGTCGCCGCCACGTCGATGCCGGGCAGGTTCGCCGCGATCCCCACCTCGTACCCCTTGCCCGTCTCCGGTCCGAAGCCGGCACCGTTCCGGTCCGTTCCTGTGTTGAGCGAGAAGTTCTCGCCCCAGTTCGCATGCACCGCGATCACGTCGCTGACGCGGTATCGACCACCGACACGGAAGCTCACCGGCTCGTCGATGTTGCGTCCGGTGCTGCCCGTGTTGTTGTTGACGATCTTCTGCCGGTATGGATCGATGCGCGCGCCGCCCACCAGCGTCAGCCGGTCGGTGACCTCCCACATGTCCTGGACGTAGGCCGTGCCGGCCCAGCGGCTCTCGTCGTTGTTGGTGAACGGGCGGAGCGGTGCCGCGACCGATCCGTAGACCGGATCGAACAGGTCGATCGCATAGGGTGCGGCCTCCGACGGATTGATCCGCATCCATCGCTCACCGTAGAGAAACCGATAGCCCTTCAGCCCAATGCTCAATCGATGTCGCCCGATCTGCCCGGCGAGTTCCAACCGCGCGGCGAGATCGTCCACGCTGAAGTCTCGGGATCGACGTTGCCGCCACAGAGACGTGCCAACGATCCGCGACTGGTCCGCCGACAGTCCCTTCAGCGTACCGGTGCGCCAGACCACGCCGCCGTTCAGGGTCCACTGGCTGCCGAGCTCCGCCAACCCGGTGAGCTGGTGCTGGTCGTTGCGCGAGCGGGTGATGCCGTTCGACGGTTCGCCATAGTAGTTGGAGCGCGGCAAGGCGTTCGCGTCGCCATTGATCGCCGGAATTCCGCGGTCGAACGGCGTGTCAAAGCGGCTGAGCTCGCTGGTATAGGTGAGTCGAAAGGCGTCGCTCGGCTGCCAAGTGAGCGACGTCGAGACAATGCGACGCCGGAGCGAGACCGTGTCGCGCCACCCGTCGCTGTCTTCCCCCGCAACCACGATGCGTGCGGCGAGGGTGCGCGTCAGCGGCCCGGTGACGTCCAGTTCCGCCCGGCGCGTGTCGAACGAGCCGTAGCTGACCATGGCATTCGCATGCGGGGTGAAGCGCGGCACCTTGGTTACGATGTTCACGCGCCCGCCCGGATCGACGTCGCCGAACAGCGCACCGGCTGGCCCTTTGAGAACCTCGATCCTCTCGGTCGTGGCAGGATCGCGCGGCGGCGCCATGCCTCGGTTCGCGAGAAAGCCGTTGAGATAGTATTCGGCGCCGCCATCCGGCGTGCCAAGGAACCCGCGCACGGCGAAATTGTCGATCACGCCGCCACGATTGTTCTGCTGGCTGAAGCCGCTCACCAGTTCCAGTGCGTCGCTCAGCCGATAGGTTCCTGCCGCGTCCAGGATGTCCCGCTCGATCGACCTGCTCGACTGCGACATGCCCTCAGTGACGCGGTCCGACGAGAGGGTGCGGTCCACCGTGTTGCGTGAGCCGAGCACGACGATGTCGGACCGTTCGGTATCGCCTCGACCCTGAGCAGCTCCGTCCCGGGCTTGCACGGCCACGCGTACTCCCGCCGGCTCTTCCTGCTCGACTGCGTCCTCCTGCCCCCACGCGGGCGATGAAGATCCGATTGCAACAGCCGCGGTTGTTAGGAGCGCGGTGACGCCGCGGCCCGTGCGTCTCAAGAACGACATTCATGCTCCCTGGCAACCATGGCGCCTAGCTCCTATGATATGCTATATCATCAAGCAAGGGTGGTTTGGCTGCGGCTCTCCGTTCGGCTTTCGCTGGCGTGTGCGGGATGCGCTCGACTTCGTGAAGAATATCGCGCGCCGCGAACGCGTCGGCGTTTCACCGTCCCCGGTCATCGCCAGCGTGTCGGCCATGCTCATCCTCACTTAGAAGTTCAGGCCGGCCCGGACGAACACCGAGCGTCCGTTGAAGCCGAAGGGCGAGATCGCGTTGTACGGCTGGGTTCCGGCGTTGTCGGACCCGTTGGTGCCGGCCGCGACGCTGGCCACGGTGGAAGCGATGTTCTCGTCCGGGTAGACGTTAAGCAGGTTCTGCGTGCCCGCGCTCAACCGCAAGGCCCGCGTCGCCTGCCAGGACAACTCCACGTCCGTCAGCAGCCGGGCGCCGAAGGTCTGGATGATGTCGGAGTTGGTGGCGCTGCCAGCCGAGGGAACGAGCCGCGTGTCGAAGCCCGGCACCAGGGCCGCCACCTGCGCGGGCGTCCTGTTCTGGATGGCCACGGTCGATACCTTGCCGTAGCGCGTGTTGGTAACGGAGAGTGCGAACGGCCCGTGCGCATAATTGAGGTCGAGCGTCACCTTCTCGCGCGGTTGGCTGTCCGAGAAGCGCAGCTGCTGCGTCATGTCGAACAGCGGCGTCGTGATACCCAGAGCCGCGATCGGGGCGGGTGTGCCTGCGATGCGGTCGAACCTGGTCTTGTTGTAATTGCCCGCGAGCGTGCCGGTGAACCGGCTCCCGTCGCCGAAGCTGTGGCGATAGTTCATCACCAGGTCGACACCCCTGGTGTTCGTATCCACTGCATTGGTGAGGAACGACAGTGCGGCAAATCCCGACTGCCCATTGGTCGCCAGGAAATTGGTAAGCCGCGTGTCCTGGAAGGTCGAGGAAATCGCGATGCGGTCGCGCACCTTGATCTGATAGGCATCTAGCGTGAACGTCAGCCCGCCGGCCTCGAAGACGGTGCCGACCGAGATGTTGTCCGACTTCTCCGGCTTCAGGTCGGTCGCGCCAGCGAGGCGTGCGGCAGGCGTGTCGACCGCGGCGACGCGGACGATCGCCTGCGTGCCGTTCAGGATCAGCGTGTTGGACGCATTGAAGCCCGCCTGCGCCAGCGCGGGCGCACGGAAGCCGGTGTTATACGACCCGCGCAGCGCCCAGGTGCCGATCAGGCCAAGCCGCCCGGCCACCTTGAAGTTCGTCGTGTCGCCGAAGTCGGAATAATGCTCGTGCCGCACCGCGCCTGACAGAAGCAGTCGGTTGAACAGCTCCTTCTCGGCTTCGCCGTAGAGGGCATAGCTGTGCCGGTTCAGCGAAGCGCGATCATCCGGACCATTGCTCGGGCCCGGCTGTGCCCCGACCACGGCGGGCCTGCCGGCGTTCGGACCGTCGAGGATGGGCACACCACCGTTACGATAACCGTCCGGCGAGCCGGTGAAGAGGCGGTAGGTCTCCTGGCGATATTCGAGACCGAAGGCGAGCTTCAGCGGACTGCTATCGCCCAAGGGGATCTCGCGGGTCAGGTCGAGGTTATTGGTCCACTGATAGAAGTCACTGCCGTTGCGGTAGAAGCGGCTCGGCGATGCAGCCCCCAGAGAAACGTTGACGCTGTTGACGTAGGTCAGATCCTGCGTGCTGACGCCGTAGACGCTCGACAGATCCCATCCGAACCCCATCAGGCCGCTGCCGCGCAGGCCAACAGCAGTCGATAGGTTCTCGATGCGCGTTTCGAGACCGGGGCTGTAGCCATCGGGATAAAGAGCGCGGACTGTTTCATCCTGGCCGGCGCGACGGAAGAGATACTGGATGTCACCGTCGATCCGGTTGTAGCCGCCGAACGAGTAGATCTCGACATCGCCCGGCGCGGCCGCGACGAAATTATAGAAGATCTGCTTGTTGGTGTTCGGCTGGTCGCCCTGCTGAAAGACGTTGCGGTCGAAGCCGGCTTCACGCGGATCGAGCGTTCCGTTCGACGGAGTGAGCCCCACGCCCGAACCGAAGTTGCCCGACGGCAGCACCGGGCGTCCGGCCACGTTGGTGCCGAAATACTGCTGGCGGGTGTCGGGCCGAGCACGATTGGTGCCGCCGCGATCCTGGTATGCCGCGGTCAGGCGAAACACGCCATTTGCCCCGACCCGCACACCGACCGAGGCGCTGGCTTCATAGGTAGCGCCGTCACCCTCGGTCGTGGTCAGATACGTGGCCTGGGCCCGCGTTCCGACCGACCGGTCCAGAAACATGTTGATCACGCCGGAGATCGCATCCGAGCCGTATTGCGCTGCCGCACCGTCACGCAAAACCTCGATCCGGGACAGCGCAAGCGACGGGATCGCGTTGAAGTCGATCGACACATCGCCGCGACCGATGCCGTTGCTGGAGTTGAGATCGGACGCGGTATGACGGCGCTTGCCGTTGATGAGGACCAACAGCTCGCCAGGCCCGAGGCCGCGTAGCGAGGGCGGCTGCAGAAAATCCCCGATGCCCGAAGCCAGCGGACGCGGTGAGCTGAAGCTCGGAACTTGAACCTTGAGCATCTGGATCAGGTCGACGCGGCCGCTCTGTTGAAGCTCCTCCTGCGAGATCGCGTCCACGGGCGTTGCCGAGCCGATGCGCGTCCGACCGCCGAACCGGCTACCTGTCACAACGATGTCGCTGCCGCCACTCGGCTCGACAGCGGCTTGCGCTTCTGAGGCTGGACGCGGATCATTCTCCTGCTCGACTGGCGCCGCAGCGCTGCTTTGCGCCTGGCTCGGAACCGCGCCTGCCAGGCCCGCAGTAAAGCAAACGGCAGCTACCCCCAGCCGCGCCGTAAAAACGTTCAATGTACTATCCCCCTTCGAATGCGACGGCCGCACGTCGCGCATGATCACAATGCGATGATACATCGTCCCATGACCGAGGCAGGGACGAGGATCAAGCCCACCTTCACAGCCGTTGATCACTAGCGCAGGCCGCAGCTCAGCGAGAACGAGCTAGCAAGTGACCGGAATGTCGGAGCGACATGACGAGCGATCACCGCAGCAGCCGCCTGTGCACGCCGTCGGGGACCCTTTCGCGAGGCGCCATCTTGCGAGGTACCATCTTGCCCGCTGATCTGCGCAGCGGCGCCCCTGACCAACGGCAGCTTTCAAGCACGGCTCAGCGCGACCGGAACGACGATAATTGGGTCGTCAGCTGCCATGCCTCTGATTGCCACCGAACGGCCGTTATTGCGATTCCGTCGTGGAAAGCTGCCGGGCAGCTAGCGGCCCAACATCAGTCAGCGCCGAAGCTTGCCGCGAGCTGGTCACCGTCGGGGTCGCCCACCGAGCCCGGCCCCCGGCCGTAGCACCGCGGTATATTCCTCAGCCCCCAACACGCCTCGGCTGACCCGAACGAGCTTGTCTGGGGCAATGGAACGCCGTTCCGCGTTCCGCGGGACCGCGCCTTTTTCATGTGTTCAGCGGCGGCGCGCGCGGCCGAAAAAGGTGATGATGCTTTCGGCGCTATTGGGGGTCGATTGCCGACACCCCGAAATAATGATCGTCGAGCGATACTTCCTTCAGCACCAGCTGGGTGGCGCCGGAGACCTCGCGCGGGAAATATTTAGCGCAGGGTTGGCGCCGAGAGGGGCTCAGATGTCACTGATCATCGGCTTTCTGAGCACTGGTGCCCGCGCCAATACCGCTCCCACTTCAGCACTGTCCTCGTCGTGACCATCGCACAGGATAGATCCCCCGCGCGGGGCGACGTGCACCAGGCGGCTGTCCTGTTCCCCTTGCCGCTGCCGATCGATCGACAAGTCAGCGGGGGTCCTTTGACCAGCACATGTCCTTCGCGCGACTTACCGACTGGGGTCCCGATCAGGCGCACCAAGGCATCACGCGCAGCCTCGGCGCTGGCGCTCGGGCATGGCTGATTGCTGCGACAGGTACCGTTCATTTCACGGGCGGCTATTCCCGAAAGACGTATCCTCGGGCCCTCTGCGCACCATAGGGGCCCATCTCCATCCCACACGCGGGTGGGAGTGCAGCGGAACGAGGCGCCGGCGGGCACAACAGAAGCAACGGCGGCAAGAATCGTGATCACCTCCGCGACTGAGCACAACTTCTCCAACATCGCCAGCCCTTACGTTCTTTCTATGTTCTGCCATGAGGAGGGTTATGGTCGGTCCGCCGAAATCCCTCCACGATCTTCACCGCGTTGAAGCACAGGTCCGCGTCACGTGCCGAAGCTGCAAGGCGAGTGAGACTTGGGAGCTGGACGCGTTGATCGCCGAAGTGCGCAACAACGGCGGGAGCGTCGATTGGAAAGCGGCACACTGGTCGGTGAAATGCCCAAAACGTTGCGCGTCGCCGCGTGTCACCTTGTTGGCGCTGCCGTTCGGAAAACAGCGCGCCCGCCGAAAGGCGCGCAGGCATTTGCTGATCAATCTGGCGCTTCAGATCCTGCGGGAAGCAGCGCATCGACCAAGTCATGAGCCGGTCGGCACGATCGACGTTCGACTGGCATTGCACGTGCTCCGTCCGTTCGTGGCAGAGCAGCAATTCTTAGTCGAGTTCTGGAAAGCGGCCGTCACAGAGCCGAGCCATCCCTGGATCAGCTGTCACCTCCCTTATCGGAAGATCGTGCACCAGCTTGTCGACCTTGGTCTACCGGTAGACCACGCTAACCGGCCTTAGATGCCATCATCATCGCCGGTGACGGGGGGGGGCTATAAGCCTTCCACATGGTGAGTCCTCCCTCTTCAGGCTTGATTAGCGCGAGGGCTTCGGCTGCTCGTCAGGATCAACTTCTGTGGCCGGAACGTCCGTGTTGTCGCCGTCGTCCATCACGAAGCGCGTTGTTCCAGCCTCACCTGGGCGCTGGCCGTGTCTCCGCGGCGGCTTTGTGGTCGTCCGGCTTATCTTATTGCTGCATCACGTCCTCCGTTCCCAGCTTTAACCAATATTCTGTCGTTTTGGTCCGCGCCCGGTCGCGCGGGGGCTGGAACAACAGTGTTGCCGTGCTAACCCTGCGCGAAGAATCAACGCGGGAGGAACTTGTTCTATGCAAGAGTTCTTTCTCCTCCCGCTTGTTCTTATAGGGCTGCTTGTTGTGCTGCCCTTGGCTGTGCTCGGGATCACCTTCCTTTGCGCCGCATTTTTGATTGGAGAAAGGCAAGGCTGGGCGCGGGTAGGAGGCGTTCACCAAAGCGATCGCGATAGCTGATGCCGATCGGTACACGGCACGACGAGACTGGCTGGCTGAACGAACAAGCCGGGGAACGCCTTTTGCGAAGAGACGGGGGTGGAACGTGGCGCCTCGAGATGGGCCTGCGAGCCTATTGGCGATCTCGCAGACTGCTTGGCCAACGAGTGCAGGTGGTCGGCAAGCGGATCGACTTCGACGTCCTTGCCGTCGAGCAACTGCGCGGGATTGGTAACGCCCGGTGATCTGATCAAATCTGGCTGGGAACTGTCGCGAACATCATGACGCGAGAGCTGTGCGTGGGATGCTTACCTGGATACCCATTTATCCCCTACGGAATCGCACGTTTTGCAAGGTGCGAGCATCTAAAATATAAAGAGTTTGTGGGACACCATTAATCGAGATCAAGCAAAGCTAGTGCTTGAAACGTCAAGGATCTTGTGCAGATAGAAGCAGAGTTGGTTGGGGAACCAACGCGTTTCACTAGGGGGTAAAGTGCGAGCCAGTATCTGGGTTGCAGTCGCGTCTGCGGCTGTTGCAATAGCTGTGCCTGCAGCTGCACAAGAGCGAACGGCCGTAAAGGACGGCTTTGATTTGGCTGCGGCAAGCGGAAAGACAATCCTTGTCATGCGCCCCACCGTGCAGGTTGGAGCGCAGTCAACGGGCGGAATGTTCGAGCCGAACGGTGATTGGACTGACAAGTCTCGCAAGAATATCGATAGCGCCCTGGCCAGAATCCAGACAAAGCTGGGGAATCGGGTCGTTGTTGCGCCCGAAGCTTTCGGAGAGGACGCGCGCCTGACCGAAGAGTATGCAGCACTCTTTGCTGCGGTGTCTCGGTCGGTCATCAACTACCAGTTCTTTAAGGGCAACCGACTGCCCACGAAAAAGCGGGACAACAAGGCAAACATTTTTGATTGGTCGCTTGGGTCCGGAGTCTCCTCTTTACCGGGTGCAAAGGACGCTGATTATGCGCTCTTCATCTATAACAAGGATGCCTATGGCTCGACTGGGCGTAAGCTGCTTCAAGCTGTTGCGCTGCTGGGGCCCGGCATCGCAGTAAAGTCGGGGGAGCACGCCGGCTATGCTGGGCTGGTTGATCTGAAGTCCGGCGACATCCTGTGGCTTAATGCTGACGGCGCGATGGGGGGCGATGTCCGAACAGCCGAAGGCGCAGAGAAACGGGTCAGTCAGTTGCTCGAGGAGTTTCCGGGAAGCTCAATTCCCAAGTCGGTCTCTACTGTTGCACCAGAGGACGCGGCGAAGTGAAACTGCCGATGCTCGCGGTGAGCGCCGCTGCCATGATCTTTTGCGGTTCCGCTGCCGCTGCTCCTAAAGCCAAGGTCCAGCCTGCTCCCGTTCCGCCGCCATATGCAGGCGCGTACCAGCCGCAGGGCGTTGATGAGATTGGACTGTGGCGCGACGCGGATGAAGATGAGCGCAAGCTCGCCAATTCTGCGCTCCTGATCCGGGACGAGAAGCTAAACGCGTACGTGCGATCTGCTCTCTGCACAGCCGTTGGCGCCGACCGTTGCGCGTCTGCGCGAATCTACGTTGTTCGGGTTCCTGCTTTCAACGCCAGTATGACGCCCAATGGGACAATGCAGGTTTTTAGCGGACTGCTGTTGCGCGCACGAAGCGAGGCGGAGCTGGCCGCAGTTCTAGGCCACGAGTTTGGTCATTTCGAGAGACGCCATACGCTTGCCCAATACAAGGCGGCACGAACGGGCACCGATTTGTTAAGCTGGGCAGCAGTGCTGACCTCAATGTCAGGCTCACAGGCAAAGTATAGCAGCTTCGACAATCTGCAACTCTCGGTGTTGGGCGGCCTCGCTAAATTTGGTCGTGACCAAGAGCGTGAGGCCGACCTGATAGGGCTCGGCTACTTGAACGGAAGTTCGCTCCGCCCCAGCGCAGCGTCGCGTGTATGGCGCAACCTGATCCTGGAGCGCGAAGCGTCCGCACTTGAGCGAGGTTTGAGGAAGCCGGACTTTGACCGAGTGGCATTCTTCGCATCTCATCCCGCAAATGGCGAGCGAGCCGACTACCTTTACGCTCTTGCCGCACCCAACGATGAAAACAAGGAGGACGGTGCCGACCGCTACGAAGCTGTGATGGAAAAATGGCTTCCCCTTTTTCTAGATGATCAAATCAAGCTGAACGACTTTGGGGGCAGCGACTTCATCATCAAGCGGCTGGCCGAAGCAGGCTGGACGGCGACATTATGGCGCGCTCGCGGCGACCTGTACCGCTTGAGAGGCAACCAGCGCGACCTGATGAACGCGGCTGACTTCTACGGCAAAGCGGTGGAACTCGATCCCTCGCTTGCTGAGGCGCAACGGGGCCTTGGTCTTTCGCTCCTTAAAACCGGGCGCTCCAGCGAAGGCGTAGTCGCGCTGCGCCGCTATCTCGAACTGAAGCCTGATGCCGCCGATGCATCGATGATCGGCATGCTCGTCCAGAAGGAAGCCAAGTAATGCGTGCTATTACGGCTGTAACGCTGTTCGTTGTGGCTCTCTCAACACCGATTGCCGCCGCAAATGCCAACTCGTATCGAGAGAAAGGACAGGCTGCGAAGATCTCGGGTTCTATCCTGACGGTGACCCCGTCGCGCGATTGGAACAAGCTGGGTGTCTCACCAGGCAAGAAGACCGAAACGTGGACCCTCGATGGTGAGGAGTTGAACGACGTAACCTTCTTTGCCGGTATCGAGCCGGGCAAGCCGCTGGTCCGGGAGGTAAGCAAGAAGCGAAAGCCGCTTCCTAAGTTCACCGAAGGTACCTTGCTGCTCGAGGTTCCGGAACTGCTCGAGGGCACCTACCGTGCTGCCAAGGACCTCGCGACCTTCACCATTTCGGGATCGCAGCCCGATCGCTTCTTGGGGAGTGATGGGATCCGGTTCACCTTCGACTATGTCGACAACGACGCGCTACCGCGTCGCGGTGAGGGGCGAGCAGCGTTGATCAACGGGCTTCTCTATATGGCCGTATTCGATGCGCCGCGGCTGAATTACTATGACCGCACGCTGAGCGATTTCCGCACGCTTACCGACAGTGCAAAGCTGAATTGAGTGATGCACGCCTGCGGACCCCACAGCTTTAGTTTAAGTCGAGTTCGACCGCTGCGATTAGCTATTGGAACGGCAGTACTAATACTCCTCGGTAATGTTGCTGTAGCAACGCCGGGGGGGCTCAATGCGCAAGGCTGCCACAATGACCGGAAGGGTGGGGCCGGATACCATTGTCATGGAGGGATGACGCGGGCCGCTGATCGCCCGCAGCCCCTCAGGTTGCAAGGCAGTAGCGCGGTTTTTCCCAACTGCTCAGCGGCTCGTGCAGCGGGAGCTGCGCCCGTGAGGCGAGGAGATCCTGGTTACGGATTGCACCTCGATAGGGACAATGATGGCGTCGGCTGCGAACGCTGACAACATCAGCCAAATTCAATAATTAGAAGGTTCGCTCCATTGCACCGGCACAGGCGATACAACGAACAGCGAACCTATGCGGCTTTCATGCGGGCAGTGCGAACAGCCAGTTGAGATATCCGAAACGCAAGCCGCGTTAGCGGCTATTGAGGAGGCCGTCAGCTTTGCTCGAGTACGAGCATTCAAACACAATACGCCTAGCTTAACCCTCGACGGTATGGATGATGGTAGTGGGCACCTCAAGCCTAGTCGTCGGACATCACACCGCGATACACCGGTTCTTCCAGGGCACGCCCAGCGCCTTCAGCCACGCACATTAGGGCGTTTTCCGCGACGATCACCGGCAGGCCGGTGGCCTCCGAGAGTACCTTGTCCAGACCTCGGAGCAGGCTGCCTCCGCCGGTCATGACGATACCTTGATCGTAGATGTCGGACGAAAGCTCAGGCCCGGCCTTTTCAAGTGCGGAGAGCGTTGCCTCGACAATCTGCGCCGTGAGGTCGGCGAGGAACTGGGCTATCTCCGCCTGGTTGACCTCTACCTCGCTTGGCATGCCTTTTACCAAGTGGCGCCCCCGCACCATCATCGACTTGCCTACGCCGTCCGCCGGAATCTGCGCGACACCGATTTGCACCTTTATGCGCTCGGCAGTGGCTTCGCCGATCATCAGGTTGTGCTTGCGTCGAACTCCCGAGGCGATCGCCTCGTCCATTCGGTCGCCCCCCACGCGAACCGACGCGCTGTACGCAAGCCCGCGGAGCGCAAGGATTGCGACCTCCGTCGTTCCGCCACCTATGTCGACGACCATGGCACCCAAGGGCTCGGTCACCGGCAGTCCCGCGCCGATTGCCGCCGCCATCGACTCCTCGATCAGATACACCTTGCGGGCACCCGCGCTCGTCGCCGCCTGTTGGATCGCCCGCCTTTCCACCATCGTCGCGCTGCTGGGGATGCTAATAACGATCTCAGGGCGCCGGCCGAACTTGATTGAGCCCCTGCGTGCTTTGTCGATGAAATACTTTATCATCTGCTCCGCGACGTCGATATCCGCGATCACGCCGTCTCGCATCGGCCGGATCGTGCTGATGTTCTCGGGCGTCTTGCCCAACATAAGCTTCGCCTCCGCGCCAACTGCCCGAACGCTCAAGCTTCCGCCGACCCGTTCCAGGGCGACTATGGAAGGTTCGTTGAGAACCACGCCCCTGTCACGCAGGTACACGACGGTGTTCACGGTCCCGAGGTCGATCGCGAGATCGTAAGGTGCGCGGGATAGCAGGCCGGGAAGGCGCATCGAGCTCGATCAGTTGGCGTCGTCGTCGGCTCACGACGAAGTGAGTAACCCATCGAGCGCGTGGAGAGGTCCCGTTGAGCCCGTACACGAGGCCGGTCAAGCACATTGAGGCCAGGACGCTGACTGCCTTGAAGTCGAACCGGACGGCAGGCTTCAGGAGCTATGACGATATAGCCGAACGGCGGCTTGGCAAGCTCTCGAGCCACAAGCCGCCTTTCTGCTCACGGCCCAAGTCCAGCCGCCAAGCGGCAACTGAACCAAGGTCCGGTGTTGGGGAACGGGAAGGTCGGGCGGAATGGCTATTGCGGGGTCATCACGTCGCAGAAGCGCATCTCGCTGTTTGAGCCTCCACTCTGCGGTCCGCAGCGGGATGTACCCGAGAAGTAGCTGTACCCGCAGCGGTGGGAAGCTGCTGCTGCCGCGATCCAATGCTTCGATCCGTGTCACCTCGAAAGTCCGGTAATCCGCGCGCAACAGACGCCACGCCAACAGTATCAAGATGCGAGGGCTCTACGACATACAGAGCGGAGAGTTTTCCCGCTCGGTCTGCCGTTCGCGTCATGACCTACGATCACAACGCTCAACTCCTCCCGGCACGCTTCGCAGAAGATCAAGGTCGACGGTAGCGTTATCGCTCGACAAGCATGAGCGGCGTCAGAGGCGCGGCTAGACTGCTCTGAGCGCCGCCTCTTGGCGACACCCCGATTAGCAAGTACCAAAACCATTGTAATCGCCCTCCGTAAGCACCGCGGCCTGCCGGTCGCCGGACCAACCTGATTGAACTTCCGATCTGAAGACCTTGCCATCCTTGTTAGGAGCTACCGTGCAGCCCTTCTTACTTGCCACCGCGATCACCTCCCTCGCCATCGGCGGGCTAGCGCTCCCCGCCGCCGCGCAAACGGCGGTAGCCTCGTCCGCCACCGCGGCCGAAGACGCGCGCCTCACCGCCTTCCTCGACGCCGAATTCGCTGAATTGCTGAAGCGGCAGCCGCAGACGGCCACCCGACTGGGCCTGAAGGAAGGTGGGGATCGCTGGAACGACATCAGCGATGCCGGCGCCGACGCCTTCGTCGCTTGGCGACAGGCCAGCGCCGCCCGGCTGAAGGCAGCGTTCGATCGCTCCAAACTGTCCCCGCAGTCGCAGGTAAACTACGACATCTGGCTGCTGGAGGCCGATCGCGCCGCGCTGACCAATGCCAACCGGCGGTTCAAGCCGCCGCTCTACTCCCGCCTGTATTCGACGCACAGCCAGCTGCCCGATTTCCTGATCAATACGCACAGCGTTGCCGACGTCACTGACCTGCGGAACTACATTGCCCGGCTGCGTGGCCTGCCGGCGGTGCTCGACATCGCGATAGACCGCACCCGCGCCAGTGAAGCCGCTGGCATCCGCGTGCCGCGCTTCCAGATCGAGACGATCATCGCTGGCAGCGAGAAACTGACCAGCGGCGCTCCCTTTGGTGCCGGGCCGGACGTTGCCCTTTGGGCCGATGTGAAGGCCAAGACGGAGAAGCTGGTCGCGGCGGGCAAGATCGACCGCGCGCAGGCCGACACGCTGCTGGAGGAGGCGCGCACCGCGATCCTCGCGCTGCAGCCCGCCTATGGCCGGGTGATCGCCTGGGCGAAAAGCGCGCTGCCGACCGCGCCCAGCGGCCGCGTCGGCGCGGTATCGCTGCCCGGCGGGGCGGACTTCTACGCCGATGAGCTGAAGCTCAACACGACGACCGATTATACCGCCGACCAGATCCACGCCATCGGCCGGTCGGAGGTCGCGCGGATTGAGGCGGAGCAGGACGCGCTGGCGCGCAAGGCCGGGTTGAAGGACCGTCAGGCTTATTATGCCGAGCGCGCGCGTCTCTTCCCCTCGCGGCCGTGGACCGACGCCTCGCGCGCGGAATATCTGGCCAACGCCAATGCGTTCGTCGCCCGCACGCGCACGCTGTTGCCCGCTTACTTCGGCACGCTGCCGGCCTATCGCATCGAAGTGGTGCGGGAGCCGTCGTTCAGCGAGGTGCCGGGCGGCGCCGCGCATGCCTCGGCGCCGAGCCCCGACGGGTCACGCCCGGCGCGCACCTATGTGCATATGGCCGGCAATCAGGAAGATCCCGCCGCGATGTACACGTTGATGTGTCACGAAGCGGTTCCCGGCCACAACATGCAGGGTGACATCCAGGTGCGGCAGAAGGGCGGCCCCAAGTTCCGCTCGGTCACCGGCTATGTCGCGTTCGGCGAGGGCTGGGGCCTGTATGCCGAAGCGATGTGCAAGGAAATGAACGCTTTCCCCGACATTGCGGCGGATTTCATGCGGCTTGATGCGGAGCTGTTCCGCGCAGCGCGGCTGGTGGTCGACACCGGCATCCATTCGCTCGGCTGGACCGAGGATCAGGCGGTCGAGTATCTGCACAAGACGGGTCGCCAGCCGCTCGAAAAGGCCCGCTCGGAAGTGCGCCGTTACATCACGCTGCCGGGCCAGGCGACCGGCTACAAGATCGGCATGCTCAAGATCGTCGAGCTGCGCCGCAAGGCGGAGGCCGCGCTGGGCCCGAAGTTCGACATCAAGGGCTTCCACGACCTGCTGATCGCCTCCGGCTCGCAGCCGCTGTCGATCTTGGAGCGGCGAGTGAACGACTGGATTCAGTCGCGCTCCTAGTCTGGCGTCCAAAGGGTCGTTCAGCGTATTTGCTTGGTGCGGCCGGTCCATTTCCATGAATGGCCGGCCAATCTACGGGGTGGTTGAGCAGCATCACTTTGACCCTTGCCCGCTGCCTGGAGAACCAGAGGATGTCTCCTTTCGCCTGCCGCGAGAGGCCAAGCGGTTGCTGAGTACGGTGGCTGACGGAATGGCCGCATCGCCTGACGTCCGCTGGACCTGCGCGGAGTTGCGTGTGGAACAGGATGGCCGTTACGGCACTAGCTATCGCTATGACCCGCCACATCGGCTTGCCGGCAATCTGCTCGACGTCCGCCTTCGTGGCTATCGCGAAACTTGGCTGGCGAGCGAGCATGGTGCAGCCATCCGGGCAGCCGCCGCGCCCCGGTGGCGTAGGATGATGGGTTGATGATCGGTTGGTTGCTGCCGCTGCTGGCGAGCTTGGCCCCGCCTATTGGCAGCACGCAAACGGGAGGAAGCATGCCCGAAAAGCAGGCGGTGCCGTCGCCAGGCGATCTGGAACAGCAGACGCCCGAACAGATCATTGCTG
>NZ_JAQZBC010000001.1 GCF_029239295.1 Sphingomonas sp.
CTGATGCGCCGACATGCCGGACGATTTCAGCGCCACGATCTCGCTGTTCTGGTTCATCGTGATCAGCGTCAGGATCGTGCCGAGCAGCACGGCGAAGGGCAGGAAGCGTGCAATGATCTGCGGTACGCGCAGCGACATATACTGCCACACCTGCGCGTCGGTATTGCCCGGTACCGCCAGGATCTTGCCTGACTCGCCCAGCAGATCGAGCGCCTGAAGAACCAGCACCAGCCCGGCCAGGATGCCGAACGTGCGGACCAGGAACATGCGTCCCATGTAGAGCGCGACGGTCTTGGACGGGAAGAAAGCGGTCATGCCTGTGCCTTCCGGCGGCGGCGGCCGGGCAGGCGGCTCGTGATGGCTTTTAGCGTCTTGCTGGCGACGCGCTCCAGCGCGCCGATCGGTTGTCCGCCCGGTACATAGGCCAAGGTGTAATACATCCAGATGATCAGCGCGGCGAAGATCGCGAACGGTGTCCACAGGGCGATGAACGGGTCGACCCTGCCAAGCTCGCCGATCGACGCGGCATATTGGTTCACCTTGTGATAGGCGACCACCATCACGATCGACAGGAAGACGCCCAGCGCGGAGGTTGATCGCTTCGGCGGCACGCCCAGCGCCACCGCCAGCAGCGGCAGCAGGAACATCATCAGCACCTCTGCCAGTCGGAAGTACAATTCGGCCTGGCTGGAATCGCGCGCTTCCTCGCTGCCGCCACTCGTTCCGATCTTCACCAGTTCGGGCAGCGTATATTCAAGGTTGCGACCGCCGCGGGCGCGGAACTGCTCGAACTTGGGCAGGTCGATCGGCAGGTCGTGCGCGCTGAACGTCAGCACGCGCGGCGTGGGGAAGTCGGGTCGATTGTGGATCAACGTGCCGTTGGTCAGCCGGAAAATGATCGTGTTGGGATCGTCCGTGGCGAAGAACTGGCCACGCTCTGCCGTCACGCCGATCCAGTCGCCCTTGGGCGTTTGGGCGTGGACGAAAATGCCGGAAAGCTCACGTCCCTTGTCGCGGCTGCGCTCGATCCGCATCGTCATGCGATCGCCCAGATGGGTGAACTCGCCGACCTTGATCGATGCGCCCAGCGCACCGGTCCGCAGTTCGAACCGCAGCCCCTCATAGGCGTAGCGCGCGCGCGGCTGTATGAAGCCGACGATCGCCAGATTGATGAGCGCCAGTCCGACCGCGTACATATAAGGCACGCGCAGCAATCGACCGTAACTCATTCCAACACCGCGCATTACGTCCAGTTCGGACGAGGTCGCAAGACGGCGGAAGGCGAGCAACACGCCCAGCAACAACCCGATCGGGATGCCCAGGCCAAGATACTCCGGCAGCAGGTTGGCGAGCAGCTGCCACACGACGCTGACCGGGCCGCCCTCGGTCGCGACGAAGTCGAACAGGCGAAGCATGCGGTCAAGGAGAAGGAGCATCGCCGCAATGACGAGCGTCGAGAACAGCGGCAGCGCGATCAGCCGGGCCATGTAGCGGTCGATCGATTTCATGAGGCGCGGCTAAGGGGCTCGATCTTGCGGATGGGTGCGCCGGTATAGGCGAGAAGGTAACGAGCGCCAGCCCTTTTCGGTCCCGCTCGCCGCCGCTTCGTCCTATTCGGCCGCCATTCGGTCCGCCGTCGCCGCGGTTCCCCGCGAGAACGCGTCGGCCAGCGACCGCTCCAGCGCGGCCAGCGTGAAGGGCTTTCGCAGGACGTGATGCCCGCCGAACATCGCGGCATCGCTCGCCTCGCCGGCGTAGCCAGTGACGAACAGCACGGCGATATGGCCGTGGCGTTCGGGCAGCGCCTCCACCATTTCGGGCCCGGTCTGCACCGGCATCAGCACATCGCTCATGATGAGGTCGACCGGGGCATTGTCGTCCAGCAATGCCGGCGCGCGCAGCGGATCGTCGCACGCGATCACGCGATGGCCCAGTTCCTCCAGCGCGCCGACGGTGGCGCGCAGCACCCGCTCGTCGTCCTCCACCACCAGTATGGTCAGATTCTCAGCCATGCCGATCTCGACCGTCGTCGCTTCGTCGACTGCGGCCACGACGTCGGCCTCCCTGTCCTGCGGAAGGCGAAGAATGACCGTCGTTCCCGCACCCGGCGTCGATTCTATCGCCACTTCGCCGTCGAGTTGGCGGGCAAAGGAGAAGATCTGGCTCAGCCCCAGCCCGGTACCCTTGCCGACCGGCTTGGTGGTGAAGAACGGTTCGAACACGCGTTCCATGATGTCCGGCGTCATGCCGCATCCATCGTCGCGCACCGCGATGGTCACGAAGGTGCCGGCGGTCGTCCGCTCGACCCCCGACGTGATGCTCACGCGGCCGCGCCCGTCCATCGCGTCGCGTGCGTTGACGGCCAAATTGAGAATGCAATTCTCGAACTGGACCCGGTCGGCGCGAACATGCGCCTCGTCGCCATGTTCGATGATGTCGATCTGGATCGCGTCGCCGAGCGTCCGATCAAGCAGATCACGCATGCCGGTTAGCAGCGTACCAACGTGAATACGCTCGGGAGCGATTGCGCCTTCGCGGGCAAAGGCGAGCAGCCGGCGGGTCAATTCCGCCGCGCGCACCGCGCCTTCGCGCGCGCTCTCCAAATGCCTTGAGGTATCCGGCCCGCCACTGGCCAGCGATCGCTGCGCCAGTTCCAGGCCGCCAATAACAACCGCCAACATGTTGTTGAAATCATGTGCAATACCGCCGGTCAGTTGACCGATCGCGTCCATCTTCTGCGCCTGCCGCAGACGAGCTTCCTGCGCCCGCAACTCCTCGGTTGCCTCGGCCACAGCGATCGAAAGTTCGTCGGCCCGGGCGTGGGCCACGTCTGCCTCGGCGCGCGCGATCGCTCGGTCGGTCGAAGCACGCATCGTCAACCATCCCAGGATGATTGCGCCGATCAGCAACAGGACACCAAAGGACGACAGGACAAAGGCGGCGCGGGTCGAACGTTCGACCAACGCCATCGTCGCCTCGGTCCGCGTGATCAGCAGCGTACGCTCGCTGGCGATCACCTCATCCAGCAGGCGATTGATTTCGGTCAGCGCCGACGCCTGGCGCGCTTCATAGTAGCGCGACAGCGCCTGCTGGTTCTTGCCGTAGTTGGTCGCCAGCGCCGTGAGCGACAGCTGCTCGCCACGCTCGTCAAAGGCGCTCTGCAATCGGTCGACCATCGGGCGCTGGGCGGCATTGTCGCGTGTCAGGTTGGCCAGCCGCTGCAGCTGGTCCTTGGCACGACGCCAATCCTCGAAATACAAACGCCCCAGCTGCTTGTCGCCGGAGATGACATAGCGCCCCAGCGCTGCCTCGGACCGCGCGATCGTCCCGGACAGCGTGCGCGCCAGGATCATCACATCATAGCTGTGCGACTGAAGCGAGGACGCGCGGTTGCGCTGATTGTTCGCCTCGCCGAGCGTCAGGATCAGCGCGACCAGCACGCCGACACCCGCCAGCCCCATCACGATGAACATCACGAGGCGCCAGGCCGAAGCCATGCTCTTGAAAGCGATCCCTGTGCCTGCCGTTGCCACGGCGTAACGGTCTATCAAAGCCGCGCGTCTCGCGGAAGCGCTACGCGGGCGTTCAGCCGATTACACCCGTCGCCCGTCCCGCAGCCTCGAACATCGCCACCACCTGGGCCATCTGTTCGGGCGTATGCTCGGCACAAACCGAGCAGCGAAGCAGGAACATGCCCGCGGGGGTCGCCGGCGGTCGCGCGACGTTGACGTACAGCCCTGCTTCCAGCAGCCCGTGCCACATCCGAACGGCCTGGTCCTGATCGTCGAGGATAACCGCCACGATGGCCGATTCCGCCTCTTCGGTGGGGAGCCGGAAGCCAAGCTGCTTCAGCCCGCCGTGAAGCTGGCGGGTGTTCGCCCACAGCCGCTCGCGCTTGTCGGCGGCGTGCATCAGCTTGCGGATCGACGCGGTCGCTGAGGCGACGACGGCGGGCGGCAGGCTGGCGGTGAAGATGTAGGGGCGGCAGACGAAGCGCAGGATCTCGAACTTGGGGTGGTTCGATACGCAGAAGCCGCCGACGGTTCCGACCGACTTGGAAAAGGTGCCAATGACGAAATCGACGTCATCCTGCAGGCCCTGGTCCTCATAGACGCCGCGGCCGTTGGGGCCGAAAAAGCCCATCGAATGCGCTTCATCGACCAGCACCATCGCGCCGTGCTTCTTGGCGACCGCGACCATCTCCTTCAGCGGCGCGATGTCGCCCAGCATCGAATAGACGCCTTCCAGGACGACGAGCTTGCCCGGCTCCTTGGGTAGCCGGCCGAGCCGCTTGTCGAGGTCCTCGACCGAATTGTGACGGAAGCGGACGACCTCCGCATTGCCCATCGCGCACCCGTCGTAGATCGACGCATGGCTGTCGGCGTCCAGGATGATATACTCACCCTTGCCGGCAATGGCTGAAATGACGCCGAGGTTTGCCTGGTAACCCGTTGAAAACACAATCGCCCCGGTCATGCCGTAGAAGTCGCGCAGCGCCTGCTCGACTTCCATATGGTCATGGAACGTGCCGTTCAGTGCGCGGCTGCCGTTGGTGCCGCTGCCGAACTTGTCGAACGCATTCTTGCCGGCGGCGATGACGTCCGGATCGAACGTCATTCCCATATAATTGTAGGTGCCCAGCAGGATCGTCTCGCGGCCCTTGATGACCGCGACGGTGGGGGACTTCACCTCCTCCATGACGATCCCGAACGGATCGCGCACGCCGGAATCGAGCAGCGCCTGACGCTCTGCGATCAACGGAGCGAACTTGTCGAACAGGTCGCGTTCGGGGGCCACGGCGGCAGTCTCGACGGGCAGGGCTTCAGCCTGGAGGCCGGTTTCGGTCATGTGTTCATTCCCAACCGTTCAACTCTGGTCGTGTCGGTTCAACGGGCGCGATGCGCCCGGCCACCTTTCGTCATTGCCCGTTGCAGAAACGGGCGTTCAGTTCTTCAGCTTGGCAACGGCATCGGCAAGCTGCCCTACCGTCTCGATCTCTGCCTGCATGTTCATCGTGATGATGATGTCGAATTCGTCCTCGATCGCGGCGACGAAATCCATGACGGTCAGCGAATCCCATTCAAGATCGCCCTGGAACGTGGTTGCCTCGGTTACCGTCACGCCCTTCTTGTTGAAGGGTTCGATCTGGGCCTTGACGGTGTCGAAGATGCTGTCGCGGTCGCTCATGACGGGTCCTTAGCTGCAAGCAGGCGAGGTGCCAATCGAATGCGGCGGAAGCGTGGTCATCGTGCGATGGCGTACGATCGCGCGGTTTGCGCCAGCCCTGCGTCGAGCGCGATCTCGGGACGCCAGAGTGTCGCCGGTGGACGAAGGTCGGGGGTCGCGGTCCAGTCCGGGTGGCTGAGGTAATTCACCCGGTCGAGCGTCAGCTTGGCGCCGTCCCCGCGCAGCATCCGGTCCAGCCACGCGCCCAGCCGCATCAGCGGCGTGGGCAAGTGCATCGGCATCACGCGTCGGCCGACAGCCTGGCCGATCGCGGCCGCCAGATCGGCATGGGTCAGCGTCTCGCCATCATCGACTTCGTACAGCTCGTGCGCGCCCTGGCGAGCGGCGAGGGTGACCAGCAATCGCGCCAGATCCTCGACATGGATCAGCGACACGCGGCCGGGCGGCGGCAGAAAGGCAAGCCCCAGCTGCGCCAGCCGGAACATGTCGCGCAATTCGGTGTCTCCCGGCCCATAGACGCCGGTCGGGCGAACAATCGTCCAGTCGCTGTCGCTTTGCGTGACGATCGCTTCAGCCTCGCGCTTCGACCAGCCGTAGATGGAGAGTTGCGGCTCGCGTGCCGACAGCGAGGATACATGGACCAACCGCCGCGTGCCGGTGGCGGCGACGACCGCCCTTGTCCCCTCGATATTGCCGGCGACGAAGCCCGCCTTGTCGGGCGCGTTGACGACACCCGCGATGTGGACGACTGCATCCGCCCCGTCGACCAGCGCCGCAAGGCTGTCCGCGTCGTCCAGGGCCCCAGGAACCCACCGAACCCCGTCGCGCGCCGGTTGCGTCCGGCGGGCCAGCGCGCGCACCTCATGCCCGGCCTTCAGCGCCGCATCGATCGTGGCGCGGCCAACAAAGCCGGTCCCGCCGGTCAACGCCAGGATCATAGCAGCGCCATATGGTTGCGGTGGATCAGTGCGGCGCGCGGGGCATAGCCGAGCAACGCCTCCTGCTCGTCGCTGCGGCGGCCGAGCAGGCGCTGCATCTCGGTTGAGTCATATTCCGCCAGACCGCGCGCGATCGGCCCGTCCGGCCCGGCGATCGTCACCACGTCACCGCGCGTGAAGCTGCCGGTGACAGCGGTCGCGCCCGCCGCGAGCAGGCTGCGCCCCGCCGCCAGCGCCAGCGCCGCGCCGGCGTCCACCGTGATGACGCCCTTCGTCGTCAGCCGCCCCGCGAGCCACGCCTTGCGCGCGCCGGTGCGCTTTTCGGGAAGGAAGATCGTGTGCCGCGCATCGGTGGACAGCGGCCGATCGATCCGACCCGATGCAATGGCCAGCGCAACGCCGGCGCCCGTGGCGATCCGCGCCGCCGCGATCTTGGACACCATCCCGCCCGATCCCATGCCGGATGCCGATCCATCATCGGCCATCGCCGCAATCTCCGCATCGATCCGGGCGACTTCCGGGATATGCACGGCACCGGGCTGCGCCGGGTTGCGATCGTACAAGCCATCGATGTCGGACAGCAGCACGACGCCCTCGGCCCCTGCCGCCTGCGCCACCCGCGCCGCCAGCCGGTCGTTGTCGCCAAAGCGGATCTCCGCGGTCGCGACGCTGTCATTTTCGTTGATGACGGGCACCGTGCCGAGCTGGAGCAGCCGGCCGAGCGTCGCGGCGGCGTTCAGATAACGGCGGCGATCCTCCAGATCGTCCAGCGTCACCAGCATCTGCGCGGCGGTCAGGTCGTTGGCCCCCAGCACCTCGGCCCATGTCTGGCTGAGCGCGATCTGCCCTGTCGCGGCCGCGGCCTGCGCATCCTCCAGGCTGGCGCGCCCGCCGCGTGGCAGGCCCAGCCGCCGCGCGCCAAGTGCAATCGCGCCGGAGGAGACGATCGCCACCTGCTGCCCGGCGGCCGCGCGCGCGGCCACATCGGCGGCAATCCCCGCCAGCCAGTCGCGCCGCACCGCACCTGATGGATCGACCAGCAGCGCCGATCCGATCTTCACCACGAGGCGGGGGCAGGAGGCGGGCGGAAACAGCATGGCAGCCGGCGATACTGCGCGGCGCGGCAATGGGGAAGGGCGCTGACGGCGCTGGGCGATCAGCCCTGCAGCCGCAACGCCACGTCGTTCATGAAGCGCACGTCATCGCCTGCCGCCAACGTCGGCGCCTCGGAGGCCAACGCGCCGAGCAGGTCGGTCAGCGGATCGATCTCGCTCTTGGCATAATTGCCCAGCACGTGGCCGGTCGCGCGATCCTTGTGCCCCGGATGGCCGATGCCGATCCGCACCCGGCGGAACTCTGGGCCGAGATACTGGTCGATCGATCGCAGGCCATTGTGCCCCGCCAGCCCGCCGCCCATGCGCACCTTCACCTTCATCGGCGCCAGGTCCAGTTCGTCATGGAACACCGTCAGCGCGCCGACATCCAGCTTGTAGAAGCGAAGCGCTTCCGCAACGCTGCGGCCGCTTTCGTTCATGAAGGTCGCCGGCTTCAGCAGCAGCACCTTCTCATTGCCCAGCCGCCCTTCGCGCACCCAGCCCTGAAACTTCTTCGCCGTGGCACCGAAATCATGCACCTCGGCGATCGCATCCACCGCCATGAAGCCGACATTGTGCCGCTGCATCGCATATTGCGGGCCCGGATTACCCAGGCCGACCCATAGCTGCATCACCGATCCATTCGTATCGCTAGCGCCCAAACGAAAACGGGCGGGGGCGTTGCCGCCACCCGCCCGCGAAATCGCGCCGCATCACGCGGCGACCAGCGACATTACTCGCCAGCAGCTTCCTCGGCAGCGTCAGCAGCCGCACCCTCTTCGGACTTCAGCGCCGAAGGAGCGACAACCGTCGCAATGGTGTAGTCACGATCGTCGATCGCCGACTGCGTGCCCTTGGGCAGCGTCACGGCCGAGATGTGGAGCGAATCGCCCACTTCGAGGCCCTTGAGCGACACAACGACTTCCGACGGCATGTTGCCGGCGTCGCACACCAGTTCCAGCTCGTGACGTACGACGTTCAGCACGCCACCCTTCTTCAGGCCGGGTGCTTCTTCCTCGTCGACGAACACCACCGGCACCGCAACGGTGACCGACGTGTTGGCCGAAATGCGCAGGAAGTCGACGTGAACCGGACGGTCGGTGACCGGGTGGAAGTGCACGTCCTTGGGCAGGGTGCGCTCGCCGTTGATCATCACGATCGTGTTCATGAAGTGGCCCGTGCCAAGCGCCTTCGAAAGCGCCTTTTCCTCGAGATGGATCGAGGCGGGTTCCTTGTTCTGGCCGTAGATCACGGCGGGTACGCGGCCGTCACGACGCAGCGCCCGGGAGGCTCCCTTGCCAACCCGGTCACGCGTCTCGGCTGCGAGCGTCAGCTGGTCGCTCATCAATATTCTCCGAAACTCATGTGTGTCCTTCCGCGCCACGCCTCCAGGGATGACCATGGCCGGAAGCGGGCGCGCTTAGCGGGGAAGGGGGCAAAAGGCAATCCTTCCCGCCGGCGCGCGCCGCTCAATACTTAACCCGCACCGCCTTCAGCTTGTACTTGCCCAGCTGTGCCTGCACGCTTTCCGGCCCCGCAAGGTGCCCGGCGCCGACGGCGATGAACACGCGGCCGGGGGTGCGCATCCGCTCGGCGATCCACGCCGCCCATTTGGCATTGCGATCGACCAGCAGCGCCTTGTTCACCTCCGGCGAGTTCTTCAGGCTGTCGTTCATCGTCTTGGCCAGGCCATCGGGATTGCCGCTGGCCCAGTCTGCGACCATGCGGTTCATCGTTTCGCCCGCCGTCGGCAGCTCGTCGACCGTAGAGGTGAGGAGCTCGAGCTGAGCCTTCTGTGACAGCGAGTCGAAAATCGACATCTGCCCTTCAAACGTTTCCAGCCCGACGACCTGCTTCTTCTGTGCCTTGGCGGCCTTGGTCAGCACGCCCTCGGGCCCGTTGCTCGAATCATAGCCCAGCTTCTGCACCGGCAGCGCCGACAGGCTGATCGCGGCGAACCACGGCTGCATCCGCTCGAACGTCGCGCGCGGCAGCTTGTTCTCCTCCAGCGCCTTGATGAACGGCTCGCGCTTGTCGGCGGGCAGCTTCTCGGTCAGCGACGGGCCGGCGGGCGCGAACGCCTTCGACACCACAACGCGTTCCTGCGTCTCCTTGTCCGGCTCGACCATTTCCAGCACCAGCGTGCCCGATCGATCGAACGCCTTCTTCACCGCCTCGTCGAACCACGACAGGCCCGGCTTCAGGACGTGGATCGTGCCGAACAGATAGATCGTCGTGTCCTTGTCGCGCACCACCCACAGCGCAGGGTCCGCGTCCTGCTGCACGACCGGCGCGGGCTGGGCGCAGGCGGGCAGGGTGAAGGCAAGGCCGACGGACGCAAACAGTGAGGTGAAGGGGCGAAACACGGGTCTGGGAAACCTTCCTGATCGGGGTGGGGCCAGCCTAGCGGGGGCCTTGCCTGTTGGCGAGCCATCCGCCATTGCCCGCCCTGCGATGAACGCCACCTCAACAGACGCGCCGTTAAGCTTCCAGGACATGATCCTGCGCCTCCATTCCTATTGGGGAGCGCGGGGCTGCGCCATTCTTCAGCCCTATGACATGCGCATGGGCGCCGGCACTTTCCACCCGGCGACGACGCTGCGCGCCCTGGGTCCCGATCCTTGGAATGCCGCCTTCGTTCAGCCCAGCCGCCGCCCGACCGATGGCCGCTATGGCGAGAACCCGAACCGGCTGCAGCATTATTACCAATATCAGGTGATCCTGAAGCCCAGCCCGCCCGATCTGCAGGAGCTGTATCTCGGTTCGCTCGCGGCGATCGGCATCGATTTCACCCGCCACGACATCCGCTTCGTCGAGGATGACTGGGAAAGCCCGACGCTGGGCGCCTGGGGCCTCGGCTGGGAAGTGTGGTGCGACGGGATGGAGGTGACCCAGTTCACCTATTTCCAGCAGATGGGCGGCTTCGATTGCAAGCCCGTCGCGGGCGAGCTCACCTACGGGCTCGAACGGCTGGCGATGTACATCCAGAACGTCGACAATGTGTACGACCTGCGCTTCAATGACGCTGGCGTTTCCTATGGCGACGTGTTCCTCGAAAACGAGCGGCAGATGTCGACCTGGAACTTCGAGGTCGCCGACACCGACACGCTGTTCGATCTGTTCCGCAAGGCGGCGGCCGAATGCGAGAATTGCCTCGCGGCGAAGCTGCCGATCCCGGCCTATGAGCAGGCGATCGAGGCGAGCCACATCTTCAACCTACTGAACGCGCGCGGCGTGATTTCGGTCGCTGAGCGTCAGGCCTATATCGGCCGCGTCCGCGATCTCGCGAAGGGTGCCTGCACGGCGTATATGGAAAAGAATGCCGAGGGCTGGAAAGCCCGCTTCCCGAACTGGAGCGCGGCATGACCGACTTTCTTCTCGAGCTGCGGTCGGAGGAAATCCCGGCGCGCATGCAGGACAAGGCGCGCGAGGATCTCGCCCGCCTGTTCACCGCCGAACTCGACAAGGCGGGGCTCAAGGCCGCCGAACTCGTCACCTACGCGACCCCGCGGCGCCTGGCGCTGATCGCGCGCGACCTGCCCGCGCAGACGCAGGCGGTGAGTGAGGAGCTGAAGGGCCCGCCCGCCGACGCGCCTGACGCCGCGGTCGAAGGCTTCCTGCGCAAGGCGGGCCTGACGCGCGACGCGCTCCAGACCCGCGAGGTGAAGGGCCGCGCGACATTGTTCGCGGTGATCGACAAGCCGGGTCGCGCCACCGCGGATGTGCTGGCAGACGCGATCCCCGCGATCATCCGCGCCTTCCCCTGGCCCAAGTCGATGCGCTGGGGCGAGGCATCGATCTCGACCGAAAGCCCGCGCTGGGTACGCCCGCTGCAGGGGATCATCGCGCTGTTCGGCGACGATGTGGTGCCATGCTCGATCGCTGGCGTCGAAAGCGGCGCGGCGACGGTCGGCCATCGCTTCCATCATCCCGGCGTCATCACCATCGGCAGCGCCGGCGACTATGTCGAGAAGCTGCGCGCCTGCCACGTCATCGTCGACCAGAACGAACGCCGCGCGACGATCGCGCTCGGCGCGAAGCTCGCCGCGAACATGGCCGGGCTGACGCTGGTCGAGGACGAGGGGCTGGTCAGCGAGAACGCCGGTCTTACCGAATGGCCGGTGCCGCTGCTCGGCCGCTTCGACGAGGCATTCCTCGACGTCCCGCCGGAGGTGATCCAGCTCACCGCGCGCGTGAACCAGAAGTATTTCGTCTGCCGCGATGCCGGCGGGAAACTCGCCAACGCCTTCGTCTGCACCTCGAACATCGACGCGGCGGATGGCGGCGAGCGGATCGTGGAGGGCAACCGCAAGGTGCTCGCCGCGCGCCTGTCCGACGCGCGCTTCTTCTACGAAACCGATCTCAAGGTGCCGCTCGCTGACCAGGCGAAGAAGCTCGAAAAGATCATCTTTCACGAAAAGCTCGGCACCGTCGCCGACAAGGTTGATCGCGTCGCGAAGCTTGCTCGCTGGCTGGCCGAGGAAGGCATCGTCAAGGGCGCCGATCCCGAGTTGGCCGAACGCGCCGCACGTCTCGCCAAGGCCGATCTCGTCACCGGCATGGTCGGCGAATTCCCCGAGCTCCAGGGCCTGATGGGCGGCTATTACGCCGCCGCGCAGGGCGAACCCGTCGAAGTCGCCGAGGCGATCCGCGATCACTACAAGCCCGTCGGCCAGGGCGACGACGTCCCCACTGCGCCAGTGACGGTTGCGGTGTCACTCGCGGACAAGTTGGACAGCATCACCCAGTTCTTCGGCGCGGATCTGAAGCCGAGCGGGTCCAAGGACCCGTTCGCGCTCCGCCGCTCCGCGCTCGGCATCCTCGCGCTGATCCTCGACAACGGTCTCCGTTTCCCGCTGTCGCGGATCGTCAGCGGTGACGTGCTCGACTTCTTCGCCGATCGCCTCAAGGTCCAGCAGCGCGAAGCCGGCGTTCGTCACGATCTGATCGATGCGGTGTTCGCCCTCGGCGGTGAGGACGATCTCGTCCGCCTGCTCGCGCGGGTGAAGGCGCTGCAATCGTTCGTCGGGACCGAGGATGGCGCCAATCTCCTCGCCGGATACAAGCGCGCGGCCAATATCCTGAAGAAGGAAGGGTATCTGGCCAGCCCCGCTCAGTCCGCGGCCGATTATCTCCGCGAACCGGCCGAAGCTGCGCTGGTCGCCGCGCTGGATGCGGCCGAACCTTCCTCGGCCGACGCGATCGCGAACGAGGATTACGAAGCGGCCATGGCCGCGCTCGCCACGCTGCGCGCGCCGATCGACGCATTCTTCGACCAAGTCACCGTAAATGATGCCGATTCCGGAAAACGTGCCGGCCGTCTGGCGTTGTTGGCGCGCGTCCGGGCAGCCGTTCACGGCGTGGCCGATTTCTCGCGCATCGAAGGGTGATAGGGTAAACGGTTACATCTGTTTGGGTGCCGCTTTGTACTTGCAATCCGGCGCCCGGGCGTGTGTTGCGACGCACATAACGAGTTTCAGGAGGCGATAACCCATGGCGACCGCGGTGAAGACCCAGGCGGATGAACGGTACGTCTACCGCTTCGGGGGCGGCGTTTCCGACGGTGGTAGCGGGGACAAGAACCTCTTGGGCGGCAAGGGCGCGAACCTCGCCGAAATGGCCTCGATCGGCCTCCCGGTCCCGCCGGGTTTCACCATCAGCACCGCCATGTGCACACGCTATTACGAGGAGGGTGAAACCTTCCCCGAAAGCGTGCGTCGCGAAGTCGCCGACGGCATCGCTCATATCGAGGCGATCACCGGCAAGAAGTTCGGCGACGCCTCCGATCCGCTGCTGGTTTCTGTCCGCTCGGGTGCGCGCGTCTCGATGCCTGGCATGATGGACACCGTCCTCAACCTCGGCCTCAACGACGAGACCGTCGAGGGTCTGGCGAAGGCCAGCGGAGACGAGCGGTTCGCCTGGGACAGTTATCGCCGGTTCGTCCAGATGTATTCGGACGTGGTGCTCGGCCTCGATCACGGCGCGTTCGAAGAGGCGCTGGAAATCGCCAAGGAAGACAAGGGCTTCACGCTTGATACCGAGCTGTCGGCGGCCGACTGGAAGGTGCTCGTCGCCGAGTTCAAGGCGCTGGTCGAGGAACAGCAGGGCAAGCCGTTCCCGCAGGATGTGCACGATCAGCTTTGGGGTGCGATCGGCGCGGTATTCGGCTCGTGGCAGTCGGACCGCGCAAAGGTGTACCGCCGCCTGAACGACATTCCCGGCAGCTGGGGCACCGCCGTCAACGTGCAGGCGATGGTGTTCGGTAACATGGGCGACACGTCCGCCACCGGCGTTGCCTTCACGCGCGATCCGTCGACCGGGCACAACGCTTATTACGGCGAATTCCTGATCAATGCGCAGGGTGAGGACGTCGTCGCCGGCATCCGCACCCCGCAATATCTGACCAAGGCCGCGCGCGAGGAAGCGGGCGCCAAGCCGCTCAGCATGGAAGAGGCGCTGCCCGCCGCCTACACCGAGCTCGCCGCCGTATTCGACCGGCTCGAGCGCCATTACCGCGACATGCAGGACATCGAGTTCACGGTGCAGCAGGGCAAGCTCTGGATGCTCCAGACCCGCTCGGGCAAGCGAACCGCGAAGGCGGCGCTGAAGATCGCCGTCGACATGGCCGCCGAAGGCCTCATCACGCGCGAGGAAGCGATCGCGCGCGTCGATCCGCAGGCGCTCGACCAGCTCCTGCACCCGACGCTGGATCCCGAAGCCACGCGCGACGTGCTGACCAAGGGCTTGCCGGCATCCCCGGGAGCGGCGAGCGGCGCTGCCGTATTCACAGCGGACGCAGCCGAAAAGTGGGCCGCCGACGGCAAGGCAGTGATCCTAGTACGCACCGAAACCTCGCCAGAGGACATTCACGGCATGCACGCGGCCAAGGGCATCCTCACCGCACGTGGCGGCATGACCAGCCACGCTGCAGTGGTGGCGCGCGGCATGGGTCGGCCGTGCGTCTCGGGTGCTGGCGCACTTTCGATCGACAGCAAGGCCAAGATCGCCCGCGTCGGGGGCCGCGAAGTGAGGGAGGGCGACCTTCTCACGATCGACGGCACGACCGGTGAGGTGATGGCCGGTGAAGTCGCCACGATCCAGCCTGAACTGGCCGGCGATTTCGGTGTGCTGATGGAGTGGGCCGACGCAGTCCGCCGCCTGAAGGTCCGCGCCAACGCCGAGACTCCGCTGGATTGCCGCACCGCGCGCGATTTCGGCGCGGAGGGCGTTGGCCTTTGCCGGACGGAGCACATGTTCTTCGAGGCTGATCGCGTTACCGCGGTTCGGCAGATGATCCTGGCGGAGGACGAGGCAGGACGCCGTGCGGCGCTTGAAAAGCTGCTGCCCGAACAGCGCAGTGACTTCTCCGAGATCTTCGAGGTGATGGCAGGTCTGCCCGTGACGGTTCGCCTGCTCGATCCGCCGCTGCATGAATTCCTGCCGCACGAGGAGGCTGAGTTCAGCGAAGTGGCCAAGGCGGCTGGCGTTGACGTCGATGTGCTCAAGCGCCGGGCCGCGGAACTGCATGAGTTCAACCCGATGCTTGGCCACCGTGGCTGCCGCCTCGGCGTGACCTATCCCGAGATCTACGAAATGCAGGCTCGCGCCATCTTCGAGGCGGCCCTGGATGTTGCGGACAAGTCGGGCGAGGCGCCGATCCCGGAAATCATGATCCCGCTCGTCGCGACGAAGCGTGAGCTTGAGCTGATGAAGGCGGTTGTGGATCGCACCGCCAAGGCTGTGTTCGAGGAGCGCGGCAAGACGGTGGAATATCTGGTCGGCACCATGATCGAGCTGCCGCGCGCCGCGCTGCGTGCGGGTGAGATCGCTGAGGCTGGTGAGTTCTTCTCGTTCGGCACCAACGATCTGACGCAAACGACCTTGGGCGTCAGCCGCGACGATGCCGGCCGTTTCCTTGGCTCCTATGTGGAGCAGGGCATTTATCCGAAGGATCCGTTCGTCAGCATCGACGTCGAAGGTGTCGGCGAATTGATCAGCCTTGCTGCCGAACGTGGGCGCGCGACCAAGCCCAACCTGAAGCTGGGCATCTGCGGCGAACATGGTGGTGATCCGGCGTCGATCGCCTTCTGCGAAAGCGTCGGCCTGGATTACGTCTCGGCGTCTCCATACCGCGTGCCGATCGCTCGGCTCGCCGCGGCGCAGGCGGCGCTGAAGAGCGGCCGCAAGGGCTAATCAACGACGGTGTTCCGCGCGGAAGACCTCCGCCGGAAACGTGGCCGTAAAAAGAACGGGCCCTGCCGCACTACTAGTGTGGCAGGGCCCTTTACTTAGGGGAGGGATCCGCGCGCGGTCGCGCGCTGCGGGAGCTACCCGGCGTTGCGCCGAGCGCACTCAGCCATGCGTCGGCGCACTATTGTTCCAGTCGAACCAACGCGCGCGGGTCGTCCCTGCTGGGCGTGCTGCGGACTGCGCAACGGTGCGCGACGCGGGTGCCGGTGCCGCTACCCGCGTGGGGGCCAAAACTGGGGCCGAGGTGGCGACGGGTGTAGCCGATGCCAGCCGGGCGTTTTCGCGCTCCAATTCCTTGATCCGGGCGTCCCGCTCAGCCAGCCTGCTGTCGAAATCCTTGCGATTGCGGCTGTGAACGTCGCGTTCATCAGCATAGCGCTGCTTCCACTTGCGGCCGCCCGGATGACTGGCAAGCCCGAATAGCCAGCCAGCAATCAAGGCGACGGCGACGGCCAGCCACTGGGTAGGTGTGCTGAAGAGCATGACGAACCTCCTGTTACGCAGGTTCAACGATGCCGCCATTGGTGCGTTCCCCGGTGACTACAGACTTCCGTTGATGAACGAGTCGCTGATCGAGCATGCGGCCGGCCCTAGGATCACGATGAACAACACCGGGAGAATGAACAGGATCAGCGGAACCGTCATGATGGCGGGCAATCGCGCTGCCTTTTCCTCCGCGCGCATCATGCGTTCGTTGCGGAATTCGGCCGATAGCACGCGAAGCGCGCTGGCAAGCGGGGTGCCGTATTTCTCGGTTTGGATCATCGTAGTGACGATCCCCTTCACCTCGTCCAGCGCAACGCGGTTGGCAAAGTTTTCGAACGCCGCCCGCCGGTCGGTGAGGAAGCCAAGCTCGATCGCGGTCAGCGCAAACTCGTCGCCCAGTTCTGGATAGGCCTTGCCAAGTTCCTTCGCGACGCGATGGAATGCGGCATCCACCGTCAGTCCCGCCTCGGCGCAGATCACCAGCAGATCCAGCGCGTCGGGCAATCCCTTGCGGATTGCGTCAGAACGCTTGGTGATCTTGTTCTTCAGGTACAGGTCGGGTGTCTTGTAGCTGAGCAGAAACGTCACCGCGACCAGCCCATACCGCTTCAGCGGGGTCCAATCGGCAAACGTGTCGGTGCCATAGACGATGAAGACCATGAGCCCGCCGAGGACGATCGGCAGCATGAGGCGACCGAAGATCACTCCGACCGCCCAATCCTTCTTGCGGATGCCGGCCTGCAGCAGCTTTGTCTGCGCTTCCTTGACTTGGCTGTCCTGCAGGACCTTCAGCGACTCCAGGAAATCGCGAATCTTGTCCGCGCTTTCGCTCTTCTGGACTAGCTTCGCCCGCCGCTTGCTGGTGGACGCGGTAATCCCCGCCTTCAACTGCTCGCGGCGGTCGTTCAGCGCCTTGACGCGCTTGGCCATCGGATCGCGGACGCTCAGCGCGGCGTAGATCGCGACGAGCACGGCGCCGGCGGCGATCGCTGCGAGGATGGTGGCGACCCAGAGGACGTCGACACCTAGCAGCGTTGGGGTCTGGCTGGGTTCCATATCAGATCTCGAAGCTGACCATTTTGGCCATGATGAAGGCACCGATCCCCATCCAGATCAGTCCGCCCGCTCCAGCGACGATCAGCCGCGGATCGACGAAGAAATTCTGCATGTACTCGCTGTTCACCATCCAGATTAAAACAAACACGATAAAGGGCAGGGCGCCGATGATCATGGCCGACGCCTTTGACTCCGAAGACATTGCCTTGATCTTCAGCTTCATCTGCCCGCGCTGGCGCAACACGGTGGCGAGGTTCTGGAGCGTCTCGGCCAGATTGCCGCCCGTCTCGCGTTGGATCGCGATAGTGATGACGAAGAACTGAAACTCCGCCGTACCAAGGCGGTCCGCCGTTTCCTGGAGTGCCACCTCCATTGAACGGCCGATCTTCATTTTGTCGGCAACCGAGCGGAATTCCTCACCCACCGGGCCGGCGACCTCGCTGCCCACGACAGCCATGGTCTCGGTAATCGGCAGGCCTGACCGCAAGCCGCGTACGAGCAGTTCGATCGCATCCGGGAACTTGGCGTTGAACGCCTTGACCCGTCGTTTGATGAAGGACCCAACGACGAAATGCGGGATGCCGGCGCCAAGCGCCAGCCCCAGAAAGAACGCCAACATGAGCGGAAGGCCAAGCACCAAGAGCAGAAGCACCGCGCCCACGAAGACACTCAATGTGGCCGCGCCATATTTTCCGACCGTCCACGACTTACCCGTCATCGCAAGCCGCTTTTGCAGCTCTTCGGGACGGGGCAGGAAGCGCATCGCTGCCTGATCCGCCTTTGTGGCGCTTCGGCCGGTAATGCGCCGCAGTTGTGCTTCCACCGCTGCGCCGGGATTGGCGGCATGGCGCTCGCGCACCGCGGCCAGCCGGCGGTTACCGGCGCGTTGCGGGGAGGGGCCTCCCATCGCAAAGAACAACAGGCCCAGGGTGGTGAGCGCGCCGATCGCGAGGATGATCACCGGTAACAAGGGCATGTCGTCTTCCGCTCTCCTGGCAAGTACCGAACAGGCGCGTGCTTTGTGCGCCTGTAGAGGGTCATTTCTTTACCGGCCGTTTGGGTACCAAACCCTTTAGATCGGCAAACTTGCCCATCAGCGACTGGCCACCCCGGCGGGCCCCCTTGACCTTGGCCGGCGCGGCATCGTCGGTGATGAAGCACAGTCGGGTGACCAGATCGGTGATCGGGGCCACGGTCTTGGACGCTTTGCCCACTTCGTACAGGGGCTTGCCCAGCTTCGCGGCTTGCGCTGCCAGCTTCTGATCAAAGGGGACGAGGAAATCGAGCTTGCGCTCGATCGATGTCTCGAAATCCTTGCGGCTGATCTCGAGCTGCTGGCCCGGATGGACCTTGTTGGCGAGAACCACGACCTGCGCCTCCGGCGCGTTCGACTTCAGCCATGATAGCAAACGGATGCTGTCGCGCGCCGCTGCCAGGGTCAGTTCGGTGACCAGCACGATCGTCTGCACGTCCTTCACCAAATGGGGGTAGTTCACGAGCATCGAGCGCGGCAAATCGACGACCGTGCACTCGAACGCGGCCCGCATTTCTTCCTGCAACTGGTGAAAGGCGCCGCCGTCGGTCATGATTGGCGAGTTGATCGGCGCCTCGGCCGAAAGCACCGCCAGTTTGTCCGACGCCCGGACCATCGCGCGCTCGATGAATAGTCCGTCGATCCGGCTCGGATTCTCGATCGCATCGGTCAGGCCACGCCCCGGCTCCAGATCGAGCGCCAGAGCGCCGGTGCCGAAATGCACGTCAAGGTCGAGCAGCGCGGTGGAACGCCGTTCCTTCTGGCTCATCAACCACGCCAGAGAGGTGGCGATTGTCGAAGCTCCTGCACCTCCGCGGGTGCCGATCACGGCAACAGCGCAATGCGGGTGCTCGGCGGACGTCTCGACCGCCTTGGGAGCATTCAGCAGGGTCTGCGCCTGAGAGAAGGCTTCGCGCAGCACGTCTCCGCTAAGCGGCTTCAGGAGGTAATCCTGGATGCCGCTGGCAACGAGATCGCGGTAGAGGCGAACGTCATTGACCTGGCCCGCCGCGATCACGATCGTTCCCGGTTCGCAGACTTCGGCAAGCGAGTTGATATCGTTCAGCGGATCGCCGGACTCGGCCAGATCGACGAACAGGATGTGCGGCGATGCAGTGACCGACAGGGATTGCACGGCGTTGCGAAGACCACCCTTGTGGACCTTTTCCGCCGACCAGCCGAGTTCGCTGACGATCGGGCGCAGGGTTGCTGCGGTCGCTTCATCGCAGACATAAGCGACAAAGTTCTCGCGCGCCGCGGCGCCGGCCGGTTTCCATGGTGCGTTCATGTTACCGCGTCCCCCCGCCCGTCGACTCGCTGCGAACGGCGGTACCGCCGCCACCGGTCGGCTCCGCCTTGCGGAACCGATCAATCGCCTTTGCAGCGACCGCTGGGTCGTACAGGCTGCGTGTTCCCTCGCCGCGCACAAGGTCAGTCGGGTTGGCAACCATGGCCGCCAGGTTCGAATTGACGGCGCAGCCCTGATTGGAGCCCGTTTGCCCCTCGAAATCGGGCTGGTACATGCGGCTGTGATCCGGGCAGCCGGGCACATAGGCGCGCGCCCGGCTGACGACAACGCGCGCCGTTCCGTTTGCGATCGGCGCGGATGTCACCGGTGCCTCGTCCGAAATCAGCAGGCCGAAGCGCGCTGCCGTCGCCGCCACGTCAGCGCGCGTAGCGGCATCGCGCGACGGATCGTCGATGGCGATCCGGTCGCCGTAACCAACCTTGAGAGAACCCATCCACGCGCCCAGCCGCTGCGCCTCGCCAGGTGCCAGACCGTCAGGGCCTGAGCCCACGTCAAAGGCGTAGTCGGCACGCGACACAACTGGTTGATGAACGGATTCGAGACCGCGGTTAGCCGTGCCGCCACACGCTCCGAGCAGCAGGGCGGGCGCAAGGCCGAGGATGATAGTGCGGTTGATCATGATGCTGTTCCTGACCATGGCGATCAATTGAACGAGAAACCGGGGGCCGGGGTCGCGACCTTACCCTTGCGGTCCTTTTTGCCCTTGTCGGCGAGTGGCGCTTTCCCCTCTGCAGGCGCGCCGGGCAGCGGGAGTGGCGCAGCAGGAGCGATCGGCGTCGTCGCACCGATTGCCGGTGCGGCGGGCGGCCCGGCTTCCAACGTCGGCTTCGGCCGGTCGGCGCCGCTCGTGCCCGAAGACAATTGGCCAAGGAGGACACGCTCGACATCGGTCGGAGACTTGTACCCGTCCGTGGGCAGCTTGATGTCGTTGCCGTTCACCGGCTGCACCAGATACGGGGTGATGACGATCACCAACTCGGTTTCATTGCGCTGGAAGCCGTTGGACCGAAACAGCGCGCCGAGGATCGGAACGTCGCCCACACCCGGCGTCTTCTCGATCGAATTGTTGTGATTGTTCTGCAGCAGCCCAGCGATCATGAAGCTCTGGCCCGAACCAAGCTCCACGGTCGTCTCGGTGCGCCGCGTGGTCAGCCCCGGCACCTGCGCGCCGCCAATCGTCACCGCGGTGGAATAATCAAGCTGCGACACCTCGGGGCGAACGCGCAACGAAATCCGGCCGTCAGCCAGAACCGTCGGCGTATAGGCCAGACTGACACCATATTGCTTGTACTCGACACCGACCCCGCCGAGGCCCTGAGCGATCGGAATAGGAACCTCGCCGCCGGCAAGGAAGGTGCCGGTTTCGCCCGAGAGCGCCGTCAGATTAGGGTTGGCGAGGCTTGTCACCTGTCCAATTCGCTCGCCCAGGTCGAGCGCGCCAACCAAGTCCAGCCCGAGCAGCTTGGTGAGATAGCCCACCGTGGTCCGCTGGCTACCCGGCGTAATCGTTGTTCCGGGGCGCTGAACCACCTGCCGAGTGATTGGATCGATCGTGTACCCCTGCACACTCTGGCCGACGCCGAGCGGCAGGTTTGGATCGGTCGTCACAAAGCTGGCGGGCGGGCGCCCGCTGCCGATGCCGAACTTGAACCCGCCGCTGCCGTCGATCGTCGTCAGGTTGCTGCCGATGTTCTTGACGAAGCTCCGCGTTACCTCTGCGAAGCGCACCTGCAGATTAACCTGCAGCGGTGTCGCCGCACGCAAACGGCTCACGACGCGCGTCTCATCTCCGACGAACGCCTGCACGAGCCGCTCCGCCTCAGCGCCGTCTTCGGGGCTTGCGACAGTGCCGGTCAGCAGGACGATCCCGTTCATCGTCGTCGCGGTCACCGCCGCCTCCGGCATCGCCAACGCGAGCATCTGACCCAGCGAATCGAAATTATTGCCGACCCGAACGGTCGTTGCGTAAACGACCGCGCCGCCTTTTGACGTCGCCGAGATCGTCGTCTCACCAGACTTTTTGCCGAAGACGTAAAGCTGCGTTGGCGAGCGGACCTGAACGTCTGCGATCTCGGGATTGGCGACGAACAGGTCGCTCATCGGGCGCGACAGGGTAATCAGCTGGCCCCGATTGGTGGCGACCTGCAGAACGGAGGAAGGTCCCCGGGCTACGGCGTTCTGCGCAGGCGCCACCGCCGACGTCCCAGCGATGGCGGCGGCGCCGAGGACGGCGGCCACCGGCCATTTCATTGCTGACGAGCGAACACGCATCTCAGTTCTTCCCCCCGACCGGCACTTCGGTCACAGTGTTTCCGCGCGCGATCCGCACCACCGGCCCCGACACTCGTGCCGGCGCGCCTGGATAGGACGTGGCGGGCATTCCGGCGCCCGGCCCGGGTGCAAACGACGCTGGTTGTTCAGCGCGGCCGGGCACGGTGCGGCGTTGGAAACGCGACACATCGGCGCCCACAGCGTAGGTCGCATTGCCCGTCTGCGGGGCACTGGCGAGCTGCAGCATCATGGCGCGCTCGGCCTTCGGATCGGTACCGTCCGGTACCTTCACGGCGCCCGATGCGATCGCTTGCTCCAGTTCGGCGGCATTGTCGGCAATCGAGCGCAGCGACAGTGAGATCGAGCCGAGCGTCTGCGCGACGGCAATCTCCTCGGCAATCTTCGGCGTCGCTTCGATCGTCACGGTGGAGAAGGTGCGCACGACGGTGTTGCCGGCCTCATCCTTCTCCTGGTTCGTGCGCTGATCGGTCGCCAGCACGCGCAGGTTGCGCATGATCGTCTCGGCAGCCTTCAGCGGCGGGCCATCGCCGCCGCCCTGGACTTCTTGGGTCAGCAGCAGGTCGATCCGGTCGCCCGGAAAGACGAAGCCCGCGACTGAGGATTGCGTCGACACCGGCACGGTGACGGCGCGCATGCCCGGGCCAAGCGCCGCGGCGAGGAAGCCGCGATCACCGGGCTTCACCAGCGCGCCTTGCGTTACCGGCTGCCCGGCAGTGATCGGATTGCGCACGACGGTACCGATGACCGACTTCATGTCGAACTCGGCACCTTCCTGGAAATAGGCGCCTTCGACCAGCTCGGCCGGCCAGGGCTGAAATTTCACTGCGCCGGGGTCGATGATCGTGCCTACCGGCAGCGCGCGGGTGGCCACCAGCACCTTGGGGCCCTGCGGGACCATCGCCGGATCGCCGGGGATTGCGGACGCCTGTGGCGCGCTCGATCCCATGATCAGCGTGCGGGCCATGAAGGCGGTCACCGCCGCAACGATGAGTGCCCCCACCAGCAATATGACCTTGCGACTATCCATTGATCATCGTGCCTTTCGCATCAGCGCTGGCCAGTGTTGTCCATGCTGGCGCATCATCAGGTAAAGTGGTTAAGAAGCGGTTCGCGGAGTCCGAGCAGTCCAGCCATTGCGATCGCAACGCCATAAGGTATCTCGGGACTTTCCTGTATTTTCCGCAGTCTATGGTCGATCAGCATCAGCATTGTGATGGCGCCGCCGACAATGGACATGATCATCAGGATCTGGATCAATGCGGGTACCGGCACCCAAAGTGCCAGCGCGGCGATCATCTTCACGTCACCGCCGCCCATCCACCCGAAGTGAAAGGCAGCGAAGAACGCCATCAACACGATCACCGCAACACCGACCTGGATTGCCATTCCGGGCCATGGGGTCATGCCAATCGCCACCCACCAGAGCGGGGCGAGCAGGGCGATGGCTGCATTCTTCCAATTGGCGATTTCGCGGACGCGCACGTCCTCGATGCCAGCTGAAATCAGCAGCAGCGCGAGCACCATCGGAAGCGCCCAGGAAAGAAAATCCCACCCCATGAAGAAGGGGCACTAGACGGAATGGCTTGCGAAACCGTAACCAAGTCGCTTCATCATGAATACGCATCCCCCGATCCGCCGGGCGATACCGGATGACGCGACCGTCTCTTACTGGTCCGCGCCCGATGGCTGGCGGCTCCGCCGCTTCGACTGGCCCGGCAGCGGGCGTGGTGCGATCCTGTTCCAGACCGGGCGTGGTGACGTTTTCGAAAAATATCTGGAGGCGTTCGATCACTGGCATCGCGCCGGCTGGTCGATCACGGCGCTGGACTGGCGCGGGCAGGGCGGTTCGGGGCGTCTTTCTCCCAACCCGCACGTCGGGCACGTGGATGAGTTTGGGCCGCTCGTCGATGATCTGGCGGCATTCTGGCGCACGTGGAACGTGAGCGGGCCGCGTATCGTCATGGGGCACTCGATGGGTGGCCATCTCGTGCTGCACGGGTTGCTCGAGCGGGCGATCGATCCGGACGCCGCCGTGCTGGTAGCGCCCATGCTCGGGCTGCGGTCGCCGTTTCCCGCGCGGGTGGCAGAGTGGGTCGCGCGCCTGATGTGCGCGGTAGGAGATCCTACGCGGGCAGCGTGGAAGGCCAATGAGCGGCCGGGAAGCCGTTTGGACCGGCAACAACTGTTGACCGCCGACGCTGATCGCTACGCTGATGAGCAATGGTGGTATGAGCAGGCACCCGAGCTTCAGCTTGGGCCGCCAAGCTGGCGGTGGCTGTCCCGCGCCTTTGCCTCCACCCGAGCGCAGCAGAACGATCCTCGTTTGGCGACGCTGTCCACGCCGGTCTTGATGCTGGTCGCCGACGCTGACCGATTGGTCGACCCGCGTGCGGCGGTGGCGGTGGCGGAGCGCCTGCCCAATGTGACCCTGCTGCGGTTCGGGGCGGAGTCGGCGCACGAGATTCTTCGCGAGGCGGAACCGGTGCGGAGCAGGGCGCTAGCCGCGATCGACACCTTTCTTGCCGAGCATCGCGGGTGAGCTACGACATTGCGATCATCGGCGCTGGCATGGCCGGCGCCTCGCTGGCGGCCGAGATCGGCAGTCGCGCGCGCGTGTTGTTGATCGAGGCGGAGGAAGTGCCGGGGTATCACGCCACGGGGCGATCCGCCGCCTTCTGGTCTGAAACCTATGGCGGTGCGGGAATCCAGCCACTGACGACCGCGTCCGGTGACGCGCTGCGGAGCGGCGGCTTTCTCGATCCGCTCGGTTCGTTGCACATCGGCCGTGCCGCGGATGCGGGTCAGGCAGACGCCTTCCTTCGCGAGTTTGCGGACAGCGGCGTGACGCTGACCCCGGTCGACCCGCACGATCACGTGCCCGGTTTGCGACCGGGCTGGACGATCGGGATCATGGAGCCGAGCTGCGCCTACATCGACGTGGCTGCCCTTCATGCAACGATGTTGGCGCGCGCTCGACGATCAGGAACGTCGCTGGTGCTTGGGGCCCCGCTGAAGGCGGCGAGGCGGACGAATGGGCAGTGGCATCTCGAAACGCCTCGCGGTGTTTACCAGGCAACCGTGCTGGTCGATGCCGCCGGCGCCTGGGCAGATCACGTGGCGGGACTTGCGGGCGCCGCGCCGCTGGGCATTCAGCCCTACCGGCGCACCATGGTGCAGCTTGCGACCGAGCCGACGCCTCCTGCCGGCCTTCCTCATGTCGTCCACGTCGGCGGCGGCTTTTACTTCAAGCCTGAGGCGGGCGGGCGGCTCTGGCTCAGCCCGCATGACGAGAGCGCGACAGCGCCGGGCGACGTTCAGCCGGAGGAGCTGGATGTCGCCATCGCGATCGATCGCTTCGAGCAAGCGGTCGACTGGCGCGTCACCCGGCTTGAACGGACCTGGGCCGGGCTACGCAGCTTCGCGCCTGATCGCCTGCCGGTATATGGCTTTGCGCCAGACACGCCGGGCTTCTTCTGGTTCGCGGGGCAGGGAGGGTTCGGCATCCAGACCGCGCCCGCCGCCGCGGCGATCGGCGCGGCGCTGATCCTAGGCGAGCGTCCTTCACTCCGGATCGACATAGATCGCTATTCACCCTCGCGGTTTCGCCACGAATAGCGCCGCCACGCATGCTCCCGCGAGAAACAATCAGCCCCGCTTGCCCGCTTCTACCGCTGCATCGCTGGCGAGCCGGTCGGCGCGTTCATTCTCTGGATGCCCGGCATGACCCTTCACCCACTGCCACTGGACCGTGTGGCGGCCGGCCGCGTCGAGCAGCGCCTGCCACAGTTCGGCGTTCTTGACCGGCTTTCGGTCAGCGGTCTTCCATCCGTTCCGCTTCCACCCGTGGATCCACTTCGTCAGTCCGTCCATCACATACCGGCTGTCGGTGTAGACGGTGACATGGCACGGGCGGGTGAACGCATTCAGCGCCTCGATCGCGGCGGTCAGTTCCATGCGGTTGTTGGTGGTCAGCGGCTCGCCGCCCGACAATTCCTTCTCATGCGTGCCCATCCGCAACACCGCGCCCCAGCCACCTGGTCCGGGATTACCCTTGCACGCGCCGTCGGTGAACGCTTCGACTTTCGTGGTTTCCGTCATTGATTAGAGGTCACAGTTCCGGATCATAATGGTTGAGCCGCCGCACATAGGCGAGCGGGTCCTTGCGCATGACGAGCGCGTCCTGCGGGGTATTGAGCCAATCCCACGCGCGCGACAGGGCAAAGCGAATGCACGCGCCGCAGGCCAGCGTGTCGAATATCCCGCGTTCGAAGGGTGACAGCGGGAAATGCCGTTCATAGCCGGTAACCAGCGCATCACCCACTGCCGCATCGTAACGGCGCCCGTCGGCGTCGAAAGACCACGCGGTGTGCATCACCGCCAGATCGTAGACCCGAATGTCAGTGCAGGCGAAGTAGAAGTCGATCAGCCCCGTCACCCGGTCGCCCAGCATCAGGACATTGTCGGGGAACAGATCAGCGTGAATCGCGCCGCGATCGAGATCATGTGCAGGCCACTGCGCCTCCACCTTGTCCAGCGCAGTGCCGAGCGTGTCGTGCAGGCCGGGCGCTATCTCGTCCAGGCTGCGGCCGCACCGCTCGAACAGGGGGCGCCAGCTTTCCAGGCCCATGGAATTGGGTCTAGCCGGCGCGAAATCGGCCACGGCGCGGTGCATCGCGCCCATCGCGTCGCCGGCCGCCAGCGCCTGGGCGGGCGTGGGGTGCGATAGCGATACGCCCGACAGAAACTTGATCAGACAGGCCGGGCGGCCCTCCAGCTCCTGGATCTCGCGGCCCTCACGATCCTTGATCGCGGGAGGCACCGGCAGGCCCTTCGCATCGAGATGATCGAGCAACGCCATGAAGAAGGGCAGGTCGCCTGCCGCCACGCGCTTTTCGTAGAGCGTCAGGATGAATCGGCCGCGGTCGGTGTCCACCAGATAGTTCGAATTCTCGACACCCTCGGCGATGCCCTTCGCCGAAATCAGCTCGCCGACATCATAGCGTCGCAGGAACGCTGCCAGCGCTTCCGCCGATACGTGAGTATAGACTGCCACAACACACCCCGCATTTTTCTCGATCGTTCAGCGGGGTGCCCCGCTCGCGGCGCCGCCCGGCGTCGCTCGGATGAGCGGTCCGGTTACGCCGCTTGCTCCAGCGACCGCGGCAGCTTGAAGGCGATCGTTTCGCGGGTCGTTTCCTCTTCCCGCTCGGTCACGTCGTAGCGCGTCGACAAAAGGTCGACGAGTTCGCGCACCAGCAACTCGGGCGCCGAGGCACCGGCGGTCAGCCCCAGCGTGCCGACGCCTTCAAGGAACGCCCAGTCGAGATCCGCCGCGCGCTGCACCAGCATCGCGCGAACCCCCTCGCGCTCCGCCACTTCGACCAATCGCAGCGAATTGGAGGAATTGGGCGCGCCGATCACCAGCATCGCGTCGCACGCGCTGGCGATTGCCTTGACCGCCGCCTGGCGGTTCGACGTCGCGTAGCAGATGTCCTCGCCGCGCGGCGCCTGCATCGTCGGGAACCGCTGCTGCAGGATGCGCACCACTTCGGCCGTGTCGTCCACCGACAGCGTCGTCTGCGTCAGGAAGGCGAGGTTGGTGGGATCGGCGGGCTGCAGCGCCTCGGCATCCGCCGCGTCCTCGATCAGCGTCATCGCACCCTCGGGCACCTGGCCGAACGTGCCGATCACCTCCGGGTGGCCGGCATGGCCGATGAACAGGATGTGGCGGCCCGAGGCGACCAGCCGCTCGGCCTGACGGTGAACCTTCGACACCAGCGGGCATGTGGCATCGAGATATTCCAGCCCGCGCGCTTCGGCATTGGCCGGTACGGATTTTGGCACGCCATGCGCGGAAAAGACGACCGGTGCATCATCGGGCACCTCGTCCAGTTCCTCGACAAACACGGCGCCCTTCGCCTTCAGCGTGTCGACGACGAATTTGTTATGGACGATCTCGTGGCGGACATACACCGGCGCGCCATGTTTCTCGATCGCCAGTTCCACGATGCGGATCGCACGATCCACTCCGGCGCAGAAGCCGCGCGGGGCGGCGATCAGCAGTTCGAGCGCTGGCTTGTCGGTCATGCCTGCCGCTTACGCGATTGCCTGCCCGCACGGAAGGCGGTTATGAGCGCGCGGGCACTTCGTACCCGATTGCATGAGGTTTCTCCGCACGTGTCCTTTCGCACCCACGCGTCCCGCCCCGCTTTTCGCCTCGCCGGCGTTGCTCCGCTCGCCCTCGCTCTGCTCGCGGGCGGCTGCGCCAAGAGCGGCGACATTTCGCTGGACGGCGGCGTAGGGATCACGGCGGTACGGTCCGCTTGCCCGGTTGTCGGCGTTCCCGCCGGTACGGGCGACATCACGTTGTTCGATCCGGCGACCAGCCGCGATGCGAGCGCCATCGACGTGACGGCGGTGCTCACCAACGTGCGCGGCACGTGCGACGATACCGGTGCCGATGTGATCAGCAATGTCACCTTCGACGTCCATGCCCGGCGTACCCGCACCGATGGCCCGCGTGAGGTGACGCTGCCGTATTTCATCTCGATCGTCCGTGGCGGCACACAGGTCGTGGCGAAGCGCGTCGGCAACGTCGTGGTCCGGTTTGAGCCGGGTCAGTCGTTGGCGAGCACGTCCGGCCAGGCCAGCGCCAATGTGAACCGCGCTGCGGCGACCTTGCCCGATTCGGTCCGCGAACAGCTGACGCGCAAGCGCAAGGCGGGTGATCAGGACGCAGCGATCGATCCGCTTTCGACCCCGGAGGTCCGCCAGGCGGTGCTCGCCGCCAGCTTTGAGGCCCTCGTCGGGTTCCAGCTGACGCAGGATCAGTTGCGCTACAACGCCCAGCGCTGAGGGTTTCGGCGCGGGGCGATTGACTCGCCCCGCGCACCTCGCCACAGGCGCGAATAGTCGATGCCGGGCAACCGGCGTGGGCGCGCGGGAGAGTGCGGGCGGCCTTTCAGGCATGATCCGCCGCCGAAGGAGCAACCACCCCGGAATCTCTCAGGCAACAGGGACCGCGCGAACCCATCGACACTCTGGAAAGCGGCCCCGCCAAACGGCGTGGCCCACCGAAGGTGTAAGCACGGGCATGGCCCTGTGCGAAAGCTCTCAGGTTCCGTGACAGAGGGGGTTCGGTTCGTTTCGCCACCACGGCGGGACGATCGCCCTTGAAGACGGACGATCCGCGATGAGCGATCACGACGACGAAGACGTAATCATCGAAACCATGACGCTGCCGCTCGACGGCTGGCATCGTGCCCGCGGCGGCCGGATGGTCGAGTTCGCGGGCTATTGGATGCCGGTCCAGTTCGAAGGCATCATGGCCGAACATCTGTGGACGCGCGAAAACGCCGGCCTGTTCGATGTCAGCCACATGGGCCAGATCACCTTGCGCGGCGACGGCCTGGTGCCCGCGCTCGAGGCGATGATGCCCGCGGATATCGCCGGCCTCGCGCTCAACCGCGCCCGCTACTCGCTGCTGCTCGACGAAAACGGCGGCATCCTCGACGATCTGATGCTGACGCGCCTTCCCGCGGACGAGGACGGCGAGCGCATCTACATGGTCGTCAACGGCGCGACCAAATATGACGACATCGCGCACATGCTCGATCATCTGCCGGACGACATCACGCTGAACCTGATGGAGGACCATGCGCTGCTGGCGCTGCAGGGCCCCAAGGCAGTGGATGCACTGGTCCGGCTCGTGCCCGGCGTCGATGCTCTGGTGTTCATGCAGGCCGCACCCTTCACCTGGCAGGGACATGACCTGTGGATCAGCCGCTCGGGCTATACCGGCGAGGATGGCTTCGAGATCTCGATCCCGGCGGAGGGCGTCGAGGCCTTCGCCGATGCGCTGCTCGAGCAGCCAGAGGTGAAGCCGATCGGCCTTGGTGCGCGCGATTCGCTGCGGCTCGAGGCGGGCCTCCCGCTCTACGGCCATGATCTGTCGCCCGAGACGACGCCGGTGATGGCGGACCTCGGCTTCGCCTTGTTCAAGCGTCGCCGCGAGGAAGGCGGCTTCCCCGGCGCAGAGCGCATCCTGGCCGAGCGCGAGAACGGCCCCGCCACCAAGCGTGTCGGCCTGCTGGTCGAGGGGCGCCAGCCGGTACGAGAGGGCGCGACCGTGATCGATGAAGACGGCAGCACCGTCGGCAACGTCACGTCCGGCGGCTTCGCGCCGACTGTAGGGGCACCGATCGCCATGGCGTACGTTCCGCTCGCGATGGCCACGCCCGGCACCCCGATCCAGCTTTCGCAGCGCGGCAAGGTCCACACCGCCACCGTCACCGCAATGCCTTTCGTCCCCCACCGCTATGTCCGAGGAGCGAAGTAGATGAGCCGTTATTTCACCGAGGATCATGAGTGGATCGACGTCGACGGTGATGTCGGCACGGTCGGCATCTCGGATTATGCGCAGGGCCAGCTCGGCGACATCGTGTTCGTCGACGTGCCGGAAGCCGGCAAGTCGCTCGGCAAGGGTGACGAGGCCGCCGTGGTCGAAAGCGTGAAGGCTGCCAGCGATGTCTATTCGCCGGTCTCGGGTTCGGTGATCGAGGGCAATGCCGCGCTCGCCGACGAACCGGGCCTCGTGAACACCGATCCGGAAGGCGAGGGCTGGTTCTTCAAGCTGACCCTGTCCGACGCCTCGCAGCTCGACGGGCTGATGGACGAAACCGCCTACAAGGCGTTCGTCGAGAAGCTGTAAGATTTAACCGGCCGCCCCTTCGGGGGAGGGGCCGGGGTGGGGCCCGTCCGCACAAGATTGGTGCGGTGACGCCGATCCAGCAGCGCTTCCCTTCGGGGTAAGTGCGGAGACATGTGAATGCGCTACCTACCGCTTACCGACACCGATCGCCGCGAGATGCTCGCCGTCATCGGCGCCGGCTCGATCGATGACCTGTTCGTCGACGTGCCCGAATCCGCGCGCCTGTCCGGGCCCATCGCGAACTTGCCCGCGCATGCCAGCGAGCTGGCGGTCGAACGCCACATGACGAAGCTCGCGCGGCAGAATTTGTCCGCCGGCGAGGCGCCGTTCTTCCTCGGCTGCGGCGCGTATCGCCATCACGTGCCCGCCAGCGTCGATCACCTGATCCAGCGCGGCGAGTTTCTGACCGCCTACACGCCCTATCAGCCGGAAATCGCGCAGGGCACGCTGCAGATGCTGTTCGAATTCCAGACGCAGGTGGCACGCCTGCTCGGGACCGATGTGGCCAATGCATCGATGTACGACGGGTCGACGGCCTGCTGGGAGGCGATCGGCATGGCGCGCCGGATCACCAAGCGCGCCAAGGCGATCCTGTCGGGCGGTCTCCACCCGCATTACGTCTGCGTCGCCAGGACGATGGCGAAGTACACTGGCGATTCGCTGGAAACGTCGCTGCCGACGCTGACCGCCGAGACGGACGTCGACGCGCTGATCGCCAGCATCGATGACGATACCAGCTGCGTCGTCGTCCAATATCCCGACATCCTCGGCCGCATCACCGATCTTCAGCCGCTGGCCGACGCCTGCCACGCGAAGAAGGCGCTGCTGATCACCGTCGTCACCGAGCCGGTGGCACTCGGTGCGATCAAGTCGCCAGGTGAGATGGACGCCGATATCGTGGTGGGCGAGGGCCAGTCGATCGGCGTCGGCCTCCAGTTCGGCGGGCCCTATGTCGGCCTGTTCGGCTGCAAGGACAAATATGTCCGCCAGATGCCCGGCCGCCTGTGTGGTGAGACGGTGGATGCCGATGGCCGCCGCGGCTTCGTGCTGACGCTCTCCACCCGCGAGCAGCATATCCGCCGCGAGAAGGCGACCAGCAACATCTGCACCAACTCCGGCCTGTGTGCGTTGGCTTTCTCGATTCACATGACGCTGTTGGGGGAGGCGGGCCTTCGCCGGCTCGCCGGGATCAACCACGCGCAGGCATGCCGCGCGGCGGATCGCCTGGCCAAGGTGCCCGGCGTGCGCGTCGTCAACGACAGCTTCTTCAACGAATTCACGCTCGACCTTGGCCAGGAGGCACGCTCGCTGGTGCGCACGCTCGCCGAGCGCGGCGTGCTCGCTGGCGTATCGCTCGGCCGGCTCTATCCCGGCGAAGGCGCGCTGGAGAATGGCTTGGTCGTGGCGGTGACCGAAACCGTGACCGACGAGGATATCGAGGCGCTGGCGACCGCGCTTCAGGAGGTGCTGGCATGACCATCAACCAGAGCGGCTGGAAGCCCACGTCGCCCCAGGCCAATGAAGGCGGCGCGCCCGCGACCTTCACCGGCAACAAGGCGCTGATGCTGGAAGAGGCGCTGATCTTCGAGATCGGCGACGACCAGACCACCGGCGTCGATTTCGCTGGCGGCGAGGTGTCGACCGCCCGCCTCGGCAACCTCGCGCGCACCGCGTCGATCGGCCTGCCGGGCCTCAGCGAGCCGGAAACGGTGCGCCATTACACACGCCTCAGTCGGCAGAATTACGCCATCGACCTCGGTCTCTTCCCGCTCGGCTCGTGCACGATGAAGCACAACCCGCGCCTGAACGAGAAGATGGCGCGGCTGCCGGGCTTTGCCGACGTTCACCCGCTGCAGCCGGTCGACACGGTGCAGGGTGCGCTTGGCGTCATCAACGAGCTGGCCGTGTGGCTGATCGAACTGACCGGCATGCACGGCGTCGCGATGAGCCCCAAGGCCGGCGCCCACGGCGAGCTCTGCGGCATCCTGTGCATCAAGGCGGCGCTGGAAAAGCGCGGCGAGGGGCATCGCAAGGTCGTGCTGGTGCCGGAAAGCGCCCATGGCACCAACCCGGCGACGGCGGCCTTCGCCGGCTTCAGCGTCGAGGATATTCCCGCCACGCCGGAGGGGCGCGTCGACACCGAGGCGCTGAAGGCGCGACTTGGGCCGGACGTTGCGGCGGTGATGATCACCAACCCGAACACCTGCGGCTTGTTCGAACGTGATCTGAAGGCGATTTCGGACGCGGTCCACGCGGCCGGCGCCTATGTCTATTGCGACGGCGCGAACTTCAACGCGATCGTCGGCCGCGTGCGTCCGGGCGACCTCGGCGTCGATGCGATGCACATCAATTTGCACAAGACCTTCTCCACCCCGCACGGCGGCGGCGGCCCGGGTTCCGGCCCGACCGTGCTCTCGGAGGCGCTGGCGCCGTTTGGCCCGCTGCCCTTCACCGCGCGGATGAAGGACGGCCATATCGCGCTGATCGAGGAAGAGACGGCGGGCGACGATCATCCCGACACGTTCGGCCGCATGACCGCGTTCCACGGCCAGATGGGCATGTTCACCCGTGCGCTGACCTACATCCTCAGCCATGGCGCCGACGGCCTGCGTCAGGTCGCCGAAGATGCGGTGCTGAACGCCAACTATGTCCTGCGCAGCCTTGAGGACACGCTCGACGCGCCGTTCGCCTTCTCCGGCCCATGCATGCACGAGGCGATCTTCTCCGACGAAGGCTTCCCCGAAGGCTTCTCGACGATCGACGTCGCCAAGGCACTGATCGACGAGGGCTTCCACCCGATGACCATGTATTTCCCGCTGGTCGTCCATGGCGCGATGCTGGTCGAGCCAACCGAGACCGAATCGAAGGCGGCGCTCGATCAGTTCGTCGGCGCGCTGCGCTCGGTGGCGGAACGCGCCAAGGCGGGCGACCAGAGCCTCAAGACCGCGCCGCACTTCGCACCCCGCAGCCGGCTCGACGAGACGCTGGCCGCGCGCAAGCCGAAGCTGGTGTGGAAGGCGCCGGTCGTCACCAGCGAGGCGGCAGAGTAAATATGTCGGGCCGGGCGGTGCTGGCTGGCGCCGCCGGCCTGATTGGCGGGGCCGCCATCGGCCTGCTTGTCGCGCTGGCCTTTGTTCACCTGTGGCACAATGTACTGGGCCTCCCACCGCTCAACGACGATCCCAAACCGGGCATCGCAATGCTGGGCGGGGTGGTGCCGATCTCCATGGGAACCGGCGCGTTGCTCGGCACGGCCGGCATGGTGCGGCGTGCGCGGCGAGAGCAGTCGCTACGCCTTTGGCTGGTCGTGTTTGCTGTCGCGCTCGCGGTGATTTTGGCCGGTCTGGCCGCAATCATCGCCTGAGGACGCCCGGGAGGTCAGGCGTCGTTGCGTTTCGGCCGCAGTGACGCTGCCAGCATGATGCCGGCACTGATCTGCGCGAGGCCGTACAACCGGCGCCTTCCGGCATGGCGGCCGAACGGGCGGACCAATGCGTCCACCGCGCCGACATCCGATCGCCACAGCGCGACGTGGCGCTTGGGCTGCAACAGCCCCAGCAGCCCATCGCCGATCATGAACACCGCGGCCATTTCGGCCGATCGCTTGAGGCCCAGCGCCAGATTGTCGTCCATGCCGGGCTAAACGCTTGGGATCAGGCGGCGGGTTCCTTGGGATAAGGCGATGGGCCTCCTTCCGCGATGAACCGATCGACGCGCGCCTCGAGCACCGGGATCGGCACGCTGCCAAGGCTCAGCACCATGTCGTGAAAGTTGCGGATGTCGAACGTGTCGCCCAGTGCCTTTTCGGCCTTCGCGCGCGTGCGCTGAACCGCGAGTTGGCCCAGGTAATAGCTCAGCGCCTGCGCCGGCCAGCCGATGTAGCGGTCGACCTCTGTGGTGATCTCATGCTCGCTCAGCGCGGTATTCTCGCGGAAATATTGCAGCGCCTGGTCGCGCGTCCATCCCTTGGCATGGATACTGGTGTCGATCACCAGCCGGGCCGCCCGCCACGCCTGGTACGACAGCATGCCGAACCGCTCATAGGGCGTGCGATAGAAACCCATCTCGTCCCCCAGCCGCTCGGTATACAGCGCCCAGCCTTCGCCAAACGCCGAGATGTAGCTGTTGCGCCGGAACGGCTTCAGCGTGGTGTTTTCGATCGACAGCGGCATCTGGAAGGCGTGCCCCGGCGCGCTCTCGTGAAGCGTCAGCGCCGGCAGCTGGAACAGCGGGCGCGATGGCAGATCGTAGGTGTTGACCAGATACGTCCCCGGCCCGCCGCGCCCGGCGGTGTAGAAGGGCGCGATATCGGGCGGCACCTCGATGATCGCGAAGCGCTGGCGCGGCAGCCGGCCGAACCATTTGCCCGCCATCGCGTCGAACCGCTTCGCATGCCACGCCGCTTCCTTCATCAGCTCGTCGGCGGTCTTGGGGTAGAATTGCGGATCGGTGCGCAGGAACTTCAGGAACGCCGGCAGGTCGCCGTCGAACTTGGCGTCCTTCTTCACCTGCTCCATCTCGGCGCGGATCTTGGCGATTTCGGCCAGGCCCAGCGCGTGGATCGCGTCGGGCGTCATGTTTAGCGTCGTGAAGGCGCGAATGCGGCTGCGGTAATAGGCCGGGCCATTGTCATAGCGCGTCGCCGCCAGCTCGTTGGTCATGCCGGGAAAATAGTCGGTGCGCAGGAACGTCAGCAGCGTCTTGTGCGCGGGCACGATCTGCTCGGCGATGATCGCGCGCGCTTCCGCCTGCAACGCAGCGCGCCGATCGGCCGGGATCGACGCGGGCAGCTTGGCGAACGGCTGGTAATAGACCACCGACGTCGGATCGGTCGCCGTGGCGATGGTCTCTACCGCCTTGTCGCGACCCTGCATGATGACGGCGGGCGGGGTGAAGCCGCGCTTCAGGCCCAGCCTCATATTGTCGGTCTGCTGCGCCAGATACCGCGGCACGGTGCGCAGCCAGCTCAGGTATCTGCGATAATCCTTCTCGCCCCCGGCAAAGCTTCCCCGCGCGGTATAATGCAGGTCGCTCCAGAACGCGCTGTCGCCGTTCAGCGGCTTTTCCCATTCGCGGAACTGTTCTTCGTCGATCTGCGCCGCGATTTGCGCGCGATAGACCTGCCAGTCGATCAGCGTGTCGGGCGACAACCGCTTGGTATCGATCGCATCCAGCTTCGCCAGCGTTTCCTTCCAATAGGCGAGCCGCTTGGCATGCGCCTCGGCGGATACGTCGGGCAAGCGATCGTCCACCACGCCGGGCCCGGACTCGGCAATGCCTTCACCCTCGCGCCAGGCCCATTCGGCGCGCCAGATCGCGTCAAAGGCCGCGTCGGCGGGGGTAGCGGCAGGGGCAGGAGCGGTGGCAGCGGCAACAAGGGCCAGCGAAGTAACGAAGGGCATGTCAGGCTAGGTGTCCGATCATCACCATCCTCGCAAGCCGTCACTCCATCGAAATCGCGCCCTTCGTCTCCTTCCGCCGCCGCACATGCTCACGCCACACAATGTAGAGGCCCGACGCGATGATCACCGGCGCGCCCAGCCAGGTGCTTGGCACCGGCAGCATCCCGAACACGATCCAGCCGAACAGCGTCGCCCACAGCAGCGCGGTATAATCCATCGGCACCACCAGGCTGACGTCACCCAGCTGCAGCGACCGGGTCATTGCGATTTGCGCCACGCCGCCAAGCAGGCCGATCGCCAGCAGCAATGCCCACACAAGTGGCGTGTGCGCCTTCACCGAGAAGGCGTAGACCAGGGAAAGCGGCACCAGCGACAGGGTGGAAAACCAGAAAACGGTGGTCAGGCCCGACTCCGTCTTCCCGATCGTGCGCAGCAAAATCGAGATGCAGGCAGTGCAGAACGCCGCGCCCAGCCCGGTCATGATGCCCAGCGGCGGGATGTGCCCGTCGCCTGGCTGAGTGACGATCAGCACGCCGATGAAACCCGCCAGCACCGCCGCCCATCGCCGCCAGCCGGTTGCCTCGTGAAGAAGCAGCGCGCCCAGCACGGTCGCGAAGATCGGCATGGAGAAGCCAAGCGTCGTCGCCTCCGCCAGCGGCAGCAGCAGCAACGTCCAGAAGGTGAGCGACATGGCGGTCAGCCCGATGACGCAGCGAAGTACGTGCGCGCCGAATCGCTGCGTCTTGAGCGAGGCAAATCCCGGCCCCGCCCCGACGATTGAGGCCACCAGCAGTGCTGCCCCGAACTGCCGCCAGAACAGGATCTCGCCCAGCCCGGCGCCGTGCGCCTCCGCGACCTTGATCACCACGTTCATCGTCGCAAACAAGGCGACGGACGTAAGGCGCAGGCCGATGGCGCGAGCGACGTTATCCTGACCCATTGGAACAGGCCCTAGCGAGCGACCCCGCGAGAAGCTATCCGCGCCTGATGATCAAGCACGCACTCCCCGTCACGCGCGAGGCGGATTTCGCCGCCTGGTACCAAACCGTCATTTCGGAAGCCGACCTCGCCGAGGAATCGGGCGTGCGCGGCTGCATGGTCATCCGGCCATGGGGCTATGGCATCTGGGAGCGGATCCAGCGCCTGCTCGACGATCGCATCAAGGCGACCGGCCACGAAAATTGCTACTTCCCGCTCTTCATCCCTCTCTCCTATTTCGAGAAGGAGGCGGAGCATGTCGAAGGCTTCGCGAAGGAGATGGCGGTCGTCACCCACCATCGCCTCGTCTCGGACGGAAAGGGCGGCCTGACGCCCGATCCCGAGGCCAAGCTGGAGGAGCCGCTGGTCGTTCGTCCCACCAGCGAAACGGTGATCGGCACCGCCTTCTCCCGCTGGGTCCAGTCTTGGCGCGACCTCCCCGTTCTCATCAACCAATGGGCCAATGTCGTCCGCTGGGAGATGCGCACGCGCATGTTCCTGCGCACCAGCGAATTCCTCTGGCAGGAAGGGCACACCGCCCACGCCACCGCAGACGAGGCGCGCGAAGAGACGCTCAAGATGCTCGAAGTCTATCGCGACTTCGCCGAAAACTGCCTCGCCCTGCCGGTCATCGCTGGCGAAAAGCCGGAGAATGAGCGTTTCCCCGGCGCCGTCGCGACATACTCGATCGAGGCGATGATGCAGGATGGCAAGGCGCTCCAGGCGGGCACCAGCCACTTCCTGGGCACCAATTTCGCCCATGCGCAGAACATCCGTTTCCAGAACGCCAATGGTGAGCTGGAGTTTGCCAACACCACCAGCTGGGGCGTCTCGACCCGCATGATCGGCGGCGTCATCATGGTTCATGGCGACGACGACGGCCTGCGCGTGCCGCCCCGCATTGCGCCGTGGCAGGTGGTCATCGTCCCCATGCTGCGTGACAAGCCCGAGGATGCGGAGCTGGTCGATTATTGCAAGGCGCTGCAGGCGGATCTCGCCAGGCAGACCGCGCTGGGCGAACCGGTGCGCGCGCTGCTCGACCTGAAGCCCGCAAAGGCCGCGACGAAGCGCTGGGGGTGGGTGAAGAAAGGCGCGCCGATCATCGTCGAGGTCGGCCCGCGCGACATGGCCGGTGGCAACGTCTCGGTCGTCCGCCGCGACCGCCTCTACCGCGAGGACGGCAAGCTCGACAGCGGGATCGTCACCCGGGAGACGTTCGTCGAACAGGCCGGCGCGATGCTGGAGGACATTCAGGTAGCGCTCCACAAGGAGGCGTCCGAGCGGCTGAAGGCCAGCATCAGCCCGGTCGATGACTGGGCCGGCGTGGAGGCGATGTTTGCCGACAGCGCGGCCAAGCCGGGCTGGGCCGACGTCGCCTGGTCGCGCCCGACCGGCGCCGAGCTCGACAAGGTGGTCGAGCGGCTGAAGGCGCTGAAGCTCACGATCCGCAACGCGCCGATGGGGCAGACCGGCCATCCGGGCGCCGCCTGCATCTTCACCGGCGGCCCCGCCGTGGAACGCGTGCTGATCGGACGGTCCTACTGATGGCGATCTGGACCCGCCCGATCGACCTGGCGCAGCTCAACACCCTGGGGGAGGGCGTCCTCCCGGGGCTGCTGGAGATCGAGTTCACCGACCATGGCGACGACTGGTTGCGCGCCCGCATGCCGGTCAACAAGAAGGTGCATCAGCCGTTCGGTCGTCTCCACGGCGGTGCCTCGGTCGTGCTGGCGGAAACGGTCGCATCGGTCGCCGGAGCGATGGCCGTGCCGGAGGGCAAGGTGACCGTGGGGCTTGATATCAACGCCAATCACGTCCGCGCCGCGCGCGACGGCTATGTCCATGCCACCGCCAAGGCGGAGCAGCTCGGCCGCACCACGCAGGTGTGGACGATCCGGATCGAGGACGATGCCGGAAAGCTCATCTGCCTGTCGCGCATGACAGCCGCGGTGATCGACGCGGCCGCCGGCTGAACGTCGGGGCCGTTCGCCACGCCTCAGAAGCTGTGGTGGACGGCTTCCAGATTGCACCCGTCCGGGTCGAGCACGAACGCGGCATAATAGCCGGGGTGGTAATGCGGGCGCAGGCCCGGCGCGCCATTGTCCTCTCCGCCCGCCGCCAGCGCCGCCGCGTGGAACGCATCGACGCTGGCACGGTCAGGGGCCGCAACGGCAATGTGGATATTGCCGCTGATCGCACGCCCCTTCGCAATCCACAGGAACGGCTTCGGTCCGACGCCATAGCCCACCTGATCGGGCAGGTCCTCGGTGCCGCCCTGCACCATGACCCGCGTGATCCCGAGCGGCGCCAGCGCCTGCTCGTAGAAGGCAATGGAGCGCCGGATGTCGCTCACCGCGATGCTCACATGATCCAGCATGGCTACCTCCCTGAATGGCGGACGGCGGACCGGCCGCCGCCCGGACTGCGGCCCTAGCGGTTCCCGCCGATGAAGTCGCCGAACCCGCCCAGCGCCGATCCTTCGCCGCGATTGCCGCCGCCGCCCTGTGCCGCCGCCATCATCCGGCCGGCCAGCCGCGCGAACGGGAGCGACTGGACCCACACCTTCCCCGGCCCGGTCAGCCGCGCATAGAACATGCCTTCGCCGCCGAAGATCATGCTCTTCACCCCGCGCACCATCTCCAGGTCGAACTCGACCGAAGGGGTGAAGGCGGCAAGACAGCCGGTATCGACGTGCAGCTGCTCGCCGGGGGCAAGCTCGCGCTCCACCAGCGTGCCGCCCATCTGGACGAAGACCCAGCCGTCGCCTTCCAGCTTCTGCATGATGAAGCCTTCGCCGCCAAACAGCCCGGTCATCATCCGCCGCTGAAACGCGACGCCGATCGACACGCCCTTCGCCGCCGCGAGGAAGCTGTCCTTCTGGCAAATCAGTGTGCCGCCCAGATCGGCGAGGCGGATCGGCAGGATCGTGCCCGGCGTGGGGCTGGCGAAGGCCACCCGCGCCTTGCCCGATCCGCGATGCGTGAAGACCGTGGTGAACAGGCTTTCACCGGTGACGAGGCGCTTGCCCGCCCCCAGCAGCTTGCCCATGAAGCCGCCGTCGCTGCCGCCCGAACCGTCACCGAAGACGGTGGTCATCTCGATCGAGGCATCCTTCCACACGAACGCGCCCGCCTCCGCGACCGCGCTTTCGCCCGGGTCCAGCTCGATCTCGACGAACTGCAGTTCCTGTCCCTTGATCTCGAAATCGATGTCGTCCGACAAACCGGTGCGGGCGTGATGGGACCAGGGGCCGGCCATGTGAAATACTCCATTCGTCTGTGTTGATCGCGTAACACACAGATAGCTGAGGATGCGCTTGCGGGGGAAGGGGGATCGTCGCGCAAGTCGCCGTACGCCGGGCACGGCATAGACTTTGTTGCCCGCCCCCGCACTCGATCTAGGTTCGCGATCCGGCGATCACGCGATAGCTTCCCCGTCAAAGCCTGAAGGAGAGTGTTCGTGAGCAAGGCCAATTACCGTCCGGAAACGCTGGCGCTGCATGCCGGGTGGCGCGCGGATCCCGCCACCGGATCGGTCGCGCCGCCGATCTTCCAGACGACCTCCTACCAGTTCCGCGATGCCGATCACGCCGCCGGGCTGTTCGCGTTGCAGGAACTCGGCAACATCTACACCCGCATCGGCAACCCGACGACCGACATCCTCGAACAGCGGATCGCCGCGATCGAGGGCGGCGCGGCGGCGGTCGCGGTCGCATCCGGTCAGGCAGCGTCAGCTTATTCGGTGCAGAACCTGGCGCGCGCCGGCGACAATATCGTCAGCGCGACCGACCTGTACGGCGGCACCTATAACCTTTTCGCGAACACGCTGCGCGACATGGGGATCGAAACCCGCTTCGTGGACCCGAGCGACCCCGGCGCTTTCGCCCGCGCCTCCGACGATCGCACGCGCGCCTGGTATGTCGAAACACTGCCCAATCCGAAGCTGGTCGTCTCGCCGCTGGCGGAAATCGCCACCGCGGGGCGCGAACTCGGCATCCCGCTGATCGTCGATAATACCGCTGCGCCCTTGCTCGCCCGCCCGCTTGATCATGGCGCCGCGATCGTCGTTTATTCGACCACCAAATATATCGGCGGCCACGGTACCTCGATCGGCGGCATGATCGTGGATGGCGGCAATTTCGACTGGTCGGCGCATCCGGAGCGCCAGCCGCTGCTCAACACTCCTGACCCCAGCTATCACGGTGCCGTCTGGGCAGAGGCGGCGAAGCCGCTCGGCCCGATCGCTTATGCGCTGCGCGCCCGCACCGTGCTGCTGCGCGATCTCGGCGCGGCGCTGTCGCCGTTCAATGCCTTCCAGATCCTTCAGGGGCTGGAAACGCTGCCGCTGCGCATGCCGCGGCATTGCGACAATGCGCTGAAGGTGGTGGAATTCCTGAAGGGCCGCACGGACGTCACGCGCATCATCCACCCCTCGGTGCAGGAGGGCGAGCAGCGCGCCCGCGCCGATCGCTATCTCGCCGGGGGCCTCGGCGGCCTGGTCGGGATAGAGCTCGCCAGCGGCCGGGACGGTGGCCGGCGCTTCATCGACGCGCTTCAGCTATTCTATCACGTCGCCAATATCGGCGACGCGCGCAGCCTCGCGATCCATCCCGCCTCCACCACCCATTCGCAATTGTCGGAGGAGGAGCAGTTCGCGACCGGCGTCTCGGCCGGCTACGTCCGCTTGTCGATCGGGCTTGAACATATCGACGACATCCTCGCCGATCTCGCGCAGGCGCTGGACGCAGCAAAGGGCTGATCCGCCGGTTATGGCGTCACGCCCTGCGTGGTGTTGACGCCCCCGGTGCGGGGTCTTTATCAGGGCAACCGGGCGGTCACTGTTGGGCCGCCCTTGCTCTTTCAAGGAGACGCCCCGTGTCGATCACCGCCCTGATGCCCGTTTATCCCCGCTGCGGGGTGCGGCCAGTGCGAGGCGAGGGGTGCCATCTGATCAGCGAGGATGGCCGCCGTTTCCTGGATTTCGCCAGCGGCATCGCGGTGAACGCGCTCGGCCACGGCCATCCCAAGCTGGTGAAGGCGATCGCCGATCAGGCCGCGACGCTGATGCACGTCAGCAATCTGTACGGCAGCCCGCAGGGCGAACAGTTCGCGCAGCGGCTGGTCGACAATACCTTTGCCGACACCGTGTTCTTCACCAATTCCGGCGCCGAGGCGGTGGAATGCGCGATCAAGACCGCGCGTCGCTATCACTTCGCCAACGGCAATCCGCAGCGCCACGATCTCATCACCTTCTCGATGGCGTTCCACGGCCGCACCATGGGCACCATCTCGGCCACCAACCAGTCGAAGATGCGCGACGGGTTCGAGCCGCTGCTGCCGGGCTTCAAATACGCCGAGTTCAACGATCTCGAAGGCGCGCTGGCGCTGATCGATGAGAACACCGCCGGCTTCCTGGTCGAACCGATCCAGGGCGAAGGCGGCATCCGCGCCGCGACGCCGGAGTTCCTCAAGGGCCTGCGCAAGGCGTGCGACGAACACGGCCTGCTGCTGGTGCTCGACGAAGTGCAGGCGGGCTACGGCCGGACCGGCAAGCTCTTCGCGCACGAGCTTTACGGCATCACCCCGGACATCATGGCCTCAGCCAAGGGCATCGGCGGCGGCTTCCCGCTCGGCGCCTGCCTCGCCACCGAGGAAGCGGCCAAGGGCATGGTGATCGGCACGCACGGCTCCACCTATGGCGGCAACCCGCTGGCGATGGCCGCGGGTGAGGCGGTGCTCGACGTGATCCTGGAAGACGGCTTCCTCGATCGCGTCACGCAGATGGGTGAGCGGCTGCGCTCGGGTCTCGAACAGATGATCCCGAACTACGATCACCTGTTCGACAGCGTGCGCGGTCACGGCCTCATGCTCGGCCTGAAGCTCAAGAGCGACAGCCGCCGCTTCGTCGAATTCGCCCGCGACAACCACGGCTTGCTGCTGGTCTCGGCCGGCGAGAATGTCGTGCGCGTCCTACCGCCGCTGGTGATCGACGAAAGCCACATCGCTGAGTGCATCGAGAAGCTCAGCGAGGCGGCGCGCGTCTACGTTCCCGCCAGCGACGATTGATGAACAGGCTCCGGTGCATGGCGCCGGAGCCGTTCGGACGCATCTGGCCGACCCCAATTCGATCGAGGCCGATTTTCGCCGGATAGCGGCCGCCCATGATGTGCATGAGGCCATTGGAGGAGCTGAAGTGACCCGCCATTTCTTGAATCTGTCGGACGCTGGTGCCGATGGCATCGCCGCCATTCTCGCGGACGCGCTCGATCGCAAGAAGGCGCGCGCCGGCTGGACGAAGGGCCGCGTAGACGCCGATGCGCCGCTCGCAGGTCACGTGCTGGCGATGATCTTCGAGAAGAACTCCACCCGCACCCGCGTCTCCTTCGACATGGCGGTGCGCCAGCTCGGCGGCCAGTCGATCGTCATGGAGGCAGGGCAGATGCAGCTCGGCCGCGGCGAAACAGTCGCCGACACCGCCCGCGTCCTGTCGGGCTATGTCGACGCGATCATGATCCGCACCGACGATCATGCGAAAGTCGAGGAAATGGCGCATTATGCGAGCGTTCCGGTGATCAACGGCCTCACCGACGCGTCGCACCCCTGTCAGATCGCCGCCGACCTCCTGACCATCATCGAACAGGGCAAGGCGCTTCCCGGCCTGAAGGTCGCATGGCTGGGCGACGGCAACAACGTCCTCGCCTCGATCGTCGAGGCGGCCGGACTGATGCAGTTCGACGTGGTCGCTGCCTGTCCGCAGGGCTTCCAGCCGTCGGAGGCAGATCTGGCGCTCGGCAAGGGCCGCGCCACGGTCGTCGGCAACGCGCGCGAGGCCGTCGAAGGTGCCGACATCGTCGTGACGGACACCTGGATTTCGATGGGGCAGGCGCACGCCGATACCAAGCTCGCGGCGATGATCCCATTCCAGGTCGACGCCGCGCTGATGGCGACGGCCAAGCCGGATGCGAAGTTCCTCCACTGCCTGCCTGCCCACCGCGGCGAAGAAGTGACACCCGATGTAATCGATGGGCCACAGTCGCTGATCTGGGCAGAGGCGGAAAACCGTTTGCACGCGCAAAAGTCCATTCTGCGCTGGTGCTTGGGACAGATCGGTTGATCCCGATCTTCTCCCGCACCATCTAGGCCGTCGTTCCCGTTCTCCCCGGATAGGCCAGGGCGCCCATGCTCGCGTGGGCGGTTCTTCGACGGGCAAGGCGCCAATGATCAGCATGCAGACTGTTCGACCCGATTTCGACCGTGCGATTGGTTTCACCATCCCGGCGCAGAATGCCCGCGGCCGCATGGTTCGGCTTGGCCCGGTCCTTGACGAAATCCTGGCGGCGCACGCTTACCCGCCGGTAATCGAATCCCTGCTGGCCGAGGCGCTGACGGTGACGGCACTGGTCGGCGCGACGCTGAAAGATGTAAATGGTCAGTTGACGCTGCAGACGCAGAGCGAGGGCGGTGTCGTCCGCCTGCTGGTGTGCGACTACCGTGGCGGCGAGATCCGCGGCTATGTGCAGTTTGATGCCGATCTGCTCGCAGCGGCGCCAGCCGCTCCTGCGCTCGCCGACCTGTTCGGGAAGGCCTATCTCGCCATCACCTTCGACCTGGCGACCACGAAGGAACGCTATCAGGGCATCGTGCCGCTCGACGGCGATCGACTTGCCGATGCCGTGCAAAGTTATTTTGCGCAGTCCGAGCAGATTCCGACTCAAGTTCGCGTTGGCTTCGCAAAGCAGGATGGTCGCTGCATCGCTGGTGGCTTGCTGCTTCAACATCTGCCGGAGGGCGAGGAGGGGCGCGAGCGTCTCCATACCAAGCTCGATCATCCCGAATGGGAACATGTCGCCGCGCTTGGAGCGACCATGGGTGCGGATGAACTGGCCGATCCGTCGCTGCCGCTCGAATCCTTGCTGTGGCGCTTGTTCAACGAGGAGGACGAGGTGCGCGTCCTCGCAGAGACGGTACTGAGCCGGGGCTGCCGGTGCACCCTTGAGCATATCCGCGGCGTGCTGGCGGAATTCCCGCATGAGGAGCGTCTTGAAATGGCGGATGAAAACGGGATCATTGGCGTCGATTGCGCCTTCTGCTCGACCGTTTTTCCGGTGTCGGTGGAGGAACTTGCCGGCTGAGTAGACGTGGGGAGAAGCCGCCCCGCAGGCAGGCCGAGCGCTATCGTTAGCATGATCTTAACGTCTGACGCGTACAGCAAGCTATGTGCTTCTAGCCGAGCACTTCTCTCCCTAGTTTTGCCCTCTAGCCGGGGCTCCCTGGCCGTTCGCTCGTTCGAACGGCCTTTTTCTTGCGCTCCGTTCCTTGCATCAGGTCGCTGATGGGCCTAGCCGCCGCGCGATCATGACAAACGATCAACCATCTGCCGTCGTCCTCGTCTCGGGCGGGCTGGATTCGATGATTTCCGCCGCCTTGGCGCGCGAGGCCGGCTATCGCATCTATGCGCTGTCGATCGACTATAATCAGCGTCATCAGGTGGAGCTCGCGGCAGCGCGCCAGATTGCTCGCGAACTCGGCGCGGTACGCCACGTGGTGCTGCCGATCGATCTCTCCGCCTTTGGTGGCTCAGCGCTGACCGCAGACATCGACGTGCCCAAGGATGGCGTGGGTGAGGGCATTCCGATCACCTATGTCCCTGCGCGCAATACGGTTTTCCTCAGCCTGGCGCTCGCCTGGGCGGAAACCGTGGGCGCCCGCGCGCTCTTCATCGGCGTCAATGCGCTTGATTATTCCGGCTACCCTGACTGCCGGCCTGAGTTCATCGCCGGCTTCGAACGACTGGCCGAACTCGCAACCAAGGCCGGGGTCGAAGGCCACGCCTTCCGCATCAAGGCGCCGCTTCAGCACATGACGAAGGCGGACATTGTTCGTGAGGGCGATCGGCTCGGCCTCGATCTGGGGCTTAGCTGGTCGTGCTACGATCCGGCGCCCGGCGGCCTGCATTGCGGCCTGTGCGACAGTTGCCGGCTGCGGCACAAGGGATTTGAAGATGCTGGGATCGCCGATCCCACGGCTTACGCGACCACCCCACCGGCGCCCTGACGATGAGCTACGCGGTCAAGGAAATGTTCCTGACGCTTCAGGGTGAAGGCGTTCAGGCGGGGCGGCGCGCGGTGTTTGTGCGCTTTGCCGGATGCAACCTGTGGAGCGGACGCGAAGAGGATCGCGCCACCGCTGTCTGCAAGTTCTGCGACACCGACTTTGTTGGTATGAATGGATTGGGCGGCGGCCGCTTTGCTGATGCCGATGCGCTTGCCGCAGCGGTGGTCGCCATGTGGGAAGGCGGCGAGAAGGACCGGTTCGTTGTCCTGACGGGCGGCGAACCCATGCTTCAGGTCGACGACGCCCTGGTCGACGCCCTGCACGCGGCAGGCTTCTTCCTGGCGATCGAAAGCAACGGCACCCTTCCTGTGCACCCTGGGATTGACTGGGTCTGCATCAGCCCGAAGGCGGGAAGCGACACCGTTCAGCGCAGCGGCGATGAACTGAAGGTCGTTTGGCCGCAAGCCGGCGCGGACCTGGTGAGCATGGAAGACTGGCGCTTCCACCACTTCCTCCTCCAGCCGCTCGATGACCCCAACGCGGCGGCCAATCAGGCCGCGGCGATGGAGATGGTCATGGAACGGCCGCGCTGGCGCCTTTCATTGCAGACGCACAAGCTGCTCGGGCTGCGCTAGGCCGAGCAGCTTGTTGTCAGGCGGCGGGACGGGTCCCGCTGCCGTTGCTCCTCAATGCTTCTTCTTCAGCCCATGGAGCTTGTGCCACAGGTAGAAGCCGCCTGCGACGACCAGCGTCAGGCCGATCGCCAGATCCGCCTGGTGGAAGAACGCCTTCAGGCGCGGATCGTTGTTCCACGACTGGCCGAGCTGCGACCCGATCCACGCCAGCAGGAAGCAGAACGGCCACGATCCGATGAAGGTGTAGACGTGGAACGGGATCAGCTTCATGCGCGCAACCCCGGCTGGGAAGGCGATGAAGGTGCGGATGATCGGCAGCATCCGGCCGATCAGAATGGCTGCAGCACCCCAGCGATTGAAGAAACGGTCCGCCATGTCGAGCTCCCCCGGGCCGACCAGGACGTACTTGCCCCATTTCTCCGCCATCGGGCGCCCCCCGCGGCGGCCGATTTCATAGGCGACGACCGAGCCGACGTTGCAGCCAAACGCGCCGGCAGTTGCTGCCAGATAGATGTTCATTTCCCCGGTGGAGACCAGATAGCCGGCAAAGGGCATGATGATCTCGGAGGGCAGCGGGATGCAGGCACTCTCGATCGCCATCAGCAGCACGATGCCCCAATATCCGCCGGCACGGATCACCCCGACGGTGAAGATGGCGAGGGCAGCAAGTATCTTCTCGAACATGGCCGCGCCTGTGGGCGAAGGCAGCAGGTCGGTCAATCGGCTTAGGAGTCTGCCGACCGACTTGCTTTCCTATCCGCACGACATTGCCTGTTGCGGGTCTCAGGCGGCCGCTTCGCTAGCCAGGCGCAAGTCATCGACGAACCGGGAATATTCGCTCGCGCGGGCCGCTTCGTCGGCCAGGCGCAGCAGATAGCTGGGATGAACCGTGATCCATGCCTCACCCCCGCCCGGCAGTTGAAGCGCGCGGCCCCGTTCGCGGCTGATCGTCACGACCTTGCCGAGGAGGGATCGCGCAGCGGTTGCGCCCAGTGCCACCGTGACCTTGGGGCGCAGCAGCGCCTGCTCTTGCTCGATCCACCATCGGCACGCTTCAATTTCTCCGGCGTCGGGCTTCGCATGGATGCGGCGTTTGCCGCGCGGTTCGAACTTGAAGTGCTTGACCGCGTTGGTGACATAGGTTTGCGCGCGATCGATCCCTGCCTCGGCCAACGCCCGATCAAAGAGCTGTCCCGCCGGGCCGACAAAGGGGTGACCCGCCAGATCCTCTTGGTCGCCCGGCTGCTCTCCGACGAACATGATATTGGCGGACAGGGGGCCTTCACCGAAGACGGTCTGCGTAGAGTGCTTGTACAGGTGGCACCGCGTGCAACTCAGCGCTTCCTCTCTCAACGCTTCCCAAGCAATCTCGCTGTTGCCGCCCGGTGCGGCCTTTGCCTTTTCAATCATCCCACTCTCGCGTCGCTGCGCCGTCGCCAGCAGTTCGGGGACCAACGCCGTCTCGGGCATGTTCTTCCAATATTTGCGCGGCATTTCCTTCAGCATCGCGCCTACCTTCACTCGCGCGGGATTGAAGATGGAGGCGTAGTAGGTTTTCCAAACCTCTTCGATTGGATCGCCGTCGGGCGCCTCTGCCTTCGTCGCGCCGGGGCCTTCCTGCAGTGCAGTGCCGCTCCAGTGCAGCGACACCTCGGGGGTCAGGATCGACCAGCGCATGTTACCGAAACGGTTAACGAAGAACGCCGCGTTCGCCCGCACGATATGATGCTCTGGCTCGAACCACGCGGCATACCTGGGCCCGCCACCCTCAGCCGCTCCCTCGTCGGGTACCTCACGGAAGCGAAGAAAGGCGCGCATCTTGTGGATGTCCCGCCGCACCTGCTTGGCGAGCCCCTCAAGCCGCCGGATCAACGGATCGGCGTGGTCCTCGATCAGGGCTGGCGTTTGCCGCAGCCGCGCCAGCAACGTGTACAGCATCGCGAACCGCTCAGGATCGCTGTGGAGGATGGCGTCGCGCGCAAGGTCCAGAAAAGCCCGAGGCACTTTGAACGTCAGCGGTATCGTCGAATCTGGTGCGCTGGTCTCTGGCGGCGTGGCGGCAAACAGATCTGTTGCTTCGCCGCCCACCTGCCAAACGACCGCTTCGGGCGGCACGCTGCCGCTCATCAGCCCACGCGCGGCGGTACGCCAACCGTCAAAGTCATCGGGTGCCGCTAAGGTGACGATCCGCATCGCGCCGGCTGGCTTCAGTCGCGCTCGTCGTCGCCGGGCGGGTTCTCGCGCGCGATCTCCAGTTCCTTGGGCTTGCGCTCCTCGTACGTTGCCGCAATCCGTGCCTCGACCTTGTCGTCGAGCTCGGCTTCCGCCGCGGGAAACATCTCTTCTTCTTCTTCGTCGATGTGATGCTCGTAGCGGTGACGCATATGGGCGAACTTCTCCTCCCATTCGTCGGAACCGAATTGGACCGCCATCATCTCGCCCAGCAGGTCATCGACCTCCTTGTGCTCGGCCACCGAGTGACGCGCATCGTCGCGGAGCTCCGGATCGGCGAGCATCACCGAATACAGGGCTTCCTCTTCGGCGGCCGCATGGCTTTGCAGCTCAAGCCTGAATGCCTCGAACAGCGACTGCCGCTCACCCGACGCGCCGCGCGAGTCGCCCAGCCGAGTGAGCATCTGGCGCTGCTTGTCGTGGTCTGCGATCAAATCTTGATAGATCTGCGCCTGAGTCATTGCCGCTTCTCCGTTGGAGTAGGGAGAACCGGCCATGCGCGAGGTTGTTTCTCTTGCGAGATGTTATCAGGCAGTCAGTGTACTGGCCCAATGCGCCTCCGCCTGCGCCAGCGCTTTCGGATCATCGACATCCAACCACCAGGCATTGCTGACGTCCACCACCTTGGCGTCGCCGCTTTTCGCCAGCGCCGTGACGCCGTCCGAGATAGATCCTGCCTGCCCTTGCGCGACGGCCGCCCGCAGCGCGTCGTGGAACCGTCCATCAACGCAAAAGATGCCGCAGTCGAACGCGTCATAATCGTCCAGGTGCTTGCCAATCGCGACAATCCTGTCGCCCGCCGTCCGGACCCGGGTGACATCGTCCAGATCGACCAGTGGATTGTCGAGCGCGCGATCGACCGCCAGGGTCAATGGGGCGGGTTCGGCGGCAATTGCGGCGCCCACGATCTGCGGGTCGAACAGGTGATCCGCCATCATCAACAAATGGCGCTCGGGTCCGATCACGTCCGCCCCGGTCAGAACTGAATGACCATTGGGCTGCGACCAATCCGGGGTTGTAACGCAGGTGATCGCCGGATCGAGCTGGCTTAGAAACTGCGTCAGCCGTTCGCCCTCATGTCCGGTAACCACGACGAACGACGTCGCGCCACCGGCACGTGCCGCGTCAATCACGCGGGCGATCATTGGAACGCCCGCGATCTCGGTCAGCGGCTTCGACGGAGAAACAGCGCGCAGCCGGCTACCATAGCCGGCTGCGACAATCAGCGCCTTCACTTACTCAGCAGCAAGCGGCGATTCTGCCTGAATGAAATCGTCGGTCATCTGTGCTGCGACGTCGTCGGTGAACTGCTCCGGCGGATGCTTGCAGAAGAACGCCGACGGGCCGGTCAGAGCGCCGGCGATACCGCGATCCATGCCAACCTTCACGCAGCGGATCGCGTCAACGACCACTGCTGCCGAGTTCGGGCTGTCTTCCACCGACAGGCGAAGCTCCAGGTTCATCGGAACGTCACCGAACAGATTGCCCTCGAGCCGCAGGAAGCACAGCTTGTTGTCGTGCAGCCACGGAATGTAGTCCGAAGGACCGACGTGGATGTTCTCGTCAGCCAGCCGCTCGCTGAGAACGGCCTGAACCGCTTCGGTCTTCGACTCCTTCTTGCTCGACAGGCGATTGCGGTCGAGCATGTTCATGAAGTCGGTGTTGCCGCCGGTGTTCAGCTGGTAGGTGTGATCGATCGTCACGCCACGCTGCTTGAACAGGTTTGAAAGCACGCGGTGAACGATCGTTGCCCCAACCTGCGCCTTCACGTCGTCGCCGATGATCGGCAGACCGGCGTCGGCGAACTTCTTTTCCCACTCGGGACGGCTGGCGATGAACACCGGCATGCAGTTCACGACGCCCACGCCTGCTTCCAGTGCGCATTCCATGTAGAATTCGGTCGCTTCCTGGCTGCCGACCGGCAGGAAGTTGACCAGGACCTCGGCGCCCGAGTCCTTGATCGTCTGGATGATTTCCGCCTTCGTGGCGTCGCGCGTTTCGTCAACTTCGAAGCCGCGATCGTTCGCGGCGGTCAGCATGTGCGGGGCCACGCCGTCCAGCTTCGCGCCCATCTTCACGATCGTGCCGGTGGCCGGCACGTCGGCGTGGAACACCTTGGTGCAGTTCGGCTTGGCGAAGATCGCCTGGCCGAGGTCCAGACCGACCTTGCGCGAGTCGACGTCGAACGCCGCAACGAATTCCAGGTCGGAAACGCGATAGCCGCCGATTTCCTCGTGAATCAGGCCATGGGCCGTGTTGCTGGCAGCATAATGATACTTGCCCTGAACCAGGCTGGATGCGCAGTTGCCGACACCGATAACCGCCACCTTGATCGTCGCCATTCTCTTGAACCCCGAAGCGTCGGGAAAGCTTCCCCGACGTGACAAATGAATGGCAGCGTGGTGACAGATACGCGACGCCTGTCAAGCAAACCGTGCCGGTGCTAAGGGGCCGCCAAGGGGACGCGAAAAGTGGCAACGATCGAACTGCGGCCAAGCGTGACTGGAAAGCCACGCGAGTTGCAAGGGTTTCTCAACAGGACGCTTTATCATCCTGCGGCCCGCCGTCTGGCGCGCGCGCTTGCCGCGACTCCGGTTACGCCCAACATGGTTTCGGTATTCGGCGCGCTGATGGTGGTCGCCGCCGGGATCCTTTACGCCCGGATCGGCACCCCGACCGCGATCGCCTTGGGCTTTGCGCTCCATCTCTTGTGGCATGTCGTCGATGGGGCGGATGGCGATCTTGCCCGCATGACTGGCCGGGCCAGCCCCAATGGCGAAGTGGTCGATGGACTGTGCGACTATGGTGGCCACGTCGTCCTCTACCTGCTGCTCGGGGCGATGCTCGACGACACGATGGGTGGGTTCGCCTGGGTGCTTGCGGTCGGCGCCGGCGGCTCGCGCATCATCCAGTCGGTCTTCGCGGAGAGTTCGCGTCGCAGCTATCAATGGTGGGCCTATGGCGTGCCATGGCTTCAGCATAATCGTGCCGCGCCAACCGGGATCGGCGGCGCGCTCGGCAAGGCGTATCTCGCGATGTCGCACGTGCTGACCGGCGCGACGGACAAGGTGAACGCCATCGTTGCCGGCGCAGAGGTGGATCCGGCCGAACGCCAGCGCATCGCTCAACTGGCGCGGGAGGTTGGTCCGTCATTCCTGTCGCTGCCCGGCGCGCTCGGCGCGAACCCGCGGACGATCATCCTCGGTCTCAGCATGATTGCTGGCACCCCGATGTGGTTCTTCCTGGTCGAGATAACGGTTCTGAACGTGATCCTGGTCGTCGCCATCCTTCGCCAGCGCGCACAATGCCGACGCCTTGTTCACTTGATTGCGAACGGCTCGAACTGATCCGCTTCCTGACTGATCGTCGTTGCCGGACGGAACTCGCTCATCCACTCCTCGTTTCGTCCCCGAAACGGGAGAAAATGATGAACAACCTTACGATCGCCGTCGGACTGGGCGCTTGCGTGCTGGCTTTGGCCGGATGCGATGATCGCAAGCTGGAAACCGGCATGCCCACCGCGGGTGGCGCATCGGCTATTGCAACGCTGCAGACGGCGGCGGGTGCTAACGTCGGCCGGGTGACCGCGACCGAGGTGACGGGCGGGCTACGGTTCACCGTCGACGCCAAGGATATGCCGGCCGGCACCCACGGCGCGCACGTCCACACCACTGGCCGCTGCGACGCGCCCGGCTTCGAAACGGCAGGGGGGCATTGGAACCCGACCAGCATGAAGCACGGCACGATGAACCCGCAGGGACCGCACCAGGGCGACATTCCCAATCTTATCATCGATTCGGCCGGCCGTGGCACGGTGGCAGCAACAGTGCCCGGCGCCACGATGGCCGGCCTTCTGGACACCGATGGGGCCGCATTTGTGGTGCATGCAGAGGCGGACGATCTGAAGACCGATCCGTCGGGCAACAGCGGCGCGCGGATTGCTTGCGGCGTGTTCCAGCCGTCCTAAGCGAAACGTATGGAACGTGGGGCAGGCCCATCGGCCGTGACCCCACGTTCTTACCCGTCGCGAGCTCGCAACGGGATCTCAGTGCTTAAAACCTCTACACGCGTGAGGCTCGCGGGCCCGCGGCTCAGTCCTTGCGAGTCAGGCTGACGCCGTAAAGCTCCATGCGATGATCGACCAAGCGGAACCCCAGTCGCTCCGCGATTTGCTTCTGCAGCAGTTCCAGCTCAGGATCGACGAACTCGATCACCTTACCGGTTTCGACATCGATCAGATGGTCGTGATGCGCCTCGGGAGACGGCTCGTAACGCGCGCGACCGTCGCCGAAATCGTGGCGATCGAGGATTCCAGCTTCTTCGAACAGGCGAACCGTGCGGTACACGGTCGCGATCGAGATGCCCGGATCGATCGCCGAGGCGCGTTCGTAGACCTTCTCCACGTCGGGATGATCATCAGCTTCTGACAGGACGCGGGCGATGACCCGCCGCTGTTCGGTGATGCGCAGGCCTTTTTCCTGACAGAGTGCTTCGAGATCAATCTTTCGTGGCATGCTGACCATGTAGTCGCTGCGAGCGCACGCCGAAAGCGTTATCGACTCGCAACAAGCCTATGTCAGGCTGACCGCGTAGCTGTGCGCATCGAAGATTTCGCCTGCACGCCCGCGGTAGTAGGCGCGCCGTTCGCCGACCTTTGTGAAGCCATGGCGGCAGTACATGTGCGTGGCCGGATTGCCGGCACGCACTTCCAGATGGAGGCGGGCGGCGCCGCGCGCGCGCGCATCGGCCATCACACTGCGCAACAGGGCCGCACCCACACCGCGTCGGCCGTGGGAAGGGGCGGTGGCGATCAGCAGAAGTTCGGCCTCATCGACGATCGCGCGGGTCAGCGCGAAGCCGGCGACCTCGCCGTCGATCTTGGCCAGGGTGAGCCAAACGCCCGGCATGCCCAAGATGCCGAGGCATTGGGTGCGGGTCCATGCCTCGCCGAAGCGGGCATCGAACGCTTCGGCCATCACCTGCTCCACCGCGCCGATGTCGGCTGCCGTGCCGCGGGTGAGTTCGATCATGTGCAGCCGGTTGCTCACGCGGGCAGCTTTGCGTCGGGCGCACGGCCATACAGCGGCCGAGGAGGCAAATTGGTGAGCGCGGCCGGTAGCAGGAAAGCACGCGACGCATTGGGCAGCGCTTCATGTGCCTGGAGAGCTGGGTCGAGTTGAAGGAGCCAACGTACACCATTGCCTACCGCCGGACGCCCGGCCAGCGCGACCAAAGCGGCGTCCGGGCGCAACGATACCAGCGCATCGATGGGTTCCAGCGGAGGGGCAACGAAGCCTTGCATGAACACCTCACCGTGCCCCCCTTCCAGCACGACAGCAAGCGGTGCCGGCACGCCATCCGCAATCGCCGCGGCGGCGAGCAAGGAGGTGGAGGAATAGCCCCGGACGGGCACACCCCAGCCAAGGCCAAGACCGCGCGCTGCCGCGATGCCCACCCGAATTCCAGTGAAGCTACCCGGTCCGACATCGACCAATATGTCGTCGGCCCGCCCACCATCGGGCAGCGCCGCGATCATCGGGACGAGCCGCTCTGCATGGCCGCGACCGACCACATCGTGCCCCGCGGCAATTACCCGCTCGCCCCCGAGCAGGGCGACAGAGCAAGCGGCGGTGGCGGTATCGATGACAAGGGTGCGCGGCATCACATCCCTTTGCCAAAGCCGCGCCACGGCTCAACCCCTAATCAGGCGAGCTAGGCATTGACCGCATAGTCACGCGATGCGGTTGAAGCGTTCAAACTCGGGTCGGGGGCTGCGCTCGAAGATGGTGGCGGGATCGCCATGGCCGAGCGTGGAGATGAAATTGGTCCGCACGCCGGGCTGATCCGCGAAGAACGCCTTGTCGACCTCGCCCGCGTCGAAGCCGCTCATTGGTCCCGTGTCCAGTCCAAGCGCGCGCGCGGCGAGGATGAAGTAGCCGCCCTGAAGCGAGGAATTCCGGAATGCCGACGCTTCCCGTAGTTCGGTGTTGCCGTCGAACCAGCTCTTGGCATCCGTATGAGGGAACAGGTCCGGCAACTGCTCGTGGAAATTCACATCCATGCCGATGATGACGGTGACCGGTGCTTGACGGATCTTGTCAGCGTTGGTGCTGCTGGCGAAGCCTGCCAGCTTTTCCTTTGCTTCCGGGCTGGTGCACCAGATCAGCCGCGCGGGCAGCTGGTTGGCGCTGGTCGGGCCCATCTTCATCAGGTCCCAGATCGCGCGCAGTTCCTCTTCGCGCACCGGCTCGTCGGTATAGCCATTGTACGTCCGCGCCGTGCGGAACAGCTGGTCGAGCGCGCCGTCGTCGAGAGGAGCGGACATCAAATTCTCCGTCAGCAGAGGGGTGACACTACGCCGTTGTGCGGCGCAGGTCAGAAAACATCAGGGCAGGTGAACCAGAGGGCATCGCTGTGCCGTGCGGCATCATCAGATCGCGCGAACCTCGGTCACCTCGGGCACGTAATAGCGCAGCAGCTGCTCGATCCCGTTCTTCAGCGTTGCCGTGGATGACGGGCATCCGGAGCACGCGCCCTGCATCCGCAGGAATACCTTGCCCTTGTCGAACCCACGGTAAACGATGTCCCCGCCATCATTGGCAACGGCAGGGCGGACGCGCGTGTCGATCAGCTCCTTGATCTGCGCGACGATCTCCGCATCGGCGGGGTCGTCGGAGAAGCTTTCCTCTTCCGCCGGCACGCTGAACCCTGCCGTTCCGCCCGTGCGGAACAGCGGCATCTGCGCGGTGAAATGGTCCATCAGGATGGCAAGCACGTCGGGCTTCACTTCATGCCAGGCGGCGCCCGGCGCGATCGTAACGGAAATGAAGTCGCGACCGAAGAACACGCCGCTCACATCGCCCAGGTCGAACAGCGCAGTGGCGAGCGGTGATGCCTCCGCTTCCTCCGGGGTCGCGAAGTCGCGGGTCCCCGCCTCCATGACGATCCGGCCAGGCAGGAACTTCAGCGTCGACGGATTGGGCGTGGTTTCGGTTTCGATCAGCATGATCCCCATGTGGCGCTCCGGGACCGGTCGATCAAGCGCGGCGCGGGAAAGGAAAGGTTTCCGTTTCCACAGGCGTGCTCCCCCCACGATGCCCGTCCCCTCACTCGCTGTGCACCACTTCTATCTTGCCCTTGGGCTTCTGCAGCAGCAGCACCAGCGGCACCGCGCCAAAGGAGATCCAGCTCATCAGGTAGAAATCGTCGATATAGGCGATCATCGCCGCCTGCTTGTTCACCATGCCATCGATCATGGTCATCGCCGCGTCCGAGATCGTGCCTAGGCCGCGCAGCATGTTGAGATCGAAGCCCGACACGACGGTGCCCGTCACGTGCTGCGCCAGATCGGCGTGGCTGGTTTGCGTGTTGCGAGCCAGGAGCACCGTTACCATCGAAATCCCGGCGGACTGACCGATCGAGCGGAACAGGTTGAGCAGGCTCGAACCATCGGTGCGATAGCGTCCATCGAGAGTAGCAAAGGCCATCGCGTTGAGCGGCATGAAGACGAGGCCCATGCCAAGCCCCTGCACGAAGCCTGCGGTCACCACCGGCCAGTAATCCTGCTCCAGCGAATAACCTGCCATCTGACGAAGCGAGATGCCGAAGATGATCAGCCCCGCCATGATGACGATACGGGTGTCTACCTTGCCCATCAGCCGTCCCGCGAGCCACATGGTGAACAGCACGCCCACGCCGCGCGGAGCCATCATCATCCCGGTGTCGATCACCGGATAGCCGAACAAATTCTGCAGCATCGGCGGTAGCAGCGCCATCGGAGCCATGGTCGAGATGCCGACCACCAGCATGAACATCAGGCCGGTGACGAGATTGCGGTTCCTGAACAGCGCGCGATCGAACAGCGGCTTCTTGGCGGTCGCGAAGTGGAAGATTGCCAGCCAGGTAAATGCCAGCGCGGCCAGACCCTCGACGATCACCTCCCAGCTGTCGAACCAGTCCTCGCTCTGACCACGGTCGAGCATCAGCTGAAACGCCGCCACCGCCACGCCCAGATAGATGAAGCCGGCATAGTCGAAGGATCGTCGCGCCTTGGGTCTGCTTGGCAGCAGGAACCACAGGATGGCGAAGGTGGCGATGCCCACCGGTACGTTGACGTAGAATACCCAGCGCCAATTGTAGCTCTCGGTCAGCCAGCCACCCAGCACAGGTCCCATGATCGGTCCTACCATCACGCCCATGCCCCAGACGCTCATCGCCTTGGCGGCATTTTCGGGGGCGTTGATGTCCAGCATCGACGTCTGCGACAAAGGATTGATGAAGGCAGCGAAAACCCCCTGAAACACGCGGAATATCACCATTTCCTCTAGGCTGGTGGCGATGCCGCACAGCATGGACGCAATGATGAAACCGGCGGTGGCAATCAGGAAGAGGTTGCGGCTGCCCAGCCGATCGGAGAGCCAGCCCGTCGCGGGCAGGGCGATCGCGGTGGCGACGATATAGCTCGTCAGGACCCAGGTGACGGTATCCACCGTAGCGCCCAGGCTGGTCATCATGTGTGGCAGCGCGACATTGGCGATTGTGGTGTCGAGGATCTGCATGATCATCGCACCCATGATGCCAATCGTCAGCAGCCAGCGATGGCGCGTCTCCAACAGCGGCTTGCCTTCTGCCAGGGCAGCAGCAGAATGACGCTGACCAGAGGCCGGCCGCGCGGCAGCGGCGCTGGACGCCACCTCAGCGCGCTCCGGTATCGATCGTCACATCGGTCGACAGGCCAGCGATCATCGCTCGTGGCGGGGTGCCGTTGATCGCGATCCGCACCGGAACGCGCTGCGTCACCTTGACCCAATTGCCGTTCGCGTTCTGAGCCGGGAGAACCGAAAACTCGCTGCCGGTTCCAGCGCCGATGGAATCCACGCGCCCATGAACCTTCATCCCGGGATAGGCATCGAATTCCATTTCGGCCGGCTGGCCCACCCGCATGTGATTAAGGTCGGTTTCCTTGAAGTTGGCCTCCACCCACGCCCGATCGCTGACGACCAAGCTTAGCGCCGGGACGCCCGACGGCGTGATGTTGCCCACCTGCAACCGGTTCGTCTGGCTGACGACACCATCGGTGCGCGCACGAACGACGGTGCGATCCAGGTTCATGGCGGCCTGGGCGCGCTTGGCGAGCGCAACCTGAATGGCGGCGGGCTGCCCCGCGCCACCGCCAGATCCGATCTGCTGGCGCGCGCGCGCGGCGGCGGCTTCGCCCGTTGCGATCTTCGCCTTGGCGGCTTCAACCGCCTGCACCGCCGCGTCCACATTGGCGCGCGTGGTGAAGCCCCGCTTCATTAATTCCGCCTGCCGCCGATAGGTCGCGTCGGCGAGTGTCAGCTCCGCTCGCGCGCTTTGGATGTCCGCAGCGGCGCTTCCGGTGTCAGTTGCCATGGTGGCCACGGATACGCGGGCGGTGGCCAGATCAGCATCGGCCTGGGCCAAAGCGATCCGATAAGGCTCCGGATCGATCCGGAACAGGACGTCACCCGCCTTGACGCGCTGGTTCTCGCGCACATTCACTGCCACGATCCGGCCCGAAACGTCGGGACTGACCGAGATCATATCCTGCCGGACGTAAGCATTGTCGGTGGTGATGTAGCGGCCGGAGGTGAAGTAGAAGAACGCACCCACAGCGGCGATCAGTAGCGGAACGCCAAACATCAGCAGGGGGCGCAGCCAGGCGCGCTTTCGCACCGGTGTTTCGGTCTTCGCGGCCGGGTCGATCGCCATCTGCTCTCCCGTCTGCTCTCCGGCGGCGGCAGGGTCGCGGGTCGGGTCTGCATCAGCCATTGATCGCCTCCTGATCTTCGGCAGGGTCAAGATTGTCGCGGATGCGCTGAAGAAGATCGATCATCATGTCCGTCTGCTCGCCGGAAATACCCCGCAGCGCTTGGGCCATCAGCTCGTCGGCGGTGGCATGAAGCTCCTCCAACACCGGTCGCGCCTTTGGTGTGAGGTACAATCGCCACGCGCGTCGATCTTTTGGATCCCGCCGACGCTCCACCAGCCCTGCCTCTTCCATTCGATCCACCAAGCGGCACAGGGTGATCGGCTCGACTTCCAGCAGATCGGCGAGGCCGCCCTGGTTGATCCCCTCATGCCTGCTGATGCCCAGCAGCGCCTTCCACTGAGCGCGAGTGGCGCCGTGCTGACGTGCGCGCTCGTCGAAGCGCTTGCGGAGTAAGCGTGATGTATCGCTCAGCAGAAATCCGAAGGTCTCGGTCATGACCCTGCGCATAATAAGCAGGCTTATGAATTGAAAGTCTCTGTGTCACAGCAGTCCCGCGCGTGCCACCAAAGTACCGATGCAGCGTTTGACTGAGGCAACCCTGCAGGCAGTTAATCATGAACACGGACGGCCTTGGAACGAAAATGGAGGGCGGCTGCCAATGCGGTCGCATCCGCTATGTCGCGCTGATCGCGGGCGGCGACGCCTATTTGTGTCATTGCCGGATGTGCCAGCGGGCGACGGGCGGGGTGTCGATCGCCTTCAAGAATATCCCGGCCGAGCACCTTACGTGGCTGACCGAACCGGATTGGTATCAGTCATCACCGATCGCCCAGCGGCCGTTCTGCGCGACGTGCGGAACGCCGTTAGGCTTTGCGTTCCTCCAAGATGTTCAGAACGTCGACATCACCGTCGGCAGCTTCGATGATCCATCGCGCTTCCGGCCGGTCCACCATTACGCCGTGGAAAGCATGCATGAGGCATGGATCGACACGCGCGACTTGCCACGCATGCGCAGTGAGCAGAATGAGGGCGTCATCAAACGCTGGATGGACGCTTGTGGCAAAACTCCCGACTGAGACGCAGTATTTCAACAGCTTCGACGGAACGAGGCTGGCATGGCGCGAAATGGGGGAGGGGCGCCCGCTTGTCCTGCTCCATGGTTATTTCTCCGACGCGAACACCAACTGGATCCGCTACGGCCATGCGGAGGCAATCGCGGCGAAGGGCTTTCGGGTCATCATGCCGGACCTGCGAGCGCACGGGGAGAGTGATAAACCGCACGACGCGGCAGCTTACCCCGCTGACGCGCTGGCGAAGGACGGCCATGCGCTGATCGCGCATCTTGAACTCACCGACTATGATCTGGGTGGCTATTCGCTCGGCGCACGCACGACCGCGCGGATGCTGGCTACGGGCGCCAGCCCGGGCCGCGTCATCTTCTCCGGCATGGGGCTTGAAGGTCTGACCAATTCGGAACGCCGCGCCGATCACTTCCGCAACATCCTCACCAATCTTGGCCAGCATGAGCGCGGAAGCCCCGCATGGCTCGCCGAGGCATTCCTCAAAACGACTGGCGGCGATCCCGTCGCGCTGCTCCGCGTGATCGACACCTTCGTGTCCACGCCGCGCGAGGAAGTGGCGCGCTTTTCGTGGCCCACGCTCGTGGTCAATGGCGTCGATGATGACGACAATGGCTCCGCCGCCGCGCTTGCTGGCCTGTTGCCGAACGCGAGGCTGGTCGAGATCCCCGGCAACCACATGAGTTGTGTCACCAAGGCCGAACTAGGCCGGGCGATAGCTGATTTTCTCCGCGCTTGACCGCTGACAGGCCACGTTTCAGTGTCGGCACATAGTCAGACTTCATAAGGACTTACATGATCCGCCATCTCTCGTCGCTGGCTGCGCTCGCCGTGGCTCTTGCCGCGGTGCCCGCTGCTGCCCAACAAACCACCTCGACGCCCGCTGCCGCCCCTACCGTTGCGCAGGCCGACGCCTTTGTCGCTGCCGTGGAGAAGGAGTTCGCCGCACTCAGCGTCGACGTGGCGCGGATTTCATGGGTGAACGCGACCTACATCACGGAGGATACGGACGCCCTCGCAGCTGCCGCTGGCGGCCGGTACACTGAACGCGCGGTCGAGGTCGCGAACGAAGCCGCACGTTACCGCGCGCTGCCAGGGCTATCTGCAGACACCCGCCGCAAGCTGGACCTGATCATTGGCGGCATCACCCTGCCAGCGCCGACGCGTCCGGGCGCAGCGGAGGAATTGTCCACCCTCTTCACCCGTATGGGTTCCAGCTACGGCAAAGGCCGCGGCACCCTGAACGGCAAGCCGATCAATGGGTCGGACATCGAAGCGGCAATGGGTGAGGAACGTGACCCTGCCAAGCTGAAGGAGATGTGGGTCAGCTGGCACGATAATGTCGGTGCGCCGATGCGGCCCGACTATCTCAAGGCAACGAAGCTGACGAACGAGGGCGCCGTCGGCCTCGGCTTCAAGGACGCAGGCGCCCTCTGGCGCTCGGGCTATGACATGCAGCCCGATCAGTTTGCCGCAATGACGGACAAACTGTGGGCAGAAGTGGAGCCGCTCTATCAGGCGCTTCACACCTATGTTCGCTGGAAGCTCAACGAGAAGTACGGTGACGCCGTTCAATCAAAGACCGGCCCGATCCGCGCGGACCTACTCGGAAACATGTGGGCGCAGGAATGGGGCAACATCTATGACGTCGTGGCCCCGGCCGGTACTGGTGATCTGGGGTACGACATCGGCGACTTGCTGAAAGCGAAGCAATATGACCCGGTTAAGATGGTCAGAACGGGTGAAGGTTTCTATTCCTCGCTTGGTTTCGCGCCGCTCCCCGAGACGTTCTGGACCCGCTCACAAATTGTGAAGCCGCTCGATCGCGAAGTGATTTGCCACGCGAGCGCATGGGATATCGACAATATCGATGATCTGCGGATCAAGATGTGCACCAAGGTGAACTCGGACGATTTCATCACGATCCATCATGAGCTTGGGCACAATTATTACCAGCGGGCGTACAATAAACAGCCGTTCCTCTACAAAAACGGTGCGAACGACGGCTTCCACGAAGCGATCGGTGACTTCGTGGCGCTGTCGATCACGCCTGATTATCTCGTTAAGATCAACCTTCTCGATCCGGCCCGCGTGCCTGCCGCCGACAAGGACATCGGCCTGCTTCTGCGTCAGGCGATGGACAAGATCGCGTTCCTCCCATTTGGTCTACTGATCGACAAGTGGCGCTGGCAGGTCTTCTCTGGTGAGATTGAGCCTGGCCAGCTTCAGGCGGGGTGGGACAAGCTCCGGCTGCAATATCAAGGTATTGTGCCGCCTGTCGCTCGTGATGAAAGCAAATTTGACGCAGGCGCGAAGTATCACGTCGCGGCCGGCGTGCCTTACACTCGCTACTTCCTTGCGCGTATCCTGCAGTTTCAGTTCTACGAAGCGGCATGCAAGCAGGCGGGATGGAAGGGCCCATTGCACCGGTGCTCGTTTTTTGGCGACAAGGCCGTCGGTGCACGGCTCGACGCGATGATGAAGATGGGGCAGTCCAAGCCTTGGCCAGATGCGCTGCAGGTCTTTACCGGCACACGTGAGATGTCCGGTAAATCAATGATGGCCTACTTCGCCCCTCTCAAGAAATGGCTCGACGAACAGAATAAGGGAAAGCCAACCGGCTGGTAAGAAGTCGAAAAGGCGTGCCGGGTCTCTCCGCACGGGAGAGCCCGGCGCCCTTGCCAATCTAATGCATAAACAGCGCCGGCCCGGCAGCTAGTTCGCGCCCGGGATAACGTTCTCGTCGGCGATGCCTGCGTTGAACGAAGCCGTGGCGTCGGTCCCGTCAGGCATATGAGCGTGCCCCGACTGGTCTGTCGGCTGTTCCTTGCTGGTGGCCGCTTTGTCGCCAGCTTTCATCTTGGGTGATGCCGGCGCGCTGTCGCCGTCGTCCTTGCGAAGCGTGGAGCCGCGTAACGACAGGAGAGCAGCCGTCGCTGCGGCACCTACCGCCGCCAAGCCGCCGGCGATCGCCGCCTTATTCTTCCACACCGGCGTCTTGGCAGAAGCGGCGCTAGAGGCTGCCCTTGGTTTCGTGGGGCGTTTTGGCGGCGGGGTCGCGCGCTTGGACGAGCGAGGTTTGGGCGGCGCAGCCGGCTTTTTGGCGGCCGCGGCGGTTTCGCTCGACTTTGCCGTCGAACTGGCCGGCTTTCGCTTAGGTCTTGCCGCGGGCTTGCTCGCCGCTGCAGTGTCGGCCGGCTTGCTGGCGGTACTTTTCCGCGGAGCCCGGCGTGCAGGCGGCTTTGGCGCGGTTGCTGCCGGTGTCTCTTCATTGTCGGCCATGATCTGCTCCCCTTGTCACATACGGTATGGCCGGTAACGCAGCGAAGAGACGAATCGTTTCGTCGTGAACAGTGAGGGCAGGCCTCACTGTTCACGCGCAGAGCATCAGCGGAATGGTGGCTCGTTGAAGGCGCGCAGCTTGCGACTGTGCAGCTTCTGTCCCTCCCGCCAGAGTTCTTCACAGGTCTCGATCCCGATGCGTATGTGCTCGGAGATAGCGCGCTCGTAGAAACGGTTTGCTTGTCCTGGCAGTTTCAATTCGCCGTGCAGCGGCTTGTCAGACACGCACAGCAAGGTGCCGTAAGGGACGCGAAAGCGGAAACCTTGTGCGGCAATGGTGGCCGACTCCATGTCGATACCAACGGCTCGACTAAGCGAAAAGCGCAGCGCCGAGCGGCTATAGCGAAGCTCCCAATTACGATCGTCGGTAGTGACGATCGTTCCGGTCCGCAGCCGGCGCTTCAACTCTTCGCCTGACTGACCCGAGACGGTTTCCGCAGCCCGCGCCAGCGCCTGCTGAACTTCGGCGATGGCGGGGACGGGAATCTCTGGGGGCAACATGTCGTCGAGCACGTGATCGTCGCGCAGGTATGCATGGGCCAGCACATAATCGCCGATGCGCTGTGAAGGCCGCAGCCCGCCGCAGTGGCCGATCATCATCCAGGCATCAGGGCGCGTGACGGCGAGATGATCCGTGATCGTTTTCGCGTTTGAGGGGCCCACGCCAATATTGACGAGAGTGATGCCGGAGCGATCCGGAGCAATGAGGTGATAGGCTGGCATCTGAAGTCGGCGCCACGCGCTATCGTCCAGGATCGCTGGATCGTCGCCAGGTTGGAACATGACGCCGCCCGGGCCGGCCAAGGCCGTGAAGCGACTTTCACCCGAAACCTGGCTCGCTCCCCAGCGAACGAATTCATCGACATAACGATGATAGTTGGTGAACAAAACGTACCGCTGCACGTGCTCTGGAGCTGTCCCGGTATAATGGCGCAGGCGTGCGAGACTGAAGTCGGTACGCAGGCCATCGAACAAGGCGAGCGGCCGCGTGCCGTCAATCGACGCCCAGAGGCCATCCGCGATTTCGTCCCCGATGTGCGCCAGCTCGGTGGCCGGGAAGTGGCGCGCCAATTCTGCTGCTGACACCTCGTCCAAGCTAAGCGCATGACCGGCATCGAGAACGTAGGGGAACGGTATCTCTGTCGCTCCCGCGACTGCTTCTACGGAGATGTCATAATCTTCCATCAGAAGCGTCAGCTGTTCGACTAGATAGTCGGCGAACAGTGCTGGCTTGGTGACCGAGATCCGATACTCGCCCGGGGTGACCAGACGGCCGAAGGAACGCAATGGCGTGGGCCGGCTGTCGCCGCCACCAGCGAAGGTCAGGCGGATCTCGGGATAGGCGAAGGAACCGTCCTTTCGCGCCTCGCGCGGCGGCGGCGTGCCCTCTGTAAGATACAGATCGAGCGCGGCCTGCAAGCGTGCGACAGCGCGGGTATAAAGCCGATCCAGCTCGGCAACGATGTCTTGAGCAGTCATCGCGGATCGTTACGCCGCGACGGTGACACTGGCAAGACGGAGGGGCTTGCCCGCAGCCGCGAGGCAGCCCCGGGGTCACCCGGAACTGCCGTACGGCTCAGTGTTTTGCCTGACGCCGGTTCTGCTGAGAGCCGCCGCGCCGCGTCGCAGCGTAGGCCGCACCTCCGATGGCGGCTGCTACACCTGCGACGATCCCGGCGGTGGCAAACGGGTGATCCTTGGCCGCGTCGGCCGTGGCCGAGGTCGCGGCGCTAACCTTGGCCTGTGCCCCGGAGGCGGCATGGCGCGCACGCTCAGCCAAATTGGCTTCGTGAGCCGATCGAGCTTTGCTCTGGGTTGCGTTGGTCATGGTGCGATACTCCTTGAATACCCCTCGACCAACGCACTCTCCGATCAGAGGTTGCCCAGCAGGTGGTCGGCGGAGCTCACCTTGAACTCACCTGGCGCTTCGACGTTCAGCTGCTCCACGACGCCATCATTCACGATCATGGAATAACGCTGGCTCCGCTTGCCCATTCCGAACTTTGAGCCATCCATGCTCAGGCCGAGCGCCTCGGCAAAATCGCCGTTGCCATCCGCCAGCATGGTGACATTTTCTGCATTGGCGGACTTCGACCAAGCGCCGAGTACAAAGGGATCGTTGACGGCGGTGCAGGCGACCTCATCAATTCCCTTGGCCTTCAGTTCAGCGCCTTTCTCGACGAAGCCGGGCAGGTGCTTGGCCGAGCAGGTTGGCGTGAAGGCGCCTGGGACAGCAAACAACGCCACACGGCGACCGGCGAAATATTCCTGCGAATCGACGGCTTCAGGGCCGTTTTCTGTGGCCTTCACAAGAGTGGTCTTGGGCAGTTTGTCGCCGACGTTGATCGTCATTTTTTGTTGCTCCCTACAGGGCTGATGGTCTCGGATACGTCGTCGCAGGGGCAGCGTGGCTTTTCAAGCGTGACGATCTGCTGCGCCTCGGCGTAGAAGTAAGCCATGGAGACCGCGACCTTTCTCACCGGACAGTTCCTTCTTGCCATGCCCGGCATCGGCGATCCGCGTTTTGACCAAGCGGTGATCGCCGTCTGCGCACACGACGAAAAGGGCGCGATCGGGATTGGTGTCGGCGCGCAGATTGCGGGGTTGGGGCTGCACGACGTGCTGGAGCAGGTGGATATCGAGCCTGGTGATACGCCCAACGCGCCCATCCATTTCGGCGGTCCCGTGGAGACCAGGCGCGGGTTTGTGCTGCATTCGCGTGATTGGAGCGGGCAGGACACGATTGACGTCGCTGGTAAGTGGGCGTTGTCCGGTACGCTCGATGTCCTTCGAGCAATCGCGGAAGGAAAGGGGCCGAGCCAGTGGCTGGTGGCGCTAGGCTATGCCGGATGGTCGGGCGGGCAACTTGACGCTGAGATGACGCGGCACGGATGGCTCAATGTTTCCGACGATGCGCGCATGTTGTTCGAGACGGAGACGGCGCAGCGTTGGACCCGCGGGTTCAACGCGGCCGGGATCGATCCCAGGCTGCTCGGCACGGAAAGCGGCCACGCCTAAAGGCGCCAAGGCCGGCTTTCCGCCTCTAGCTAAGGTCAGCCCTCGCTTTGCTTGTCGCGGGCTTTTCGCTGCTGCGCCCGGCGCGACAGAATGTTGAGCGCCTCCACGAGGACGGAGAAGCCCATCGCGGCGTAGATATAGCCCTTCGGCACATGGACGCCGAAGCCGTCAGCGATCAGCACGGCACCGATCATCAGCAGGAACCCAAGGGCGAGCATCACCACGGTGGGATTGCGATCGATGAAGTTCGCGAGAGGATCGGCGGCTAGCACCATCGCCCCCACTGCGATGAGCACGGCGATGACCATGACGGCCAGATTGTCCGTCATCCCGACGGCGGTCAGGATCGAGTCGATCGAGAAAACCATATCCAGGAGGATGATCTGGATGATTGCAGCGCCGAAGCTGATTGCGGCAACCTGCTTTCTGTCGAGCAAATCATCGCTGGGCGTGGGATCCACGTTGTGGTGAATCTCCTTTGTAGCCTTCCAGATCAGGAAGAGCCCGCCAACCACCAGGATGATGTCGCGCCAGGAGAAGGCGGTCTCGAAGCTGGGTTGCCCATATTGGTTGAGTGGTCCGCTGATACCAAGGTCGAACACGACAGCCGTCAGGCCCACGAGCCAGGCAATCATCGATAGCAGCACGAGGCGCATCGCGAGCGCCAAACCAATGCCGAGGCGGCGTGCCCGCTTCCGCTGTTCCTCGGGTAGCTTGTTCGACAGGATCGATATGAAGATCAGGTTGTCGATGCCCAGCACGACTTCCATCACGACAAGCGCGATGAGCGCTGCCCAGGCTGCGGGATCGGTAAACAGCGAAAGCAGACTGTCCATTCTCAACCTCTAAGGAGCGACACGGCTTGGTACAACGCTGCTGCGCCCGGCGCGGGTGCAGAGAGAAAAAAAACGGCGTCCGGGGATTTCTTCTGGGGCTGCCACCGGTGCCGCGACGAAGTGCTCCTGAGGCTCTAAGTTACATATAAAGATATCTTTATATTTGTATTCTGCAGGCGCCGGGGCTATGTGCGGGCACATGCCGGCCGGTGAACGTACCTTGGTCGGCGTCACTTTCCTGGAGACCCGTTGTGGCCACCGTTCTCGATCGCCCCACCACCACTGACTATGTCGTGAAGGACATTGGCCTTGCCGATTTCGGCCGCGCCGAGATCAACATCGCCGAAACCGAAATGCCGGGCCTGATGGCACTGCGCGAGGAATATGGCGCGTCGCAGCCGCTGAAGGGCGCACGCATCACCGGCTCGCTGCACATGACGATCCAGACCGCGGTGCTGATCGAGACGCTAACCGCGCTCGGCGCTGACGTGCGCTGGGCAACGTGCAACATCTTCTCCACCCAGGACCATGCCGCCGCCGCCATCGCCGCTGCGGGCATCCCCGTGTTCGCGGTGAAGGGTGAGAGCCTCGCCGACTATTGGGATTATGTCGGCTCGATCTTCGACTGGGATGACGGCAAGGGTCAGACCGCCAACATCATTCTCGACGACGGCGGCGACGCGACGATGTTTGCACTCTGGGGTGCGAAGCTCGAGGCCGGCGCCTCGTTCGGTGAGCCCGAGAATGCCGAGGAAGTCGAGTTCCAGCGCGCGCTGAAGGCGTTCATCGCCAAGAAGCCGGGCTATCTCACCGAGACGGTGAAGAACCTGAAGGGCGTCTCGGAAGAGACCACCACGGGCGTCCACCGCCTGTACGAAATCGCCAAGAAGGGCGAGCTCCCGTTCCCGGCGATCAACGTCAACGACTCGGTGACGAAGTCGAAGTTCGACAACCTCTACGGCTGCAAGGAATCGCTGGTTGACGCGATCCGCCGCGCGACCGACGTGATGCTCGCCGGCAAGGTCGCCTGCGTCGCCGGCTTCGGTGATGTCGGCAAGGGCTCGGCCCAGTCGCTCCGCAATGGCGGCGCGCGCGTGATGGTAACCGAAGTCGATCCGATCTGCGCTCTGCAGGCAGCGATGGAGGGCTTCGAGGTCGTGACGATGGACGAGGCGGTGCAGCGCGCCGACATCTTCGTCACCGCGACCGGCAACGCCGACGTGATCACTGCCGATCACATGAAGGCGATGAAGCCGATGAGCATTGTCTGCAACATCGGCCACTTCGACAGCGAGATCCAGATCGCCGCGCTCGACAATTACGAGTGGACCGAAGTGAAGCCGGGTACCGACCTGGTGAAGTTCCCGGACGGCAAGCAGATCATCATCCTGGCCAAGGGCCGTCTGGTGAACCTGGGCTGCGCCACCGGCCACCCCTCGTTCGTGATGAGCGCCTCGTTCACTAACCAGACGCTCGCGCAGATCGAGCTGTGGAGCAAGGGTGAGAACTACAAGAACGAAGTGTACGTCCTGCCAAAGCACCTCGACGAGAAGGTTGCGGCGCTTCACCTCGAAAAGCTCGGCGTGAAGTTGTCGAAGCTGACGCCGAAGCAGGCCGGCTACATTGGCGTTTCGGTCGAAGGCCCGTTCAAGCCGGATCACTATCGTTACTGATCGATCGCCTCTGGCGATCGACTGAAGGGGGGCGGGCTGCAACAGCCCGCCCCTTTTTTATGGGTATGCCGAGTTAGCCGGCAGCTTGGGCCATCACGCGCTGGCCCTCGGCTTCAACGATCGCGTTCTTCACGGCGGCTAGGTAACCGGCGACATCACCGCTGCTGGACGGCACGGCTTGGCGCAGGGTGATGAACCCGTGAACGTTGCCGACCGCCTCCCGGAAGGTCACCGGAACGCCGGCGAGGACGAGTGCAGCGGCGTAAGCACGCCCCTGATCTCGGATCGGGTCCAGGCTAGCGGTGATCACGACGGCGGGCGGAAGCCCGACCAGGCTTCCCACCATCGGAGAGCCCTGGAAGTGGGTGAAGTCGGCCTGATAATGTTCGGCGAACCAGATCATCGTTTCGCGTGTAAGGAGGAAGCCCTCGGCATAGTCGTTGAACGAAGGGTATTCCTTGTTCATGTCGGCCGCGGGGTACATCGGCGCCTGCACGATGACCGGCACGTCCGCTGGAGCGTCGCGCAGGCCCATAGCGGTGGTGATGGTCAGCGTTCCGCCTGCACTGTCACCCGAGAGGACGAGGCTGGTAACGGTGCGGCCCAGTTCGGCCGGATTGCTGGCGATCCAGCGCGCTGCGGCTTCGCAGTCCTGCGGCGCGGCGGGAAAGCGGTGCTCAGGAGCGAGACGGTAGTCGACCGAGACAACCGGCAGGTCCAGCTGACGTGACATTTCTGCGGTGAAGCTTGCATGCGTATCAATATTACCGATCACGAAGCCGCCGCCGTGGAAGAACACGACCACTGGGCCGGGCTCGCGTGACGCCCTGACGTCGAACAAGCGCGCCGGAATGTCGCCGGCTGGACCGGGGATGACTAAATCCCTGATCGTCGCGAGTTCGCCGACCGGGGGATCTGCGACATCCTTCATGCCGATGTACATCGCGCGCGCGGAATCAGCCGTGCCCTCGTGCGTTTTGGGGCCCTCGACGCTATTCAGATAGTCGAGGAAGCCGCGAACATCGGGGCGCACATAAGGGCCTTCGCTGTTTGAAGCTGCGCCCGTGCCATCTGCACGAATTAACGTGTCCGTCATAACATCTCTCCTCAAGTTCGCTTTTGCTACCTATCTTGGCGCAGATGATCGCCGTCGTCCATCATCCCGATTACGTGACGGAGGCGCCGGCCAGGAGCACCTATCGCTGGGGCAAGAATGGCGCGATCCGCGACCTGTTGCGGCAGGAGGGTGATCGGATTGAATGGCATGCTCCGGTAGTAGCGCCGCGTAGCTGGCTGGAGGCGGTGCATGAGCCGGAATATGTCGCAGAGGTCATCCGGGCCGATGTGCCCCGAGCAAAGGAGCGGCGGATCGGCTTTCCTGTGACGGCCAAAGTCGCGCAACGCGCACAGCTGGTTCCGGGTGGTACGTATCTGGCCGCGCAGATAGCGATCGAGCACGGTTTTGCCGCGAATACTGCCGGCGGCAGTCATCATGCCCTTGCAGATACGGGCGCCGGTTTTTGCGTTTTCAACGACCTTGCCATTGCTGCTGCTCAACTCGCCGTTGAAGGGCGGCGAGTGTTGGTGGTCGATCTGGACGTGCACCAAGGGGACGGGACGGCAGCGCTGACAGCTTCCGATCCGGGCATCGCAACCTATTCGGTTCATGCGGAAAAGAACTTCCCGGTGCGGAAGGCCCGGTCGACTCTCGACGTGCCGTTGCCGGACGGCACCGGGGATGCGGACTATCTGGAGGCTGTTCAAAGCACGTTGCCGGTGCTGATCGACCGGTTTGAGCCTGATATCATCCTTTATCAGGGCGGTGTTGATCCCTTCGCTGACGATCGGTTGGGGCGGCTTGCGCTGACCGACGACGGGCTGGCTGCACGCGACCGGCTGGTCGCAGCGCTTGCGCTTGCGCGGAACCTGCCTGTCGCGAGCACGGTGGGGGGCGGATACGGGGATGATGTCATGGCCATTGCCCAGCGTCACGTGGCGGTGATCCTGCGATTGGGGGAGGCGTTCGAGCGCGGGTGGTCGGGTGCGGGAACCGGGGGAGCGGTGGGAGCGTAGTCGCGCGATGCCTGCCCTCGTCTGGTTTCGCCAGGATCTCCGCCTCCATGACCATCCCGCTCTCATCGCCGCGGCGGCTGAGGGTGAGGTCATTCCTGTCTATGTGCTTGATGATGAAGGGCCGGGGGCGTGGCGGATCGGCGCGGCGCAGCGTTGGTGGCTGCATCACAGCCTAAGCGCGCTCGACGCATCACTGCGGGAAATCGGCAGTCGATTGATCCTGCGACGCGGCCGCGCGGCAACCGTCATGCGCGAGGTTGCGGAAGCCTGTGGCGCAGAAGCGGTCCACGCGATCCGGCACTATGAGCCATGGTGGCGGGAGGCGGAGGAGGCGCTTGGCGAGCGACTCTGCTCCCACGAGGGGAATCATCTCCGGCCGCCAGAGAGCGTCCGCACGGGCGGCGGTGGCCAGTTCCGGATGTTTTCGGCCTTCTACCGCGCACTATCGGCCATGATGCCTCCGGAGACGCCGATCGACGCGCCAAAGCACATTAAGGCGCCGGAGCAATGGCCGAAAAGCGATGCACTGGCCGATTGGGATCTCCTCCCGACCAAGCCTGATTGGGCGACGGGGTTTAACGTTTGGACGCCGGGCGAGGCGGGCGCGCAGACAGCACTCGACGATTTTGAACACGCGGTCGATGCGTATGAAGAGGCACGCAACTTGCCGGCGGTGGAGGGCACGTCCCGGCTTTCCCCGCACCTTCACCATGGCGAGATTTCGCCGCGGCAGATCTGGGAGGCGCTGACTAGTCGCGGCGCCGGGGTGGAGTCGTTCCGTCGCGAGCTGGCGTGGCGCGATTTCACCTCCGGACTGATCCTCGCGTTGCCGGATTATGCCGACCGCAACGGCCGCCCGCGGTTTGACCGGCTGAAGTGGCGCCATGCACCGAGCGACCTGAAGGCGTGGCAGCAGGGGCGAACCGGCTATCCCATCGTGGACGCCGGAATGCGACAGCTGTGGGAAACGGGATGGATGCACAACCGGGTGCGGATGATCGCGGCGAGCTTTCTAGTGAAGCATTTGCTGATCAACTGGCGCGACGGGGAGCGCTGGTTTTGGGATACGCTGGTCGACGCGGACTACGGCAACAACAGCGTCAATTGGCAATGGGTCGCGGGTACGGGCATCGACGCCAACATGTTTGGCCGGATCATGGCCCCGCTGTCGCAATCGGCCAAGTTCGACGCGGCCGAGTACATCCGAGAGTGGGTCCCTGAACTGCGCAACGTATCAGATGCCGCGATCCACGATCCGGAAGAGAGCGGATGCCGCCCGTCAGGCTATCCGCGCAAGATCATCGGCCATCGCGATGCGCGCGAGCGTGCCCTGGCTGCAGGACGCCAGGTGCGCTGATCCCCTCTTTCGCCGCCGCCCGCGCCGGTGCATGAGCGCGCGGGATGGAGGGACGGGTGACAGAGCCGGGGGCGGACAATCGCTGGGCGCGCAGCATCGCGCCATTATTCCATCGCATCCTCGACCGGATCGACGCCGGTTTGGAAGTGGGCGCCATCGAGGCCTTACTTCCCGACGGTGTTCATCGGCTGCTGGGCGGCCGGCAGGACGGCCCGGTGGCGCATGTCACGGTGGTTCGCTGGCGCGCCTTGCGACGCCTGATCACTGGTGGGTCGATCGGCTGGTACGAGGCGTGGGAAGAGGGGGACTGGACTAGTCCCGATCCTGTCCCGCTGTTCGATCTGTTCATGCGCAATCGCGCGACGCTGGGCAATGTCGCGCGGGCGAAGCGCGGAACGCGGCTGGCGGCGCGGGCGATGCACGCGCTGAGACACAACGACCGGCGGAACGCGCGCCGCAACATCGCCGCCCATTACGACCTGGGCAATGATTTCTACGAGGCGTGGCTCGATCCGACGCTGACCTACTCCAGCGCGCTGTTCGAAGCGGGCGATACGCTGGAGGCGGCGCAGCAGCGCAAGATCGATGCAATCCTGAGCCGTGCGAACGTGCCGGCCAACGGCACTCTGCTGGAAATCGGCTGTGGATGGGGCGGGTTGGCCGAACGGGCCGGACAGCGCGGAATCGGGGTGCGTGCGATCACTTTGGCTGCGGAGCAACAAGGGTTTGTCGCCGACCGGACCATCGATCTGCCGGTGGCCGTGTCGCTGACCGATTATCGCGATGTCCGCGGCCTGTATGATGGCGTGGCCTCGGTCGAGATGGTCGAGGCGGTTGGTGAGCGATATTGGGCCGACTATCTGGCGACGGTCGCACGGGCGCTGAAGCCCAGAGGGCGGGCGGCGATCCAGTTCATCAAGATCGCTGACGATATCTGGCCGTCGTACCGGGCCAATGTCGATTTCATCCAGGCCTATGTGTTCCCGGGAGGCATGTTGATCCACGAGCCAAAGTTCCGCGCGCTGGCCGAGGCGCAGGGGCTATGCTGGCAGGATCGCCACGCCTTTGGACAGGATTATGCCGAAACGCTTCGCCAGTGGCGCGAGCGGTTTGACGCCGCCGTCGCGGAAGGGCGGCTGCCTGCCCGGTTCGACCGCCGCTTCGTCGATCTGTGGCGGTACTATCTGATGTATTGCGAGGGTGGGTTTCGCGGCGGCGGGATCGACGTAGTCCAGATCACGCTGGTCAAGCAGCGTTAAGCCGCCACCCCGCCGCTACCCAACCCCCCTGCCGCCCGGGCCGACGCTGGGATCGGCCGAGGGGCGTCGGGGCTTGGGTCAGGCCGCCTCGAGTGCCTCATTTGCCTCCAGCCAGCGCGCTTCGGCAACTTCAAGCCGCTCGACCACCTGCGCGCGGCGCTTCAGCAGCTGGCCGGTGTTGAAGCCGTACAGCTCCCGGGCGGCTGATGCCGGATGCGCCATGGCGTGATCGATGGCGTCACGTTCGGCGGCCAGCTTGGCGATCTCCGCCTCGGCTTCCTTGACGGACTTGCGCCACGCCTTGTCGTTCTCCCGCTTCTCGGCGAACGCCTTCCGATCGTCCTTGCCGCGCGCCTTGCCCTCGGACTTAGGCTCCTTGGCTAGGATGAAGGCGGTGTAATCATCAAGGCTGCCGTCAAATTCGCGTGCCGTGCCGCCGTCCACCAATACCAGGCGGTCGGCGGTCAATTCGACCATGTGGCGATCGTGGCTGACGATCAGGACCGCGCCCTTATAGTCGTTGAGTGCCTGAACCAGCGCCTCGCGCGCGTCGACGTCAAGGTGGTTGGTAGGTTCGTCCAGGATCAGCAGATGCGGCGCTTCACGCGTGATCAGCGCCAGCGCGAGACGTGCCTTTTCCCCGCCTGACATCTTGCCCACGGTTGCGGTGGCCCGATCGCCCGAGAAGCCGAACCTGCCCAGCTGTGCGCGCACGGCGGCCGGGCTCGCGCCCTTCATCACGCGCGTCATATGGGCGAGGGGGGTGTCGTCCGAATCGAGTTCCTCCACCTGATATTGGGTGAAATAGCCGACGCGCATCCGGTTGCTGGTCGTCATGCCGCCCTCCATGGGGGCGAGCTGCGCTGCAATGAGCCTGGCGAAGGTGGTCTTGCCGTTACCGTTGCGGCCGAGAAGCGCGATACGATCGTCCGGGTCCATGCGAAGGTTAAGCCGGCGCAGGATCGGCGTGTCGCCATAGCCGACACTGGCATAATCCAGCGTGACGAGTGGTGGGCGAAGCGGCTCGGGATCGGGGAAGCCAAAGGAGAGCGTCGGATCGTTGGCAAGCTCCGCGATCGGCTGCATCTTTGCCAGCATCTTGGCGCGGCTCTGTGCCTGCTTCGCCGTGGAGGCGCGGGCGGAGTTGCGCGCGATGTAGTCCTGCAGCTTGGCGCGTTGGACGTCCTGATTCGCCTTCGCAGCGGCGATCTGGGCCATACGCTCCGCGCGCTGGCGCTCGAACGAATCATAACCGCCGGCGTACAGCGTGGTCTTGCCGCCCTGCAGGTGCAGGATGTGATCGACGACGTTGTTGAGAAAATCGCGCTCATGGCTGACCACGACGATCGTCGCATGATAGGAGCGGAGGAAATCCTCCAGCCACATCACTGCTTCCAGATCGAGGTGGTTCGACGGTTCGTCCAGCAGCAGAAGGTCCGGCTGCGAGAACAGCAGCGCGGCGAGCGCGACGCGCATCTTCCACCCGCCGGAGAAGCTGTCGAGCGGCTGGTTCTGTGCTTCCTCGTCGAAGCCAAGACCCAGCAGAATCTGCGAGGCGCGCGCCGGCGCAGTATAGGCGTCGATCGCGATCAACCGCTCGTAGATGTCGCCGAGCTTCTCGGGATCAGTTTCGGTTTCGCTCTGCTCCATGAGCGTTGCGCGCTCGGTATCGGCAGCGAGCACCGTCTCGAACGGCGTCGCGTCGCCGGCCGGCGCCTCCTGCGCGATATAGCCGATGCGCGCGCCCCGCGGCTTGTCGATCGACCCGCCATCGGGCTCGATCTGGCCGGCGATCACCTTCACCATCGTCGACTTGCCAGCGCCGTTGCGGCCGATCAGCCCGACGCGGCTGCCGGGCGGCAATGAGGCGGAGGCGCCGTCGAGGATCGCGCGCCCACCGAGGCGCACCGTGATACCGTTAATCGTAAGCATGAAGGCGCCTTAGCAGATTTGCTGCGCCTGCGTAATGCACGTCCTGCCGGCTGGCGCCTTCACGCCAGCCAGCAGGTTACCGGTGCAAAACCTTAGTGCACGAAACGAGCGACGACGTCGCGGTAGCTGCGACTGACCTTCACTTGCGCGCCCGAATCGAGAACGAGGAAGCATTCGCCGTTGGTATGCGGCTTCACCTGGCGCACCTGATCGAGGTTGACGATGGTTGAGCGGTGGACGCGCTGGAAGCGGCGCGGATCAAGACGCTTTTCCAGGTCCTTCATCGTTTCGCGAAGGATCAGCGTGTTGTCCGCGGTCTTGATGCACATGTAGTCGCCAGCCGCCTCGACAATTTCGATCGTGTCGACATCGACGCGGAAGATCTGACCGCGATCCTTCACGTTGATCAGCTTCTCAAAGCGGTTGGCGGTGGGGCCTTCGCCGCCGTCGACGATCTCGGCTGCGGCCTCGGGCGCGTGTTCGGCCAGTGCTTCCTTCAGCTTCTCCGCTTCGTTGATGCTTGATTTTTCGGCGAGCCGCTGACGCACCCGGTCGAGCGTGTCGGCGAGGCGCGCCTCCTCCACCGGCTTCATCAGGTAATCGACCGCCTGCGCCTCGAAGGCGCGCAAGGCGTGATCGGAGTAGGCGGTAACGAACACGAAAAGCGGAGGTTCGACCTCCATCAGCCCCTGAACGACGGAGAAGCCGTCAAAACCGGGCATCTGGATATCGAGGAAAACGAGGTCGGGCTTGTGAGTCTTGATCGCGCTGATCGCTTCGCGCCCGTTCTGGCACTTGGCGACGATCTCGACGTCGGCGAACGGCTGCAGCCGGAGCTCTAGGCCCTGGATCGCGAGCGGCTCGTCGTCGACGAGAATGGTGCGGATGGTCATGGTACGGTCATTCTCCATTCGGATGGCACCGGCCCTGACGATTGGCGCCGGTGGTCATCGTACGTCACTGCCCCCTTAACTCTTCCCTGTTATTCAAGCTGGAACGGTATCTCGATCTCCACGCCGAAGCCCCCCGTTGGCATCGCGCGGACCTCGAACCGGTGATCCGTCCCGAAAGATTGTGCCAGTCGCTCCCTGATATTGGCGATCCCGACGCCGGTTGAAAGGCTTGGCCTGTTCCGCGTCGGCTGCAAGCCCGGTCCGGTGTCGTTTACGCTGATCCGAACGCGATCGCCGATCAACCGCGCGGAGACCCGGATTTCGGCGCCTTCTTCCTTTGGCGTAACGGCATATTTGATCGCGTTTTCGACCAGCGGCTGCAGCAGGAGCGAGGGGAGCCGGGCGCGTTCCGCGGCGGGATCGATCTCGAACGTCGGGCGCAGGCGATCTTCGAATCGCATCTTCTCGATCTCGAGATACAGCTTCAGCGTCTCGACCTCCTGCGCCAGCGTCACATGCGCGGTCGGCTCGTTCGCCAGCGTGTAGCGCAGGAAGCTGGAGAGGCGGCTGAGCATCGCATTGGCGCGTTCGGTCTGCTTCAGCAGCACCAGCGTCGAGATGGAGTTGAGCGTATTGAACAGGAAATGCGGGTTGAGCTGATAGCGGAGCATCGCCAGCTGCGCCGATGAGGCCTGCGTTTCGAGATGCTGGAGCTGATCGATCTGTTCCTCGACGATCAGGTAGAAGTTGATCCCGAAGTAGAGCGCCGACCAGCCAGCCAGCACGGTGAAGTTCAGGAATAGCGAGCCGATCAGCAGCTTCACGTCCACGCCGGGCGCCGATAGCTTGATCAGGCTGAAAGAGAAGGTGTCGAGGAGGGCGTAGATGAAGGTCGCCGCGCCTAGCGTGAACACCGTCAGCAGGATGGCCGTGATGCGCGGCAGCCCGCGGTAGAAACCGTAGAGCACCGACAGCAGCAATGTGATGCAATAGCCGACGATCGTTTCGACCAGGATGCTGACCACGCCTTGAAGCGTGAAGCCGCCCGAAATCGCGGAGACGGTGCGTAGAACGAGATAGCCTGTCCACCCCGCCGCCTGCAGGATCCAGAAGGCGCGGGCCTTGTCCTCGAAGAACGGCCGCACTGCGAGGTTGCTGGGCCGGATGGGCGCTTGCGGATTGGATGGGGCAGGAAGCGAGGTCGCCATCGCGCGGCCCTTACACCGCCATTCGCGTCCACGCAAAAGGAAGGGCCGCCGCACCCGGAGATGCGGCGGCCCGAAGACCCATTCAGATCAGCGCGATCAGAAGGTGAAGCGCGCGCCCAGACGGATCAGGTAAACCGAGTTGTTGATGCTCGGGTTGGACGTGTTCGGGTCACGGAAGCCCGAGTAGCGGTACGAAGCGCAAGCGTTCGCTGCGTTGCTGGGCGTTCCGATCGCCCCGCTCAGCGCGGCGCCGGCTGCGTTCAGGCACTGCACCTGAACCGTTGCGGCGGTGTACGGGAAGCCGAGCTGACGCAGGCCACCCCAGTTGCTGTTCAACAGGTTAGGCAGGTTCTCGATATCGCCGAACAGCGTGATCCGCGAGCCGCCGACGAAGGTCGGGATTTCCTGTTCGACGTGCAGATCGATGCGGGTGAAGGCGCGGTTGCGGGCAATGTTCTTGCCAGCGATGCGGCCGCGATAGTCCTTCAGGTTGGTGCGGTTGATCAGCCCGTCGAGCTGGTCACGCGTGGTCGTGCTGTCATAGCTGACCAGCGGGTCAGTGGGGCTGGTCGGCACGTACATCAGGTAGCGATCGTTGTTGCCGATCGTCCCGAACACCGGCGAACGGCCGTTGTTGTTGTCCTGCATCGTGAAGCTGTACGGACGTCCCGCGCGGGTTTCGCCGAACAGCTGGATCGCCGTGCGATAGTCACCGAACAGCGCGCGGTCGAAGCCGACGCCGTACTTGAACGCCCACTTTATCTGATCGTTCGAGATGCCGTAGGCCGGCACATTCGGATCAATCATGGCAGCATTGCCGTACAGCGAGCTGGCGGTCGACGACGTCGCCGGGCTGACGTCGGTCACGTCCTGCCAGGTGTAGCTGCCGTGAACCGACAGGCCGAAGTCGAACCGCTTGTCACCGCGCACCACGAAGATGAAGCTGCGACCACGATCTTCGTTGTAGAACAGGAAGTCGCTGTTGCCATCGGTCGGCGTGGTGATCGGCGCGTAGCGCGGACGGCCGTCCGGCAGCGTGCCGACGCGGCGAACACGCAGATCGGTGAACGACGGCGCGCTCAGCGTGTCGGTGTACAGGAAGTCGGCACCGAAGTTCACGCCGCGCACCTTCGCGTCAGCCGAGAAGGTGGCCTTCAGCACGGCCGGCAGGCGCAGGTCCTGAGCCAGCGACGAGGTCGGCGCGGTGGACAGCGACTGCGTGTTGTTGCGCAGGTAATCGACTGCCGCCTGCGGGATGCCCGGCGCGACGACGTTGTCGAGGATGCCGCACAGCGCAGTGCCCGTGCCGCAGACCGCCGGATTGGTGTTCGAGCGAATGACGCCGTAGCCCGAGGTGGAGGAGTTCAGCGCGTTGGTGAGGACGCCCGTGGTCGAGAAGCTGTTCGACAGATACACGTCGGGCGAACCGCCACCGAACACGCCCACGCCGCCGCGCAGGCTGAGCCAATCGTTGGTCTGCCAGTTCGCGCTGATGCGCGGCTGGAAGTTCTCCATTCCCTTGAACGTCTTGGTGTTCGGGAAGCCATAACGAGCGAGGTAGAAGCTGTTCAGCGGCACCTGAGTGCGCATGCCGTACAGGTCGTAACGCGCGCCGTAGGTCAGCGTCAGGCGGTCAGTGATCGCCCAGTCGTCCTGGAAGCCGAAGGTGTACTGGCCGTATTTGAAGTCGGCTGCGGCGCTATTGATGTCACCATCGAGCGCGACCTGCAGATTGTAGGCGCTGGCGCGGCCGTTGCGGAAGTCTGCGACCGAGTCGAAGTACAGGCTGCCGGTGGCGTTCTGCACGAACAGGTTGCGGCTACGGTTCTCGTTATATTCAACGAGCAGCTTCAGCTCGTGCGAGCCGGCCGAGTAGCGGGTCAGGAACGAACCACCCCAGGTATCGAAGAACAACTCGTTCGCCTGGCGGCTGTTGTCCGGACCGAAGGCCACGGTCGGCACGCCGACGCCGCAGGTCGAGGCGGTGTTGGTGCCGTTCACGATGCTGGTCGGATCGGTGCAGACGCGGATCTGCGGGTAGCCGGTGCCGAGCAGCGGATCCTGGCCGCGGCGCGTGCTGCGGTAAAGGAAGCGGGCTTCGGTCGACAGCTGATCGGTCCAGTCCGAGTTCAGCTTCGCAATGCCGGCGCGCAGCAGGTTCGACGACTGATAGTAGTTAGACGCCAGGCCGATGACCGGCGTGTTATTGTTGGCGCTGGTGCCGTTGGCGACCGTGCTTTCCTCGTAAGCGTTGATGTACGACAGCGAGAGGCGGTGATTGTCGCTGATGTTCCAATCAATCTTACCGACGATCTTCTCGTCCTTCTGATTGTTGATCGTCACGAAATCGCCGGTCGCGTAGCCACCATAACGCGAGGTGTTGGCGATGCCGATCACCTCATCCAGGACACCCTGGTTGTAGCCGGGGATCTGGTTCAGCGTGGCGATCGACAGCGGGCGCGGATCGGTGTTGCGCTCCGCCGACACCATGAAGAACAGCTTGTCCTTGATCAGCGGGCCGGCCAGCGTCGCGCCGTAGGTTTCCGACTTGTACTTAGGCAGCGTGATGCGGTTCGAACCGATGCGGTCGCCCTGCAGGCCGTCGGTCGACTGCGAATAGAAACCGGTGCCGGTGAAGGTGTTGGTGCCCGACTTCAGCGTGGTATCGATGACGCCACCGAGGAAGTTGCCCTGACGGATGTCGTAGGGAGCGATCGAGACCGAGAACTGACCGATGGCGTCGAAGGGGACCGGGCCACGGTTGGTCGGGTTCGCATCCGAGTTCAGGCCGAACGTGTCACCGACCTGCACACCGTCAATCGTGAAGCGGTTGAAGCGCGGGTTGACGCCCGCGAAGCTGACGGCGCCCTGGCCGTTGGCGAGATCGAGCGCGGCGAACGGATCGCGACGCGCGAGATCGCGCACGTTGCGGTTGACCGAAGCGACCTTCGAGATGTCACGCGCGGTGAGGACGGTCTGCGGACCATCCGAGGTGACACCAGCGCCAGCGATCGACGAAGCAGTCACGACGATGTCGCCGTCGCCCTCATCGGCAGCTGCGACGTCGATCGGCAGCGAGTAGGTCTGTCCGACGACGGTGTAGATGTCGGTAACCTGCTTGGCACCCTGCGACGACTGGACGTCGACAGTGAACGTGCCGCCGGGACGAAGGCCGGTCAGCGAGAAGCCGCCGTTCGCGTCGGTGGTAGTCGAAGACGTCGTGCCCGACGCAGTTTCCCGCGCGATGACCGTTGCGCCAGCCACGGGCGCACCTGCTGCCGTCACCGTACCACGGATGGCGGAAGTGGTTTCCTGTGCCATCGCGCCGGCCGGTGCGATGAGCGCAACCGCAGCTACGCCCAGAAACAGGTTATGTCGCATTGAATCAAATTCCCCTTGGAGCTGGTGCTCTGGCAGGCGGTGCCTGAACCGCTGCCGCGCCCGTGCCTGCGCAATATTTCCGTTACGTTACGCGGGCGAGCAGAATCCAAAGGGAACCAATTTTGATTTTGCTGCGTTGCAAAAAGGCGACACGTGTATCGAGGCTATCCGGCGGCCGCGACGATCGCCTGCCAGCCAGCTTCATCGACCACGCGAATGCCCAGTTCTGCAGCCTTTTTGCCCTTTGAACCGGCGCCCGAGCCAGCAACGACAAGATCCGTTTTGGTGGAGACCGAGCCAGACACCTTCGCGCCCAGTGCCTCTGCCTGCGCTTTTGCCTCATCGCGGCTCATCGTTTCGAGCGTACCGGTAAAGACCACCGTCTTGCCCGACACCTCCGACGCGCGAGTCTCATGCACGACGTCGGCGGGGGTCAGCTGGCCAAGCAGGTCCGCGACGGCCGAGTCGTTGCGTTCCTCGGCGAAGAAATCGATCAGGGCGAGTGCGACTTCCGGGCCGACCTGCTTGGTGTCGACTATTGCCGCCAGTTCCTTGGCGGTGCGGGCGAGCAGCTTGTCATCGCTCTCTCCGATCGCCTGCAACATGTTGTCGCGCTTCTCGATCCCGGTCTGCACCATGGCCCGGAACGCGGCCCAGCTGCGCCAGCGTCGGGCGAGATCGCGCGCCGTCACCTCACCAATGTGGCGGATGCCGAGCGCGAAGAGGAAGCGATCGAGCGGGGGCTGCCGCTTCGCATCGATCGCCGCGATCAGATTGCGCGCCGACACCGCGGCCCAGCGCTCACGCGCGAGCAGCTGTTCCTCGGTCAGGCGGAAGATATCGGCGGGCGTTCCGATGAGGCCGTCGGCGAAGAAGCTTTCGATGTTGGTGATACCTAGCCCTTCGATGTCGAGCGCGTGGCGCGACGCGAAGTGGCGAAGGCGTTCCACCTGCTGTGCCGGGCAAACCAGACCGCCCGAGCAACGCCAGTCGACCTCGCCCGGTTCACGCACCGCCTCAGAGCCGCATTCCGGGCAGTGAGTGGGGAAGTGCCAGGCGGGGCGATCCTCTTCGACGGTGAGGTTCTCCACGATCTGCGGGATGACGTCGCCGGCGCGCTGGACAATGATGCGGTCGCCGGGGCGGACGCCGAGCCGCGCGACCTCATCCGCATTGTGGAGCGTGGCATTGCGGACGACGACGCCGCCGACGGTGACCGGCTCCAACTTCGCTACGGGCGTCAGCTTGCCGGTGCGGCCGACCTGAATGTCGATGTCGTTGAGCGTGGTCTGTGCCCGCTCGGCGGGAAACTTGTGCGCGATCGCCCAGCGGGGCGCGCGGGCAACGAAGCCCAGCCGCTCCTGCCAGTCTAGCCGGTCGACCTTATAGACGACGCCGTCGATGTCGAACGGCAGGTCGGCACGCTTGCCTTCGATGGCATTATATTGCGCCAGCGCCTCAGCAGCCGTGGCTACGGAGACGAAATCGTCCGCGACGGGAAAGCCCCAGCGGCGGATGGTAGCCACTACGTCCGACTGAGTCGTGCCGGGGAGGGCGCTCACCTCTCCCCAACCGTGCGCGAGGAAGCGCAAGGGGCGCTGAGCCGTGACGACGGCATCCTTCTGTCGCAACGAGCCGGCGGCGGCGTTGCGCGGGTTGGCGAACTGGCGCGCTTCCTTGCCGCTTTCTACCGCTTCGTCAGCGAGGCGCTGGTTGAGGGCGGCGAAATCTGCCTTGGCCATATATACCTCGCCGCGGACCTCGAAAATGTCGGGCGCGTCGTCAGGCAGCCGCGCCGGGATGTCGGCGATGGTGCGGACGTTGGCGGTCACGTCCTCGCCGGTCGTGCCGTCTCCGCGGGTCAGCGCCTGGACGAGGCGGCGCTGTTCGTAGCGTAGCGAGCAGGACAGGCCGTCGATCTTGGGCTCGGCGGTTAGTGCCACCTCTTCGCTGTCGCCCAGACGCAGAAAGCGGCGGACCCGGGCGACGAACTCCTCGACCTCTTCATCGCTGAAGGCATTGTCGAGGCTGGTCATCGGCCGGGCGTGGTTCACCTTAGCAAGATGGCCCGCCGGGGCGGCGCCCACCTGCCGCGAGGGCGAGTCCGCCCGTACGAGGTGAGGGAAGGCGGCTTCGAGTGCATTGTTGCGGCGGACCAGCGCATCGTAGTCCGCGTCCGAAATCTCGGGCGAGTCATTGGTGTGATAGAGACGATTGTGGCGCGCGATCTCCCCGGCCAGATGCTCGAGTTCGGCCGCAGCGGCGTTTTCTGTGGTGGGAAGCGCAGTCATAGCGGCTGGTTAGGCGAGCCCGCGCGCGCCGCCAAGCAGATGCGAAAAGGGCCGGAGCATTGCCCCGGCCCGTCCCGTTTCATGTGGTACTTGCGACGGCCTTAGCGCGTGCCGGGCGTCGACGGGTCGATGTCGTGCACGGCTTCGCTCTCATGCACTTCAACCAGGCCGCGGCCGAGATGCGAGGCGCGATAGCCGTAGCCATAGTAGATCGCGAGACCCAGGATGCCCCAGAGCGGCAGCACCAGCATCGCATCGATCGGGAGGTTGAAGAACAGGAAGATACAACCAGCGATCGTCAGCGGTCCGACCAGCCACAGCGCTGGCGTGCGGAAGCTGCGCTGGCGGTTTGGCTCGGTGCGGCGCAGGATCATGACGGCGATGGCCACCATCATGAACGCATAGAGCGTACCGGCATTGGCGATGTCCGCCAGCTTGCCCACCGGCAGGAAGGCGGCGGCAAATGCCACGGCCGCACCGGTGATCGCGGTGACGATGTACGGCGTCTTCCACTTCGGGTGAACGGCCGAGAGACGATCCGGCAGCAGGCCGTCGCGACTCATCACGAAGAAGATGCGGGTCTGACCGAACATCAGGATCAGGATGACCGACGGCAGCGCCAGGAAGGCCGCGATGCCCAGCATGTTGCCGACGCCCGACCAGCCGATCTGACGAAGCACATGAGCCAGCGCCTCGTTGGAGCATACCAAAGGCAGATCGTTAGCCGCGAAGGTCGCGCACTGACGGGCGAGCTCTTCCGAGCCGGCCGGGAAGGGAACGCCATTCGGACCCATGATCGGCTGACCGCCAACCGTGCCGATCGCGCCCGCCGCGACGAGGATGTAGAAGACAGTGCAGAACAGCAGCGATCCAACGAGGCCGATAGGAACGTTGCGCTGCGGGTTCTTGGTTTCCTCTGCCGCCGTCGAAACGGCGTCGAAGCCGACATAAGCGAAGAAGATCGTCGCCGCCGCGCCGACCGCGCCAACACCGGTGCCGAAGCCACCGAAGACGCCCGCAGGCAGGAAGGGATTGAAGCGATCAGCGTCGAACGCCTCGGATGGGATCGTCAGTGCGATGAATGCGGTGAGGGCCGTCACCTTGATCGCCACCAGCACGGCGTTGACGCGCGCGCTTTCGGTGGTGCCGACCATCAGCAGCCAGGTGATCAGAAGGGCAATGACGACGGCGGGCAGATTGATGAAGCCGCCTTCGACGCCGCCAAGAGCGAGCGGAGCGCCTGACAGCCAGGCCGGCAGACTTATACCGAGAAATTCATTGAGAATCGTGCCGGTGAAATAGCCCGACCACCCGACGGACACGGCGCTGGCCGCCACGGCATATTCGAGGATGAGAGCCCAGCCGACCGTCCAGCCGACGAGTTCGCCCATGGTAGCGTAGCTGTAGGTGTAGGCCGATCCCGCGACCGGGATCATGGCTGCAATCTCGGCGTAGCAAAGCGCTGCCACAATGCAGATCAGGCCGGCGATCGCGAATGCGAGCATCAGGCCGGGGCCGGCCTTTTGCGCGCCGGCGGAGGTGAGAACGAAAATACCGGTACCGATTACGCAACCGATGCCGAACAAGGTGAGCTGGAACCAGCCCAAGGTACGGTGAAGCGCTTTCTTCTCGGCAGTCGCCAAGATGGCGTCGAGCGGTTTTACTCGGCCAAAGATCATGCGGCCTTTTCCCCCCAGGAACGCGGCACTCGCGGCCGCATGTGCATTAAAGCGCGCGAACCTAGCGGGAGATCGTCGTCGCGCAATCCCTCAACGCACAGGGAAGCAAGATTGCGTCCTTTGAGTTACGGTCGGCTGTCGTTTTCGACCAGCATTGGACCCAATGGGCGCCCGGCAAGAATGTGGACGTGCAGATGCGGCACTTCCTGGTGGCTGTCGGGGCCGGCGTTGGCGAGCAGGCGGTAGCCCGGCTCGACGAGTCCCGCCTCTCGCGCGACGTGACCGACTGCCCGGACGAACCCAGCGATCTCCACGTCGCTCGCCTTTGCCGAGAAGTCATCCCAGCTGACGTACGGCCCCTTTGGGATCACCAGAATATGGGTGGGCGACCATGGAGCGATGTCGTGGAAGGCGAGCGCGTGATCATCCTCATACACCTTGCGCGCCGGTATCTCCCCGCGAAGGATGCGCGCGAAAATGTTCGTATCGTCATAGGGCAGCGTTGCATCGACGGGCATGAGCGAAGCCTTATTCGGGACGGAAGGAGAGGGGGCGTCCGGCCTTTTCGTCGTGGCCCGATTGCCCTTCGCGGCGATCAAGCTCCCGACGCACATCATCGAGCGTCAGCCCAGCGTCGGCCAGCAGCACGAGAAGGTGAAAGATGAGGTCCGCCGCCTCAGGGATGATGTCGGCATCTTCGCCGGAACAGGCAGCGATAACGGTTTCCACCGCTTCCTCGCCGACCTTCTGTGCGATCTTGTGGCGTCCCTGAAAGAACAGGCTCGCGGTATAGGAGCGCACGGCGGGCGCATCCTTTCGCGCGCGGATCGTTGCTTCGAGACGGTCGAGGGTGTCGTCAGCCATGCCGCGCGAGGTGCCGCGCGCGGCGAACAAGGTCAACCTCTGCGGCCCCTGTTCCTCAGTGCGCGGCGCGTAAGCCACACCGCAATCGCAGCGGCGACGAACAGCGCCGCATCGGACAGCTCCGGCCCACGGCGTGGGGTGGAGACCGCCTCAATCCCGGCGCGCGGGGTAGAGGCCGTCAGCGTGAACAAGGATGGCGACATGACGCTAATGGCTCCGGCGGGACTGAGCCGTCCTTATGCCACCGACGCTTAGCGAAGAGTCAATGACGCCTGACTGGCACGCCGGCATCGGCAAGGGCGGCATGTGCCTGAGCGATGGTAGCCTGGCCGAAGTGAAAGATTGATGCGGCAAGCACTGCCGACGCGTGACCTTCGGTTACGCCGCGGACCAGATCGTCGAGGCCCCCGACTCCGCCCGACGCCACCACGGGAACACTGGTTCGGTCAGCGACTGCGCGGATCAGGTCGAGGTCATAGCCATCGCGCGTGCCGTCACGATCCATCGAAGTCAGCAGGATTTCGCCCGCGCCCAGTTCCGCAAGGCGAAGCGCATGCGCGATCGCGTCGATCCCGGTTGCGCGCCGTCCGCCGTGGGTGAAGACCTCCCATCCGTCGGCCACGCGGCGAGCATCCACGCTGGCGACGCAGCACTGGCGGCCGAAGCGTTCGGCGATGTCAGCGACCAGTTCGGGGCGAGCGACGGCGGCCGAGTTGACTGCCACCTTGTCCGCACCAGCCAGCAACAGTGCGCGTGCATCGTCCGCGCTGCGCACACCGCCGCCGACGGTCAGCGGCATGAAACACACCGACGCGGTTCGGCGGACCACGTCGAGGATCGTGTCGCGCCCCTCGTGACTCGCGGTGATGTCCAGGAAGCAGAGTTCGTCGGCTCCCGCCGCGTCGTAGGCGCGAGCTTGTTCGACGGGATCGCCGGCGTCGACCAGATCGACGAAATTAACGCCCTTCACCACGCGGCCATTAGCCACGTCGAGGCAGGGAATGACGCGGGCGCGAACCGTCACGGCTCAGGCCGCCGCAGCGACGTTCAGGGCGGCGGCGAGATCGAGCCGGCCATCGTACAGTGCGCGGCCAGTGATGACGCCTTCCACCCCATCGCGGGCGTGGAGTGCCAGCACATGGATATCCGAAATGCCCGCGACGCCGCCGCTGGCGATAACCGGGATCGACACGGAGCGGGCGAGATCCACCGTCGCCTCGACATTGCAGCCCTTCAGCAACCCGTCGCGCCCGACATCGGTAAACAGGAGCGCGGCCACCCCCGCATCCTCGAACTGCCGCGCCAGATCGGTGGCGGAGGTGGTCGACACGTCCGCCCAGCCCTTGGTCGCCACCATGCCGTCTCGGGCGTCGACGGCAACGACGATGCCGCCGGGGAAGGCGGCGGCCATGTCACGGACGAACTCTGGATTTTCGAGCGCAGCGGTGCCGATCACCACGCGCGCAACGCCAGCATTGAACCAGGCCTCCACGCTTTCCGGTGTGCGAATGCCGCCGCCGAGCTGCACATGACCGGGGAACCGGCTGACGATGGCGCGCACCGCGTCGCCATTGCGGCTTTCACCGGCGAAGGCGCCGTCAAGATCGACGACATGAAGATGGCCGGCGCCGGCATCGGCAAACAGCATCGCCTGCGCCGCAGGATCATCGCCATAGACGGTCGCACGGTCCATATCGCCTTCGGCAAGGCGAACGACCTGGCCCGCCTTCAGATCGATGGCGGGAAAAACGATAAGGCTCAAGGACGCCACTCCAGAAAGCGGGCGAGAAGATCGAGGCCGTAGCGCTGGCTCTTCTCGGGATGAAATTGAACGCCGACGATGGTGTCACGGCCGATCGCGGCCGTGACCGCGCCGGCATGGTCGGTCTGCGCGATCACGCCATCACCCTCATAAGCGAAGCTATGCAGGAAATAGGCCTCGCCTGGGACAACCAGAGGATGCTCGCCGGTCGGCACCACATCGTTCCAGCCCATATGCGGTACCTTCGCGTCGGTACCCGCCGGATCCAGGCGCCGGACGCTGCCCGCAAACCACCCGAGGCCGCGGTGCTGCCCCATCTCCTCGCCGCATTCCGCCAGCAGTTGCATGCCGACGCAGATCCCGAGGAAGGGCGCGCCCTGATCAAGCACACGGGCTCGCAGTGCCGATTCGAGCCCATCCACGGCACGAAGGTTGGCCGCGCAGGCGCCAAATGCGCCGACACCCGGCAGCACGATGCGGTCGGCGCGGGCAATCACGTCGGGGTCGGCGGTGACGGTCACTTCCGTTGCGCCGGCCGCACGCAAAGCATTTTCGACCGAGTGCAGATTCCCGGACAGAATGTCGACCAGTGCCAGTGTCACAAGACGCCCTTGGTCGACGGGATCGAATCGGCCTTGCGCGGGTCGATCTCGATCGCTTGTCGCAGGGCCCGGGCAAGACCCTTGAAAGCGCTTTCTGCGATGTGATGATTGTTCTCGCCGTGCAGCGTCTCGACATGGAGCGTGATGCCGGCGGCCTGGGCGAAGCTGTGGAACCAGTGTTTGAACATCTCGGTGTCCATCTCGCCGAGCCGCTTCTGGCTGAACTCTGTCTTCCACACGAGCCAGGGGCGGCCGGAGATGTCGAGCGCGACGCGCGTCAGCGTCTCATCCATCGGCGACAGGGCGTCGCCGTACCGCCGGATGCCGCGCTTATCGCCGAGCGCCTGGGCCAGCGCCTCGCCGATAGCGATCGCCGTATCCTCCACGGTGTGATGCTGGTCGATGTGGAGATCGCCCTTGGTCTCGACATCGAGATCGACGAGCGAATGGCGCGACAGCTGCTCCAGCATATGGTCGAAGAAACCGACGCCGGTCGACACACGGTAGGTTCCCGTGCCATCAAGGTTAACGGTCACCGCGATCTTGGTTTCGCTGGTGTCACGGCGGATCGTCGCGGTGCGCATGAGCGCGCACATAGCGGAGCCGGCGCGCCATGCAATCTTGACCGTACGGTTCGCGCCGTTACCGATGGTGCCAATGGACGACCAAGCACCCGACAGCCTGATTCCCTACGACGAGATCGTGCAGGAGGCCCTGCGCGCCGTTGTCGGCCGTGTATTGGGCTCCGTCGCAACCGGCGGCACCCTGCCGGGCGATCATCATTTCTACATCACGTTCAAGACCCAGGCGGCGGGCGTCGACATCCCGCAACGGCTGATCGAGCGTTTCCCCGACGAAATGACGATCGTGCTGCAGAACCGGTATTGGGACCTGACGGTCGATGCCGAGCGATTCTCCGTCGGCCTCAGCTTCAACCAGGTGCCGTCGAAACTGGTGATCCCTTATTCGGCGATCACGGGATTTCATGATCCGGCCGTCAATTTCGAGCTTCGGTTCCAGGCGCAGGAAGGGCCGGGCGATGGCCCTGAGCCGCACGACCCGGCAGAAAACGACGGGCCGCCGACGCCGTCCAGCGAAGACGGTTCGAACGTCGTTTCGGTGGATTTCAAGCGCAAGAAGTAGTGGCGTCGCTGCCGGGCCAGTCCTGGCAGTGTCACTTCGAAGCCGAGGACGCGAACCGCCGGAGGGTGGTCGTGCGCCCTTGCACCTGTGCCCTGCGCCTCCAAATACCGCCTGTCACAACAGATAGGCCCGGGCATGAACGCGACGCGCACCGAAACCGATTCGATTGGCAGCATCGAGGTGCCGGCTACCGCTTATTGGGGCGCGCAAACCCAGCGTTCGATCGAGAACTTTCCGTTCGGACTTACGGAGCGGATGCCGATCGGGATCGTTCATGCGCAGGCGATCGTGAAGCAGGCGGCGGCGCGGGTTAACGCCCGGCATGGGCTGGATGCCGGCATCGTCAAAGCGATCGAGGATGCCGCGCAGGAAATCGTCGCGGGGAAGCTGGACGACCAGTTTCCGCTGGTCATTTGGCAGACCGGGTCCGGCACCCAGACTAACATGAACGTGAACGAAGTGATCGCCGGCCGCGCCAACGAGGTGCTGACCGGCACGCGGGGCGGCAAGTCGCCGGTACATCCGAATGATCACGTCAACATGAGTCAATCGTCCAACGACAGCTTTCCGACGGCGCTGCATGTCGCGACCGCGCTCGCGACGCGTGACGCGCTGCTTCCTGCGCTCGACACGCTTCATGCCGCGCTGGATGCGAAGGCCAGGGCGTGGGCCAACATCGTGAAGATCGGCCGGACGCATACGCAGGACGCCACCCCGCTAACCCTGGGGCAGGAGTTTTCCGGCTATGCAGCGCAGCTTGCCAGTTGCCGCGGCCGGATCGAGGATGCGTTGCACCGCGATATTCGCAAGCTGGCGATTGGCGGCACGGCTGTCGGCACAGGACTGAATGCGCCGGGAGGGTGGGCGACCGACATGACCGCCGCGATCAGCGACATCGCGGGCTGGCCATTCGAAAGCGCTCCGAACAAGTTCGAGCAGCTTGCCGCCAAGGATGGCCTTGTCTTCTTCTCCGGCGCGCTAAACACGCTGGCGGTAGCGCTCAACAAGATCGCCAACGACATCCGGCTCCTCGCTTCGGGGCCGCGGTCCGGGCTGGGCGAACTGTCCCTGCCGGCGAACGAACCGGGCAGCTCCATCATGCCGGGCAAGGTGAACCCCACGCAATGCGAATCGCTCACCATGGTGGCCGCGCAGGTGATCGGGAATCATCAGGCGGTGACCGTCGGCGGGATGCAGGGGCATTTCGAACTGAACGTCTTCATGCCGCTGATCGGCGCCAATGTACTCCGATCGATCCACCTGCTCGCGGTGGGCATGACCAGCTTCGCTGAACGATGCGTCGAAGGGATGGTGGCCAACGAGCGCCAGATCGCCGATCTGGTCGGCCGTTCGCTGATGCTGGTGACGGCGCTGGCGCCTGAGATCGGCTATGACAATGCGGCGAAGATCGCCAAGCACGCCCATGCGGAAGGGCTGACGCTGCGCGAGGCCGGGCTGGCGCTGGGCCTGGTTGAGGGTGAGATATTCGATCGGGTGGTCCGTCCGGAGGCGATGCTGGGAACCTGAACCGCTGCGGCGCGCTTAGCGAGCCAAGTAGAGAAAGGAACATCCATGCTTCGCACCATCGTAGGCGCACTTGTCGGCAAGGAAATCGATCGTCGGGACGGCCGCGGTGGGCTGAAGGGTGCTGCGGTGGGCGCGCTGGCGGCGCGCATGGCGACGCGCAGTGGCCCGTTGGGGCTCCTGCTTGGCGGCGGCTATGTCGCGAAGAAGATGTATGACCGTCGCAAGGCTGCAAAGGGCATGGCGGGTCGTCCGGTGCGTTGAACAAACAAGGAGCGGACGGATGGACCGTCCGCTCCGTTCCAACCAAGATCGCAACAGCCAGCTTTAGGCGAGCCTCTTTCCGGCGCATAACGCGGGCGGAACCTTGACGCTCGTGTCCTCTGCACGGCACTAGCGCGCATGGCCGCATCCTCTCCGACCGATCCGCATGGCTTCCGCCGTCGCGGTGTCCTGTTCGTCCTGTCCTCGCCTTCGGGGGCGGGAAAATCGACAATAGCCAAGAAGCTGTTGGCGGCCGAACAGGAATTGTCGATGTCGGTTTCCTACACGACCCGCGCGCCGCGGCCGGGCGAAGTGGACGGCAAGGACTATCATTTCGTCTCGCTAGATCGCTTTCGTGACATGGCGAACAATCACGAATTCCTCGAATGGGCGCACGTATTCGACAATCGGTACGGCACGCCGAAGGCCGACGTGTTCCACACGTTGAGCGAGGGGAAGGACATACTGTTCGACATTGATTGGCAGGGTGCCCAGCAATTGCATCAGCTGGCCGGTGGCGATGTGGTCCGGGTCTTCATCCTGCCGCCGTCAATGGCGATCCTGCAAGACCGGCTGCAGAAGCGCGCAACTGATAGCCAGGAAGTGATCGACGCGCGCATGTCGCGGGCGGCGAACGAGGTCAGCCACTGGGACGGTTACGATTATGTCCTGGTCAACGACGACCTGGAACATTGTTTCGAATGCGTGCGAATGATCCTGGCAGCAGAGCGGCTGAAGCGCTCTCGTCAGACCGGAATCATTGGCTTCATCCGTAGCCTTCTGAAGAAGAGCGGTTCAATCGAGTAGCATCAGGAATCGTACCGCGGCCTCGAGATCGCGGCGGCGGATCGCGCTGGCCTCTACGGCCAGCGGATCGACACCCCATTGTTCCGCCTGCCAGGTTTCATCCACGGTCGCGGCTTCCCATAGGGTGTCGGCGTCGATGAACTGCTCCGCCACCGCGAGCGCGCCTACCAGCGTGCCCGAAATAGTGACGATTGGCTGCAAGGCCACCAGCGAGAAGGCGTCCCGACTGGCGACCGCCTCCGCGAGCCGAGCCACGGTGGCTTCCGGCTGAGGGCGGTGCATGAGCCCGCTGACCACTTCGAAATGAACATCGTAACGCGCGCGCGCCCAATCCAGCAGCGGATCCCAAGCCTCCGCCTCGCGCTGGATCAGTTCGGCAGGTGATTCGGCACGGTAACAAAGCAGGTCAGTTTCGGCGTAGGCGACGAGCCCTGCGGCGAAGGCCGAGGGCGCTGGCGCGACGCGGTCAATCGCTGCGTTGGTGAGGCCGGTGAGTGGCATTGTGCGCGGATCGATCTCCTCCATGACGGATCGCCATTCCTCGGCAACCGCCTCTGCCAGGGGGAGTGACGGCAGGGCTAGAGGCACGCGTCCGGGCGTGCGCACAGGTCGGCCATCGAGCCGCACCACGCGCTCATCATCGATCGTCACGTCAGTCCAGAAACGCTTCACTCGGTCGGGCTCCGCCATTGACGCGCAAGGGCGCGTGGCACGACGGCCATTGCCCAGAGCGCGGCCAGCACGATCGCGCCGCCCAGCACCTTGCGTCCGGTGTCCGGACCCTCCGCGAGAAGGATGACGCCAAGAACCGCCGCCATCGCGGTGACGAGGCGGGTGAGCGAAAGGATCAGCCAGCGTGTTCGAGCAGGGTCGCGTGCCATGGCAGCAGCTATGGCCGATGCAGTGCCCGTGCGCCAGTCGCGACCAGTTGGTTCCGCAACGGGACCAAGCGGCCGTCAACCTCTTGGTTACAAGTCATCTTTATGCTCTACGGGGGTGCAATAGCGAGAGCGGGCCCGGGGGGGCAGGCCTCATATTTCTGAGCCTTGGAAACGGAACGACGATGGTCGGCGCGGCAGTCTTTATTTACGGTTTGTTGGTCAGCTTCATTTTTTCGGGCGCATCGCGCAACGCAAAGCTGCGACGCCCCAACCCGCCCGTGCTGAACTACGTCGGGTATGTCCTGTGTGGTATCACCGCGGGCGCGTCACTGATCCTGTCGGCACACGTGGTGAGCCTGTCGCTTGGCGAGCCGCTGCTCAACCTGACGATCTGATTAGCGCCGGGAGGCAGTCTCCCGGCGCTTCGATCATTTTCCGCTGAACTAACGCGCGATTACTCGCGCGATCCCCGTCCGCGTCGCTCACCGCGGCGGGCCTTGCGGACCTGCTTGGCGTGCGCGCGCGCCTTTGCCTTGCGGTCGTCGCGGGTTTCCGGCGGCTTGGTATCGGCCGGAAGTGCGTCGCCGGCGGCCTCTTCGAAGCCCAGTCCGGCCAAGCTCTCAGCGAAATGCGTCGGCAATTCTGCCGTCACGTCGATCGCGCCGCCGTCGGGATGATCCACCCGGATGCGGCGCGCATGAAGGTGCATCTTTCGGCTGATGCCACCCGTCAGAAAGGCTGCGGGGCCGCCGTATTTGCCGTCGCCGACGATGGGATGGCCGATTGCCGCCATGTGAACGCGCAACTGATGGGTGCGGCCGGTGAAGGGCTGAAGCTCCACCCAGCACGCGCGATTGCCCGCGCGTTCGATCACCCGATAGCGGCTGCGCGCGATCTGGCCGTTTTCTTCGTCGACGTGCATTTTCTCACCGCCGCTGCCCGGCTGCTTGGCGATCGGGAGATCTACCGTGCCATCATCGATCGACGGAACGCCGACGACCAGCGCCCAATAAACCTTCTTTGCCGAGCGACTGGAAAATGCCTTGGAGAAGAAGGCGGCGGCGCGCGAGGTCCGGGCGATGAGCAGCGCACCCGACGTGTCCTTGTCGAGCCGGTGGACCAGCTTGGGCCGGCCTTCCGCATCATACTGCAGCGCGTCGAGCAGGCCATCGACGTGCGCGGTCGTCTTGGTCCCGCCCTGCGTGGCGAGCCCGGGCGGCTTGTTCAGGACGAAGGCAGCGGGATCCTGATGAATGACCATTTCGCGCGCGAAGGCGATTTCATCGTCGCTGAGCGGCGGACGTTCACGCTTCGGCTTGACGTCGACTCGCACCGGCTCCGGCGGCGGGAGGCGGAGCACCTGGCCGGTTGATACCCGATCGCCCGGACCGACACGGGCGCCATCGAGGCGCAACTGCCCCGTACGTGCCCATTTGGCGACCGTCGTGAAGCTGGTGTCGGGAAGATGCCGCTTGCACCAGCGGTCGACCCGGATGCCGTCATCTTCGGCGTCAACGGTGAATTGGCGAACACTGTCACTCATGCCGTCACCCGCGAGAAAGCGAGACCCGCCGCCAGCGCCGCGATCGAACCGGTGACCGACAGCAGGATGTAGGTCAGCGCCTGGAGCCATGCACCCCGCTCGATCATCAGCATGGCGTCGAGCGAGAAGGCCGAAAAGGTGGTAAATCCGCCAAGTACGCCAACGCCGATCAACAGCCGCCAGGGTTCTGCACCGCTGCTCATTCGCGCCACCGTTCCAGCCAGCACGCCCATGGCGCAGCCACCAGCGATGTTGACGATCAATGTTCCCCACGGCCAACCGTGGCCGAGCGTGACCAGCGCTGCGCGGCCGACGAGGTGGCGCATGCCAGCCCCGACGGCACCACCGGCCATCACCAAAAGTAATCCGTTCATCGGCCCGCCCCTAGAGCGAAAACGCCAAAAGGGGAACGACGATCGCGCGTTGGGTGATCAGCCGTTGCGGGATTAACCCGCGCCGTCGGCCATCAGATCAACCTGGGTGCCGCCGTTCTGCCGCGGTTTCAGGATCAGGAAGAAGGCCGCACCCTTCTTCGTCCCGGCAAGCACATGCTCCCCGCCGTCCACCTGATGTTCGGAGCGGAAGCCCGCTTCCGAGGTGCGGGTATAGTACCAGTCCAGCAATCGCTGCATTGGCGCGGCGCTGGCAAAGCTGACGACTCGCAGCGCGCAGCCGTCGCGATCCGCGCCGGCTGCCTCGGCAATCTGCGCATCGGGGTAAAGCGGCACGCCCCGCGGCAGGCGGTTCGCCCAATCGGCTGAATAGGCCACGTTGGTCACGCATTGAGCGGATGCGCCCTGGCTTTGCGCGAGCGCCCCCAGTGTGAGCGCTTTCCGGGCCGCGGCGCATTGTTTGCAGGCGCCGGTAGGGGCTGGGGCGGATCGTAGCGCGCCTGTGGCCTGCTTTTGCACCGCGCCCGCGATACCTTCCGGCGGGAGGGCGCCCGACCCAGGCTGCATCGGCGGCCGGACGGTATTCGCATTGGCCTGCTGCAGCAGCTTCGGGTCTACCATGATCGGGTCCCGCAAGGCGCCCTGAAGCACGGGATCATTGACGCTCGCGGCATCGTTCATCGTGGCGAGGCTGTTGTCGAGATCGGCGAGCGCAGCCTGGTCTGACGCTGGCTTCCCGCACGCTGCGAGTGCCAGCGCGGCCGCTGCCCCGACATAGCCGATCGTCTTCATCATCGCTTCTCCATCAGCCGTTGTGGCTAGCAGCGCATCCTTAAGGAACGGTACGGCCCACGTGTCTTATGCTTGCAACACGCCGCGGATGCCACCATGTCATCGGCATGCTCAATATCGCTTCGATTCTTATCGGCCTCGTCACCCTCTTGCTGGGAATCGTGGCGTTCATGCCGTTGCTTGGTTGGTTGAACTGGCTCGTGATCCCGATCGGGATCGTCGGCATCGCCGTTGGCGCATTGTCGTCGACCAACGGCGGCCGGAACCTCAACATCATCCTAGTGGTGATCTTCGCACTTCGCCTGATGCTGGGCGGCGGGATCATCTGAATCCCGCCAGCGCCAGCCTTGGCATTCAGCTAGGTCCTGCGCCCGCGTGTCAGGGCGCAACCACCACGCAGCTGACGCCAGCCTTTGAACAGGCCGCCTGCGCGGCCGTGCGTGATGTAAAGCCGGTGGCCTGCAGCCGGGTGATGGTGCCTGCCTTGACATAGCTGGGGCTACCGCCGGTTCGGTTCCCCACCTTTGACCAAAGATTGCGGGCATTCGCCTCGTCACGGAAGGCGCCGAGCTGAATGCGCCAGCTTCCACCGCCCGCGGCGGGTCGGGGCGTCGCCGTGGGGACGGCACGGGCGGGCTGGGGCGTGACCGAGGCCGGTGCGCTGGTGGTTACCGGCGTTGCTGCCGCCGGCGCCCGGGTAGCGACGGCTGGTGCATTCGTCGTCACGCTGGTGCGTGGCGGTGAAGCAGCGGCGGCGGCGCTGGCCCGTGGCGGCGCTGAATCGACCGTCGCGCCGGCGGGACGGGCGGGTGGCAGCGTCGCGGCGAGTGCACGGGCTTCGGTCTCATATTTGCGGGCGAGCGTCAGGCCCTGCTGGCGCTGTGCCTCCGGGATATATTGATCCATCTGCGCCAGCGTCTGCGAGGCTTGCGGCAGGCCCTGCTGCGAGGATCGAGTGACGAGCGCATAGGCGCGGGTCCAGTCGCGCGGCACGCCGTCCGCATTGAACAGCATGGTGCCGAGGACAAGCTGGGCGCGCTTCTCGCCGCGGGCGACGGATTTCTCCAGCCACGGCAGCGCCTCCGTCTTCTTGCCTTCCTGGAACAGCGCGAGGCCGTAATTGTCGATTGCCTGGGCATGGCCCTGAACGGCGGCCTTGCGGAACCATTCGACGGCAGCGGGAAGATCGGCCTGGACACCGCGGCCCAGCTTATACGCCTGCCCCAGGTTGAACTGCGCGTCCGCATCACCGGATACGGCGAGTGGGCGCCAGGTCTGCACAGCAGCCTTGTAGTCGCCGCGCGTCCAGGCATCCACGCCCTGCTTCACGTCGGCGCCAGCCGGCAGGGCCGACACAAGTGCGGCAACGGGCAACAACAGGCAGGCATTTCGCATTGATCGAACCCCCAAGTTCACGGTTCCGCTGACAAGCTGGAGCAGCGATCTGACCCCATAAGGTTACTGCTTCAATAACCCTTTGCCAGCGAAAGTGAGCCGCCATTTACCATTCCTTAGACCCAAAGGGGCACACCTTCATGCGCAAGGTGGCACGTCCATCGGGGCACTGACGTCTTCGGGCGGGGCGCCGCATTTCCCGAGAGGGGCGGATGCGCGCAGCGGTGCAACGCTGGTGCCTGAGACAAAGATCGTTCGGGGACTGAGACATGAAGAAGCGCGCGATTGCTGGGCTAAGCCTGTCCGCGTTGATGCTCGGCGGAACCGTGGTGGGATGCGCACAGGGCGGGATTTCCACCGCGAGCACCCGCAGCGAGGCGAAGCTGGCGGCGTCGGCGGCGAGCAATGCGGCAAAGGCGCAGCAGGCGCTGGCAAAGGGCGACGCGGCGAGAGCGATCACCTTTGCCGAGGCAGCTGTGGCGGCCATGCCGCGCGATGCCGAGCTTCGTGCGCTGCTGGGCGCGTCCTACCTCAAGGCTGGGCGCTTCACGTCGGCGCATGAGGCGTACGCCGATGTGCTCCAGCTCGCGCCAACCAACGGGAAGGCCGCGCTCAACCTGGCGCTGGCGATGATCGCGGAAGGGCAGTGGGACGAGGCGCGGACGCTGCTGGAAGAACATGCCGCCATCGTTCCCGCCGCCGACCGTGGGCTCGCGACCGCGCTCGCGGGCGATCCGGCATCGGGCGCCGAGCTCCTGATGGGCGCCGCGCGCGCACCCGATGCTACGGCTACAACGCGGCAGAATTTTGCACTCGTCCTGGCGCTCGCCGGCCGCTGGGCGGAGGCACGACAGATCGCCGGGATCGACATGGCCCCGCAGGCGGCGGACGCCCGCATGCTGGAATGGGCCACGTTCGCCAAGCCGACGGGCGCAGCTGACCAGGTATCGGCACTATTGGGTGTGATCCCCGTCAAGGATCCGGGGCTTCCGGTGGCCCTCGCGCTGAATGCCACCGTGCCGGTGACCGCGCTGGCTGCCGTGCAGCCGGCTGCGATGAACCCCGAAACAACCGCACCCGGCGTACCCGCCGAGCAGCCCGTCGAGGTGGCGCAGGTCGCTCCTCAGGTACCTGTTGCAGCGACGGACACGTCCGCCAGCGGCAGCCGGATCGTGTTTGCGGCGCGCCAGGAAGTCGTACAGTCGCTGCCAGCTGGGCGTGCACCCCCGACTCCTGCCGCGGCCGTGGCCAAGACCCGCTTGGCGTCGGCGACGAGCGTGTCTTCACCGCGCGAGCGGGCGAAGGGCGACTGGTACGTTCAGCTTGGCGCCTTTGATTCCGCGGGGGTGGCGAAGGACGCGTGGCAGCGGGCCCAGCGGCGCTACCCAGCGCTTGCCGAGCAGACACCGACCGGAATGGCGTTCAAGTCGTTCTATCGTCTCTCCGTCGGCGGGTTCAGCCGCAACGACGCAGAGTCGATGTGCCGCGGCTATCGCGCCACGGGTGGCCGCTGCTTCGTGCGGACCGGCGCGGGCGACCAGACCGCGTCCTGGGTGAAGCCGGCCAAGGTCCAACTCGCCGTTCGCTGAGCCGATCATGCCGGGTCGATAAGCGACGCCGGCACGATGATCAGGTGGCTGGGATCTCCCGGCCGCCCTTGAACAGCCGGAGCACGCGACCCTGCACCGGCAGGCCGTCGAACGGCGTGTTACCGGCCATTCCGGGCAGCGTGTCGGCATTGACCTGCCACGGTGCATCGGGATCGACGAGCATCAGGTCGGCCTGGTCGCCTTCCGCCAGGATACCGCTCTCCACACCCAGGATCGCTGCGGGATTGCGCGACAACAGTGCGGGCAGACGTTCCAGCGGCAGCCGCTCGTCCAGGACCAGTCCGAGGGCAAGCGCCAGCAAGGTTGCGGCGCCAGCCGCGCCGGCCACGGAATCGGCGAAGGGCAGCCGCTTTTCCTCCGGACCATGCGGGTCGTGGCCGGAGCACAAAACGTCGATCGTCCCGTCTGCGAGCGCTGCGAGGGCGGCCCGGCGGTCATCCTCCGAGCGGAGCGGTGGGGACAAGCGCGCAAAGGTGCGGAAGTCGCTCATCGCGATGTCGGAAAGGAGGAGGTGCGCGGGCGTGATGCCACAGGTGACGCGGACGCCGCGCCGCTTGGCCGCGCGGATCAGGTCGAAACCGGCAGCAGTGGTGACCTGGCGGATGTGGATGCGCGCGTCGGCTGCCTCCGCCAGCATCAGGTCGCGCGCGATGGCGAGTGGCTCGGCCAGCGAGGGCGCGGCTGGCAGGCCCAGGCGAGTTGCCGTCTCGCCAGTGGTGGCAACCGCGTCGCCAACCAATCCGTGATCCTCGGCATGAGTGATCACCACGAGATCGAGATCGCGGGCATAAGCGAGGACACGGGCCATGACCCCTGAGTCGGCGATCCACTGCCGCCCCGTGCCGACAGCGCGCGCTCCGGCCGAGACGCAGATCGCCATTTCGGCGAGATCGGTGCCGGCAAGCCCGCGGGTGGCAGCAGCGATCGGGTGGATCCACAGATCGGGTCGGCCGATCAAGGCGGAGCGCTGAACGATGCCGGGTTCGTCAAGCACTGGGCTCTGATCCGGCAGCAACCCAACACGAACGATGCCGCCGGCGCGAAAGGCGGCGCGATCGATCGTGGCGACGCCTAGATCGACGATCGCCGGCGCGAGGAGCTTGCCCGCGCAGTCGATGATGGTCGCGCCGCTCACTGCCTCGCCGATAATGCGGCCGTCGGCCACGTACAGGTCGCCGCCACGTTCGCCATCGCGTGCGCAGAGGATGCGAGCGTTGCGGAAATGGAGTGCGTTGGTCATGCCCAGCCCTCCACGCCGCGCGCTCGTCGGGTCAGCACATCGAGGCAGGCCATTCGGACGGCAACACCCATCTCGACCTGTTCGGTAATGGCAGAACGTTCTGGATGGTCCGCTACGCTCGAGTCGATCTCCACCCCTCGGTTCATAGGCCCGGGGTGCATGACCAGCGCATCGGGTTTCGCACGCGCCAACCGTTCAGGCGTGAGGCCGTACCGCAAGCGGTACTCGCGGCTGGAGGGCACATAGCCGCCGGACATACGCTCCGTCTGAAGGCGGAGCATCATCACCACGTCGGCACCTTCGAGCGCGGCGTCGAAATCGGTGAAAGGCGTGACGCCCATGCGCTCAATCGCGGGCGGCATCAGGGTCGACGGCGCGCATACTCGCACCTCCGCTGCCAGCGCGGTGAGCGCGAGGATATTGGATCGGGCGACCCGGCTGTGCAGCACGTCGCCGCAAATCACGACTCGCTGATTGTGGATCGTGCCGCGGCGGCGCCGGATAGTCAGTGCATCGAGCAGCGCTTGGGTCGGATGTTCATGCCGTCCGTCCCCTGCATTCAGCACCGGACAATCCACCTTGTCCGCGATCAGCCGGACCGCGCCCGACGACATGTGGCGAATGACGAGAACATCCGCACGCATGGCGTTCAACGTCATCGCCGTGTCGATCAGGGTTTCGCCCTTTTTCACGCTCGACTGTGCGGCGTGCATGTTCACGACGTCAGCCCCCAGTCGCTTTCCGGCGATTTCGAAGCTGAGCAGCGTCCGGGTCGAGTTTTCGAAGAAGGCGTTGATTTGGGTCAGACCGGCGAGCCGCTTGTCTGGCGCCGCACGATCGCGGTTGGCGGTGATCCAGCCCTCCGCCTCGTCGAGCAGGAAGCTGATCTCGTGTGGCTGAAGACCCTCGATCCCGGTGAGGTGACGGTGTGGGAAAACGTCGCCTCCGGCAATGAGAGAGGCGGGGCGGTGGTCCGACATTTGCATCAAAGGCGCCGGATAATCATGGCGCGAGCGGAGGGCAAGCCGCGCTGTCCCGTAGGATAACGAGCGGTGGTGTCAGATGGTCAGCGCATCGATTGCGGCTTGGAGAATATGGGCCGCTGCGAGCGAGTCGATCCGTTCGGCGCGTTTGGCGCGGCTCATGTCCTGCTCGATCATGACGCGTTCCACCGCGACGGTGGACCAGCGCTCGTCCCACAACAGGATCGGTCCGAGATCGGTGATGTTGCGCGCAAACGCGCGGGTCGACTGGCTGCGCGGGCCTTCGCTACCGTCCAAATTGAGCGGCAGGCCAAGCACGATCCCGGCCACATTCTGCGCGGCGATGAGATCCGCCAACAGGGCCTTGTCTTGCGTGAACTTGCGGCGGCGGATCAACGTGGCGGGGCTGGCGAAGCTCCAGCCGGCGTCGCACAAGGCGGTGCCGATCGTCTTTGTGCCGAGGTCGAGCCCAAGTAGCCGCCCGCCGGTGGGGAGTGCTTCGCGAAAATCGGCAGCGTTTGGCGTGATCATTGTGCAGCCACCCGCCGTGCGGCGTCCGCACGGACATTCGCCCAGAAGAGCGAATAATCATAAACGTGATAGTTGTTGCCCGGAAGGACATAGGGACCGACGTCCGGTCCTTCGCCGATCAGGAGCAGCCCGCGCTCTCCGCACCGGGCCGGTACCTTGCCGGCCTGGATCGTCGCGCTGGCCAGATCCTCGGTCGGGAAGAGCGTGCCGGCGTTCGCGCTAGCCGGTGCCGCGGCGTTCGCTGTTCCGGTCAACGGGTTGGTGCAGACAAGGTCGCTGCCGCGTCGCGGCTGACCGTCGAAGCCGGTCGTGCTGTCATAGGTGTCGATTACCAGCGCCGGGTCGGCCGGCTCGGCAAAGCTCTCCCACGAAAGAAGGCAGCCGCGCTGATCGGCGCGGGTGCATTCGGGGAGGCCGAGTGCCGCGAGATCGTTGTTGCGGCTGATCGGCCAGCCGACAACATAGGCCGCGACAACGCGGCGGGCGAGCGGCGTACCGGCGACCTGATCCTTCAGCAGATGCGTCAGGTGCAAGGCGCCCTGGCTATGGCCAGCGAGGATGATCGGCCGATCGGGGCCGACTTCCTTCAGGAACGCGGCAAACGCCTCCTGCACGTCGCCATACGCCAGCTCGAGGGCGCGACGAGCATCGGCGGCATCAGTCAGGAATGAGCCGAAGGTCGCCTGGCGATAGCGCGGCGCCCAGATCTCTCCCACTTCATTGAACGCGCTCGCCTGGCCACGAAGGAAAAGGGCGGCGCGGGCGTTCGCCTCCTCATCATCCAGCGGCGCGTTCCAATGGTCGGCGTTGAGATAAGAGGTCGGGTGAATGAAGAAGACTGCCGAACCACCGGGCGCCGCGCGTGGCTTGTACCCCGCTGGGGTCCACAAGGCGGGATTGCCGGCGATGTCGGGCCGCGCTAGCCACATGTCAGTACGATCATAGCTGTTGACGGTCAGTGCCGGCTGCTGTTCGAACGCAACCTTCGGCTTGTAATACCAGCGGATCAGATCGGTGCCGTAGAAATTCCAGGTGATCTGAAAAACGATGATCAGCGCGATCAACGCCGCCATGACATAGAGGAACTTGCGAGCCATGCGCGCCGCCTGCCCCAGTCGCGGCGGGCGTGCAACTTTGACCGTCCGGGAGGGGTCGCCAACGCGGTACCCATCGATCGCGCATACGCTTTCCCGACCATTGCGCTTCGCCCCGCCGCGATGGTAGCGGGCGCCATGTCCGTAGATACTGTCACCGTGAAGAAGGTCGCGAGCCTTGCGCGCATCGCGATCGACGATGCCGCCGCCGAGCGGCTCGTGCCCGAGCTGAACAACATCCTGGGCTGGATCGAGCAACTGGGTGAGGTGGATACGAGCGGCGTCGCGCCAATGACCGCCGTGATCCCCAACACGCTGCGCTTGCGCGACGACGTGGTGAATGCCGATCCGCTGACCGGCGGCGGGATCCGCGACGCGGTACTCGCCAATGCGCCACAGGCGGAGCATGGCTTCTTCACCGTGCCCAAGGTGATCGAATGATCGCCGCGTCCATCGTGCAGCGCCCGATGGCGCTCCTTTTCCTTGAACAGCCGGCGATCGTCGGCGTGACGGTGCTTTGATGACTGACCTCACAGATCTTGGCATTCGCGACATTCGCGACGGCGTGCGTACCGGTACGTTTTCGGCGCGCGAAGTCGCCACTGCCTTCAACGACGCGGTCAGCCGCGCGAAGCCGCTGAACGCATTTCTGGTCGAGACGCCTGATCATGCGCTGGCCGCGGCCGACGCCGCCGATGCGGCGCGCGCAGCAGGCGAGGAGCTGAAGCCGCTGGCTGGCGTGCCGATCGGCATGAAGGACCTGTTCTGCACCAAGGGCGTGACGACCACGGCAGCCAGCCACATACTGGAAGGCTTCAAGCCGCAGTATGAGTCCACCGTGTCGCAGAAGCTGTGGGATGCCGGCGCCGGGATGCTCGGCAAGCTGAACATGGATCAGTTCGCCATGGGCTCGTCCAACGAGACCAGCGCTTTCGGTAATGTGATTTCGCCGTGGCGTAGTAACGACGGCAGCACCGCGCCGCTGGCGCCGGGTGGCTCGTCGGGTGGATCGTCCTCCGCCGTGGCGGCTCGGCTTTGCCCGGGCGCGACGGGCACAGATACGGGGGGCTCGATCCGTCAGCCGGCGGCATTCACTGGTATATCCGGCATCAAGCCAACCTATGGCCGCTGCTCACGCTGGGGCACGATCGCCTTCGCCTCGTCGCTCGATCAGGCAGGCCCGATGGCGCGCGACGTGCGCGATTGCGCGATCATGCTTGAGGCGATGAGCGGCTTCGACGCAAAGGACGCGACGTCGCTCGACCTGCCGGTGCCCCAGTGGGAGCAGTCGCTCAACGCCAACATGGCGGGAAAGCGGGTCGGTATCCCGCGCGAATATCGCGTCGACAACATGCCCGAGGAGATCGAGGCGCTCTGGCAGCAGGGCATCGCGTGGATGAAGGATGCGGGCGCGGAAATCGTCGAGGTGTCGCTGCCGCACACCAAATATGCGCTGCCCGCCTATTACATCATCGCGCCTGCCGAGGCGTCGTCAAACCTCGCCCGCTATGATGGCGTGCGTTATGGCTTGCGCGACTTGCCCGAGGGCGCGAACCTGCAGGAAATGTATGCGGCGACGCGCGCTGCCGGCTTCGGCGACGAGGTGAAGCGCCGTATCCTGATTGGCACCTATGTGCTCTCAGCCGGCTTCTACGACGCCTATTTCACGCAGGCATCGAAGGTCCGCACGCTGATCGCGCGGGACTTCGAGAAGGCCTGGGAAAGCTGCGACGTGCTGCTGACCCCGACCGCGCCATCGGCGGCGTTCGCGCTGGGCGAGAAGAGCGCTGATCCGCTGGCGATGTACCTCAACGACGTGTTCACCGTGCCGTCGAGCCTTGCCGGGCTGCCGGCGATGAGCGTGCCGGGCGGTCTGGATCGCAAGGGCCTGCCGCTCGGGCTGCAGGTGATCGGCAAGGCGCTGGACGAGCAGGGCGTGCTGAACGCCGCACTCGCGCTCGAGGAACGCGCGGGCTTTGCGGCTCGGCCGCAGGCGTGGTGGTAATGACGTTTGAATTCGGGAATCAGGCCAATGGCTGACGCAACCGCACCATATCGCATCAAGGGTGCCACCGGCGACTGGGAGGTCGTGATCGGCCTTGAAGTGCACGCACAGGTGACCTCCAACGCCAAGCTGTTCTCAGGCGCGGCGACCGCGTTCGGCGCGGAGCCCAATACGCAAGTGAGCCTGATCGACGCGGCGATGCCTGGCATGCTGCCGGTGCCGAACCGCGAGTGCATCCGCCAGGCGGTGCGCACCGGCATGGCGATCGATGCGCAGATCAACAAATGGTCACGGTTCGACCGCAAGAACTATTTCTACGCCGATCTGCCGCAGGGCTATCAGATTTCGCAGCTTTATCATCCGCTTGTCGGGGAAGGCTCGATCGAGATCGAGGATGGTGAGACAGTAAAGACGATCGGTGTGGAGCGCATCCACGTTGAGCAGGACGCCGGCAAGCTGATGCATGATCAGCATCCGACGCGCTCCTATGTCGATCTCAACCGCTCCGGCGTGGCGCTGATGGAGATCGTCAGCCGTCCGGACATGCGTTCGCCCTCGGAAGCGGGCGCGTATCTGCGCAAGCTCCGTGCGATCCTGCGTTATGTCGGCAGCTGCGACGGCAACATGGAGGAAGGGTCCATGCGCGCCGACGTCAACGTCAGCGTTCGCCGGCCGGGCGACGAGTTCGGCACACGGACCGAGACGAAAAACGTGAACTCGGTGCGCTTCGTGATGGCGGCGATCGAGCATGAGGCGAACCGCCAGGTCGACGTGCTGGAGAGCGGCGGAAAGATCGTTCAGGAAACGCGGCTGTTCAACGCGGACACCGGAACGACGCGCTCAATGCGGTCGAAGGAAGACGCGCACGATTATCGCTATTTCCCGGATCCGGACCTGCTGCCGCTGGAACTGGATGACGCATTCCTCGAGGAATGCCGCGCGTCGCTGCCCGAACTGCCTGACGCGAAGCGCAAGCGGTATGAGGCAGCGGGGATCACGCCGTACAATGCGGACGTGCTGACCGCAGAGGTCGAGACGGCGCGCTGGTTCGATGCATTGCTGGAGGCCGGCGCGGCGCCGGTCGCCGCATCAAATTGGGTGGCGGGTGAATTGTTCGGCGCGCTGAACCGCATCGGCAAGGATATCACCGAATCGCCTGTGACCCCGGGGCAGGCGGCTGAGCTGCTGGCACTTGTCGCTGACGGCACGCTGTCTGGCAGCCTCGCGAAGCAGGTGTTCGAGGTAATGCTGGAAACGGGCGACGCTCCGGGCAAGATCGTCGAGGAGCGGGGTCTGAAGCAGACGAGCGACACCGGGGCGATCGAAGCGGTAATTGCCGAGGTGCTGGCCAAGAACCCAAATCAGCTGGAGCAGTATCGCGCCGGCAAGGTCGCGCTGTTCGGTTTCTTCGTCGGTCAGACGATGAAAGCGATGGGGGGCAAGGCCAATCCGGGCGTGGTCAACGAGCTGCTGAAGAAGGCGCTAGGCTGATCCGCGTGTCACTCCGGCGTGGGTCGGAGTGACACGCCCGTCGGCGGCACACCGCTATCAGCGCAGCGAGCGGAAGGTCGCGCGCACCTCTTCCACGAACAGTTCGGGCTGTTCGAACGCGGCGAAATGCCCGCCCCTATCCAGCTCGTTCCAGTGGATGATGTTGCTGTAGGTTCGCTCTGCCCAGCGGCGGGAAGGACGAAGGATCTCCTTGGGGAAGATGCTGCATCCGGTAGGAACCGTGACCTTCTGCCCGCCGAATGCGCCGAAGCTCTCCCAGTACAGCCGTGCCGATGAGGCGCCGGTGCCGGTCAGCCAGTACAGCATGATGTCGTCGAGCATCTCGTCCCTGGTCAGGGCGTTCTCCGGCACGCCGCCGCAATCGGTCCATTCGTGGAACTTCTCATAGATCCACATCGCCTGGCCGACAGGTGAATCGACCAAGCTGTAGCCAAGCGTCTGGGGCCGCGTGGACTGCTGCTTCGAATAGCCGGTGCCCTGGTCCGCATGACGCTTCAGGTCGGCCAGCGCTGCCTTTTCCGCTTCATTGGCGCTGTAGACGTCTTCCGGCGTCGGCTGGACAGTCACCATGTTCAGGTGAATGCCGGCCACGGCCGGATCGCCGCTGGCACCGATCGCGGTCGTCACGGCCGATCCCCAGTCTCCACCCTGGGCGACAAAGCGGGCATAGCCGAGCCGCTTCATGAGGGTGATCCAGGCGGCGGCGATGTGCGGGACGCCCCATCCCTTGTCGGCGGGGCGATCGGAAAAGCCGTATCCGGGAAGCGATGGGCAGATGACGTGAAAGGCATCGCGCGGGTCGCCGCCATGCGCCGCGGGATCGGTGAGCGGTCCGATCACTTTCAGGAACTCGACCACCGATCCCGGCCAGCCATGAGTCAGGATCAGGGGCATTGCGTCCGATTCCGGCGAACGGCGGTGAAGGAAATGGATCGTCAGCCCGTCGATGGCGGTCGTGAACTGCCCCACGTCGTTGAGCGCCGCCTCGCACCGGCGCCAATCGTAGCGGTGCTCCCAATGATCCACCAGCGCCCGGGCTGACGCCAGCGGCACGCCTTGTTGCCAGGCATCCACGGTTTCGCGCTCCGGCCAGCGGGTGCGCGCGAGGCGTTCCTTGAGGTCATCAAGATCCTCTTGCGGGATGGCCAGGGTGAAGGGCGTGATCGTTTCAGTCATCGGTTCATCCGCGGCGCAGGAGGGTTAGCGCCTGTTCCGCCAGCATCGGAGTTCCGTTCACGGCCTCTCCGGCGTTGGGGGTCACGCCGGCCAGCGCACGGGCGTAAACACCCTGACTAATCGAGGCCAAGCGGAAGACCGCGAAGGCGAGATAGAAGTTCCAATCCTCGATCGCGTCGCCGCGTCCCGTCCGGCGGCTGTAGGCGGCGACATATTCCTCCTCGGTCGGAATGCCGCTGCTGGCGAAGTCGACCCCGTCCAATGTGCCCCAGCTGGGCGACGTGGAATGCCACATGAAGCAATTGTAGCCGAGATCAGCGAGCGGATGCCCGATCGTCGACAATTCCCAGTCGAGCACCGCGATGAGGCGCGGCTCAGTCGGGTGGAACATGACATTTTCCAGCCGGTAGTCGCCGTGGGCGATGCTGACCGCCTCATCCTTTGGAACGCGCGCTGGCAGTTCCGCAATCAACGCCTCCATCGCGGGGATCGGCTGGGTCTCGGCGCCGCGATACTGCTTGATCCACCGTGCGATCTGACGATCGAAATAGCCGGTCGGGCGGCCATAATCCTCCAGCCCAACGGCGCGGTGATCAACCTGGTGAAGCGCCGCGAGTGTTTGATTGAGCTGGTCATAAACCGCAGACCGCTCCGCCGGCGTTAGATCAGGGAGAGTGGCATCGCGGAAGATGCGGCCTTCCAGATAATCCATCACGTAGAAGGCGGTGCCGATCACGTCCGGATCCTCGCACAGCGCGCGCATGACGGGGACGGGGACATCCGTATCCCGCAGTGCCGCCATCGCGCGATACTCACGATCGACCTGATGCGCGCTCGCCAACAGCTGTCCCGGCGGCTTCTTGCGCAGGACGTAGTCGCCAGCGTCGGTCGACAGCATGAACGTGGGGTTGGATGCACCGCCGACGAACTGTTGCACCCGCATGTCGCGGCCGAAGCCCTCAACATGGCGGTCGAGCCAGGCCGCTAGTCTATCCTCATCGAATTGGTGGCGGGGGGACACTTCTGTCAGCCGTGCCCCCGTCATGCACGCGCCGCCAGCAATCCAGGCGTTGAAAACAGCCGCATCAACCTCTCCCTCGCGCGCATTCTGCGTCGCTTCACGACACCTAACGCAAAAGTTGAACGCGTTTGAAGATCAAATCGGCCGATTACCTGACGGATGACAGTATTTCGGCGAGGAGGCGAAAATCCTTCTCGCGCGGGGAAGCACGCCGCCATGCCAATGCGATCGTCCTTTTTGGGTTCTCCCCGCCGAGCGGCCGGGCCGTGATCCCCGTATGATCGAGGATCCCGGCGGTAAGCGCAATTTCCGGGAGCATCGTGAGGCCAAGGCCATTGTCCACCATCTGGACGATGGTGTGCAGCGACGTACCCATCATCGTCGCCTCAGCGCGCAACTCCGGTCGGTTACAGGCGGCGAGCACATGATCCTTCAGGCAATGGCCGTCCTCCAGCATCAGAAGGCGCGTCTCATCGATCTCCTTTGGCGAAACGGGCTGGACGCTGTCGGGCAGTTCGCCGGTGGGAAAGGCAAGGAACAGGCGGTCGTCGAATAGCGGCTCAGCCGTTACATCACCGCAGGCATAGGGGAGGGCGAGCAACACACAGTCCGCACGGCCGCTGTGCAGCGCCTCGCACGCCTGCGCGCTGGGTTCCTCACGGAGGTACAGCTTCAGATCGGGATAGTCGGCGCGCAGGCGCGGCAGGACGCGTGGCAACAGGAACGGCGCGATGGTCGGGATTACGCTCATCCGCATTTCCCCGGAAAGGGGGCGACCGGCCGCCCTCGCCATATCCCCCAGCTCCTCCGCCTCCCGCAGGATGCGTCGCGCCTTGTCGACGATCTGGTCGCCCAGCGGCGTGAAGCGGACCACGCGGCGCGTACGTTCGACGAGCGTGACGCCGATCAACGTTTCGAGTTCGCGGATGCCAGCCGACAGGGTCGACTGGGTGACATAGCAGGTCTCGGCAGCGCGGCCGAAATGCCCCTGCTCCTTGAGCGCGACCAGATATTGAAGTTGCTTCAGCGTCGGTAGGTAGATGTTCGCCATGTAATCGGTCCAGTCGATCAATGGCTTCCATATAGTGCAATATCTCGATCATGCGAGATGGTTGGGCAACCGCTACAGAACCGCGCGGATGAAGCCGTAGGTACTCGTGATCGTAAGCACCGCGCCGACCAGGACGAGCATGACGGTGGTGGGTATCCGCTTGGCCATGACGGCACCGAGCGGCGCGGCGATGACGCCGCCGATCAGCAGGCCGACGGTTGCGGTGGCGAAGTCCTCCAGGCCCAAATGCCAGATGAACGTGGCCGACACCGTCAGCGTCAGGAAGAATTCGACCGCGTTGACCGTCCCAACGACGCGGCGGGGCTCCAGACCCTGAACGAGCAGATTGGAGGTGACGATCGGTCCCCAACCGCCACCGCCTGCCGCATCGAGAAATCCCCCGACGAGGCCGAGCGGCTCGACCACCTTGGGCTTTCCCCGCGGGGCCGAGAACAGGAGACCACGGACGAGCAGGTAGATGCCGACGAAGACGAGATAGCCGAGCACAAATGGCTTGACGGTCTCTCCGTCCAGATTGGTCAGTAGATAAGCGCCGCCGACCCCGCCGATGATCCCGGGGACCAGCAACCGGAAGAACAACCGCTTGTCCACATTGCCATGCAGCACGTGGCTGATGCCGGAAATGGCGGTGGTGAAGGTTTCGACGATGTGGATGTTGGCAGATGCGCGCGCGGGTGAGAGCCCGATCACGGCCACCAGCAGGGTGTTGCAAATCAGCCCGAACGCCATGCCAAGCGCGCCGTCGACAATCTGGGCACCGAAACCGACAAGGATGAACGGCAGCAATGCTTCCAAGGTCAGCGACGAAAAATCCACACTCATCCCCTAGTGACTGGCAGCATCGCCATGCCGCAGGAGAGCAAATCCTACAAGATTGCTATGCTTTCGCGGAGCATGTTCATTCTTTGGGGTGCTGGAAATCACTCGCATGACATCCTAGATCGCGCGTTCTGAAAGGGGACGCGTGATGGGGCGTTTGGCGGTTTATCTCGATTCGATCCGCGCGCGTGATCCGGCGCCGCATTCGCGGCTGGAGATCCTGACCTATCCCGGGGTGTGGGCACTTGGCTGGCACCGCGTCGCACACCGCCTGTACCGGGCGCGACTGTTCTTCCTTGCGCGAGCCATCAACCATCTGTCGCGGTTCCTGACCGCGATCGATATTCATCCCGGCGCAAAGATTGGCCGCAACTTCTTCATCGATCACGGTTTTGTGGTGATCGGCGAGACGGCGGAGATTGGCGACGACGTTACCATCTACCAATGCGTCACGCTGGGCGGGACCAGCCCCGATAACGGCGTCGCGGGCAAGCGCCATCCGACCATCAGCGATGGAGCGATCATCGGATCGGGTGCGCAGGTGCTCGGCCCCATCATCGTCGGGCGCCGTGCGCGGGTGGGCGCGAATGCCGTCGTGACGCGCGACGTGCCCGAGGGCGCCGTAATGGTCGGCATTCCGGCGCGGCCGACGGTCGTCGATGGTGGCCAGGCTCCGGAGCGCAAGTTCATGGCCTATGGCACCCCGTGTAGCGAGATGTTCGATCCGGCGACGCAGAAGGTTGAAATCCTTCGCTGCGAACTGGAAGCAATGAAGAAGCGGCTGGATGCGCTGCTGGACGAACAGGGTGAGGGACGGGAGCGCAATCGCGCCTGATGGGGGTCGTCACACCCTTTCCGCTGGCAGGAAAACCCAGTCAGATCGGCTTCGACCGGGCCGAGCTCAACCGCATTCTTGATCTATACGGGCGCATGGTGGCCGCTGGCCATTGGCGGGATTATGCGATGAGCCTCGGCCGCGACGTCGCCGAATTTGCCGCGTTCCGCAGAACCGCTGAGCGGCCGGAGTTTCGCATCGAGAAGCGGCCGGCCCTGCGCAACAAGCAGGGCATGTGGGCGCTCTATGGTGAGGCCGGACAGATCGTGAAGCGGGGCCATGAACTCGGCCCGGTACTGGCGCCGGTCGAGCGGCGCTTGATGAAGCTGGTCGACGGCTAAGCTGCCGCGCCCACCGTTGGGGCGCTTTCCATCTTTCTCGGTACAGATAGCGCATCGGCGTGTGCGGCGGAACGTGCCGCACACGCCGATAGCAGAGGATCAGCCGCCCTGCAGCTTCTTGCCGATCATCATCGACTGGCCGGCGCCCGAATCAGGTACGATCTCGCCGGTGCGATCGGTGATTTCGTTCCAGTGCTTGGCGATGCCTTCGGGCGACAGTTCATCACCGCTCAGCGCGACGCCAGGCGTCAGCGTGACATAGGCAGCCTGGAAGACGCCGGCGCCGGCGCCGACGATCTGATTGGTCGGCGCGTCCTCACTGACGAGATAAAGCGCAGCCGGCACAACCTTGTCGGGCGAGAAGGCCTGGAACAGCTGCTCAGGGAAGAGATCTTCGGTCATCCGCGTTCCGGCCACCGGGGCCAGGGTATTGACCTTGATGTTGTTCTTCGCGCCTTCGAGATACAGCGACTTGGTGAAACCAGCGAGGCCGAGCTTTGCTGCGCCATAGTTCGTCTGGCCGAAGTTGCCATAAAGACCGGTGGACGAAGCGGTCATCAGGATGCGGCCATAATTCTGCTCGCGCATCGTGTCCCAGACAGCCTTGGTGGCGTTGGCCGAGCCCAGCAGGTGGACCTGAACCACAAAGGCGAAATCGGCAGGATCCATCTTCGTGAACGACTTGTCGCGCAGCACGCCGGCGTTGTTGATCAGGATATGGACACCGCCCCAAGTCTCCTTGGCCTTGGCGACCATCTCGACCATCTGCTCATATTCGGTAACGCTGGCGCCGTTCGCCATCGCGTCACCGCCGGCAGCCTTGATTTCCTCGACCACCTTGTGCGCGGCGTCGGATGCGCCGGCGCCGGTGCGGTCGCCGCCGAGATCGTTGACCACCACCTTGGCGCCGCGGCGCGCAAGCTCAAGCGCATATTCACGACCCAGGCCGCCGCCGGCACCGGTGACGATTGCTACCTTGTCGTCGAAACGGATGGACATGGAAAAGGCGCTCCCCTCACTTGGATAGAAGCGCCTTCCCATACTCGACATTCAAACCGGTGCAACCGCCCGTCGGCTATGACCGGCCGGTCAAGCGATTACTTGCCGCCGCGCTGCATGCAGTTGTTGTACTGACCCTTCTTGCACGGCGGGTAGCTCGGCAGCGGGGGGGGCGGGGGGAACGCCACCGACGGCGGCGGCGCGGGCTGGAACACGATCCTCGAGCCCGGCTCCGGCGTGCCCTTCAGCGGAGAGCCAGCAGGCTCATAACCACCGGGAGTTTCGATGATGCGCATGCCATTGGGATCAGTGCTGGTCTGCATCGTGCCAGCGGCGGGTGCGGACTGGGTCGTCGCGGCCTGGTCCGCCATTGCCGGCTGATCCTGCGCAATAGCGGGAGCGGCAATGAGTGCGGCGGCGGCGAGAAGGAAGGACTTCATGAGGAAATCTCCTGTGAAAACGCTCAATTGCGTACAAACGCAGGCCATCCAACGCGCTGACTGGAAGATGTATCCTTTGTTTCGCTGGCGATTCGACACTGGAGAGACCAGGGAAAACCCTTAGGCTACATCCCTCAAGACCATGCCGACGCCTTCCTAATGGCCGGCATCCAGCGCGTAACCGGCAGACCGCACCGTGCGGATTATGTCGGGCCGTCCACCTTCGTTGATCGCCTTGCGCAGACGACGGATATGGACGTCCACGGTCCTGCTTTCGATGTCGCTATCATGGCCCCAGACGCTGTCGAGCAGACGTTCACGCGAAAAGACGTGGCCGGGATGTTCAAGGAAGTGCTTGAGCAGGCGAAATTCGGTTGGCCCCAAGGGGATTACTTCTCCGCTGCGGCGCACCTTGTGACCGACGGTATCCATCTCGAGATCGGCATAGCTCAACGCCTCTCCGGCAAGGGCAGGCCGCACGCGGCGGAGCACCGCTGATACACGGGCCACCAGTTCCCGCGGGCTGAACGGCTTCGTCACATAATCGTCCGCGCCGGTCTCGAGCCCTCGGATACGATCCTCTTCCTCGCCCCGGGCAGTGAGCATGATGATCGGCACGTTGGCCGTCTCGGCGCTGCGTCGCAGGCGGCGGCACACCTCGATGCCCGAGAGGCCCTCTACCATCCAGTCGAGCAGGACGATGTCGGGCACCTTCTCGCGGGCCAACAGCAGTGCTTCTTCCCCGTCGATCGTGTGGACGACGTCGAAATCCTCGCGTTTGAAATGCCAGACCAGCAATTCGGCGAGCGAGGCGTCGTCCTCGACCAAGAGCATGCGTGCGCGTGGCATCATTCCCCCTTTTCGCGATCCGCCATCTGGGTACCAGTGGCGGCAAAATACACCATTTCGGCAACGTTGGTCGCATGGTCGCCGACGCGTTCCAGGTTCTTGGCGACGAACAGCAGATGCGCGACCTCGCTGATGGTCTTCGGGTTTTCGACCATGTGCGTGACGAGGGTGCGGAAGATCGAGTCGTAGAAATCGTCGACCGCCTTGTCGCGCTCGCAGATCTCGACGGCGGCAGCCGCGTCGCGCGCTGCGAAGGCGTTGAGCACGTCGTGTACCATTTCCGCTGCCATTCGCGCCATCGCCTGGATGACGGAGATTGGCTCAATGCGATGCTCGCTCTCGATCATTGGGACGCGCTTGGCGATGTTCTTGGCGTAATCGCCGATCCGCTCGACCACGGCAGCAATCTTCAGTGCGGCGACCACTTCCCGCAGGTCGTTGGCCATTGGAGCACGAAGCGCGATGATGCGAACCGCGAGCCGCTCGACCTCCGCCTCGATCGCATCGATCTGCTTGTCGTCGCGGCGGACGCGTTTTGCGAGTTCAAGGTCGCCGCGCTGAAGCGCACGCATTGCTCGGTCGATCGCCTGCTCGGCGAGGCCGCCCATCTGGCTGATGAGCCCGCGCAGCCGACCGATGTCCTCGTCGAACGCCTTTACCGTGTGATCTGCCATAGCCTGGTTCCTCAGCCGTATCGGCCGGTGATGTAATCGGTGGTGCGCTGTTCGCGCGGGTTGGTGAAGATGTTGTTGGTTTCGCCGTACTCCACCAGTTCGCCGAGGTGGAAGAAGGCCGTCTTCTGACTGACCCGGGCGGCCTGCTGCATGTTGTGAGTGACGATCACAATCGCATAGCGGCCGCGCAGGTCGTGGATCAGCTCCTCGATCCGGGCGGTGGCGATTGGATCGAGCGCGCTGCACGGCTCGTCCATCAGGATCACCTCGGGGTCGACCGCTATGGCGCGTGCGATGCACAAACGCTGCTGCTGACCACCGGACAGCGCGGTGCCGCTGTCGGTCAGGCGATCCTTCACCTCGTTCCACAAGCCCGTGCGGGTCAGCGACTGTTCCACGATCCGGTCGAGTTCCGCCTTGCCGCTGGCCAGGCCGTGGATGCGGGGGCCATAGGCGACATTCTCGTAGATCGATTTGGGGAACGGGTTCGGCTTCTGAAACACCATGCCGACACGCGCGCGCAGCTGCACGACGTCCATGTCCTTGGAATAAATGTTCTCACCGTCCAGGCAGATCTCGCCCTCGACGCGGGCGTTGGGCACCGTGTCGTTCATGCGGTTGAGCGTGCGCAGGAACGTGGACTTGCCGCAGCCCGATGGGCCGATGAAGGCAGTCACATCCTCCTGATCAATGTCGATCGATACGTGGCGTATTGCCTGTTTGTCGCCGTAGAAGACGTTGACGTCACGGGCCGTGATCTTGTGGGTCACCAGCGGGTCTCGAAGCGGTTGCGAAGATAGATGGCCAGACCGTTCATTGAGAGCAGCACGACCAGAAGGACGATGATAGCGGCAGATGTCTTCTCCACGAAGCCGCGTGCCACTTCGTCCGACCAGAGGAAGATCTGAACGGGCAGCACGGTGGCAGGATCGGTGAGCCCTTCGGGCGGGGCAGCGATAAACGCCCGCATGCCGATCATCAGCAAGGGCGCGGTTTCGCCCAGCGCGCGTGCCATGCCGATGATCGTGCCAGTGAGAATACCGGGCAGCGCCAGAGGGAGAACGTGGTGGAAGACGACCTGTACCGGGCTGGCACCGATGCCGAGGGCGGCATCGCGGATCGAGGGTGGCACACCTTTGATCGCATTGCGTCCGGCAATGACAATTACTGGCATGGTCATCAGCGCCAGCGTCAGCCCGCCCACAATCGGTGCCGATCGCGGCAGACCCAGGGTGCCGAGGAAGACGGCGAGGCCCAGCAGTCCGAAGATGATCGACGGAACCGCTGCGAGGTTGTTGATCGAAACCTCGATCAGGTCGGTCCAGCGATTCTTGGGTGCATATTCCTCGAGGTATAGGGCCGAGAGGACGCCGATGGGGAAGGCGAGCGCCAATGTGACCAGCATGGTCAGCAACGATCCCTTGAGCGCCCCCCAAATGCCCACCCGTGTTGGATCGGTCGCATCTGCGCTGACGAAGAAGTCCCAGTTGATCCCGCGGGAGAGGTGATCGCCAAGCTCGGCGACGATCCGCCGCGTCGCAGGGGTACCATCGCCCTTGTACGCCATGTCGATGTCGCTCGCGACCGGTACCTCGAGCACGGCCCGGCCGCGCAGAAGCGACGGATTCGCCTTCAGCGCATCACGAACGCGGAGCCAGGCACCGTCTGAGAGGAGGGCAGCGCCTCCCTCCCGCGGATAAGCGGCCGTTGCGGCAGCGTCGACAACGCTTTCCAGCCCGGCCCCGGCGAGCGCAAGGTCCGCACGATTGCCGCGCAGCTGCGCCGGCTGGACGGCGAGATCCGCCGCAGCGAAGTCGATCGGCAGGGCCAGGCGGGTCTCGGTGAAACCGCCCAGCCCCTGCGCCATCATCGTCACGATCAGGAAGGCGAGGAAGCTCACCGACATGATGATGGCGCCTAATCCGAGCGCGCGGAAACGCCGTTCAGAACGATAGCGCCGGGCAATCCGACGCCGCATCGCGTCGGTCCGCCAATCGGTGGGCGCGCGATCAGTCATAAGCCTCGCGGTACCTCCTCACGATGATGAGGGCGAAGATGTTGAGCAGGAGCGTGACGACGAACAGCGTCAGGCCAAGCGCGAACGCTGCGAGTGTCTTGGCGCTGTCGAACTCCGCCTCGCCGGTCAGAAGGTCGACGATCTGCTTGGTGACGGTCGTCGTGCTGGCAAAGGGATTGAGCGTGAGTTGCGCCACACCCGACGCCGCCATCACGACAATCATGGTCTCCCCAATGGCGCGGCTGACGGCGAGGAGGACTCCGCCGACAATGCCGGGCAGGGCCGCAGGCACCAGCACGCGGCTGATCGTCTCCGACGGGGTGGCACCCAGCGCCAGGCTGCCGTCGCGCATCGAGCCGGGAACTGCTGCCAGCGAATCGTCTGCCATGGAGGAGACGAAGGGGATGATCATGACGCCCATGACGAGCCCCGCAGCTAGCGCGCTTTCGCTGCTGGCCCAGGTAATGCCGAGGGACACCGCCAGATCGCGCACCGCTGGGGCAACCGTCAGCGCGGCGAAATAACCGTAAACAACCGTCGGCACGCCGGCGAGCACTTCGAGCACGGGCTTCATCCAGCGCCGGGTCGCGGGGCGCGCATATTGGGTGAGGTAGATGGCGCTCATCAACCCGAACGGGATCGCGACCATCATCGCGATCACGGCGCCGATGAAGAAGGTTCCCCAGAACAGCGGCACGGCGCCCAGGCTTGCCCCTGGATCGCGAGGATCGATGACTTGCGGCGACCAGTGCGTACCGAAAAGGAAGTCGGTGATGGGCACGATCGAGAAGAAGCGCGCACTTTCGAACAGGAGGCTGCCGACGATGCCGACCGTGGTCAGGATCGCGATCAGCGACGCCCCGAGCAGCAGCACCATCACAATGCGCTCCACCTGCGTGCGAGCGGAAAACCCCGGGCGCACGTGTGCAAAGGCAAAGGCGAAACCGGAGAAGGCGAGTGCTGCCGCCAGTGCGGTTCCGATCCAATTATAGCGGCTCTGCGCGCTGGCGTATGCCGGGGCGAGCACCTCTGCGAGGTCATGGAAGGCGCCAAAAGCGTCGCCGCGTGACAGATTGCGCGCTTCCGACAGGATCGCTGCGCGTTCGAACCCAGCGGGGGGGAGTGCGGCGGCGGCGGGCGTCGTCAGGACCGCATCAGTCACCAGTGCGGGAGAGACGAACCACCAGACGCCCAAGAACATCAATGGAGGCAGGAGCGTCCAGAGTGCGACATACGCGCCATAGTGGCTTGGCAGCGAACTGAACCGCAGGGTGTTGCCCTTGCGGAACGCTGCGGCGCGGGCACGCGCGAAGAACCAGGCCATCAGGCCGAGCGCGACGATGACGAAGAGCAACGCGCCGGCGCTCATTTCAGTGCGTCCAACGAAAGCGGGGTCTCGGTCTGCACGATCTCTGAGGAGCGCTGCTGCACAGTGGCTGGCGCGGCTATCAGCCCGCGCCGGGTGAGGGGCCCCTCAGCGCCCCACAGGCGTGTATACTGGCGCACGAACGCGCGCAGGCCGGGGACAGCGTCCATGTGCTGCTTCTTCACGTAGATATATAGTGGTCGGGCACCGGGGTAGCGGCCATCGACGATCGTCGAGGTGGTGGGCACGACCCCGCCGATCGGAACGCCGACGACCGAGCCGCCATTCTCTTCCAGGTAGGAATAGCCAAACACGCCGATCGCGTTGGGATTGGCGGTGAGCTTCTGAACGATCAGATTATCGTTCTCGCCTGCGTCAATATAGGCCCCGTCTTCGCGCACACGTTGGCAGCGTGCCTTGAAGGCATCCTCATCGGTTTCTTTCAGCCGGGCTGCCTCGGGATCGCTGTCGAGACAGCCGTGCGCCATGATTAGCTCTGCGAGCGCATCGCGCGTGCCGCTGGTAGAAGGCGGGCCGTAAATCTGGATCGGAATGGCCGGAAGGGCGGGGTTAACGTCACGCCAGGTGCGCCGCTTGTTGGGTTTTCCGTTTGGCGTGGCCGCAAGCGCCAAATACAGGTCGGCGGGCGTCAGCGACATCTTTGGCCCATTCTTCGCCTCGGCGAAGGCGACGCCGTCGATGCCGATCTGCACCTCCAGCACCTCGTTCGCGCCGTGGCGAATACAATCCTCGAACTCGCTTTGCTTCATGCGGCGGGAGGCGTTCACGATATCCGGATAGGCGGCGCCAATCCCGGCACAGAAAAGTCGCATCCCGGCGCCCGTTCCGGTGGATTCGATCACCGGCGGCCGGGCGTCGGGATTGTTCGCGAGATACTGTTCGGCGGCGATGGTGGTGAAGGGGTAGACGGTCGACGATCCGACGGCTTTGATCTGCGCACGGGCGCCAGCGCCACCGCTCGCCTGGTCATGGCAAGCGGTGGTGAGCGCGAGGAGCGCGACGATCACAGCGGCGCGAATCATTCAACATCCCGAAAGCGCCGCACCACGCGGCGATCGCGCCTGTGTGACACCACCATTACTGCTTGATGACAGTGCCCCCCGGCGGATCAATCGGTAGAACATCGGGGCTGACCGAACGCAGCGTTACGGACACTCGCGTGCCTTCATCAACCTGGCTGGCGATTTCCAGCCGCCCGCGGTGGCGCTCCACTATGTGCTTGACGATGGCGAGGCCCAGGCCGGTGCCGCCGATCGAGCGGCTGCGGCCCGGATCCACCCGGTAGAACCGCTCCGTAAGGCGCGGAAGGTGCTGTGGCGGAATGCCTTCGCCCTGATCCGCAACGACCAGCCGGACCATCTCGTCGACGCGGGTGAGCGAGACGCGGATCGGGGTGCCCGGGCGACCATATTTCATCGCGTTGCCCATCAGGTTGTGCAGCAGTTGGGACAGCTGCGCCTGATCCCCCACGACGACAAACGGCTCTGCTTCCTGCTCGAAAACGATGTCCTTGCCGCGCCCGTTGTGTGCGTCGGCGAGCTCCGCTCGAGTCTTTTCGATAAGCCCGGCAAGATCGATGGATTCGCCCGGCGCGCGAAATTTGTCGGCCTCAATCCGAGACAGGCTCATCAGATCGTCGACCAGACGATCCATTCGCCGCGCCTCGTCAAAGACAATCTTGAGGAAGCGGGAGCGTGTCACCGGATCCTCACCAGCGGTGTCGGCCAGCGTTTCGACATAGCCCAGGATCGACGCGAGCGGGGTGCGCAGTTCGTGACTGGCGTTGGCGACGAAATCCACTCGCATCCGCTCGGCCGCGTGGCTGCCGCTATGGTCCGACAGATGCACGAGGCGGCGGCCATCGTCGAGCGGCGCGAGGTGCATTTCCCACCGCTGGTTCGGAGCGCCAAGGCCAGCGAGAAATGCGGTCGCGGTGCTGGCGTGATCGCTGATAAGGCGTGCAGCTGCCGGGTGGCGGATGGCGGTGCGCGCGTCCTCGTTGATCACATGCGCGCCCAGCAGACCGCGCGCCGCCTTGTTCGCATAATTGACGCGCGAGCCCTGGAGAATGAGGATGGGTTCGGCCAGCGCATCCAGGACAGCATCCACCTCCGCCGACGGTGTGGGGGTGGAGATATTCTCGGAAGGTTCGGCCGAGTCGTTCCCGCCGGCCATGAGCGCCACTACGGCGACAATACCGCCAACGATGCTGACGGCGACGGTGTCCAGCCCGGCACCGATGACGGCAAGGATAGCGCCCGTGATGATGACGATGGCGATGGCTGCCCAGCCGCGCGGGGAAATGATATCGTCCATATAACCCCACGGCGAGTGACGCTGTCGCCGAGGGTTATGGTGAGGCACGTGCAATTGTCCAGCGCGGTGAAGATGCCCGGATGCGTGGCGATCACGTATGACGACCACCTGCACCATTGTCCCGCTTCGATACGCCGCGGTGGCGCAGCTTGTGCGGCCATTAGGATTATGGAAGGGCGATATCGTGGATAGGCGCCCATCATGAGCGATCAGGATCAACCCAGCCAACCGGGCCGGCGGCGCGCGCTGCGCCTCGGCGCTGCGGGGGCCGTGGCTGTCGTGTCGATCCGGCCTGCGATGGCGCAGGCGTATGGCTCGGTTCTGACGTGCGACATTCCCGTCCCGGATCCCGGCCGTGCGGGCGGGTTCATCGACAAGAACGGCAAAGTGGTGCCTGCCGGTACTCCCGGCGCCTATGCCCCCCCGGGCCGTCCGCTGAAGGGTGAGGATATTCGTCGCGCCTTGGCATCGGGCGGCAACTTACCGGGCGCCGACTATGAACGCAGCCGGGCATACCTCAAATACGTTCAGAGCCTGCGCAGTGGAACGACAGGATTCACCTGTTTTGCATCGTTGCAGATGCCCCGGCGCTAGGTGATGGAGGCGACGCGCTATCGCGCGCCGCGTGCGGCCGATCTGATCGCGACGCCGATGGACGAGATCGTGGCGCTGTTTCATCACGCGTCGGGTATCACGCATCTGGTAGCGTCACCCGTGCCGGAGTTGCTGGAGGCGCTCGCCGATCGCTGGATGTCGGCTGCCGAGATCGAAGAGACGTTCGACATTCTTGACGGCGACCGCCAGGATCTGGTCGCACTGCTTGAAGAACTGGCCGTCACTGGGCTGATCGAGCAGGCATGAACAACGAGTTCCGCGTTCAGGTCGGGCCCGTGGGCTTTCGCGTCGGATCGGCATGGCGGCAGCCGATCGACCAGCTTCGCATGCTGTATCGCGATTACCCGCAAGCGGTTGGAGTGCCCGATTTCACCGTCCGGCTCGAACCGGAGCGCCCCTGGCGCCGGTATGTGCGACCAGCCGTACGCATCGCGGGCGACTTCGTGATTCCCGACGCTGCGCCTCTGCCCCTGTCTCAAGGCGTCTTGGCCGCAGAGATGGCGATGAACCTCCAGATGGCGTTGGGGCTTCGCAGCTTCCTGCTTCTTCACGCCGCAGCCGTCGAACGCGATGGTCGCGCCGTGATCATGACCGGGGAGTCGGGCGCAGGAAAATCCACGCTGGCCGCGCTGCTACAGGCAAGGGGCTGGCGCTTGATGGCGGATGAGTTCGTCCTCGTGGAACCGAGTACTGGAAAGGTTCTGCCATTTCCCCGGCCGATCAGCCTGAAGAACGCCGCGATAGACGTCGTCAGAGCGGCGCTCCCGACGGCGACATGGGGCCCAACCATGGCCGGCACGCCGAAGGGCACGATCCGGCACCTCATCCCCGAGGCTGGCGCTCTGGCATTTGCGCAGGTTCCGGCCACGCCTGCGCTCCTGCTATTTCCTCGCTTCGGAGGTGGGGTGGATCAGCGGCCGGTTGGCGCCGGCGAAGCGTTCGTGCGGCTGACCCAAGCATCTACCAATTACGTCGGCCTGGGTGAGAGCGGCTATCGGGCGCTGACTACGCTGGTGACCAGAGTGACCCGTGTAGCGATCGATTACCCGGACGCTGATACCGCCGCATCGATGATCGAGGATCTGCTGTGAGCGCCGCGCGTGATCTGGTTTCGGTGCTGGTGGAGCCAGCCAGGGCTGCTGCGCTCGATAGTGACCGCTGGACGCAAATACTGGCTGTAGCCCGTGCTGAGCAGATGATGGGTACGCTGGCAGCGCGCGTCGGCGATCTCGCACCCGTCGGGGCTGCTGCGATCCTTGCGGACGCAAAGGCTGCGGCGAAGGAAGGCCGGCGTCAGGCATTGTGGGAAGCGGAGATGGCGCGGCGCGCGCTTCACGGTGTCGTTGCGCCGCTCATCCTGCTCAAGGGGACTGCCTTTGCTGCGGCCGGGCGATCGGCGGGCAGCGGGCGAGGGATTGGGGACCTCGACATCCTGGTTCCGCGTGACGCGATCGGTCGGGTGGAGGCGGCCCTGTTGGCGCATGGGTGGATGTGGGTGAAGTCCGACTCCTATGATGATCGCTATTATCGGCAGTGGATGCATGAGTTGCCGCCGATGATCCATCCGGAGCGGGACCGGATGATCGACGTTCATCACACCATCCTCCCGCTGACGGCGCGGCAGAAACCGGACGCTGTGTTGTTGATCAAGGATGCCGAGCCGCTGGGAAACGGGCTGGCGATGCTGTCCCGAGAAGATGTTGTCTTGCATGCCGCCATTCACCTGCTGGCGGACGGCGATCTGGCGGGCGGGCTGCGCAATTTATGGGATATCGATCGGCTGCTGCGCGAGTTTGCCGACGACGATCCGGAATATTGGGACCGCTTGACACATCGTGCGCAGCAACATGGCGTTGTTCCAGTAATCGCGCGCGCGCTGCGGCTGAGCCATCACCTGTTTGCAACGCCGGTCCCCCCGACTGATCGTGGACTGGGCCTCACGGACCGGCTATATCTCCGCCGTCTGCTGGCGCGCGATGGCTGGGGACGCGCGACTCGTCCCGGGACGCGGCTTGCCTTTTACATCCGTTCCCACTGGCTAAGGATGCCACCGCTTCTGCTGGCACGGCACCTGTGGATCAAATGGCGGAGGAGCGGAGCCGCCGAACAATTGCCACCACGACCAGCACCCCAGTAATCACAGCGGTGTCCGCGACCCAATCCATGATGTCGCAATCGCGATGCAGCGCAGGGATTGATTGAACCACCTCGATCATCGCGCCAAGGAAGGACAAGCGCTCGCCGATCCGCAGCAGGGGCGACTTGGGGAACGACAGGACCGACAAAACGGTCAGCGTGCCGAACGCCAGCATGTGCTGATACTTGTCGCCGTCGATCGGCACCTTGGGAGGATGCGGCAGCAGCGCCATGGTGACAGCGAACACCAGCGCCAGCAGCAGGATCAACCGCCAAACCAGGCGGGATGATGCTGTCACGATAGCTTATCCAGCACGGGTACCAGCTCATCGAAATGATCGATGATGGCGTCGGCGCCAAGTTCCTCAACGGGCTGCATGAGAAAGCCAAAACGACAAGCCACCGCCGGGATGCGCGCGGCGTGCGCGGCGGCGACATCGTAGATCGAATCGCCGACGAAGGCCGCTGTTCCACCACCAGCGCGGCGGATCATTTCCTGGATCGGATCAGGTGCGGGCTTCGACTTGCCCGGTCCCAAAGTGTCTCCGCCAATGACGCAGGTAAGCCGATCGAGCAGCTCGGCGTCGCGCAGCACCTCAAGGGCAAATCGCTCCAGCTTATTGGTCACGACAGCGACCTTGGCTCCGCGGGCAGCAAGGTCGTCCAGCGCCTGCACCGCTCCGGGAAACGGCACACTGTGAACGTAGATGTTCGCCTCGTAATAGGTCAGCAGCACTTGATGGAGCCGATCCAGAAGTGCGTCGTCGCCGCCTCCAGTAGCAGCTAGCCCTTGGGCGAGCATGTGACGCGCGCCGCCGCCTATCATCGGTTTGATCGCTTCAACGCTCAAGGGCGAGCGGCCGTCCTGCGCCAGCGCATAGTTCACTGCCGCGGCCAGATCTCCGCTGGTGTCGATCAGCGTGCCGTCAAGGTCGAAGCCGACCGTGTCAAAATGAAATGGTTGCATCGATACGCGAGTTGAAGGCTCCCTATGGAATTAGCAAGCCACCGGTGGCACAGGCGCGCGATGACGAGCCGACCTCTCGCCGTAATCGTGCTTGCCGCCGGCAAGGGCACGCGCATGAAATCGGACACGCACAAGGTGCTGCACCCACTGGCGGGGCGGCCGATGCTGCTTCATCTGCTGTCCGTCGTTGAAGGGCTTGCACCGGCAAAGACCGTAGTGGTCGTCGGCGCAGGCCGTGAGCAGGTGGAGGCGGCGGTCGTTCCACTGGGGGTGACCGTGGCACAGCAGGTGGAGCAACTGGGCACCGGCCATGCGGTGCAGCAGGCGGAGAATGCCCTTGGGACCTTCGTCGGCGACGTACTGATCCTGTACGGGGACGTCCCGCTAGTGACAGAGGCGACCATGCGGCGGATGATCGATCGTTTGCACAGCGACGAGGCGCCGGCAGTGGTCGTTCTTGGCTTTCGACCGGAGGATCCGGGTGCGTACGGACGTGTGATCGCCGACCGCGGGGGGCGCATCGAACGCATGGTCGAGTTCAAGGACGCATCCGCCGAGGAGCGGGCGGAAACGCTATGCAATTCCGGGTTGATGGCAGTGCGCAGCGAAGATCTGTTCGATCTCCTTCGCCGCGTCGGCAATGATAATGCAGCGGGCGAATATTATCTGCCGGATGTCGTCATGCTGGCGGGTGCCGACGGACGTCCGTCGGCTGTCATCGAGACGGGTGTCGCGGAAGTAACGGGGGTGAACAGCCGAGCCGAACTCGCCGCGCTGGAACTAGTGTGGCAAGAGCAGCGCCGCCGGCAAGCGATGGATGAGGGAGTGACCTTGATTGCGCCGGAGACGGTTTGGTTCAGTCATGACACGCGTCTTGGTCGCGACGTCATCGTTGAGCCGAATGTCGTCTTCGGCCCGGGCGTAACGGTCGCCGACAAGGCCATAATTCACGCCTTCAGCCACATCGAAGGCGCTACGATCGGGGAGGGCGCCTCTGTGGGCCCCTATGCCCGGCTGCGACCAGGTGCCGTAATGGAGAAGGGAGCCCGGGTCGGCAACTTCGTCGAAATGAAAAAGGCGGTGCTCGGAGAGGGCGCGAAAGCGAACCACCTGACCTATCTCGGCGACGCTGAAGTCGGACCGGGGGCGAACATCGGGGCAGGAACAATCACCTGCAATTACGATGGTTTCTTCAAATACAAGACGCATATCGGTGCTGGAGCCTTTATCGGATCCAACTCTGCACTGGTGGCGCCGGTGACGATTGGTGATGGCGCGATCGTGGCGGCGGGGTCGACGGTAGTGTCGGATGTCGAAAAGGACTCACTGGCGCTTGTGCGGCCGCCGCAAACTGCCAAGCCCGGTTGGGCGGCGAAGTTCAGGAGCGTGATGCGCGCTCGGAAGGAATCCCGATAAATGTGTGGTATTGTTGGAATTATCGGCCAAGAGCCGGCGGCTGATCGCCTGCTGGACGGTCTGAAGCGGCTTGAATATCGCGGCTACGATTCTGCCGGCATCTGCACCGTGAGCGACGGCGCCTTCGAGCGCCGCCGTGTCCCCGGCAAGCTGCGCAATCTGGCCCAGTGCCTGGCGGAAGACCCGCTGCCGGGGCGAAGCGGCGTCGCGCATACCCGCTGGGCGACGCACGGCGCACCGACGGAGAACAATGCGCATCCACACATCGTTGGGGATGTGGTGGTTGTCCACAACGGAATTATCGAGAACTTCAAACCCTTGCGCGAGGAACTTATTGCGGAGGGGCGGACATTTCTCAGTCAGACAGATAGTGAAGTGGTTGCGCACTTGATCGCGCGCGAGATCGAGGGCGGTGCGGAGCCGCGCGCTGCGCTGGCGGCCGTACTGCCGCGATTGCACGGCGCGTTCGCGCTGGGTGTAATGGTTCGGACGCACCCGGACCTGCTGCTCGGCGCCCGACTCGGTGCACCGCTGACGGTTGGCTACGGGGACGGTGAGAACTTCCTGGGTTCGGACGCCTTGGCGCTGGCACCGCTCACGCAGCGCATCGCTTATCTCGAAGAGGGCGATTGGGTTGCGATCACCCATGGTGAGGTCGAAATCTACGATTGCGACAATCAGCGCGTCTCGCGCCCGATCGTTAACTCGGGTGCCTCGGGGCAGTTGATGGACAAGGGCAATCACCGCCACTTCATGCAGAAGGAGATCTACGAGCAGCCTGTGGTGGTCGCTCAGACCCTTCGCTCGTACCTCCGACCGCTCGAGGCGCAGGTTTCGCTTCCCGATATAGAGTTCGACCTGTCAACCGTGGAGCGGGTCGTCATCGTAGCCTGCGGCACGGCCAGCTACGTTGGCATGATCGGCAAATACTGGATCGAGAGCCTGGCGAGGATCCCTGTCGAGGTCGATGTGGCAAGCGAGTATCGCTACCGCGATCCTGTTTTGCTGCCGAACACCCTGGGGCTGGTGATATCGCAGTCCGGCGAGACGGCGGATACGCTTGCCGCGCTGCGGCACATGAAGGCCGGCGGGGTGACCACCGGAGGCATCATCAATGTGCCGACGAGCTCGATGGCCCGAGAGGTTGACCTTCTGCTCCCGACCCACGCCGGACCGGAGATCGGTGTTGCCTCGACAAAGGCGTTCACTTGCCAGTTGGCCGTCATGGCGGCTCTGGCGACAAACCTTGCGAGGGCGCGAGGTCGTCTGGCCAACGAAGCGGAAATCGTGAAGCATCTGCAGCACGTGCCCGAAGCCATGAGCATGGCGCTCAGCCATGATGCAGAGATCGAGGCGATGGCGCCGAAGATCGCGGCAGCGCGCGACGTGCTTTATCTTGGCCGTGGTCCGGAATATCCACTCGCGCTTGAAGGCGCGCTTAAGCTGAAGGAAATCAGCTACATCCACGCAGAAGGTTATGCGTCAGGTGAAATGAAGCACGGGCCGATTGCGTTGATTGACGAGGCCGTTCCGCTGATCGTGATCGCTCCTTCCGGCCCGTTGTTCGACAAGACGGTCAGCAACATGCAGGAGGCGCAGGCGCGTGGTGCGCAGGTCGTTCTGATCTCCGACGCGGAAGGGATCGCGCAGGCGGGCGAAAACACGATCGCGACGATCGAGATGCCGAAGGTTCATCCGTTGATCGCGCCGCTGGTCTATGCGGTGCCGGTTCAGTTGCTGGCCTACCACGTCGCGGTTGCGAAAGGCACGGACGTCGATCAGCCGCGCAATCTGGCGAAATCCGTCACGGTCGAATGATCGGAGCCCCTCCCGCCGTATGATGCGGCGGGAGGGGAATGATCAACACCTGCCTAGTCGAAGCCGCGATTGAGAAACCGCTCGGCCAAGGCACAGTGCATGGCGATCCCGTCGGCCATCACTCGTTCTTCGATCGTCATCTTCACATTATGCAGCGGCGGGTTTGTGCGTGGATCGCTGCCGTCCGGCGCGACGCCCATGAACGCCATCGCGCCGGGCACTTCGCGTAGCACGTAGGAGAAGTCCTCGCCGCCCATCATCGGCGCAGGCATGGTCGTCCAGCCGTGCTCGCCTGAAATGTCACTGGCAAGTTCACGCATCATCGCGGTCACACGCGGATCGCAGAAGGTAACGGGGTAGCCCTCCTCGATCCTTGTCTCCGCAGCGCAACCATGAGCCGAGGCAATATCACCCGCGATCTGATGGAAGGCCGCGCGGGCCTTTTCGCGGGTAGTCTCCGACAAGGTGCGTAGCGTACCCATCAACTTCACCTCATCGGGGATGATGTTGTGGCTGCTGCCGGCATGGATCTGAGTCACCGTCAGGACAGCAGGATCGGCGACCGGGATGCGCCGCGCGATGAAGCTCTGGAGCGCCGTGACGATCTCGCAAGCGACCGGGATTGGGTCGATGCAGTCATGGGGCATGGCGGCATGGCCGCCCTTGCCCTTGATGGTCGCGATCAGCGTGTCGGTGGAGGCAAGAAGCGGCCCTTCGCGGCCGACGAAGACACCCGCCGGAGCGTTGGGGAAGATGTGAAGCGCAAAGGCGGCGTCAGGGCGCGCAATGTTGAGCAGCCCGTCGTCGATCATCCAGCGCGCGCCGTGATGACCCTCTTCGCCCGGCTGGAACATGAAGACAATCGTTCCCGGCAGCTCATCCTTGCGGGCGCACAAGGCGCGCGCTGCGCCCGCGAGCATGGCGGAATGGGCATCGTGGCCGCAGGCGTGCATCGCGCCCGGGATGGTGGACGCGAATGGAAGCCCGGTGTCCTCAGCCATCGGTAGCGCATCCATGTCGCCGCGCAGCAACACGGTTCGCGTGTTATCGCCCGAGCCACTGCGACCGCCGCGCAAGATCGCGATGAAGCCGGTCGTCGAGGTACTGTCGTGGATTTCAAGCGGCAGCCCAGCAAGCGCCGCCTTCAGCTTCGAGGTGGTCAGTGGACAGTGAAGGCCGATCTCGGGTTCGGCATGAATGGCGCGTCGCAGCGTGATGGTGTCGTCGAGCTGCGCCACGCCGGCGGCCTGCCAATCGTCAAGGGTGAGTGGGGCGTTCATGGGCGATCCTTTCCTTGGTTCGTACCTAAATCGGATCGCCGCCGGCGCAAGTCGGCCGCTGCGCCGGCAGTGTCGGCTAGATCGTAAAAGCCCGGTGCTACCAAGCGACCGCGATCTTCCCGAAGTGGCTGGCGGATTCTAGATGACGGAACGCGTCCGCCAGTTCCTCCAGCGCGAACGTCCTGTCCACGACCGGTCGGATGCCAGTGACTTCCAAGGCGCGGACGCAATCCTCCTGCTCCTCCCGGCTGCCGACGATCAGTCCCTGCAGCTTCGCCTGTTTCGCCATCAGGAATGCGGTTGGCACCTCGCCACCAACGCCGGTGAGCACGCCGATAAGCGCGATATGGCCGCCGATACGAACGGCCTCGATCGACTGGCCGAGCGTTCCGGGACCACCGACCTCGACCACAACGTCGACGCCCCGGCCGCCGGTCAGCTCCAGGGCCTTGCGGCCCCACTTCGGCTCCTGGCGATAGTTGATGATGTGATCGGCGCCGAGTTCCTTCGCGCGCGCCAGCTTCTCGTCGGAGGAGGATGTCACGATCACCTCCGCCCCCATCGCGTGCGCAATCTGCAAGGCATAGATCGAGACGCCGCCGGTGCCGAGCAACAGCACTGTATCGCCCGCGCGCAGGCCGGCATCGACGATCAGCGCGCGCCAGGCGGTGAGCCCGGCGGTGGTGATCGTGGCCGCTTCCTTGTGGCTCCAGCCGCGCGGCGCCTTGGTGAAGGCGGTCGCCGGCAGGACGACGGCGTCGCGGGCGAAGCCGTCGATGCCGTCACCGGGCACCCGGCGAAAATCGGCTACCTTTGGCGGGCCCGCTTGCCAATCCGGGAAGAATACCGACACGACATGGTCGCCGGCGACGAAATCGGTCACGCCGTCGCCGACCGCCTCAACCACGCCGGCGCCGTCGGCGAGAGGGATGCGGCCATCAGCCGCGGGGGACTTGCCCGAGCACACCAGATAATCATGGAAGTTGAGCGAGCTGGCATGAAGCGAAACGCGGACCTCGCCGGCGCCCGGCTTGCCCGGATCAGTTGCATCGGTCAGGCTCAGTCGATCAAGCCCGCCCGGCTGCGATAGGGTCATCGCCCTCATGGCTGGTTGCTCGTCTGGCTGGGCACGCTGCGCCGTGCCGCGGTGACCGGGACGGTCGGTTCGAGCATTTGCCCCTTCATGATTCCCTCTCCCTTGGTTGGCGATGTGGGCATGTCCATGATGCGGTGGACAACATCCATGCCCTGCACGACGCGGCCGAACACCGCATAGCCGGGGTTTGCCCCCTCCGCGTCCATCGCCGGCGTGTTGCCGACGATGATGAAGAAATCGCCGCGCGCGGTGCCAGGCTCCGCCATGGCCATGGAGATGGCGCCGTCCACATGGCTGAGGCCGGTCTTGGTCGTCGGCTCATGTGCAATCGGCGGCAGCGTGCGTTTCGGATCGTTTTGGGTGCCGAACTGGATGAAGCCGTAGCGCGGCTCCGCTTGCACCTTCACCGTGCGATAGAATGTCGTTCCATCCAGTCGCTTGCCCTCGACGTACTTCAGGAAATTGGCCGCTGTCACCGGTGCCCGTTCGGTTTCGATCTCCAGGACGATCGGACCGGCTGCGGTAGAAAGGGTGACCAATGATGTCGCTGCCTTGCGCGGTGCAGGGGCGGGCGTTGCCTCAGGCGCAGCCGGGGCCGCGGCAGACGAGGGTGCAGGGGCGCCCTGTGCGGCAAGGCCGGACGGAAGCAGAAGGGCAGCACAAAAAAGGATCGCGCGCATCAGCCGACCTTCGCCACGAGCAGGGGCATGCTGTCCGCCTGACTGCCCGATAGCTGGATCGTGTAGCGTCCCGGTTTCAACGTGAAGTCCACCATTTTCCTGATCCCCGTGCATTTCGGCCCATGGCTGTGCGCGGTAGAGGGGAGGGCGCCTCCCTCCTGTACCAGATCCACCCATGCCCGCCCGCCCAGCGCCACGCGGTACGTTCCGCTGTCCTGCACGGTCAGCGTCAGCGTGCCCGCGTGACCATTGGTGTCCTTGGCCGCAGGCGCCAGCGTGACGAGCCCGGTGGGGTGAAGCGAGACCAGCAGCGACTGGCCAGGCATTACGGATGCGCCGCCGCCGGCCTTTATGCCGGCCGCCACGGGCGTCTGTTTCGACCAGGCGGCAAGCTCCGCCGGGATGGCGACACGAACATTGCTGCAGGCCGGGTCCTGCGCGGCATCCTGGGCAATGGCTGGAGAGGCGGCCAGTAGAAGGCCGGCAACTGAAGCACGGATCACTCAAGGTTCCTTTCTTGCTCGCTTATATCGTCGTTCAACGTGCGAAGCGACGCAAGGGAGCAAGATGAGCGTGATCAATGCGCTGCCACGGTCTGCAGCACGGGTGGGAGCCCGCCGCGGCCGCCTGCGGATGGTGATTCCTGCAGATGACAACGACGGGCCGCTCCAGACGGTGGCTCAGGCCCGGGTCGGGATTTTCTCGAACGGCACATCCTTGTCGACGCGCACGTCACCCGGCAGCCCGAGCACACGTTCGGCGATGATGTTGCGTAGGATTTCGTCCGTGCCACCCTCGATCCGCGTTGCCGGGCTGCGCATCAGCGTCGCCTGGAAGCGTGCCGCATGTGCCGCTTGGGCTGGATCCGTCAGCACCCCGGCTTCGCCCTGAAGGTCGATCGCGAAGGTGGAGATGTCCTGACTGGTGGCGCCAGCGACCAGCTTGCCGATCGAATTTTCGGGGCCCGGCTCTTCACCCTTCGACAGCGCGGTGAGTGCGCGCATCGAGGTGTATTTCAGGCCGCTTGCCTTGGTCGCCCAGTCGGCGAGGCGCGAGCGGATCGATGGATCGTCAACCAGCCGGCCGCCATCACGCCCCGGTGCCCGAACTGCATAGTCGAGCAGTGTCTCAAACCCAGTCGACATACCGGACCCGATCGACAGCCGTTCGTTCATCAGTGTGGTGAGCGACACCGTCCAGCCCTGACCCACGCCGCCCAGACGCTGGCTGTCGGGGATACGAAGGTCGGTGAAGAACACCTCGTTGAAGCCGGATTGCCCGTGGGCCTGAAGGATCGGACGCACTTCGATGCCGGGCGACCGCATGTCGACCCAGAACATCGTCAGTCCCTTGTGCTTGGCGACGGTGGGGTCGGTACGGGTGAGCAGGATGCCATATTGCGAGATATGCGCGCCCGAGGTCCAGATCTTGGACCCGTTGATGACCCATTCGTCACCTTCCTTCACTGCGCGCGTCCGCAGGCCCGCGAGGTCCGAGCCCGCCGAAGGCTCCGAGAACATCTGGCACCAGATATCCTCCCCGGCGGCGAGCGGCGGCAGCAATGCCTGCTTATCCTCCTCACCCCCCCACGCCATCACGGTCGGGCCACACATTCCCTGGCCGATGATGAAGGTGAAGGAGAGGGTGGCATAAACGCCTTCCTCCTGGTTCCAGATGACGCGCTGCATCGGTGTCGCGCCGCGGCCGCCATATTCCTTTGGCCAGTGCAGGCACGCCCATCCGGCATCGTACTTCTTCTTCTGCCATGCCTTGCTTTCGGCCAGCATGTCGAAATCGGCGATGTCGCCAGCTGTGCCGTGTCCGGAACCCGACAGGATCGGGTACAGGTGCTTGGGCGCGTTGGCATCGATCCAGGCGCGCGCTTCGGCGCGGAAGGCGGCTTCTTCGGGAGTGTCGTCGAAGTTCATGGCTTTGGGCCTCCGATCTTGTCCGTGGCTTGGCTCAGGCAGCGATGGGTTCGTTGGCGGCAGCCAGGCGGCTGACCAGTTTCTCTTCCCAGTCGGGAAGGCTGCCCAGCGCCAGGCCGAGCTGCGTGGCGCGGCGATAGTAAAGGTGGCAGTCCATCTGCCACGTGAAGCCCATGCCGCCGTGGACCTGGATGTTGTTCTTGGCGCAATGGCGGAACGCGTTGGTGGCGGACACGCGCGCGGTCGCAGCCGCGCGCGGCAATTCCGCAGCGCCGGTCGAGAGCGCCCAGGCGCCATAATAGGCATTGGACCGGGCGAGGGTGGCCGACACGTACATGTCCGCCAGCATGTGCTTGATCGCCTGGAAACTGCCGATCTGGCGCCCAAAAGCCATTCGCTCGAGCGCATAGTCGCGCCCCATCTCCAGCGCGCGATCGGCGCCGCCGATCTGTTCAAACGCGACCAGTACGGCGGCGCGATCGAGCAGCGTCTGGTATAGCGACCAGCCTTCGCCCTTTTCGCCCAGCCGCTCGGCATCGGCATTGTTGAATGTCAGTTCCGCCTGGCCGCGCGTGGGATCGACCGTATCCAGCGACCGACGGGCAACGGCGTCCTGCGCCAGATCGACGAGCACCAGGCTGAGGCGGTCACCGTCCTTGGCAAGCACGACCGCCACATCAGCGATGTCACCATCGAGCACAGGTGCCTTCTTGCCGGACAATTTGCCGCCGACGAAGGTAGTGCGGACGGACGTGTCACTGACGCGCTCGCCCTCCGCCGCCGCCAGGCAGCCGATCGCGGCGCCGGCGGCGATCCGTGGCAGCCACGCGGCCTGCTGCTCCGCCGTGCCGAATGACTTGATCGCCTCGGCCACCAGATAGACGGACGAGAGGATCGGGAGCGGCGTCAGGGCGCGTCCGAATTCCTCCGCGACGGCGCAAAGCTCCAGATAGCCCAAGCCAAGGCCGCCATGCTCCTCCGGAATGGCGATGCCGAGGAAGCCCATCTCCGCCACGCCGCGCCACAGGTCGCGATCGAAACCGCCCCCCTCCAGCGCCTTGCGCACCCGATCCGGCGGGCATTCTGCGGCAAGGAAGCGGCGAGCCTCCTGGCGGAACTCATTCTGTTGTTCGTTGAAATCGAACTGCATCGATCCCCTCCCTCTTATTCCTGCGGCAACTGGTGCACGTAGACTTCGTTGTGCGAGATCCTGTCTCCATCGAGCAGGACCATGTCGAACCCGCGGAGCCGCCCGGCGCCAGCCACGTCGCAATACCAGCGGCCGCAGAAGCCGCCGGGGATCGGCCAGGTCTCGTCGGGGGTATAGGTCATCGCCGGAGTCGCGCCGAACAGGCCGGTCAGATACGGCCGCAGCGCATCATGCCCCTGGATCCCGGCGGCGGTCTGCGGATCAAAATAGCGGCAATCCGCCGCGTAGAAGCCTATCAGGGTTTCCACGTCCTTGGCGGTCCAGGCCGCGAGCCAATCGGCGTTGAAGCGCGCGATGTCCATCGATCAGGCTCCCACTACGCGCGCAACATGCGCAGGCTCGAAAATCTCTGCCGGTACCGCTTCGGGGCCAGCAAGGGTCGCAACCCCGTGGAGGCCCAGCATCGGATCAGCGGCAGTCGCCTCGTAGTAGCGGTGTCGGCGCGCGCGCGCGGCTTCCCCGAACTCCATGTCGAGCGTCGCCTGCATCTCGGCCGCGATGCGCAGCCGGCGCATCCGCTCTGTTCGCTCCTCGGCATAAGGGCGGAAGTCGGGCGCGCTTGAAGCAGGCGTTTCCTTGAGGATGTCGCTAACCAGGCGCACGTCGCGGTAGGTGATCGACAGGCCCAGGCCGAGGATGGGATCGTTCCAGCCGGCCGCGTCGCCGACCAGCACCGCGCCAGGCGCATAGGGCTGCTGCGCCGCGCTGCTATTGTTGTAATACGCGAACAAGGGGCTCGCCGGCGTGCCCGATGCGATCGCCTCGTTATGCGGCGCGGACTTCATGCGGAAGGCGTCTAGGAACCGTGCCGGTCCGTCATTCCCGGCAAAGCGCCGCGTGTCGGCCAGCGACCAGCCGCCATATACGCGCATCCGCTCCTTCCCCTGCGGAAAGGCGAGGAAGCCGAAATCATCCTCCGTTCCGATGGCTTGGCGCGAATCGTCCCACCCCGCGACGCCGTCGACCAGCAGGCCCGCAAACCAATGGTGCGGCTTGTCCTGATGAAGCGCCAGGCCCGCCGCGCGGCGAACGCCGGACTGGCGACCCTCGGCCCCGACGATCAGCGGTGCGCGCGCGTCATGCTCGACACCCTCCATCAGGTACGTCACGCCGGGCGAGGCGCCGAGCGTGACGGAGGTGATGCTGATGCCGCGCCGGGTCTCGGCGCCCGCTGCCGCGGCGGTGTCGAACAGCGTCTGGCAATGAACCGGATGGCGCAGGCAGAGCGGGCCCGGCACGTCAGGCGCGAACATGCCGAGCGGCATGGCGGCAGCCTCCGCGGCGGCGGGATCGCGCGTCTCGTCATAGGTCACGTGGCTGGTCAGGTGATGACCGCCCGCGGCGACCAGCACGTCGTAGAGGCCGAGGCGCTTCGTCTCGGTGACACCCCAGGGCGAAATCCATTCGCCGCGCACCTTGTCCTCATAGACCGTCGACTTTTCGAGCAGCAGCACAGAGCGGCCCGCCCGCGCCATCGTCGCCGCCAGCGCCGATCCGCCGATGCCGCCTCCGACGATGATGAGGTCGTATGTCATGCACGCTCTCCTGCCGTCGGCGGCCATCGTGAGCTGCGCGATCGGTGCGGATTAAGTCGATCGACCTAATCGCCTGACAGGTACGAGCCTGGCGGGGGACGAGTCAATGGCCGCTGGACCCGAAGCCGGATCGATGGGGAAGAAGGCATGATGGCTGGCCTAACGGCCACGACGCGATGGTCAGAATACGAGGTAGAGCAGGACGACCATGCACAGGCCGATCGCGGCCAGAAAGATCAAGACGTTGGTTCCCGATACCTTCGGCATGGTCGACCATCCTTCGCAGCGGCGCTGGCGCCGGGGCAAAGATCATCACCGGCCTGGCCCGACCATGCATTCAGTAAAGTCCCGTAGCGAGGGTGCTGAGAGAGGTGCGATCGGCAATAGCGGGGGCGATGCGGCGGGGCTTCTCGCTCTCTTCGATAACGAGGTGACATGCAGACACGCGTCGTGACAGAAAGGCTGCGTGCGCCGCGCTAGCGCCGGCCCACCGTATCGTTGATTAGGAGAAACGTTCCTTCTCAGCCGGAGCAATGCCGCGCAAGGCATTGCTATCAAACGGAAAGAAGGTGGTGGACGCACTTGGGCTCGAACCAAGGACCCGCTGATTAAGAGTCAGCTGCTCTACCAACTGAGCTATGCGTCCGTTCCGGTTTAGGCTGCTGCCGCCGCCGGGAGGCGCGTCATTAGCATCGCTCCCGCGGGACGCAACCACTTTTTTCGGCGCTCACCAATTTTGTTCGCCGCGATTGCTGCGGTCGATCGACATCAGGATGCCCAGGCACAGGAACACCGTCATCTGCGCGGAGCCGCCAAAGCTGACCAGCGGCAGCGGGATCCCTACGACCGGCGCGAGGCCCATCACCATCGCGAGATTGATCGCGACATAGAAGAAGATGGTGGTCGCGAGGCCGGCGGCGGTCAGCTTGGCAAAGCGGGTGCGCGCGCGCGTGCCGACGTTGATGCCCCAGCGGATGACCAGAAGATAGGCGACGATGATGAAGAGGCCGCCGAGCAACCCCCATTCTTCCGCCATGGTCGCAAACACGAAGTCGGTATGCCCTTCTGGCAGGTAATCGAGATGACTCTGGGTGCCGTTGAGGAACCCCTTGCCGGTGATCCCGCCTGATCCGATCGCGATCTTCGACTGGCTGATATGGTATCCGGTGCCCAGCGGGTCGCTTTCCGGGTCCATGAAGATGAGCACGCGATTGCGCTGATAGTCGTGCAGCAGGAAGTTCACGGCCAGTGGCGCCGCGATCGCGAGCGCCAGCCCGCCAACGACGAAGAGCCGCAGCGGAACGCCCGCCAGGAACATCACCGTCAGCCCGCCGCCGGTGATCATCAGCGCCGTACCGAGATCCGGCTGCAGCATGACGAGGGCGGCCGGCAGCCCGATGAGGATCGCAGCGGGCCAGATCGCGCCAAAACGCCGGGTCTCATTGGGCGGCAACAGTTCGTAGAAGCGCGCGCAGGCGAGGACGATTGCCGGTTTCATTAATTCTGAGGGCTGCAGCCTGATGAAGCCGAAATCGAGCCAGCGCTGACTGCCACCGCGTACCGCGCCGAGCAGTTCGACGGCGAAAAGCAGGACGACGATCAGAACATAGCCGGGGAGGGCGCCGCGCCGCCAGACATCCTCCGGCACGCGCGAGATCACGATCGAACCGCACAGGAACACCACGAACCGGACGCCTTGCGACAGAGCCCACGGGCGCACATTTCCGCTGGCGGCGGAATATAGGATGACAAGGCCGAAGCCGCCGATTGCGATGACCAGCAGCAACATGCGCCACGGCAGCCGCGTCAACGGTGCAGGAACGATCGACGGGCGGCTCATTGCGGATCCGACGGTTCGGTGGTGCCGACGCTCGCCGGGCCTGCGCCATTGGCAATGTCGCTGACGGTCGCCTCCTGCGCGGCATTCAGCGCGTCGGTTGCCTGACGCACGGCAGGCGCGCGTGTCGGCGCCGGTGCGTCGGTTTCCGTGGCGGCCGCTTGTGCGGGGGAGGGCGCGTTCGCGGCCGCGCGATAGGCGGCCTCCTGTGCAGCCATGCGCGTCCGGATGTCACCACCCCAGGTCGGCTCGACTTCGGCAAGCGCCTTTAGCGCGCGTTCCTTGTCGAACAGATAGGTCATGATGTCCCGCCCGATCATCGGCGTGTCGAGATTGCGGATGACGTGGCCGTTATGCTCGAGCACGATGGCTGCCGCATAGCGCGGCTTGTCCGCGGGCGCGAAGCAGATGAACAATGCGTGGTCGCGCAGCTTGAACGGCAGCTGGCCATTGCTAAGTACGCCGGACCGACGTTCCGCCATGGTGATACGTCGCACCTGCGCCGTGCCGGTCTTCGCCGCCAGCTCGATGCCCGGAAGGTACAATCGTGAGGCACCGCCCGTGCCGCCGCCATTGACCACTTTCCACATCGATTCGCGAACGATGCGGAGATGCTCTTCCTTATAGGGCAGGGGCGGCGCGCTATGCCGCAGGCGGTCCATCAACAGGGTGGGCTGGATCTGCCGACCGGACGCGATCCGCATCGCCATCACAGCGAGCTGAAGCGGATTGGCAAGGACATAGCCCTGACCGATCGACGCGTTCAGTGAGTCCGCGACCGTCCACTTCGTCTTGTACTTGCGCTCCTTCCACACGCTGTCGGGCACCGTGCCGTAGCGCTGCGTGGAGAAGGGCAGATCATATTTCTTGCCCATGCCGACGGCGCGCGCCACCGGCGCCACCTTGTCGTAACCGAGGCGGCGGATCATCTCGTAGAAATAGATGTCGCAGCTCTGCGCCACCGCGCTGCGCAGGTCCATCGGCCCATGCCCGCGCCGCCGGTGGCAGTGGAATACGCCGCTTCCGACCCGCATAGCCCCGCTGCAAAATACGCGTTCGTCCGGACTGACCCCGGCGTCCAACAGCGCGAGGCCATTCATAGGCTTCACGGTCGATCCGGGCGGATAGAGGCCCTGCGTCACCTTGTTCATCAGCGGAACGTGATCGTCCGCGGACAACATCTTCCATTCCAGGTGGCTGATCCCGTCGGAAAAGCTGTTGGGATCATAGGCCGGCATCGACACCATTGCGAGCATCTCGCCGGTCTCGCAATCGAACACCACGGCAGAACCTGAGTTCGTGCCCAGCCGCCGAGCGGCATATTCCTGCAATCCCGAGTCGATCGTCAGCTTCTGCGTCTTGCCGGGGACGTCCGGCCGCGTGGCAAGCTCGGCCACCAGCTTGCCCCGTGCGGTAACTTCGATCCGCTTGGCGCCGGGCTTGCCGCGAAGTTGCGGTTCCAGTGTCTTTTCAAGACCATCCTTGCCGACCTTGAAACCGGGAGTGAGCAGCAAGGGATCGCGCGTCTGCTTATACTGCTCCGCCGTGGCGCCGCCGACATAGCCGGTGAGATGCGCCACCGCCGCACCGCCGGGATAGTTGCGCGCAAACCCACGCGTCGGCGCGACGCCTGGCAGTTCTGGCTGGCGCACCTGAACCGCGGCAAAGCGCTCCCAACTGACATTCTCGGCTACTTTGACCGGCTGGAAACCCGCAGCCCGCTTCAGGTCGGCACGAACTCGCAGCAGATCCTCGTCGGTGAGCGCCAGTAGGTCGCGCAGCGCAGCGAGTGTCCGTTCCTCGTCAACCATCCGGTCGGGAATCAGATCAACGCGAAAGTCGGTGCGATTGTCTGCGATCGGCTGTCCGTGCCGATCAACCAGCCACCCCCGGCGCGGGGGCACGAGGGTCATGTTGACCCGGTTGTTCTCGCTCAGCAGATTATAGCGTTCGTTCTCGGCGATCGAGAGCCACGCCATGCGGCCGGCGAGCACGCTGCCGACGCCGATCTGCATCGCGCCAAGCAGCCATGCCCGGCGTGAAAACGTGTAGCCTTGCTGCGCCTCGGTGGCGATCCGTGGTGACCGGTTCATTCGGCAACGCGACGGCGATCAACCCAGGCAACGGCGCGAGCAGCGAGGGGGAAGAGGAGGATGGACACGATGATCTGGACCACTAGCACGCTATCAACCTGCGCGCCGAGGGGGGTTGCCAGAAAACGGCCGCCGATCAGACAAAATGCAATCCCGACCGCCGCGATCAGCCAATCCTGTGCGAACGCGCGGAAGATGGTTCGCTGATCGAACAGGTCGACGAGAAAGAAGGCGAGCGTCCAGAGCAGCATTGCGCTGCCGAGAGGCTGCCCACTCAGGCAATCGTCGAACAGACCGAGCAGGGCCGGCGCCCAGCGCCGCAGCGCCAGCGGCGCGAGCAAGCGCCACGACAACAGCATGAGCAGCCCGAAGGGCGGCAGCAGCGGCAGCGTAGCTACCACCGGAATGATCGTGACCAGCGATCCCGCCATCACCGTCAGCCACGGCAGCGCCCGCGCCGGTGATTGCTGCATCGGCGCCTGAAAAGGTTTTGGTGCCAAGTTCACGGCGCTGTCGTGCCCTCGGTCGGGGCGGTCTGCCCTGCCTGATCAACGCTGGCACGGGATGCAGGACGCGGCGGGGGCGGGAGGAATGGCGCGCTGACGATCGCGAAGTCGAACGTGTTCGCTTCGGCAAATGGTTGCGCCGGGGCGCTGTCAGCACCGGGCTTGACGACCTGCGCCACCAGCACGCCGGGCGTGTAGAGGCCGCCAATTCCAGAGGTGATGAAGCGATCGCCCGGCTTCAGCCGGGCGTTCGTTGTGCCTACCGAGCGGATTTCGAGCATTCCGTCGCCGCGGCCGGCCGCCAGAGCGGGGAGCCCGTCGCCGATCCGCTGCACCGGGATGACGCTTTCGGCGTCGATGGTCAGCAGGACCCGTGCGGAATTGGGACCTGCTTCCACGATCCGTCCGATCAGGCCGTCGGGGCCGCGTACTGGCATGCCGGGGCGGACACCCTGCCAGCGTCCCGCATTGAGGATGCCGAACCGGCGGGTGCTCGACGCACTGGAACTGACGATCCTGGCGGTTGCTACCGTGTCAGGCGTGGCTTCGCGCAACTTGAGCAGTCCGCGCAGCCGTCGATTGTCGCGCACGATGATGCGCGCCTGCACCAGCGCATCCCTGGTCCTTGCGGCTTCGGCGCGAAGTGCTGCATTCTCGCCATGTACCCGGAAATAGGTCGAGATCGTTTCCGGGACCGAAGCCACGCCGCGCACGATCGCCGACAGCCCCGTCGAGACCGGAGCGGTGATCTCGGTCGCGGCAGATCGGAGCGCCGCGAAGGCGGGCGGATTGAATTGCGAGAGGACGAGCAACACCGCACCGACCAACGCACCAGCGACGGCCAGGATGTAGCTCAAAAAGAGCGTATATTGCGCCCGTCGCGAGAAACCCGGGCGCCGGTCCCGCGGCGGCGCCATTCGCTATTCCTTCAGATCAGCCGCTTTGCAGCACGCCGCGATACATCGGATCCTCGAGCGCCCGTCCGGTGCCGAGCGCTACGCAGGTCAGCGGATCTTCCGCCACCGTCACCGGCAGGCCGGTCTCGTCGCGGAGCACTTCGTCCAGGCCCTGCAGCAGCGCGCCACCGCCGGTGAGCACGATGCCCTGGTCGACAATGTCAGCGGCAAGTTCAGGTGCCGTGTTTTCCAACGCAACCCGGACGCCCTCGACGATCGTCGCGACCGGTTCGGACAACGCCTCGGCAATCTGGCCCTGGTTGATCTGGATTTCCTTGGGCACCCCGTTCACCAGATCGCGACCCTTGATGTGGATCGTCATGCCGATGCCATCGGCGGGCGGCTTGGCAATGCCCACTTCCTGCTTGATTCGCTCGGCCGTGGCTTCACCGATCAGCAGATTGTGGTTGCGGCGCACGTAGCTGACGATCGCCTCGTCCATCTTGTCACCGCCGACGCGCACCGACGTCGTATAGGCAAGGCCGCGCAGCGACAGCACCGCGACTTCCGTCGTGCCGCCGCCAATGTCCACGACCATGCTGCCGATCGGTTCGGTCACTGGCATGTCGGCGCCGATCGCGGCGGCCATCGGCTCCTCGATCAGCCAGACCTGGCTTGCACCCGCGTTCGACGCCGCATCGCGGATCGCGCGACGCTCGACCTTGGTCGATCCCGACGGGACACAGATCACGATCTCAGGCCAGCGCATGAACTTGCGCTGCCCATGAACCTTGTAAATGAAACTCTTGATCATCTGCTCGGCGACATCGATGTCGGCAATAACGCCATCGCGCAGCGGACGGATCGCCTCGATGTTTCCGGGCGTCTTGCCCATCATCAACTTGGCGTCTTCGCCAACGGCCTTGACCTTCTTTATGCCGTTGATCGTCTCAACCGCCACCACGGACGGTTCATTGAGCACGATTCCGCGCCCACGAAGATAGACCACGGTGTTCGCAGTCCCGAGATCGATCGCCATGTCATGGGACATGAACTTGAAGAAACGCGAGAAGGCCATGTTCAGCTTAATTCCGTCCCCGAGTCGCCGGAGCGAGGTGCATCAATCATCCCGACGCCGCGGCCGCAAGTCGCTTGTTGGGCTTTGATCGTGCTGTCACGGGGTCGCGGGATGGCGCCGATTGGGCTAGGGGAGTGATGGTGTCAATACGTCGCCTCCCGGAACATCTGATCAACCGCATCGCCGCCGGTGAAGTGGTAGAAAGACCAGCCAGTGCGTTGAAGGAACTGGTTGAGAATTCTCTCGACGCCGGTGCGACGCGAGTCACGGTGCGGCTGGGGGAGGGAGGCCTCTCGCGCATCGAGGTGATTGACGACGGATGCGGGATGAGCGCTGCCGAAATGGCGCTGGCGCTGGAACGCCATGCCACGTCCAAGTTGCCGACGGACGAGATCGATCAGGTGGCGACGATGGGCTTTCGCGGTGAGGCCCTGCCCTCGATCGCCAGCGTGGCGCGGCTGACGCTGGAAAGCCGCGTGCGCGGCGCGGATGGATGGTCGCGGGTTACCGACAATGGCGTGGTGGTGGCTGACGGCCCGGCGGCGTTGCCGCCCGGCACGCGCGTTTTGGTGGAGGAACTGTTTGCCCGGGTGCCGGCGCGGCGCAAGTTCCTGCGTTCCGGCCGCAGCGAATATGCCGCGTGCCTGGACGTGGTCCGCCGCCTCGCCATGGCGCGTCCTGACGTTGCGTTCCTGCTGGAGCATGACGGCCGGCGGGTCCTGGCGGCGCTCCAGCCGGAGGATCGACCGGCCCGCGTTGCCGCGCTGACCGACCGGGCACTGAAGGAGAATAGCGTCGCGGTCGATCTGGAGCGCGAAGGTCTGGTGCTGGGCGGGGTGGCGGGCCTGCCGACGTTTCACCGCGGCGTTGCCGATCACCAATATCTTTTCGTGAACGGCCGCCCGGTGAAGGACCGGCTGCTGACGGGCGCGATCCGCGGCGCCTATGCCGAGATGATGCCGCGTGATCGCCACGCGGTGGTCGCCCTGTTCCTCGACGTGCCGCCAGGCGAGGTCGACGTGAACGTCCATCCAGCGAAGACCGAGGTCCGCTTTCGCGATCCTGCCACGGTGCGAGGGCTTATTGTTTCAGGGCTCCGCCGCGCGCTGGACATGGCGGGGCACCGAGTCGCGCACCGCGCGCCGGCCGATGCGATGGCGATGTTCCGGGCGGAGCCGAGTGGGGGCAGCACTGATGCCGCTTCATTCTTTGCAGCGCAGGGTGCTGCGGCGTTCACGCCTGAGGCGTCGGTCTATCCTGGCATCGGCAGTTTTGGTGGGGTGCGCGATCAGCGACCGACCTTCTTCTCGCCGCCGCCGCAGGCGCGTGCCGAGCCGGCCACCGCTGCTATCCCCGACACAGGCGATCACCCGCTGGGCGTAGCGCGCGGCCAAGTGGCGAAAACCTATATCGTTGCCGAGGCGGCGGATGGGTTGGTGATCGTCGATCAGCACGCCGCGCATGAACGGTTAGTGCTGGAGCGGATGCGCGCGGCGCTGGTCGGTGGGCGGGTTGCGGCGCAGGCCTTGCTGATCCCCGAAGTGGTCGAGCTGGACGAACCGGCTTGCGATCGAATGGAGTCGCGCGCGGCGGAACTGAGCGAACTCGGCCTGGATCTGGAGCGGTTCGGCCCCCGCGCCATGCTGGTGCGGGCGACCCCGGCCTTGCTGGGGCGCGGCGACCCGGCCGGCCTGGTGCGCGACCTTGCCGATGAACTCGCCGCCTTTGACGAGGCGCTGTCGCTACGTGAGCGGCTCGACGCCGTCGCCGGGACGATGGCGTGTCACGGTTCGGTGCGTGCCGGCCGCGTGCTGTCGGTCGCCGAGATGAACGCGCTTCTCCGCGAGATGGAGGCGACGCCGCATTCCGGCCAGTGCAACCATGGCCGGCCGACCTGGGTGAAGCTGGCGCTATCCGACGTCGAGAAGCTTTTCGGCCGAAAGTAGCGGCGGGCGTCAGCTTGCCGCCTTCGCCAGCCCCTTTGACAGTTGGAGCGCGCCGTGCAGCCGCGCCGCCGGATCGGCCCAGTTGCGGGTGAGCGCCAGCTTTGAATCGGGGCGCAGCTTCGCAATCCCGCCGAGCTTGTCGACATAGGCGAGCAAGCCCGGAACGTTGGGCGGCGTATCGTCGTGGAAGCTGACCAGCGCGCCCTTCGGCCCCACGTCCATCTTTGCGACGCAGGCCGTCTTGGCGTTCATCTTGATCTCGATGACCTTGACGAGATTGTCGGTCGCCTCGGGCAGCGGGCCGAAGCGGTCGATCATCTCGGCAGCGAAAGCCTCCAGCTCGCGCTTTTCGTCCAGCTCGTTGAGGCGGCGATAGAGCCCCATGCGAAGGTCCAGATCCGGTACATATTCTTCAGGGATGAGGATCGGCGCGTCGACCGTGATCTGCGGCGAGAAATCGCGCGGGCGATTGGCAAGGCCGCCGGCCTTGGCGTCCATGATCGCCTCTTCCAGCATCGACTGGTAGAGTTCGTAGCCGACTTCCTTGATGTGGCCGGACTGTTCATCGCCCAGCAGATTGCCGGCGCCGCGGATGTCGAGATCGTGGCTCGCAAGCTGGAAGCCCGCGCCGAGGCTGTCGAGATCGCTGAGAACCTTCAGGCGCTTCTCCGCGGCATCGGTCATCTGCCGTTCTGGCGGGGTGACCATATAGGCGTAGGCGCGAGTCTTTGATCGGCCGACGCGGCCGCGCAGCTGGTAGAGCTGCGCGAGGCCGAAGCGATCAGCGCGGTTGACGATCAGCGTGTTGGCGGACGGAATGTCGATGCCGCTTTCGATGATCGACGTGGAGATCAGCACCTCGAACTTCTTCTCGACGAAGGCGGACATGCGCTCCTCCACCTCGGTCGGCGCCATCTGGCCGTGCGCGATGACGTAGCGGATTTCCGGCACTTCCTTCCGCAGGAATTCCTCGATGTCGGGCAGATCGGCGATGCGCGGCGTGACGAGGAAGCTCTGGCCGCCGCGATAATGCTCGCGCAGCAGCGCCTCGCGCAGGACGACCGGATCCCAGGGCATGACATAGGTGCGCACCGCGAGGCGATCGACCGGCGGCGTCTGAATGACGGAAAGTTCGCGCAGGCCGGACATCGCCATCTGCAGCGTGCGCGGGATCGGCGTGGCCGTAAGAGTGAGGATGTGGACGTCGGCGCGGAGGGTTTTCAGCCGCTCCTTGTGAGTGACGCCGAACCGCTGTTCTTCATCGACGACAACCAAGCCAAGTCGCTTGAAATCGACATTCTTGGCGAGGAGCGCGTGGGTGCCGATGACGACATCGATCGTACCGTCGGCGAGGCCCTCCTTCACACGCTTCGTCTCGGCCGCCGCGACCAGGCGGGAGAGGCGGCCGATACGGATCGGGAAGCCTTCGAAACGGGCCATGAAGTTCTGGTAGTGCTGGCGCGCGAGAAGCGTGGTCGGGCAGACGACCGCTACCTGCATTCCTGCCATGGCGGCCACGAAGGCGGCGCGCAGCGCGACCTCGGTCTTGCCGAAGCCGACGTCGCCGACGATGAGCCGATCCATCGGCTTGCCGGCTGAAAGATCGGCGAGCGTTTCCTCGATCGCTCGATCCTGGTCGTCGGTTTCCTGATAGGGGAAGCGATCGACGAAGCTGGGATAACCACTGGAATCCGGCTCCGCGACCTCGCCGTGCCGCAGCGCGCGCAGCGCGGCAGTCGCGATCAGCTCACCCGCGATTTCGCGGATGCGCTCCTTCATCTTGGACTTGCGGCGCTGCCATGCCTCGCCGCCGAGTCGGTCGAGGCTCGCGCCTTCCTCGCCCGAGCCATAGCGGCTGAGGACTTCGAGGTTCTCGACCGGGACGTAGAGCTTGTCGCCGCCGGCATATTCGAGCTGCACGCAATCGTGCGGTGCCTTGGCGACGGGGACCTGAGTCAGCCCGACATAGCGGCCGATGCCGTGATCGGTGTGAACCACGAGATCGCCGGGCGAGAGCGTAGCGAGCTCGGCCAGGAAGGCATCGGCGGACTTGCGGCGCTTCGCACGGCGCACCAGTCGATCGCCCAGCATGTCCTGCTCGGTGAGAACCGCGACTTTGGGCGCGGTGAACCCGTGGTCGAGCGGGAGGACGATCAGCGCGACCTGGGTCTCGCCGACGCCCTGTGCCGCCTGCCACGTCTCGACCGGCTTTGCGCCGGTGAGGCCATGGTCCTTGAGGAGGTTGCCGAGGCGATCGCGCGCGCCGGTCGAATAGCTGGCGAGGACGGGCGTGCGCCCTTCCTTGCGCAGCTTCTCGACATGGTCGACCACCGCCTCATAGACGTTGGCGTGGACCGCGCGCTCGGGCGCGAAATCGCGCGGTCCGTCGACGTTGAAGTCTACCACGGTGGCCGATTTGGGCTCGTGAAACGGGGTGGTGACGTGCGCGGTCGCGCTGGCGAGCGCCTCCTCCCACTCCTTGGGTGGCATGTAGAGCGTCTTGGCGGGCAGCGCGCGGTAGCTGCCGGGCTGTGCCGCCTCAGCGCGCTTGCGGTTCTCGTAATAGTCGGCGACCGCCTCGAACCGCGCCTCGCCGGCGGCCTTCACGCCGCCGTCACGGACGACGAGCGCATCCTCGCCGAGATGGTCGAAAAGTGTCTCGAGCCGCTCCTCGAACAGCGGTAGCCAATGCTCCATGCCGGCGAGGCGACGGCCTTCGCTGACCGCCTGATAGAGCGGATCGCCGGTGGCGGTGGCGCCGAAGGTTTCACGATATCGTGCGCGGAAGCGCTTGATGCTTTCCTCGTCCAGCAGCGCCTCGGACGCGGGGAGCAGGGTGAAGCCGTTGATGTTGCCGGTGGTCCGCTGGTCCGCAGGATCGAAGGTGCGCACGCTCTCGATTTCGTCGCCGAAGAAATCGAGGCGAAGCGCCTGTGTCTCGCCCGATGGGAACAGGTCGACCAGCCCGCCGCGGACGGCATATTCGCCGGCATCGTGCACGGTGTCAGTGCGGACATAGCCATTGGCGGACAGCAGGGCGGCCAGCTTGTCACGCGCGATCCGCTCACCCGGCTTCAGGTTGGCGACAAGCTGTCGGATGCGGAACGGCGTCAGCGTTCGCTGGGTCGCGGCGTTGACGGTGGTGAGGACAAGCTGGGACCCCTTTGGCGTCGCCTGAAGCTTGTGCAGGGCGCCGATCCGCTCCGACATGACGCGCAGCGTCGGAGAGGCGCGATCGTAGGGAAGGCAATCCCACGCCGGAAATTCAACGATCTCGATTTCCGGCGCGAAGAAGCGCGCGGTGCCCGCAATCGCCCGCATCGCTGCTTCGTCCGGCGCGATGAAGACCGCGCGCGTCTTCGCCGCACGGGCGAGATCGGCAAGCAGGCTCGGCAGGAAGCCGGTCGGCACGCCCGACAGGGTGAGCGGCGTCTTGGCGGAAAGGATCGTCTTCAGGTCGGGCAAATGCGGGTCCGTTCGTATCGTGATGGCTGATCGCGCACCAGCGTCACTCCGCGCGTCCCTCGGCTTCGCCCGGGACGACCGGAGAGGAAAGGGTCAGGCGCCGGGCTGGCTCCCCGGGGTGGCGAGCGCGAAATCGACGCGGCGCATCGTCTGCATCATCTCGCCCTCCCATTCAGGTGGGCACGGGATGGAGCCGATCGCCCAGCCCATGATGTCCACGTCCTGCTCCTCCAGCAGCCGCTCGAACCATTGAAGCTGCTCCTCGGACCAGCTGGCGTGATGCGCATCGAAGAAGCCGCCAATCATGAAATCGGCCTCACGCGTGCCGCGATGCCAAGCGCGGAAACGGGTGCGCCGCAGTCGAGTCTCTTGATCCATCATGGCTCCAACGACGGTTGGCCGGCCGTGGTTTCGCACGGTCGGCTGCTATAATTCACCTGCTCGCCTGACAGGATCGATGCGAACGGCTAGGCGTGGCGCCAGAGATAGTCATGCGACCCGATATCCTCAATCCACTGTTCGCCGAAGTCACCGCGCTGAAGGGCGTTGGCGCCGGGCTGGCCAAGCCGCTCGAGCGGCTGGGGCTGGCGCGCGTCGTTGACGTGCTGTTCCATTTGCCGAGCGGCTGGCTCGACCGGCTGCCGCGGGACGAGCTGATGGCACAGGATGCGGGGCGCACCATCGCGATCACGCTGACCGTGCGCGACATTCGCGTATCCTCCTCGCCGCGCGCGCCAACACGGGTGCAGGCAGCAGACGGCTACGGCAACACCGTCAGCCTCGTTTATTTCGGGAGATCGAGCGGACTGGTGCGCAAGCTCTATACCGTAGGCGAGCCGGTGCGCGTGTCAGGCAAGCTGGAGACCTATGGTCAGGAGCTCCAGATCATCCACCCGGAGATCGTGGATGGCGAGGATGGCTTCCGCGAGCGCGAGGCGATCTACCCCCTCTCCGAAGGGATCACCTCGCGGCGCGTCGGTGGGCTGGTCGACCAGGCGATCGCGCGGGCGCCAGAGCTTGGCGAATGGATCGAGCCGGGCTTGCTCGCGCAGCGCGACTGGCCGGGGTGGAAGGAGGCGCTGGCGCGTGTCCATGCCGATCCGGCCGATGCGGTCGCGCGGGCGCGGATCGCCTATGACGAGATATTCGCCAACCAGCTGGCGCTGTCGCTGGTGCGGCAGGACACAAGGCGGCGGCGTGGCCGCGCGTTGAAGGGTGACGGGCGGCTGCGCGACATGCTTCGGCTGCCCTATGCGCTGACGGGCGCGCAGGCGCGGACGGCGCGCGAGATCGAGGGCGATCTGGCGCAGGACGCGCCGATGCTTCGGCTGCTGCAGGGTGACGTAGGATCGGGCAAGACGCTGGTCGCCGCGCTTGCGTTGCTGATCGCAGTGGAGGCAGGGGCGCAAGGCGCGCTGCTGGCACCGACCGAGATCTTGGCGCGGCAGCATTACGACACGCTGCGCGAGACGCTGGCCGGCCTGCCGGTGAACATCGCGGTGCTGACCGGGCGGGACAAGGGCCGGGCGCGCGAGGGCGTGCTGATGGGGCTGGCGGATGGATCGATCGACATATTGATCGGCACGCACGCGATCTTCCAGGATGCGGTGACTTACCGCGACCTTGGCCTTGTCGTGGTCGACGAGCAGCATCGCTTCGGCGTGGCCGAGCGGCTGGCGCTGTCGGCCAAGGGCAGAACGACACCGCATCTGCTGGCGATGACCGCGACGCCGATCCCGCGCACGCTGGTCCTCGCGCAGCACGGCGAGATGGACCAGAGCCGGCTGGACGAGATGCCGCCCGGGCGCGAGCCGGTGGAGACCCGTGTCATCAGCGAGGAGCGGCTGGACGAGGTGGTCAATGCGCTCGGCCGGCATCTGGCGGAGGGCAAGCAGGCCTATTGGGTCTGCCCGCTGGTGGAGGAGAGCGAGAAGAGCGATCTGGCCGCGGCCGAGGCGCGGGCGGCGGCGCTCGCGGGCCGGTTCGGCGACCGCGTGGGGCTGGTGCATGGCAAGATGCGGCCGGCGGAGAAGGACGCGGTGATGGCGCGGTTCGCCTGCGGCGAGCTTGGTGTGCTGGTGGCGACGACGGTGATCGAGGTGGGCGTGAACGTGCCCAATGCGACGCTGATCGTGATCGAACATGCGGATCGCTTCGGGCTGGCGCAGCTCCACCAGCTGCGCGGCCGCGTGGGGCGCGGCGGCGGGCAATCGCGCTGTCTGCTGATGCGGGGCGCGGCGTTGAGCGAGACGTCACGCGCGCGGCTGGCGCTGATGCGTGAGACCAATGACGGCTTCCGGATCGCGGAGGAGGATCTGCGGCTGCGCGGCGGCGGCGAATTGCTCGGCACGCGGCAATCGGGCGAGGCGGCATTCCGGCTGGCGACCCCGGAGCTGCTCAATGAGCTGCTGCCGATCGCATACGATGATGCGCGGCTGCTGATCGATCGCGATGGCGGGCTATCCGGCGCGCGCGGGCAGGCGGCGCGGGTGGCGCTGTATCTGTTCGAGCGCGATGCTGGCGTCGCGCTGCTGCGATCGGGCTGATCGCGGCGCAGGCCCGCATCACGGGTAGAGCAGGCGCATGAGCATGTCGGTGATCCTGCCGCCGCTCGCCACCATCGCGACTGCTCCCCGGACCGGCTTGTCACCGCGGATCTACGTATAGGACGCCAACTCGCGCCGGCCTTATCACGCCTTCTGCAGGAGGTTGCCGTGCCGAGAAAGAAGATCGCTCGCTTCAAATTCTGCCTGGGCCTGCTGCTGACTGCCGGCATGTCGCTGCCGCCGGTGGCGCAGGCCTGCTCGCGCCTCGTCTATTTCGGCGGCGACGATCAGGTGGTTACGGCCCGTTCGATGGACTGGGCGAGCGATATCCAGACGAACCTCTGGGTGTTTCCCCGCGGTATGGCGCGAAACGGGGAAGTCGGCCCAAACTCGATCCGCTGGACCTCGCGCTACGGCAGCGTCATCGCGGCGGCGTATGACAATTCCACATCCGACGGGATGAACGAGGCGGGGCTGGTCGCGAACATCCTCTGGTTGGCGGAATCACAATACCCCGACAACAGCGGCTCCAAGCCAGGCCTCAGCATTGCCGCCTGGGCGCAATATGTGCTCGACAATTTCACTACCGTGCAGGCGGCCGTAGACGCGCTGGCGAAGGAACCGTTCATCATCGTCACCGCGCAAGTGCCGGGGCAGGACAGGGTGGCAAACCTGCACCTCGCGCTGTCCGATCCCAGCGGCGACAGCGCGATCATCGAATATGTAAACGGGCGGCAATTGATCCATCACAGCCGCGACTATCAGGTGATGACCAATTCGCCGACGTTCGGTCGGCAGTTGGCGATGGAGGAATATTGGCAGCAGATCGGTGGCACGGTGTTCCTGCCCGGCACGAACCGTGCCGCCGACCGCTTCGCGCGCGCCTCCTTCTACGTGAGGTCTATTCCGCCAGTATCCGATCCGCTGCAGACCATCGCCACCGCCTTCAGCATCATCCGCAACGTCTCGGTGCCGATCGGCATCAGCACGCCTAACCAGCCCAATATTTCGGCCACGCGCTGGCGCACCGTCTCCGATCAGAAGCGCAGGCGCACGGGCAAGGTGTTGAAGCTGGACCTTGGACCCAATGAGCGGAACATCTTCTCCGGCATGGCCAACAAGGATTTCAAGCCGGCTAAGCCGTTCCAGTTCGCCGGCCTGCCCTGATCGGCGCGAAACGTGGCGATCGTGATCGTATCAGTGCGCGCGGCGCTCCGAGTCCACGGCATGATGCGCAGCAGGTTCGCCATGCCGCACCAGCCGGTCGCTCCGGCAAACATTAGGCCAGCGCCGACGAAGGTGGACAAGCCGAAGAAGGCCGGGGCGACGAACAGGCCTAGCAGCACGCCCGCAAGCACCAGCATACCCGCCGTGATCTGCACCTGCCGCATGATCTCGAGTGGCTGCGCGCCACCACCCTCGGTTGACCGGCCGAGCGCCGGGCATCGATTCCGCCCTCGAGAATATAGGCCTGCACGCCTGCGGCAGCGGCGGCGAGCGCGGCGGCATTGGCGGCCCTGCGCATGCCGGACTTGCAGTGGAAGATCACCGGGCACTCATCGCGCGGCAAGGCGGCGATGCGATTGAGCGGCAGGTTGACCGCGCCGGGAATGCGCTCGCGCGCATGTTCGTCGGCGTCGCGGATGTCGACCAGCCGGGCGCCGCGGTCAAGGGCCTGGCGCGCATTGCGCGAGGACAGGGGGGAAGCATCCATCAACGTCCTTGCAGTAGAGCTGGAAGAGGGTTGCGAGCAGCGTTTCGACGCTCGGATCGGCGATGGCGTACCAGAGGGTCTGGCTCTCGCGCCGGAAGGTAACGAGGCCTTCGTCGCGCACCTTTGCGAGGTGCTGCGAACAGGCGAATTGCGAGAGGTCGACGTCGCGAGAGAGGTCCGTGACCGTCACTTCGCCATGTTCGACCAGCTTGCACAGCAGCATCAGTCGGCGTGCGTTGCCGATCGCCTTGAGCGTTTCGACGACTTGGACCGCTTTTTGTTCGAACGTCGCCAGATCCATCGGCGGCTTCAGCATCGTCGCTACGCCGTTAGTAATCGCTAATATAGTAAATGCTAAGGTATGTGCCAGGGCGCGAGTGTCCTGCCGCCTGCCGTTGGTTGTGGCAGGCGGAGGATGGAGGATCGTGGATCAGCGGGGCCTCGCGTCAGCCCGCGACGAGCAGGCCGTGGTGCTTCTTGCCGGCGGAGATGCGGACCGGCTCGCTCCCCGCGGTGACGGTGGCGGCCTCGTCGGACACCTTCTCGCCGGCGACGCGCGCGCCGCCTTGCTTGATTAGGCGTCGGGCCTCGCCCTTCGACGCGCAGAAACCCAGGCCGACGAGGACATCGACCAGCGCCACGTCGCCGCTCGCCGCGAAGGTGGGGAGCGCGTCGCCGCTGGCGCCTTCCTCGAAGGTCTTGCGCGCGGTTTCGGCGGCCTGCTCCGCTGCCTCGCGGCCGCGGCACATGGCGGTGGCCTCGTTGGCGAGGATCTTCTTCGCCTCGTTGATCTCCGCGCCCTCGAGCTTCTCGAGGCGGGCGATCTCGTCTTCCGGCATATCGGTGAACAGGCGCAGGAAGCGGCCGACATCGCGGTCACCGGTGTTGCGCCAGAACTGCCAGTAATCGAAGTGCGGCAGCTGATCCTCGTGCAGCCAGACGGCGCCGGAGACGGTCTTGCCCATCTTCTGTCCGTCGGCGGTGGTGAGGAGCGGGGTGGTGACGCCGAACACCTCGGTGCCGTCCATGCGGCGGGCAAGCTCGATGCCGTTGACGATATTGCCCCATTGATCGCTGCCGCCCATCTGCAGCCGAACGCCGTGGCGCAGCGACAGTTCGCGGAAGTCATAGGCCTGCAGGATCATGTAGTTGAATTCGAGGAAGCTGAGCGACTGCTCGCGATCGAGGCGCAGCTTCACCGAATCGAACGACAGCATCCGGTTGACGGAGAAATGCTGCCCGACCTCGCGCAGGAAGGGGATGTATTCGAGCTTGTCGAGCCAGTCGGCATTGTCGACCATCACGGCGTCGGTCGGGCCGTCACCGAACGTGAGGAAGCGTTCGAAGATGCGGCGGATCGAGGCGACATTGGCGCCGATGCGATCCTCCGTCAGCAGCTGGCGCGATTCTTCCTTGAACGACGGATCGCCGATCTTGCCGGTGCCACCGCCCATCAGGACGATCGGCTTGTGCCCGGTCTGTTGTAGTCGACGCAGCAGCATAATCTGCACGAGGCTGCCGACGTGCAGCGACGGCGCGGTGGGATCGAATCCGATATAGCCCGGCACCACCTGTTTCGTCGCGAGCGCATCGAGCGCGGCCGCGTCGGTCGTCTGGTGGATGTAGCCGCGGTCGGTGAGGACGCGGAGCAGATCGGACTGATGATCGGTCATAACCGCTCGCCCATGCCCTCCCGGCGCGGCTCCCGCAAGCGGTCGGGCTGCGCGACGCTAGCGCCTGGGGAGCTGAGCGGTCGGATCGACCGGACTGCGGCCCTTCCGCAGTTCGAAGTGGAGTTCGGGCTGATCAGCGAAACCGGTTTCGCCTGACAGTGCGATCGTCTGCCCCTTCTTCACCGCCTGCCCGCGCTGGACGAGAAGCTTGGACGCATGGCCATAGACGCTGGTCCAGTTCTCGCCATGGCGCACGATGATCAGCCCGCCCAGCGCGGCGATGCCGTCACCGACATAAGCGACCGTTCCGTCGGCGGCGGCCTTGACCGGCGTCTCCGCGGGTACCGCGATCTTGATGCCGTTATTGCGCTGCCCGCTGGCGCCGGCGCCGAAGCGCGCGACGATCCGGCCATCGACCGGCCATATGAAGCGGCCGGGGCTGCTGGTGGGCGCAGCGACCGCCGCGGTGGAGGGCAGGACACGTCGCGGTGTTGCGACCGGTTTTGCTGGCGCCTGGTTCTCGGCGATCGCCGGCTCACCCCCGGTGATGATGTCATCGATGTCGAGGCGGAAAGCGGCGGCGCGCTCGGCCGCACTGCGCGGACGCGAGTCGCCGGGGATCAGGATCCGTTGGCCGGTTCGCAGGATGTACGGCTCGCTGAGGTCGTTGGCGGCGACGATGTTCGACCATTCGACGCCATAGGTGCGCGCGATAGCGATTCCGGTCTGGCCCGAGCGGACGAGGTGGTAGCGGCCACCGGGAATACGGAGTCGCTGCCCCGCGTAGATGACGAAGGGCGCGGACAGTCCGTTGGCGCGGGCGATCGCCTCCGATCCGGCGCCAGTCCGCTCGGCGATGGCGCGGAGCGAATCGCCCGAGCGGACGACATAGGTCTGCTCCTCGATTTGGCGGGCATCGTCGGGAACCCCGCGCGACTCCCAGGCCGGGGCCGGGGCCGGGAGCTGATCCACCTCTTCCTGCGGTCGCTGATCGCCGCGCGGGGGCGTATGGCTGCCGCGGGAATCTGGCCGCGGCGGTGCCGGTCGGCTGGGTCGATCGACCGAGGGGATGCATCCCGCCAGCGCAAATGCGAGCGGCAGCGCGAGCGGGATCCGGTTCGTCATTGCCGCTGCATTAACCCTAGTCTTACCGCGGCTCCAGACGGTTCAGCCCGCCCAGATACGGCTGGAGGACCGCCGGCACGGCGACCGAGCCGTCGGCCTGCTGGTAATTCTCGAGGATCGCCACGATCGTCCGGCCGATCACCAGGCCGGAGCCGTTCAGCGTGTGGACGAAGCGGGTTGTCTTTTCGCCTTCCGGACGGAAGCGGGCATTCATGCGGCGCGCCTGGAAATCGGTGCAGGTCGAGCAGGAGGAGATCTCGCGATAGCGGTCCTGCCCCGGCAGCCACACTTCGATGTCATAGGTGCGGGCAGCGGAGAAGCCCATGTCGCCGGTGCACAGCTTCATGCGGCGGAACGGCAGTTCGAGGCGCGCCAGCACGTCCTCCGCCGCTGCGGTCATCCGCTCATGCTCCGCCTCCGATTGATCCGGCTCGACGATCGAGACCATCTCGGCCTTGTCGAACTGATGCTGGCGGATGAAGCCGCGCGTATCGCGGCCCGCCGCGCCCGCTTCCGAGCGGAAGCAGGGGGTGAGGGCGGTGAAGCGCAGCGGCAGATCGGTGGAAGAAAGGATCTTCTCGCGCACGATGTTGGTGAGGCTGACCTCGCTGGTCGGGATCAGCCAGCGACCATCGGTGGTGCGGAACAAATCCTCGGCGAATTTCGGCAACTGGCCGGTGCCAAACATCGTCTCGTCACGCACCAGCAGCGGCGGGATGACTTCCTCATAGCCATAGTCGCGCGTCAGAACGTCGAGGCCGAACTGGCCCAGTGCCCGGGCAAGTTTGGCGACATGGCCGCGCACCAGCGTGAAACGCGCGCCGGCCAGCAGCGCACCGGTTTCGAAATCGAGGCCAAGCTCCGGGCCGATCGCGTCATGCTCGCGGACTGCAAAGTCGAACACCGGAGGCTGGCCGCGTTCGTGGATCAGCTGATTGTCATTCTCGTCGGCCCCATCGGGCACGTCAGCGAGCGGAAGATTGGGCAGGCCGGCGAGCAGGCTGTCGAGCTCCCCGCCGAGCCGGGCTTCCTCAGCCTCCAGCTCGGGCAGGCGCTGCTTCAGCGTGGCGACTTCCGCCATCAGCGCCGCGGCGGTTTCCTCGTCCTTCTTCGCCTTGGCCGCACCGATCGCCTTCGACGCCTCGTTACGGCGCGCCTGCCCGACCTGAAGCTCGGTCACCACCTCTCGGCGGCGGCGATCGAGATCGAGGATGGTGGCGGCCTCCGCAGGCTTGCCACGGCGCGCCATGGCGGCGTCGAAGGCGGCGGGTTCGTCACGGATCAGGCGAATGTCGAGCATGGCGGGGGGCTATGCCGAGGGTGCGGGGTTCAGGCAAGCGGCGGCGGAGGGCACCTGTACAGGAGACGAAGAGGCAACCCGGCCGGCCGGCGGCGCGTTGGTTCGAACGACAGGCAATAAAACAGGAGACCTTGCTCATGCACGTGCCGCACAATTCCGTCGTTCTGGTCGCGGATGGCCGCAAGCTGCTGTTCCTGCGCAACGAGGGCGACGAGGTGCACCCGAACCTGACGGTCGAACATGCCGAGGAACGGCCCAACCCGTCAGACCTTGATCAGAAGACCGACAAGGCAGGCCGGGCGTCGTCAACCCAATCTGGCCCTGGCGCTCCGTCGATCGCGCGCAACGGGTCGAACCATGCGCAGGGTTCCGGCGCGCAATTTGCGCCATCGCGAGGCTCGCTGGGCGAAACCGACTTCCACCAGCTGGAGGAGGACCGCTTCGCAGCCGACGCCGCGGAGCTGCTGAAGAAGCGCGCCTTTTCCAACGAATATGATTCGCTGATCGTGATTGCGCCGCCCAAGACGCTCGGTGAATTGCGTAAACACTATCACAAGGAAGTGACCGATCGATTGTCGGGAGAGCTTGCGAAGGACCTGACCGGTCACCCGATCACCGATATCGAAAAGGCGCTGCTCGACGCTTGAGCCACCGCAGCGCCTGACCGATTAATGCAGAAAGGGCGGCACTCCCGATCAGGAGCGCCGCCCTTTCTTGCGCCATGTCGCCAAGTGAGGGAGCGTTCAGCCGGCCGGCTGCACCTTCTTGGCGAAGCGGCGCCGCGCGACGAGGGCAGCGGCAGCCGCGCCGAAGAGGATCATCATCGGCGGCGCGGGGACCGGCGACGGGTTGCCGCTGCTGTTGCCATGATGCCCGCCGTTCGAGGACCAGCCCTTCGACGAGGAACCCCATCCCTTGGACGACGAGCCCCAGCCCTTCGAAGACGAGCCGTAGGATGAGCTCGAGGTGGAGCCGGAAGTCGAACCCGACGTGGACGACGACGTCGAAGAGGAAGTGGACGATCCCGTGGACGTCGAGGACGAGGTCGACGAACCGCCGGTGGAGGTGGATGTCGAGGAGCCGCCGGTGGACGTAGAGGTCGATGAGCCACCGGTGGAGGTGGACGACCCACCCGACGATGTGGAGGTTGACCCGCCGCTGGAGCTGGACGTGGAGGAGATCACGATCCCGCTCGAACCTGATCCGCCCGATCCGCCGAAGAACCCACCAGCGAAGAAGCCGCCGCCGCCAAAGCCGCCGCCCCAGCCGCCGCCGACGATCGGCGCGACATCACCGCCGCCCGATACGACCGATGGCGCAGGAGGCAGCGGAACGGGAATGGGGGCCGCCTGCGAGGCGACGGTCACGACCGTCGGCGCGCAGACCGGCGGGGTCGCCGCCCGGACGACGCGGCGGACGGTGCTCTTGCGCGGTACGCGTTTGACGACCTTCTTCGGCGCGGTTTTCACGAACTTGGTGTACGAACTGCGCGCCTTCTGGGTTTCGGCGACGTGAACCGCGCCCCCGCCCACGATTGCACCGCCAACGGTGCAAGCGCAGAGTTTCGCCAAAGCCATCCGCACCGACATGATGTCACTTTCTCATTCTGGTGGTGACCCTCAGGCCGCCTATGTTCTTCAAAAGCGTTGCTGCCCCTGTGCGCTCAAGGTGCAGAACAAAGCCTTAAACTCAACAGCAATGGATCGTCTTATCGTCCAATAACCCGTAAAATCCGCAGTGGCAGCGCGCAATTTTGCGTCATCGTGTCAGTCCGGGACATCGATCGAGCCGTTAATTCGTTCATGTCGGCGCAAGCGAATATCAAATAAGCACTTTTATACGCTTGCGAGTGCTTGTCGGTTGTCTGCTGCGCGTCTATAGGCCCCCTCCGGGGCGCGGTGGTGCTACGACACCCTGACGCGGGCGGGGAGATAGGTCGATGGCGACGGCGTACAATCGCGTGGATCAGATAGACCCAGCAGCCCTAGGGGCTGCAAACGACGACGGTTATCGTCCCAGTCCGGAAGAACCGTTCATGAATCCCCGACAGCAGGAATATTTTCGTGCCAAGCTGTTGGCTTGGAAGGATGCGATCCTTCGGGAATCGCAAGGCACGCTGTCGCAGCTTCAGGTCGATTCGCTGCGCGAGGCTGACCTGAACGACCGCGCGTCGAGCGAGACCGATTGGTCGATCGAACTGCGCACGCGGGATCGGCAGCGCAAGTTGATTGGCAAGATCGAGGCGGCGCTGCGGCGGATCGACGATGGCGAATATGGCTATTGCGAAGTGACCGGGGAGCCGATCAGCTTGGGCCGGCTCGAGGCGCGTCCGATCGCGACCATGACCGTCGAGGCGCAGGAGCGGCACGAACGCAACGAAAAGATTTCGCGCGAGGACTAGCGCTGCCCTTTCGGGCGATGCTGCGCGCTGCATTGCTGCGATTCCACGGCGCGTGAGTGCGATTTCAAGACTGGTCCTAAATGGCACAGTCTGGCGGCAGTTCGTTTGCATTTCGTAAACACATGCTGGAATAGTCCTCGCCCATGGACTCCCCTTCCACGAGCATCTTCCTGGACGATTCCAACACGGCCGCGACCGGCGACCGCGGGCGTGACAGCCTGCTGCTGCTGGCGCGTCTGAAGGTGGAAGGCATGCCGAATGACCTGTCGGTGCGGGTGCGCAACCTGTCGGCCGGTGGCCTGATGGCAGAGCTTCCCGAGCCGGTGTCGCCGGAGTCTGCTGTCCAGATCGAACTGCGCGGGATTGGGCTGGTCTCTGGTCGGGTCGCGTGGCAGACGGAGGGACGGGCCGGTATCGCCTTTGATCGCCCGATCGATCCGCAGCGCGCGCGCAAGCCGGTCAGCAGCGGCAATCCTGACCAGTCCGAGCCACGGACGATGCGCTTCCCCGGCTGATCGGATTTCACGCGCCCCGGTGGGAAGATAGGGAAGGCGAGTTGCGGCTAACGATAAAGTAACAGCAACGCCGATCGCGGGCTGGACGGGATAACCCGGTTCATGCCAAAGGCGCGCTCCGGGCACGCGGGTGTGGCGGAATTGGTAGACGCAGCGGACTCAAAATCCGCCTCTGGCAACAGATTGTCGGTTCGAGTCCGACCACCCGTACCACAAGCCGGCTCGACGCCGGCGGCCCCATCGGGCATCGCGCGGCCAATGTCCGCAATTTCCCTGCTTCGCTCCCGTACCGCCCCCGCTCACGACACGGTCGATTCGGCCTTTGCCGCCCATGACTTTGCCGATCCCGCTGCCTACCGCCGATTTCTATTGGCGCATGCGCGCGCGCTGCCCGCAGCGGAGGCGCGCGCCGCGCAGGTGTGGCCGGTGCTGCGACGGCGCACGCCGCTGCTTGCCGCAGACCTCGACGCACTGGGCGTCAATGTCGACCTGCCGATTGAAACCGTGTCGACGTCAGTCGCGGCTGCGTGGGGCGCCTTATACGTCGTGGAGGGATCGCGGCTGGGCGGTGGTTTGCTCGCGCGACGTGTCGCTGCCGGTATGCCGCATGCGTATCTGTCGGCCGTACATGAGCCGGGGGAGTGGCGGGCGATCCGGACCGCAATCGATCAGGCCGCCGCGGGACGGAACGACGAATGGCACGAGGCGATGATCACGGGTGCGCTTCAAACCTTCGAACTGTACGAAGCTGCGGCGCATGAACCCGCCGCATGAGCGTCGGTTCATTGCGTGCGGCCGGGCGCGGGATCTTCCCCGCTAAAGCGTACCGTCCTCGATCGGCGCGGTCAGGATGGCGCGCAGGCCGGGGCTGTTGTCGGCATGATCCAGGGTGCCGTTGAGCCGCCCGACAACGGCCTGCATCATGCGGCTGCCAAAGCCGACACGGTCGCCGGAGACGCCGCCGCCATTATCCGCCACGATCAACCGGAAGCGATTGCGATACTGCTCCAGCGCGATGTCGATCGGGCCGGTCGTGCCCTCATAGGCATATTTTGTCGCGTTGATGACCAGCTCCGACGCGATCAGTCCCACACTGATCGCCCGATCGGTTGGAATCAGCAGTGGCGTCAGGTCGACCGTCATCTGCGAGGCCCATTCATGCCCCAGCGACCCGCGCAGATCCTGCACCAGCTCCTCAAGATAGCGGCCGAGATCCACCGTCTCGATCTGATCGTCGCGGTACAGGCGACGATGGACCAGCGCGACCGCGGACAGGCGGGATCGGGCTTCGGTCAACTGGTCGGCAACTTGTCCCGGGCCGGCATCACGTGCCTGTAGCGAGAGGAAGGCGGAGACGAGCTGGAGGCTGTTCTGGACGCGATGGTCCACCTCCTTCATCAGCACGTCCTTCTGCGCCAGCGCGCTATCCTTGTCGGCGACGGCGCGCTCCAGTTCCTGAAACAGGCGCTGCCGCTCGCGCGAATCGCGTGCGTCGCGGAACGTCCGGCGCAGGCGATGCGTCGCTTCTATCTGTTCGAGCGTCCAGCGGCGCGAGCGCCCCCGCACGGTCTCACGCCACGATTCGAATGACGTCCGCGGCGTCAGGATAGCGAGCGGATCATGCCCGACGCCCTTGTGCGGGTTGCCGGCCCATTCAATTTCTTCGACCTCCTCGGCGCGGAACCAGAGCAGGATCGCCTGCTCCTCCGGGACCGGCACCGCCAGCAGGCCGCTTGCCTTGTCGGCAAACTCAGCGGCAGGCGGGTACTGGCTCGCCAGCATGTGCGTGACGAATGCTTCGGTGGTGTTCCGCTCGGCCAGCCATTCGGCGATTGCCTCGACGTCGCGCTTTGCCGGGCATCGACCATAGCAATCGACGCCCTTGGCATGGACCAATGCTACGCCATCGGCGTCCAGCATGCGTTGAAGGTCATCGTGCCGATCGCCGACCGCGCGCGTCAGCGGCGGCGTCAAGGCGGGGGCCAGCGAATCCTCCGCGGCACGCAGCGCCAGCCGCTCGCGGTAGCTTTCCGCCTCCTCTTTTGCGCGGATCTGCCGCGCGAGGCCGCCCGCTAGCGTGGTAGCGGCCAGCCGGATGTCGATCGGCATCAGCTTGGCCGTACGGTTATGACAGGCGATCAACCCCCACAGCACGCCGTCCTTGACGATCGAGATCGACGCGGAGGCGCCGACGTCCATGTTGCGCAGGTAGTCGACGTGGATGGGGGAGACACTGCGGAGCGACGCGTCGCTCAGATCCGTGCCGCTATAATGCGCGGGGCGGATCGGCGCGGGCGAATAGCTCACGTCCGGGATCACCCGGGCGCGATTGCGAACGTACAGCGCGCGCGCCTGGCGCGGTATATCAGCGGCGGGGAAATGATGGTGCATGAACGTGCCCAGCGTCGGATCGCGATCCTCGCCCACCACTCGGCCGGCTTCGTCATCAAGAAAGCGATACACCATGACGCGGTCGAACCCGGTCAGAGCGCGAAAGGCGCTGGCCGCGCGCGCGCACAACATCTGAAGGTTGCTCGCGCGTTCGAACCCCGCGGCGATGATGTCCATCCATGACAGGATGTCGCCAGCGAGCAGCGGCTCCGCGCCGGTCGGCTCCAGTTCAACGATCACCTGCTCGCCGCCGCGATGGATTGCCACGTCGTACAGGCGATCTTCGATCTTCAGAGGATCGCCGCGAATGATCCCCCCAGGCCCAGCGAGGGTGGCGGCCATCCGTCCGGCGATATCCTGAGCCAGTAGCTGCGCGAGCGGAGCACCGAGCCAGCCGGTGCCAAACACTTCTTCCAGCGCGCCCGCACCGGCGACGACCGTCAGCGTTTCCGGATCAGCGATGAGCAACAGGCCATGTGGCTGGATTGCTCCGGGGATATGGATCGGCTCGCGATCACATTCCGACAATGGGGGCGCGGCCCGCTCGCTTAGGCTCGCCATGACCTTCCCCTAACACCACAAGAGGAGTTCGCATGGCGTACTCGAACGAGCCGCGCAACTGATCCAGGTTATATCCGTTGTTACTCAGCGGCTTCGGCGTACCGGCTGATCATCGACTGAAGACGACCCTCGATGATCTGCTCCGCCTCGGCCACGATACGGTCGACCAGCTCCTTTACGGTGGGCACGTCGTGGATCAGGCCCTGCACCATGCCGGCCGACCAGATGCCGTCCTGCGTATCGCCATTCTCCATTGCGGCGCGGCCGCGCGCACCGGCCACCAGATGCTGAACGTCCTTGAACTCGGCGCCGCCCTTGCGTTCGATGGCGACGACTTCCTGGCTCACCTTGTTCTTCATCACGCGGGCGGTGTTGTGCAGCGTGCGGAAGATTAGGTCGGTTGCCCGTTCGTCATTTTCCACCATCTGCTGCTTGAAGGTGTCCGGGATCTGCGCTTCCTGCGTGACACAGAAACGCGTCCCCATGTTGATGCCGTCCGCGCCGAGCGCGAGCGCCGCAACCAGGCCGCGTCCGTCGCCGAACCCGCCCGATGCCAGCATCGGAACCTTGATCTTGTCGGCCGCGGCCGGGATCAGGATCAGGCCGGGAATATCATCCTCGCCAGGGTGGCCAGCGCATTCGAACCCGTCGATCGAGATCGCGTCGGCGCCCATCCGCTCGGCCGAAAGCGCGTGGCGCACGGCGGTGCACTTGTGGATCACCTTGATCCCGTGCGCCTTGAAATCATCGATATGTTCCTGCGGCTTGTAGCCGGCAGTTTCGACCACCTTGATCCCGCCTTCGATGATCGCGCGGCGATATTCGGCGTAGGGCGGGGGGGTGATGGTTGGCAGGATCGTCAGGTTCACGCCGAACGGCTTGTCGGTGAGATCCTTCGTACGCTGGATTTCCTTGGCCAGGTCTTCCGGCGTCGGCTGCGTGAGCGCCGTGACGAAACCTAGCGCGCCAGCATTGGCCACGGCGGCGACCAGATGCGCCTTGCCGACCCACTGCATGCCGCCCTGCGCGATCGGATATTCGACCCCGAACGCTTCGGTGAACCGCGTCTTGAGCATTTCCCTCTCCCATGGGCGCCTCGTCGGGCGCACTAACGTAACAGATGTTATGCCGAACGTAGCGGTGTCGCAAGTCCGCTCGGCGTGGGGCCGCCCCGACCTGTCCGCCACCGCACGTCGTCTGGGCGCGGCGGTGACAGGCGGTGGCTACCGATCAGAAGACGCTGCCGAGCGCCTGCTTGCCGGAGCGCGGGCGGATCTGGCTGTTGCGATAGTCGACGTCGCTCCAGTCGAGTTCCTTGAACTCCTGCCGGCGGGGGCCAAGGTAGCCGAACAGGAAGGCGGCGACCTTGCGCATCTGGATCTCTTCCGCGCCTTCGGTGATGCGATAGCGGCGGTGGTGGCGATAGATGTGCTCGAACGCCTTGTGGCGCGAATAGCCGATGCCGCCATGCACCTGCATCGCGCGATCGGCCGCCTCGCAGCAGAGGCGGTTGCCCCAGTAATTGCACATCGAGACCTTGTCCGAGAGGCGCTTTTCCACCTCGTGGTGCGGCATCTGATCCATTTCCCAGGCGGTCTTGCGGATCAGCAGGCGAAGCATCTCGGCCTGGGTGGCGAGTTCCACCAGCGGGAACTGGATCGCCTGATTGCGGGCGAGATCCTCACCGAAGGGCTTGCGCTGGCGCGCGTAGCGGATCGATTCCTCGATGCAGTAGGTCGCAGCGCCCAGCGATGACGCGGCCTGGCGAATGCGGTTTTCGTGCACGAACGCCTGCGCGACCGGCAGACCGTTCTCCGGATCGCCGAAGATCGTCGTCTCTGGCACCCACACGTCGCTGAAGCTGACGCGCGGGTGATCGGTCGGCATGTTGAAGGTCCAGAGATATTCCTCGATCTTCACGCCTTCGTCGTCGGTCGGCACCAGGAAGCAGGTGATGCCCTTCGCCGCGCCATCATCGCCGCTGGTGCGGGCGAACAGCGCGCAATGCGTCGCGACGTGCATGCCCGTCGTCCACATCTTCTCGCCGTTGATGACATAGCCCGGCACGCCGTTACGCGATTCGGGTACCGCACGCGTTTCCATGTGGGTCGCGTCGGAGCCGTGATACGGTTCAGTCAGGCCGAAGGTCACTCGCCGGGTGCCGTTCAGCGTGCCGGTGATGAACTCTTCCTTCTGCTCCTCGGTGCCGAAATCGTCGAACATCTTGGCGAACGGGTTGTTCGCCACGATCGAATGCTCGGTCTGCAGATCGTTGTGGAGGCCGAGGCCCTTGGCGGCGAGATACTCGCGGATGACGCACATCCACAGGTTCGATCCGCCTTTGCCGCCGAACTTGGGATCCATGGCGAAGCGCAAATGGCCTGCCTTGTCCGAGCGGCGCTTTGCCTCGCGCATCAATCCTTCCCATTCGTGGCGCGGCAGGCCGCCGGCCTCGAAATCGGTCCGCGCATATTCGCGCCGGTGGTCGAAGAAGCGGACATTATCGTCCGCGTCTTCCAGCGGTTTGATCTCCGCTTCGATGAAGGCATCCAGCTCCTTGAGATAGTCGAGCAGATCCTGCGGCAATCCGAAATCCATGGCCCTCTCCCGAATTAAGTCGACTCTTTTAACTTGCGTAGCGGCCTCTCACGGATTTTAAAGCCCTTAATTAAAACAAGCTGAGGGGCGATGGCGGAGAGGCTTTCGAAAGACGAGTTGGCGCGACGACTGTCGGCGCTCGCACCGCGCATGGCCCCCGGGGCCGGGCGCGTCGAGAATCTGGTACGGCTGACCGGCGGCGCGAGCATGGAGACATGGGCGTTCGATGCGGTGGGTGAGGGGGAGAGCAAGACTCCGCTTATCCTGCGGCGACGAACGCGAATGGTGGAAAATTCCGCCGTGTCGAAACCGCCGCTGCGCCGCGAGGCGGAGGCGATCGCCCGCGCCGTCGAGGCCGGCGTGCCGGCACCGATCGTCACCTATGTCTGCGACGAGGAGGCGGACGGGCTGGACGAGGCGTATGTCATGCACCGGGTCGGCGGCGAGACGCTGGGGAAGAAGATCACCGGCGATCCCGCGTTCGAGCCGGCACGCGGGAAACTGGCGCGGCAATGCGGCGCGGCCTTGGCGCGGATCCATTCGGTCGAGCCGCTGTCCGGCCTGGACCAGACCGACGCCGAAACCACCCTCGCCAATTACGAGGCGACCTGGCGCGCGACTGGCGCCGTACGGCCGACGATCGAGGCGGCGTTCCGCTGGCTGGAGAAAAGGCTGCCGAAGGAGAAGGTCACGTCACGCTTCGTCCATGGCGATTTCCGCAACGGCAACATCATGGTCGATCCCGAACAGGGTCTGGTCGCGGTGCTCGACTGGGAGCTGGTGCACGTCGGCGATCCGGCCGAGGACATGGGCTGGCTATGCACCAACAGCTGGAAGTTCGGCCGCCCGGACCGTTACGTCGGCGGCTTCGGCGAGGTGCAGGACCTGCTCGACGGCTATGCCGAAGCGGGCGGCGAGCCGATCAGCGCCGCTCGAGTCGATTTCTGGTCGATGCTCGGCAGCCTCAAGTGGGGCGTCATGACGATGGGCATGTACGCCAGCTTCGCCTCTGACCCGACCGCCGGCCCCGAGCGAGGCGTGATCGGGCGCCGCCTGTCGGAAACAGAGGCCGACATCGTGGCGATCATCGAAAGGAACGCGGCATGATCACGCATCCCACCGCGCAGGAACTGGTGGCGGGCGTCGCGCAATGGCTGCCGGTCGACGGCAGCGCCAGCGTCTTTGGCCTGCGCGTGGCGCGCAATGCGCTGGAGATCGCCGCGCGCGACATGGCGATGAGCCCCGCGGCGGACGAGCGCGCTGTGGAGCGGATGCGCGCGCTGTTGCATCGCACCGGCACGCGCGACGAGCTGGACGCCGCCCTGGTCGCAGCAATTCGCAGCGGGACGATTGCGCCCGATGATCCCGCGCTGGTCGCGCATCTCAAGGCGACGGCGCTCGATACGATCGCGATCGACCAGCCCAAATATGCCCATACGCTTGGCTGACTCGCTCCAGTCGCTATAGCCGCTCCAGACAACGCCGGCCGCGGCATGTCGATGGCGCCTTTACGCCAACCCCAAGTGGGGTGCGAAAGGTACTTCGGCCCACCACGGCGAGGCGATTTAGGTGTAGGTGGAGCAGATTATGGCCGGCATGGGCGCGTTTGACTGGGCAGATCCCTTTCTTCTCGACGAGCAACTGACCGAGGACGAGCGGATGGTGCGCGATACCGCGCGCGCCTACGCTGAGGAAAAGCTCGCGCCGCGCATCATCGACGCCTTCGCCAACGAACACACCGATCCCGAAATCTTCCGCGAAATGGGTGCGCTCGGCCTGCTGGGCCCGACCGTGCCGGAGGAATATGGCGGCGTCGGCGCTTCCTACGTCGCCTATGGCCTCGTCGCGCGTGAGGTGGAGCGGATCGACTCGGGCTACCGCTCGATGATGAGCGTTCAGTCCAGCCTCGTGATGTACCCGATCCACGCTTATGGCTCGGAGGAGCAGAAGCGAAAGTACCTCCCCAAGCTCGCAAGCGGCGAATGGATCGGCTGTTTCGGCCTGACTGAGCCTGACGCCGGTTCCGACCCCGGCGGCATGAAGACCCGCGCAGTGAAGACCGACGGCGGCTACCGCATCAGCGGCAGCAAGACGTGGATCTCCAACGCGCCGATCGCCGACGTTTTCGTCATCTGGGCGAAGAGCGACGCGCATGGCGGCGCGATCCGCGGCTTCGTGCTGGAACAGGGCATGAAGGGCCTGTCCGCACCCAAGATCGAGGGCAAGCTCTCCTTGCGCGCCTCGATCACCGGCATGGTGATGATGGACGATGTCGAGGTCGGCGAGGACGCGCTGTTGCCCGATGTCGAGGGGCTGAAGGGACCGTTCGGCTGCCTCAACCGCGCACGCTACGGCATCAGCTGGGGCGCGATGGGCGCGGCGGAATTCTGCATGCACGCCGCGCGGCAATATGGCCTTGATCGGCATCAGTTCGGCCGGCCGCTCGCCGCGACTCAGCTATATCAAAAGAAGCTGGCTGACATGGAGACGGAGATCGCGCTCGGTCTGCAGGCAAGCTTGCGCGTGGGTCGCCTGATGGACGAGGGCCGCTTCGCGCCCGAAATGGTCTCCATCGTGAAGCGCAATAATGTCGGCAAGGCGCTCGATATCGCCCGTGTTTCGCGCGACATGCACGGCGGCAACGGCATCTCGGGCGAATATCAGGTGATGCGCCACGTGATGAACCTGGAAACGGTGAACACCTATGAGGGGGCGCATGACGTTCACGCGCTGATCCTGGGCCGCGCGATCACCGGCATCCCGGCGTTCTGAGCGCCGACCCATGAAGGACACCCCGCTCAAGGGCATCAAGGTGGTCGAGCTGGCCCGCATCCTTGCGGGCCCCTGGGCGGGGCAGATCCTGGCAGATCTCGGCGCCGAAGTGGTCAAGGTGCAAAGCCCGGCTGGCGACGACACGCGGACCTGGGGCCCGCCGTTCGTGGAGCACGATGGCGACCGGGCGGCGGCCTATTACCATGCGTGCAACCGCGGAAAGACGAGCATCATTGCCGACTTTACCAAGGCCGAAGATGTCGCACGGGTGAAGGCGCTGATCGCCGATGCGGATGTAGTGATCGAGAACTTCAAGGTCGGCGGGCTCGCCAAATACGGCCTCGATTATGCGAGCCTCGCGCCCGATCATCCGCGCCTTGTCTATTGTTCGATCACGGGCTTCGGCCAGACCGGGCCCTACGCCCATCGCGCCGGCTATGATTTCATCATCCAGGGCATGGGCGGGATCATGTCGCTGACCGGGGAGCCCGACGGCGCGCCGCAGAAGATCGGCGTTGCCTTCGCGGACGTGATGACAGGGCTCTATGCGACGATCGGCATCCAGGCGGCGTTGATGATGCGCGCACGGACTGGTCGCGGGCAGCAGGTCGATTGTGCACTGCTTGATACGATGGTCGGCGTGCTCGCCAATCAGGCGGCGAATTACTTCGCCAGCGGCGAGAACCCGCCGCGGATGGGCAACGCCCATGCCAACGTCAGCCCCTATGCGGTGTTCCCGACCAGCGACGGCTGGTTCATCCTCGCCGTGGGCAATGACGCGCAATATCACCGCTTTGCCGCGATCGTCGGCATTGGGCCGGACCCGCGCTGGGACAGCAACGCAGGGCGGATCGAGCATCGCGCGCCCTTGTTCGCGCTGATCGAGGAACGCTGCCGCACGTTCGAACGTGACGATCTTTTGGCAAAGCTGGAGGCGGCGGGGGTACCCGCGGGCCCGATCAACACCGTCGAGCAGGCGCTGAACGATCCGCAGGTGCAGGCGCGCGATATGGTGCTGCCGGTGAACGAAACGCGACCGATCGCTGGGCTACGCACGCCGATCCGTTTCTCGGACGCGGATCTTGCGTTGGACAAGGGCGCGCCGCCACTGCCACGGGCTTAACGCAGGCAGAAGCCGCGCCCTCGACCGACGTCAAGCGGCATAACTTTTGTTGTGCTCGCGTTCATGCCGCGATACCCCTCCCGTAAATTATACAGGAGAGAGCATCCGTGAGCACGCCACCCCTTGCCGGTATCCGTGTTGTCGAGTTTGCCGGGATCGGCCCGGGTCCCTTTGCCGGCATGATGCTGGCCGATCATGGCGCGGAGGTGATCCGTATCGATCGTCCAGGCAAAACGCAGGGCAATGGCGTCGCGGAGAAGGATCCGCTGCTGCGCAGCCGCAAGTCGATCGGCATGGACCTGAAGGATCCGAAGTCGATCGCCGCGGTGCGCAAGATTGTGAAAGACGCCGATGCCATCATCGAGGGGTATCGCCCCGGCGTGATGGAGCGTCTCGGGCTGGGTCCCGACGTGCTGCTCGCCGACAATCCGAAGCTGGTTTACGGGCGCATGACGGGCTGGGGCCAATATGGGCCGATGGCGTCGGAGCCGGGTCACGACATCAATTACATCGCCATTTCAGGCGCGCTTCATGCCTTCGGCCGCAAGGGTGAGAAGCCAACCCCGCCGATCAATCTCGCTGGTGATTTCGGCGGCGGCGGCATGTTCCTCGCCTATGGCATGCTCGCCGCGCTGCTTCATGCCGCCCGCACGGGTGAGGGACAGGTGGTCGACGCCGCGATGACCGATGGGTCGGCGGTGCTGATGACGATGATGTGGGGCTTCCGCGGCATGGGACGGTGGAGCGACGAGCGTGGCACCAACCTGCTCGATACCGCAGCGCATTTCTACGACACCTATGAAACGAGCGACGGCAAGTTCATCTCGCTCGGCGCGATCGAACCGCAATTCTACGCCGAGTTCCGCAAGGTCATGGGCCTGAGTGACGACAAATGGTCGGCGCAGATGGACCAGCGGCAATGGCCGGCGCTGAAGGACGAACTGACTGCCTTGTTCAAGACCAGGTCGCGCAACGAATGGGTCGACGCGTTCAAGGGTCATGACGTCTGCTTTGCCCCGGTGCTCGGGTTCGACGACGCCTATAATGATGCGCACAACCAGGCGCGCGGCACCTTTGTTGAGGCCGGCGGGATCAAGCAGCCGGCGCCGGCGCCGCGCTATTCCAAGAGCGGCACCGTGGCGCCCGACCTGGGGGGTGAGCGGCAGGACGCCGCCGTGCTCCGCGACTTAGGCTTCGCACCGGACGAAATCGCCGCACTCGGCTATTGATCGGGATCGCCACCTCGACCGTGCGTCGGGGTGGCGCTGTTCGTCTCGGGATTTCCCGCTAAGACGCGCGTATGACGAAGCTGACCGTCAATAATGAAGCGGTCGAGTATCTGCTCGACCCAGACACGCCGCTCCTCTGGGCGCTGCGGGATGCGTCCAATCTGACCGGCGCCAAATATGGCTGCGGCACCGGCGCCTGTGGAGCCTGTACCGTCGATGTCGATGGCCGGGCGGTACGGTCCTGTCAGGTGACGATCGCGCAAGTGGAGGGAAGCTTCGTCACGACGATCGAGGGCTTGTCCCGCGATCGCGCACATCCGGTTCAGCTGGCGATGCTCGACGGCAACGTGGTGCAATGCGGCTTCTGCATTCCCGGCATGGTGATGGCCGCGGCGGTGTTGATCAAGGACAGGCGTGATCCGTCCGAGGCCGATATTCGCCGGTCGGTCACCAATCTGTGCCGGTGCGGCATCTATCCCCGCCTCGTCGAGGCCGTTCAAAAGGCGGCGCGCGTTGCCCGTGGCGACGAAACGATCAACGCCGGCGCCCGCCCTGGAGTGGACCCGGCGGAGGCCGCACGTTCAATCCCGGCCCTCAGTCCTCGGTGATCCTGCTGTTCGCGCGCGTGTCACGCATACGCAGGTAGACAATCAGAGATACTCCAATCATTCCCGTCACATACCAGTAGAAGCCGCGTTCCCATCCGAGGTCCTTGAACTTTAGCGCGACATATTCCGCGGTCCCGCCGAATAGCGTATTCGCCAGCGCATAGGGCAGGGCGACACCCAGCGCGCGGATGTTGGCGGGGAACAGCTCAGCCTTCACGACGGCATTGATCGACGTGTACCCCGTCACGATCACCAACGCCGCCATCACGAGCAGCCCTGCAACGATCGGATTGCGCGCGGTCTCAAGCGCAACGAAGATCGGATAGGTGAGCAGGCAACCCAGGATGCCGAACGTGACCATCAGCGGTTTTCGTCCGATACGATCGCTCAGACCCCCGGCGATCGGTTGCAGACACATGAAGAAGAACAGCGTCACCGCATTGATTCGGCTGGCAACCTCCCGATCGAACCCACTGGTATTTACAAGGAATTTCTGCATGTAGATCGAGTAAGCGTAGAAGGCGAGCGTGCCTCCCGCGGTCAGCAGCATGACGGTCGCGGTCTCGCGCGGATGATGCGTCACCAGCGTCCAGAAGCCCGATTTCGGCCCGGTGCTCTTCTTGAAGCTCTCGGTTTCTGCAAGCCCGCGGCGAATGCGGAACACCACGATCGCCAGCACGCCGCCGATTGCGAAGGGCACCCGCCAGCCCCAGGCATCGAGCGTGGCTTCATCCATCACGAGCTGCAGTACCAGGAGCACGAGCAATGCGGTCAGCTGTCCAGCAATCAACGTGACGTACTGAAAACTGGAGTAAAAACCGCGCCGCTCGCGGCCGGCCATCTCCGACAGGTAAGTTGCGCTGGCGCCATATTCGCCGCCGACCGACAGCCCCTGCATGAGGCGGGCGAGCACCAGCAGGGCCGGGGCGAAGACGCCGATGGTAGCGTATCCCGGAGTGACCGCGATCAGGAGGGACCCTGCGCACATCAACGTCACTGACAGCGTCAGGCCGGCTTTGCGCCCTCGACGATCGGCATAGACACCCATGATCCAGGCGCCGATCGGTCGCATCACGAAGCCAACGGCAAACACCGCCGCCGCGCTCAACAGTTGCGCTGTGCGATCCTCCGCCGGGAAGAAGTGCGGCGCGAAATACAGCGAGAAAGCCGCATAGGCGTACCAATCATACCATTCGACGAGATTGCCCGTCGATCCACCGATGATTGATTTCAGCCGCGGGTTCATGCCTTCAACCTGTTCTAACGACGAACCCACGGGGTTCGACCGGTGCAGCGCTCCTTACACACCCGCGTAGAAGAGGTGAAAAGAGGTTGATGCACCGCCGTAACGGCGTGAAAGAAGACTGAAGGGAGAGGCGCGATAAAAAGCCTGTTGATTGCCAATCGCGGCGAGATCGCGATTCGTGTTGCAAGAACCGCCGCGTCGCTGGGGATCAGGACGGTAGCCGTCTACTCCGCCGATGATGCCGACGCCGCCCATGTCGCGGCCGCCGACGTAGCTATTGCACTCTCCGCGGAGGGTCCCGCCGCCTATCTGGACGGAGCGGCCTTGATCGCCGCCGCGCAGGCGAGCGGCTGTGATGCGGTTCATCCCGGCTACGGGTTCCTCAGCGAGAACGCCGACTTCGCCGCGGCATGTGCCGGTGCATCGCTGCAGTTCGTCGGCCCGACACCTGAATTGCTGGCACTTTTCGGCGACAAGGCTGCGGCGAAGCGGCATGCGGCGGCAACTGGCGTGCCGGTGCTTGCCGAGGGTGTTGCGACTGACGGCCCGGTGATCGTGAAGGCGGTAGCTGGCGGCGGCGGGCGCGGGATCCGCATCGTTCACGACCGCGCGAGCCTGGACGCGCAAATAACTGCAGCGCGCGCCGAAGGGCTCGCTGCCTTCGGCTCTGCCGAGGTCATCGTGGAGCGATATATCCCCGATGCGCGGCATATCGAGGTTCAGCTAGCCGGAGACCAGGCCGGGCGAGTGCTCGCATTGGGCACACGGGATTGCTCGCTGCAACGCCGGCATCAGAAGATCATCGAGATCGCGCCAGCACAGGAACTCGATCCGGCGGTGGAAGCGCGGATCACGGACGCGGCCATCAAACTGCTTCAAGGAACGGGCTATGTCGGCCTGGCCACCGCCGAGTTCCTCGTCGATCGCACGCTGCCGTCCGATCATCCTGACGTGTTTGCCTTCCTTGAGGTCAATCCAAGGCTCCAGGTGGAGCATACGATCACGGAAGAGGTGCTGGGGCTTGATCTCGTCGCGCTGCAACTGAGCCTTGCCGGCGGTGAGCCGCTTCCGACACGCCCCGCAGAGCCGCGCGGTGTCGCGATCCAGTTGCGGATCAACGCCGAAACGTTCGGTTCTGATGGATCGCCGCGGCCGTCTGGTGGGACGATCACTGCCTTGACCTTGCCCGGTGGGCCAGGGGTGCGGGTGGACAGTGCGGCGAGGGTGGGGATGGTCGCCAATCCGCGCTTTGACCCCATGATCGGCAAGGTCATCGTTCACGCAGCGGACTGGCCGATGCTGCTGGCGCGCGCCAGGCGTGCGGTTTCGGAGATCCGGGTCGACGGCGTCCGAACCAACCTTGCGCTGCTCGCCCACCTGTTGGAGCGAGACGAAGTCGCCGGTCATGCGATAGACACCGGCTGGTTAGATCGGAACGCCGCGGGGCTGATGCCGGCGCAATCTGCGGTCGCTGAGGATAGTGCCCCGGATACCGGCGGCTCCACAGCGATTGCGGCGCCGCTCTCTGGCGTCGTTGTCGCGATCAACGTCGCGGTGGGAGACGCCGTCCGCGCAGGCGCAGAGGTTGGGACGATCGAAGCGCTGAAGATGCAGCACGCCGTTGTTGCTGTTCGCGGTGGCGTCGTCAGGAACATCGCGGCGTCGCTGAACAGCGTGATCGAAGAAGGCGCCGGTTTTCTGACGATGGATGCCGTCGAAGGAGGCGACGAAGGCGCGGATGCGGCCACCTTCGTCGATCCGGACATGATTCGGCCGGATCTGGCCGAGGTGCGGGAGCGACATGCGCCCGGTCTGGATGAGAACCGGCCCGAGTCAGTCGCTCGTCGGCGCAAGACCGGGCAGCGGACAGCGCGCGAGAATATAGCCGACTTGTTCGATCAGGGCACCTTCATCGAATATGGCGCGCTGACTATTGCCGCGCAGCGCCGGCGCCGCCCGCTGGACGACCTGATGCGCAACACGCCGGCCGACGGGATGATCGGCGGCATTGGTACCGTCAACGCGGCGCAGCATGGCGAAGAAGCGGCCAAGTGCATGGGCCTCGCCTATGACTATACCGTCCTTGCCGGCACGCAGGGGCACAACAACCATCGCAAGACCGACCGGCTGCTTGGCATCGCGTCGGATATGAAGCTGCCGATCGTCTTCTATACCGAGGGCGGCGGCGGTCGGCCGGGAGACGTCGATTCTGTCGGGGCGACCGGTCTGGACGTGCCGACGTTCCGCAGCTTCGCGGCTTTATCCGGTGTTGCGCCGCGGATCGGTATCACGTCGGGCTATGCCTTCGCGGGCAATGCGGTGCTGTTCGGCAGCTGCGACATCACCATTGCGACGCAGGACGCCCACATCGGCGTGGGCGGACCGGCGATGATCGAAGGCGGCGGTCTGGGCGTCTTTTCGCCCAAGGAAGTCGGCCCCGTCGGGGTTCATTGGAACAGCGGTGCGATCGACGTGCTGGCAGAGGATGAGGCGGAGGCGACCGATTATGCACGGCGCCTGCTGTCGTATTTCCAAGGCCGCATCACCGGCGGCGAGGCGCCCGATCAACGGCTGCTCCGGCATGTGGTGCCGGAGAACCGCCTGCGCGTGTTCGACATCCGTCGCGTCATCCACGGGCTGTTCGATGTCGACAGCTTCATCGAATTGCGGGGCGGTTATGCCAAGGGGATGATCACCGGACTGGCCCGGATCGACGGTCGGGCAGTGGGGTTGATCGCCAACGATTGCCGTTACCTGTCGGGTGCCATCGACGCAGAGGGCGCGGACAAGGCAGCGCGTTTCTTCCAGTTGTGCGATGCCTTTGGCGTGCCGATCGTCTCGCTGTGCGACACGCCGGGCTTCATGGTGGGGCCCGAGGCGGAGAAGACCGCGCCGATCCGGCGCGCGTCGCGCATGTTCATCGTCGGAGCGGCGTTGTCCGTGCCGATATTCACCGTAGTCGTGCGGAAGGCCTATGGCCTTGGCGCGCAGGGTATGGCCGGTGGCTCGCTGCACGCCGGGCCATTCACGATTGCTTGGCCGACCGGTGAGTTCGGCGGAATGGGCCTGGAGGGGGCAGTGCGGCTGGGTTATCGGAAGGAGCTTGAGGCCATCGCCGATCCAGCAGCACGAGACGAGCGATATCAGCAGCTTGTCGCCAACTCCTATGAACGAGGCAAAGCGGTGTCCGTCGCGCAATATCTGGAGATCGACGCGGTGATCGACCCGGCGGACACCCGCGCGTGGTTGCTGCGAGGCTTGGCGTGTGCGCCCGCCAAGCGTTCCGGCCGCTACATCGATACATGGTGACCGACGGAAGAAGGTGAGGATTCTCAGTGATCGAATTGTACCATTGCGCCGACGCGCGCTCTTTTCGTGCCTTGTGGGCGCTGGAGGAGATGCAACTCCCTTACCAGTTGCACGTCATGCCCTTCCCGCCGCGTGCCCGACAGCCAGAGTATCTCGAGGCCAATCCGCTTGGCACCATCCCTTTGCTGATCGATGGCGATACACGGATGACGGAATCAGCCGCCATCGCGCAGTATCTCTCGGTTCGTCACGGTCCGACGGACCTCGCCGTGGATCCTGACGCCCCCGAGTACGGCGCCTGGTTGAATTGGCTGCATTTCGGTGAGGCAACGCTCACGTTCCCGCAGACCTTGGTGCTGCGCTATCGCATGTTGGAGCCGCCCGAACGCCGCCTGCCGCAAGCGGCGGATGACTATGCACAATGGTTTCATTCACGGCTGCGGCATGTCGAGCGCGCGCTTGTCGACCGCGACCATCTTGTCGCAGGCCGGTTTACCATGGCCGACATTTCAGTGGGATATGCACTCTTGCTGGCGAAGAGTCTGAAGATCGACTCCGGCTTCCCGCCCGCAGTTGCTGCCTATTGGCAACGCCTGAAATCGCGCGACGGCTTTGCCCGCGCGAAGGCAGCGCAAAAGGTGGAGGCTTAACGTCTAGCGGGCGCTCAGCTTGCGCAGTGCCCGTTCGATCCGTTCGGGCGGCTGAGCGCCACTAATGACAAACTCACGATCGACGACGATGGTCGGGACTGACGTGATCCCTTCGGATCGCCATTCGATCTCGTCATCGTGCACCTCTGCGGAATAGTCGCCGCGCGCCAGGATCGTCACGGCCTGCTGCCGATCAAGCCCAGCGGCCTTGGCGGCGTCGGCTAGCACCTCTCGATCGGACACATTGTGACCCTGTTCGAAATAGGCCCCGAAGAGGGCGTGTTTCAGGGCGCGCTGGCGCCCCTGAACGCGCGACCAATGAAGCAGGCGGTGCGCATCGAACGTGTCGTAAAGCCGCTGCGGGCGGCCTGCCATCACGACGCCGGCCTCTTGTGCCGCCGCCTTCACGCCCCCGCCGCGGCTACGCGCCTGTTCTGGCGTGATCCCGTACTTGCGCGCCATGTTGTCGGCGGTGGCCTCGCCTTCCGGCGGCAAGCCGGGATTGAGCTGCAACGGGTGGAAGGTGATCTCCACCGGCACGTCCTCGCCAGTAGCAGCGAGCGCAGTTTCGAGATTGGCGAGGCCGATGACGCACCAGGGGCAGACGATATCGGAGACGATATCCAGCCGTAGAGTTCGCGTTGCCATGGCCTCTCCTTCAGGCGGTGATGATCGCGCCAGCCTCCACCCGAAGCGGCCATGGCGTCAAGGCAGTGCCGGGGCAGGGGCCGCCAAGGCACGCACCGCTTTCGATATCGAACAGCGCGCCGTGCCAACTGCACGCGATGCGATCCGCGGCGACATAATCGTCGAGCTTCTGCGCGAGCGGCAAGCTCATGTGCGGGCAGCGATCGACGTAGCCGAACACCTGATCGCCGCGCCGAACCGCGAAACCGTGGAAGCGGCCGGCGCGCATTTCGATGACGAAGCTGCGCGCGGCGCCGTCCGCGATCTGATCGAGCGGGCCGAGCGCGATGCCGGCGGGGGTGGCGCTCAGGCGTTCCACGTTACCGCCAGCTTCCACGAGGCGGAACTCGCCCCTCCACCGTTTGCGACACGTCCCTCGACTGCGCTCGGGACGAACGGAAGCAAGGCGTCCACCGCCGCCGCGATCGCTTCGCCCAAGCGAAGGATCATGGAAGAACCGCCTTCGGGAAATCGGCCCAGCAGGCGTCGTAATCCGGCTGGGCGTGCTGCAGCGCGAAGCTGGTGGGGCGATAGGGCCAGCAGCTTTCCAGCATGAACGCCATCGTGCCGCCGATCTTGTGCGGCTTCAGATCGGCGTTCGAGGCCGCGTCCCACGTTGCCTTGTCCGGCCCGTGGCCGCTCAGCAGATTGTGCAGCGAGAGGCCGCCGGGGCGGAAGCCCTCGGCCTTGGCGTCATAGGCGCCGGTGATCAGGCCCATCGCCTCGGACATGATGTTGCGGTGGAACCAGGGCGGGCGGAACGTGTCTTCCGCGACCATCCAGCGCGGTGGGAAGATCACGAAATCGGCATTGGCGCGGCCCGGCACGTCCGACGGCGAGGTCAGCACGGTGAAGATCGACGGATCGGGATGATCGAAGCTGACGGTGTTGATGGTGTTGAAGTGCGCCAGATCATAGCGCCACGGTGCGAGATTGCCGTGCCACGCGACCACATCGAGCGGCGAGTGATGGAGCTCGGTCCGCCACAGGCTGCCGAGGTATTTCTGGATCACCTCGCAGGGTTCGCCGCGATCCTCGAACCACGCATTGGGCGTTTCGAAGTCGCGCGGGTTGGCAAGGCCGTTGGCGCCGATCGGGCCGAGATCGGGCAGGCGGAACATGGCGCCGTGATTTTCCAGCGCATAGCCCCGTGCAGACCCATCCGGCAGCAGTGCCCGGAAGCGGACGCCGCGCGGCACCAGCGCGATCTGGCCGGGGGCAATGTCGATTCGGCCGAGCTCGGTGAGGAGCGCCAGGCGGCCCTCCTGCGGCACGAACAGCAATTCGCCATCGGCATCGACGAAGACGCGGTTCTCCATGTCGCGATCCGCGGCGTAGACGTGGATCGCGACGCCTTCGAGATCGGCGGGATCGCGATTGGCGAGCATCGTCGTCATGCCCTCGACGAGGTCGACGCCAGTGCCACCGGTGACCGGATCCCAGCGCAGGCGATTGGGCGCGAGCGGTTCCCTGACGGTGCCGGGCGCGAAGCGCGCCGCGCCTTCGTAGCGGGTGAACGGCGGATGCTCGGCTGAGGGGCGCAGGCGATACAGCCAGGAGCGGCGGTTCTCGTGGCGCGGCGCAGTGAAGGCGGTGCCGGAGAGCTGCTCGGCATAGAGGCCGAAGGGCGGCTTCTGCGGCGAGTTGCGGCCGATAGGGAGGGCGCCCGGCACTGCTTCGGTCGCGACATGGTTGCCGAAGCCTGGAGTGTAGTGGTTTTCGGTCGGCATTCGTGCCTCTCCGTTTATCGCTTCGTCATGCCGGGCTTTTCCCGGCATCCAGCGTGCCGCGTGTCCTGCTTTTGTGGAGTTCGCGGAGGGCCGGACTCTGGCACAGGGCCGGAGTGACGGGGTGCGGCTGGGCTGTGTAGCGCGTTCTGCCCGCCGGCGCGTCAGACGCGGCAAAGCCGCGCCTTGTGCGCCGGCTTTGCCGCGCTGGCCGGTCGGGGGCGAGCGCCTTCGCGCTCGCATCCGGTCGATGCTTACGCATCGACCTTAATGACGCCCCGACGGATCTGGTCGAGCTCGATGCTTTCGAACAGCGCCTGGAAGTTGCCGTTGCCGAAGCCTTCGTTGCCCTTGCGCTGGATGATCTCGAAGAAGATCGGGCCGAACATGTTCTCGGTGAAGATCTGCAGCAGGATGCCTTCATCATTCTCGACCGAGCCGTCGATCAGGATGCGGTTCTTGCGGAGCCGCTCGAGATCCTCGCCATGGCCGGGAACGCGCTTGTCGACCAGTTCGTAATAGGTCTCGATCGTGTCCTGCAGCTTCACGCCGCGGGCGCGCAGGCGCTCGACCGTGTCGTAGATGTCGTCGGTGGTCAGTGCGAGGTGCTGGATGCCTTCGCCCTGATATTCGCGGATGAATTCTTCGATCTGCGAATTGTCGTCCTGGCTTTCGTTCAGCGGGATGCGGATCGCCTTGTCCGGCGCGATCATCGCCTGGCTGAACAGGCCGGTCGCCTTGCCCTTGATGTCGAAATACTTCTGCTCCTCGAAGTTGAAGAGCGTGCGGTAGAACTGGCTCCACACCTGCATCTGGCCGCGGCGGACATTGTGGGTGAGGTGATCGAGCAGATCGAGGCCGACGTTGTTCTTCGCCTCCGCCTCGCGCCAGCCGTCGAACTCGGCCCAGTTTTCATACAGGTCGATACCGTCCTGGATGAAATAGAGGTACGAGCCGCCGATACCCATGATAACGGTATCGTCTTCCTCGGTCGGCTTGCCGCCGTTGGCGAGCGCCCATTCCAGCGCCTTCTTCGGATCGGCGACGCGGAACGCCATCGCGCTGGCCGAGGCGCCATGTTCGTTGCGGAACTGCTTCGCCCGGCCCGCCTCGTCGCGGTTCAGCATCAGGTTGATGCGACCCTGCTTGTAGCGGGTGATGTTCTTCGTCGGGTGGCGGTGCGTCGGCACGAAGCCGAGTTGCTCGAACTGCTTCGCCATCGCTTCGGGATCGGGCGAGGTAAATTCGACGAATTCGAAGCCGTTGAGGCCGAGCGGGTTATCGGCAGACATTGGCAGCATCCTCATTTGGTAACATTTGAGACTATGATCGCGGCTTGAGCGATCCGTGTCAAATGCTACCGGTCGTGCATGACCAACCAGCTCGTGCTTGACCGGTTCCTGCCGTATCGGCTTTCGATCACTTCCAACCTGGTGAGTGACCGGATCGCCAAGGCCTATGAGTCGCTATTTGGCCTGACCATTCCCGAGTGGCGACTGGTAGCCGTGATCGCCGAAGTGGAGGCCATTACCCAGGCGGATATCGGTGAACGAACACGCATGGACAAGGTAACGGTCAGCCGCGCCGCGATCGCGTTGGTCGAGCGGGGGCTGCTGGCACGCGCGCCCAATCCCGGCGACAAGCGATCGCATCATCTGTCGCTGACCGATGCCGGGCGGGATCTTTATCGCAACGTCGCGCCCAAGGCGCTGGAACTCGAAAGCAAGATATTCGCTCGGTTCTCACGCGCCGAACTGGACCGCTTCGTCGCGATGCTGCGCCGGATCGACATGGCAGCGCTGGAGACCTGACGTGGATGATGGGGCGCTGATTGCCGGGGTGGAACTGGGCGGCACGAAGTGCGTGCTCATCCTGGCGACCGGCCCCGAGGACATCCTTGTGCGCGTTGAGCTGCCGACCAGGAAGCCGGACGAGACGCTCGCGGCGATCGAAGAGGTGATCGACGGCTGGAGCGGCTTCGCGGCGCTGGGCATCGCCAGCTTTGGCCCCATTTCGATCAATCGACGTGCAGGTGATTATGGGCACATCACCTCGACCCCTAAGCCTGGATGGCAGGGCACAGACGTCGCCCGGCGGCTTGCTCGTCGTTACAACGTGCCTACGGGGTTCGATACGGACGTCGTTGGCGCTGCCCTTGGTGAGGCCCGCTGGGGCGCGGCTGCGGGACTCCAAGACCTTGCCTATGTCACCGTTGGCACCGGCGTCGGGGTTGGCCTAGTGGCGCATGGACGTCCGGTGGATGGCCTGACGCATGGCGAGCTCGGGCATATCCGTCCGGTACGGTTGGGGGGCGATGATTGGACGGGCAGCTGTCCCTATCACGGCGCCTGCGTGGAGGGGTTGGTTTCGGGGCCAGCGATTGCGGCACGAACAGGTTTGAAGGGCGCGGACGTTCCAGCTGACCACCCGGTGTGGACCGGGGTCGCTCACGCGCTCGCGCAATTGCTGCACACGATCACGCTCACCGGCGTTCCTCGCCGGATCGTGCTCGGCGGCGGCGTGATGATCGGCAATCAGTTCCTCTTTCCGCAAATCCGCGCCGCCCTGCATCAGTCACTCGGGGGCTATGTCGCGCTACCGGATGTCGAGGACGTCGACAGGTTCGTGGTTCCTCCTGCGCTTGGCAACAATGCTGGCCCGCTGGGCGCCATCGTTCTGGGCCAGCAGGCGCTGGCTAGCGGATGAGCCGTGGCGCAGGTCGCGGGATGGGCCGTAACATTGCGAATTGCGCTGACGTGCCGAACATGCGTGACTGTCCGGAGTGGTCGCAGGAGCGACGTCTACAGCTTCTTCTCCAGAACGGATCGTTTGAGGGGAAGACGATGGGATTACAGCTCGTTAATCCGCGCGGTCACGCAATTGCGGTGGGGAGGTCGGTCGCGTCATGCTTGGGTCAACGCGGGTACGCCTCCTGATCGTCGACGATGATCCTGGCGTGCAGGAGGCTTACCGCTTCAGCTTTCATCCAGAAGGACGTGCGGAGACCCGCTCCATTGAAACCCGGACAACGCCGCTCTCGATTAGTCATGATGCGGAGCGGCTTCGATCTGCCTCACTCCCTACGTTCGACTGCACATTTCTTGATCAAGGCGTCGACGCCGTTTCGGAGATCAGGCGGGCGTTGGACGAGAACCGGCCCTATCAAGTCGCGTTCATCGACATTCGCATGCCGCCGGGTATCAATGGGAAAGAGACGGCGCGGCTCGTTCGCTTGCTTGATCCTGACATCAATTTCGTCATCGTCACCGGCTATTCCGATGTGTCCCCGGCTGAGATCATCGAAGTCGCGGGTCCTGCCGAAAAATTGTTTTATCTCGCCAAGCCGTTCGAGCCCGCCGAGGTGGTTCAGACAGCAATTGCACTGGGCAAAAGGTGGGAAGTTGATCGTGAGCTGGCGGCTGCACGAGCGACACTGGCGCAGCAGGTCGCGCTGCTCGAGCAACAGGCCGCTGAGCTCGAGGCGAACGAGCGCCGCGCTATTCATGTTGCCAGCCATGATGCGCTGACGGACGCGCCCAACCGGCTGGCGTTTCAGAATGCCCTGACGGAACGCGCGCGACGGCCTGGCCCGTTTGCGGTGGCGATGGTTGACCTTGATCGGTTCAAGTTGATCAACGACACCCTTGGCCACCTCGCTGGGGACGAGATGATCCGCGAGGTATGTGCGATCCTCAAGGCCACTATGCCAGGCGGCGGTCTAGTCGCGCGGTTAGGGGGCGACGAATTCGGTTTGCTATTCGAGACCGTTGGCGAGGAAGCGGCGCTGATGGCATGTGAGCGGCTCGTCGCGGCGTGCGATGTCTCGTTTCGCGTGCTGGGGGATACTGTGCATGGGTCCGTCTCCGCGGGCGTTGTCGCCGCAGGCGATAGTGGCTCGCGCGATCCGGTGGATTTGATGCGCCGCGCGAACCTGGCGCTCAACGAGGCCAAGCGAAGCGGCCGTAACGTCGCCCGGCTGTTCGACAAAAGCTTTGAAGAAGGAATTCGCCTGCGTCGTCGGATCGAAGGCAATCTGAGCCAGGCGATCGCGCGCGGCGAGTTGGGCATGTTGTTCCAGCCGATCGTCACCACGGAGGCTTTCGAGATCGTCGGGTTTGAAGCGTTGCTACGGTGGCATGCGACCGAGTTCGGCCCGATCAGCCCGTCAACCTTCGTCCCGATCGCCGAGGAATCGAACCTGATCCACGAGTTGGGGGATTGGGTGCTCGCGAAATCGCTCGAGGTGTTGAACGACTGGCCAAGCCAGTATGTGTCGGTCAACTTTTCGCCGCGTCAGTTCCGTCGGCACAACTTCGTCGGCTATGTCGTGGAACAGGTGCAGCGTGCCGGGGTCGCCCCGGCCCGGCTTCAGATTGAGATCACCGAAACAGCAATCTTCGACGATGCCGAGCGCGCGGCGGAAACAATGTATCGCCTTCGGCAGATGGGCTTTCGCATCGCGCTGGACGACTTTGGCACTGGCTACTCCAGCCTCTACAATATCCGGAAGTTCGCGCTCGACAGCCTGAAGATCGACCGAAGCTTCATCGAAGGGATGGCACGCGAACGGGAGTCGGCCGCAATTGTCCACGCCATCATCCATCTTGGCCGCGCCTTGGGGCTGGGCGTTATCGCAGAAGGTGTGGAGACGGATGGACAGGTCGCCATGCTGCGCGCGGCAGGGGCCAGTCATCTCCAAGGGTATCTATTTGCGCGACCGATAAGCGCCGACGAGGCCGCTACCCTGGCCCAGGCGGGGTTTGCCTATGCCGCTGCTGGGGAGCCGGACGGATCCTTGGGAACCGGAACGGGAGGATGATGCCGTGATTTGAAGCCATTGGATAGCGGAGCTCGCGGCCTTTGCTGCCGGACGAACGCTCACACTCTGGCCGCGCTGATAGAACACCTTGCACTCACAGCGCCCAGCGGGCCAACTTGTGAGGGCGAACGCCCGATCATAACTACATCAAAGAAATGCCTGCTAAGTCAGCGAGGGCGACGAGCCAGTAGCAGCATGCCGCTCATGACAGTGATGGCGCCTACGCCTGCAACACCAAGCAGAACCACGTTCGCGTATTCCATCATCCTGTCCCCATTATTCCGGACACGCCGGTTATTATTATTCGGGGAACCTGCCCTGACCTTCTCGTCTGCGCAAGCGCCGATGTGATGAAGGACGATTTTGAGCCGCCCGCCAAGCGCGGTGGCCATAATTGCCGTTCTCAAGCGCCTCGCCCCTGACGGACAAAGGTATTGTGGGACGAGGCGCCCGGCTGCGAACCTCGGATCCGGCGTTTGCCGGTCCGTTTTCCTGCTTTTGCTGAGGATGGATCATGACGCAAGCGGATCATTCAACGATTCGATCTACATGAGCGCCGCATCTGCGAGGGAGTTCGTATCGATGCGGCGCTCACTAGCGGCGCGTTCAGCAGTCGATGCTTGAAGCCGATGTGAGACTATCGGAGAAACGTAGGCAAAAGGCAAGGCTGGCGTAGACCGTGCTAGGTCGCGCCACCTCGGCGCTCTTCGCCACCCGCTGCTGCCGGGAGGTTGATCGCCTTTCTCCGGGCGCGGCAGTGAGACATCGCCCAACATCTCACCGCTCAAAGCCGCCTCCGCCCATGTCCCTCAACCGATTGCCAGCAGGGCCGCCACGAGCGGATCGCCCGCACGGCCGGGATTCCGGCGAATAGCTGCTTCTTCCTGGCCGATGGCCCGCCAAACGGCCTGGGCTGCCTGGGTCGTGATCGTCCGTTCGATAGCGGCAACGTTGATCCCCGTGGCGGCGCCTAACACTGGTCCCAGAACTGACTGGTTATCGAACTGCCGCAAAGCGCCGCCGACTTCCGGCAGCATGGCATCGATGATCCGGTCGCCAATTGCACGCTCCAGGTAGGTCGTGGCGGCGGTCGGACCGCCCTGAACGATTCCCAACGCATCGGAGAAGGTGAGCGAACGAATGGAGTCGAAGATCAAAGGGGCTGCGCGATCCGCCGCTGCTGCGGCTGCGCGGTTGATCGCGAGCGTCAATTCGCGTCGCACGGGTACTGATCCAAGCAGCGCGCCGAGAATTGCGCCTGACCGGTCGCCTGCTGCCGTACCAGGGATCGTCAGCCGAGTTTGCGGGTCGTTGAAGAAACCATTGTCGGCGACGAGGCGCGTCATCGCGCGTTCGCTCGAGATCGCGAGCAGGCGCCGCAACGCCTCGGTCATGTCGCCGGGCATTGCGGTAGTGGCGCACCCTGAGAGAAACAGTCCCGGAACGGCGATGCCCGCCCCAATCAGCAATGCACGCCGGGTAACATCAGTCATCCACAACTCTCCAACTGTCGTATCGCCCGGTTGGCTGCGACTTTTGGAACGTTGGCTGAACGTGCACAGGGTGGGGGTAAGAGCGCACATGCTTTGCAAAAGGGTGCGCTGGATCGGCTGACACGATGCTGGGACAGCAGCCACGCCGCAGTGCTTGCCCGTAGCGGAGCGTACGGGGAGGCGGGGATCGCTGGTGAAAGCGCCGGATGGGAGGAGGTATCATCCCAGGTCAGGCGGGCCCGGCAATAAGGCGGACCCGCGGCCGCACAGTGTGTTCCTCGTCGAGGAGCAAACCGATAGCGCGACCGCGGGTCGTTTGTCCTTCTACGACTTGGGAAGCTGGATACTTGGTCCGAGGGTCGCGATAACCTGATTGGCGTCGAAGCTGCCCTTGCCGGTCGCGGGACCACGCTGCATCTGGATATCCGCTTGGGCCTCGTATTTGGTCACGGTGCTGACATCGACCGTATCGGCCCAGAACGGGTCACCCGTCCATGGATCCCAGCTGCGCCATCCAAACCCGCCGTAGTAGCGCCAGGCGGGACGCCACCAGCCATAAGGGCCGGTGAAGAGCGGGTCCGGCGTCAGCTGCGTCTCGACGTCGCTTTCGCTCACGTTGGTGAGGATCTTGAAGCTCTGGAACCCGTTCTGCACGGTGAGTTGCGCCGCGCGGTACAGCAGATAATCGTCGACCGTCTTGCGCGAGGTATAGTCGTTGCCGACGAACGTCACACGGTAGCGATCAGGAGCAAGCCGCGTGTCGGAATAGCCGCCGCTCACCTTGCCAGAGCCCATCGGCTGGTAGGGCGTGGGCGTTGTGGCGCATCCTGCGAGCGTCCCAACGGAGATCGCCAGAGCGGCCGCGACGGTGGTCTTTCTGAAGGTGTTGGTCACTGACACGTCTCCTTTCTTATGTTTTCGGATGAAATCGCGGTGGGCCGCTATGGTGAGGCCATGAACGTGCTCCTCAATGGGCCATGAACAGGCTGACATTGCTGTTGGTGGAAAGCGCCTGGGTCACGCCGCCGAAGATCCGCTCCTGCAGCCGAGCATGGCCGTAAGCGCCCATCACGATGTACGATGCGCTCAGCTCGGCTGCCGTCTCGCTTAGTACCTCGCTCGGGATCCGGTCGGACTGAGGAAGCTCGCGGATCTCGGACTTGATCTCGTAATAGCCCAGGTATTCGGCCGCGTCCGTGGGCGCGAGCCCTTGCTCCTTCCCCTCCTGCAGCGTGACGATCGTCACGCCCTGCGCTCGCGCCAGGAGGGGGGTCGCAGCGCGAAGCGCCCGGGCTGCTTCGGCTGAGCCGTTCCAGGCGACCATGGCATTGGCATATGAGTCGAAACGGGAGCCGCCGGGCGCGACCGCCAGCACCGGCGTGTTGCTTTGCGTAGCCAGCCGCGCTGGTGCCGGCGGGCGATCACCCAGTTCGATCTTTTGCGGAATGCTGACGATGGTCAGATCGACCAGCGCCATTCGCTCCAGCGCCGAACTCCGTGGATAGCGGGTGCCTGTGATCCACGTGCGCGGCGCGTCGGCGCGTTGCAGCCGCGCATCGATCTCCTGCCGGTTCTTTGCCTCGCGCTCGCGCATGTCTTCGAGAAGGTCGAACATCGGATAGACACCGCCGAACGGGTCCATCGCAACGAACGTGTCCGGCGTGATCATCTGCAAGCAATGAAGGTGGGCGTTGAAGGCGCCGGCGATATTGAGTGCAGCTTCGACCCGATCGATCGTGCCACTATCCTCGTTCGCATAAAGCAGGATCGACCGCATCCTCTTCCCCGCGCATCTATGAGTGCCTGGATGAAGAAACTGGCCCTTCCCGCAACGAAACGGTATACGTAACGATGCGTAGGGTGTTCTATACGAAGTCTTTGGGCGGCAGAATATCACGCCATTTGAGTGATCACTGCGCGGAAACGCCGCAGCGCAACCACAAAAAAGAAAGCGCCGATAACGACGAGCGCAATCATTTGTGGCCAAACCACCTCAAGCCCGGCGCCGCGGAACAATATTGCCTGACCCAGGCTGATGAAGTGGGTGGTCGGCGCTGCCAGCATCACGTTCTGAACAATTTGCGGCATGCTTTCGCGCGGGGTAATCCCGCCGGACAGCATTTGGAGCGGGATCAGCACCAGGACAGCCAGCATGCCGAATTGCGGCATGTTGCGTGCGACCGTCGCCATGAAGATGCCGATCGATGTGGTGGCAAACATGGCCAGGATCGCGCCCGCGAAAAACAGCGGAAGCGAGCCGGTGATCGGAACATGAAGGAGCCCGCGCACCACCAACTGGATCGACAGGAACGATCCGATCAGAACGACAAGGCTCATCGACCAGACCTTGCTCGCCATGATTTCAAAGGGGGTCACCGGCATGACGAGCAGGTGTTCGATCGTGCCGTGTTCGCGCTCGCGGATCAGTGCTGCGCCGGTCAGGAGGATCGCGAGCAGCGTGATCTGATCGATCACTTGCACCAAGGCGCCAAACCACGTCGCATTGAGCGTGGGGTTATAGCGGGCACGCAGTTCGATATCGACTGGAAGTGATGTCTGGCCTTGTTGACGTGCGACGAAGCTGTTCACTTCGCCAAGGGCGATCTGCTGAATGTAGTTGCTGCCGGTGAATGCCTGCGTCATCCGCGTGGCATCAGTGTTCAGTTGCAGCTCCGGCCCGCGTCCCCGCACGACATCACGCTGAAAATTGGCCGGTATGCGCAACACGAACGTGTAGCGACCCGCGTCCAGCCCAGGATCGATCTGGGTGCTATCGATCAGCACCGGCGGCGCGAACTGAGGTGGATAAAAGGCGTCGACGATCCGCTGCGACAATGGTGAGCGATCCTCGTCGACGATCGCTATCGATGCTATATGCAGAGATTCTGGCATTGCCTTCGCTGAGGTGTAGACCACGCCAGTGAAGGTGAAGACTATCAGCACCAGCATCACCGGATCGCGCCAGAGGCTCCAGAGCTCCTTCATGCCGAGCCGGTAGATGCTGGACAATGCACGCATTGGGTCAGCGCTCCTGCTTGTGAAGCAACAGGATCGATGTGATCGTGATCACCGGCCAGGTAATCAGCAGCGGCCACAGTGACGCCCAGAGATCGTGGAAGCCCAGACCCTTGTTGAACACGCCGCGCGTGATCGTGATCATGTGCGACGAGGGGTAGATTTCGCCAAAGATCCGCCCGCCGCCTTCCAGGGAAGTCACCGGATCGATCATGCCGCCATAGGTGAGAGTCGGGATCAATGTGCCGATCATCGCCAGGAACAATGCGGCGATCTGACTGCGGGTGACCGACGACGCGAGCAGCCCCATGCCGGTCGAGACAAAGGAAAACAGGAGGGCGCCGACCGTCAGCGCCGCGATGTTGCCGGTGATCGGGACGCCGAAGATCCATCGCGCCATCAGCACCATGATGGTGAAGTTGATCATGGCGAGCGCGACGTAAGGAAGCTGTTTGCCCAGCAGGAACTCGCTTCGGGTCACCGGCGTCACATAGAAATTGATGATCGATCCCGTTTCCTTCTCCCGCACTACCGCCATCGCGGCGAGCATCGCGGGCAGCATCAACAGCAGGAGCGGGATGACGCTCGGCACCATTGCGGGCAGGCTTCGTATGTCGGGATTGTAACGGTAGCGGTTCTGCACCGCGACGGACGTGTTGGCGCCTGCACGCGTCCCCCCAGTCAGCCCTGCCTCCCGCATCTCCGTCGCCAGCCAGCGTTGATGCAGGCCCTGGACGTAGCCGCGGATCGTCTCTGCGCGCAGTGGCATCGCCCCATCGTACCAGGCAGCGATGGGTTGCGGGCGCCCGCGACGGAGGTCGCGGCCAAACCCAGGCGGGATCTCTACCGCAAGCGCGATGTCCCCGGCACGCATACGACGATCCATGTCGTCGTAGCTCGTGATCGGGGCGCGTTGGACGAAGTATTTCGAACTGGCGATGCCCTCCGAGTATTCCCGGCTGATCGCGCTCTGGTCACGATCAAGGACGGCATAGCGTATGTCGTCGACATCAAGGCTGATTCCGAACCCGATCACCAGCAGCAGGATCATCGACCCGGCCAGCGCGAGCGCGCCGCGTACCGGATCGCGCTGAAGCTCCAGCGTTTCGCGCCACAGATAGCTGTACATTCGCCGCGGGCTAAACCGGCTTCGCCGCCTCGACGTCCGTTCATCCTGATCAGGCGACGCGAGCGCTTCCATCGGTGCTTCCGCCGCGGCGTCGCTACTCGCTTCAACCAGATAGGAGATGAAGGCTTCTTCCAGCGTTGCTGCGCCCCGCTTCTCCATCAATCGCGCGGGGGTGTCGCTGTCCAGCACCTTGCCCGCGTCCATCATCGATATGCGGTCGCAGCGCTCGGCTTCATTCATGAAGTGGGTCGAGACGAAGATCGTGACCTGGTCGCGACGTGATAGCTCGATCAGCAACCGCCAGAACGTGTCGCGCGCCACCGGATCAACGCCCGAGGTCGGCTCGTCGAGGATCAGTATCTCGGGCCGATGAACCATCGCGACGGCTAACGACAATCGCTGCCGCGCACCCAGCGGCATGGCGGGCGGCAGGTCCTGTGCCGCTTCCTCCAACCCGAAACGCTGCATCATCTCGGCGACGCGGCCGGGGATCTCCTCTGCCGCCACGTTAAACAGGTGGGCGTGGAGTTCTAGATTCTGGCGAACCGTCAGTTCGCTGTAGAGCGAAAAGGCCTGGCTCATGTACCCCACGCGGCGACGCACGTTGATGTCTCGGGGATCGATCGGTTTCCCGAAAAGCTGCGCTTCTCCTTCGCTGGGTGGAAGAAGCCCCGTGAGCATCTTCATCGTGGTCGATTTGCCGCAGCCGTTGGAGCCGAGAAAGCCGAAGATCTCACCGCGTACGATGCGGAAGCTGACATGGTCTACGGCGACGAAATCGCCGAAACGCATGGTCAGCCCGCGAGCCTCGATCGCGACATCCTTCTCGTCGATGGCCAACGGCGGTTTGACGACCGGGGTGTGATCGCGCTTCTTGTCCTCTGGAAGAAGCGCGATGAACGCTTCGTCCAGCCGGGGCGACGCCGTCTGCGTCATCAACTCCTGGGGCGTGCCGGTTGCGAGCACGCGGCCGTCGTCCATCGCGATCAACCAGTCGAACCGTTCCGCCTCATCCATGTATGCGGTGGCGACCACGACGCTCATGCCGGGATTCTGTTCACGGATCTGACCGACCAGGATCCAGAACTTGGCCCGAGCAAGCGGGTCGACGCCCGTCGTCGGTTCATCCAGGATCAACAGGCGCGGTTCATGGATCAGGGCGCAGCATAGGCCCAGCTTCTGCTTCATCCCGCCCGAGAGCTTTCCCGCGGGACGCGACAGGAAGTTCTCCAGCCCGGTGGCTCGCGTCAGATCGTGGATCCGCCGCAGCCTTTCGTCAGGTGCCTGGCCGAACAGGCGAGCGAAGAACTGAAGGTTCTCCTCAACCGAAAGCGTGGGGTACAGGTTCTTGCCCAGCCCTTGCGGCATGTAGGCGATCCGCGGACACACAATGTCGCGGTGACTGCGATCCCGCATGTCGCCGCCGAGCACCTCGACAATTCCTTCCTGGATGACGCGGGCGCCGGCCATGAGGGAAAACAGGCTGGACTTTCCCACCCCGTCGGGGCCGATGATGCCCACCATCTGACCGGCGGGAAGCGCGAGATTTAGGTTGTCGAGCGCGATCGTGCGGCCATAGCGCAGCGTCACGCCAGACATGCGCGCAACGTGCTTCTCCAGAGCCGCTGACGGGGCCGGAGAGGCGCCGGGCGCCAGCACCCCTAATCCTTCACAACATTGGACAGTTTCGCGGGCCAGGGCACATTGGGATCGATCCGCACATAAGCGACGCCCGGGACGCCCGTCTTTACAAGGGTTAGGTGCCGCCGGAGCAGATCGGGATCGATCCGCGCCTTCACCCGGAACATCAGCTTTTCACGCTCGCTGGACGTCTCGACTGATTTAGGTGTGAACTGCGCAACGTCTGCGACAAAGCTGATCCGCGCCGGAACGTAGCGATCGGGCAGGGCGTCCAGAACGATGCGCGCCTCGTCGCCAAGTGCGACCCGGCCTGCGACCGCTTCCGGCAGGAAGAACACCATCGTCACATCTGACGGGTCGATCAGCGTCAGCACCCGTCCGCCTGCCGCTACCACTTCGCCGGGCTGCGCGATGCGATATTGGATGCGGCCTGCGCGGGGCGCGCGAAGGACGCTGTCGTTGATGTCGGCCATGATCCGGTCGATCGTGGCGCGCGTCGCGTCGACATTGGTGCCCGCCCCCACGACCTGGCTGCGCGCGGCGCGTATTGCGGAATCCACCGCCGCGACCTGAGCTTCCGCCGCCGCCACGGCGGCCGAGGCGCCCTCGACCGCCGCCTGGTCATTATCTCGTTCCTGCATCGGGGTGGCGCCCTCTTTCGACAGCGTCGACGATCGCGCCAGCCGCTTGCGCGCCACGTTAAGTTCGGCCTCGCGCTGGCGGACAGTTGCTTGAGCGAAGGCCTTGTCGCTCTGGCGTTGCAGCACCTGTGCCTCGCTGATCTGGATCGCGTTGCTGGCCTGGGCCAGTTGCGCGCGCGCTTGTGCCAATTGTGCCTGCAACGCGTCGGTATCCATGGTCGCGACGACCTGCCCCTGGCGGACGAACTGACCTTCGTTGACGGTGATGTCGGCGATCCGTCCGGGCATCTTGGCGGCAATGTCGATCTCGACCGCTTCAATTCGCCCGTTCCCGCTGACGATCCCCGCAGGCATGCCGGAGGGCCGAAGGGTCAGCCACACGAGGACCGCGATTCCGACGACCCCCAGCGCGATCAACCCACGCGACAGCCACCGGTTTTTGTGCACATCAGTCATGGCCCAGGCGTCCTCCCGTTCGAGGGGGCGGTGGAATCGAACACGGGCTGCGGCGCAAACCCGCCCCCGACGGCGGCATAGAGCGCGACGCCACTCGCCACCTCAGCGCGGCGAAGCTGCACCAGCAACTGCTGTGTTTCGAAGAGGTCGCGCTGCGCATCCAGCACCTCCAGGTACGTGGATCGGCCATTGTCGAACCGCAGGGTCGCGAGCCGTGCGCGCTCAGTCAGTGCGTCGAGCACGCCGCGTGTCGTTTCTATCTGCAACGACAGTTGGCGTCGCCGGGCGAGCGCATCGGAGACATCGCGAAAGGCGATCTGAATGGCGCGCTCATACTCGGCCACCGCAAGGACCTTTCTGGCCTCAGCGACGTCAAGATTGGCTGCGAGCCGGCCGGCATTGAAGATCGGCAGCGTCAGCGATGGCGTAAAGCTCCAGACCGTTGTTGGCCCGCTGAACAGATCCCCCAGGTCGGTGCTCGCGATCCCCGCGCCTGCCGTGAGCGCAATGTTCGGGAAGAACGCGGCGCGCGCCGCTCCAATATTGGCATTCGCTGCGCGCAACTGCCGTTCGGCGGCGAGGATGTCTGGCCGGTTTATCAGCAGGTCCGAGGGAAGGCCGGGGGGGAGCTGAAGGTAGGTGGTGATCTGCGCAAAGCGTCGCTCGGCAGGGCTGAGCGTTATTGGCTGGCCGACGAGAAGTGTCAGCGCGTTTCGGTTGACCTCCTGATCCTGTTGCAGCGCCTGCAAGGCCGCGCGCGCCTGGCCAAGCAATGCCTGCGCCTGGGTCATGTCGAGCTTGGTGCCCGAGCCCACTTCATACCGTCGCCGGACGATCCGTAGCGATTCCTCCCGCGTCGCGATCGTCCCGCGCGCGAGCGCGGCACGCTCCTCATATTCGCGCTCAAGAAGGTATCCGTTGGCCACCTGAGCGATCAGTTGGGTGGCAACGCCGCGTCGCGCTTCTTCCGAGGCGAGATACTGCCAGCGTGCCGCATCGCGCAGGTTGCGCAGCCTGCCCCAGAAATCGATCTCCCACGCCGCGCTGGCCTGAACCCCGATCGAACGCACGTCGATCGGTGTCGCCGAGTTCCCGGGAAGGTTGAACAGCGTCCGGCCCCGTGATGCTGACACGTTGCCGTCAATCTGCGGATACAGCGATGCACCCTGGATCTGCCAGGCTCCACGTGCTTCAAGCACCCGGGCTGCCGCGACACGGATGTCCCGATTGTTCGTCAGCGTGAGGCCGATCAGCCGCTGGAGTTCGGGATCGCGAAAGAATTCCTGCCAACCGATCGTTGCGATGGTCGCGCCATCCGGATTAGCGCCCGGAAAACGCGGCGCGACGGGCGGGGCAGGGGTAACGTGATCCGGAGCGAAGGAGCAACTCGCCAACACGAGGGAAATGAGCGTGATCGGCACGGAGCGCGACCGCGACACTATCGGGCGGGTCGAGCCCCTGATCATCATTCCTTCAGCACTTGGTTGGCCATCCTTCAGTTCGACACGCCACCAGCCCGCTCGCACTTGCCAGCGACATCGGTCTTCACGGTCGGCATGCCGATGCTTTGAGCCGGGTCATGCGCGCACAACCCGGCGTGCTCGTGTGAAAGGTGTCACCGACCCCATGGAATCCGCCAATCCGGAGTTTTGCTTATATCGCGAGCGTCCCCCGGCCTCCACCGTGTTGGGGGGCATTCGCCGCTGTATTGAGGAAGGAAGTGGTTTTTGGATCCAAGTAGATCATCACTATTAACCATTAATCGAGATTGTGTTCTTTTCTGCTAAAACTTATGTTAATTAAGTAGTTGCCGGACGGCGGGGAAACCGTGCGGCACTGGGAGGGCCGATGCACTCCATACGTGGGGCTTCGTTGCGTACCGGTCTGGCCGGCTGCGGTATTGCCGCAGGGACGGTAGGGCTGGCTGCTGTTACGCAACATGCGCTTACCAAAGGCGCGCCGAGTGTTGCCCCATTCGTCCTGTTCTTCTTCGCCATCTCCGTCACCGGAATGCTTGCGGGCGCCGTTTGGGCGGGCGTCTGCGCGGCGCTGTCGGCTGGACTGACCTCATGGCTGGGATGGTTGCCGAGCTCGCAAGGCTTGTTGCCCTTGCTTGAGTTCGGCGTGGCATCCGGCGGGGTCGTCGCCTTGTCGTATCTTCATTCGGCCCGCGCCGATCGCGAGCGTGAGGCAGCGCGTGAACTCAACCTGCTGATCGAGGGCGCGACCGGTTACGCAATCTACATGTATGATGCGGCGGGCCGCGTTTCCGTGTGGAACGAGGGTGCGCGCCGGTTAATGGGATGGAGCAGCGCCGAGGTAGTCGCAAAGCATTGTTCGATTTTCTACACGCAGATGGCGGTAGCCGAGGGTCTGCCCGAGCACCATCTGCGCACTGCGGCCACGAAGGGTTCGTTGAACGGCGAAGACTGGCATGTCCGCAAGGACGGCTCGCGCTTCCTCGCCCGTTTCACCATCAAGGCGTTCTACGACAATTCCGGAACGCTGCGCGGCTATGGAAAGTTGATCCGCGACATTACGCAGCAACGTGCCGAACGGTTTCGCGCCGCGGCGAGCGAAAACCACTATCGTTCCATTCTCGCCACCGTGCCGGATGCCATGGTGGTCACGAACCGGGCGGGAAACATCCTGTCTTTCAGCGCGGCGGCGGAGCGTCTGTTTGGCCTATCAGAGAGTGAGGTTGTCGGCACGAGCTTCGACCGTCTGATCGCCTCGTCTGGCCCACAGGGGCGGGCGGCGAGCGTCGATCATTATCTCACCGTTACGCGCAGCAGCAGCGACGGCGTCGGCTGCACGCTGCTCGGCCGCCGGGGCGACGGGTCCACGTTCCCGCTGCGCCTGTCGGTCGGCCAGGCGATCACCGAGGGGAAGCCGATCTTCACCGCATTCTTCCGTGATCTGACCGAGCAACGACGTACCGAGGAACGGCTGGAGGAACTGCGCACCAGCCTGGTTCATGCCGCACGCGGCAGTGCGATGGGGACGATGGCGTCCACCTTGGGGCACGAGCTGAACCAGCCGATTACCGCGGTGGTCAATTACATGCGCGGGATACGCAATTTGCTGCGCGAGGGGAATGAAGAAGATCGCGACATGATCGACGACGCACTTGCCGATGCGATGCGGGAGGGGCTCCGTGCGGGCGAAATTTTGCGCCACCTGCATGACTTCGAAAGCCGCGGCGAGATGGAGTTTACCGTCGAGGCTCTTCCCCAGTTGATTGAGGAGGCGTCGCAGCTAGCGCTGATTGGTGCGCGTGAGCGCGGCGTCTGGGTGACGTTCGATATCGATCCCAGCGCCACTCCGGTGCTGGTTGACCGTATTCAAATCCAACAGGTTTTGATCAACCTGATCCGCAACGCGATTGAGGCGATGGCGGAGTCGCCGGTGCGGCATCTGTCCGTCTCAACCCGGGTCGAGGAGGAGGGATGCGTGCGAGCGACGGTGGCAGACACGGGATCAGGCATTGCGCCCGAGGCCGCCGCGAAGCTCTTCCGTGCCTTCAACAGCACCAAGTCGGGCGGAATGGGTCTTGGTCTGTCGATCTGCCGTACCATCGTCGAGGCGAGCGGCGGCAAGATCTGGGCGGAGCCGCGCTCCGGCGGGGGCACGGCATTTCACTTCACGATGGTTCAGGCCGATCAGGAGTTGGCAGAATGACTGAGAAACGCTTGGTGCACATCATCGATGATGAAGCAGCGGTCCGACGGTCCGCCAGCTTCATGCTCAAGACCCTCGGCTTCGCAACGCGCACCTGGGAGAGCGGGACCGCCTTCCTGAAGGAAGTGCGTCACGCAGAGAATGGCTGCATCCTCCTCGACGTGCGAATGCCGGACATTGATGGGTTGGCCGTGCAGCAACAACTGATCCAGCGCGGGGTCGCCATGCCCGTAATCGTGCTGACCGGCCACGGCGACATCACGATAGCCGTCAAGGCAATGAAATCCGGGGCGGTCGATTTCATCGAAAAACCGTTCGATAGCGACGTTCTGTTGGCGGCGCTCGAACATGCGTTCGAACGGCTGGAGAAGTCAGCGGATGCGCTGTCGCGTGCGGCGAACGCCGACCTGGCGCTGGGTGCGCTGTCGCCGCGCGAGCGAGAGGTTCTGGCGGAACTTGCCGAGGGCTTTCCGAATAAGACCATCGCCTATGATCTGGGCATATCGGTCAGGACCGTCGAGGTTCACCGCGCGAACGTGATGACCAAGTTGAAGGCGCGCAGTCTTTCGGACGCCCTACGTATCGCCTTCGCGGCCGGGCTGGGCGGTCCGCGTAGCTGATCCACCCACAGTGCTGTGGTGAGTTAGCCGAAGATTGCAGGACGGCTAACTGAGTGGTGCTACTCGCGTCGTGGAGGGCTGCACCTGCGGAATGGCCGATTCACGGTGGTCAGACGCTCGCAGGCGTTCTGCCGCTGCGCCTCTGCAACCAGCCCTCCAGCAAGCATTTTGTGAGTGCACTTGCCGCAGCTTAGGTACTCTTCCCAATACCCTGGAAAACCGCTGATCCTTAACTGTCGGACGGCAGCAATTAAGACTGAAGTCGGCGGAGCATCATCGCGGCACGTCAGGATACGGATCACCTCCTTGCACGTGAAGTCGTTGCTTCCGGGACCTAGTTGCATTGCCGCCCACCTGCCCGTGCGTGAAAGCGGCTCCCCCCGGCCGCCGGCGCAGCGTCTGCATCGCCACCGGTGCACGGGCAGGTGATTTTTTAGGGCGCACGGATCACCTGTTCCGCACCGCCTTGGACGCATCCCGATGCCTGGAGTTCGGAACGATGAGCACGCAAGCGGATTTGCCGGCGAAGACCCGATCGAGCGGCGAGGCGCCCCTGGGTTGGCTGCGAACAGAGATCGACCGGCTGTTTGAGAATTTCTCTGCGCCGACGCGTAGCGCGATCAGCTCTCGCCTGGGTAGCCTAGGCGGGTTCGAGAGCATGGTCAGCCTGCCCGCCTTGGAGATGACCGAGAAGGACAAGGAATACCGGCTCTCCGCGGAGATCCCCGGCATGACCGAGGACCAGATCGACATCAGCGTTGCCGATGGGCGTCTGACCATCTCGGGAGAGAAGCGGGATGAGGAGGAGCGCAAGGACGGCGACTACATCCTCAGTGAGCGCCGCTATGGCTCCTTCGTTCGCAAGATCGACCTGCCGAAGGACGTAGACGCCAATGCAGTGACCGCTCGTGTCGATAAGGGCGTACTCGTCATCACCCTGCCGAAAGACGCGAAAGCGGGCGAGCAGAAACGCCGCATCCCGATCTCGTCAGGAAGCTGAGTCTGTGCGGGCTTCTGCCGCTCGTTGCCCCCCATCGTTCACCTAGGAGAGTTCATGTGGCTGATCTGATTGTCGTCGGCTTTGACGATCCGCACGAGGCTGACCGCGTATTAGCCCAGTTGCAGCGAATGCAGCGCGAGTATCTCATCGATCTGGAGGACGCCGTTGTCGCCATTCGTCAGCCGGACGGAAAAGTGCGGCTGAAGCAGAGCTACAACATGGTGGGAACTGGAGCGGCGTCGGTCGGATTGTCGGGCGCGCTATGGGGTACGCTGGTAGGCCTGCTGTTCCTGAACCCGGTTGCCGGCATGGCTGTCGGCGCAGCGGTTGGGGCAGGGGCCGGTGCCCTGTCGGGCTCACTGATGGACTATGGCATCAACGACAATTTCATCCGCGAACTTTCCGATACGTTGAAGCCCGATAGCTCGGCCATCTTCGTGCTGGTGCGCAAGGTTCAGGCGGAGAAGGTGCTGAGCGAACTGTCGCAGGTTCAGGGTCATGTGCTTCGCTCGTCGCTGTCGCCCGACCAGGAAAAGCGGCTGCAAGAGGCGCTGATGAAGGTTTCCAACGATCAGGGAACGAGCAGCGAGGCGGCCGCTTAGCGGTGACCGGCGTCGGCCGGCGCGCGACGCATGCCGGGAGCGTTTGGCCGCTTGCGGGTGATCATCGGCCGTAATTTGTCCGGTACCGGCGCCTTTCGGCCGACGCGTCCGAGCGAGCTTCGTAACACCTGGGAGATGGTGAATGGCCACGACGATGAGGGCGGCGGTTGCGCGGCAGTTCAGCGCACCGCTGGTGATCGAGGAGCGGCCGGTGCCAACGCCAGGGCGCGGAGAGATTGTCGTCAAGATCGAGGCGACGGGCGTTTGCCATACCGATCTTCACGCGATCGGCGGCGACTGGCCCGTCAAACCAATCATGCCGCTGATCCCAGGGCATGAGGGCGTGGGCTATGTGTCCGCAGTGGGCGCCGATGTGCCCGACGTGAAGGAAGGCGATGCAGTGGGCGTGCCATGGCTGTACGACGCGTGCGGTCGCTGCGAATATTGCCAGACTGGCTGGGAAACGCTGTGCGAGCAGCAGCGCAACAGCGGGTATAGCGTGAACGGAACCTATGCCGAATACTGCCTGGCGGACGCGAAGTTCGTGGGGCATTTGCCGCCGTCGCCGGACTTCGCGTCAATCGCCCCGATCCTGTGCGCCGGGGTGACGACCTACAAGGGGCTGAAGGAAACTGAGGCGAGGGCAGGTGAGTGGGTCGCCATTTCAGGCATCGGCGGGCTTGGTCATGTCGCCGTGCAATATGCCAAGGCGATGGGCCTCCACGTCGTGGCGCTGGATGTGGATGCCGACAAACTGGCGCTCGCCCGAGCGCTGGGGGCCGATGTGGTGGTGGATTGCAGACAGGGTGACGCCATCGAGCAAGTGATGTCGGCGACCGGCGGCGGCGCTCATGGCGTGCTGGTCACCGCCGTATCGCCGCCGGCCTTTGCTCAGGCGATCGCCTGTACGCGCCGTCACGGGACCGTCGCGCTCGTCGGCCTGCCACCTGGCGATTTCCCGACCCCTATTTTCGATGTCGTGCTGAAGCGGATCACACTGCGCGGTTCGATCGTGGGTACGCGCCGCGATCTTTCGGAGGCGTTGGCCTTTGCCACCGAAGGCAAGGTGCGCCCCACGGTGGCCAGCGCGCCGCTGGATCAGGTGAACGACGTGCTGGACCGATTACGGCAGGGCAAGATTGAAGGACGGATGGCGCTGATCCCCTGAGCCGGGGAGAGGCAACCGGCGCGGACGCGATGGGTTGAAGAAGCAGGCGATCTGAAGTGAACTGGAAGGGTGACGATCACTGATCACCATTCCGGATCATTCAACTGGCAAAGGAAGACCGACCGATGAAGCCAAGCTTGTTCCTCGCTCCCCTGCTGCTGCTGGTAGTACCCGCCTGCCAGGGAACCACCGTCACTGAGGAGGCGGAACAGATCAACGTCGGCAATTACGCGAAGGAAGTGCTGGCGCTTCCGCAGGGCGATTTGCGCATCGTGCTGTTCCGCGCGATCCAGGATGCTGGGCTGCCATGCCAGGGGGTCACCAGCGCTGAGTTGATCGGCACCGATCCCAATCGGCCGCAGTGGCGCGCGCAATGCACCGACGGCAATTATCACCTGGTGACCGTGGATCCGAACGGGACCGCGCTGGTGGTCAGTCGCAAGACGCCCTGACGTTCTTCAACCATCTCGGGCTGGAAGGGGCAGGGCGCACCGATCCGGACGAGCGATGAAGGGGACGGATCATGTCAGAGGTGGTATTCCGCCCGAACCCATCGCACGTCGTGCTGCGGCCGTTCACACCCGCGGACAACCCCTTCCCGACCCACGATCTGCCGCAACAGCGGACAATGATGGTGGTGAAGCGGGTGAGCGCGCTCGATCCCGCATTGGTCACGCGTGAGTTGGAGACACTGAAGGGACAACTGAGCAAGCGGCACAGCCACGTCGACATGTTGCTGTCGCGCCGCTTCTACGCAGCCATCTCGCCATCAGGCGCCGCGCCGGAGCTTAGCGAGGAGCAGGTCGAGCTGATCGGCGGCTACCTGCTCGAGGAATATGCCGTCGAGGCGGCCGCGCTGTTCAACCCCAGCATCACCACCCACCCCGATCAGACTGATCTGCCAGCGGGCTCGATCCGCGTGCTGCTGACACTCCGCGCCGTCGGAGAGGGCCATGTATCGTCGATCGTATTCCGGGTCGGCATCGTCGGACCGGGCGGGAAGGTATCCTTTTATTCCCCGGCGCCGCAGCTGGTGTCTGCCCATGCGAGCCGCATTCCCGGCGGGTCCAAGGATGATCCCGCCATCCGTTTTGAATGCGGGCCGGACCCCGATCTGTCGCGGTTCGTGCTGTTTCCCGTGGCGCCCGGGCACCGCCGCGGGTTGGAGGACCTGCGCCTGACGCGGTTCGTCGAAGACGACGGCAGCGTGACCTATTATGGAACCTATACGGGCGTGGGGCAGGACGCGATCCGGCAGGAATTGCTCCGCACCACCGATTTCCGCACCTTCGATCTCGTCCCGCTGGAAGGGCGCTACGCCCGCACCAAGGGCATGGCGCTGTTTCCCCGGCGAGTGGGCGGCTATTACGCGATGTTGGGACGGCAGGATCATGAGAATATCTGGCTGCTCATGTCCAACGATCTGTACCGCTGGAACAGCGGGCAAGTGATCATCAAGCCGCGCTGGCCATGGGAGTTCATCCAGATCGGCGTGTGCGGCCCGCCTATTGAGCTCGACCAAGGGTGGCTGCTCATCACTCACGGCGTCGGTACGATTCGCAGCTACAGCCTGGGCGCGTGCCTGCTCGACAAGGATGATCCCAGCAAGCTGCTGGCGCGAACCGAGCGGCCGATCCTGGTGCCGATGGACGACAATCGGGACGGCTATGTTCCCAACGTCATCTATAGCTGCGGGGCAATCGTCCATGATGGCTGGCTGATCCTGCCGCATGGCGTGGCGGATACCTATGCCACGGTAGTCGCGATGAAGGTTGCAGACTTGCTCGCGCAAATGCGCTGATCTGCCACGTACAATTGCGGATGTTGGACGCCGGCGGTGTCAGGCAGCGTACGACCATGACCGACATGATCGAGGGCGGAGCCCGTGACCAGGATGGCCGCCAGGCCAGCCTGATCGTCTCACTGGATGAATTGCGCGCCGGCGACGTGCCGTTGGTCGGCGGCAAGAATGCCTCGCTGGGCGAGATGCTGCACGCGCTGAAGGGGCGTGGCATCCGGGTGCCTGAGGGTTTCGCCACCACCGCTAACGCCTATCGCCACGTGCTGTCGGCTGCCCGTATCGGTGACCAGATCGCGGAATCGATCGCGGCGATGCGCGCAGGCCGTGCAACGCTGGTGGAGACGGGGGAGGCGATCCGTCTCCAGTTCCTTGAGGCCGAGCTGCCAGCGGATCTCGCCGAGGGGATCGTGACCGCTTATCGCGACCTTGGCCGCCGCCATGGCATCGACCGTCCGTCGGTCGCCGTCCGGTCAAGCGCCACCGCAGAGGACTTGCCCGACGCGAGCTTCGCCGGGCAGCAGGAGACATTCCTGAACGTGCGCGGCGAGCGCGGGCTGCTGGATGCGTGCCGTCGGTGCTACGCCTCTTTGTTCACCAATCGCGCGATCAGTTATCGCGAGGCGAAGGGGTTCGATCACCAGTCGATCGCTTTGTCGATCGGTGTCCAGTTGATGGTGCGGTCCGACCTTGCCGGATCGGGCGTGATGTTCACGCTAGATCCCGAAACCGGCTTCCCCAAGGTGGCGGTGGTCAGCGCGGCCTGGGGACTGGGCGAAACGGTGGTGCAGGGCAGCGTCGACCCCGACATCTTCACGGTGTTCAAGCCGCTGGCCAATGATGCCCATCTGGTGCCCATCGTCGAGCGCAAGCTGGGCGCCAAGGCGCAGAAGATGATCTTCCACCAGGGAGGCAGCGCGCGCACCAAGACGGTGGAAACCTCGCACTTCGAACGCGCCCGTTTCGTGCTGTCGGATGCCGAGGTACTTCAGCTGACCCGCTGGGCCGTGCTGATCGAGGAGCATTACGGCCGCCCAATGGACATCGAATGGGCGAAGGACGGCGAGACTGAGGAGCTGTTTATCGTGCAGGCGCGCCCGGAAACGGTGCAGTCGGCGCGGCATGGTCAGGTCATGCGGACATGGCACCTGCAGGAGCGCGGCCCGGTGCTGACCACTGGCGCGGCCGTCGGCGACATGATCTGTTCGGGCCAGGCCTGCATCATCCGCTCGCCCACAGACATTGGCGCTTTCAGGGACGGGTCGATACTGATCGCGGAGAACACCGATCCCGACTGGGTGCCGATCATGCGGCGAGCGGCCGGCATCATCACCAATCACGGTGGCACTACGAGCCATGCCGCCATCGTCAGCCGCGAACTGGGCGTTCCTGCCGTGGTGGGTACAGGCAATGCCACTGCGGTGATCGAGGATGGAGCCGAGATCACGCTGTCGTGCGGCGAAGGCGACACGGGAAGGGTCTATGCCGGGGCGCTGGCGTTCACCACCGATGAGATTGCCGTCGCCGACTTGCCCCCTGTGCGCACTGAGTTGATGATCAACTCAGGCGATCCGGCGCAGGCGTTCCGCTGGTGGCGGTTGCCGATCAAGGGCGTGGGCCTGGCGCGAATGGAGTTCATCGTTTCCACGCTGATCAAGGTGCACCCGATGGCCCTGGTGCATCCCGAGCAGGTAAGCGATCCCGAGGAGCGGCGTGCGATCGATCAGTTGATCGCGGGCCATGTCAGCGGCGCCGACTTCTTCGTCGAGACGCTGGCGAGCGGGATAGCCAAGATTGCAGCGGGACAGATGCCCCGCCCGGTGATCGTGCGGCTTAGCGATTTCAAGACCAATGAATATCGCCACCTGCTGGGCGGCGCGGCGTTCGAACCGGTCGAGGCCAACCCGATGCTCGGTTTCCGCGGCGCCTCGCGCTACGCCCATCCGCGCTACCGCGACGGCTTTGCGCTGGAATGCCGCGCGCTGCGCCGGGCGCGTGAGGTGATGGGGATGACCAACATCATCGTCATGGTGCCGTTCTGCCGCACGATCGCGGAGGCAGAGGCGGTGCTGGCGGAAATGTCGCGCCATGGGCTGGAGCGATCCGAGCGCGGGCTGCAGATCTACATGATGTGCGAGGTGCCATCGAACGTCGTGCTGGCGGAGGAATTCAGCCAGCGTTTCGACGGGTTCTCGATCGGCAGCAACGACCTGACGCAACTGATGTTGGGTGCCGATCGCGATTCGGATCTGTTGTCGGAGCTGTTCGATGAGCGCGATCCCGCGGTGCTGCGCACGATCGGCGACTTCATCCGGCGCGCGCACGTCGCCGGCCGAAAGGTCGGTATTTGCGGACAGGCGCCGAGCGACCATCCCGAATTCGCCGCCTTCCTAGTCAGCGAGAAGATCGATTCGATTTCGCTGAACCCGGATTCGTTCGTGAAGACGCTTCGGCATGTCGCAAAGGCGGAAGAGACCTTTGCCGGTCGATGATGGCGAAGGTCGTCACGCTCACGCTCAACCCCGCGCTTGATGTCAGCACGTCCACGCCCGAGGTGCGGCCGACCGACAAGCTGCGTTGTGCCGAACCCGCTTATTATGCCGGCGGTGGCGGGATCAATGTCGCCAATCTGATCCACGCGCTGGGCGGCAACGTGCTGGCGGTGGTGACCGCAGGGGGTCCGTTTCGCGCGCGGTTCGAGGATCTGCTGCTGCGCACCGGGACCCCTTTCGCGTTCATCCCGATCGCGGGCGACACTCGCGCAAACCTGACCGTCACCGAGGCGCGCAGCGGCGCGGAATATCGCTTCGTGATGCCCGGCCCGGTGCTGAGCGCGACAGAACAGCAGAGCTGTGTCGACCGGGTCATGGCCGTGCGCCCACCGCCCGAGTTTGTGGTGATCAGCGGCAGCCCGCCACCCGGGGTGGGTCCCGAACTGATCCAGCAGCTGAGCGACTGGTGCGACAAGGTGGCGGCGCGGCTGATCCTGGACCTGCCGGGGGAGCATCTGCGTACCAGCGGCACGCGACGGGCCTATATGATCAAGCCCAATCTGCGCGAACTGGAACTGCTGGTTGGTCGCAAGCTGATCGGCGAGGAAGAAGAGGCCGCGGCGGCGGTGGGACTGGTGGAGGCGGGCTTTGCCGATGCGGTGCTCGTGTCGCTCGGCCCCCGCGGCGCCTTGTTAGCGACGGAGGGCGGTGCCGAGCGTATCGCCGCACCGGCAGTGGAGGTGCGCAGCGCGGTGGGTGCCGGCGACGCGATGGTCGCCGCGGTGACATGGGCGCTGTCGCAGGGATGCCCGGTGGCGGAGGCTGCGCGGTTCGGCGTGGCTGCCGGCTCCGCGACTCTATCGACTGATGGTACCCAGATCGCGCCGCCGGAGATGATCTTCGGTCTGTTCGAAGCGCTGCGGCCGGCGCGTTCGGTGCTGGCGACCAAGTCTCACCGGGGTCGCTGAGCGTCGATCGGGACTCTACGTAATTCCTTTTCGGGGGGCGGCTTTAAGATCAGAATCGGTTCAGTTCAGAGGATCCGATGCCAAGCGACGTCGAATATGCCATCTTCCGTGCGCGCGCCGAATTGGCGATGGTACGCCGGGCGCGCAGTACGGAGGCGCGTACCGCTCATCTGGAGTTGGCGCGCCGCTATCTGGCGCGATGCCCCGGCGATGCGCCGGTGCGCGACCTGCGCTGAACAGAGCGCGCCGTACGCTACGTTCGGCGCGGGCCGTGACCATCGTCTGTTCGCCAATCCGGCACCATCCGATTGCTCCCGATCCTGACCGTCTATTGACGGTGCAGGTTGCCGCCTCGGCTGGCTGCCCTCCTTTGCCGAGGCGGCGGCGCCATCTAGGCGCGCACCCTCCATCGATGCACTACGTAAATAACCCTAAAGATCAGAATAGCTCAGCTGGGCCGAGACCTTAGCGTGACCAGCGATCTGATCTGCGAAATATTTTCCTGGCTTTCGTATCTGGAGGCAAACGGCGCTGCTCAACTTTCAGCGGATCCTGTCCCGGGCACCTGTTGAACTGTACCCTCGAGCAAACACGGCGCGATCATGTGGCCAGCGGCCACACGCGGGACATGGCGCGCCCGGCAGGAATCGAACCTGCGGCCCCAAGCTTAGAAGCGAAAGGGTGCGCCGAGGCGGGTTAACGGTTCACGGAGGAAAACCGCCACTTTCCTTCCCATTGTTTCCTTATTGTTCCTGTTGTTTCCCATTGCCGTGATTGCTGGGTGCTTGCTAGCGTGATTGCTATGGCAAGCGCGCGGATCACGAAAACAGCAGTCGAGAGCATCCAGCCGGGTAAGTCCGACGTGTTCGTCTGGGATGCCGGGGACCGGTCGATCAAAGGCTTCGGCGTGAAGGTCACGCCGAGCGGTTCTCGCATCTACGTGTTCCAGTATCGGCTCGGCGGCCGTGGATCGAAGACGTCGCGGTTCACGATCGGGAAGCATGGCGTTTGGACTGCCGACCGGGCGCGCGCGGAAGCCGAGCGGCTGGCGCGTTTGGTGGGGCAGGGGGGTGATCCCTCCGCGGACAAGAAGGAGCGCCGACGCCAGGCTGTCGATCTCGCGTTTGACGCATATGCGCGCGATCGCTTCCTCGCCGGATACGCGAAAACGGAGTGGGCTCGATCCTACGGCTTGGCCGAACGCTCACTCCGGCTCCATGCGATCCCAGCGCTCGGCAGCACACCGCTGCCCAAGATCAAGAAGGCGGACATATCGGCGCTGTTCGATCGGTTGCCGGCGACGAATGCCGGCACGCGGCGCAACACCTTCACTGTACTGCGGCGTCTGTTCCGGGTGGCGGTGTCGCGCGGCGATATCGAACGCTCGCCGATGGAGGGCTATGAGCCGCCGCGCGCGCCTGCATCCCGCGATCGCGTTCTGACCGACGACGAGCTGGTGACGATATGGAAGGCGGCTGGCACGTTGGGATATCCGTTCGGACCATACTTCCAGATCCTGCTACTCACCGGCCAGCGGCGCGAAGAGGTGGCTGGGCTGGAATGGAGCGAGCTGCAGCGAGATGCCGCTCTGTGGACGCTGCCCGCCGCGCGGGCGAAGAACGACGTCGCGCACTTAGTCCATCTCACCGATGCGGTCGTCGAGATCCTCGACAGCATGCCGGGTGTGACCCGCGCGGCTGGCAAGGTGAAGTGGCCGCGTAAGGGCTTGGTTTTCACGACGAACGGGAAGACGTCGGTGTCGGGCTATTCGAAGGCTAAGGCTCGGCTTGAGAGGGCGATCGATGACGTCCTCAAAGAGGAGGCCGGGGCAGGGGGCGATCCCCCGCCGTTCGCAGCGTGGCGCGTGCACGATCTGCGGCGAACGTTGGCGACTGGGCTGCAAAGGCTCGGTGTGCGCTTTGAGGTGACTGAGGCGGTGCTCAATCACGTCAGCGGTGCGAAGTCGGGCGTGGCGGGTGTGTATCAGCGGCATGACTGGCGGGACGAGAAGAGGGCGGCGCTCGAGGCGTGGGGGCGCCATGTGGCGCAACTGCTTGAGCCGGCAGCGGCCAGCAATGTTGTGCCGATCAATCTAGCGGCGCGGTGAGGATGGCCGCAAAGATCTCGAGCGGAGGCACACACCCCTGCTTCTACGGCCAAACATGAGTTCAAGCGTGCCTTGATGCATCCAGTGCAGTTTGCCCCTCCGCCCGCATCGCTGATCGGGCTTCGCCTGAAGCGCTCTCCGTGATGCCAAATACGATCACGTTGTACGGGGCTGCCTTACCGTCGCTATCGACGACGCTCATTGTATGCGGATCGAAGCGCCATGAGCCCCAGCGCCACATGCTTGCTCCTGGCACCTGCACGACGACATAAGACCCGCGACGAAGACGGGCCGAGGTCTGCCCTGCGCCGAAATCCAGCCCGAGATCGAACAGCTGTACCTGCTCGTTCCATTCGCGCCTGAGCAAATTCTGCGCGATACCGCCGGCAAGGCTCACCAGCTGCGGGAGCGCAGGCTGCACCTGGCCCATGAGCTTAAGCCCATCCTTGAACGCGGAGCTCTGCAGCACGTCAATGATCGTCTGATCGCCCTTGTTGGCGATCAGGATCGTCCGGGCCTTGAAGGAGAGACCGTCTCGCGGGACCGTGAGCCCCGTGAAGATCGGCACGCCATTCACGGCAGCTCGATCGTTGTCGTTGATGGTGAGCACGGTCGCGAACTGGAGATCCTGCGCCTCGTCGCCAGCCTGATCTCGACCCTGAAAGTCGAACAGCACCGTATGCTGTCCGAAGCCCGGGTATTGGGCGACCTGAAACGCGTCCAGCGTCACCTTGATCTGCGAACCGACGAGCGAGTGGTCCGGTTCGGCCTCAAAGGCCGACTTGATCGGGACTAGCTCCCCTGTCGGCCGTCCCTCCGGAATGTAACCCACGACGTGAGCCGAATGAGTATAGACCTTGCCTAGGAGCCGCGCGAGACCCTGCCCGCGGGCGCCGGCCGCACGCAGCTCTCGCGCTCCTTCCTCGTCGCCGATCGCCTCAAGATAGTCGGCGAGTTCGGCGTCGCTTCGATAGGCAAGGCTCAGCTGTTCGTCGAACTCGATCATCGTCCTGCCCTTGCCCGCTGCGCCAAACGTCCCCGGATCGACGCAGCTATGTCGGCGTTGATCGAATCGGCCACTTCGATCGAGACGACCAGCGCATAGGGCACCTCGATCCTCGACAGTCCCGCGGCCTTGCCTGTCGCCTGCACGTTGATCACGAAGTCTCCTTCAGGCCCGAAGGGAATGGCCTTTTTGTTGCCCTCGTAGACGGCGTGGATCAGCGTTCCGCGTTTGGCGAAACCGACCGCGGGCTGGGCGCCATGTCGCTTCACGCCTTCCCAGATATTAGTTTTGCCGCTCGACCCGACCATGTTTAGCCCGATGGCCCGATACTGTGAGCTGTTAGGTAACACGGGGGTCAGCCAAGCCAGCGTCACGACGATCTTGCGGAATTCGGTACTGGATCGCAGATCATCGGGAAGCGGAATAAGCCATTCGTGCCGCTTTTCCTTAAGAATTCTGTCCTCGGCGAGCAGCGTGACGCGATGCCCGCCGCCTTCGACGAGACGGCCGTCGACCGGACCATAGCCCATCGCGCGCGACACCGCTTCCTTCCGACGCGGCACGCTGCCGGCCGGAATGTGGATGTCGGTCATCTCTTGCCCGAGATCGCCCCAGCTCGCGCCGTGTGCAATGAGCGCCTTCAAGACGCACGGCGCTGTATCGCGTCGATACCACGGCACCCCAGCATTGATCGGCGAGTCATCCAAAACATCGCCGATCATCATTCCCATGCGGGTCGCAAGCGCCGCCGCGTTGCTGGTGCCGGACGACATCCGCGTAAAGTCGAGGTGACCCGTTGCGGGATCGGGGGTTGCGACTAGCTGGCCATACCGGTCAGCATGCTCGCGGCCATGGACGCGCAGCATCGAGCCCTCGGTCGCTAGTGCGATCTGGCGGCCGCCGGGAAGCATGACGTCCGGCTTCACGGAGCGGTTGAAGCCGTGCCCCAGACCGGAGCCGAGGATAGGCACCGCGCGATCGCCATAGGGATCTGCGACGCTGCCAGGCAGCGTGAGGATCGACCCGTCGCAGTGAGCGGCGGCCACGGTTAACGCATTTACGGACTCAGCCGGCGCGAAGATTGTCCTCTGCGACTTCGCCGCCTCGATGGCGCGCAGCAGCTCGGTCCGACGATGCTCTGACGTCGCCGCCCGCATTGCGGCACCCGTCGGATAACCCGGCACCTCGAACGGCTCGGGAATGTTGCCCGCGCTGACGACGAAAAGAACCCGATACTTCCAGGCTAGATAGTCCAGCAGCCGCGCCCACGGGCTCATGGTTCCGGCGAAACCGGCGGCTTCGTCGCAGATCGAGTGATTGATGATGACGACGTCGGGGCCACTCGGATCCTGACCGCCCGTGCCCTCTTTCAGTTCCTTCACGGCGCGATGGATCACCCCAAGTGCCAACTTGTCCTTCGGCGGGGTCTCGTACGGGCCGTCGGGCATCAGCACCGGTACCACCTTCAGCCTGCGATCGAGCGGTGCATTCTCCTCGTGAAGGTCGCCGCGCAGGATCAGCGACGCCATGGCGCTCCCGTGGAAGCGCCGGTTTACCGGCGCCATCGAGTCCGCGACGTCGAGCTCGATCACGTCAAGCCTGTTGCGCAGCTTCACGTGGTTCTCGACCGGCCACCCATCGATCAGTGCGCCGATCTCCGCTCGCCCAGGAGGACCGTCGTCATCGCCAGCATCCTCCGTCTCGCCGGACACGAGTTCGTCTATGCTGAAGCGGAAGCCGCTCTGCGGCCGGATCGACATGATATCGTCGTCCAGTGCGAGCGGCCCCGATCGAGCAACGATTGAATCCACAGCCGCACCCGGCAGATGGACCAGCGCTGCATGATAGCGGATATCGTCGAGACGCAGTTCGTCGAGGATCTCGCCCCCGACCTCCTCCACTGCAGCGTGGAACTCGATCACCGCTCGATCACGATCAGTGGCATTGCCGCGGTACCAGAGATCGAATTCCAGCCGCAGGTCGTCGCTCTGCTGACGCGCCCGCTCGTCGCTCAGCCGGCGCAGCGTCGCATCGCCGATCCGGTCCTCCGGACCCCATGCTCTGAGTTCGTGCAGCAGGCCGAACAGCTTCCACCAGTCGCCCAGACCGTCCGGCGCCCGCTTGTTCGCCTTGTACGTTTCCCAGAGATCTCGAAGCGCTTCGAAGGTCGCCTTGGTCGGCATGCCGAGATAGAGCGCCCCGCCCGTCTCGTCGTCTGGGACGGCGTCCTCGCCAAGCAGGAAGTCGAAGTCGTACTCGCTCAGCTCACCGACGGCGCCTCCGACTGCATCCTCGTCCTCGCCGTCTTCGTCGTCGCCTTCGTCTACCAACGGCTCGAAGTACGATCGGACGCCACGTAGCGTGGTGACATCCTCGGCCAGCCATTCCAGGCCGATCTTTGCGGCAGCGTTGACGAACACGGCTGGGGACCCGATCACCTTCAGCACGAGCGCGCGCTCGGGCGCCAAGGCCGAAGGATCGTCCGCAAGCCGTATGTCATCGCGATCAAGGATGTTGGACAGGCTGCGGTCGATGGCTGGCCCGATGCGACGCACCTGCGTCTCCACCGGCACGACGCGACGACGACGGCGGTCCGGGGTTCCAGGAATGCGATCTAGCTTCTTGCCCTTATTCCGACTTAGCGGAAGTATCTCGGTCGCCATCCCCCTCCGCCACTCCGGTCTTTGGACCGAATCTCTTCTTCCAAGTCTTCATCTGCTGCACGACGATCGCTTTCGGCTGCCCCTTAGACAGGACGATCTTGCGCTTCACGTCCAGCAGGAACTCCTCCGCCTCGGCGAAACTTCCACCTTCCAGATCGCGTGCAAGCGCAGCGGGATCCATGCCGAGCGACTTGCGGTCGGCGCCGACGTGATTGAGCCAGCGCCGGAAGTCGGCGCGCGTCGGCATGGGCAACTCAAGGCGCAGCTGGAACCGACGCCATACGGCGCGATCAAGCAGTTCGGGGTGGTTTGAGGCGCAGACGATCACCGTATAAGAAGGCAGATCGTCCATCTGGAGAAGAAGAGAGGACACGACACGCTTGATTTCGCCGGTCTCGTGAATGTCGCCGCGCTCCTTGCCTAACGCATCGAACTCGTCGAGAAACAGAACGCAGGGCGTGGAGCGGGCGAACTCGAACACCCGCTTGAGACGCGCCGACGTCTCGCCGAGATAGCTGTCGATCACCGCATCATATCGGATCGTCAGGAACGGGACTGCGAGCGCGAAAGCGATCGCCTCAGCCAGCGTGGTCTTGCCATTCCCCGGGGGGCCCGCCAGCATGACGCGGTGGCGCGGATCAAGCGAGTTCGCACGCAGGCGATCGGCCTCGTGCTGCTCCTCAATCAAATCGCGCACCTGCGCCTCGACCTCGGGCGGCAACACGAGATCGTCGATGCTCCGCCGGGCGGGGCGCTCGATTACCAGATCGCGGACTTTGTCGGGCAGGAACGTACCTCCGACCGCTCGAGGGGCCTGGCGCGACGGCGGCGCTACGGCGCCGAGCGCCTTGGAGAGTCGGTCGGCAAGCGTATGATGCTGCTTGGCGCGCGCTTCCGCAACCAGCGCGGCCACCGTCCGCTCCAGCTTGGCATGGTCGTTCTGTGCGCCGGCCTCTGCCAGCTGGATCACAAGGTCCGCTCTGCTCATCGCTTCACCACTGCGGTCGAATCCCCGCGATTAGCCACCCTTGAGTTCATTGACGCGCAACCCTGTAAGGTCAAGGTCAAGCGGTGATACGAAGCGTCTGGTTAATTTATCGCTCGGCATATAGCGGCTCTTTGCTAGAGGCTTGCCGGCTACGCTTGGTCGGTCATGCCTGCACTTGAGCATCGCCTCACGTAGATGACTAGCCGCGATAATCATCCGGGCGGCGGATGACCATTCAACTGCGGCACCTTGCCCGATGCGCGCTCGCGATCAATCAGTGAGCCTCGTCGTGGCGCACTAAGCGTCAGCTCTTGTTCTTAGCCGCCCGTCCGGCCTTCCAGATCGCGTATTCGTCTTGAAATGACGGAGTCGCCGGCGCGTTGAGCGTTGGCAGACCAAAATGATGAGCTATGAACCGATCGAGTTGCGCACGCGCCCACAGCATGTTCGTTTCCTCTTTGACGCCCATGTGCTTGAACCGGACAAGGAAGGTAGCGTGGCCAATGCCCATATACGCGGCAGCGACGGGCGCGGTCATACGCGCTGGCCAGTCCGGCAGGCGTTCGATGCGATCGAGAGCGGTCATCCGGCGCTCGTATCACCGCGGCGGTGGATAGCCACCTTGCGGCAGCGCCTTGCCCGCGGCGCGCTCCCGATCGGTTGGCGGCACGAAGATGCGCGTGTCGGTGCCCTGCGGCCGGCAGCCCAGCGCCTGGAACTTGTCCGGGCCGGCGGCAATGCGGGGGTGTGCGCTCAGCATGTCGCGCTGAATGGCGAGGCAGCGGACATCATTGATCCGCGCAGCTTCGCGGGCTCGTTGAACGTCGTGAACATGCCGTAAGTGGCCCACGAGATCGTGATTCCCGTTGTAAGCGCCCAGAGGATCGCGCCACGCTTGCTCGTTGCCCATCCAAGTCGCAGCGCGGGTTAGCCCTGCCGCCAGCAGGACAGCGTTCGAAAAGAATTCGCGGCCATCGACCAGCGGTAAGAGGGGCTGAAGGCAGAACGCCATCACCGCCGCACCAAGTGCGACCGCCTGAAACCAGCGTTTCGCCGGCGCCAGCGTGTCGTCATGCTCGGTAATCCTGTCGTTCATGGCACACGCGTCAGACGCGCGAAAGCGTGCCCTCGGCGGAGGACTACTTGCGGTCTACGCCAAGCGCATCAGTATCAGCCGCCGAATGACTTCGAGCCTCCGGGATGCTTGGCACGGCCGGAGTTCAAGACCGCTTACTTTTCCTGCCGCGTGCCGAAGACGCGTTGCGCTCGCCGCGCTAACACCTGCGGATCGGAAGCATCTCGCGAGACGACTCGACGAGCTCTCTGGCGAGAAGTTTCCACCTCGTCGATTAATGCGGGCGTCTGAGCAAGGGCGACACGTTCCGCTGCCCGCGCAGCTGCGGTTTCGCGGAGTCGCTCGTCGACATACCTCGAGAGATGCTCGATCGCTCCTGATGCGACTAGGAAGTCGAGATCGTGACGCTCAAGCCGGACCCCACGACCATTCTCGATCGCGCGGGTGATATGACGGTGCAGTTCGATCGCTGTTCGGGCCATTGTTCATTGGAGCGTGCACGGTCCCGACGCGCCAGTCTCGGGCGGCGGGGCGATGATCCTTTAGGGCAGGGCGACTAGCCCTCGTGCACCTACGCCGATGCCGCCGCCGGCACGTGGGACAGCCACCCTCCTGGCGGAGGGCACGGCCTGACAAGCAGTCAGCGCTTGCGAAGTGGCGACAGGCGAGGCGCCAACTCGGACAGACGCGGAGTGACCGTCTTTAGCCGAGGACCGGAGCGAGCCGGCACCCGCGGCGCGGTCAACGTGGGCGGCCAGCTCCAAACCTTCAGGGGATGATGAGGCGCACCCTCCGCCCCTAACTCGCTCTTCGGCTTGCCGTACATGCACCGCCAGCCATCTTCTGTCAGTCGCCAGCCGATTTCACCGAAGCGGCCGGGCCCGGTTTCAAGTAGCCCCAACTTGGTCAGTCGATCGAGAGTTATTTCGCCCGTACCAACAGGGAGCTTGCCCCGGATCTGGTAAACCTCATCATCAAGCTCCAAGTGCTGAAGGAGCTTCCGCTCGCGCGCGCTAAGTACGTGCGTCATCTCAGCCACTCCTATCAATTGCCGGGTCGCCTCCGCCTGTGCCGAGGATGGCATGGTGGTGGCGGCGGTGGAAGTGCGATCTGCGCACGCGCGGAAGCCACCCTCTTGGCGGAGGGCGCTTGCGCTGATTTCGTGTTCGGTGCATCTTGATCCGTGGGCGTAGAAACCCGGACCAGTGATAGGCGTCGATCCCCTTGGCGGGGGAGCGATGCTGAGTGGGAACCTTTGGCGAGGCTCCCCTTGCGAGCATGCTTGGCGGCATGGCTCCGACTCAGGCCTTATGGCCGGGGGCGGTACGCCATGTCCAGCGCGAAAGCGTAAAAGCTGCCGGCCTGTCTCACTGGCAGGTTTCTACCCCCCGGCTCCGGGTCCGTCACCCGGAACGGCCGTAGAAAGCCGATCCAGTGAGAACGAAACCATGAACATGATGACGATGCGCCACCCGGCGCCGTTGCTGCTCCCCGCATTGCTGCTCGCGCGCGGCGACCCCAAAGAGATTGGCGCAGCAGTCCAGATCCTCATCGACCAGATTGAGCGCCTGGACCGCGACCTCGATATGCTTCTGACGCACCTTGATCGTCTCGAAGGCGACCTTGATCTCGAGGATGACGGCACAGCCGAACCGGACGGCACCGGGGAAGGTGACCAGTCCTGGCCGGAATACGCGCCGCTATCGATGTCGATGGTCGAAGGGCAGTTCTACGAGGACGCCGAAGACGGACATGATCGCGAAGCCGACAACTCCGATGAGGAACGGCTCACCTGGCCCGAGCGAATTTACCAACCTTGGGCAATGGACGGTGACCTCGCCTTCCGCGAGCACGACGACGACGAACTGCACTTCAACCAGGAGCTGGTGGGCGGCGCGATCGTGCCCGCGCCGCTGAATTGGGAGGGCGGCCAATGCTGAGCGCCGCTGACCAGGATGAGCTCGACGCTCTCGGCTATCGCTTCAGTGGCTTGGCGACGATCGCCAAGCTCGTTGCCAGCCACAACGACGCGCCACCGGACGTCGCGACGGCGCTGGGCTGCATCGCTGATACGTTGAGCGATCTGTCCGATCGATTCGATGCCACGATAGAAAGGGTGCGCGCCGCGGCTTGAGAGATGGTCCCCGCTCGTTTGATACGGGCGGGGCTTGATGCCGCTGGAGTCAGTCTTCGCCGGGCCAGATCGCCTCTAAGAGATCCTGTTCGCTATCGTGGGAGACCGCCGAACGAGCCATGCCGGCCTCAATCAGAGCGTCATGAAACTCCTCCGCGCTCATCACGCCGCTTCGATCGAAAAACGTGCCCGCGTCGACCAACAAGCGTGTCACGTTGATGAATGCAAACCGTATTGCCTCTTCATTGAGATCTTTGAACAACGCGAATGCGGCGCTTCGGACGCTGAAGCTGATTGATCGAGTTAAGTGCGATCCCGATCCGAAGGAACGGGACAGTATATCCGGCCTGACGATAGCCATTACTGGATCATCAACGTCTCTTGTTCCCCGAATCATAGGGAAGCCGATGAACTGTGCTCCTCGCACCAACTCGGCTGCCCTTTCAGACGGGATCCCCAACTGCATCAGTTCAAAAGCGAGCAGTAGCTCGACGACTTGGAAGGCCCCGTACTCGGCTCGCTTTCCTCTTCCCGTGTTCACATCAGACGGGAAGCCAAGGCGGCTAAGGTGCTGAAAGCGCCCAAGTAATGTCCCTCGCTTCTCTGCCGGCACCGAAAGTAGGCCTGCGAAAAGATCGACCACCTGGGAAAGGATCAGCGGAAAGGGCAAGCTTCAGACTCGTATGTTGCGGACTTCATACCCGCTTGCACACGGTCACAACCGAGTCTAGGGAGAAGAAGTATGAAGCGTACTACATAGGAGCGCTAGCATGACCCTGGCGGATGACATGATCAGCGGCGCTAAGGATGCCGCCCGCTACACCGGGCTTTCCGTTCGGGAGATCTACACTCTGGCGGATAAGGGACGGGTGCCGGTGGTTCGGAAAGGTCGCCGCCTCTATTTCAGAAAGAGCGAGCTGGACCGCGCGTTCGCGTCGCCGGCGGCCTGAGCCGGACTATGGGAAGGGCACCAGCACCACAGCCGTCCTTGGAGGCGTTGCTAACGCCAAGCGCGCTGGCGGCTACGCTCGGTGGCTTGTCGGAACAGACGCTCGCGAATTGGAGATACACCGGCATCGGTGGGCCGCGATTTTGCAAGATCGGCAAGCGGATCCTCTACGATCCGGCTGACGTTCGCGCCTGGCTCGAGAGCCGCAAGGCGGGTTCGACAAGCGAGCCGCGCCCATGACCGCACGCCTCCGCCACGACCCGCCCAGCAGGCCGGCGCCGCGCACCATGCGCGTGACCAGCGTGCTGATCCAGCCAGAGGCCTTCGGCTGCAGGTTCGACGTCATCGCGCCTCGCGCCTCGGACTGCGCTGAATTCGACACGATCGGGGAGGCAAGGGCGCACGCGGACGCGATCGCCGCCGCGCAGGGCCTGCTCGTAGAGGAGCGCTCCTGATGGATCACGACCCGGCTGCCGTTCGATCGGCCGCGCTCGACCTGATCATCTATGCCGACCTCACTGCGAAGGAGGGCAGCTTCTGCGGCCAGATCGCCTTTGACACCAAGCCGCTCAGCGATCGCCAGGAGCGCTGGCTTCGCATCCTTCTCGATCGTCACAATCTGGCGCCGCTGAACCATTCTTCGAGATCCACAGGTGCCCGAGCATGAGCGCTGATCTGCCCGCGCCGCTGACGACGCCGGACTGCAACGTCCAGAGCTTCCCATACATGCCGCTCCACGTCGCTAAGCTGCGCGACAGCGACATGGCCGCTGAGGAAGAACCAGAGGCTTGCTGGTACAATGTGCTGCTGTGCTCGGCGGCTTGGCACCAAATCCCCGCGGCTAGTCTGCCGAACAACGATGCGGTGCTGATGCGCCTGATCGGGCTCGGTCGCGATCTGAAAACGTGGAAGAAGCACAGGCGCGGGGCGCTTCGCGGCTTCGTGCTTTGCAGCGATGATCGGTACTATCATCCTTTCGTCGCCGACTTAGCGCTGACAGCTTGGGCAAGCCGAAATGCTTCCGAAACCGAGCGATCTGCAGCGGCTGAGCGTCAGGCGAGATGGCGTGAGGAGCAGCAGCGAATGTCTGCGCGCCTGCGTGAACTCGGGATCAAGCCGCCGGCCAAGGCTAGCAAGGCGGTCCTGTCAGAACTGCTGCGCGAGCACGATCCGGACTGGAGCGGCGCGATTAGCAAGCAAGACCGTGACGCGGTTCGTAACGTTGCGAACGTTACGCGCGTAACGCAGACCGTAACGGCCGTAATGCCTAATAACAGAGACAGAACTAAACATAACGGAACTGAACAGATAGACGACGCTGACGCGGACGACGCGCGCGCGGGCGCGCATGCGAGGCGGGCGTTGGCAAACTTGGCAGCTGAGATCTGCCAAACGGCTGGAATCCGCAACCAGAGCAGGCACGAACAGGGGAAGAACGAGGCGATCGTGGCGCGATGGCTGTCGCAGGGTCACCGCCTCGACGACATTCTCGCGGCGATCAGCGAGGCGCTGCACTATGCGCGGACGACGCCGCAGAGCCTCAATTTCTTCGAGAACCCGATAGCGCAACTCGCGCACGCCTCGCGGGCAGACGACATGCCTAGGCCTAGCGTTGACGGAGACGCGGCATGATCGACGACGCGCGCCGTGACCAGATCCAGGCAGCAGTCGGCGCTGCGATTGTTGATGCGGCCACCCTCGTCAATGCTGAAGGCCAGCGAGCCATCATCGACACCGCGGCAACGGTCGACGCCCTCGTCAACGTCATCGCCTCGTTGATGGCCCCGTCCGCCGAACTCGTAATGCCACGCTCCCGCCGCGCCTTCGGCGAAGCGATGGGAAAGGTGGTGACGAGCCGCATTGCCGCCGCTCAGCGCCATTTCGCGGCCGTTGGCGCAACCTCCAGCATCCTCTCGCCCCAGCCGACGGAGCATTGACCATGCCAGCCCCTTCACTTCACCGCATCACCAAGCACCTGTTCGCCAAGACTGGCATAGAACCAGGTGAATTCGTGGCGAGCCAGACCGGCGCAGGTCCGAAGACGATCGGTCGGCGGTTCGCCCATCTAAGGCTGGGCCGGGATCTGCCCGCAGCCGCCGTCGGCAAGTCGCCGGCAATCGCACGCGCAGCGGCCCTAAAGCCGGCTGTCAGCGCCGCCGGGCTCGCGCAACGGGCGCACGCTCGCACCAAAGCGGTATTCGCGTCGGAGGCGAGCAGGGGGCGTGAACGCCAGGCGGCGGCGATGATCCACGCCAGCATGTCGGCCCGCGAGATCGTAGAGCTCCTCGGCACCCAGCCGCTCGACAACGGCATGTCGGCAGAGAGCGGGGCAGACGCAGCGAACCCGATGCTGGCGGCACTGCTGCGCGCTGGTGGGAAGCCGCTGTGATCGACGCCGACCGCCCCGACCTCGTTGCGCTCGCGATCATCTTCTCGGTAACCGACGCTGAGCTGGTCGCCGCTCAGGCGCACCGCGACCTGATCGCCAGCACCACCCGGCAGCTCGCCCGCATCGCCGCCGCTGGTCCGGTCACCGACGCGCTGGCGGACTCGGTTGAGGCGACAGTTAAACGCTTCGACCAAGCCTCCGGTGGTCCGGTGCTGATCGACGTCACCGCCGCCGAGCCGAACCTGCGGGTGGTGCGCGCGCTACAGGCTGGGCAACGCGCCTATGAGACCACCCGCGATCGCATGCTCGAGATTATCGAGGCATGGGAGCCACCGTTGCTGGCGCTCGCGGCAGCCCTGGCGTTCGAGATGGAGGCGGAAACGTCGCTGCTTAAGCGGTTTACGCTCGCCGCCACGATCGCCGGCGTTGATCCGGAAGGCGAGGACCAGATCGCAGTCACGCGGGCCTTTGCGCGGTTCCTGATTGGTGAACCGATCGACGGCTCGATCGCGTCGCTTACTGCGCGCTCGGAAAGGCTCGCCGGTGCGTGACGCCAACGCTGCTGCGCTCGCCCGTCGCGCTGACGCCGCCAGGATCCGGCGCAACGCGCTGACCGCGGTGGCGCGCGATGGTCAGCTCCGCGCTTCGGCGCGCATTCTCACCACCCCGATCACCAGCCGCTGAGGAAGCCATGATCATCGAACACGAACTCACCGCCGCGCTCGACCAGGTGCGTGCAAACCTCTCCGCAATCGACCTCGACGCATGCCGCCGTGCCTCCGCGGATATCGAGCGTCAACGGCAGCACATTGATCGGACCGAGACCGACGCCCGCGCCCGGGGCGACGAGCTTCGGCCGGTGGTGAACGAGATCGAGCGCGTCGGCGCCGAGCGATACGATGAACGAAGCGGGTCGAGCGCGTTCCATGCCCTGCTGCGCGGCGAGCTGGATAAGCGTCCGACTGGTGCAGAGCTGCTGCGCGAATACCGGAAGCTGATGACCGCACTCGGCGGCGCGTCGTCTGCGAGGGAAGCGTTGGGCAGCGCGGAGCGGCAAGGGCGTGAGGACGCCCGGGCCGCCATCGCCGCTGCGATGAAGCCACTCGACGTTCTGGCGAACGAGGTGGCGGTGCGCCTGGTCGACGAGTTCCGCCAATCGTTCGCGCTGCTCCGCACCGCAAAGGCGCTGGCGCAGCGTCGCGCGCCTGAGCACATTAACGAGGCCGCATCGGCGCTGCGACATCAGCTGGGCACCGTAGAGGCGCCGCCGGCGATCACTGGAGCGCTCGAGGAGTTCGGGGAGCTGTTTGCGCTGGCGAACGTCGCCGTGCCGACGGTGATTGGTATCCAGGCGCCGGTACCCGACTATGCGCTGATCAACGCCGCCGCCGGTCGGATCTCAGCCGCCGATCGAGCAGCAGAGAGGGCCGAAGCGGAGCGAGCAGCTGCCGCACGCGAACGCGCACAATAACCGGGATTGGGCGCCTCGCGCGCCGGCGGCGGGGCTTCGGCCGCCGCTGGCGAGAGCGCGTGGTGACCGGGCCCGCCGGCACGTCCTTTCAGGCGTCGGCGGCCCGAACCTACGAGGATCAATGATGTTTCGACGCACTCACCGCTGCCGCTTCCGTGGCGTCACTGCCGACGCGCGCGGCGACGTTGTCTCCTTGTCCTTCGTGACAGGCGATGGCGATGACGTGCGGATTATGCTTGCGACCAGCGCTGCGATCGAGCTGCGCGAGAGCCTGGCAGGACTCGCTCAGCCCGGTCGACCCGCGCGCCGTGCTTAGGCCTGCGCCGGCCGTTCACTTCGAGGGTTAGAAGGCACGAGTACTAGTCAGACGCGCGCATCTGCGTTCGCGGTTTTACCGTTCTGGCTGGCCTGTTATCAACCAAACCACCGGGCGCGACTTATTCCTCCATGATGAAGCACTCTCGACAGGTTCTATTTCATATATAACAGGGACTTGTTCCAAACGGGGTGGGGAGGATCCTGGTGAATGCTCGCTTTTGGGCTGTCCTTTTGGTCGTCATGTTCTTCGGCTGGGGTATGTATGCAGACTACAGCCTCGAAATAGCTCGCTTCTTTGTCGGAGATGAAATTGGCGGCGTCGGATCCGCCGGCGCTTGGGGCGACACGTTCGGCGCTTTCAATGGTTTGGTTTCGTTGGCGGGTGCGGTATTCGTAGTTCGCACGCTGATGCTTCAACAGTCTGCATTGGCTGAGCAGCAGAAGGCTCTTCGAAGCCAAGCAGACGACGCTCATAGACAGAGATTCGAAGCGACGTTCTTTGAACTCCTGAGGCTGCTAAGGGAACTTAGAAGCGAACTCAGGTTCACACATTCCCAGGCTTATATCAGACGAGCCAAGAACCCTGAGCTTAAAGCTAAAAGGTCCCAGGAGAAGCATGGCCTCGACGCTTTGTCGGGTTTCTTGCGAGAGATGAACTTGAATATAGCCGAGACATCCCAAGGCAAAAAGGTTGTCAACCGATCGCAGCTGGCGGCAATCTTTGATGAGCTGATGGCAACAAATGTAGAGCGGACCTTCGCACCGTATTTTCGCATGGTATACACCATTCTGAACAGGCTAAGACACGACAATGTGATTTCCAATCGCGAAAAGGAGAATTATTCGCGTCTTCTACGATCTCAACTAACTAATAGCGAACTCCTCGCACTAGCCCATAATTCCTTCACGCCAAGGTCGGCTGATCTGGAGGAGCTAATAAACCAGTTCAGGCTTCTCAAGTATATGCCTGCCTCTCTTAACCGAACACGGCTGGAGCAATTGTACGATCCTATTGCCTTCCAGGCGCGCGACTAACAGGCCATCGTAAAACCAATCGGGTACGACATATCTCTAATGAAATAGAATTATCCTTAAGCTTCTCGTTGATCACACCTGAGACCGCCAGCGCCGCTTCGAGCTGTATTCGATCCTAACCTTCATTGCGTCCAGCAGTACAATCTCCGCCCATTTATAGGCGTCGGTTCAGCGAATCATCGAGCCTGGGCATGTGCGAGCGACCCGCAGCCCATTTTCCCAGTTGGCCTTGTAGAGCGCTTCGCCATGCTCGAGCTGCCAGCAGCTCAGATCACCCTTCGCGCCAGCCACGCGCGCCAGGGTTCGCCCGTAATGGTCCTCGCCGACGCGATCGATCGTTAGCGGCCCGCGCAGCGCATCGCCGAGGCTGGCGGTCGACGCATATGGGTCACCGGGCGCGCAAATTCTATCGCGGCGGCAATGACCCGGCATCTCCGGTGCGTCGATCGCGAGCAGCCTGATACGCTCGTCACCGCATCTGATCTTGTCACCATCAGTGACGGTGCAACCGGGAAGCGGCTCGGCATACCCGCCGGCCGCGGCAGCGCGAGAAGGCAGCAGGGCAGGCGCAACGCCGAACACCGCCCCGATCAGAGCGGCGCCCGACAGCACCAGGACTGGCATGCCCGTCCAGCGCACCGCGCGACGTCGGCGACGCGGCTCCAGTCTCTGCTGCCGATGGCTGCCGCCGTTTTCGCATTTCTTGCCTGCTCCTAGCCAATCTGGCCGGTTCTGCCGCGGATCTGGTGATCGAGTGACTAACGCTAACCTTTTGGGGCCATCCACAGGCAAAAAATGCGGTTGCTGGCCGCTTACCATCTCGATCCCGCCACCTAGGACCCGTCACAAGTATACCCGGGCGTAGGCGCTTGGCATCGACACAGCGCCTCTTCGTAGTTCCAGGCTCACGCACACCCTTGGTTTCGTGACGGGCCAGTGGCCCTGCAATCGACTGTATGGGCCTGTCGGCTAATCGGTGCCGCCTTCCGAAGAAGTCATCGATTAAGATCCGCCGCTATCCACCGCACGACCCGCTGTTCGGCCGTCTGCTCATCCGGGATGTGCTGCCCCGCCGTATTTGTCAGCGCGAGGCGTTCGGCATGCGCCGCCACCATATCTGCACGATCCGGCGAAATGCGCGACCATTTGGCCGTCGCTGCGATGAGGAACGCGGACGCGTCGCCAAATTCGCCTTTCGCTTCCAGCAGCTCGCCAATCCACTCGCGTATGAACGCTTGGTTCTCCACCCCGTAAGCGTTCCGGCTTTCCTGAGCGAGTGATGCAGACTTTCGGTAGCAGGCCAATGCGGGATCAACCTGACCCATGAAGTGCAGACAACGACCGATGTTGCCATAGAAGGACTCGGAGCCATCTTCATCAATTGTGCCTGGTTCCGTGACGTCCTCGAGCGAGCGACCCGCTAGGAAGTATCGCAGCGCCGGATCTACCATCCCAGCGTCCCTCTGAGCCAGCGCCAGGTTGTGTGCGGAGTCAAAAACCGTATCGACGCCACTGGCCTTCTTCAGTGCAACGCCCTCGGAGCCCCACTTGATCGCTGCGTCGTAGTTCCGATTCCACCAGTGAAGATGACAGCGCATATCGCACAGGTTGATGTAGCGCGCCTCCTTGCCCGACAGCGTCCTCTCATACCGTTCCAGCGCATCGAACGCCTCGTCGGTTGCATTGAGGATCGCGAGTGTCCGCACATAGTCGGGGAATACGCTGTCGAAATGCGGCAGCGCGGCCACCTTTGCTAAATCATCCCGATCAAAGACCAAGCCGGCGACCCGAGCGAACTCCACCGGCGCTTCGTTCATTGCCGCGGTGTTGATCTCGGCTAAAGATTCGAGCGCTGCATCTGGCCGATCAGCGTTGACGTGGAGCTCGGCGCCTTCCAGCCACTGCCTGACTGTTTTGGCGGACGTACGCGGTGACAGAGTGGGCCGCTGCAGATCGAACATCGCGTTGTAGACCGCGAGGATGGCATCGATGTACCATAAACGCTCCGCCTTTCTATGAGTGCGTCTTACGAACGTTCGAATAAGTGGGTGTAGCTCGTACGCTTCTGTTTCCTCCTGCCGCTTTACAACTATCAGGTTCAGCGAGCGAAGTTGCGAAACCGCTTTAGAAACTCGGTTGAAGCGAAGACGGGCGCCGAGGTAATCGGCGATCTGGATCGCAGTTGTAGGCCGCACTGTCTCAGCGAGCACCTGCAAAACGATCTGCTCGCGATCGACGAGCTGGGACCAAATTGATTTCAAAGTCGCCTCAGGGATGTGTCCTCCATCTGACGCGATATCGTCGAGCAGTTCGCGGACGCGATCGGATCCCGGTCGCCGCGCAATCTGTGCGGCGACTAGATCGAGCCAGAGTGCGTGACCACCGGTCATCACACGGGCTCTCAGGACGTCGTCGCGGTTGGCAGCCGCCCCGCGGCGCTGGAAGAGCTCAACCGCCTCGTCCTCTTTAAGGCCTTCAACCCGGTGGCTGAGAACGCGGGCGTCATCGGTCACGATGTTAGGGCGGCACGTGAAGAGTAGGACGGCGGAACTAGTATTTTCTAGCAACGTCGACACGAAGTCACCCGCTGCACCGAGCAACAGACCACGCTCTAGATCAACGTAGTGATCGACGTTGTCGAAGACTATCAGCAATTGCAGGTCAACGGTCAACTTCGCAAACAATCGCGCGAGCGCCTGCGGCGACTGGCGCGCGAGGTCGGCTGGGAGAACGCCGTCGTCGCCGCCCAGCGCCTCGAGGATGGAAACTATGTGATCCTCGAACCTGAAGCTCTGCTCCTTGCAGTCTCGCCAAAGCGCGTGCTCGAAACGCTTGGCCACCTCCGCGCTGCGGAAGAAGGCGCCAGCTAGAGCGGACTTGCCCTGTCCACCAATGCCGGTGACATATGCGACACGGAAGCGGGCGTTTGTCAGCGTCGCGAGGTTGCCGGTCCTTCCGACATATACGTCGATTTCAGGCGGTCGATCTTCCTGCCCAGACGCGGCGGCGAGCCGACGTGAACGAGCTCTCGTAACGTCGGTCGCGGACGGCAACGCGCGCGCGCTCTCGCTTGGCGGCAGGCCATCGGTCTCCTGGTCCAGATCGCCAGGAATAATCGGCGGAGACGCTGGCTTCGGTACCTGCTCTGACGCCGACACCGCAGTCGGTTCTTTGCTGATCGAAGCCAAAGCAGCGGGAATCGCGATAGATCCGGTGCCGGAAAGACGCCACTCGTCGGCGAGTGCTGGCAGAAATGAATGGCAATCAACGCCGCCGTAGAAACCAACACGACCCCGATCGATCCCGGGCGCGAGGAGGTCGACCAGCGCAGGACGAAGGGTGGCAGCCTGGTCACGAACTGTCCAGACGACCTCGGGGTAGGAGCTGTCCTCCACCACGACGTCGACTAGAGCCTTCGTGAAAACGTCATCCCAGCCGCCATAGGCGACGACGACAACAGTCTTGTCACGCAGGAGCTTAGCTAACGATGCTTTTAGCTGCGGCCGTGCTTGGCCGAGCTGCCGCGGCGTGTGAAGCGTGTCGGCGCCGTGCCAGTATCCGTGCAGATGAACGACCTGCGTCGCCTCGCCAGTCGACTGCCCGATGTCGCCGTCCCTGTGCAGCATGGTACGGAAAGTGCGTCCGCCTGCCCGCGCCACCGCCACCGACACCAGAGGGTCGAAGTTGGTGGTCAGCACAGTTCGGCCGAAACGATCGGGCCAGCCAGCGGCAAGATGTCCAAGCGCATCGACACCGGGTGCGAGATGCCATCCGGTCACGTCCGCATCGAATAAGCGACAGACTTCCTCTGGTGTTGAAGCGCCGATCTCGTAAGGCGTGGCCGGGCCGTCCGCTGGGATGACGCGCGCATGCGCGACCGCCTGTCGGATCACGCCATTGACCTCCTGCTGGCCGCGACGGCGCAGGAGGAACTGGAAAGCTGCCTGGTATGGATTCTCTGCCGCTGCGCACTCTGCCCGCAGCTCTACCTGCTGATCCTCATCGAACTCGCGTTTAATGAGATCTATAACTCCGCCGACTCCAGGCACTCCCGGAGCGCCTGCGACGGACGGTGCGGTTAACGCTGAGCCAACTAGGAACACCACTTCGCGGCCGGATTTTCGGACGCCTCCGGTGAGACGCTCTCGCAGATCGCGCGCGTTGAAGGTTTCGAATCCTAAATCACCCATTTACCGCTCCCCCAACGGCACTCGCGATACTGCGGCCCCTCATGCTGATCTAGCGTCAAGATGCAGTCGACTCGACGAACAGCTAGCAACTGGGCGAAAAGGTTCTTTCCCATGGCCGTCTAACTTACACGTGCTTATCGCTGATAGCAGCCCCGATCTGGGGTCAGCGGTCGACATCTACTCACGGGAGCGGCGACCTGGCCGTGAATGATCAAGCGCAGGAGGCAGCGGCCAAGCTGCTGTTGATCTTCGCCTACAGGCTGCGCGCAGGCTGCTCGTTTACCAGCGGTGTTAACGCCCGCTGCCGATGCATAGTGATCGCGCATGACACACCTCGGGGTTCAGGCGCTATCTGCAGGTGCACCGAACGATGTGACGTAACGCTAAAAGCGGGTGCGAACATGAGTTACGGAAATGAGTTTCAGCGGTGCGGGCCAGCATCCCGCTCACGCATTCCGCAGCGCGTTCACCTGCGCGAGCCCACCACCGCCGGCGAGCTGGAGCACCATCGGCGAACCCTGCTGCGCAAGCTGCTTGGCGATCAGGTCGAGACGAGCGTTGGTTCCCGCGGTGTTGGCCGCCAGTGCATCGACCAGCACATCCGTTTGACTCCGCACGGCAGTCACCATCCCGGTCACGTCCACGCTGCTTGCAGGCATCGATCCACCCGACGCACCAGCTGCCGCTAATGCCGCCTGCTGCGTGTTGCCATTGAGAAGCGATGCGACATTTGCGCCAGCGCCGCTGTTGGCGATTGCCTGGCTGGTCAGCGCGGTGATCTTGGCCAGGGCCTCGAAGTACGGGTTGGTCGAACCATAAAGCTGACGCTGCACGTCGAGGTACGTGCGGGCGCCGCTAGTGAAATCCTCTTGGTTCACCTTCTCACCGCGCTGGATCGCTTCCATGAGCGGGCTGAAGGTCTGAAGGATGTTCGTCTCGCGCGAGCGCAGCGACAGGCCATTGTCGCCCTGCTTGAGATCGTCGAGCAGATCTTTGAGCTGACTGATCGCGCTCTCCTGTGCCTGCTTGATCGCCTCTGTGCGCTTGATGGCGTACAGCTCCTCGAGCTGCGCGCGCTCCTCCGATGTGGCGCCGGCCTCGTCGAAGATCTTGCGCAGGTTGGCGAATTCCTTCTCGATCGCCTCCGCGGCGGCTCCGATCGGGTCCTTCAGTTGGCGCAGCTGGGTAAACACGCTTTCGAATTGAAGCGCCTTCTGCAACTGCACCTCAACGTCGTTGCCGAGCTGGATCAGGCGCTGGGTACCGGCACGCAAGCCCTGAACCGCTCCATCCTTTATGGCGTCGGCGATTGCGAAGCGAATAGCAGCCTCGGCGCCGTCGGTGCCGAAGTCGACGAGGCCCTGACCCTTGGCCTTCTTGCTATCCAGAGAGCCCTTGAACCCGGTGGTGCTGACCCGATACTTGCCGTCGAACTGCCCGATGCTGACGTTGTAATTGCCCATCGTGCCGCCGAACTGATCGACGATGCGCTGCACGCCCTGCGCGACGGAGTCACCAAGGTTTCCGGCCGCGCCGCGCGCGCTTGAGCTATTGCCGGCGATCGATGCACCGTTCTGGCTCACCGAGGCGGTGCCGTACTTCACGGTGCGGAACAGGCCACCCACCACGTTGCCGAGGATGCCCGCGGCGATCGCACCAAGCGGGCCCGCGGCGCTTCCCAGCGTCTTGCCAAGCGTACCGCCAACGGCGGTGGCGATGGTGCTGCGGAGAGCCATGCCACCTTCGTTGCCGAGGATACCGCTGACGGCGCCTAGGGTGCCATTGCCGGCACGACCGGAAAGGCCGCTGTAGATCTGGCTGCCGACCTGGCCGTATCCGGCACCGGCGATCACGCTGGCTAGCTTCGCCTGAGCATTGTCGTCAAACTTGACGCCGGTCGTGCGTATTGCCTTCGACACGGCTTCCGCGATGTCACCAGCCTGTCCCTCGATGCCACCATTCTGCAGTAGGCGACGGGCTGGCCCATTCACCTGAATGCCGAGCAGGTCTGCAATGCCACTAGCTGCGAACCGCAGCTCGTTCACCGCGCCGCGCACACCGCCAGTCAGCTCCTCGCTCGCGGCGACGGCGCCGGCGGTGATGCCCTGCTGCCACTCGTTGATCGCCTCACCGATGCCGTCGCCGAAGGTGGTGCGGAACGCCTGATCGAACGCCGCCGCCTGATCGGCCTGCTGTGCGCGGATCACCTTCATCTGGAGATCAAAGCCGGTGCCCGGCGTAATCTGACCTTTCGCCTGCAAGGTGGCGATCTGGTCCAGCGCATTGGCATAGTCGGTGGCGGCGGCGCGCGCCGGGTCGAACCGCGCCGTGATGCTCTCCAAGGTCTGGTCGAGTTCGCGCTGCGCCTGCGCGGCATCGCGCTGTGCGACCGTGAAGTCCTGCAGTGCAGCTGCGCCCTTGGTCACTGCGACGTGGAAGTGATCAGCATGACCTTTGTCGCCCGGCCCCAGCAGCTCGGAAATCGACAGGCCACGCGTTTCCAGCGCCTTACGGACGTCAGCCTTAGACACGCCGGCGGGCGGCACGAAGTCGACGGCTAGACCGGCGAGGTGATGCGAGTTCTTCGCGCCCTTCACCGCAGCGTTCTCGGCGCGGGTTCGGGTGGTGCTGGTGATGCGCACGCCCGGGAACGCCTCGCGCAGCGCGTTGCTGATCTGGGTGGCGGTGGGCAGATCGCTGGCGGTGGTCGAGACCTTGCTGGTGAGCTTGCGTTGCGCCGCCTCAGCGTCATTCACTGCCTTCAGCTCGCGGTCACGCGCGGCGATCAGCTCTTGGACCTTTGCAGCCAGCTTGTCGGAGTTCGCTGTGCCGCGATAGGCCGGGTCGCGCCTCGTTCTCGAGAGCTCCCGTTCGAAGTCGGACTGGACCGCGCCGGCCGGCGTCGAGCGCGCCTCAACCTTCATGGTCACGAGGCGGGAATAGCCGCTTTCAAACCCGCGCTTCAGCCGATCAACTTCAGACTGATTCTTGGCGAGCAGCATGTTGAGCTCGGTGATCCTGCTTTCCGCGCTGCCGAGCTGACGATCCTTCTCGATCGCCTCGTCCGAACTGCCAGGCGGTGACCGAGCCATCTCCGCATTGAGCCGGGCGAGAGCCTGCGCCTTCTCCAGCAACGTCTGGGTGGTGTTCCGGACCGCGACCGCCTGATTGTACTCGTTCTGCAGATTGGCGGTATCGACCGCCTGCTTGCGTTCGGCCGTGCGCAGCGCGTCGTCCTGAGCCTGCGCGAGGTCGAGCATCGCTTGGCGGTGCTTTTCGAGCGCCTTCTTTGCTTCGTCAGAGGCGGCGCCGCTTCGCAGCAAGGCGGGAACGAGATTGCCTGCCAGTGCGATGCCCGCGAGGAGCACTGCACCCTGCCAACCAGCTAGGATCTGAGCGGCAGCACCGACCTTCCCGCCGAAGTTCACAAACCCGACTGCCGCCTGGCTTCCCTGCTGCGCGAGGATCGTGAAGGCGGAAGTGCCCATCTGCGCCTGGATAATCGAGTCCTGCAGCTGCTGGCCGAGCTGGACGTAGGCGGCGCGCTGTGCGCCTGCACTGGTCGCCACCAATCCATTCGACTGCGCCAGACGGGCCTGCTGAGCTGCCAGCGCGTTCGATGCGGCGAGCTGTTGATTGATCACGAGCTGAAACGGGCTGCTCGACAGGCTACGGAGCTGGGACGAGATCCCGAGTGGGTCGGCGGTTGTCTTCGCCATGTCGTCGCGGAGGCGTCGATACTTCTGCCCGAACGCGTCGAGGTGACCGCCGGCGCGGACGGCGCCGATCCGGATGCTGTCCTCAAAGCCAGCCATCGCCGAATTGATCGAGCCGTCCTCACGAACGGACAAGACGAGCGGGAAGACGTTGGAGCTGTCAGCCATACCGGGTCACCTGAGCTTGGCCGCGCTTCGATGTGGGGGAGGGGCTGCGGCCTTCATGCCGGCGAGCATAATGAGAGTGCCCGACCCGCCCGCAGATCGCAACAAGTGATTGCTATGTGCTTGCTAGAGCGGATTTGTCCCCGCATGTTTCAGGACAGAAACCACGAAACGCTCAGCGAAATCAATGGCGCGCCCGACTGGATTCGAACCAGTGGCCCCAAGCTTAGAAGGCTCGTGCTCTATCCAACTGAGCTACGGGCGCGCACGCGGCCTGCGTTAGCGTGGATTGCCGGGACGCGAAACCGTTGCCATGATCTTTCCATGGACGAGGCAACGCCGCATCGCGTGACGGCATCTGCGCTGCACGGCAAGAACCTACGCTATTACGATTTCGTGATGGCGGCCTTTGTCGCCTTGCTGCTGCTGTCCAATGTCCTTGGCGCGGGCAAAGTGGCGCAGATCTGGCTGCCCGGCGTCGGTTATTGGCCGTTCGGTGCCGGTATCCTCTTCTTTCCTGTAAGCTACGTCATCGGCGATGTTCTGACCGAGGTGTATGGCTATGCCCGTGCGCGCCGCGTCATCTGGGCGGGGTTTGGCGCGACGATCTTCATGGCAATGATGGCCTGGGTGGTCGTTGCGCTGCCCCCAGCGCCGGACTGGACCAATCAGGCGGCGTACGAAGCGGTGTTCGGTCAGGTGCCGCGCATCGTGATCGCCAGTATGTGCGCCTTCTGGGCCGGCGAGTTCGTTAACTCCTATGTGCTGGCGCGTATGAAAGTGGCGACCGGGGGCAAGCATCTGTGGATGCGAACGATCGGGTCGACGGTCGCGGGGCAAGGTGTCGACAGCCTGATTTTCTACCCACTGGCATTCTGGGGAGCCGAAGGCTGGACGTCGCAACTCGTTCTGACGGTGCTCGTCACGCAATGGGTGCTCAAGGTGTCGTGGGAGGCGCTGCTGACGCCGGTCACCTATCTGGTGGTTGGCTGGCTCAAGCGCGCAGAGGGCGTCGACGTCTATGACGACGGCACTGACTTCACGCCATTTGTCGCCCGCGTCTAGCCATCAGCGGGAAAGGGGCGGGCGCGCAGCATCGGCGCGCCGCCCGCTTGAATTCAGCTGATCTTTTCCAGCAGGCCTTCGAACAAGCGACGCCCGTCGAGGCCTCCGTGCGCATTCTCAACCCGACGCTCCGGGTGGGGCATCATGCCGAGCACATTGCCGGCGTCGTTGAGAATCCCCGCGATGCGCCGCGCGGATCCGTTCACGTCCTCGGCATAGCGGAAGGCGACGCGGCCCTCGCCTTCGAGGCGATCGAGTGTGTCCTGATCAGCAACGTAATTGCCGTCGTGATGCGCCACCGGGATGGTGATCGTCTCGCCCGCGGCATAACGGCTAGTGAAGGCGCTCTGGCTATTATCAACGGTCAGCGCCACATCGCGGCAGACGAAGTTCAGCCCGGCGTTCCGCATCAGCGCGCCCGGCAGAAGACCCGCCTCAGTCAGCACCTGAAACCCGTTGCAAACGCCAAAGACGGGAAGCCCGCCGGCCGCCTTGTCGGCGACCGCGCGCATGATCGGCGAACGAGCCGCCATCGCGCCGGATCGCAGGTAATCGCCGTAGGAGAAGCCGCCCGGCACCGCCAGAAGAGACAGTCCCTCCGGCAATTCCGTCTCGCGGTGCCAGACCATGATCGGCGGCGTGCCGGTGACGCTTTCCAGCGCCACGGCGATGTCCCGATCGCAGTTCGACCCCGGAAAGACGACGACCGCCGTTTTCATGCGCGCTCGACCCGGTAATTCTCGATTACGGTGTTGGCGAGCAACTGCCGACACATCGCGTCGATCTGCGCGTCATCGACCGTGTCGGCCACCTCTAGTTCGATCAGCTTGCCCACCCGGGCGCCCTCGACGCCTGCAAAGCCGAGACCGGACAGGGCGTGTTCGATCGCCTTGCCCTGCGGATCGAGAACGCCGGGCTTGAGCGTTACGTAGATGCGAAGCTTCATGTCGTGGCCCGCTATTCGATGCAGTCGCGGATCGCAACCGTTGCCATGAACGAGCCGGGGCCTACTTGCCCCGGCGCTCGCGGTGTTCGGCCATGTCGAGCACGGCCGTCTCACCACCCTCCGGCAGCAAGCCAAGGCGGCGTGCGACCTCCTGATAGGCCTCTACCTCGCCGCCGAGGTCGCGGCGGAAGCGATCCTTATCGAGCTTCTCGTTGGTGACCATGTCCCACAGGCGGCAGCCGTCCGGGCTGATCTCGTCTGCCAGGATGATGCGGCTATAGTCATTGTCCCAAACCCGGCCGAACTCCAGCTTGAAGTCCACCAGGCGGATGCCGACTGCGCCGAACAGGCCGGAGAGGAAGTCGTTCACGCGGATCGCCAGGTCAGCGATGTCGTGCATCTCTTCCTGGCTGGCCCAGCCGAATGCCGCGATATGTTCGTCGGAGATCATCGGATCACCGAGCGCATCGTCCTTGAAGCAATATTCCAGGATGGTGCGCGGCAGCTGTGTGCCTTCCTCGATCCCGAGCCGCTTGCTCAGCGAGCCGGCGGCGACGTTTCGGACGATCACCTCGATCGGAACGATCTCGACCTGCCGGATCAACTGCTCGCGCATGTTGAGACGACGAATAAAGTGCGTCGGAACGCCGATATTGCCGAGCAGCGTGAAAATATGCTCGGAAATCCGGTTGTTGAGCACACCCTTGCCGTTGATCGTGCCCTTCTTCTGGGCATTGAAGGCAGTGGCATCATCCTTGAAATACTGGATCAAGGTGCCTGGTTCCGGACCCTCGTAGAGGATCTTCGCCTTGCCTTCGTAAATCTGCCGGCGCCGCGCCATCGCATCACCCCTGAAATGGACAGCCCCGGCGACGCGACGGTAGCGACGCGGCCGGGGCGGGAATGGCGAGGCGTATAGGGGAAGGGGCGGCGGGGTGCAATCGGATGCTCCCCGCCCGTTGAGCCTCAGTCGGGCATACCCAACGCAGCGCGAATGGCAGAGCGGGTGGCGGTCCATGCTGACGTGCCCGGTGTCACCAGTTCGACATGACCCGTATCGGGTATCGTGATGAGATCGGCTCGATCACCCGCTGCCTGTGCCCGGGCAACATAGTCGGTCGCCATCCGATAGGGGATGATGCGATCCTCACGTCCGTTGATCAGTGTCTGCGCGATGCCCAGCGGGAACAGCCGCGGAACTGAGGTGTCTGCGAACGGATCGCCACGATCGCTGCCGACCAGCCGTTCGATAACCTTCGTACCGCAGCCGTTATCGGGGCTGGCAGCGGTCGCTTCCAGATCGGGGAGGCCGCCTAGGCTGATGACATGGCGGATCGGCAGCGGCTGGCGCACGTACAGCGCGCTCAATCGTGGTAATCGCGAGCGGCCCGCGAGCCACAGCGCCAGATGTCCACCGGCGGAATGGCCGAGCGCAACAATCCGAGACGTGTCCAGTTTGAAGCGCGTCGATTCCGTCAGCAGCAGGTCCGCCGCAGCAGCAGCATCGGCAAAGGTGCCCGGATAGCCGCCACCCTTCCGGTCGACGCCGCGGTAGTCGATGTTCCAGACGGCGATGCCGGAGTCGCGCAGATCTCCGGCGGCCCAGTCCATCACCGTGCGATCCGCGATCGACGTCTGCCAGCATCCGCCGTGCACCATGACGACCACCGGGTGTGGGCCGGGGCCGGCGGGGAGCCAGACGTCCACTTTCTGCATGTTGTCGTCGCCATACGAAACGGTGGCGTCGGCGGACGGCCGGGGGCGGCGGGTTAGATCATCCCAGCCGAGCGGCCGAAAGGATGACGATGCATTAGTGTCGGATGATGATGGCATGGCGTGCGCCGACCATGGCGTGGCGAGCAGCCCACAGGCAAGCGGCAGGAGAGAATGGAGGACGCGTCGCGGCATGATCGGAAAGCATTGCATGGGGGGCGTCTGTCGCATGGCGCGGGTGATCGGCATAGATGTCGTCGACACAGATCCAGCGGAACGGTTGTGGAACAAGGCTCTCGCCTGCTAGCACGCCGCTCATGCCGACCGATGCGACCGCGCTACCCCCCGATAATCCGCCTGTGGGCGTGTTCGATGCGCCGTTCGATTCCGCCTTGTCCGAACGGTACCTCGTCTACGCGCTGTCGACGATTACCGCCCGATCGCTCCCCGATGTGCGCGATGGGCTGAAGCCGGTTCACCGCCGGCTGCTTTGGGCAATGCGCCTGCTGCGGCTCGATCCGACCCAGGGCTATAAGAAGTGCGCGCGCGTGGTTGGCGACGTGATCGGCAAGTACCACCCGCACGGCGATCAGTCGGTCTACGATGCGATGGTGCGTCTCGCGCAGGATTTCGCGCTGCGTTATCCGCTCGTCGACGGTCAGGGCAATTTCGGCAACATCGACGGCGATAATGCCGCTGCCTACCGTTACACCGAAGCGCGCCTGACGCAGGTCGCGATCGACCTGATGGACGGGCTGGACGAGGATGCCGTCGCGTTCCGGCCGACCTATAATGGCGAGGAGCAGGAGCCGGAGTTGTTCCCCGGTCTGTTCCCCAACCTGCTGGCGAACGGCGCGAGCGGTATCGCAGTCGGCATGGCGACATCGATCCCGCCGCACAATGCGGCCGAGCTACTCGACGCTGCCATCGCGCTGATCGATGATCCCCCAGCCGATCCGCTCGCGTTCGTCCAGGGCCCCGACTTCCCCACGGGCGGCCTGCTGGTCGATGCGCCGGCGATCATTCGCGAGGCCTATGCCACCGGGCGCGGCGCCTTTCGCGTGCGATGCCGCTGGAGCGTGGAGAAGGAGAAGGGCGGCAGCTGGCAGATCGTCGTCAGCGAGATTCCCTATGGGGTTCAGAAGGGCAAGCTGATCGAGCAGATCGCCGGGTTGGTGAACGACAAGAAGCTCCCGATCCTGACCGACGTGCGCGACGAATCGGATGCGGAAATCCGCTTGGTGCTGGAACCGCGCAGCCGCACCGTCGACCCGCAGGTGCTGATGGACGGGCTTTATCGCATGTCCGACCTGGAAACGCGTATCCCGTTGAACCTGAACGTACTGGACGCGCGCCGCACCCCGCGTGTCATGAGCCTGGCCGAAGCACTGACCGCATGGGTCGAGCACCAGTTCATTGTCCTGCGCCGGCGCACGGAACACCGGCTGAGCAAGATCGCCGACCGGCTTGAGCTGGTGAAGGGCTACATCATCGCGTTCCTTAATCTCGATCGGGTGATCGAGATCATCCGGAACGAGGATGAGCCCAAGCCAGTGATGATCGCCGAATTCGACCTGACCGATCGGCAGGCCGAAGCGATCCTCAACATGCGGCTGCGCAGTTTGCGCAAGCTGGAGGAGATGGAGCTGAAGCGCGAGCAGGCGGCGCTGGAGAAGGAGCAGGCGAGCCTTCAGCTCCTGCTCGGATCCGACGCCCGGCAGCGCACGCGGATGAAAAAGGATCTGGAAAAGATCCGCGATCGCTATGGCCGCGAGACCCCGCTCGGCAAGCGCCGCACCACCATCGAGGAAGCAGCGCCGGCGCGCGAGATCCCGCTGGAAGCGATGATCGAGCGTGAGCCAATCACCGTCATCCTGTCGCAGCGCGGCTGGGTGCGGGCGCTCAAGGGCCATGTCGATCTGGCATCGGCCGAGACGCTGAAGTTCAAGGAAGGCGATGGCCCCGCCTTCGCCTTTCACGCGCAAACGACGGACAAGCTGCTGCTCGCCGCCGAAAACGGGCGTTTTTATACGCTGGCGGCGGACAAGCTGCCGGGTGGGCGCGGCTTTGGCGAACCCGTTCGCGCGACGATCGACCTCGACGGCGACGTGGGCATCGTCCGGCTGCTGAAGGCCGAGCGCGACGGAAAACTGCTGGTGGCCGCCAGCGACGGTCGCGGCTTCGTCGTGCCGGTGAACGAGGTGCTGGCGGAAACGCGCAAGGGCAAGACCGTGGTGACGCCGCGGCCGGGCGCGAAGCTGCTGGTCGTTCGCCCCGTCGGCAAGGAAGACGATTACGTCGCGGCGATTGGTGACAATCGCAAGCTGGTGGTCTTCCCGCTGAGCGAGCTGCCCGAGATGACACGTGGGCAGGGCGCGCAGCTGCAACGCTATCGTGACGGCGGGCTGAGCGACACGATCACCTTCCGCTTCGCCGAAGGTATCAGCTGGGCGATGGGCGGCGAGACGGGGCGGACCCGGACCGAGACGGACGTGTCGCCGTGGCGCGCGGCGCGTGGCGCCGCCGGGCGGATGCCGCCGACCGGCTTCCCGCGCGACAACCGCTTCACCTGAAATCCTCTCGAATTTAGCGAAACTTAAGATGCCGAAGCTAGCGGTGAAGCAATGCCCTTCTCCGCTGTCCTCCCCGTAGCTCGTGAGCCCCATCAGGGCCTGCCGGGGCGAACTGCTGCCGAAGGGGCGCTTGAACTGCTGCCGATCGCGGCGGTGGTGGCGCGGCTGGAAGGGGGCAAGCTCGCGTTCCAGCTGCCCAATGCCATGTTCCGCCGGCTAGGGCTTGGCACCGCCGAATCGAGGCGATTTGCCGAGCCGCTGGGGGAGCTGAGCCAACGCATCATTGCGTTTCTCGAGGGTGAGGAGGTGCGTGAACGCCTTTCGCTTTCCCTCGGCAGCTCCGTCGAACAGCGTCATTTCGACGTGACCCTCGCGAGGATCAGTGCCGAAGGGGCACCGCAGTGCCTGCTGACCTTGCTCGATCAGACCGCGGAGATGCGCACCGAGGCCTCCTTGCGGCGCGAGATGACGACCGACAGTCTGACCGGACTTCCGAACCGCGAGGGATTCGGGGATCGATTGGAAGAATGCATCAGCGCCGGAACGCTCGACTGCGCTGTGCTTGTCATCGATCTCGACCGCTTCGGGCGGGTGAACAGTTGCCTGGGAAGCATGGCGGGCGATGAATTGCTGATGACGGTGGCACGCCGGATCAAGGGCTCGCTTCGCGCCACCGATGTGCTTGGTAGGATCGGCGGGGACGAGTTTGGCGTCCTTCTGACGCTGGACCAGGGTCGTGATGAGGCGGAGCAGGCGGTGCGCCGGATACGCGACGTTCTCGCGACGCCGTTCCGCCTTAGTGATTTCGAGATTCGCGTAACCTGCGCGATCGGCGTGGCGTTCGCTAACGACCCTGGGCAGGACGCTGAAGACGTGATCCGGCACGCCCAGTTCGCGGTGCGTAAGTCCCAGGAAACCGGCCAGGCGGAAGCCTATGAAACGCATGCGCTGGACCGCGCGCGGGTGCAGTTCGCGATGGAGACGGCATTGCGCCGCGCGATCGACGCCGAACAGCTGACGCTTCATTATCAACCGGTCTGTGACCTGGCGAACGGGCGCGTTGTCGCGTTCGAGGCGCTCGCACGGTGGACCACCGACGAGGGCTCCGTCGTCGCGCCGTCGGACTTCATCCCGGTGGCGGAGGAAACGGGACTGATCGTGCCGCTCGGCCGATGGGCGATCGACGGTGCGCTGCGCACGCTGGCAGAATGGGACGAGCGCGCCGGAGGGAACTGCGGTGTCCAGATAGCGGTCAACATTTCGCCTATTCAGCTACAGCGCGACCATTTGCCTCCGGTGGTGCAAGAAGCGTTAGCTCGGCACGCGCTCGACGGGGACCGGTTGAAGCTTGAGCTTACCGAAAGCGCGTTGATCGCTGACCCCGATCGCAATGCGGCGATCCTCCGCGCGCTGAAGGATACTGGCGCCTCTATCGCAATGGACGATTTCGGCACCGGCTATTCAAATCTCGCCTATCTGCAGCGGCTGCCGATCGACGTCCTGAAGATCGATCGCAGCTTCGTGACCGGCATGATGGCCGACCGTGACAAGATAGCCATCGTGCGCGCGATCCTGAGCCTAGCGACCACGCTTAACATGGAAACTATTGCCGAGGGTGTAGAGAGCCGCGACGTCAGTCAGACGCTCGCCGCCCTCGGATGCACCTACGGGCAGGGGTATGTTTTCTCCCCGCCGTTGCCTGCCGAGGAAGCCTACGCGCTGCTGCTTCGCTGCAACAATTGATCTAAGACGTCCTGCGCGATCTGGTCGGTGCGGGCGGCATCCGGGAAGCCCTCCGCTATCCACCGTTCCTCGATCTGACGGAGCGCGCGCGCCACGTCAGGCCCCTTAGCCATGCCGCGCGCCACCAGCGCCCCGCCGGAAATCGGCAAGCGCGGCGGCGACCAATCAGCCAGCTCGTCCAACGGTTGACCCGCCAGTAACAGGCGATCGATCGCGCTTTCGATGCCGATGCGAAAGGCCAATGGCCGCGGCCCCTCGTCGCCAATTGGGCCACCCGCCGCCTCCAGCCGCTTGCGATCGACATTCGACAGTCGCAGCCGGGCGCCAACAGCCTCGGCCGCAGCAGGTGTGATCAGGGCGGCCAATCGGCGGATGGGGTCCGGTGCAATGCCAGCTGCGGTTTCTCGATCCGCGAGCGCCGCCAGCGCGGCGACATCCTCAATCTCTGGCAGCACGGGGCGGAAGATGCCGTGTTCCACCATCAGCGCAACGACAGGGACGGCACGCGGCGCGACGAGCAGCTTCAGCACCTCGGCCGCGATCCGCTCCCGCGACAGCGCCATCAAATCGTTCGCCCGCACGGTGCAAGCGTCCAGACCCGCCGGATCGATGACCCTGCCGAAGCGCGCGTGAAAGCGGAAGAAACGCAGGATGCGGAGGTGATCCTCGGCGATCCGGCGGAATGGATCGCCGATGAAGCGGACACGGCCCTCGCGCAGATCCTCCAGCCCGCCAAACCAGTCGTACACGGTGCCGTGCACCGGATCGGCGAAAAGCGCGTTGATCGTGAAATCTCGCCGTGCTGCATCCTCCTGCCAGTCATCGGTGAAGGCGACGGTCGCATGGCGCCCGTCGGTGGAGACATCGCGACGCAGCGTCGTCACCTCAACCACCGTTCCGGACGATACCGCGGTGATCGTGCCATGCGCGAGGCCTGTCGGCACCGCCTTGATCCCGGCACCTTCGAGGCGCGCGATCACGTCTTTTGGCGCGAACCGGGTGGCGAGATCGATGTCAGAGACGGGAAGGCCGAGCAGCGTGTCACGTACGGCACCCCCGACATAGCGTGCCCCGCCATGCGTCGCATCCAGCGCGGTCACCAATGTTTCGAGGCCGGGGCGATCACGCCAGCCGCCATTCGGCAGCGTCACAGGCTCCATTTCAGCCGCCGGCCCAGGTTCACGATCATGGCTGCCGTTGCGCCCCAAATGCGATGATTGTCCCACATGATCTCGTAATAGCGTCGTTCCTGGCCCTGCCACTGGGACCGGGCCTCGATGTGATTGGCGGTGTCGAGCAGATAGTCGAGCGGCACCTCGAACACCTTGGCCACTTCCGCTTCGGATGGCCGAAGCGTGAGATCGGGTGGCACTACGCCGACCACGGGGGTGACGGTGTAGCCGGTGACGGTGCGATAGCGATCTGCTTCCCCCACAATCCTGACCGCGGAGGGCGCCAAGGCGATCTCCTCCTCTGCCTCGCGCAAGGCGGCGGCCACCGCGTCTTCACCCGGATCGAGACGCCCGCCCGGGAACGCCACCTGGCCGGCGTGGTGGCGCAAGGTGTCGGTTCGCTGCGTCAGGATCACCCCTGGGCGTGGCCGATCAGTGACCGGCACCAACACGGCCGCTGGCTTCATGCTACCTTCGGCAATGCGGGCGAGATCGCCGTGATCGCCGGCCAGCAGGATCGTCTGCTGCGCCATCCCTTCGGTCAGCGCCTGGCTAAGGCGCTCTACCAGCAAGGTCACGGGGCAATCGGGAAAAAGCTTCCCCCACTCCACAGGCCGGGCGAGTCGCTGTCATCAGCCAGCGCGCGCTCGGCCAGCTCGTAATAGACTGGGCGCGTGATCAGCGCTTCCAGTCCGCCGCGCACATGAACATAGGGGTGCGGGCCGTCAGCGCGTTCCTCGAACCGCAGCGGGTGTTCGGCCGACGCCGTCACCGTTTCCCCCGTGTTCAGGCGAAAGGCGAGCTGGCTATCCTGGCCTGTACCTTCGGCTTTCAATTCGACCGCGACGAACGGCGCGTCCTCAACCTCGATGTCCAGCTTTTCTACCGGAGTGACAAGAACATAGCTGCCGTCAGGCTCGCGCCGCAAGATACGGCTGAACGCCCGTACCATGGCGGGTCGGCCGATGGGCGATCCTTGGTGATACCAGGTGCCATCGCGCGCGATCCGCATGTCGCTGGGGCCGCAATGATCGGGATGCCAGCGATCGACCGGCGGCAGGCGGTCTTCTTCTGCCAGACGGGCGATATCGGCAATGGTGAGCGTGTCAAACGCGGGAGGTGGTGCCATTGGCATGGTCAACAGGTAGGTGAGGGGGCCGCCCGGGTAAAGGTCGGCGGACCGCGCCGGCCGATCCTCTCAGATCTGGTCCGAAGTGGCGTCGGCGGGCCTGATTTCGCCCGGCCCATCGGGCACGCCGTCGCCGCGCGCCAGCAGGCGGTGTCGTTCGACGGGGCCGGGAAGTCGCCAGCCAGCTGTCCGATCCGCGGTGAAGCCGAAGAACCGGCCGTAATATTCGGGATCGCCGATCAGCATCAGCGACGCCTCCGGAACGCGCGCGAGTGCCTGCTCCACCAGCGTCCGGCCGACGCCCGATCCCTGACGTTCCGGCACCACCGCGACCGGGCCGACGAGGACGAGTGGTATTCGCCGCCCGTCGTCGCCGTGGAACAATGCCGGCCAGAGCTGGATCGTGCCGATCAGGCTGCCGTTCTCCATCGCGGCGAGGCTGGGTCCTGTGAGCGCGGCAACACCCTCGCGCAGGCGATAGGCGGTGCGCGTGTGTCGGTCCGTGCCGAACGCGCGGTCGAGCAACTGCTCCACCGCTCGTCCATCAATCTGCTCCAGCCCGATCAACTCGATCACCGGCATCTCCTGCCTCGTATAATAAGGGACGGGCGCTCTATCGATAGTCGCCCTGAACGCAAGCGGGCATGGCGTCGACGGGCGCGTGGCGCTAAGCGCGCGACGTGGAAGACATGCTCGAACTCGAGGTGCACGATCTGGAAGTGCCGGTGCTCACCGGCGTCTATTCAGAGGAAACGCACCTGCCTCAACCGCTGCGGATCTCGATGACGGTGATGCTTGATGCGCCGGCCCGATTCGCGCCCGATACGCCGCTCACCGCGTCGAAAAACTATCTCGACCTGAAGCATGCGGCAACTGCGGCCCTTCCGCCGGGCGTTCACTTCACGCTGATCGAAGGCGTTGCGGACCACATCGCCGAAACGCTGTTCCTGCAGGACGCTCGCGTTCGGCGGGTCAAGATCAAGATCGTGAAGCTCGCCATCGCAGAGGATGGCGAATCGATTGGGATCACCCTGGTTCGCCATCGTCGCTGAGGCGACGGTTACCCTGGCGATCAGTACGCCGCCGGGCCGCGGACGCACGGACCCAGCTGTTGCAGCACGAAACGATAGTCCGCCTGAGCAATCTCGGCGTCGGCAGGCTCCAGTGCCTGGGTGCTACGCGCAGGAAGGGCGCGGGGCAGCCCGCAGGCGAGGCGATACCAAAGCAGCGTGTCGCGCTGCGGCGGGCCAGCGGCATCGTCGACGATCTCCGATAGCGCAACCGCCCAGCGCGGCTGCTCGCCGGGCCGACGCAGGATGCTGAGCGACACCGGGCGATTGTCCTGCGTCGTCAGGAAGACCTGCGTTTCCCCCTCGCCGGGGAGGGAGCCAGTGACATGGAAGGCGTTGCCGATACCTGTCACCACGGGCGGCGCGTCGGGCGCAACCAGCTCCCGGCTGATTCGGCGGGTAAGGGAATCGAGCTCCGGGCTCCATGCCTGCTGAGAATCGGGGCCGGTCAGCTGGATCTGCGTGGCATCACCAGGAACGGGACGCGCGAACAGGATCACGCGGGCCTTGCGATACTTTGGTGCGCGGCCATCCGGTCCTACCCGCGCGTCTAGGACATAGCCGACGCGCGGCGGGATCGCTCCCGGACCACGGATCAGCGCGGTAACGTCTGCTTCGATATAAAAGCGCATAAAGCCCGGCGGAACATTTGCCGCCTCGGCGCCTTTGATCCGCACGGCAGAAGCGATCGTGGCGTCGAGCACGAGCGGGCTGCCGATCAGAAGATCGGCCATTTCGGTATAAGACACGGCTGGCGCCCCGTAGGCTTGAGCTGCAGGCTGCTGCGCGGCGGCGCTGATGGGGACGGCGGCGAGAAGCGCGAGACCAAGCGCTGAGGCACTAATCGTTCGGGTGACCATGCGCTTCGGTTAATCGATCCCCTCCCTATGATACAGAAATAAATCTGCCGCAGGACGATTGTACGTTTGTTGCGTCCGACAAAGCGTTTGCGTGTCGTTAAGGCGCAAGTTAGGAGTCAGTCGGTGCAAGGGTACCGTTTAGCCCTTGCCAACGGATCGGCACGCCCATTTTCCGCCTTGCGGAAGCCGCGGCAGGCCGCCCGGCCCCCTCGGGCCATAGGGATTAGGGAGTGCTTTTGCTGAATGGCCTACTCTGACCAGAAGATGAGCGGGAGCAAGGTCGTCGCGATCGTCATCGTGGCGCTCATCCATGCTGCTCTCGGCTACGCCTTCGTCACCGGCCTCGCGTTCCAATACGTGAAAAAGGTGTCGGAGAAGCTGAATACGTTTGACGTTGAGGAACCACCGCCCCCGCCGCCGGACGAGCCGCCACCGCCGCCGCCTGACGTTCCGATGACGCCGCCGCCCGTCGTGGCGCCGCCGCCCATCGTGACGACTCCGGCACCGCCGGTGACGATCGCCACCGTGCCGACACCGCCGCCGGTCTATGTACCGACGCCGGTTGCGCCGCCTGCACCCCCGCCGCCAGCGCCTCCCGCGCCGCCGGTGGTCAGCAAGGCTGCCGGTGCGAAGGGTAATCCTGCGGACTGGATCACCACGGACGATTATCCGCCAAGCTCGATTCGTGCCGAAGAAGAAGGCACGACCGTGATTAAGTGGACGATCAACGCCCAAGGTCGCGTGGAGAATTGCGTCACCACCGAGTCGAGCGGCTCGAATGCGCTAGACCAGGCGGCATGCCGCGCGCTGACCCGTCGGGCCCGGTATACGCCGGCCACGGACGCAGCGGGCAATCCGATCGCGACGACGCAGACGCGCCGCGTGGTCTGGAAGCTGCCACGGGATTGATCCAGCCTTAATAGAATCGCGCTTTTCAGAGGGAAACTAATCGAATGATCACCACCATCTTCGCTGCTGCCGCAGGTGCGGCAGACCACGGCGGCGAAAACCCGTACGGCCTCGCCGCCGCGCTTGAGCAGGGCGGTATCATCGCCCAGAGCACCTTCGGCATCCTGGTGCTGATGTCGGTCGTCTCGTTCTACATCATGTTCACCAAGCTCTTCGAGCAGCAGAAGATCATCAACCAGGCGAAGCGCGTCCGTGCCTCGTTCTGGCAGACGACCTCGCTGCGCGAAGGTTCGGCGAAGCTGGAGAAGAACTCGGCCTACAAGCAGATCGTCGACGACGGCCTGCAGGCTCAGGAGCAGCACTCGAAGCTGACCGATCCGGTCGAAGCCCATGACTGGCTGCACGGCTCGCTCGCTCGCTCGGAAGCGATGGTCAACTCGCGTCTGGGCACCGGTCTGGCGTTCCTCGCCACCGTCGGTGCGACCGCACCGTTCATCGGCCTGTTCGGTACCGTGATCGGCATCTACCGCGCACTGATCAAGATCGGTGCAGCTGGTCAGGCATCGATCGACGCCGTCGCCGGCCCGGTTGGTGAGGCACTCATCATGACCGCACTGGGTCTCGCGGTCGCCGTTCCGGCGGTGCTCGGCTACAACTGGCTGCAGCGTCGTAACAAGTCGATCGCAGAAGAGCTGTCGGCCTTCTCGAACGACGTGCTCGGCTACCTCGCGTCGAACGGTGCCGTTCGTCCGGCGTTCGCTGGTGCGGCCAAGCCGGTTGCGGCGAAGCCGGCTGCGACCACCACTGCCGGTCAGACCGGTGGCGTGCAGACCCGCTCGTAATGGGAAAGCGGGGTCGCCAGCCGGCGGCCCCGCCACCTTTCCCGACCGGATAACCGGTGGGAATGAAGACATAGGATAGCCTGACTTATGGCGATGAGCGCTGGTGGAGACTCCGCCGCAGAAACCCCGATGTCGGACATCAACACGACGCCTCTCGTGGACGTTATGCTGGTGCTCCTCATCATCTTCCTGATCGCGGTGCCGGTCGTGATCCAATCGGTTCCGGTGAAGCTGCCGAGCGTACGCTTCGACCCGACCACCACCAAGCCCGAGAACGTTTCCCTCTCGATCACGACCAAGCCTGATGGTGCCTGTGCCGTTTACTGGGGCATGACCCCGGTGACTCACGAGGAGCTGCTGGATCGCGCCGTGGCCAAGCTGAAGGCTGAGATCGAACGGCAGGGTGGCGTGAACGCCCCCGGTCTCGAACTGCCGGAAGCGCACGTACGCGGTGACGTCAACGTGCCGTGGAAGTGCGTGGCAGGCGCGATCTACAACATGCAGATGGCGGGCTTTGCGCGCGTCGGCTTCATTTCCGAGCCGCCGCCGGGCACTGGCACCGAGCGTCTGTAAGCAAGCCACCAGGAGTAATCGATATGGCAATGAGTGGCGGCAAGGACGATGGCGAGCCGATGATGGAGATGAACACGACGCCGTTGATCGACGTCATGCTCGTTCTCCTCATCATGTTCATCATCACCATCCCGATCCAGACCCACGCGGTGAAGGTCGATCTGCCGGTGAATGATCCGAATGCGACTCGGCCCCCGGTCGATCCGCAGAAGAACAAGATCACCATCGCGACCGACGGCACCGTCAGCTGGAACGGATCGCCTGTCGATCAGGTGCGTCTGCGTCAGTATCTCGACGTAGCAGCAGCGATGAACCCGGAGCCGGAGCTGCACTTCCAGCCGGATCCGACGGTTCGCTACGACACGGTCGATCAAACGCTGGCGGTGATCAAGCGGTCGAACGTGACGAAGCTCGGCTTCATCGGCAACGAGCAGTACTACCGCGAATTCTGATCACTACGGTTTTCAAGAACGCAACGGGGCGGCCTCATCGAGGCCGCCCTTTTTTTGTGTCTGAAGATGCGTTCAGGAAGCGCAGACCACCCGCTCCGTCATCCCCACTTGTACCCATGTCTCGAAAGTGACATGTACGTGTCACAAAACCGTAACGAAGCAATCTGGCGCGACGGTTATCGGGAGAGGGTGCGATGCGTGTTGTGTACGTCCTTGCTCTAGCGAGTTGCCTCGCTACCCCCGCGCTGGCGCGGGACCGCACCGGCTTCAAGGCGATTGAAGCTCGCAATTATGATGCGGCTGAGAGAGTGCTGCTCAATGAGCGGCGCATCTTCCCGGGCCGACCCGAGCTGATGATCAACCTCGGCACCGTTTATGCGCGCACCGGCAGGGTATCAGAGGCGGCCATTCTCTATCGCGCCGCGCTGGCGTCGGACGCTGTGGAGATGGCGCTTCCGGGCGGCGGGATCGAGACTTCGCACGAGGTCGCACTCCGGGGGCTACGCAGCCTCGCACCGGCGGCGCTGGCTGTCAGGTAACCACGCGGCTGCTTAGAGGTTTGGGTACGTTGAGGCTGCCAGCGCGCCTTTCGCGGCGCCGGCCGCCGCATACCATCCTCTTCGGCATCAATGCGGGGACGCGCTGGCGATTCCTACGTGCGGACTACAGCCGCGGCAGCGTAACTCCGCGCTGGCCCATATATTTTCCTGCCCGGTCGGCGTAGCTGACCTCGCACGGTTCGTTCCCCTTCAGGAACAGAAACTGGCACGCGCCTTCATTGGCGTAGATCTTCGCGGGAAGGGGGGTGGTGTTGGAAAATTCCAGCGTCACATGCCCCTCCCATCCCGGCTCCAGCGGCGTGACGTTCACGATGATACCACAGCGAGCATAGGTCGATTTGCCAAGACAGATGACCAGCACGTCGCGGGGAACGCGGAAATACTCGATCGTTCGGGCAAGCGCGAAACTGTTGGGCGGAATGATGCACACGTCGGTCTTGCGATCAACGAAGCTGTTGGCGGCAAAATCCTTCGGGTCGACGGTTGCCGAATCGACATTGGTGAAGATCTTGAAATCGTCGGCAACGCGGGCGTCATACCCATAGGAACTGAGCCCGTAGCTAATGCAGCCATCGCGGCGCTGCGCCTCGACGAACGGCTCGATCATGCCGTGTTCCAGCGCCTGTTCTCGGATCCAACGGTCGGACAGAATGGACATGCGGCAGCTCCCTTGCCGCGCTCTTCGCCTCCCACGAAGTCGGTGACAAGCCCCGGCGTGTGACAGTTAGCGTGGAAGCGTAATCGTTGCGATCAGGCCGCCCCCGGCACGGTTGGCGAGCGTGATCTCGCCGCCAGCATCGTGAACGATCGCTCGGGCCAGCGCGAGACCAAGGCCGATGCCGCCGGTGTCCCTGTTGCGGGAGCCCTCCAGGCGAGTGAACGGGTCGAATACAGCGGACAGCTTATCCTCGGGCACGCCGGGGCCGCGATCAGCGACGGATACCGCGACCGACCGATCGTTAGCGCTGATCGCAACCTCCACCGACCCCGCGTATTTGATCGCATTCTCGATCAGGTTTCGCACAGCGCGGCGGAACAAGGTAGGACGCAGGCGCATACGCAGCCGGGCGACGTCGTCGAACGCCACGTCAGCGCCCAGGTCGCGGAAATCCTCCACCACCGCATCCACCAGGGCTGCAAGATCCACCTCGGTCACCGCTTCGCTTGGCCGTCCCAAGCGGGCGAGCGACAGGATGTCGTCGAGGGTGCGACTCATCTCCTCGATCGTCGCGGCCATGCGGGTGCGGTCCTGATCGTCCTCGACCGATTCGATCCGTACGCGCAGCGCGGCAAGGGGGGTGCGCAGATCGTGCCCGATTGCGCCGAGCATCCGGTCCTTTTCATCCAGCATCCCGGTGACACGCTGGGTCAGGCCGTTGAAGGCGACGATCAGGTCGCGGACGTCGCTTGGCCCTTCGACGGGAATGGGGGACAGCTCCCCGCGTGGTGTGAACGATCCGGCCGCAATCGCCAGCGCGCGCAGCGGGCGTGAAATCCGGCGCGCGATCCACAGCACCGGGAGCAGGATGAGGATGTAGATGATCAGCGTCTGGCCAAACAGCGCCCAGAAGATGCGGTTGTCGTGCCGTGGCCACGGCGCGTTGGTGGTGATCCAGGTGCCATCGCGCTGCTGAACGGCGAACATCAGCGTGTCCGTGGGCCGCCCGACGTGGCGGCGCGCCGCCCGTTCGGGGCGCGATTCACGCGGACGGATGCCGGTGTCGATCCGTCCGGGAGAAACGCCGAGTTCCACCAGCTGTTCGCGCAGCTCCTCGCCCACCTTGGGCAAGCGTTCGAGACCGGCAGGAATGGGATTGGTGAGCCGATGGCGCACGCGTCCGCGGTCGGGCGACAGCCGGCGATCGACGACATGGTCGAGCGCGTCGGCGAGGCGTACTGCCGCCGGCCTGGTCGCCTGGGCGATCTTGAACGCGGCGCGCTCACGCAGGATCACAGCCAGGTTAATCGCCTGCGCCGCGAACAGCGCAAGCGCCAGAAGGAGGGCGAGCTGGCCTGACAGGTTGCGGGGAAAGCGAACGATCACCGGCTGCTCACAGCCGGGTCACTTCCGCCGCTAGCGTATAGCCGCCGCCCCAAACCGTCTTGATCAGTTGCGGGTTGCGGGGATCCAGTTCGATCTTCTTGCGCAAACGACTGACCTGATTGTCGATCGCGCGGTCAAAGGCTGCGGCCTCGCGCCCCTGCGTCAGATCAAGCAGCTGATCGCGGGTCAGCACCTGGCGTGGCCGGGTGACCAGCGCGTGAAGCAAATTATACTCGCCGGTGGATAGCGGCACCGCCACGCCCTCCCGATCGACAAGGGTGCGCTCACCGGTCTTCAGAATCCAATCGGCGAAGGCATAGGCGCCTGCCTCGGGCGCATGCTGGCGCGCGCCGCCGGCTTGCAGACGCCGCAGCACCACCTTGATCCGGGCGGCGAGTTCGCGCGGCGAAAACGGCTTTACCATGTAATCGTCGGCGCCCATTTCCAGGCCGACGATGCGGTCGGTTTCCTCGCTCTTCGCGGTGAGAAGAATGACCGGGATGTCGCTGGTCGCGCGGATGTGGCGGCACAGGCTGAGCCCGTCTTCCCCCGGCATCATGATGTCGAGGATGACGAGGTCGATCGCATAGGCGCTAAGCCGGACGCGCGCCGCCTCCGCATCGCCGACCTGAGTCACGCGAAATCCCTGTTTGGTCAAATATTGCGCAAGCGGCTCGCGGATAGAACGCTCGTCGTCGACGAGCAGCAGGTGGGGCGTATCGACCATGGTGTCGGCATCTAGCATGTCATGCTCCGCCGGGAAGGGCCGGGTGACGTAAGTGTCGCCCGGCCCTGGTTCATGGATCAGCGGACCGGGCGGGCCTCGCCGCTCGGCGCACCGCGCGCCTTCATCGCACCACGGGCGGCCTGGCGCTCGGCAGCGTCGATCCGACCGTCCTTGTTGGTGTCGATACGGTCGAACATGGCGCCCGTCGCTGCGAGAGCCTCCGCCTTGGTCAGGATGCCGTCACGGTTGGCGTCCGCGCCCATCATCATGCCCATGCCACCGCCACCATGGCGGCCGCCGCGCTTGCCCTTCCACTGGTCCCGCATCGCCTTGCGCTCGGCAGCGTCGATCCGGCCATCCTTGTTGGTATCGACGCGATCGAAGCGCTGGGCCGCACGCTCGCGGAACTGCTCGCGAGTCATTTCGACTTGAGCCCCGCCCCGGCGTCCGCGATGTTCGCCAGCGGTAAGCTTGCCGTTTTTGTCGGAGTCCAGCCGGTCGAAGCGGGCATCGGCCGCTGCCAGTGCCTCGGCGCGCGTGGTTACGCGGTTGGTGTCGGCCGCGGCGACGTCGCGCTGCGGGGCAGGGGCGGCGTTCTGCGCGACGGCGACCCCGGAGATGGCGGTGCCGGCGAGGGCGGCTGCAAAGATAAAGCGTTTCATCGGTTTAAAGGTCCTTCTTCAGAAGAAGCTGCTGCTTCCCTTCATGAGACCGATATGAGGATCGATTGTCGCGCGTGTTTGTCAGGACGCCTCAAATGTGTCGCAAAATGTCGCCGCTAAGCTCGAGATGCCCTGTTAAGTGATCAGCCGCTCACGCAGCGCATCACGGCGGGATGCATCAACACCAAGCACCGCTTCGGCATAGCGTTCGACCGAGCCGTGACGCTCCTCGATCGATCGAGAAGCGGCATGGAGGTAGTCCGCGTCCACCCCCATCAGCGTGACGATCGCCTCGTCGGTGATTTGATCGCCATATCGCTCGCGAATCGAGTCGCCCGCCGCGGCAATGCGCCGCTCCTGATTGCCGGCGACGTTGGTCAGCAGATAATCGTCCATGACGTCATCTTCATGAACGCCGAGCAGACGATGGAGCAGTGCCGCTGCCAGCCCCGTGCGATCCTTCCCGGCCAGGCAATGCAGCAGGCTGGGTCCGTCGCGGCTGGCCAGCGCTTCGAAATACAGCGTGAGGGACCGGACGAGCACTTCACGATACGGCATGTTGACGTAGAGCCGCGTCATCGCCGCTTTCGCCTCGGCCGCGGATGCGATCCCACGCCCGGCTTCCTCATGCGGCGCCAGTTCGGAGCCGGCGGTTTCGCCAGGCGCGAACAGGACCATCGCTTCGAACGGATCTGGCCGCAGGCACGGCATCAACTGCCGCTCACTGTCGCCGCGAAGGTCAATCACCGTGGCCAGCCCGATCTGCGCCACGCCCGCCAGGTCCTCGGGGGTAGCGGCGCCGTGCTGGCCGGAACGCCACAACAGGCCGCTTTTCAACCGTCCGCCGCTGGCGGCATAGCCACCATAGTCGCGGAAATTGTGGATGCCTTCGAAGCTACGGACGCGTTCATTCATGAGCGCTCGGGTATCGCATTTCGATGACAATGTCGCGTCGTTTAATGAGGATGGCTTAACCGCTGAAGGTCACCGCCGCACGTGACGGCACTCAGGCGGGGTCGCCATCCTTGTACTTCATCTCAAGAAAGCGCCCGCGCGTTTCGAGCGAGTCGAGATCACCCCGGGCAAGCTCCTCGCTCATCTGGCCGATCTCCCGCTCGATTAGCTCCAGACCTTCGATCAGCTGCCGGTCCGGCGTCTTGCCGTTGCGTTCGGTGCCGCGAAGTTCAGGCGGCACACGCTGATAGTCGCGCACGAAATCGGGAAGCTGTTCGCCGACCAGCCGGCGAATGTCGGCGCCCGCCGGCGTCTCATCACCGACGGTCTGTAGCTGCTTGCCCAGGGTGTCGAGCCGAAGGCCGATGCGGTCCGCGATCTGCACCGCGGGTGCGGGCAGGGCGGGCCGCTGCGCATCCAGCCAGCGCGTCGTCTGCATTGGCAGTGCCTTGAGGTCGCTACGCGCGAGCTTCTCATGCGTCACCGGGCGCGGCCCGGGCGCGAAGGCGATCGCGAGCGTCACGGCGGCCATCATCATCAACACGGCAAGGGCGCCAAAAAGGCCCAGCGGCATGATCGCAATGCCGATGATCGCGGCGGCAAACAGGATCGCAGCGTTCGCCACGCCGATCGCCGCGACCCGCTTCGCCACGCTTCGCCGCCCACGGGGACGGCGACTGACGGCGCGCGTGCCGGGCATCGTGTCGAACGACTGCAGCCGCACGCGATCCAGCGTGCCGCGCGCGTTTGACAGGGCCTGATCCGTCTCGTGCGAGATCACAGCGCCTCCAGCTTGAACGTCTCGGACGAGGAGCCGACACGGTTCTGCGCCGCTCCCTCTGCCCGGGCGATATAGCCGCGCGACTTCTCGACCTCGCCCGACAGCGTGTCGACAGTGGTCTTCATCGAATCCAGCGCCTTCAGCTTGAAGGTGTCGATCGCGTCCATGGTCTCATAGATATTCTGGAAGGCGCGCTGCAGCGTTTCTAGCGGGATGGCGGAGCTTGCCGCCTGCTCGTGGATGCGCGCCGTGTTGGAGCGCAGCAGCTTGCCAGTCGAATCGATGATGTTCGCCGTCGTCGTGTTCAGCTGCGTGATCTGTTCCAGAACCAGCTTCTGGTTGGTCATCGCCTGCGCCACCGTCACCGCCGTGCGCAATGCTGCCACCGTGGTCGTGGAGGCGCGATCGACGCCCTTGATCAGCTCGACATTGTTCTTCTTCACCAGGTCGAGCGCGAGATAGCCCTGCACCGTGACCGCCATTTGCGTCAGCAGATCCTGCGTGCGCTGGCGGGCGTAGAACAGCGCTGTTTCGCGGATCGCCTTCGCCTTGGCGGGATCGGTCGCGTCCAGCTCGTTGGCCTTGTCCTCCAGCTTCTGGTCCAACATCCGGGACATCTGGATCATCTGCTCCAGCTTGCCCATCGCAGTCCACAAGTTCGCCCGCTCCGTATCGATCGAGGCATTGTCCATCAGCAACTCGTCCTTGCCGGAAGCGAGGCTCTTCAGGATCGAGGCGATGTGCGTCTGGCTGGATTTGTAGCTGTCGAAATAATTGCGCGCCTTGTTGCCAAAGGGGATCAGCCCGAACAGCTTCTGCGGCGCTGTCAGGTTGCCCTTCTTGCCAGGATCGAGGTCCTCGACGACGCGGCGCAGCTGCGCCAGATCCTTGCCTACCCCGGTTTCCTGATCCATCGCGCGGACCGGTCGATCGAGGAAGCGGTTGGATTGGCCTGCCGCGTCCCGGATTTCTTTCGCGCCCATGTTGGTGATCGCATCAACCACCTTGCCGAATTCCGGGCTGTTCGCATCCCGCTCCATCAGCTGCTGAACGGCATATTCCGCGCGCTCCTCCAGCTTTGATTTCACGCCTTCCTCGACCGGGACAAGCCCGGCGGCTTTTTCCGCCGTCACGGTGGGCACCGGATCGGGCGGCGTCAGCTTCAGCGCCGGTTCCGTCGCGGTGATCGTTTCAGGGGTGGTCGCCATCTACATCCTCCAGCGTCAGCCTCCACGATGGCGGCTGACGGTGCTTCGTTCAAGTGTACCAGTCATATAAGACGCTGGGCAACCACGCGCAAAGGGCGTGCGATTTGCTCCCTGTCTTCCGATTGGCACGGTACGGTAACGAAGTTGCCACGTCCCGGCTCTAGCGGCGCATCATCACAGCCAAAACAATCGGGGGAACATCATGAACCGCGCCTTTTCGGGCGGCGTCGTTGCGACGCTGCTCGCCTGTTCGTCGACGGCAGCGCTCGCGCAGGCGCAGGGGCCCGGCGACGAGGGCGACATTGTGGTCACCGCGCAAAAGGTGGAACAGCGGATCGAGGACGTGCCACTCGCCGTGACGGCCGTCACGCAAGAACGGATGCGCGAGATCGGTGTCAATTCGCTGTCCGAAGTTGCGCTGTTCGTGCCTGGCCTGCGGGTGCAGGAGCAGAGCGCGAACAACCCGGGCTTCGTGATCCGCGGTATCACCTCGGATTCGGGCTCCTCGCAGCAGGGCGCGCGCGTCACGCTCTATTACAATGGCGTCGACATCAGCCGCTCTCGCGGTGCGTACCAGGATCTTTTCGATCTCGAGCGACTGGAGGTGGTGAAGGGGCCGCAGGCGACGCTGTTCGGCACCGCCGCCGCAATCGGCGCGGTCAGCATCGTCTCGGCCAAGCCGCAGCCCGGCTTCTCGGGCGAAGTGCTGGCCACCTACGGCAATTATGATCGCACCCAGGTGTCGGGTTTCATCAACGCCGGCAGCGATACACTCGCCGCTCGCCTCGCCTTTGCCTACAAATATCGCGACGGTTATGTCCGCAACATCGCCGGTGATCCGAACGTTCCCAATCAGAACCAGGGTCGCGTCGATCAGGACAACCTGAACAGCCAGGACCAGCGCGGCATTCGCGGGTCGCTCCGCTGGACGCCATCCGATGCGGTGACCGCCGATCTCATCCTCACCTATGATGGTCAGCGTAACCCCGCCACTGCGTTCAAGAGCCGCGTGTTCGCCCCGACCGGCGGGCAGACCGGGGATTATGGCTATGCTGAACTGTCCGGTTCGCCGCTCAGCCAAGAGGTGCTCGGCAAGCGGAAGCTCGGCCTCGATCGCGACGTTTATGACGCGAACCTGACGATCAACGTCGATATCGCGCCGGGTGTCACCTTCACCACCGTGAACGGCTATCGCAAATTCAACGCTCTGGAGACGTTCGACGCGGATGGCGGCCCAGCCTGGTATCTCGAGTTTGCAGAGGATGCGAAGGGGGATCAGTGGAGCCACGAAGGCCGTTTCAACTTCAGCGGCGAACGCTACCGCGCTTCATTCGGCTGGAACGCCTTCTTTGAAAATGGCTACCAGCGCGTGCCGTTCTCGACCGAGGAGGGGACGTATATCGCCTGTTCCGTCGCCGCGCCTTATGCCCAGGTGCGCGCCGCGCTGAACGCGGCCGGCCTGCCGACCGGCACCAACTGTATCGCACCTAACGGTACGATCCTGGCGGCCCGCGCCACGCAGATCCTATCGCGCGGCGCTGCGACGGTCGTGCCTTATGCCTCGGAATTCACGAACTACGGCAATAACGACACCTATTCAGTGTTCGCGGACGCGACCTGGATCCCCACTGACACGTTCGAACTGACCGCCGGCGCGCGCGTGCTGATCGAGGATCGCCAGTCCGGCTATAGCGCGATCCAGCCGAACTCGGTCCTGCTCGCCCCGCTTGGGGTGCGCACCAGCCTGCTCGGCACGGTCAGCACGGGCGGCGCGAAGTTCGAGGCGAAGCGGAGTTTCGCAGCGGTGCTGCCGCGCGTGAATGCGCTCTTCCGCATGACTGACGATCTCAACCTCTTCGCCACCGTTAGCAAGGGGCGTCGCTCCCCCGTGGTTCAGCTCGGCTCTGCGGCCGACCCGGCCGGTGCGATCCCCGCACTTCAGATCGTGCCGGAGGAGGCGGTGTGGAACTATGAAGCCGGCATCAAGGCAGGCAGTCGAACGTTGTCGGGAACGCTGTCGGTGTTCTACCAGACCTATGACGATTTCCAGGTCAGCGTCACCGATCCAACCGGTCGCGTGACGACGCAGAGCGCCGGCACCGCAAACAACCTGGGTGTCGAGCTGGAAGGCACCTGGCGCCCTGCCGAGTTCCTCAGTGTGTTCGGCAGTTTCGGCTACATCGATGGCGGGATCAGCGACAAGCCGCTGCCCGGCGGCGGCACCAACGTCTTCGCGGGCAACCGCTTTCGCCTCCAGCCGGAGGTGATTGCGGCGGGCGGCGCTAGCCTGCGCCTGCCGTTGCGCGAAGGCATCATCGTCTACGCGACACCGTCGGTCAGCTATCAGAGCAAGGTCTTCTTTGAATTGCCTAACCGCGAAGAGATCAGCCAGGATGGCTACGCACTCGTCAACTTGCGCGCCGGCGTCGAAGTCGCCGATGGACGCTATCGCATCGGCGCCTTCGCACGGAACCTCACCAACGAACGCTATCTGATCGACGCGGGCAATACTGGTGCAACGTTCGGAACGCCGACCTATATTGCCGGCGAGCCACGTATCTATGGTATCGAGCTGTACGGCCGATTCTAAACGGCGCGGAAACGGTGATTTGTGCCGGGTGGAAGACAGGTTCTTCTGCCCGGAACATCTGCTGGGCCTAGCCGCAGCGCAGCAAATAGGCTAACGGCGCCCGAACGCCGCGAGGTCTGCGGCCATTCAGGAATTCCGATGCAGTTGCGCAACATCGCCATTATCGCGCACGTCGATCATGGCAAAACTACCCTCGTCGACCAGCTTTTCCGCCAGTCGGGCACCTTCCGAGACAATCAGCGCATCGAAGAGCGCGCGATGGACTCCAATGATCTCGAGAAGGAACGCGGGATCACCATTCTCGCGAAGCCCACCTCGATCGAGTGGGAAGGCACGCGGATCAACATCGTCGACACGCCAGGCCACGCCGACTTCGGCGGTGAGGTCGAGCGTATTCTCTCCATGGTCGACGGTGTCATCCTGCTGGTCGATTCGTCCGAAGGCGCGATGCCGCAGACGAAGTTCGTGACCGGTAAGGCGCTGGCGCTGGGTCTGCGTCCGATCGTCGTCGTCAACAAGGTCGACCGCCCGGACGAGCGCATCCAGGAAGTGCTCGACGAGGTGTTCGACCTTTTCGTCAGCCTTGATGCGAGCGACGAACAGCTCGACTTCCCCGTTCTCTACGCTTCGGGCCGTAACGGCTACGCCAGCGAGGATCCGACGCGTCGCGAAGGCACGCTGACTCCGCTGTTCCAGAAGATCGTCGATCACGTGCCGCCGCCGGCGCTCGACGTCGATGCGCCATTCACCTTCCTGGTGACGCTGCTCGATCGCGATAACTTCCTGGGCCGCGTGCTCACCGGCCGCGTCACCTCGGGCACCGTGAAGGTGAACCAGCCGATCCACGCGCTCGACATGGACGGTAAGGTGATCGAAACCGGCCGCGCGTCGAAGATCATGACCTTCCAGGGTCTTGAGCGCGTGCCGACTGACGAGGCGCGCGCGGGCGACATCATCAGCCTCGCGGGCCTTGCGGTTGCGACCGTGTCGAACACGATCGCCGACATCACCGTGACTGAGCCGATCCAGGCGCAGCCGATCGATCCGCCGACGCTGTCGATGCGCTTCGCGGTGAACGATTCGCCGATGGCTGGCCGTGAAGGCACCAAGGTGACGAGCCGCATGATCCGCGATCGTCTGTTCCGCGAAGCCGAATCGAACGTCGCCATCAAGGTGACCGAATCGGCCGATCGTGACAGCTTCGAAGTCGCGGGCCGTGGCGAGCTTCAGCTTGGCGTGCTGATCGAGACGATGCGCCGCGAGGGCTTCGAGCTCGGCATCAGCCGCCCGCGCGTGCTGTATCGCGAGGACGAGAACGGCAAGCGCACCGAGCCGTACGAGACCGTCATCATCGACGTGGACGAAGAGCACTCCGGTACGGTCGTCGAGAAGATGAACCTGCGTAAGGCAGAGCTGACCGACATGCGCCCGTCGGGCGGTGGCAAGACGCGCATCACCTTCTCCGCGCCGTCGCGCGGCATGATCGGCTACCATGGCGAGTTCCTGTCGGACACGCGCGGTACCGGCATCATGAACCGGTTGTTCGAGAAGTATGGCCCGCACAAGGGTCCGATCGAAGGCCGCAAGAACGGCGTCCTCATCTCGAACGGCGCTGGCGAAGCGAACAGCTATGCTCTCGGTCCGCTCGAGGCCCGCGGCATCCTGTTCGTCGGCCACGGTGAGGCCCTCTATGAGGGTATGATCATCGGCGAGAACGCCAAGACGGAAGACCTTGAGGTCAACCCGATGAAGGCGAAGCAGCTGACGAACTTCCGCGCCTCGGGCGGCAAGGACGATGCGATTCGCCTGACCCCGCCGAAGAAGATGACGCTGGAACAGGCAATTGCGTACATCGACGATGACGAGATGGTCGAAGTAACGCCCAAGACGATCCGTCTGCGCAAGCGTTTCCTCGATTCGAACGAGCGCAAGCGCAATAAGCGTTCGGCCGAAGCCGCCTGACCCGCTCGACTTTCGAATCGTCACTGATCCGAAGGCATGACGCCGCCTCGCCGGGGAAAGCCAGCATCGCTGGTTGCCTGGCGCAGGCGGCGTCGGTGTGTCTGACCCGCCGGTTCGTCTCCGATTCGAAGCGCATCTCTGCTTGCTCGGGCGTGCCTGAAGGCGGAGAGAATGGCGCATGGATGTCTGTCGTGCTGCGCTGATCGGCTTTGGCTATGCCGGCCGGGTGTTCCACGCGCCGCTTATCGGCGCCACCGACGGGATCGCCATTGCGGCCGTTGCCTCGTCGAGGCCCGACGACGTTCGCGCCGTGCTGGGCGATGTGGCGGTCGAGGAGACGCCCGAAGCGGCTATCGCGCGCGATGACATCGATCTGGTGGTGATCGCCACGCCGAATGATACGCACGCCCCGCTGGCGCTGGCCGCGCTGGCAGCGGGCAAGCATGTCGTGATCGACAAGCCGTTCGCACTGACACTCGCCGACGCCACTGAGGTGGTTGCGGCCGGGCAGCGCGCCGGTCGGCTGGTCAGCGTGTTCCACAATCGTCGCTGGGATAGCGACTTCCTCACCATCGCGGCCGCGATCCGCCGCGGCGAGATCGGCCAGGTGGTTCATCTGGAAAGCCATTTTGACCGCTTTCGTCCGCAGGTGCGGGATCGCTGGCGCGAACGGCGCGTGCCGGGGGGCGGCATCTGGTACGATCTGGCCCCGCATCTGCTCGACCAGGCGGTGCAATTATTTGGTATGCCGTCGCTAATCGAGGCAGATCTGGCGGTGCTCCGTCCCGGTGGTCAGGCTGACGATTGGGCGCATGCCGTGCTGTCCTATCCCGATAAACGCGTGATCGTTCACGCGTCGATGCTGTCTGCGGGTGGCAGCGCTCGCTTCGTTGCGCACGGGACACTCGGGACTGTCGTCAAGAAGCAGGGCGATCGGCAGGAGGCGCAGTTACTTGCCGGGATGATCCCTGGCGCGCCGGGCTGGGGCGAGGATCCGGATGACGCCTTGTTGTTCGATGGCGAAGGGAGCCAACTGCTGAAGACCGAGCGGGGCGACCAACGACAATTTTACCGCGGCATCGTGGCGGCGATCCGCGGGGAGGGGCAGAACCCCGTTCCGGCGGAAGAGGCATGGTGCACCATGGCGCTGGTTGAGGCGGGGCTACGTTCGTCAGCCGAGCGGCGGGCAATTGCCCCCGCAACGACGCCGAATATTACAATATAGTCGGAAACGCCTTAGCGCTGGCAGGCATGTTCGCGCGCCCATAGGCATCCTCCCTCACGATACAGGGAGACACTATGCGCCTGATCTGCGCGATGTTGCCGTTCACCTTGTTGGCCGGAGTCGCCTGCGCCGCGGACTATCCTTCGATCCCGGAGCCGATGATCTTCGACATGGTACGGCCGCTTGGCGCCGAACGCGGCGAGCTGGAGGTGAATGTCCTGGCGCAGACCGGCTCACCCTTTGGCGCCGGTGAGACGGAATGGGCGCCGGAGATCGAATATGCCTTCGCGAAAGGACATGCGATCGAGTTCGAGCTTCCATTCGACGGCCGTCGTCTGGCCGCCTACAAGCTTGGGCTGCAATCGTTGCTTGGCGTCTCAACCGACGGGCGAACCGCGCACGGCGTCCAGTATCTCGGCATCTATCACCGCGACACCGGCCGCTACTCGAACACCTTGCTGTACCTTGCCGGGCTTCGCTTCAACGCGCGCTGGAGCACGATGAACATGATCGGGCTGGACGACATCAGCCTTGGCAGCGGCGCGGGCAGGAACGGCCTGCTGTTGAACCACGCGCTGTTCTACGATGCGCGCGCCGACACGATCCTGGGCGCGGAACTGAACGTGGCTGGAGGCGCGGAGCGCAGCGTGAAGCTGAGCCCTCAGATCCACCGCCGCGTCTCGCATGCCGCTAACGTCCAGTTTTCGCTCGGCGTGGAGAAGCTGCGCGCGCATCGCGCCCGTCCGACGGCAGGCCTGCGGGTCATCCGCGAGTTCTGAAGTGGTGAAAGCGGTGCCGGTGCCTCAGCCGCCGGCGCCGCCAAGCTCCATCAGGATCTCCCATTCCTCTGGGCGTACCGGCGTCACCGAAAGGCGGCTTTGACGCAGCACCTCCAGCTTTTCGAGCCGCGCGTCGCTCTTCATCGTCGCCAGCGACACAGGGGTGGGAAGCCGCTCGACCGGCTCGACGCGCACTGACGCCCATTTGCCGTCATCGCCATCCGGACGCCACGCGCGGGCGATCTGCATTACTCCGACGGCGGCCTTTTCCTTGTTCGAATGATAGAAGATCGCGCGATCGCCCGGCTGCATTTCCTTGATGAAATTGCGCGCCGTGTAGTTGCGGACACCGTCCCACTCGGTTCCCTTGTCACGGACCAGATCATCCCAACCATAAACGTCCGGCTCCGACCGGAGCAGCCAATAGGCCATGTCTTTCCCTAAACCCCTTGTGAACGCGACATTCCGAGCCGGTTCAGCCCGAATCGGGCAATTAGCATGAACGCGCTGGCCGTATCATGCGTTTGAACCGGCAGAGCGGACCGAGCGTATCTGTATGAGGAGGTTCGAGATGAACGGCTTACTGATGAAAGCAGGGCTGGGAACGGCGATGGCCGCCACCGCCCTTGCCGCAGCGGCTCCGGCCGATGCCCAGCGCTGGCGCCATCGTGGCTATGATCGCGGCGGCGATGTCGCGGCCGGCGCGTTGATCGGCGGCGTGATCGGCCTTGGCCTGGGCGCGGCGATCGCCTCCAACGATCGCGATCGTTACCGCGGCGGCTATGGCTATGACTATCGCTACGACCGCCGGAACTGGGGGCCGCGGCCCTATTACAACGACTATCGCTACAACTATCGCCCGCGCTGCTTCCAGCAGTGGCGCTACGACCCCTATTACGGCGGCCGCGTGCCCGTGCGGGTTTGCCGCTGAGGCAGCGATCGATCGTCACTTACCGACGCTGTCAGTTATTGAAGTGTCACGCAGGGGCCGGCGCGGGGAGGATTGCTTCCCGCGCCGCTTTTTTCTTGGGCGTGGCGATCTGATCGGCTAGGCGCGCGACCATGACCGATACGCCTCCCGACCACCTCTCGATCGATCCTTCCAGCCCGTATTTTGACCAGCCGACGCTGGAGCGGGGCATCGGCATCCGGTTCAAGGGTGTCGAGCGCAACGATGTCGAGGAATATTCGATCTCGGAAGGCTGGATTCGCGTGGCGCTCGGCAAGAAGGTGGACCGTCACGGCCGCCCGCTGACGATCAAGCTGACCGGCCTGGTAGAGGCTTATTTCCAGACCGGTGGCGAGCAGGAAGCCGTCGCTGACGAGGGCAACGAGCCGAACGCCTGATCATTGCCGTTGAAGGACGGGGAGGGCGTTCGCTCCCCCGTGCTTGCTATTGGGCTATCACGCCCGGCCGTTCATGATCTCCCAACAGGAGGCGCCGGCGCTAGGCCGGCGCCTTCCGTCAGGCGGCCGACAGCTGCAGCCGTGCGCGCGCAGCGTTGTATTCACGCTCCATGCGGTCGATCCGCTCGGCGACGGTTTCCACCTTCTCCACCGCGCCGATGCCCTGGCCCGATCCCCAGATGTCGCGCCACGCCTTCGCTTTCGCTGGCTCGCCGTTCGAACTCTGGCCGAAGTTCATCGTCTTATAGTCGCCCTCGGGCAGATTGTCGGGATCCAGCCCAGCGCGTTCGATCGAGCCGCGCAGATAATTGCCGTGCACACCGGTGAAGAGGTTTGAATAGACGATGTCGGCGGCTTTGCCTTCGACGATGCCGTTCTTGTAGCCTTCGTCGGCATTCGCCTCGACCGTCGCGATGAACGGCGATCCGATGTAAGCGAAATCCGCGCCCATAGCTTGTGCCGCGAGCACCGCATCGCCCGTCGCGATCGCACCCGACAGCGCCACAGGCCCATCGAACCATTGCCGGATCTCGCTGACCAGCGCGAAGGGTGACAGACGACCCGCATGGCCGCCGGCGCCGCTTGCCACCGGGATCAGGCCATCAGCACCCTTTTCGATCGCCTTGCGCGCGAACCGGTCGTCGATCACGTCGTGGAACGTGATCCCTCCCCAATTGTGCACCGCCTGGTTCAATTCCTCGCGCGCGCCGAGCGACGTGATCGTAATCGGCACTTGCCACTTCTCGCAGGTCGCAAGATCCGCCTCCAGGCGATCGTTTGACTTGTGAACGATCTGGTTCACCGCGAACGGTGCCGCCGGACGATCCGGATGGTCACGATTATGCGCCGCAAGCTCTTCGGTGATGCGGTGGAGCCACTCGTCCAGCAGTCCCTGCGGCCGCGCGTTGAGCGCAGGGAAGGATCCGACGATCCCTGCCTTGCACTGCGCGATCACGAGATCGGGCCCGGAAATGATGAAGAGCGGGGAGCCGATGACCGGCAACCGCAGGCGAGAAAGGATCGCTGGGACAGACATAATTTTGGTTATGTCCTCCCCGAAACGGTCTGTCCAGCGCCAAGCGGTCGCTTCTTGAACGAACGTAAAGGAGCTGCGATCGGCTGGTCAGCCTACCTTGCGTAAGCCTTCACCGGCTTCGCGTGCATTCTGTACATAATGCGCCGCCGAGACCTTCAACCCCGCGATCGCGGCTTCATCCAGCTGCCTCACTGCCTTCGCGGGGCTCCCCACGATCAGACTGCGGGGCGGGAACGTCTTCCCCTCGGTCACCAGGGCGTTGGCGCCGACGATGCAATCGTCGGGGATGATCGCGCGGTTGAGAACGGTCGCGCCCATGCCAATCAGCACGCGGTTGCCGATGGTGCAGCCATGCAGGATGGCATGGTGTCCAATGGTGCAATCCTCGCCGACTGTCAGCGGCGCGCCGGGATCGGAATGGAGCATCGCGCCTTCCTGGACATTGCTGCGCGCTCCGATCGGGATGGGGGTGTTGTCACCGCGGATTACTGCGCCAAACCACACGCTGCTATCCTCCGCCAGCCGGACATCGCCGACCAGATCGGCGCTGGGCGCGACCCAGGATGTCTCGTGGCAGACGGGGCGGCGGCCGCGAAATTCGTAAAGGGGCATCTCTCTCTCCTGTCTCAACCTTGGACATTCGCGCACGCCGCCGCACAAAGCCGGGTGCCAAAAGGTAAACGCGGCGTTAACCATCGCCTATGGATCGCCAGCCTCCCCATTCCGCGCCCCGCCATCCAATGCGCCAGGTGATGGCGCCGCCTGCGAAGGTGAAGGCGCGGCGTGATGACGATCAGGATCTGAAGCTGTTCGTCCTCAGCTTCACCGCTTTTTTCATCTGTTTCTACACCCTGATCATGTAATCGCGCGTCCACAGCGCCGATCACATGATCCGAGTGGTACATCACCTGCCGGTCAGTCGCAGGCGCGATGCAACCGCTGCGCGATCCACGCCGACACCAGGCACATGCCCGCCACCAGCAACAGCAACTGGCTCGCCGTCGCACCCAAGGCGGTGACGCCCGCCACCGCTGCCGATCCGATCGTCATCGCACCGGCGTTGACGACATTGTTAGCGGCGACGGTACGTGCGGTCTGATCCTTGGGCACGGTGGTCGTCAGGAACGCGTATAGCGGCACCACGAACATCCCGCCGAAGATCGCCACGAACAGCAGCGTGATCAGCACCAGCGGCGCGCCTGGATGGGTAATGAAGGTTGGAATGTCGTACAGGGTACCCGCCGGCGCCGCTTCCCAGCCCGTCGCAACGAACCAGAAGGCGAGCACCGCTGCCCCCATCGCGATCACCGACATGGGCGAATAGCGTGCCGAAATCTGGCCCCGCAGCATCAGGTTGATCACCACCGAGCCGATCGCCACGCCGACGGAAAAGATCGCAAGCACCAGGCTGGCGACGCTGGCGTTGGCGGTCAGCACGTTCTTCACCAGCGGGGGGAAAATCACCACCAGCACCGATCCGATCGTCCAGAAGAAGCTGATCGCGCAAATGGCGAGGAACAGGCGCGGGATGTGCATCGTGTCCGCCACCAGCTTCCAGGACGCACGCAGCGGATGGAAATCGAGCGTCAACGGCGGCCCCAGCCGGGGTGCGGGCGGCACCATGCGGGCGGAAATGTAGCCGAGCAGCGCCACCAGGAAGGTCGTGGCCGCGATCAGCGTGATCGATTCGTAGATGAAGCCGGCCAGGATCGTGCCCAGCAGGATCGACAGGTAGGTGCCGGCCTCGACCAGCCCCGTCCCGCCGAGCACATCCTCATCTTCCAGATGCTGTGGCAGGATGGCGTATTTGATCGGGCTGAAGAACGTCGAATGGATGCCGAGGCCGACTATTGCCACCAGCATCAGCACCACCGGCAGCGTCACTTGCCCGGTTCGTGCCAGCAACAGGCCACCACAGCCGATTGCCATGATGAGGAATTCAGCAATCTTCACCAGGCGGATGATGCGCGCCTTGTCTGTCGTGTCGGCCAGTTGCCCGGCAAGCGAAGACAGGAGGAAATAGGGCAGAATGAAGAGCGCCGCGGCTAGCGCGTTGAAGAAGCTCTCCTGAGTCTCGTTCGCGAAAATCTCATAGGTGGCGAACAGGACCATCGAGGTCTTGAACAGATTGTCGTTAAACGCGCCGAGAAACTGGGTGATGAAAAGCGGCAAAAATCGCCGCCGCTTAAGGAGCCCGAGGGCATTGATCATGGCGCAAAATGGCCCGGCTGTGGCAGAATGATGGCGGGCATAGCCGCTGGTCGCGCGGGATGCCAACCCTGCGCATAGTACGACCCGTGGGCTGGCCGGTTCCCCGATCACGGATGGTGGAGGCTTGCACCGCGACGCTGCAGGCTTAAGTCTGCGACCGTGTTGTCGATCCCAAACCTTCTCACCCTGTCACGAATCGTCGCCGTCCCGGCGTTGGTGGCGTTGCTCTGGTGGCCCAGTTGGCAGGCGGGCTTCGGCCTAGCCTTCGCGCTATACTGTCTGATGGGGCTGACCGATTATTTCGACGGCTATCTGGCACGCGCCCAGGGTACGGTGTCGAAGCTGGGCGTGTTCTTGGATCCGATCGCGGACAAGATCATGGTCGCCGCCGTGATCCTGATGCTGGTGGGCACGCGGCACAATGACATTGCGGTCATCACCGGCGTTCACATCATCGCCGCGCTGATCATCCTGCTGCGGGAAATCGCGGTATCAGGCCTTCGCGAATTTCTCGCCGGCCTGCAGGTGTCGCTCCCCGTGTCGCGACTTGCGAAGTGGAAGACGGCGCTGCAACTCATTTCCCTTGGCGCGCTCATCCTCGCGGGTGCCTTGCCCGCTCTCGTCTGGATCAAGCAGGTCGGGCTGGTCGCGCTATGGGGCGCCGCGGCGCTGACGCTGGTGACCGGCTGGGATTATCTGCGCGCCGGCATCCGGCACATGGACTGACCGGCCATGCGGATGGTCTATTTCGCCTGGGTGCGCGAACGGGTCGGCGTTTCGGAAGAGGATGTTTTGCCGCCCGCCTCGGTGGCCACGATCGCTGATCTCGTCGATTGGCTCTCCGGCCAGTCCACCGCCCACGCTGCCGCCTTTGCACAGCGGGACCGCCTGCGCGCCGCGCGCGACCAGGCGTTCGTGTCGCTGGACACTCCAATCGACGGCGCGAAAGAAATCGCGCTCTTTCCCCCGGTAACGGGAGGATGATCCGAGTCCTCGTGAGCGAGGCGCCAATCGATGTCGGCGCCGAAATGGCAATAGCCGAGGCCGCCGGCGGCACACAGGGCGGCGCTGTCGCGACCTTCACCGGCCTTGTACGCGGCGACGACGGCGTGACTGAGCTGACGCTGGAACATTATCCGGGCGCCACCGAACGCGCGCTCGAAGAATTATGTACGAAGGCCTCCCGTCGCTGGACACTGAGCGGCGTGACCATCATTCACCGCGTCGGGCCGATGCGTCCAGGTGAGCGGATCGTGTTCGTCGCTGCCTGTTCGGCCCATCGCGCAGCTGCACTCGACGCCTGCGCCTTCCTCATCGATCGGTTGAAGACCGATGCACCGTTCTGGAAGCGGGAACGGGTGGGTGGCAGCACCCGCTGGGTTGATGCGCGGCACGCGGACGACACGGCTGCCGCAAAGTGGCGGTCCTGACTCGCGGCAGTCTGACGATCAGCCCAGCTGGGGCACCAATACGCCGTTCACCACATGGACGATCCCGTTCACCTGCTGGACGTCGGGCGTCTCGACATAACTCTTGCTGCCATTGGCATCGATCAATGCGATCGCCTGGCCCTCGCTGGTCGCGGTAAGCGGCACACCGGCGACCGTTGGCAACTGCACCGAACCGCCGGCGGCGTTGATCCGCCCGCGCAACTGCTCCAGCGTGATCGTCCCGGGAACGATGTGGTAGCTCATCACCCGGTCCAAGGCCGGCCGGTTGGCGGGCGCGAGAAGCTGATTCACGGCACCGGGCGCCAGCCGATGGAAGGCCGCGTCGGTCGGTGCGAAGATCGTCACCGGCGCGCGGGCAGACAGTGGCTCGCGCGCTTTGCTCAGACCGATCGCCCGGCTCAGCATGCGCAAGTTCGGGGCGGTGGCGCAGTTTTCCGCGATGGTGCGGGTGCCAAGCATCGCGGCACCGCCGACGGCAGGATTGATCGCCGTCGCGGCGGCGGCTGCACGCGCCTCGGCTGCAGTCAGTTGTGTCGGCGCAGATGCGGAGGGCGTTGATTGCGGGGCCGTCAGGGGCGGTGGAGGCGCCGTGCGCGCGACCTCAGTCGCTGGCTGGCTGCATCCTGCCAAAGCGGCGATCACACCTGCCAGGGGCGGCAGCGCGAGGCGTATCGAACGACGTGCCATCATCGGTCTCAAACGCAGGAGGTTCGGCGTTCGTTGCACGGCTTGGACGAGGGAGGGTGAGGCCACGGGCTTCCGTATGCGTCGCAGCACGGCTAGGCGACGGAAATGATCGAAGATCCTCTCGGCCCGCTCGACCCCGATTTTGCCGCCGCGTTCAAGCGCGACGATCGCCGGCCGCCGTGCCAGCTGTACCTTGTTTCGCCGCTCGACGTGGCGGGTGCCTTTCCCGACCGCTTGGCACGCGCGCTGGACGCAGGCCCCGTCGCGGCGTTCCAGTTCCGGGTGAAGGACATCAATCAGCATGATGCCGCGCGGCTTGCCGAGCCGCTGCAACGGATCTGCGCCGATCGTGATGTCGCCTTCATCGTCAACGACAGCGTCTCGCTCGCCAAGCGGATCGGCGCGGATGGCGTCCACCTCGGCCAGGATGATGGCGACGCGCGCGAGGCGCGGGAGATCCTGGGGCCGAGCGTCCAGATCGGCGTCACTTGCCACGACAGCCGCCACCTGGCGATGGAGGCGGGCGACGCGGGGGCTGACTATGTCGCGTTCGGCAGCTTCTATCCCACCACCACCAAAGAGGTGAAGCATCGGCCCGATCCGGTCATCCTTTCCTGGTGGTCGACCCTGTTCGAACTGCCGTGCGTTGCGATCGGCGGGATCACGCCGCAGAACGCGGCCCCGCTGATCGCTGCGGGTGCCGACTTCATCGCCGTGTCCGGTGCGGTCTGGAGCGGCGACGAGGCCGCCGCGGTGCGCGCCTTCAACGAACTGCTGGGCTAGTTACGCGGGGGGCGGGGAGGGCCCCGATTGGATCGATCGGGAAACAACCGCCGCCTGATCGGTTTGCCGATTGAAGAGGTGTTCGCGTGTGGACCGCCTCCGCAGCTTGGCATAGGCAGGGAAAGCATGGCGCGATGACCCGATTGGGCGGAACAATCCTGTCTTTGATCGTGCTAGCACTAATCGCTTTTGCTTCGATGGTTTCCTTCGGGCCGACAGCAGTCCGGAAGGGGCCGATTACCGCCGATCCCACTCCAATCACTGCCACCAACAGGCCAATGATTGCCGCCATCGCTATCCCCGTAGCGGGTGTGACGGCGGATCAGATCGCCGACACCTGGGGCGACAGCCGCGGTGATGGAACACGGTCGCACCAGGCAATCGACATCCCTGCGCCGGGGGGCACCCTCGTCATTGCAGCAGCGCCGGGCCAGGTCGAGAAGCTCTTCAACAGTGCCGCTGGCGGTACCACGCTCTACGTCCGCTCCCCAGACCGTGCCTGGACCTATTACTACGCCCATCTAGCGGGCTATGCCCCTGGAATCCGGGAAGGTTCCTCGGTAACCCGCGGCACCGTACTGGGTTATGTCGGTGACACCGGCAACGCTGGCGCCGGCAATACCCACCTGCATTTCGGGGTAAGCCGCATGGCGCCGGGCGATCGCTGGCACGCGGGAACACCGGTCAATCCATACCCGCTGCTTGCCGGATCGGCACTTCGCCGCTAGACGCGCCCATCGCTCTTTCCAGCAGGTATAGGCCATGAAGATCAGCGGCGTCGATATCCGTCCCGGTAACATTATCGAGTATGAAGGCGGCATTTGGCGCGCCGTGAAAATCCAGCATACGCAGCCCGGCAAGGGCGGCGCGTATATGCAGGTCGAGCTGAAGAACCTGCGCGACGGGCGCAAGAACAACGTCCGTTTCCGCTCGGCAGAGACCGTTGAGCGCGTCCGTCTGGACACCAAGGACTTCCAGTTCCTCTTTGCCGAAGGCGACAGCCTCGTGTTCATGGACAAGGAAACCTATGACCAGGTGACGCTGCCGCGCGATCTGCTGGGCGACGCAGCGGCCTTTCTGCAGGATGGCATGGACGTGGTGATGGAACTCCATGAGGAGGAAGCCATCAGCGTTCAGTTGCCCGATACGATCGAAGCGACGATCGTCGAGGCGGATGCCGTGGTGAAGGGGCAGACTGCCTCGTCCAGCTACAAGCCCGCCGTGCTCGACAATGGCGTTCGCGTGATGGTGCCGCCGCATATCGCCAGCGGTACGCGCATCGTCGTTGACGTGTACGAGCAGACCTACGTCCGCCGCGCCGATTAGTTTTTCTCGCGCTCGCGGGAGGGGCCAGGGGAGGGCATGTCTCCCGGCGTCGCGCAGTTAGTCCAGGCCCTCCCCGCCCTTCCCGAAGGGGAAGGTAGAAAGTAGCAGACATGCCATCCCACTCCGGTCTCTTCACCGTCATCGAACGCGCCGCTCGCAAGGCCGCACCGCGGCTGCGGCGTGACTTCAACGAGGTCCAGCACCTTCAGGTGAGCCGCAAGGGACCGGCTGACTTCGTCTCCATGGCCGACAAGCGCGCCGAACAGACGCTGTATGAGGAACTCTCCAAGGCGCGGCCCGACTGGGGCTTCATCATGGAAGAGCGTGGCGAAGTGGCGGGTGATCCGAACAAGCCGCGCTTTATCGTTGATCCGCTCGATGGAACGACCAATTTTCTCCATGGCATCCCGCACTTTGCGATGTCGATCGCCGTGGAAGAACCGATGCCCAACGGCAAGCGCGAGATCACCACGGCGCTGATCTACCAGCCGCTCACCGACGAAAGCTTTTGGGCAGAGAAGGGGCGTGGTGCTTGGCTGCAGGACCAGCGCCTGCGAGTCTCCTCGCGTCGCGAGCTGACCGAGGCTGTAGTTGCAACGGGCATTCCGTTCATGGGGCACGGCGATTTCGCGGAGTGGACGCGCATCTTCGGCGCGATTGCCCCTCAGGTCGCAGGCATCCGCCGGCTTGGGTCGGCGGCGCTGGACCTCGCGTGGGTCGCCGCTGGGCGATTCGACGGATATTGGGAATCGAAGCTGAAGATCTGGGACGTCGCCGCCGGCTTGCTGCTGGTCAAGGAAGCGGGTGGGTTCGTTACCGATTTCCGCGGCGGTGATCGCGCAATTGAGCGTAACGAGTTCCTCGCTGCGAACGACGGCATGCACTCAAAGCTGCACAAGCTGCTCGCCGGAGCGCTCCGCTAAGACATCTCGTCCCGCGCGCTCCCTTTTTGGGGAGCGCGCGCTCGGTCTCTCAGAAGGTGTAGACGAGAGACGCCCGGCTGATCGTGTCGGTCGACACGCGGCCCTCCGGCGGCATGCTTTCATATTGGACGGTATAACTGACCTGCGCAGACAACGGCCCCAGCAGCTTCGCGCCGAGCGCCGTCGTGCTGCTGACTGTTGAATTGAACTGCTGCAAATAGGCTGACGCGTCCTGACGCAGCGTCAGGCCGGGCGTCAGCTTCCAATCGAAATCCACGCTGCCACGCGCAGCGATACTGCTCTCAACCGCCGCATCGATGAACTCAGTGTGTCGGAATGCCGGTCCGAGTTCGAGGTTGAGGGTCACCGCCGGCGTTTGAATCGCGCTGTACCCTGCCCCGGCCGATGCAGAATAACGATTGGAATAGCCGAGGAAACGGTCGCTCTCATATTGAAGGGCGCCGTAAACGTAGCGACGGGAATCGAGCTTCCAATTGGGCTCGTACGCCGCGAGATAATGTTCGCGCGTCGTGATGCCCAGGCTTCGCTGATAATCGATGCGCCCGCGCAGCTTGTGCCGCCACTCCAATCCTTCGCGCGTCAGGTCGAGCACACCCGTTGCCCCGGCAGTGTTCGAATTACCAGTCGTGATGAAGCCGCCCACTTCTGCCCGGCCGGCCCACAGATCCGTCCAGCCCGCCCTGACGATCCGCGTTTGACGATCCTTTGCCCTGACCTCGCGCCATTCGTCAGCGATTCGCAACACCGCATCGCCGCTCGCCGGATCTGCGGCGCGGGCGTATTTGACGATAGTGGAGACTTCGTTCTCATTGCCCGAGGCGATCGCGGCGTCCAGCATGGCGCGGATCGGCGGCGGTATGACGATCCGCTCTTCGCCCCCCTGAGCCGCGCCTCCATCGGCAGCGGCGGTCGCAGCGATGAAGAGGAGCGCGTACATCACGATATGACGGTACCTATGTGGGGGAGCAGAGTGAACGGACGGCTGACGGCCGGTGGCTCAGTCGAGGTGAGCCGAGAAGGCGGCGAGCACTTCTTCGTAGAGCGAGCGTTTGAACGGCACAATGATCGCAGGCAACTCACTCGGCACGGCCCATTTCCACGCGCGAAATTCCGGATGCTCGGTCTCGATGCGGATGTCGGCATCATTGCCGAGGAAGCGGAAAAGAAACCAACGCTGGACCTGACCGCGATATTTTCCCTTCCACACTTTTCCTACGAGCTCCGGCGGTAGATCGTAGCGGAACTCCTGCGGTGCCTCAGCGATCAGGTTGACCTGCTCAGGAGCAATTCCGGTTTCCTCCCACAGTTCGCGCACAGCGGTAGCGGCGGGTTCCTCGCCAGGATCGATCCCACCTTGCGGCATTTGCCACGCCTCCAGCGTGTTATCGAGCCGTTGGCCGACGAATACCTTGCCCTCATCGTTGAGCAGCATGATCCCGACACAGGGACGGTAAGGAAGATCGGCGAGGTCGGTCATGATAAGCTACTCTCCGAGCGCGCCTGAGCGAGCACTTCATAAGCCATCACCGCAGTCGCGACAGCTGCGTTGAGGCTGTCCGCCTTGCCGAGCATGGGCATCTTTACGAGCAGGTCGCAGGCGGCTTCGATCTCCGCGGGTAGCCCTTGGGCTTCGTTGCCCGTTAGAAGAAAGGTCGGAGCTTCGTAGGACACGCTGCGATAGTGATTGTCAGTGCGTAAGCTGAGACCGACAAGCTGTCCTGGCCCAGCCCGTAGCCATGGCAAGAACTGCTCCCAAGATGCGCGTACCAGCGGCACAGTGAACAGCGCCCCCATGCTCGCACGTACCGCTTCGGTCGAAAAGGGGTCCACGCTGTCGCCGATCAGGATCAAGCCTCCGGCGCCAACCGCATCGCCCGTGCGAAGGATGGTGCCGAGATTGCCAGGATCGCGAAGTCGCTCCGCGACGAGCCAGATGGGGCTAGTAGCGCGGTCAAGATCCGTGAGCACGGCATTGAAGGCTTCAAACGCGCCGACGACAGCCTGAGGATTGTCCTTTCCCGACAGCTTCGAAAGAATCGCCTCGCTTGTCTCGATCGCCTCGCCGCCTGCGGCCTCGACAGCATCTACGAGCGCCGTCACCAACGGATGGCGCGCGCTGGCGGCCGCGAAAAACAGATATTGCGGCACGCGCCCTGTTTCGCGCGCCTCGGTCAAGATGCGCAGCCCCTCCGCGAGGAACAGGCCCTCCTCACGACGATGGCGCTTGTCGCGCAGCGACTGGATCCGCTTGACGAGCGGGTTGGAGAAGGCGGTGATGGTACGGGGCATTTTTGACTCGGATATCAGTCTTCGCCGAACTTTGCTTCGACAAGAGCGCACATTGTCTCGACGACGTGTGCGGCCTCAGCGCCTTCCGCGCTGATCGTAATAGTGTCGCCCTTTGCTGCGCCCAGCATCATCAGCCCCATGATGGAAGTGCCGGTCACCGTCGCGCCACCTTTCGCGACATGGACGGGGATCGGCTGCTGAGTCGCCAACGTCACGAATTTGGCGCTAGCGCGCGCATGGAGGCCACGACGATTGGCGATCAGCACGGTCCGTGACACCGTCACGCGACGGTTTCTCCCAGGCCGAGGACTTCGGACGCAACCGAGATGTACTTTCGGCCCGCTTCTCGAGCGGCGGCGACTGCAGCCGCAACATCCATCTTCCGCCGCGCCGACTCCAGACGGATCAGCATCGGCAGGTTGATGCCGGCAATAACCTCGACCCGGCCCCGCTCCATGAGCGAGATCGCGAGGTTGGAAGGGGTGCCACCGAACAGATCAGTCAGCACGATAACGCCGCGCCCGGCGTCGACCTCGGCGATGGCTCCCCGGATATCCGCGCGGCGAGCCTCCATGTCATCGTCCGGCCCAATCGCAACAGTACGCACCTGCTCCTGTGGTCCGACCACATGTTCCATCGCTGTTACGAATTCGTCGGCCAAGCGGCCGTGCGTAACGAGCACCAGCCCGATCATTTGCGTCGTCAATCCGTTCATTGCCCGTCAGGCCGATCCTCGAAAGTATCCTGCTGCAGTGCCGCAAGATCCCGATGAACCACCGTGGGCGAAAACGACGCGCCGCGCAACCGCGCCGCCACCCGCTCCGCCACATGTACCGAGCGGTGTCTTCCGCCAGTACAACCGAAAGCAATGTTTATATAGGATTTGCCCTCCGCGCGGTAGCGGGGAAGCAGCAACAACAGCAGTTCCTCGACCCGCGAAACCGCCGGTTCATAGGCGGGGTCTTCAGCAATATAATTGGCTACCGGCGAATCGATGCCCGTCCCGGGTCGAAGCGCAGGATCCCAATGTGGATTTCGGAGGAATCGCATGTCGAACACGAGGTCCGCATCCGTCGGCAGTCCACGTGAAAAGCCGAACGAAATCACTGTGATTGCGGGTTCCCCAAGCCCAGGATGGGCGAACCGATGCCGAATCTCCTGCGAGAGATCCGAACTGGTGTAAGTGCTCGTGTCGATCAGACCTGCTGCCCACCGCCGAAGCGGATCGACCATGGTCCGCTCGCGCTCGATCCCTTCTCGCGCCGGGCGATCCGCGGCCAGGGGATGGCGACGACGCGTCTCGTCATAGCGCCGCGCCAATTCATCGGCGCCGCAGTCTAGGAACAACACGCTGATGCCATGCCGCCCAGCCGAGCGGAGCCGGTCGACCTGCTGAACGATTGCTTCCGCATCGAACTCGCGCGTCATGGCGCCAATTCCGATTGCTAAGGGTCGTGACATTTCGCCTAGTCCGGGGGCGGCATCAGCGCCGAGCAGCCGGTCGAGCAAAAATAGCGGGAGATTATCGACGGTCTCCCATCCCAAATCCTCCAGCGTCTTCAGTGCGGTCGATTTCCCCGCTCCGGACATGCCGGTGACAAGCAGGATTTGCGAAGGAGGCATCATGGCAGATTGTGTCTCAAGGCCTGTTCAATGAGGATGGGGGCGGAGGCTGGGCGGGGATCAAGGTTCAGCAGCCGTATCGCGATCCCCGCGAATGTCTCGAATGATCGTTCCGGCATTCGATCCGGGGCAGGCATATCATCGTGGCGGAGCCGCACCGCCAAGGCAACCGGCACGTCATCAATGTGCGGAGTTGGAACGATGCCAAGCCCCCGAATTTCCAACCGACCGCCGATCGTGGTCGGTGCGCTGGCGAGGAGTGCCGAAGGCGTGGGTATTAATCGGGTGTAATCGTCCGAGACGAGCAATGCTCCTCGGTCAATGAGCCGCAACGCGAGGTCCGACTTTCCGGCGCCCGACGGACCAAGCAGCATGACCGCTCTCCCCCCGATGGAAACGGTGGACGCATGGATCGTCTCAACGGGAGGCATCTCATTAATCGCCTGAGAGAGGAAGTCGGATCACAAAGCGGGCACCACTCAATCGATCCTCTCGCGATTCAACATGTATCGTTCCGCTGTGCGCTTCAACGATCGTACGTGCTATTGCCAGCCCAAGCCCTGAATGGCGGCCAAAATCCTCGTCCGCGGGCCGGATGGATTGGAAGCGACGGAAAATGGCTTCCCGTGCATCTTCGGAAACGCCGGGCCCTTCGTCCTCAAAGCGAAGCTCCAGCTTGCCGGGCGTAAGCGTCGGGGCAATCGAGACGACTCCGCCGGGCGGCGAGAATGACACAGCGTTGTCGATCAGGTTCTCGAACACGCGTTCCAGCCTCGCTCCCTCACCTAGGACGATCAGCGGCAAGTCGTTCGCCTCATCAAACCGAAGACGTACATCTCGTCCAATGCCGCGCTGCTGATGGTGAGCTATGATGGACTTGAGCATTGCCCCCACATCGACAGGCTCGAACTTGGCCCGGCTGAGCTGCGCATCAAGCCTCGAGGCTTCCGAGATGTCGGTGATCAAACGATCCAGCCGGTGGACGTCATCGCGAACGATCGCCAGCAAACGTGCTTGAAGCTCCGGGTCTTTGACGCTGGCGAGACCATCCACCGCTGATCGTAATGAGGCGAGAGGGTTCTTTAATTCGTGCGTGACGTCCGCGGCAAAAGCCTCGGTCGCGTCAATGCGGGCGCGTAGCGCAAGGCTCATGTCGGAGAGTGCCCGTGCGAGCATGCCGATTTCGTCGCGTCTATCCGGCAGACGGGGAACTACTACTTCGCGTGCCCGCCCCAGCCGGACCCGCACTGCCGCGCGGGCGAGTCGACGAAGCGGTCGTACGATGGTGCGCGCGAGAAACAACGACAGGAAAATCGAGACGAGCGTTACGACCAGCAGCACGACGCTAAGCCGAAAGCGCTCAACCCGCACGGTCTGAGTGATATCGCGAGCATTGATCGTGGTCATGACGACGGCATTCCCGCGTGGAAGGCGGGCCGCAGCAGTGATAACCGGCGTGCGATCTGGTGCGCGCCAGACCGTACCGGAGGGATAACCGTTGAGCGCGATCTTCACGTCCGTCCAGGCGAGACCATCGTCCCGCTCACGGTATAGCGGCGGACGCTTTGCCCCCACGACGGTATCGATCCCCGCGTCAAGATATCGAGCGATCTGCTGACCCAGCCCGTCCTTGTCTGGATCGCGCAGGATGAAGTTGCGTTCGCCCAGTTCGCGGCTGTCGGTAAGAAGATTGCCCCTGGCGCCGAAAAGACGGATCCGGGTGCCGGTGTCCCGCGCAAATAGCCGGACAAGTGGAGCCCGCGACGCCTCCGGCGCAACCGCGAGCGCCTCCGCCATCAGGCGCGCCTCGCGGATCGCTTGTTCAGTTCGGCTGTCGAGGATCCGGCTGCGATAGGAATCGAGATAGAAGAACCCGCCGGCCAGCAGCAAAAGGGCGAATACGTTGACCGCCAGAATTCGCCGCGTCAGCGAGACCCGACCCGACCAGCGAAGGGTCAGATCGCTGGGATCATTCCTCTGAGAAGCGGTATCCGGCGCCATAAAGAGTCTCGATGGCGTCAAATGCCGGATCAACCTGGCGGAACTTGCGTCGGACGCGTTTGATGTGGGAGTCGATGGTGCGATCGTCGACATAGATGTCGTCTTGGTAGGCTGCGTCCATCAACTGGTTACGGGTTTTAACGATGCCGGGGCGCTGCGCCAGCGTCTCGAGGATAAGGAACTCGGTAACTGTCAGCGTTACCGGTTCCCCCTTCCACGTCACCTTGTGACGGGCTGGGTCCATCGAAAGGTGCCCCCGTTCCAGCGGCGCGATTGCCTCTGCCTCTCCGGGTTCAGCCGCCAGCGCGAGATCGGTGCGACGTAGGATAGCACGGATGCGCGCGATCAGGAGGCGCTGGCTGAATGGCTTGGCGATATAATCGTCGGCACCCATGGCAAGGCCCAGCGCCTCGTCGAGCTCGTCATCCTTGCTGGTCAGAAAGATGACCGGCACTTGGCTGCGCTCGCGAAACCGTCGAAGTAGCTCCAGACCGTCCATACGCGGCATCTTGATGTCGAAAATGGCGAGATCAGGAGGATTCTCGACAAGCGCCTTCAATGCGGTTTCCCCGTCCGAATAGACCCGCGTGAGAAAACCCTCAGTTTGAAGCGCGATCGATACCGAGGTGAGAATATTTCGGTCGTCGTCGACGAGCGCGATCGTTGCCGTCATGGAACAGGGCGTTACTGCAAAGTGGCGCTCGCCTCAATGGTGCCGCGTGACCAGCACGGTGCAGTGCGGTGGAACCACGAGCAACAGAGCTCGCTTCTGTTGGCATGAGCATCGACTGGACGGGCTGGGAAATTCCCGCGCTGATCGCGAATGTCGCTATCGCGGCCGGCGCAACTCTGGTGGCGTTGGTCTTGCATGGGTTGTTCATGACGATCGGTCGGCGTCTCGCCGCGCACACCCCCGACTCGATCGATGATGCAGCGCTGCTTCTCGCCCGGCGCCCGCTGCGCTGGATTGCGGTTGCGGTCGCACTGGCGGCCAGCCGGCGGTTTCTGGAACTGCCCTCATGGGCGAACGAGCTATGGCGGTTCGCCGCCGGCTTTATCGTTCCCGGCCTGGTCGGCTGGCTGTTGATCACGATCGTGCGCGTGTACGCACGTGCCGTCGAGATACGCTACGATATAGCGGTTGAGGACAATCTACGTGCACGGCGGAGGCGTACGAGGGCGACGATCCTGAGCAGGATCGTTGTGATCGGCATTGCGCTGATCACCGTCGCGTTGATGCTTCTTTCGATCCCCAGCATCAGAAGCATTGGGATCACGTTGATGGCGTCGGCGGGCCTTGCAGGCTTGGCGGTCGGTGCCGCGGCGCAGCCCGCACTCAAGAACCTTATTGCTGGCGTCCAGCTCGCCTTCACGGAGCCAATTCGGATCGATGACGTGCTCATTATCGAAGGGGAGTGGGGCAGGGTGGAGGAAATCCGCCTTACCTACGTCGTCGTTGCGCTGTGGGACGAGCGACGCTTGGTGGTGCCCGTCTCCCGCTTTCTCGAGATGCCGTTTCAGAATTGGACTCGCAACACGAGCCAGCTGCTAGGAAGTGCATTCTTCTGGCTCGATCCCACCGCAGACATCGCCAAACTTCGCGCTAAATATGAGCAGATCGTCCGGGCAAATCCACGGTGGGACGGGCGCGCCTTTGTTCTTCAGGTGACAGACACCAAGCCCGACGCAATCGAGGTACGCGTCTTGGCAACCGCCAAGAATGCGGCAACCGCCTTCGATCTTCGCTGCGACTTGCGGGAGGCCATGCTCGCCTTCATCCGCGACGAAATGCCCGAGGCTCTGCCAAGGCGTCGCCTTCTTCATGTAGACGATCAGTTCGCTGCTCAGCGCTGATCTTGGCGTCAGGTTCGTTCAACCACCGCCGTCACGCCATCGAACTTGACGATGCGCACCGTGGTGCCCTCCGGAGTATCTGGCCCTGTGGCAGGCCATTCGCCATCTCCGATCCTGATCCGTCCGCGACCGGCGACAATCGGGGTTGTGACCACCACCTGCTCCCCGACCAGCCGCGCGGCTCGGTCGTTGAGCATGGGGTCGCTGGTATGCACCGGATAGTCGCGATACCAGCTCTGCCCGATCATTACGGTCATGACGCTCCATGCTCCGAATACCGCCAGCTGGACCGCGAGCGGGAGATCCGGAAAGGCGAAGGTTACGGCGGCAAGCACCGCGGCGGCGATCGCGACAAAGATCAGAAAGACGCCAGGGATGAGTAGTTCTGCAATCCCCAGCGCAACGGCCGTTATCAGCCATGTCAGCGCCATGTTGGAGACGATGACATCCAGCATCATTCCGCTCCGCGCTCACGCATTTGCGGCACTTTCTGCAACGCGGTGGCGGATGGCGATGCTGAAGAGGCGCCTGCTTCTGCCAAAGCGGCTTTCGCCAGTTCTCCGATTCCGCCGAGCGTGCCGACCAGTTGAGTTGCTTCGACCGGAAACAGGATCGTCTTGGCATTCGGGCTGGTGGCAAACTTACCGACTGCTTCGACATATTTTTGCGCGATGAAGTAGTTGAGGCTCTGCGTGCCTCCCTGCGCGATCGCATCAGAGACAACCTGCGTTGCTTTCGCCTCCGCCTCGGCCCCGCGTTCGCGAGCTTCCGCTTCGCGGAACGCTGCCTCGCGCCGGCCTTCTGCCTCAAGGATGCGGGCCTGCTTCTGGCCCTCGGCGCGCAAGATCTCCGAAGCGCGCATCCCCTCCGCTTCAAGGATGTTGGCCCGCTTCTCACGCTCGGCCTTCATCTGCCGTCCCATCGCATTCACGATATCAGCCGGTGGACGGATATCCTTGATCTCAACCCGGGTGATCTTCACGCCCCATGGCGTCGTGGCATGATCGACCACGGCGAGGAGTCGCGCGTTGATCTCGTCGCGCTTTGACAGCGTTTCATCCAGATCCATCGATCCCATCACGGTGCGAAGGTTCGTCGTGGTCAGCTGTAGCAGCGCCATGTGCATGTCCGATACTTCATACGCCGCCTTGGCTGCGTCCAGAACCTGGAAGAAGACCACGCCGTCGGTGGAGATCATCGCATTGTCCTTGGTGATGATCTCCTGCCCCGGGATGTCGATGACCTGCTCCATCATGTTCACGCGACGCCCCACGCGATAGAAGAAGGCTGGATAGAAATTGAAGCCGGGCGCGGCCGTGGTCGTGTACCGGCCAAAATGCTCGATCGTATATTGGAAGCCCTGACGTACGATCTTGATGCTGATCATCAGATACATGAGGATCAGGACCAGGATGAGCGCCGCGGTGAGAAGTGCCATTCGTGTCGATCCTCTCGCTTTTCGACCGCCAGTCTAGCAGTCGGCGTCGGGGGGGCCTAGCGGATTGGCGCCCGCGCGGTTACATGGCCCGCCACCTCCCCGCGCAACGGAAACGGCACCTCATGGATATTCGGCTCGGTCTCACCTTTGACGACGTACTGCTCGTCCCCGGCGCTTCCGAGGTGTTGCCAAGTGGAGCAGACACCCGCACCCGGGTGACCCGCGATATCGCGCTTAACATCCCGATCCTCTCGTCCGCGATGGACACGGTGACCGAAGCAGACATGGCGATCGTCATGGCGCAGCTTGGCGGCATGGGGGTGTTGCATCGCAATCTGACGATTGAAGAGCAGGTTGCGGCGGTTCGTCAAGTGAAGCGCTTCGAAAGCGGCATGGTAGTCAATCCGATCACCATCAGTCCCGGGGCGACCCTGGCGGACGCGCAGGCGCTAATGGCCCAGAACCGGATCAGCGGCATTCCCGTGGTGGAGTCGAATGGCCGGTTGGTCGGCATCCTGACCAATCGCGATGTTCGATTCGCTGAAAATCCGATGCAGCCTGTGTCCGAACTGATGACTCGCGAGAACCTCGCGACCGTGCGTGTCGGTGTTGGGCAGGAGGAGGCTCGCCGCCTGCTCCATCAGCGTCGGATCGAAAAACTGATCGTAGTCGACGACGCTTATCGTTGTGTGGGCCTCATCACAGTCAAGGATATCGAGAAGGCGGTCACCTATCCCGATGCGACCAAGGATGGTGCAGGCAGGCTCCGTGTTGCCGCTGCGACAACGGTGGGCGACAAGGGCTTTGAGCGTACGGAGGCCCTGGTCGATGCGGAATGCGACCTCGTAGTCATTGATACCGCACACGGGCACAACCGGGACGTCGCCCGCGCCGTCGAGCGGGTGAAGAAGCTGTCCAACTCCGTCCAGGTGGTCGCGGGCAACGTTGCCACGGCCGAGGCGACTCGTGCGCTGATCGATGCGGGTGCCGACGGGATCAAGGTAGGCATTGGCCCAGGTTCGATCTGCACCACGCGGGTGGTCGCCGGCGTCGGCGTGCCGCAGCTGACGGCAGTCATGGATTGTGCCGAAGCCGCGCGCGGTACCGGCGTGCCGGTGATCGCCGACGGGGGTCTGCGGACATCGGGTGATCTGGCGAAGGCATTGGCTGCTGGAGCTGCGACCTGCATGGTCGGATCGCTCCTCGCGGGGACAGAAGAGGCACCTGGTGACACGTTCCTCTATCAAGGCCGGGCCTACAAATCCTACCGGGGCATGGGCAGCGTTGGCGCCATGGGCCGAGGGTCTGCGGACCGCTATTTCCAGGGCGACATCAAAGATCAGCTGAAGCTGGTGCCGGAAGGGATCGAGGGTCAGGTCCCCTTCAAAGGGCCAGCTCGGGACGTGATCCACCAACTGGTTGGCGGGATCAAGGCAGCGATGGGTTACACCGGCGCTGCCACTATCGCTGACCTGCGTGAACGCGCCAACTTTGTCCGGATCACCGGCGCGGGGCTGAAGGAAAGTCATGTCCACGACGTGACAATCACCCGCGAAGCGCCAAATTATCCGACGCGCTGACCACTCGTGACCCCGGGTGCACGAACACAGGCGGCGATCGAGCTGCTGGATGCAATCATCGCTGCGGCGCGGGAAGGCGGCGCTGCCGCGGACACGCTGATTGCACGGTACTTCGCGACGCGCCGCTACGCCGGCTCGAAGGATCGCCGCGCCGTCCGAGAGCTGGTCTACGCGGCAATCCGGCGCTGTGGTGAGCGCCCCGCGAGCGGGCGCGCGGCAATGCATCTACTCGCAAGCGAGGATGAGCATCTTGCTGCGACCTTCGACGGTTCGCCTCATGGCCCCTCCGCGTTGTCAGCAGACGAGCCGATTGCAATCCCGGGGACGGTACCGGCCTGGATTGGCGAAGCACTGGGCAGCGCTGGAATTACGGCCGGCGAATGGCCGTCGCTGATCGAGCGAGCGCCTCTTGATATCCGCGTGAGAGCCGATGTGGACCAGGACCTGGTGCGTCGCCAACTACCGGAAGCGCAGCCGATTGCTGGGCTTCCCGCAGGCCTGCGTTTGCCCGCCGGTACAGACGTAGCTCCGCTCGGCGGGGCGATTGAGGTGCAGGACGCCGGTAGCCAGACCGTATCCCTCGCAGCGCATGCGTCGCCCGGCATGATCGTCGTTGATCTCTGCGCCGGCGCCGGCGGCAAGACGCTGGCGCTTGGTGATGCGATGAAAGGTCAAGGGCGGATAATTGCCTGCGATGTCGACCGGTCACGTCTGTCGCGGCTAGCTCCGCGCGCTGCGCGTGCTGAACTTCCCATCGTCGAAACCCGCCTGCTCAATCCCGGGCGCGAACTGGAGGCTATCCCTGACCTGCAGCGTGCGGCCGACGTGGTCTTTGTTGACGCACCTTGTTCCGGGACGGGCACATGGCGTCGCAACCCTGAGGCGCGCTGGCGCCTGACGCCGGACCGGCTCACACGGCTGATGGAGACTCAGGCCCATGTTCTCGATCTTGCCGAAGCGCTCGTTCGGCCTGGCGGTGCCCTGGTATATGTCGTCTGCTCCCTCCTCAACGAAGAGGGTGGGGACCAAATCGAGGGATTTCTACGGCGTCACACCGGATGGGTTGCGGCGCCGCTGGATCTTCCGTTCGGCGCACCTCACGGTCGGGGCGTTCGCCTGACCCCCTTCCGCGATGGCACGGACGGTTTTTTCGTCGCGCGCCTGATAGCGCCATGCTAACTCGTTGACGTCGTGCCGAAGCTGGAGCCCCTGATGCGTTACACGTCCGTCGCCGTCGCAGCCGCTCTTGCGCTGGTTTCGATCTCGACGTCGCTGCAAGGTGCGCGCCCAGACGACCAGATCGACGCCAAGTCACTGGCGTTGCTGGAGCAGGGCAGGGCGGCGCGGGCGGCTGGCAACGTTGATGGCGCGATAGATCTGATCGAGACAGCAGTCGTCGTCGATCCGCGTAACCGCCAAGGTTTTATCGAGCTTGCTGAACTGTCCAAAGCGCGCGGGCTGCCGGGGAAGGCGATCAGGCTATACCGCGAAGCGCTGTTGCTGGAGCCGAACGACGTGAATGCCCTGCAGGGCCAGGGTGAAGCGCTGGTTGCGAAGGGTGCAGTGGAACGCGCCAAGGCCAATCTCGCGCGTGTCCGAACGCTATGCAAAACCGCGTGCCCGCAGGCCAACGCGCTCGCCAGTGTAATTGCCAAGGGTCCCCCGGTGACGACGGCTAGCACCGTACCGGTGAAAGCCAGCACCAAGAACTGAGCGGCTGCGCTCAGCGGGGGCTAGCTCAACCTTCGCGCGACCGCGACGAACTCTGAGACGCTGATCGTTTCGGCTCGCCGAGTAGCTTCTATTCCCTCAGCTTCCAAAGCCTCTAGCGCGCCTGGAAGGCTGCGCAGGGTCTGGCGCAGCATCTTCCGACGCTGGCCAAAGGCGGCTGCGGTCAAAGCCTGCAGCCGCCGCAGTTCAACATTCTCGGGTGCTTCATCCGGCACAATGTGAACGACCGCGGACATTACCTTCGGCGGCGGCGTGAAAGCGGATCGATGCACCGGCATCGCGATCCGCGGCATGCTACGCCACTGCGCGAGGACGGCCAGCCGCCCATAGGCGTCAGATCCTGGTGCGGCCACGATCCGGTCAGCAACCTCGCGCTGAAACATGAGCGTGAGTGATTGCCACCATGGCAGCCAGGGCGAAGACAGCCAGCCGATCAGCAACGCCGTCCCGACATTGTAGGGAAGGTTGGCAACGATGTGTGGCTTCCCCGCGAACAGGGGCTGCGGATCGATTGCCAGTGCGTCGCCTTCAATGACGGATAACTGGCCAGGAAATGCCTCGCCCAGTTCTTCAAGAGCAGGAATGCACCGACGGTCCCGCTCGATCGCCGTCACCTTTGCGCCGGCTTGCAGTAATGCGCGGGTCAGCCCACCGGGACCAGGCCCGACTTCCAATACCTCAGCCCCGTCAAGATCGCCGGGGATGCGTGCGATACGTGCCAGAAGCTGCGCGTCGAAGAGGAAATTCTGGCCCAAGGCCTTGGAGGCGCTAAGCCCATGCCGCGCGATCACGTCGCGCAGCGGCGGTAGATCGGTCATAGGTTAGGGCAGGCAGCCCGGTGGGCCGCAGCCTCTGCCGCCATGACGATTGCAGCGATCATGGCGCCTGGTTCGGCCTGGTTTTGACCCGCGAGTGAGAAGGCGGTTCCATGGTCAGGTGATGTGCGGACAACGGGAAGACCCAAGGTGATGTTGACGCCATCATCAAAATGGAGCGCCTTCAAGGGGATGAGCGCCTGATCGTGGTAGCAACATAGCGCTGCGTCATAGTGGGTCCGCGCGCGATCGTGGAACATGGTGTCCGCGGCAAAGGGGCCGACGGCATCGATCCCTTCTTCGCGCAATAGTGCCACCGCGGGTGCGATCACGTCGATTTCCTCGCGACCCAACGCGCCCGATTCCCCCGCATGCGGGTTCAGCCCCGCGAAGGCTAGGCGCGGATTTTCGATTCCAAAGTTGCGGCGCAGGCCCCTAGCGGTAGCGCGCGCCTTTGAGATGATCAGATCGATGGACAACAGACCAGGTACGTCAGCCAACGCGACATGGGTCGTCATGGGAACAACACGCAACGACGGCCCCGCCAGCATCATGACCGCGTTCTCCGGTGCAACGCCGAAACGCTCAGCGACAAATTCGGTCTGGCCAGGATGAGAAAAGCCGATGTCGTATAATTGAGCCTTGGATACGGGGCCGGTGACCAAAGCCCGGGCTGCCCCTGACCGCGCCAGACCGACGGCGAGTTCCAGTGAGTGCAGGGCGCATCGTGCGCCATCTGCATCGGGTTCTCCCGGTGTGATCTCACCGGCATCCTCAACCGTCAGGACGGGAAGCGCGTCATCAAACACGGCAGATGCCTCACGCAGATCACCGATCTTGGCGATCGGACCGGTCCATACGCGTTCAATCGCCCGGGCATCCCCGACCGCAAAGAACGGCGGCAAAGCGGCGGCCGAGCGCGCGGACCAGGCCTTGGCAATCACCTCTGGCCCGACGCCCGCCGGGTCGCCCATGGAAACGGCGAGTGGTGCTAGGCTCGCGATGTCAGCGATACTCCACGATGGCGTCACGACGAAGGTCGCGAAGCGCCTGCTGCGCCCGCAGATTGACGCGTTGCTGCTCCAACTGGGTCTGGATCTGCTCCGAACCCGGAAGCTGTGCAGACGCGCTGTCGTCGCGGCCGCAGAGAACCAGCGTACGAACACCTTCCTCAGGATTGCCGAATGGCGGCGTTGCCTGTCCGACCTGAAGATTAACCATGATGTCCTGCAACGGTGCCGGTAGATCGCGAATGCGGATCGAATCGTTCTGAACGACCTCGGCGTTGATCGTGGCGGCTACCTTTTCCACCGAACCGCACCCCTGCAACTGGCGGATCGTACCGGCGAAGTTCGCCGTGCGCTGGCTGGCCTGCGCCTGCGTCGTGCCCGGCGGGAACTTGATCGTCATCTGCTTCAGGCTGAGCCGCGCATCACGCGCGTTGGCCATCAACACCTGCCGCTTGTCGACCAGGTAGAGGATCGAAAAGCCGCCCGGAACGGCCACCGGGCCAACGACCTGACCAACTTGCATCTGGCTAGCCGCTTCCGACAATTCCGGCGGGAGCTGCGCCGCGCGCACCCAGCCGAGGTCGCCGTTCACACCACGCGTGGACGCTTCGGAGAAGTTACGAGCAAAGTAGCCGAAAGGAGCTTGGCCCTTTTGGATCTCCCCGATCAGTTGCCTCGCTGCCCCGTACACCTGTTCCGTACGGTCGGGCGTTGCCGACAGGTAGATCTCGTTAAGATGGTATTCGTCGGTGCCCTTTGCCGCTTCCAAGCGGTCAAGGATCGCCTTCACTTCTTCCTCGCCAACGTTGACGTATGGCTCGACGCGTCGACGCAGATAACGCTGCCAAGCAAGTTCGCCTTCGATCTGTCGCTTGATCGAGCGTTCGGAGGAGCCCTGCTGACGCAGGAATTCACGGAACTGATCAGGCGTGCGATTGAAGTTCTGAGCAACGCGGGCGAAGCTCTGGTTCAGTTCATCGTCGGTGACGGTGATGTCTGCCGTCTTCGCCTGCTGAATCTGTAGCACTTCGTCGATCAACTGGCGGAGCACCTGAAGGCGCAGGCGGTCGAGGTCCTCTGCGCTGAGATCCACGTTGTTCGCCGCCCGGATCAGTGCCACGCGCTGATCAACGTCAGTCCGAGTGAGCACGTTGTCGTTCACGATGGCCGTCGCCTTGCGGACGTTCGGATCGACATTGCCGAAGATCTGCAGGTTCTGCGGAATGTTCAGGCCCGTCTCCGGAACAGCCTGATCTTCGACCGTTGTTCCGGTCTGCTGGCCCGTTGCAGCTCCTGCCGCGGCGACAGCCAAAGCCAAGCCTGCGAGCCGGCCGAGTCGTGCCGCCTTGTTGCCCATCGTCGTCACTCGTTCCGGAATCCCATCTTGCACGCCATGGTGCCCAGCAGGCACATGCATATACGTAGCTGAACCGTGGCTTAGCGTCCGAGGTTCTTGAATGCCAGCGTCAAGAGATAGCTGCTCCCGCGCCGAGCGTCGCCGGTCGTCCGATAGTCCCGGCGCCACGTTAGCCCAAGGGTGAGGCAATCGTCTTCATACTGAACACCGAGCCGGTGTCGAATGGGATCGAATCCATCGGCGAGGGAGAAAACGTCGTCTCTGCGATCGGTTAGGTCGATCAAACCTGAAGCGAACGCCGACCAGAAGCGGGCGAATTGAACACGGCCGCCTACGCGAATTTCTTCACGGTCCTGCAGGTCCTCCAACTCGTCGATGTCACGATTGAGCTTCAAATAACCGACGAGCAGATAGGTCGAGCGCGAGCCGACTGTGGCATCAATCTCGTTCCTGCGTACCGCGAGGCTGTCCTTATCGACGCGGTAGCGGTGGGTAAAAGATACGAAGTCGCGGAAACGCAGCGTGGTGCGGCCCACGATGTCGGAGAAGCGATCACTTAGCCCGGTTCCGGAGGGGAAGATCGCCGGCCTGTCCGACAACCGATAGCTCTGCCCGATATTGGCAGTTGCGCTGAACCCGGGAAGATCGAGCGCATATTCGAAGCCGTATGTTGCGCGCGTCGAATCCTCCCAGCGATCATAGCCGTTGAAGCGGTTCAGTGCGAAGAGGTTCGAATCTTCAAGGTCAATCGACCGAGCGTCTTCGTTGGGGATGTCGAGGTTCTCGATCTTCGGCGACGCGACGATCTGGAGACGCGGTGAAATACGCTGAGTGCCGTTTCCGATCGCACCAACGAACGGCCAACGAACATCGACCGCAAGGGCGCCGATGGCGCGCGTGTGGAAACCGTCCAGGCCCCGGTAGCTCACGATCCGGGTCGCCGCGGCATCGCTGGTATTATAAGCGTCTCCGCGCGCGAAGGCCGTAAAGGTAACTTCCTGCCCCCAAGTCGTCAGCCGCCGCAGATCCCATCGGGCGCTTGCAAAAGCGCGTTGGGTATCTTGCCCCGCCTTACGGCCGATCGCGAGCGTATTCAGGTGCAACTGAACGGTGCCGCCCAGGACATTTTCCTGAAGCCGGCGGCGATAATCAATCTCCGGCAGTGCCACCGGTTGCATGCTCTGGCGTTCGCCAACACGAAGCGTCTGCGTGGCCCAGCCCGCGAGCGAGAAGTAGCTGTCCTGGTCGATGCGCTCCAGCGCAGCGGTGGTGCGCAGGCGATCCGCGTTCGAAATATCGTACCGTCGCAAGAACGTCCGGTCGGTGGCGAGCCGAAGCGATCCGGAAAGGCTCCACTTTTCGTCAAACTGGAACCGGCCCACGCCGTCGAGATAGCCGCGGAAGGCTTGTTCCGTGGAGGAGGAGAAGCCGCTTGCCAGATCGTCACTACGCCGACTGGCAGTGGCATACCCGGTTACGCTGAAGGCGCCGAGTTCGTCGAGATGTTCGTAGTTCGCCTGCATCATCGGCAGCACCGCCGAATAGACGTGCGGCGTGACAGTCAGCTTGCGGTTAGGTGCAAGTCGGAAAAGATATGGCGTCGCGACTTCCAGGCCATTCACCCGGTCATAGCGGATCGATGGGGAAAGCAGCCCGCTGGCCGTTTCCTCACCGACCGGGTGGGAGAATCTAGGTAAGGGGATCGACGGGAGGCCGAACAGGTGAACCTGAGCACCGACGTAGTAAACGCGCTCACGGTCCGGACGGTACGTGACGCGTACGGCCGTCACCTTCCAGGTCGGTTCCTTCGGACATCCCTCTGAACTGACCACCGAACAGGCCGTATAGGCTGCGCGATCGAGAGAGATCGTGCCGTTCTCCTCGCGAGTGCCGCGTTCCGCTGCAAGCCGACCGCCACGTTCCAGTACGACCAGCATGTTGTCGACTACGCCGTCCTTCAGCGAATCGGTCAATTCGATCGAGTCGCCGTACGCGGTGTCGCCTTCGGGACTGGTCACAGCGATATTGCCGGTAGCCACAACCTGTCCGGATTTCCTGTTCCAGACAACCTTGTCGGCTCGCAGCCGCTGCCCCGCGCGGAACATGCGCACGTCGGTCAGCGCAGTGACGATGTCCGCTTCATAATCATATTCGAGCGATCCGGCGCTGAAATTCACCTCATCGTCGCCCGCGGGCTGCGCCGGCGCGCTGGCCTCCGGCACCGGAGGCGGGACGGTGCGATCCTGCAAGTCCTGAGCGCTGGCAGCACCAGCGAACAGGACCAGCGAAAACGCGCAACTGGCCAAAAGGTCGAGACGCGTCACTCGGTTACTCGCAAAGCTGGAAACCCCTTTCCGAAGCCCATCGAGGCGTCGGTCGAAATTCCTATCGCACCGTGTGCGAGCGGCTGCAACGCTTTGCCAGCGTCCTGGTCAATCCCTATCTGCGTCACGAAACAAGAGGAAGAGCCATGAACGTCACCTTCGCCGATTCCCGTCCCGCGGCATCGCCGGTCCTAGCGTTTCCCGTGCGAAAGGACGAAGCCGGCACGATCGCACCAGCGGGCATGGACGCGGCAACGAACGGAATCATCGCCGCTGCCGCGGCCGGACAACGCTTCAAGGGCGAGGCAGGCACGGCCGCGGAGGCGTATGTCGAGTCCGGCCGCGTGCTGTTGCTGGGCGTGGGCGATGGCGACGACGCGGGTTATGAGCGGGCGGGCGGCGCTCTGACGGCCCGCCTGCTGACGTCCGGCGTTACAGAAGTGACGGCGGATCTGTCGGGGAGCACGGACGTGGCGGCTGCGCGCTTTGCTGCGGGCGCGGCGCAGCGAGCATGGCGGTACGATGTCTATCGTACGAAGCTAACTGATGACGCAAAGCCTTCTCTGGCCAACCTCACGATCGTCGGCGCGCCCGCCGGAACGGAGGCAGCCTGGACGAACCGCGATGCGGTGACCCAAGGTCTGGCATTGACCAAGGCGCTGGTCACTCTACCCCCGAATATCCTGTATCCGGAAAGCTTCGTTGAGCTGGTGACGAAGGAAGTGGATGGCCTCGGCATCGAGGTATCGGTGCTGGATGAGCAGGCGATGCGGGATCTGGGAATGGGTGCTCTCCTGGGTGTGTCTCAGGGCTCGCGGCGAGAGGCGCGACTGCTTGTGCTTCGCTGGAACGGCGCCGGTGAGGGTGATCCTGCTGTCGCGCTGGTGGGCAAGGGCGTGACCTTCGATACAGGGGGTATCTCCATCAAACCGGCGGCGGGCATGGAGGACATGAAGTGGGACATGGGCGGCGCAGGCGCTGTCGCGGGTGCGATGAAGACGCTTGCGCTGCGTAAGGCGAAAGCAAACGTCCTCGGTGTGATGGGTCTGGTGGAGAACATGCCAGACGGCAACGCGCAACGTCCGGGCGACGTGGTCACCTCCATGTCCGGCCAGACGATCGAGGTCATCAACACCGATGCAGAGGGTCGTCTAGTCCTTTGCGATTGCATCACCTGGGTCCAGCGCACGCATAATGTGAAAACGATCGTCGATCTCGCGACGCTGACCGGTGCAATGATCATCAGCCTCGGCAATGAGCAGGGCGGCCTGTTCGCGAATGATGATGGGCTGGCAGATGAGCTGTTATCCGCAAGCAAGGCGAGCGGCGATGCCTTGTGGCGGTTCCCGATGGGGCCTGCTTATGACAAGCTGATCGACAGCGCGATTGCCGACATGAAGAACGTTGGGCCACGCGGCGGCGGCTCGATCACGGCAGCCCAGTTCATCAAGCGCTTCGTCGAGGACGGCGTGCGCTGGGCGCATCTCGACATCGCCGGCATGGTCTGGTCGGAAAAGGATGGCCCAACATGGGGCAAGGGGGCCACTGGCTTCGGTGTGCGCCTGCTCGACACGTTCGTCGCTCAGAACTTCGAGAATTGATGGTCACTCCGCAGTGCAGGTCGACTTCTATCATCTGACCAGCATGCCGCTTGAGCGCGCGCTGCCGCGGATCGCGGAGCGCGTGCTTGAGAGCGGCGCCCGGCTACTCATTGTTGCTGGGGATCAAACGCAGCAGGCGGCGATCGATCGTTTTTTGTGGGAATACTCTGCAGACAGCTTCCTGCCGCACGCATGTGCTGGTGCGGCGGATGAGAACGACCAGCCGGTCCTTATCGCGCTGGACGTGAATGCCGCTAACGGCGCTCGTCACGTCGCGCTTGTGGATGGCACATGGCGGGAGGATGCGCTGGATTTCCAGCGCGCCTTTCACTTCTTCGATGAAGAGCACATCGTTGAGGCGCGTCACGCTTGGCGGACGCTGAACGAGCGCGAGTGCGTTGAGCGGCGCTACTGGAAGCAGAATGAGGCAGGCCGCTGGGAGCAAGCAGCCTGAGCGGTCACTTGCAACGAACCCACTGGCCATGCCCGCTGCGCTCGCTTATCCGAACAGTTGCGCTGGGCGCCGCTCGCGGCTAACGGCGCCGCTGTTTCCGCACATCTTCAAGCACAGGAGCGACCATCATGGCCGCCAATCGTACGTTTTCGATCATCAAGCCGGACGCCACCCGTCGCAACCTGACCGGCGCCGTCACCAAGATGCTGGAGGAGGCTGGCCTGCGTGTCGTAGCTTCCAAGCGAATCCAGATGACCAAGGAACAGGCCGAAGGCTTCTACGCGGTCCACAAGGAGCGCCCGTTCTTCAACGACCTGGTGTCTTTCATGATTTCTGGGCCCGTTGTGGTTCAGGTTCTCGAAGGTGAGAATGCGGTTCAGCGCAACCGCGACATTATGGGCGCGACCAACCCGAAGGACGCGGCGCCGGGCACGATCCGCAAGGAGCTTGCCGAGTCGATCGAAGCCAATTCGGTTCACGGCTCCGACTCGGATGAGAATGCGGCGATCGAGATAGCCTATTTCTTCAAGCCGGAAGAGATCGTCGGCTGATCTGATGACCGGGAACTGGCGGCTCAGGCATGCCACTGCTGCCGACGCGCAGGCTGTGGCGATGGTTGCGGGCGCCAGCTTTCTGGAGACATTCGCCGGTATTTTGCCGGGTGCAGATATCGTCGTACATTGCCAGCGGAACAGCTCTCCCGCGAAGTTCGCTTTCTGGGCAGAGGATCGCTCCAGCGTGGTCACGGTCGCGGAACATCCCGAAGGGATGGCGCCTGTGGGGTACTCTTTGGTTACTATGCCCGACCTTCCGGTCCCGGCGCTCCCAGGTGATGTCGAGCTGCGCCGCATCTATGCGCTGTCGATCACACGCAGCACCGGGCTCGGACACTCGCTTATGGCAGCAGCACTCGAAGACGCCCGCGCCCTCGGCGGGCGGCGGCTATTGCTTGGTGTTCTCGGTCGCAACGCTCGCGCACGCGCGTTCTACGAACGTGAGGGCTTTCAACTTGCCGGAGCACGCCGCTTCAATGTTGGCGCTGGTTGGTATGATGATGTGATCTACGCGCGTTCGCTCTGACGCTTGATCTCTGCGGCCCACAAATCATTGATGGCCTCTGTGCTTCCACCGATCTCGCGGATACGAGCCGTTTCAAGCGACAGGCTGCGGCCTCGCAGCAGTTGCCCCTCCGTTCGCCACACGATCTCAACGATCACTCTGCCGCTCTTTATCCCGTCACCTGAACGATAATGGGCTGTCACGAGCACGGGCAAACGGCCTTCCAATTCATCTGAGCCCCCGTCGGTTGCCTTCAGCACGGCATCTGCGAACCACTTCTTCTCGATCCTTGCCGTCGCGGGACTCTGCTGGTCGAGACCTAGCTGAGAGGGGAAGGTGATGGTCGTCTCCAGCAGATCATGCCGCGGATCGCTCAGTTGCACCTCGCGACCGTCGCCGGCGAGCGACACGCGTGGTGCGAACCGGGCCTCTGCAGCACTCGCAGCACTACGAGCCGCTGCCTTTTCCTCTGCGGAGCTGCGCTTGTCGCTCCAGTTCATCCAAAGAGTCAGCGCACCGATCAGAAGGCCGGATACGGCGACGATCTCCGCAAGCGAGATCCAGCGGCGGCGGGTGGCGGCCTGATCAGCAGACTCGCTCACCGCCCCCCCATTTCCAGCAGACGACGAGGAGCCACCATCTCCCAGCTCTGCGCGACTCTGTCGGCCACGAGCTCCCAGTCAGTGTCCCCGCCAAGCCGAAGCGCGACCCAACCGGAAGGACCGAGATATGCTGGTTTGAAATACAGATCGGGCTTTGCTTCGATCAGCGCTTCTTGTTCGTCGAGGCCGCTGGTTTTCACGATGACGACAGTCTCACCATCGTGGTGGTGATCATGCCAGAAGTAGGCGAAGAACTTGCCGCCGACGATGTGAAATCCCGGCGAGCCGTGTGAGAGCCGCTCACCGGATCCCGGTAGAGCAAGCGCGATCTCCCGCACTTTGGCGAGCGCGTTGTCGGAATGGGTTACCGTGTCAGCCATTCTGCGAGAACGCGCGGATAGAGACGATGCTCCGCAGCAAGCACCCGTGTTGACAGAAGCTCGGGAGTGTCGCCGGGCTCAATCGGTACAATTGTCTGACCTAGAACCTCGCCGCCATCCAGCTCCTCTGTCACGACATGAACCGAGCATCCCGCCTCCCGATCACCCGCGGCGATGGCGCGCGCGTGGGTATCAAGACCCTTGTACTTTGGTAGCAGGGAGGGGTGGATATTGATCACTCGATCACGCCAGCGGCGAACAAAGTCATCGGACAGCAAGCGCATATAGCCCGCCAGGGCGATGTACTCGGCGCCTGCCTCACGAAGGGCGGCATCCAGCGCGGCTTCATAGGCCTGCTTGCCAACATCCTTCGGTGACAAGGCAAAGGTCGGGATGCCCTGTTCCCGCGCCCAGATCAGTCCTTCGGCATGGGGCCGATCGGACGCGACGACGACAACCTTGTACGCGTCCGTCCCGCCCGCAACTAGCGATCGCATGTTTGATCCCCTGCCGGAGATCAGGACGCCCACCTTGGCTGTCACGCGTCGTGGCTCGCCCGCCAGGGTGAGCGGGCGCTCCAGGTGTCAGTCGAGCCTGCGACGGTGCAACCGCGCGCACCCTCTATGATACGGCCGATCTGGAAGACTTCCTCCCCAGCGGCCCTCAGGTCAGCCATCACCCCTTCTGCTGCGTCGGCGGCGGCAACGACCACCATTCCGATACCGCAGTTGAATGTGCGGGCCATTTCCTCGGGCTCGATCGTGCCCTGAGCCTGGAGGAAAGCCATCAATCGGGATTGCGGCCACGCATCCGCGTTCACTTCTGCGCGCATGCCTTTTGGTAAAACACGCGGAATATTCTCCAGCAGCCCTCCGCCCGTGATGTGAGCCAGCCCCTTCACGCGTTGTTCGCGAAGCAGAGGAAGCAAACTCCGGACGTAAATTCGCGTCGGCGCCATCAATGCGTCGATCAGGAGGACTTCGGGATCAAAGAGAGCAGGGCGATCAAGTTTCCAACCCTTGTCGGCGGCCAGCCTGCGCACGAGCGAGAAGCCGTTCGAGTGCACCCCGGAGGACGCGAGACCTAGAATAACATCGCCATCCGTGATCTCGCTGCCGGTGAGCACGTGCTCCCGTTCTACTGCGCCTACGCAAAAGCCTGCGAGGTCATAATCTCCTTCCGCATACATCCCGGGCATCTCGGCAGTCTCACCGCCGATCAGGGCACAACCCGCGAGCTGACATCCCTCTGCGATCGATGCGATCACTTGCTCGGCCACCTGCGAGTCCAACTTGCCGGACGCATAGTAATCCAGAAAGAACAGCGGTTCAGCACCCTGGACGATCAGATCGTTCACGCACATCGCCACAAGATCGATGCCGACGCCCGAGTGGCGGTTGTAATCGATCGCTAGCTTTAGCTTGGTTCCGACGCCATCATTGGCAGCGACAAGCAGCGGATCGACGAAGCCGGCGGCCTTCAAATCGAAGAAGCCGCCGAAGCCGCCGAGGTCCGCGTCCGCTCCGGGGCGGCGTGTTGCGCGTGCCAAGGGCGCTATCGCCCGGACCAGTGCGTTGCCGGCGGCAATCGACACGCCAGCCTGCTCGTATGTGTACCCGCTATCGCTCATGTTCAGCCGCCTAGCCACAACGCGCTTGGATTTCCACGCCTCCTTCGCCAAAAGACGCGTGATTATGCGTCTGAAGCCATTGTTCCTCGTTCCTGCTGCCGTGGCGCTCGCCCTCGGGGCAGGGGTTGGTGTCGCCCAGATCGAGGGCGGCGGCAGAGGCGTGGCGCCAGTGGACAGCTCACGCGACTATGAAGTTTCGGGTATCCGCGTTGATGTGGCGGCCAAGGATGCTGACGCCGCGCGGCTTGGCGGGTGGCGCGTTGCTCAGCGAAAGGCGTGGGCCCAACTCACGAAGCGCCTGGGGGCAGGAAACGCTGGTCTATCCGATTCCGCGCTCGATTCGGTGGTCAGTGGCATCGTCGTCGAAAATGAGCAGATTGGTCCAAAGCGCTACGTGGCCCGGCTTGGCGTGCTCTTCGACCGAAACCGCGCGGGCGCCATCCTTGGCATTTCTAATTACGTTATGCGCTCGCCGCCGATGGTCGTCATCCCCATCGTTTGGTCCGGCGGCGTCGCCACGGGATTTGAGCAGCGAACCCTCTGGCAGGAAGCATGGGCGCGATATCGCACCGGCGGCAGCGCAATCGATTACATCCGGCCGACCGGAAGTGGTCCCGACCCTCTCTTGCTGAACTTCGGTCAGACGCAGCGTCCGGCCCGAGGGTGGTGGCGTGCGGTGCTGAATCAATATGGCGGCTCGGATGTGCTGATCCCGACCGTGAAGCTCTACCGCCAGTGGCCTGGCGGCCCAGTTGTCGGCGTATTTCAAGCGCGGCAGGGGCCTGACAATCGGCTGCTTTCACAGTTTACCTTGCGGGTCAGCAGCGTCGGGGGCGTGCCCGCGTTGCTCGACGCTGGCGTGAAGCGGATCGACGACATCTACCAGCAGGCGCTGCGTGCCGGCCTTCTGCGCAGCGACCCGGGACTGTCTTACGTTCCGCCTGAGGATGTGCCGCAGGATGATGACGAGGCAGGTGAAACTGTCGTGACGGACGCGCCCGTTCTCCCCACTGCGACGGTTTCAGTTCAGTTTGACACACCCAATGTGGCAGCGGTGACCGCGACGGAGGCGGCCATGCGCGGCGTGCCTGGGGTTTCTGGCGCAACCACGAGCAGCTTGGCACTTGGCGGCGTGTCAGTGATGACCATTGCGTATGTGGGGCCGCCAGAGGCGCTGAAGGCGGCACTTGAGGCGCGCGGATGGCAGGTGTTCGGGTCGGGATCGACTATCCGCATCCGCCGTGCCCCACGTTTGCTGCCGCAAGACCTTTTGCCCGACAATGCGACCGCCGGATGATGCGGATGCGACCGCTCCCGGTCGCACGATGAGCCAAATCGCGCTGCCGCTTGCCTGGCCCGCTGACCCGCGGGATGAGGAGTTTCTTGTCACCGAATCGAACGCGCGGGCGGTCAGCGCGCTAGACCATTGGGCGATGTGGCCCGTAATGGCGTCATTGTTGGTCGGGCCGCGGAAATCTGGCCGCAGTCTCCTCGCAAGGATATTCGCTGCCAAGAGCGGCGGCACGATCATCGATGACGCGCCGTTGCGGGACGAGGATGAGCTCTTCCACGCCTGGAACGATGCTCAGGCGCTACGTCGCCCGCTCCTGCTGGTGAGCGACGCTGCTCCTCCCGCCTGGGAAGTGGCGCTGCCGGACCTACGCTCGCGACTGGCGGCCACGCCACTCGCCATCATCGGTCCTCCAGACGATGCGTTGCTGCGCGCATTGCTGGAGCGGGAATTCACCCGTCGCGGCATAGATGCGCGGGCGGAAGTGCTGGATTGGTTGGTTATACGGATTGAACGGAGTCACGTGGCTGTCATGCGCACGGTTGATGCGCTTGATCAGGAGGTAATGGAACGCCGCAAGCGACTGTCCATTCCCTTGGCACGGGAGACGCTGTTGGCAGCGGCGTTGATCCCCACAACGCCGGAGCCGTGATGACCCGAACCCTTCGCCAAGCCCGTCTCGATTCGGATGATGATCCGTTCGAAGAGCGCGACAACGAGCGATATTTCAATCGCGAACTCTCGTGGCTCGCCTTCAATCGTCGGGTGTTGGAAGAAGCGTGCAATGCAGCGCACCCCCTTCTGGAACGGTTGCGCTTCCTCTCGATCTCCGGGTCCAATCTCGATGAGTTCTTCATGGTTCGAGTTGCCGGCCTGAAAGGGCAGCAACTGCTCGAGGTGGAGGCGCGATCGGCAGACGGTTTGACCCCGTCTCAGCAGCTTAGCGCGATTACCGCTGAAGCGGACGCACTACTCGCCAGCCAGCAAAGCGTCTGGCGTGACATCCGGCATGCACTGGCTGACAGCGGAATACAGGTTTTGTCGTCGCGCCATCTGGATGATCGTTTGGCAGCCGAGGACATTCTCTGGCTCGAGACGCATTTTCGGGAACAGATTTTTCCGGTCATTACGCCGCAAGCGCTAGATCCCGCACATCCCTTTCCGTTCATCCCAAACGCGGGGCTGGGAGTGATGTTCGACCTCGTTCGTCTGTCGGACAACGAACCCATCCGTGAGTTGGTCATCGTCCCGAATGGCATGGCGCGATTCGTTCGGCTTCCGGGCGAACCTGCTCGCTACATAGCGGTCGAATCGATGCTTAAGCGGTTCTCGACCATGCTGTTTCCGGGGTATCGGGTCGACGGTGCCGCTGAGTTTCGCGTGCTGCGCGACAGCGATATCGAGATCGAAGAGGAAGCGGAGGACCTCGTTCGCTACTTCGCCAATGCGATCAAACGCCGGCGTCGTGGTCGCGTCATTCGGCTGGAACTGGAAACGGGCATGCCCGACTCGCTCTCCAAGGTCCTGAAGGAGGAGTTGGGGGAGCAGGCACTGGTCACCGACTCTGGTTCCTTCCTGGGCATAGGTGACCTGGGCAAGATCGTTGAGGAGGATCGGCCGGACCTCAAGTTCGTGCCGTTCACGCCCCGGTTTCCCGAGCGAATTCGAGAGTTTGGCGGTGATTGTTTCGCCGCCATCAGTGCCAAGGACATCATCGTCCATCATCCGTATGAGACGTTTGATGTAGTGCTCGCATTTCTGAAGCAAGCCGCGAACGATCCCGATGTGGTAGCGATCAAGCAGACCCTGTACCGCGCCGGCAAGCAGTCCGCGGTCATCAATGCACTGATCCAGGCAGCAGAAGCCGGAAAGTCGGTCACGGCCGTCGTGGAGTTGAAGGCTCGCTTTGACGAGGAGCAGAACCTTCTTTGGGCGTCGGCGCTGGAGCGTGCGGGTGTTCAAGTCGTCTACGGCTTCATCGACTGGAAGACCCATGCGAAGGTTTCGATGGTCGTTCGGCGAGAGGCGGGGCAGTTCCGATCTTACTGCCACTTTGGCACCGGAAACTACCATCCCGTTACGGCGAAGATATATACTGATCTCAGCTTCTTCACCGCCGATCCTGCGATCGGTCGTGATGCGGCGCGGCTATTCAATTACATCACCGGCTACGTCGAGCCAGAAGACATGGAGCGTGTCGTCCTGTCACCCCGATCGCTGCGCGCCCGGCTGATCGAGGAGATTGACGCCGAGATCGCACATGCCCGAGCGCAACGGCCTGCGACAATCTGGGCAAAGATGAACAGCCTCGTCGATCCTGCGATCATCGAGAAGCTCTACGAAGCCAGCGGGGCCGGAGTTCAGATCGACTTGGTCGTCCGCGGTATCTGCTGCCTGCGTCCCCGTGTTGCGGGTCTGTCGGAGAATATCCGGGTCAAATCCATCATCGGTCGGTTTCTTGAGCACAGTCGAATTGCCGTGTTTGGGAACGGCCAGGCTCTGCCCAACGACGAAGCCCATGTTTATATTTCATCCGCCGACTGGATGCCTCGAAACTTCGATCGGCGAGTTGAGTATATGCTGCCGCTGGAGAGCGGAACGGTTCACGATCAGGTACTTGATCAGGTCATGGTGGCGAATCTTATCGACACCGAGCAGAGCTGGGAACTGTATGGCGACAGCAGCTACAAGCGGACAAGTCCGGGCGACAAGCCATTCAATCTACACCGCTATTTCATGACCAACCCGTCGCTCTCCGGTCGCGGCGCGGCACTCGCGGAGGGTGGCGAGGTACCGAAGCTCTCGCTACGGGGCTGACGGGTGAAGGAAGCTCGCACCGCGATCATCGACATCGGATCCAACTCGATCCGTCTCGTCGTCTACCAGGGACCGCGGCGTTTGCCGGCGGTGCTGTTCAACGAGAAGGTACTGGCGGGGCTGGGAAAGAGCCTGTCCCGAACAGGTGCGATCGACGAGCAGGCGATGGCGCTGGCCGGCACGGCCTTGTCACGCTTTGCGGCACTGGCGCGCGAGATGGACTGTGATGAGGTGCGCACGGTCGCCACCGCAGCAGTGCGCGACGCCGCCAACGGGGCAGAATTGATTGCGCTGGCGGAGAAGAACGGCCTGTCCGTTGAACTGCTGTCGGGAGCGGAAGAAGCGAAGGCGGCCGGTTACGGCCTTCTTTCGGCCATACCGCATGCCGACGGCATCGTAGGGGATCTAGGCGGGGGTAGCCTGGAATTGGTGCGGGTATGTGACGGCAGGGTCAGCGAACACGCATCCTTCCCGCTGGGCGTATTGCGGCTCGCGGATCTGCGGGCGAAAGACAATTTCGACCAGCGTGTCACCGACATCCTGAATGCGGCGGGCTGGTCTGGCGTTGGGTCGGGCAAGCCATTCTATCTGGTGGGAGGGTCGTGGCGGTCGCTCGCGCGGGTGGATATCCGCGACCGCGGCTACCCGCTGCCGATCCTGCACGGCTATGTCATGTCTCGAGCGCGAATTTCTCTACTACGACGAAAACTGCCGACATTCGAGAAGAACTGGCTGAAGAGCGTGCCGCACCTTTCTGGTGGCCGCGTGCCGACGCTGAGTGCGGCAACAGATCTGCTGGACGCGCTGCTGCCGGTGATCGGATCGCGCGAGACCGTCGTATCAGCGTTCGGGTTGCGGGAAGGGCTGCTGTATCAGCGTCTGACCGCGCGGGAGCAGCAGATGGACCCGCTGATCGTGGCAGCGCGTGACGAGGGGAAGCATCGCGGACGGTTCCCCGAGCACGGCGACCTTCTGAACAGCTGGATCGCGCCATTGTTCGATGGCGAGCCGGCCGAGGATGCGCGGTTGCGGCACGCTGCCTGCCTGCTGGCCGATACGAGCTGGCGCGCGAACCCCGAGTTTCGCGTGGCGCTAGGCATCGAGACGGCGCTGCATGGAAACTGGGTAGCCGTTGACAGCCGGGGACGCGCGCTGATGGCAGCAGCGCTGGCGGCCAGCCTGGGCGAGCAGCCGCCTTTCCCCGATCCGTTGCGGGCGCTGGCGAGCGAGCAGGAGCTGCACCGTGCAACCTGCTGGGGCCTCGCGATACGTTTGGCGCAGCGGCTATCCGGCGGTGTAGCCGGCCCACTCAAGCGAAGCAGTATTCGTCGCCGCGACGGCATTGTGGAACTGGTCTGGCGGGGCGAGGACCGCGCGCTGAGTGGCGAAGCGGTGGAAAAGCGGCTCAAGGGGTTGGGCGCGGCGCTCCGGCTGCCGGTCGCAAGCCGGTCGTCAGACGAAGCGCTGACGCAAGCCTGATCTCAGCTGCAGGAGACCGCGACGATCTTCCCGTTGGGATCGGTTTCGATGTTCAGCCGGTCGGAGCGGTAGTCCATCGTAAGTGCGTCGCCAGTCACATAGGCGCGGATGACTTGGGCGCCAGCGGCGCGCTGTGCCGCCTCCTCGTTGCCCTTGAGGGGTAGCCCTACGAACCGCTCAGCTGCGTTCGCGTTGCACATCATCGCGCCATCGCCGCCCGAGGATCCCGATGTCGCGGTCGCGCACCCGGAAAGCAGAACGGCTGCTGCCAAGATCGCCTTCATGCCTCATTCTCCGTTCGCGTCATCTTGAGCTTGCCCCCAAGCACAGCAAAACCAAGACGGCCCTCGACAAGATCCAGCGCGTCGCGCCCGAACTGATCGAATCGCCAGCCGTGGAGAATCGCCAGATCGGTACGAACGCCGGCGGCGAGCGCCTCGAGCTCCTCGCTGCGCGCCAGCAGGCGCGGAGCGACATCGATGTCGCGAGCGCGGATTTTCAGCAACAGCTTCAGCAGGTCGGCGACCAGCGATCCCTCGCGTCCCAAGCCAGGTTTGCGATCCTCACGCGCCGGCATCTCGTCGGCGGGCAGCGGCTCAGCGGCCTCTATCGCCCCCATCAGGCGCTTCCCGATATCGTTGCTGGCCCAGGTGGCGGACAGGCCGCGTACCTTTGCCAGATCAGCCTGACGCTTTGGCGGATGACCGGCCAGATCAGCCAGCGTTTCATCCTTTATGATACGACCGCGGGGCAGATCCTTTGCCCGCGCTTCCACTTCGCGCCAGCGTGCGATCGCCTTCAGCCGGCCGAGCACATCTGCGCGGCGGCCAGAGATGCGAACCCGCTTCCATGCCAGATCGGGGTCGTTGGCATAGTTCGCCGGGTCGGAGATGCGCTCCATCTCCTGGTCCAACCACGCACCGCGCCCGGTTTTCTTAAGCCGTTCCAGCATGCGCGGGAAAATCTTGGAGAGATGGGTCACGTCGCCGATGGCGTAATCAACCTGTCGCTGATCCAGCGGCCGTCGCGACCAATCCGTGAAGCGCGCGCCCTTGTCGATCTGAATGCCGAGCCAGCTGTCGACGAGGTTGGAATAGCCGATCTGTTCACCCTGTCCGAGCGCCATGGCCGCGACCTGGGTATCGAACATGGGGTGCGGCGTCTTGCCGGTCAGGTTGTAGATGATTTCGATATCCTGACCACCGGCATGGAATACCTTCAGCACATCCTCATTGTTGACCAGCAGATCCAGCAGCGGCTGCATGTCGAGGCCCGGCGCCTTGGGGTCGATGGCGGCCGCTTCCTCTGTGTCAGCGATCTGGATCAGGCAGAGCTCCGGCCAATAGGTATTCTCTCGCATGAACTCTGTATCGACGCACACGAAGGGAGCATCGGCAAGGCGCGCGCACAGATTGGCGAGAGTGGCGCTGTCGGTAATTAGCGGGTGAACATGCATAAGTGCCGCCCCATAGACGCGTGCGAGCGGGTTGACAAAGAGAGGTTGGAAGGGGAGGGGCGCGGACCTCCAAACAAGCTATTTCAGAGATTGCGGCCATGCACGCCTATCGCTCGCACACTTGCGCCCAGCTCAACGCCAACGATGTCGGCGCCGAAGTCCGTCTGTCCGGTTGGGTTCACCGGAAGCGAGATCACGGCGGCGTCCTGTTCGTCGATCTGCGCGATCATTATGGCATCACCCAGATCGTGGCAGACAGCGACTCTCCGGCGCTTTCGACGCTGGAAGCGTTGCGGGTCGAGTCGGTCATCACGATCGACGGCGTGGTGAAGGCGCGGTCGGACGCGACGATCAATCCCAACCTTGCGACCGGCGCGATTGAGGTGTTCGCACGCGGCATCACCGTGCAGAGCCACGCGCAGGAACTGCCAATGCCGGTGGCTGGTGAGCAGGAATATCCGGAAGATATCCGCCTGCGTTATCGCTTCCTCGACCTGCGCCGCGAGAAGCTGCACGCCAATATCATGCTGCGCTCCAGCGTGATCGCGTCGATCCGCAGCCGCATGGTGGATCAGGGCTTCACCGAGTTCCAGACGCCGATCCTGACTGCGTCGTCGCCGGAAGGGGCGCGCGATTATCTCGTCCCGAGCCGCGTCCACCCCGGCAAGTTCTACGCGCTCCCGCAGGCGCCGCAGATGTTCAAGCAGCTGCTGATGGTCGCTGGCTTCGACCGTTATTTCCAGATCGCACCGTGCTTCCGTGACGAGGACGCACGCGCAGATCGCTCGCCCGGCGAGTTCTACCAGCTCGATTTCGAGATGAGCTACGTCACGCAGGACGATGTTTTTGCGGCGATCGAGCCAGTTCTGCACGGCGTGTTCGAGGAATTCGCGAACTGGCAGGGCAAGGGCCGCACGGTCAGCCCGCTGCCGTTCAAGCGCATCCCCTACCGGGAATCGATGCTGAAATACGGCAACGACAAGCCCGATCTGCGCAACCCGCTGATCATCTCGGACGTCAGTGGTTTCTTCTCGGGTTCCGGCTTCGGGCGCTTCGCTTCGATCGTCGAAGCGGGCGACGTCGTGCGGGCGATCCCGGCACCGAAGACGGCGGACAAGAGCCGCAAGTTCTTCGACGACATGAACGCCTGGGCGCAGTCCGAAGGCTTCGCGGGGCTGGGTTATGCGACTCGCAAGGGTGGTGAGTTCGGTGGCCCGATCGCGAAGAACCACGGCGACATCGGCATGCGCGAACTGGCTGAGGCGCTGGGCCTTGGACCCGACGACGGTGTGTTCTTCGCGGCTGGCAAGGAAGCTCAGGCGGCGAAGCTCGCCGGGCTGGCACGCACGCGCATTGCCGAGCAGCTGGACCTTATCGACAAGAACCGCTTCGAATTCTGCTGGATCGTCGACTTCCCGATGTTCGAGTATGACGAAGAGGCGAAGAAGATCGACTTCAGCCATAACCCCTTCAGCATGCCGCAGGGCGAGATGGAGGCGCTGGAGACCAAGGACCCGCTGGATATCCTCGCCTACCAGTATGACATCGTCTGCAACGGTATCGAGTTGTCGTCGGGTGCGATCCGGAACCACCGGCCGGAGATCATGTACAAGGCGTTCGAGATCGCGGGTTACACCCAGGCCGATGTCGACACTAACTTTGCCGGCATGATCAACGCGTTCAAATATGGCGCGCCGCCGCACGGCGGGTCTGCCCCTGGGATCGACCGCATCGTCATGCTGCTGGCGGATGAGCCGAACATCCGCGAAGTCATCGTTTTCCCGATGACGCAGAAGGCGGAAGACCTGATGATGGGGGCGCCGAACTTCGCCACCGCCAAACAGCTGCGCGAGCTGAATATCCGTGTGACGGCGGAAGCAGCAAAGGACAAGTTGGCCACGCCAAGCGCCGAATGAGGGAACCGCGCGCCGCGGTGAGCGCTAGAGGTCTATGTCGCTTACCGCTTCGCGTGCCGCGCTTCTTCACGTCGCCCTTCAGGATCTGCGCGCCGGCAAGCAATTGCTGGTGAAGCGGCTGGAGCCGCTGGCCGATGCTGCAAGCGACCCGGGGTTGCAGGAAGTGATCGAGCGCGACCGCTTCAACGCCAAGCGACATGCTGCGCGCTTGGACGAGATGGCGACGCTAGACGGTGCGCCGGAAAACCTTTGGATGAGCGGCATCCTGAACGATGCCTACCGCGACGCGCAGAGCCACCAGCGCGGGCCGCTGCTCGATACCGCACTGATCGGGGCGCTCCGCAAAGCCAAGGCAGCCGAAATCGTGTCGATCGAGACGGCGATGGTACTGGCAGGCAGCGAGGCGCCTGCCATGCTCCCTGCGCTAGCCGCGAACCATGCGGAAGACCGCGCGGCCGAGGCGCGGCTCGCACGGCTTCTGGGGACGATTGGCGGCCATATACCGGTGGTTTAGTCGCCAGAGACGTAGGTTAGCGCCGGTGCGTCAGGCGGCGGGCGAGAAGCCGCCGTCCTCGCCCATCACCCACAGCACGCCCTCCTTGATCGAGAACCATGCACCGTGGAGCGAAAGCTGGCTGGCGCCTTCGGCCGCCTGGACGAATGGGAAGGTTCGCAGATTCGCAAGGCTGACCCGTACGGTTTCCATCTCGAGCGCGCGGATCGCGTCGTCGCCGGCGCCATGTTCGGCGGTGATCCGGTCGCGCGCCTCGTCCAGCAGGCCGATCCAATTGGCGATGAAGCCGCCTTCGCCGGGATCCGCCTGCTCGAAGCGCCGGGTCATGGCGGCATGGACGCCGCCGCACATCCCGTGGCCCATTACCAGGATCTCTTCGACCTTCAGCTGGGTGACGGCGAACTCAAGCGCCGCTGACACGCCGTGGCGCCCGCCGCCGACCTCGAATGGTGGAACGAGATTGGCGACGTTGCGGACGACAAAGATCTCGCCCGGGGATGTGTCGAACACAGTGGTGGGATCGGTGCGGCTGTCGGAACAGGCGATCACCATTACCTTGGGCGATTGTCCCTCGGCGAGAGTTGCCCAGCGGTCACGCTGCATGGCCCAGCCCTGTCCACGAAAGCGGCGATATCCGGCGATGAGATCGGTGAAGACGGTCATGCATCCTCCTTACCGCGTTGTTTCGGCCGGCGTCAGTCGCTATCTCGCCCCCACGATGACCGAAACACTTCCTCTCGCCCGGCCCGAACGCGCCCGCAAGCCTGACTGGATCAGGGTCAAGGCGCCGACCTCCGTTGGCTTCGCGGAAACCAAACAGCTGATGCGCCGGCTCAACCTGGCGACGGTGTGCGAAGAGGCTGCGTGCCCGAATATCGGCGAATGCTGGACGAAGAAGCACGCAACCGTGATGATCCTCGGCGACACGTGCACCCGCGCCTGCGCCTTCTGTAACGTAAAGACGGGGATGCCGCGTGCGGTGGATCCGCTCGAGCCGGAGCATGTCGCCGTGGCGGCGGCCGAGATGGGGCTTCAGCACATCGTCATCACTTCCGTCGATCGTGACGATCTTCCGGACGGCGGTGCCGCGCAGTTCGTGAAGGTTATCGAAGCGCTCCGCCGCAACACGCCGAGCACGACGATCGAGATCCTGACGCCGGACTTCCGGAACAAGACGCAAGCCGCCGTTGAGTCGATCGTCACCGCGCGACCGGACGTCTACAACCACAATCTGGAAACAGTGCCGCGGCTCTATCCCACCATCCGGCCGGGCGCGCGCTATTACGCGTCGCTCCGTCTGCTGGAGAGCGTGAAGCGGCACGATCCATCGATCTTCACCAAGTCCGGCGTGATGCTGGGGCTCGGCGAGGAGCGGTTGGAAGTCCACCAGGTGATGGATGACATGCGCTCGGCGGACATCGATTTCCTAACCATGGGCCAATATCTGCAGCCAACGCCGCGGCACGCCAAAGTTGCGGATTTCGTCACGCCCAAGGCGTTTGATGCCTATGCGGCGATCGCGCGGGCCAAGGGCTTCCTGCTGGTTGCATCGTCGCCGCTGACGCGTTCGAGCTATCACGCGGGCGATGATTTCGCGAAGATGCGGGCAGCGCGCGAGGCTCAGCTTGCCAAAGCATAGCGAAACCCGTGCCATGCCGTACACGCCCGAGCAGATGTTCGATCTGGTCGCGGACGTGAAAGCCTATCAGGATTTTCTCCCGTGGGTGGTCGCAATGCGGGTGCGGCAGGACAGCGCCGATGAGACGCTGGCGGACATGATCGTCGGGTTCAAGGGACTGCGTGAGACGTTCACCTCGCGCGTCGAGAAGCATCGGCCCGACCGGGTCTATGTCGACTATGTCGACGGGCCGATGAAGTACCTTCACAACGAATGGCGTTTTCGGCCGGACGGGCACGGCTGCCTCGTCGACTTCTCCGTCGATTTCCAGTTCAAGAACCGCATGTTCGAGATGCTGGCGGGGCAGGTGTTCGGCCTTGCGCTGCGCAAGATGATCGGGGCCTTTGAGGATCGTGCCCGTGTGCTCTACGGTGACGGTTCGTCCGACGGGGGCATAAGCAAGTCGAGCGCGCACAGCGCCGCCTGAAGCCGGACACCCGACCGACCCAGATCACCGAACGCGCGCTTGTCGGCGACCACGTCGGCGGGATCGCCGCCGCGTTCGGCGCGCGCGAAGACGACCGTGCCGACCGGCTTCTTGTCTGATCCCCCGCCGGGGCCTGCGATTCCGGTGATCGCTACGGCGACGTCCGCCCCGGTCACCTCCAGCGCACCCTGGGCCATGCTCCACGCCGTCGCGATCGAGACAGCACCAAAGGTTTCCAGCACGTCGGTGGAAACGTGCAGAAGGCGCTGTTTAGCCTCATTGGAATAGCTGACGATTGAGCCTTCGAGTACGTCGGACGAACCCGGCACTTCGGTCAGCGCGGCCGCCACAAGGCCGCCGGTGCAGCTTTCGGCCACGGCGATGCGGCGCCCCTTTGCACGATTGGCCTCGATCACCCGCTGAGCGGCCTCCACGAGATTGGCGGGGAGCAGGCTCTCGCTCATCGCCGTGCCGCCGCGCATACCGGTAGGTCAGGAATGTTGGCGACCGAGGCGGCGCCCCGAGCCTTCTCGGCCTTCAGGTGCTGAAGCGTAGCAACAACGATCCCCGCTGTGTTGCGCGCGGGAAGGGGCTCCAGAAGTGTCACAATGCGGTCGATCGTGCCGCAATCCGTCTGCTGGATCTGCCCCACCACCATCGGCGCAATCAACGACGTGATCAGGGGGCGCGCGTAATCGGACTGAAGAAGCAACAGGGAGACGCGCGGATCACTCAACTTTGCAATCGCCTGTTGCGCGGCGGGCCATGCCCGGTCTGCCTCAGCCTGATAGCGCGTGAGGAAGGGACCGGAGGTGCGCCGAATGATGCTGCTGGCGGGCAGGGTGGTGCACACCCGGCCAGTTTCCAAAATGATGTCCGGGAAGGCTACGGCAGTGATCGCCTCTGCTTCTGCCGCGCTGAGACACGCGGTCTGCGCCACCGCGGTCGATGGAAGGACCATCGCGGTCACTGCCGCCGCAACGCTAGTAAGCACATGCTTCATCGTGTCGTCCCCGGCACGCGCACGGTTGCCGCGGCCTGTGCCGCGATGCCTTCGCCACGGCCAGTAAATCCCAGACGCTCGGTCGTTGTCGCTTTCACACTCACGCGATCGGTCGACAGCCCAAGAAGTTCCGCAATGCGACCCTGAATGGCCGCGCGGTGTGGGCCGATCTTGGGCGCCTCGCACATGATGGTCAGGTCGACAAAGACGATCTGCCCGCCACGGTCGGCGACCAGGTCTGCCGCATGGCGCAGGAACTGACCGGATTCGGCACCACGCCACTGCGGATCGCTCGGTGGGAAATGCAGCCCGATATCTCCGGCTGCAATCGTGCCGAGCAGCGCGTCGGTCAACGCGTGCAGCGCCACGTCCGCGTCACTATGCCCGCTAAGGCCTTGGTGATGCGGTATTTTGACGCCGCCAAGGCACAGATCGGCGCCATCGACAAGCCGATGTACGTCGAAACCTGTCGCCATGCGGGTTTCCCAGCCGATCCGCGCTTCGGCGGCGGTAAAGTCGCCGGGCCAGGTCACTTTCTCGAGCATCACATCGCCCTGCACCAAGGCGACCGATCCGCCAAGCGCCCTGACCATCTGCGCATCGTCAGTCGGCTCGTCGCCGGTCCACTCGGCATGTGCGCGCAACAGGGCTGCCGCTCGGAACGCCTGCGGTGTCTGCACGCGCGATAATTGGTCTCGCGGCACCGTCGCGCCCTCTGCCGACACGATCGTATCGGTGACCGGAAGGACAGGGATGGCGGCGTCAGCCTGATCCAGCGCTGCGAGCAGGCGGTCAACTACGGATGATGACGGAAATGGGCGGGCCGCATCATGGACAATGATGCGGTCAGCGTCCTGCAGCGAGGCGATGCCCCGTGCCACCGATTCCCGCCGGGTTGCGCCACCGAGGACGAACCGAGCGTCCGGCAGGCAGTCCTTGAGCAAACCCTCTTGGCCCGGCCCAATGACGACCAAGATATCATCGATTGTGGGATGAACTGCAAGGGCGGCATGGCTCCACATGAGCATCGGGCGGCCGGCCAGCGGCGCGAATTGCTTCGGTATCTCGCCACCAGTCCGCTCTCCCTTGCCGGCAGCAACAATCAGCACAACAGTCTTCATACGCGGGCGACTAGCGACAAGCGGGACGGCTTGCCAGCGCCACGTCGATGACCTACCTGCCCATTTTTCAGGCAGACTGTTGATGCGCACGCTCGCCCCAATCAAGATCGGATCCGTTCAGATCGACGAGCCCGTCGTTCTGGCACCGATGACGGGCGTGACGGACCAACCATTCCGGACGCTCGTGCGTCGGTACGGCTCCGGCCTGAACGTAACCGAAATGATCGCGAGCCAGGCCGCGATCCGCGAAACGCGCCAGTCGATTCAGAAGGCGGCGTGGCATTTGTCGGAAGAGCCCGTGTCGATGCAACTGGTTGGCTGTACGCCGTACGAGATGGCTGAGGCTGCCAAGCTCGCGGAGGAAAAAGGCGCGGCCATCATCGACATCAACATGGGCTGTCCGGTACGCAAGGTAACGAGCGGTGACGCCGGGTCGGCGCTGATGCGCGATCTCAAGAACGCCGGCGCGATCATCGACGCGGTGGTGAAGGCCGTTGCGGCCCCTGTCACGGTCAAGATGCGCATGGGATGGTGCCATGACAGCCTGAACGCACCCGAACTCGCCCGTATCGCCCAGGATCTTGGCGCCAAGATGATCACGGTCCACGGTCGCACCCGCAACCAGATGTACAAGGGAAGCGCGGACTGGGGCTTCGTGAGATCGGTAAAGGATGCGATCGACCTGCCGGTGATTGTCAACGGCGACATTTGCTCGATCGAGGACGCCGAGACGGCGCTCGATCAATCAGGGGCCGATGGCGTGATGATCGGTCGCGGCGCTTACGGACGACCGTGGTTGCTGGGGCAGGTGATGGACGCCCTCGCCGGGCGCACGCCCCGTGGTGAGCCATCACTGGACGAACAATATCGCGTGATTGTCGAACATTATGAGGCGATGCTAGGCCATTATGGCACGCTGACTGGCGTCAACATGGCCCGTAAGCACATTGGCTGGTACACGAAGGGCATTCACGGATCTGCCGAGTTCCGAAACGCCGTGAACCAGGAGCCTGATCCCGAGCGCGTGCTTTCGATGCTCGCCGAATTCTACGCGCCTTACCGTCTGAACGCAGCTGCCTGATGCACCCCCGGCGCGGTCCTGATCCGACGGACCTGTTAAGTGCGCTGCCCGTCGCAGTGATGGTCGTGGATTCCGAAACGCGGATTGCGCAGGCGAATGCTGAATGCGAGCTGCTGCTCAACCTGTCCGAGCGGGCGATGCGCGGACGCTCCCTCGGGGATGTGCTGCTGCTGCCCGATGAAATCGATGTAGCGGAGGGCAGGGCATTCGCCGCCTTCGATCTAGCGCTAACGACGGCGCGGGGGCAGCGGCTTCGCGTCGATCTGGCGGCGACTGAGCTGCCGGATCAGCCTGGGTGGCGCGTCATCACACTTCACAATGCCGCAACGTCGCGGCGCCTGGGTGTGTCTGCTGATCGTGCCGCCGCTGCTCGATCCGCCGTAGGGGCAGCCGCGATGCTGGCGCACGAGATCAAGAACCCGTTGTCGAGCATTCGGGGAGCGGCGCAGTTGATCGCCGATGGGGCGGAGCCGGCGGAGCTCACCCGGTTAGTGATCGACGAAGTCGACCGGATCACCGCGCTCATCGACCGGATGGAGGACTTCACCGATACACGGCCGCTCGCGGTGGAATCGCTCAACATCTACCCTTTGCTCGCTCATGCGCGGGATGCGGCACGCGCGGGATTTGCGCGGGGAATCACGATCGAGGAACGCTTCGATCCGTCCTTGCCGCCGGTGCTGGCGAACCGCGATGCGTTGCTGCAGGTCTTGCTCAACTTGATGAAGAACGCCGCGACTGCGCTGGGGCCTCGCGGTGAGCGGCGGATCACGCTGACCACCTCATTCCGACTAGGCATGTCCGTCGCTCCCGCGCCGGGTCGTCCTCGGACGCCCCTGCCGATCGAGATCTGCGTGATCGATACCGGGCCGGGTGCTCCCGAAGACATTGCCGAGCACCTTTTCGACCCCTTTGTGTCCAGCCGCCCGGAGGGGAAGGGGCTGGGGCTCGCCCTCGTCGACAAGCTAGTCCGGGACATGGGTGGGATCGTGCAGTATTCGCGTGAAGGTACCCCGAACGAGACAGTGTTCCGGATCCTACTTCAGCGAGCAGCCGGCTGATGCCGGGCGGGGCAATCCTGCTGGTCGATGATGACGATGCCATCCGGGTCGTGGTGGCGCAGGCGCTTCGCCGGGCCGGGCACAGTGTTCGCTCGGCATCCAGCATCGCCGAGCTGGATCGTGAACTGGCGGCGAGCCGGCCCGACGTGCTGCTGACCGATGTGGTGCTGCCAGACGGCGACGGCATTGACGTGACCCAGCGGCTTTCGCGGGAAATGCCGGAGCTTCCCGTCATCGTGCTGTCTGCGCGCAATACGTTGAGTACCGCGGTTCGCGCCAATGAGGCTGGTGCTTACGACTATCTGCCTAAACCGTTCGACCTCGACACGCTGACAAAGACGGTGTCGGCCGCTCTCGCGCGGCGGCGCGAATTGGCTCCCGTCGCGGTGGACAGTGACGATGCCAGCCTGCCGCTGATCGGCCGTTCGCCGGCGATGCAGGAAGTCTATCGGATCATCGCACGTGTCGTTTCGAACGATCTGACCGTCTTGGTTTCCGGCGAGTCGGGGACGGGCAAAGAGTTGGTGGCGCGCGCGATCCACGACCTGGGGCGTCGTCGCGCGGCACCCTTCGTGGCCATAAACATGGCAGCGATCCCCCGCGACCTGATCGAAGCCGAGCTGTTCGGGTATGAGCGGGGCGCCTTCACCGGGGCGGCCCAGCGAACCGCGGGACGCTTCGAGCAGGCCGAAGGCGGAACATTGTTCCTCGATGAAATCGGCGACATGCCGATCGAGGCGCAAACGCGCTTGCTGCGTGTTCTTCAGTCCGGCGAATTCACCACGGTCGGCGGTGCGCGGATCATGCGCGCCAATGTGCGCATCGTCGCGGCGACAAATCGCGAGCTCCAGCAAGCCGTCGCGAACGGGCAGTTTCGTGAGGACCTGTATTACCGGTTGAACGTCGTGCCGATCGAACTGCCTGCCTTGCGCGAGCGTCGTGAAGATATTGCTATCTTGGCGCGTCACTTCCTGGAACGTGCAGCCGATGCGGGGTTGCCCCGCAAGGTGCTGAACGAGCAGGCAGTCACATTGCTGCGGGACCACGACTGGCCGGGCAACGTCCGACAGCTCGAGAACCTGATGCGACGCCTTGCCGCCCTGTCCCGCGACGATCAGATTTCAGCCGGCGAAGTTGCTGCCATGCTTGGTCAAGCCGGTGGCCACCCCGCCTCGGTTTTGCCCGACGTAGGGCTCGAGACCGCGGTGCGAGCTTTCATCGACCGCCTGGCTAAGTGCGATCCGCGTTCGCTGGACGACGGAACGCTATATGACCGGCTTCTGTCGGAGGTGGAGCGTCCGCTTATCGAAGTGATGCTGGCTCGCCACGGTGGTAATCAGCTTCGCGCGTCCCGAGCGATTGGGTTAAACCGGAACACGTTGAGAAAGCGGCTGGACACGCTCGGGATTGATCCTGCGCGGAGGCCACCCGCGCCAGAGACAAGGTGAACGCAGTTATTATGTGTTTTCTCTGCAACACTCTTGTTGTAGAGTTGCCTGGATGACTGCCGGCGCGGCACCTCGAACCCCTGATCTGGTCGCCACGCCGCGTCGCTGGAGCGTAACGCCTGCTGTCGAGATCGCGGTGCTCGGCGTTGCCATTGGCATAGCAATCGCAACCTACATCGTCGTGGCGCATACTGGCCGGCCCGAAGGGCTGATTGCACCGGAGGTTGTCGCCCTGCTGCTGGTCGCCAATTTGGTGCCCGGCGTCGCGCTGATGATGCTGCTTGGGCGCCGGATTGCGCGTCGCCGTGCAGCGCGCTCGCCAGTTGGCGGAGAGGGACGGCTTCACGTCCGTCTGGTTGCCCTGTTCTCGATTGTTGCAGCCGTGCCAATGGTTCTGGTCACCATCGCGGCGTCTCTGTTGTTCCAATATGGTGTGCAATTCTGGTATTCCGACCGGGCGCGCGGGGTGTTCGAAAATGCGACGACCCTGACGCGCACGTCGTACAATCAAATCCTCCAGCGATGGGAGGAGGCCACCGTCACGATGGCCAGCGACATCTCGAACGAGCTGAACGAGCGCCCGATAGAGGATCCGCAGTTTCGCGCCTTCCTGTTCCAGCAAACTTATTTCCGAAGCCTGTCTGAGGCGCTGCTGTTCCAAGTGGCGCCCAATGGCGAGCTTCAGACGCTGGCATTTGTAAACCCGTACGATTTGGATCTTGCGCGGCAGGTTTCTGCCGAGGCTGTTCGCAAGCTAGCGCGCGGCCAGCGTAGCGTCGTCACCGTGACGGGGGATCGCATTCAGACGGTCACTCGGCTGCCAGGATCGAGCCGCGTTTATCTATACGCCGCGCGTGTCACCAACCCGAAGGAAATGACAACTCAGACCGAGCGGGCGGAGGCGGCGTTGGCCAACTACCGGTCGCTTCTGGTTCGCGCGCGCACGTTGCAGCTCCGCTTCAACGCCGCGTTGTTGTTGCTGTCCCTGCTGATCGTTGGGGTCGCTGTGTGGATCGCGTTGGCGGTCGCCGACAGGCTGGTCCGACCGGTGGCCGAATTGGTCAATGCGGCGCGGCGGGTCGAGGGTGGTGATCTGACCGCCCGCGTTCCCGAGACGCGCGAGCGTGATGAGGTTGGCACTCTCTCAAACGCGTTCAACCGCATGACCGAGCGGATCGAGGAGCAGAATACCGCGCTCGTCACCGCCAACGCACAGCTCGACAGCCGCCGGTCGCTGATCGAAGCGGTGATGTCAGGCGTGTCGGCGGGCGTCATTTCGATTGCGCCTGACCGGACGATCCGGCTGATCAACAATTCCGCGCAGAGCCTGCTCGGCCTCGCAGATCCGCCTATCGGCAAGCCGCTGGCGATTGTCGCGCCCGAATTGGCCGAGCTGCTGGACGGCACCGCGCGCGAGGCGATCGTGCAGCTGACGGCCGCGGGCGAAGCGCGCACCTTGGCGGTTCGGATCGCACGCGTCCCAACTGGTCCGATCCTGACCTTCGATGACATCACCCAGCAGTTGCTCGACCAGCGCCGCGCCGCGTGGTCCGATGTCGCGCGTCGCATCGCGCATGAGATCAAGAATCCGCTAACCCCGATCCAGCTGGCGGCGGAGCGGTTGCAGCGACGGTACGGCGCCAAGGTGGAGGAGGGCGACACCACCTTCAGCCGGTTGACAGAGACGATCGTGCGGCAGGTCGGCGATTTGCGCCGCATGGTGGATGAATTCTCCTCTTTTGCACGCATGCCCAAGCCGGTCTTCCGCGAGGAGTCGCTGGTAGATGTCGCGCGTCAGACCATGTTCCTGCACGAGGTCGCCCACGCCGGGATCCGCTTCGAGATCCGGCATGAAGAACCCGGACCGATTCTTGTGTGCGACCGCCGCCAGATGGGGCAGGCGCTGACGAACATCGTCAAGAATGCTGTCGAGGCGATCGAGGGGACCGGGCGGGGTGAGGGGACAATCCTCATGGCGTTGGAGCAGGAGGAAGGCCGTGCGGTCATCACCGTCGCCGACGATGGCATCGGCCTCCCGGCAGAGCGGGACCGGATCGTCGAACCCTATATGACCACGCGGGCGCGGGGCACCGGCCTCGGGCTCGCGATCGTGAAGAAGATCGTGGAGGAACATTTCGGAACGATTTCATTTGCCGACCGTCCCGACGGCGGCACGCTGGTGACGATGACCTTTGACACGGTCATGCTCGCGGGCGTCGCTGCTCGAGATGACGAACAATCAGAGACCGAGGGGGGCAATTTTGCCGCCCTGACCCGCAATCGGACCGCATAAGCCATGGCGTTAGACATCCTAGTCGTCGACGACGAACTCGACATCCGCGAACTCGTGTCGGGCGTGCTTGAGGACGAAGGCTATGATACGCGCACCGCGGCGGACAGCGATGCGGCGCTGGAGGCGATTTCCACACGTCGCCCAAGCCTCGTGCTGCTGGACGTCTGGCTGCAGGGGTCGCGGCTGGACGGCCTGGAGTTGCTCGCCGAAATCAAGCGTCGCGACGCGTCGATCCCAGTGCTGGTGATTTCGGGGCACGGTAATCTCGATACTGCCGTGGCGGCAATTCGGCAGGGCGCGGCGGATTTCATCGAGAAGCCGTTTCAGGCGGAGCGCCTGCTGCTTATGGTCGAACGCGCGACGGAAACTGAGCGGTTGCGCCGCGAGGTGGCGAGCCTTCGCGCGTCGGCAGGCAGCGATACCGACCTGACCGGCAGTTCCAGCGCGATCAATGCGGTGCGTGCTACGCTGAAGCGGGTGGCCGCGACTGGTAGCCGAGTGATGATCGTCGGGCCCGCTGGCGTGGGCAAGGAAGTGGCGGCACGGTTGCTTCATGGATGGAGCCAGCGTGCCGCGGCGCCCTTCGTCGTCGTCAGCGCGGCCAATATGACGCCCGAGCGCGTGGAGGAGGAATTGTTCGGCGTAGAGGAGGCGGGCGATCTTGTACGGCCCGGCTTGCTCGAGCAGGCGCATGGCGGCACGCTGTTCCTCGACGAAATTGCGGACATGCCGATAACCACGCAAGGCCGCATCCTTCGCGTTCTGACTGACCAAAGCTTCACGCGCGTGGGCGGTACACGTGTGGTGAAGGTGGATGTTCGGGTGGTCTCCGCGACCGGGCGCGACCTGACCCAAGAGATCGCTGACTGCCGCTTCCGCGAAGATCTCTACTATCGGCTCAATGTCGTTCCGGTTGCCATCCCGTCCCTGGCCGAACGGCGCGAGGACATTCCGGCTTTGGTGGAGCATTTCGTCGCTCACTATGCGGCGCAGCGTCGGGTGACGACGCCGGAAGTGGCAACCGATGCGATGGTAGCGCTTCAATCCTACGACTGGCCGGGCAACGTCCGCCAGCTGCGCAACGTGGTAGAGCGCACGATCATCCTTGCCCCGGGTGATCGGATCGCGCGGATCGATGTTGACCTGCTGCCGGGCGAGGTTCTGGGGGATCAAGGCGGCGGGGGTGCCAACGCGATCATGGGTGCGCCGTTGCGCGAAGCACGCGAGACGTTCGAGCGTGAGTATCTGAAGGTACAGATCCGGCGATTTTCCGGAAATATCTCCCGAACCGCGACGTTTATCGGGATGGAGCGTTCTGCGCTTCACCGCAAACTCAAGTTGCTTGGGATCACGGATACACGCGACGATTGATCGATCTGGACCCGATCCGGCCGGCTCCCTACATAGGGCGGAGCGTGCCGTTGGGGCTGCAACCGACGCCGGGCACCGGCGCATCGCGGGGAAAACCTCGCCAAAAAACGAAAGGGCATCGATCGATGGCCGATAAGCAAAGCTCTCTCCAAGACCTCTTCCTCAACGCCCTTCGCAAGTCGAAGACCCCGGTGACCCTGTTCCTGGTCAAAGGCGTCAAGCTGCAGGGTATCGTCACGTGGTTTGACAATTTCTCCGTTCTCCTGCGGCGCGATGGTCAGAGCCAGCTCATCTACAAGCATGCGATTTCCACGATCATGCCGGGCGCGCAGATCGATGTGGCGGCAATCGTCGATCAGCTGGGCGAAGCCACCAAGAAGCAGCCGCTCTTGCAGGAAATCTTCCTGAACGCAGTGCGTCGCTCGGAAGACGCAGTGACGATGTTCCTGGTCAACGGTGTGATGCTGCAGGGACAGATCGCAGCTTTCGACCTTTTTTGCATGTTGCTTCAGCGGGATGGCACGTCCCAGCTGGTTTACAAGCATGCAGTTTCCACCATCCAGCCGGCGCGGCCGCTGAACCTGGCGGACGACAACAATGGGTCTGACGAGGATTGAGCGCCGGGTTTGACCGCGATCGCGAGGAATTCGCCCGGGGCGCACGCGCGATCGTCGTGTATCCAGACCTGGGCGGCTCCTCACGCGATGCCGATGCTCGCCTTGAGGAGACCGCCGGGCTTGCGGCCGCCATCGGCGTTGACGTCGTCGAGCGACAGGCCGTTCGTGTGCGGACGCCGAGGGCGGCGACGCTCATGGGGTCCGGCCAGGTAGAGCAACTCGCAACGCTGGGCCGCCAGGAAGAGGCAACACTGTTCGTCTTCGATGCGGCTCTCTCACCGATCCAGCAGCGAAACCTCGAGACGCAGTTGGAAGCGAAGGTCATCGACCGAACTGGACTGATCCTCGAGATTTTCGGGGAACGCGCTGCGACTGCGGAAGGTCGGCTGCAGGTCGAGCTTGCTCACCTGGATTATCAGGCGGGCCGGCTGGTGCGCAGTTGGACCCACTTGGAACGCCAGCGGGGTGGCTTCGGCTTCCTAGGCGGCCCGGGCGAGACGCAGATCGAGGCGGATCGGCGACTAATCCGCGACCGGATGGCGCGTCTGCGCCGTGAGCTTGATCAGGTGACTCGCACGCGCGGCCTTCATCGAGAGAGGCGGCAGCGCGCGCCGTGGCCGGTGATCGCCCTGGTCGGGTACACCAACGCGGGCAAATCAACGCTGTTCAACCGCCTGACCGGCGCTCATGTGATGGCGGAAGACCTTCTGTTCGCAACGCTGGACCCGACGCTGCGGCAGATCAGCCTTCCGGGGATCGACAAGGCGATCTTGTCGGACACGGTGGGCTTTGTGTCGGAATTGCCTACCCAACTCGTTGCTGCGTTCAAGGCGACGCTGGAAGAGGTGATCTCCGCCGATCTGCTGGTGCACGTTCGCGACGTTGCGCATCCCGATACATCCGCCCAGAAGGCTGACGTGGAGGCCGTTCTGGCTGATATCGGCGTTTCCGAGGCTACGCCGCGGGTCGAGGCGTGGAACAAGGTCGATCTGCTGGAAGGCGATGCCCGCGAGCATCTGCTGACTGAAGCCGCGCGCCGCGACGATGTCGTTTCTTTGTCTGCGCTTAGTGGGGAAGGGATGGAGGAACTGGTTCGAGTGCTCTCGGAGCGGCTGACTCTAGGTCATCAGCGGTATTCGATCGAACTTCCGGCCGGCGATGGTGCCAACGCAGCGTGGCTGCACCAGCATGGTGAAGTTCTGGAGCAGGAGATCGCGGGAGAGACGGCGGTGTACGAGGTGCGCATGGCTCCGAGTGACTATGCCCGGTTCATGGAGCGATTGCCCGGGCAGGGCGCACAGCAGGAGTGATCGGATGGGCGGCGCCGTAGGCAACGCCCCTCTTCTATACCTTGCGCGGTTCACGTTCGGCTTGTTTTGCGGCTGACCACAGCGCTTCCTGATCATCGAGGGTGAAACCCGCGATGGTGCCGCCCGCGGTCGCTTCCATTGCCCGGAAACGGCTCTCGAACTTCGTGTTGGCGGATCGAAGCGCAGCCTCTGCATCCACGCCGAGGTGCCGGGCCCAGTTTACCACCGCAAACAGAAGGTCGCCGATTTCCTCCGTCCTGGCCGCGTCGTCATCGGCGTTCAGCACTTCCTGAATTTCTTCGGCGATCTTTGCACGCGGGCCGTCATCGTCTGGCCAGTCAAAACCAACGCGGGCGGCTCGCTTTTGCAATTTCTCCGCGCGTAAGAGCGCTGGCAAGCCCAGAGCCACGCCGGCAAGCGCGCTCGGATCATCCTTGGCCGCTCGCTCCTCGGCCTTGATCGCCTCCCATAGATGATGCCCGCCTTCGACCGCACCCCCGAAAATATGTGGGTGCCGTCGTTCCATCTTGGTAGAAATCGCGTCTGCAACATCGCCGAGGGCGAAGTGGCCGGCTTCCTCGGCGATGCGGCTGTGAAAGACCACCTGGAGAAGAAGATCGCCGAGTTCGTCCTTCAGATCATCCATGTCACCACGTGCGCAGGCATCGGCGACCTCATAGGCCTCCTCAATGGTGTAGGGCGCGATCGTTTGGAAGGTCTGGACCTTGTCCCATTCACAACCCGTAGCAGGGTCTCGTAAGCGGGCCATGATTGTTTGAAGTCGCGCAAGGGCGTTAGAAGCGTTTGGCATGACCCGCGGCTGGATAGCGACAACGCGGCCATGCGGCAATTTGGAAGACCAGGTGCTTCTGGGGGAGACTAGCTAGCAAGATCGCACAATCAAAGATGCACAGTGCTTAAGGCGATAATATTTATTATGTTAAACAGCGATATCTGCTGCTCGCGGTTACTCACCGGAGCACTACCTGCCCGGACTTCCTAGTCCCTCAGCGTTGTCCCGCGTTCAGCGGTCAATCTGCATGAACACGATTGTCGCTAAGGCGAACAGCACGACCCATATAAGTGCCAGCTTCATCGTTCTGCCGAGCGGTAGCCGTCGCGCGACCAAAGCGGAAACCGGCAGGATCAGCATCATTGCCAGTAGCCATACCTGTGGTCCTGCCGTCAAAGAATGAACTCCAGGCCATCATAGGCCGGCTCCACGTGCGGCGGCAGTTCTGCCCGCAGGGTGGCGTAATCCATGGATTGGTCCATGTGAGTCAGCACGGCGTGCCTAGGAGCGAACTCTTCAATCCAGCGCAATGCCTTGCCAAGATGCGGATGGCTGGGATGCGGCTTTCGACGGAGTGCGTCGACGATCCACATATCAAGACCACTATACAGCGCTCGCATCTCATTGGTCATACCGCTCAGGTCTGTAGCGTAACCTACTGACTTGCCGCCATGTTCAAAGCGTAGACCGGCGGAGGTAATGCGTCCGTGAGGCTGATCGGCAACGCTGATGGTTAGCGCACCGATGCTGATCTTGTCCGGTAGATCGTTGATCGTGACCGTCGGCGGATAGCCGCCGCGTCCGTGAAAAACGTAGCCGAACATCCCCTCCAGCCGGTCACGCGTTTGTGGACGCGCATAGGCGGGTACCGGAGTGCCTCGCTGGTGGTAAATCTGTCGCAGATCGTCGATGCCGAAGACGTGGTCGGCATGCTCATGAGTCCAGATGACGGCATCAACGACGCCAACGTTGGCAGCCAGCAACTGGTGCCGAAGGTCTGGCCCGGTGTCGACCAAAACGCGGGTTCCTTCCGCTTCGACCAACAGGGATACGCGGGTCCGATTGTTGCGGGGCTCCGCAGGATCGCACTCCCCCCAGTCATTCCCGATCCGTGGTACGCCGGTCGACGTGCCGCTGCCGAGAATGCGGACCTTCATTAGGCGGTCTTGCTGAAGAGACGGTGAAAATTACGAGCGGTAACATCCTGCAATTCCGACACCTGTTCGCCCCGCAGCTTCGCGAGGAATGCGGCGGTATCGGCCACGAAAGCGGGTTCTCCCGTCTTGCCCCGGTGCGGGACCGGTGCCAGAAATGGTGCGTCCGTTTCGATTAGTAGCCGGTCTGCCGGCAGGCGTGCCGCTATCTCCTGAAGCGATGCTGCACTCTTGAACGTCACGATGCCCGAAATCGAGATGTAAAACCCCAGATCCAGTGCGATGTCTGCAAACTCGCTGGTCCCGGTGAAGCAGTGGATGACGCCGGCGAACGCCCCCTTCCCCAGTTCGTCGCGAAGGATCGCGGCGGTGTCTGCCTCAGCATCGCGGGTATGGACCACGATCGGCACACCAACCTGACGCGCGGCGGCGATGTGAGCGCGGAAGATGCTCTGCTGTTGCGCCCGGTCCGAGTGATCATAATGGTAGTCGAGCCCGCACTCACCGATCCCCACCACGCGCGGATGCTGCGCCCGCTCGATCAGACGTTCGGTATCGATATGGGGATGCTGATCGGCCTCATGCGGGTGGATGCCCACAGTCGCCCAAACATCTGGTTCGCGCTCTGCCGTAGCGAGAACGTCGTCCCATTCGCTCTCGCGGGTGGCGATGTTCAGCATCGCCGTCACGCCACGTGCGCGGGCGCGCGCGAGGATCTCCTGCTGGTCCTCCGCCAGGCCCTTGTAGTTCAGATGGCAGTGGCTGTCGGCGAGCATCAGGCTGCCTCCGCTGGCATTTCAAGCCGCGGGAAAACTGGCGTCGGTGCAGCGACTGGGGAGCCGTTCGCAACGCGACGCGCGTACCAGCTGTCGTCATCGATCCCGGCATGGTCCCGCTCCTCGGGTGCGACGCCTAGCTGGTCGAGGATCGCTGCAGCGCCGGTCGGTATCACGGGGAAGATAGCGATTGCGAGTATTCTTATCGCGCGAACAAGCGTGCGAAGGACCGCATTCATCCGGTCCGGGTCAGTCTTCCGCAACGCCCAAGGGGCTTGTGCATCGATATATTGGTTGCAGGCAAACACGCCCCGCATCCACGCCTCTATCCCTTGGCTCAGCATCAGGTCACCAAAGGCCGCCTTCAGTCCGGCGGCAGCGACGATGACTTCCTCAATCAGGACGCCGTCAGCATCCTCGGCTCGCCCGTCGGGGGGCAAGGTACCCAGGTTCTTCGCGATGAACGACAAGGTACGCTGCGCCAGATTGCCAAAGGAGTTGGCGAGTTCTGCGTTGACACGCGTTACTATTGCCTCCGCCGAATAGCTGCCGTCTTGGCCGAAGCTGACCTCGCGCAACAAGAAATAACGAAGTGCGTCCACGCCAAAAGCACTCGCCAGATCGCCCGGATCGACTACGTTGCCGAGACTCTTTGACATCTTTTCACCGCGGTGAAGCACGAACCCATGTCCGAACACCGTCTTTGGCAGCGCGATACCCGCCGACATCAGGAATGCAGGCCAGTAAACTGCGTGGAAGCGAACGATATCCTTTCCGATCAGGTGAAGATCGGCCGGCCAGTGCGCCATGTCTCCATCAGGATAGCCGACGCCGGTCAGATAGTTCGTCAGCGCGTCTACCCAGACGTACATCACGTGCCCCGGGCTGTCGGGCACCGGCACGCCCCAGTCGAAGCTGGTGCGAGAGACAGACAGATCTGACAGGCCGCCTTCGACGAAACGCATCACTTCATTGCGACGCGACTCCGGCCGGATGAAGTCGGGGTTGTTGCGATACAGTTCGAGCAGCGGTTCCTGGTATTTGGACAGGCGGAAGAACCAGGTTTCCTCAGCCGTCCATGTCACTGGCGTGCCCTGCGGCGAAAGCTTCGCGCCCCCCTCACCCTCGGTCAGTTCCTTCTCATCATAGAAGGCCTCATCGCGAACTGAATACCAGCCTTCGTAGCGATCAAGATACAGATCGCCGGATGCTTCCATCGCCCGCCAGATGGCCTGGCTGGCAGTATAGTGATCGCTGTCCGTGGTGCGGATGAAACGATCATAAGAAATGTTGAAATTGTCGCACATGGCTCTGAAGTATGACGACATTTCGGTCGCTAGGTCGGCAACGGCAACAGCGCGATCGCGCGCGGTCTGAACCATTTTGAGGCCGTGCTCGTCAGTGCCGGTCTGAAAACGCACGTCACGTCCGGCCTGCCGCTGAAAACGCGCGATCGCATCGGCTGCGATCGCCTCATATGCGTGGCCGATGTGTGGCCGCCCGTTAGGGTAGCTAATTGCGGTTGTGATATAAAACGGGTCGCCCATAGACCCGAGCCTCTACCCTCGTGCGAGCCGCGCTACCACCCCTGCCAGTTCAAACACCGTGCCCCCGGCATCGAGGGAAAGCGCCCGCGCACTCGCCGCAATACCACGTGCATCATCGTAAGCGTCTAGCGCAGTACGGAGTGCAGGCCCCGCACGATATGGGGCCTGTTCCGCCAAGAAGGTGGGTACACGATCAAGGAACGCCTCGTAACGGGGCTGAGCAGCCTTCAGCGACAACGCGCGCATCAACTTCACCCGCTCGGCGTTATCCCGATCACCGTCGCGGGCGATGCGGGACAAAGCCTCATCAATCTTCTCCAATTCCAGTCCAGCAAAGCGTAGCGCGCGGCCGGGCGAGCCCATGCCGACCCGCACCAAGGCGTCACGCTCCTCTGTCGTGGTGTCTGGCAGCAGGTCCGTGAGGGCTGCGATCATCGCCTCCCGATCGAGCGGTTCGAAGCGGAGCAGGCGGCAGCGCGATCGGATCGTCGGAAGAAGACGTCCGGGCGCATGGCTGATCAGCAGGAAGATCGTGCCGGCCGGCGGCTCCTCCAGGTTCTTGAGCAAGGCATTGGCGCCTGCCCTTTCAAGATCGTCCACGGCATCAATGAGGACGACCCGCCGCGGGCTCAGTGACGGCGTCGTGGCAAACAGCGGGTTGAGACTGCGGACCTGGGCGATCGTGATGCTGCGGGCGAGGTCCGCGTCCGGCTTGGCATCTTTGGGAAGCCTTTCGAGTAGGCGAAAGTCGGGGTGCGAACCTGCTTCGATCAGCGAGCGGGTACGGGCGCCATTACTGTCATCAGCTGCCCGGCTCAGGAGGCTTAGGGCAGCCTCGCGCGCCAAGGTGGCCTTTCCAATCCCTTGCGGTCCCGTCAGCAGCCAGGCGTGGTGCAGTGTACCGCCGTTGATTGCTGAGCGGAAAAGCGACTGCGCCGCCTCGTTCCCCCACACCTTCTTCACGGAAGCAAATCGCTCAACTCCGCCAGCAGCATGGCGGTGACATCTCCGGGGGAGCGGTTGGCGTCGACGATGCGAAAACGACCGGGCTCACGCGAGGCGAAGCCTCGAAAGGCGCGTGCGACATCGGCATGAAAATGTTCGCCGCGCATCGCGAAGCGATCCGCGAGCTCGCCATCGCGCATGGCGGCCCGACGCGCTCCCTCGGCGACTGGCAGGTCGAGAACGAGAGTACGATCTGGCAACAGCCCGCGCGTTCCGAAGCCGTGGAGCGCCAGAATCGCCGCATCATCAATGCCGCCGGCAACGCCCTGATAGGCGCGCGTCGAATCAATGAAGCGATCCGTGATCACCCATGTGCCAGCGGCGAGCGCTGGCCGTATGACCTTCTCGACGTGATCAGCACGGGCTGCGGCGAACAGAAGGGTCTCGGCATGCGCGCTCCATCGGGCCACGTCACCCTGCATCAGCAATGCGCGAATAGCCTCCGCGCCTTCGCTGCCACCCGGTTCTCTCGTCACGTGCACGGAGAGGCCGCGCGCCTCCAAAGCGGAGGCGAGCGCCCGTACCTGTGTCGATTTCCCCGCCCCCTCGCCGCCTTCCAGCGAGAGGAAGCGCCCGATCACCGGAACAGCCCAGTCAGGCCCGCCCATGCCCGACCGAAGAAGCCGGCCTCTTCAACGTCCGTCTCGGCGACCAAAGGCAGAACCTGCTCCGGAAGGCCGGGCGACGTCACCACCAGGTCGGCTACATGTGCGCCGGCCTTGATCGGCGCCTTGATCGGCCCCTGATAGACGACCTTCGCGTTCATCGCCGGCACCGCGCCTGCGGGGAGCGCGACCTTCAGATCGCGCGGGGCTACCAAGCCGACCGTTGCCGAATCACCCAACTGCACGGCGGCGTCCGCCACCTTGCGGCCCTGCTTCACGACAGGCTTCGCCTGCCAGGCACGAAAACCCCAGTCCATGAAGCGGACGGATTCGCTCGCGCGCTGGTTGAAGCTGGTCAGCCCGGCGACAACCATCACCAGTCGGCGGCCGTTCTGCTCAGCCGACCCGGTAAAGCCATAGCCCGCTTCTTCGGTGTGGCCGGTCTTGAGACCGTCCGCGCCAGCGACGCGGCCCAGAAGCGGGTCGCGGTTGGCTTGGGTGATCGCGGCGCCGGACCCGAGCGTCTTGCCCCATGTGAATTCGCGCCGGGAATAGAATTGCTTGTAGAGCTTAGGATGCTCTTCAATCGTCGAGCCGGCGAGCTTCGCCAAGTCGCGCGCCGTGACATAGGTGACGCCGTTATCGGGCCAGCCGTTCGAGTTGCCGAAGTGGCTATTGTTCAGGCCCAGCTTCTGCGCCGCCTCGTTCATCCGCTGAACGAAGGCTTCCTCGGTACCGGAGATGCCTTCTGCAAGTACGACGCACGCGTCGTTACCGGAAAGGACGACGACGCCGTAGAGCAGATTCTCTACCGACACCTTCTCGCCCGGAGACAGGAACATGGTCGATCCTGCCGACGGCCCGTGCCACTTGCGCCAGGTCTCGGGACGAACCTCAAACTCCTGATCCAGACGGATATCACCGCGCTTGAGCATGTCGAAGACGACGTAAACGGTCATCATCTTCGCCATTGAGGCGGGCGGCATCCGGCGATCGGCGTCCTTGGCAAATAGCACTGCGCCCGAGGACATGTCCTTCATGAAGGCGACGGGCGCGACGGTCTGGAACTGCGGAGCAGCGGCAACGGAAGGATAGGCGACAGCCAGTGCAATCGCCGGCACGGCCAGATAGGACATTAGCTTGGTCATGGACGCTCTACTCGGTGAAATCAGGGCTGAACGATGATGGCGGCATCCCCATAGCCGCGGCGAACGGCGTCGTCACGCGCGCGTTCTGCTTGGCTGCGCGATGCGTACGGGCCAAGGCGTATTCGGAATAGAGAGCCGCCACGTTGTGCACTGCCGCCAAGCTGCGTCGCGAGTGCCTCAGCTCGCCTCTGATCGCTGAGCGCTGCCACTTGCACCGCGTAGGAGCGACCCCGCACGGGCACGGTTGGCGGCCTGACAGCGGTCGTTTTCAGCACGCCATCAGCTTTCAGTGTGGCGGCTATCCGCGGTTGAGCAACCATAGCGGTGGCTTGAACGATTGGCGTCGCAGAAGTGGGAACCGCAACGGTAGGCAATTGGCGGCGCAGCGCGGCGAGCAGCGCGGGCGGCGCGTTCAGCCGGCTTGCTACGCCGCGCCCTTCCCCGATAGCTGCGCGATCGGCCGGGCTAACGATTACGTCGCGCACCCGCACCGCTGACTGATGACCGTCGGCAAGGGCTAGAGAATTGACGGCCGCCGGTGAGAGCATGATCTCCACGCCCTGCGGCAGCATTTCACGAGTATCTACACGCGCGACGATTACACGCCCGTTATCGAGGGCGGTGATTTCGGCAAAGCTGCCTGCCGGCAGCACGGGATGGACGATCGGAACTGCCGCTGATGTGGATCCCGCTTCCCCGTTCGCCGGAGAAGCCACAGCGCTTAGTCGGGCAAATCCCACACGATCGTAGCGCGCTGTGCCGGCGCCAGAGGTGCCGATGGGTCCTTTGACGTTGCCAGCCTCAAGCGGCAACAGCGAACCTGTCGACTGACCATCGTCAACATTGCCGGCCCGTCGCTCCTGAGCGCAGACACCCGACGCCATCCCGAACAAGAGCGGAATGGCGAGTGTGCCTTTAACGTTCAACCGCATCGGCGAGCAGTCCAACCGACAGAGCGTAGAAATTGGAGCAGTTGTAATCGAGGATGACCCGGTAATTGCTGGTCAGCAGATACCCGGTTTGTCCCGGACCGTCCGGCTCCATCAGCGTCGCCAGAACATCGTCCGAGGGCCAGCTTCGGCCCTGCGGCAAGACCCCCGCAGCGCGCCATTCTGCTATCGTCCGCCAGTTGCTGTGCCGTTCGAAGACGCGCGGGCAACGTGGAGACACCAGGCGATTTCTCATCGCGGCGCGGTTGAACCCCGCCGGGACGGAGACCGCGAAGCCCCATGGCTGGCCCGCACGCCAACCGGCGTTGAGAAGGTAGTTGCCGATTGAAGCCAGCGTGTCAGCCTGGCTGTTCCAAATGTCGACTCGCCCGTCGCCGTCACCGTCAACAGCAAGGCGCAGATACATTGACGGCAGGAACTGCGGGTTTCCCGTGGCGCCTGCCCAGCTTCCCTTCAGTGTTTCTCGGGGGATGCCGCGGTCCATGATCTTCAGGGTCGCGACGAACTCACCGGCGAACAGCTGGCGGCGGCGACCCTCATACGCGAGCGTCGCCAAGCTGCGCAAAAGGTCGAAATTACCAGTATAGCTGCCGTAATTCGTTTCATGTCCCCAAATGGCGACCATGATCGATTCCGGAACGCCAGTGCTCGCCTCAACGCGCGCCAACTTGGCTCGATTTGCGGCATAGGCGGTCTGGCCGCGCCCGATCCGCGCCGCGTCAACATGCCGTGCCTTATAGGGCGCGAACGGGGGAATGCTGGTGGATTGCGGGTTGCCTGGCTGTCCTCGATCGAGCTCGACAACCCGAGCGCTATAGGTGAGCGTCGGGAGCACCGCATCCACTGTTGACGGGCGAACGCCCTCACGAACGGCCTGAGCGCGAAGCTGCGGGAGATAAGCCTGGAAACCAGCTTCGTCCTGAGCGGCCGCCGGCGTGCCGAGGATCAGCCCTCCGGCAGAGGCGGCGGCAAAGCAGAAACGGACTATGAGATTGGAAGCATGCACAACCCCTGTGTGGCACAGAGGCTTAATACGAGGAACCGGCAATTGTCGTTGCTGCGGCACAGGTCGCCGCAGCCCGGCCCTGAGCGGCGCTCCCCGAGCGACGCCGTTACTCGGTGCGCTAAGGCGATTGCCTCATTTCCAGATCAGAATATCAGGAGCTCGGATTACGGCGTCGAAATGAGGTTTGTCGCCGGCCACGCTTCGTGTTCGCGATCTCAGCCTCGCTACACCTTTTACTCGTCGCGGGCCAAATGCCAGCCGTCCACGATGAGCGGCAGGTTACCCTCGGCCCACGGAGATACCCGGAACATCACCCGGTCGAATAGGTCCGATGCGAGATGCCGAGCGAGCCAAGTCTTCAGGGCAAGGAGTGGTTGCGTCTCAAACCAGTTGCCGTCGACCGCTGCGAACTGCCGGACGAAGGGCATGATCGCTGCGTCCGCCAGCCCAAGGGCTTCCCCGCGAAGGTTGCTGGCGTTTTTGAGACGAGAATTGAGTTCATGCAGAAAGCTCAATCCAGCATCGCGGTGCGCCAAAGGATCAGATCCGTGACGTTCAGGATATTTGTACCTGTCGAGGTGGTGCTTGAACATAGTATCGCAGCGGTCGATCATCTCCGGATCGTCGCGCTGTAGCCAGCCATCCGGATCATTGGCCTCCAGGGCCCAACGCATTATCTCAAGGCTCTCGTCGATCACTTCGCCCTCTCCTCCCCGGAGGACAGGCACCGTTCCCTTCGGCGACGCTTCGAGAAAGGCCGCGGGCTTCGCGGAAAGCCGGATTTCGCGCACTTCGTAGCGGGTAGCACTGATCGCCAGAGCAAGCCGTGCGCGCATCGCATAGGGGCAGCGGCGGAAGCTGTAGAGAATGTGCTCAGCCATTCCTTTCCTATGATGGCCCAAGCAAGCAGAGGAAAGCGGCTCGTGCGAATTGGCTCCCGCCCGGATCGTTGGATCTGCGCGAACGTAGCAGGTCAGCGCCATGCCGCCTTGGCGCGCTCACTTTCCCTCAGGTCCCTCTAGGCCGATGCCACCCATCTGGTCTGACCGCAGCTGACGCTCGGCAGCAGCCAGAACAATATCGATGTCGGTGCCGCTGAGTTGGCTTCCAGTATCCACTTCGTCGCCGTCGTATAACGACGCGCGAAAATCACGCAGATGCATTATGGCTTTCGCCAGCGTCGCGACATCTGTCATCTCGCTTCCTCAGGCGGGCTGGCCATTGCCGCCACTCGCTCCAAAAATCTGCCCGGTTGAGAAGCTGAGTGCAGGGTCCGCGGCCGCGACATACAACGCCGCAATCTCGGCAGGTTGCCCGGGACGACCCAGCGGCGCGGTCTCGCCAAAGGTTCGCTGCTTTTCCGGTGTTGCGCCGCCGCTGACCTGCAACGGAGTCCAGAATGGGCCAGGTGCCACGGCGTTGACGCGGATACCGCGCGAGGCAAGCTGCTTGGCCATGCCCTTGGTGAAGTTCAGGAGCGCGGCGCGGGTCATCGCATAGTCAACGATGTCCTTTGAGGGGTCCCCCGCCTGTTCCGACGAGGTATTCACGATCACCGCACCCGGCCCCATGCGTTCCAGTGCGGCCTTGGTCAGCCAGAACGGGGCATAGACGTTGGTCTTCATCGTATCGTCGAAATCCTGACTGGATATGTCGGCGATCGTAGGACGGGTCTGCTGGCGAGCGGCGTTGTTCACGAGGATGTCGAGGCCGCGAAGTTGAGCAGTCGCTTGCTCTACCAAGCGCCGACAAAAGCGTTCCTCGCGCAAGTCACCCGGTATGCCGACCGCCTTGCGGCCCTCTGCCCGGATCAGCGCGATGACCTCTCGAGCGTCCGGCTCCTCCGCCGGCAAATAGTTGATCGCGATGTCTGCTCCCTCCCGGGCATAAGCAATCGCGGCCGCCCGACCTATCCCGCTGTCGCCGCCAGTGATCAGCGCCTTCTTGCCCAGCAGTTTGCCGGAACCCTTGTAGCTCTGCTCGCCATGGTCGGGCTTCGGATTCATCTTCGATGCCAAGCCGGGCCAAGGCTGCCGCTGCAAGGGGAACGGCGGTCGCGGAAACGCTGCGGCACCCGGCGTAGTGGCGGGTGGGACCGACTGAGCCTCCTGCGCTGCTACCGACGTTGCGGAGGCGGCAGAAAGCGCGGCGACGCCAGCAACAAATGTTCTTCGGTCGGTATCGGACATCGGCAGGCTCCCATCACGCGTCAAACCGCTCTCGAGATAAGAGTGTTCCGTCTGATCGGACGGCTGACTGTTTGTAAGACTAGGAAATGAGAACTGGTCTCAGGGCCATCGCTTCGAAATATGCGACCATAGATTGGCGCCAGAAGAGGATCGCCGGCCGTAGATAGAACAAACGGACCAAATGTTTTGCCACAGGAACGATCGTGCCTGGCTGCTGTTTGGCAAAGCTGAGGAGCTTCACATGAACGCCAACGCGCGCCTGACTACCCTAACCCGTATCGGCTTCGCGGCACGGGGCCTGCTTTACATCGTGATCGCAGTGTTGGTCCTCCGAACCGGCCGCGCGGAAGATCAAAGTGGCGCCCTCGAGTACCTCGGTCAGGGGGGCGGGCAGTTTTTGTTAGGGATCATAGCGGCGGGTCTCGCCGCATATGGGATCTGGCGACTGGCCGACGCCTGCTTCAACATCGAACAGCACGGTTCCGATCGCAAAGGCCTTCTCGAACGTACAGGAGCGGGCGCTAGCGGAATCGTCCACCTGTTCATGAGCTGGCAGGCGATCGAATTGATGCGCGGTTCCGCGGTTTCCGGCGATGGCACGCAGGAGGGAACGCAAACCGCGCTGCAACTGCCAGGCGGTTGGGCGCTCGTGATTATCGGCGCCTTGGTGTTGCTAGTGGTTGGCGTGGTTCAGCTCGTGAAAGCCATAAAGGGATCTTTTCTGCGCTACCTTGAACCGTCGATTGCCCGACAGTCGTGGGTTCAATGGAGCGGCCGCGCAGGTTATGCCGCGCGTGGCCTAGTGTTTCTTATCAGTGGCTACTTTCTGATGCGCGCCGGCATGGAGGGGCAGGCAGATGAGGCGGGCGGAATGGCGCGCGTTCTCTCGTGGCTCAGCAGCCCGTACGATCTGGTTATCGGTGCTGGATTGTTAGCCTTCGGATTGTTCACCTTGGTCGAGGCGCGCTACCGGATGCTGCATGACGTCCCGGTGGATAAGGCAATCCAAGGTGCGGCCAGCTGGCGATGAATGCCCAGGTCGAGCGTTTGCCGAACCGCTCACTATGGGCGCAGCTGATCAAGGATGCGGACGCCGCGCTTTACCGCGCGAAGGGAAATGGCCGCAACCGGATCGAGATTGCCGCAGCGGCGGGATGATCTGGAGTGACGACT
>NZ_JAQZBC010000010.1 GCF_029239295.1 Sphingomonas sp.
GGCATGTCGGCGCATCAGGTGTTGGCGCCGCTCATCACCGCCAGCATTGCGATTGCGGTGATCAGCTTCGTGTTCAACGACCGGGTCGTGTCGAGGGCAACGTCCACGCTCAGCCAGTGGCAAAAGGTCAATTACGGGAAGCTTCCGATCGATCGAGGCGATCGATCCAACGTCTGGGTCCGAACAGGCGACGATCTGGTCGAGGTCGATCAGATCCGCGGGCGCGGCGATAATGCGATCCTGGGGGGGGTCACGCTGTATGAGCGGGACGGTGGACGGCTGCGCACGATCATCACGGCTCCTACCGGTCGCCGCAGCGGCGATGGCTGGGCGATCGGGCCGGCAAAGCGGTTCGACGTCGACACCGGGCGCTTGAGCGATGTCGGCACGGTCGTGATCGCCCGCGGCGTGACGCCGGATCAGTTCACGCTGTCATCGGTGAATGCCGACGGCCTGTCGTTCCGCGCGCTGAACGAGGCGATCGACGATCTCGCCGCCGCAGGACGTCCGACGGCGGCGCTCGAGGGATCGCTGTGGCATAAATTGTCCGGGCCGCTGTCGTCGGTGCTGATGCCGCTTCTGGGTGCGGTGGCGGCGTTCGGGATCGCGCGGTCGGGCAAGCTGTTCATCCGCGCGGTGATCGGCATGGGGCTTGGCTTCGCATATTTCGTCGCCGACAATTTCGCGCTCGCAATGGGTAATCTCGGCGCTTACCCGCCGTTCCTCGCGGCCTGGGCGCCGTTCCTGCTGTTCCTGCTGATCGGTGAAGCGGTGCTTCTGCGCACCGAGGAATAGCCTCCCCCCCGACCTCGTCGGGAGCCGCCAAACCGCCTACCCCACAGATCGATCGAGCAGCGCTGGTTCTGCCAGCGCTGCATCAATCAGTCACGCGTCGATCAGCGTGGCAGCATCGTGCTGCGGGCAATCTTCCCGATTAGGCCCGGCATCCCGATGTAGTTCGCCTTGTAATAAGGCGATTCGCGATCGAGCACGGCGCTGAGACGGCGGTGAGCCTCGCCCAGCGCGTGATACGGCAGACCCGGCAGCAGATGATGCAGGGCATGGTAGCGCAAGCCAACCGGTGCCCACAGCGCCGGCAGCGTGGCCGGCGGCGGTACGTTGACCGAATCGAGGTACTGCGCGGTGACCGTCATCACCTCGCCCTCATTCTCCCACAGGTGCGCGACCAGCGTACGCAGCTGGTTGATCACCGCGACACCCGAGGCGACCGCCATCACGATTGCAAAGGCACGCAACGTCACCGTGCCGGTGGCGACGAGTGCGATGAGCGACATCGCCCACAGCGCGCAGAATGCCTCAATCGTAACCCACTGCCGACGGAAGTCGCCTTCCGGCAATCGACGGCGGAACTGCGGATTGATCGCGAGCGCAGAGAAACGCTCAACCACCATGCGGCGCAGTGCCGGCGACAGGAGCGAGAGCGGGGCCAGAATGCCATAGCGGAAAAGCAGCGCAACAGGCGCGAGCGCAGCGACCAGTACGAACACCGGCAGCGACCACGGCTTCATCAGCGCGAGCGGCAGATATTCGGGATCCTCCGACGTGCCATAACGCGTGCGGGCGTGATGCAGATTGTGCACCCCTTCATACATGAAGGACGGCACCAGCATGGGGACACCGATGAAGATGTTATAGGCGAGCCGGAAATGCGGCAGCGACGCATGCTTCACATGGGTAAGCTCATGGATGAAGCTCATGCCGCGATACAGCGCGAACATGGCGATGACGCCGGCCACCAGCGTCAGCCAGAGCGGCGTGGCCACGATAGCGACCGCCAGCGCGCCGTAGCCGACCGCGACCGAGCCAAGAAAGTCAGCCCAGTACACCGCCGGACGCGGGGCATTGAGATCGCGCGTCAATTCCGCCGCCGCCTTCAGCATGGCGCGGTCATCAGCGACAGGAACGCGCGCGGCCGAACCCGGCGTTGTTCGCGAAAGGATGGTGGTCGTCATGGGCATGTCCATTGGCCTAAGATAGTGGCGATACGGTGGCTGCAACAGGCTTGCCATCTGTGGAAAGGCCGCTCGCCATGATCGCTTCTCGCGATTACACGAAGCAGCATGACCGGCTCTCTCACTATCCGCCCCGTGACGGGCAAGCGCGATCGCAAAGCATTCATCGACCTGCCGTTCCGCCTGTACAAGGATGATCCGAACTGGGTCCCGCCGCTGAAAAGCGAGGCGATGGGGCTGATCGATCCGGCCAAGAACGGCTGGTACAGCCACGCCAAGGCGCAGCTGTTTGTAGCGGAGCGCGGCGGCCAGGTGGTGGGGCGCATCTCCGCCCATATCGATCTTCTGGCACTCGAGATGCCTGCCGCCCAGGGCTTTGGCCCCGGCACCGGCCAATGGGGGCTGATGGAGGCGGAGGACGAGACCGTCTTTCCGGCAGTGGTCGAGCGCGCGGAGCAATGGCTGCGCGGCGAAGGGATGACGCGGGTGCTAGGCCCGATCTCGCAGTCGATCTGGGAAGACCCAGGTCTGCTGATCAAGGGCTATGACCACCCGCCGTCGGTGATGATGGGTCATGCGAAGCCCGAATACCGCCAGTGGATCGAGGCGGCAGGCTATGCCCCGGTCAAGCAGCTCATGACCTATGAGCTGGATATCACGCAGGAATTCCCGCCGATCGTCCAGCGCATCATCAAGTCTGGCGAGAAGAACCCGCGCATCAACGTGCGCCCGGTCGACAAATCGCGCTTCGACGAGGAGGCAGCGATTATCCTGGGCATCCTGAACGATGCGTGGAGCGACAATTGGGGCTTCGTGCCCCTCACCCCGCCCGAAATCCGCGACGTGGGCGTCAAGCTGAAGCCGATCGTGTTCAACGACCTGATCCGGATCGCCGAGGTGGACGGCGCGCCGGTGGCGTTCATGATCACCCTGCCCGATCTGAACGAGCCGCTGAAGGGCCTGAAGGGATCGCTGCTACCGTTCGGCTGGGCAAAGCTGCTGCTGTGGCTGCGCAAGCCGCAGGTGCGCACGATGCGCGTGCCGTTGATGGGCGTGGTGAAGAGCCTGCAATCCTCGCGCATGGCCAGCCAATTGGCGTTCATGATGATCGAATACATCCGCCGGGCGGCGGTGCAGGATTACGGCGCCTCGCGCGGTGAGATCGGCTGGATCCTCGATGACAATCAGGGGATGCGATCGATCGCGGAAACGATCGAGAGCCACGTCAACAAGGTCTATCAGGTGTACGAAAAGGCGCTTTGAGCGCTGCGCGCGCGGTACCGGTTGTCGGTGCGCCCGCGAACCTGACGCGATTGGGAGGGAGCCGATTGGGAGCTGCTGCGGTTGCGGCGGCTTTCAGCATCCCCGCAGGGTCTCGCGCAGCGGCCGCTGGGGCCGTGCGCGAGCCCGATGATCGGCACTTACTGGCGGATGGCGAGCGGGTCGGTGCCCTGCGCGACCCAGTCAGCGCGCGACTGGCAGTAGCGACGGGCCATGCCCGGGCCGCCGATGGTATCGATCACGCACACGCGGCGCTGATCGGTTGCAGGCTCGAACGACCGCTCAGCGAAGCGTTCGGCGGGCGCGGTCGGCGCGGGTGCAGGAGCCGGTGCGGGTTCCGGAGCAGCGCCCAGCAGGAGGGCGGCCGTGGCGATTGCGATGATGGTCATGGTGTGTCCTCTCAGGTTCACAGCGTCCTTCGCGCTGTCCCCAAGAGCGTTGCATCCGCCGTGCCAATTCCATCCGAGACGTCGTTTCAATGACTTAGCTGATGCACCCCATGCACCGCTCACCGATCTTCAGCGGAGAACGCCAAGTGCCGGCAGCTTTCACCATGTTGCTGCCGTGCGATCGCGAACGAGGTGCGATCACTTGTCCGGCAATGAACATTTTTTCGGAACATGAGCGCTTCCGCGACGGTGCGCCGCGGCCGATCAGTCGCGCAAGCGCGCCCAGGTCGGCGCGTGGTCGCTCGCCTTCTCGCGACCACGATAATCCTTGTCGACGCCAGCCTCGACGAGACGGTCAGCCACGGCGGGCGAGAGCAGCAGGTGATCGATGCGGAATCCGGCATCGCGGCGCCACGCGCCGGCCTGATAATCCCAGAACGTCCAGACCCGACCGCTGGGGTGACGCACACGGAGCGCATCGGTCCAGCCCTGCGCCAGCAAGGCGCGGTACGCGGCGCGGCTTTCCGGCTGCATCAGGGCATCGTCAGCCATTGCGCGGGTGGAGAAGGTGTCGTCGTCATTCGGGATGACATTATAATCACCCGCGAGGACGGCAGGCGTCTCCGCGGCGAGCAGCGCGCGTGCACGAGCAGCCAGGCGGTCCATCCAGCGCAGCTTGTAATCGAATTTGGGCCCCGGCTGCGGGTTGCCATTGGGAAGGTAGATCGAGGCGACCGTCAGGCCGTTGACGTCGCATTCCAGATATCGGCTGTGCTCGTCCTCGGGCTCCCCATCCAGGCCGCGCTGTTGCTCGACCGGATCAATGCCCTTGGCAAGAACCGCGACGCCGTTGAAGCCCTTCTGACCATGCCACACGGCGCCATAGCCGGCGTCGCGGATGTCATCGATCGGGAAAGTGTCATCCGCCGTCTTGAGTTCCTGCAGGCAGACGACGTCCGGCTGCTGCTCATGGAGATACTCCAGCAATCGCGGCAGTCGCGCCTTGATGCCATTGACGTTGTAGGTGACGATTTTCACGGAGCCGGCTTACACCGAGAAGCTGGTGCCGCAACCGCATCCTGATGCCGCAACGGGATTGTCGACCTTGAACGCCGCGCCGCCGAGCGACTCCACGAAATCCACCGATGCGCCGCGCACGAGATCGAGGCTGACCTCGTCCACCAGCAGCTGAACGCCATCGGTTTCGGCGATACGATCGCCAGGTTCCGGCGCATCAGCCAGACCGAACCGATACTGGAAGCCGGAGCAGCCGCCACCCTCTACCGACAGGCGCAGAATGGCAGGCTTTTGCTGCTTCTCCGCGATGGCCGCCACACGGGCGGCAGCGGAGGGCGTCAAGGCGATTTCGGGTGCGAGCGTTGCCATAGGATCGAGATAGGACTGCGCCGGCTCGCCCGCAACCGGATCAGTGACCGAGCGCGTCCTGCGCTGCCGGGCCGCTAGTCGAAACCGGGATCTGGCCGACCGAGCGATCCTGTGCCGCGAGCAGATAATCCGCGGTGGTCAGGAAGGGGATCGGGTTCACGGCGCGACCGTCGATGCGCACTTCATAGTGAAGGTGCGGGCCGGTCGAGCGGCCGGTCGAGCCCATCAGGCCGATCATCTGGCCGCGGCGCACGCGCGCATTGTCGCTGATCAGGATCTTCGACAAATGGCCGTAGCGGGTGGTGATCCCCTTGCCGTGATTGAGTTCGACCAGGTTACCATAGCCACCCTGACGCGCCGCGTGGTTCACGACGCCATCGGCAGTCGCATAGATCGGCGTGCCCGTCGGACCGGGGATATCGACGCCGGCGTGCATCGCAGCGGTGCCGCGGAACGGATCGCTGCGGACGCCGAAGTTGCTGGTGAAGGTAAGGTGCTGGACCGGCTGAACCGACGGGATCGAAATCACGCCCTGCTCAAGCTTGTCGAGCTTCTTCCAGGTCATGAACAGCGAGCGGAACTGCGCATCGGCGTTCAGATCAGCAGTCGCCTCGGCGCTGGCGGCGGGGATCAGAGGACCACCCATGCCAGTGTTCTTGCCAGCCTTTGCCACACGCTCCGGGCGGAGGCCGCGCGCGCGCAGTTCCTGCGCGGCGCTCTGATAACGCTCGTTCAGATGGTCGAGCGCGAGTTCGGCCAGAATGGTCTGGCGCCGCTCGATCTTGGCGAAGGGAGCGACCGCGAAGGCGGCGAGGCGATCGCCAGCCGGATCAATCTTCAGCGTGGCGAGAGCAAGCTTCTTCTCATCGCCCACACCGGTCAGCGCCGCGGCAAGCAGCGCCTGGCGATTTTCCAGCTGTGCGGCACGCTCCTCAGCAGCCTTGCGGACGTTTGCCACACGCTCATGCATGTGGACGAGCTTGCGCTCCATCGTCTCGAGCCGTTCGGCCTGCGGCGCAACACCGGCGGTCTGCCCTGCTGCTGCCGCTGCTCCGTAACCGGCGAACGCCACCACGACAGCGGCCGTCCCCGCCATCGCGCTCTGCGACAAGCGGCCGAGGCGTACACGGCGGACCGCGCGGCCATCATGGAAGATCACGTTGCGTGGGGAAAAGAGCAGGCGGGCGCCAGCAGCGATGCGGTTAGCCGGCGCGAGAGAAATCTTGGACATCGAACCCCGAGCAAGATTGTTGACGCGCGCACGATCAGCAAAAGCCATCGCACGTCGCATGTTCAAAACTGGTCTGGATTGCGGCCCCCCGCTCACCGGACACCGTCAACTGCCCTTCTTTTCAGCAGTTAAGCAATAGCGCCGTAGTAATCTCGCGTCAGGCCGGCTGACTCCCGCGCTGAGTCGTTGAACGGACCTTTCACAATGCCGCGAAAACGCGTGCCAATCAGGGATTTCCAGTGACTGGCAGGGTCCAGATTGGCGGTTGCACAGCTCGTTTTGAACCAGCGCGCACCGATCGCGACATGCCGGATTTCGTCGGTGTAGATGCGGTGCAGGATGCGCGCGCTGGTCGAATCCCCGGCCGCCTGGAAACGGTCCACAGTGGCAGGCGTCACGTCCAGCCCGCGCGCTTCCAACGCCATCGGAACGACCGCGAGACGCGCCAGAACGTCCCCGGCAGTCGCCTCTGCGGCCTCCCAGAGCCCGGCGTGTGCGGGCAACGCGCCATAGTGGCTGCCGAGCGCGCGCAACCGCCGATCGAGCAGCGCGAAGTGCATCGCTTCGTCCGCCCCTACCGAAATCCAATCATCGACGAAGGAGCGTGGAAACGCCGCGCCGAAGCGGCCGGCCATGTCGAACGCCAGATCAATGGCGGCAAATTCGATATGCGCCAGCGCGTGGAGCAAGGCGATCCGCCCACGTTCCGATCCGCCCTTGCCGCGCTTGGGCATTCGTGCCGGCGGCAAGAGCTCGGGCTGGTCCGGTCGCGCCGGCGCATCGGGCATCGACACGTCGAAGCGATGCTCAAGGCGCCCCGCCCGCCAGGCGCGCGCCGCCTGCCGAGCGGCCCTCACCTTGGCAGCCGGTTCGGCGGTGGCGAGCACCAGTCGCGCGGCCGAGGCGATTGTCGTCGTCAAAGTGCGCGCGCCGCGGCCAGCACCTCAGCCGCGTGACCGGGAACCTTCACCTTGCGCCATGCGCGCACGAGCCGCCCGTCGCGGCCGAACAGGAAGGTGGCGCGCTCGATGCCCATATACTGCCGCCCATACATGGATTTCTGCACCCAGGTGCCGAACGCCTCGCAGGCAGATCCATCCTCATCGCTGGCGAGCGTCACCAGCAGATCGTACTTGGACACGAACTTCTCGTGCTTGGCCGGCGGATCCTTCGACACACCGATCACAGCCGTGCCGGCTGCGGCGAAGTCGGTGGCGAGCGCGGAAAAGTCCTGCGCCTCGCGCGTGCACCCAGCCGTGTCATCCTTGGGATAAAAATAGACGACGAGCGGCAGCGGCTGATCCTTCAGGGGCAGCGGCCGGCCATCAATCGCCGTGAGCGTCACGTCCGGCAGTGTGTCCATCGATCAATCCTTTCCAGGCCGCCGTAACGTGCTGCCGCGCGGCGTCCAAGTCAGCGATCACGGCATCCCAGTCCGCCAGATGAAACACCTGCGCCACCAGCGCGCGGGTGGCAGGCGACGCCGGCTCCGTGGCGTCGGGCGCCACCAGGCGCAGTGTGACGATCAGTCGGGTCAGCAGATCATGTGCTTTGCGAAGCTCAGGACCGAACCCCAGCTTGTCGATCGCACGGCCGAGATTGGCGTCGAACCCCTGCCGCCGCGTCAGTTGCGCGACGTGAACGGTGAATTCCAGATCGACCAACCCACCCGGCAACAGCTTGGCATCGAGCGGGCCCATCGGCGGCTTGTGCGCCGCCATCTCCGCGCGCATCGCCACGGCATCGGCCACCACGTCGCGCTGCGGCCGATCGCCATTCAGCACATCGTCGATGATCGATTGCAGCTGCGCGCGCGCCGCCGGCGACCCGAAGACGGGACGCGCGCGGGTGAGCGCCATATGCTCCCATGTCCAGGCGCTCTCCCGCTGGTAGCGGGCAAACGATTCCAGATTGACCACCAGCGGCCCCTGCGTTCCGGACGGACGGAGCCGCGTATCGATTGGGTAAAGCGGGCCAGCGGCGGTCGGGACCGACAGAGCGGCAGTCACGCGCTGTGCCAGACGGTTATAGTATAGCGTGGCGCCCAGCGGCTTGGGGCCATCGGATTCCGCCGCGAAGTCACCGGTGAAGAGGTAGATGAGATCGAGGTCGGAGGCGTGCGTCAGGGCCCCTCCCCCCAGCCGGCCAAGCGCAAGAATGACGAACTCGCTGTCGGGCACGCGGCCGTGGGCCTGCGCGAACTCAGCGACGGTATCCCCGGCCAGCACCTCGATCGCTGCCTCCGCGACCCGTGAATAGCCGGCGGCGACGTCAAGCGGATCGGCGACCGCGGAGATGATCTGAGCGCCCAATGCGAAGCGGTGTTCATTGACCACGCGCCGGACGTGATCGAGCTTCGCCTGAAAATCCGCGCGGCGTTCATTGCTGCGCATCATCGCAGCGATCCCGGCGACGTCGGGCACCGGATCGAATGCGGAGGCGTCGATCAACCCATCGAGAAGATCGGGCCGCCGCGCCAGTTCCTCGGCAAGGGTCGGCGTGTGGCTGAGCAACCGCACGAGCAGCGCGATCAGCGCGGGCCGCGCCTCCAGCAGGCGGAATATGTTCACCGCGCTCGGCAAGCGCTCGAACAGCCGATCGAGCCGGTTCAGCGCAGCCTCCGGCGCCGGCGCCTCGCCGAGCGCCGTCACCAAGCCCGGCAGGACCGCTTCCAACGCGGCCTGCGCCGCAGCGCTGCGCAGCGCGGGATAGCGTGCCGCTCGCCACGAACTGATCCGTGCCGCCGCCACCTCCGGCTGGGCGAACCCTGCCGACAGCAGTTGCGCGGTCAGGGCGTCACCGTTGGCCGACAGCGTATCGCCGGTCGATGGCGCAAGCTTGCCAAAGGTGGTCGCGACGCGGGTAACGTGGGGCTCCAGATGCGCGAGCAACGCGGCACCGTTTGCGCGACCATCCAGCTTCGCGACATTCTCCAGCGCCTCTCCGGTCGGCAGCGAATGAGTCTGGCGATCGTCGATCATCTGGACGCGATGTTCGGCCGTTCGCAGCGCGACATAAGCCTCCGACAGCGCCCGCGCGTCCTCCGGATCGATCCGGCCGGCCGCGGCGAGCGCGGCGAGCGCGGCACGTGTGTCGCCGGTTCGAAGGGCGGGATCACGCCCGCCGTGGATGAGCTGGTGGATCTGTGCGAAGAATTCGATCTCACGAATGCCGCCCCGGCCGCGTTTCAGATCGTAGCCGGGGCCAAAGGTCTGCCCCTGCGAATGGTGATCCCTGATCCGCCGGCTGATTTCCAGGATTTCGCCCACCGCGCCGAAATCGAGGCTCCGGCGCCAGATGAAGGGACGGATCGTGTCCAGAAATGCCTGGCCCAGTGCCATGTCACCCGCCGCCGGACGCGCGCGAATGAAGGCGGCGCGCTCCCACGGCAGCGCCTGTGATTCATAATAAGTGACAGCGGCGTCGATCGGCAGCGCAATCGGCGTCACCTCGGGCGTGGGGCGCAGCCGCATGTCGACCCGCAGCACATAGCCGTCGGCATCACGCGCCTGGAGCAGTTCGATAACCCGCCGGCCGATCCGGACGGCGGCGTCGACTGGCTCCTCGTTGCGGCGCGTGGGCAACGTTCGAGGATCGAACAGGAAGATCGGATCGATGTCAGACGAATAGTTCAGCTCACGGCTGCCCTGCTTGCCAAGCGCCAGCGCGACAAAGCCGGTGGGTTCCTCGTCGGGGCACCGCTCGAGCAAAGCCGTCCGGATCGCCTCGTTCAGCGCGAAATCGGCAAAGTTGGTCAGCCGGTGTGTCACATCCGTCAGGTCGAAGATGCCGGCGAGATCACCGATCGCGACCTGAAGCGCCAACTGACGCCGTGCGAGACGAAGCGCCTTGCCCGTCGCAAAATCGCGATCGAGCGCGATGGGACGCTGAAGCGTCTCGACCGAAAACGCCGGCTCCCGATCGATCAAGTTCGCGAGAAATGGGGAGAAATCATGTGCGCGCTCGATGGCATCCGCCACGAGGGCGGCTGCATCTTTTTTGCTTGACAAGGGAAAATCCGTAGCCTGGACCATGAAACCAACGTGTCTCCTGATCCGTTTTATCGCGCATGACCGCACATGAACATCATCAACACGACGGAGGCGCAGAAGGCTATTTCGTGCGTTATCCACGCGACACCGACGCAATCGGTGAATCGCTACGCTATGCGTTCAACGACGCACGCAGCACGCCTGACGATTTGAAGTCACTGGTTGCCGCGCTGTACCGAGTGCCCAGGAATTAACGCCTGATCGGGTAACGTGCGTGTCCGGCGAACGGGCCGAGCCAAGCCGGCGATCAGCGATCGCGGCTCAGTTCGTCCACTTCGTCCATGATCTCGTCCAGCGTCGGCTTCACGCTGGCGATCGTGTGATCAGTGCGCGAAGTCATGTCGCTGCCGCTCATCAGCGCCTCCAGCGCGACGCGCCCACGCGCCACGCGGCTCTTGATAGTGCCGACGGCGACGCCGCAGATCTCGGCGGCTTCTTCATAGGCAAAGCCACCTGCGCCCACGAGGATCAGTGCCTCGCGCTGTGGCTGCGGCAGATGGAGGAGTGCACGCTGCATGTCGGCAAGCTCGACATGCTTGTCCTGGCTGGCCGGTGCGGCGAGCAGCCGATCGGCGACCAGATCGTCCCACTCCCCTTTGAAGCGCGCACGACGCATCTGGGAGAGGTAAAGATTGCGCAGGATGATGAAGGTCCAGGCACGCATGTTGGTGCCCGCTTGGAAGCGCTTGCGCGCCGCCCAGGCCTTCAGCAGCGTTTCCTGCACCAGATCGTCCGCCAGATCGCGGTTACCCGACAGCGATCGCCCGAAGGCGCGCAGATGCGGAATTACCTGCGCCAGCTGCTTCTTGAATTCGGGATCGGATAGAGAGACGTGCTCGACCGATGCCACATCGGCCGCGGCGTCATCACGCGGTTCAGCTTCGGTCATAATTTGTCGTTCGGTCCCCGCACCGGAATGAACCGGCATCCTCTCCGTAAGATAGACAGCACCGGCGTTGTTTTCCACCCGTCCGGTCAACATGGCGTTCGCGTCTACAGCCGCGTGAACAGCAAGAACGCGAACACCACGATCACCAAGACCATGGAAACGGGCAGGATGTACCGAGTCATATGCGGCGTGGTGCCAGCGCGAGCCTCGTCAGTGCTCAACTCGACCTTGTCATGTTCGTCAGCCATATAGCCTAAACAATCCTACACCGTTTTGGGTCCGTATCGTTTTTTAGGAAACGGGTGCGGTCGATTGATCGAAGAACAATGCCTGGCTGATCGCTGCCTTCACCGTCGACCGCTGGAACGGCTTGGTGATGAGGAAGGTCGGCTCCGGACGCTCGCCAGTCAGCAGACGCTCAGGGAAGGCGGTGATGAAGATCACCGGCACCTGGAACTCGCTGAGGATGTCCTTCACCGCGTCGATGCCCGAGGAATCGTCGGCCAGCTGAATGTCGGCGAGCACCAGTCCGGGGCGGTCGTCCATTGCCAGCGCAACCGCTTCGTCGCGGGTCACGGCAACGCCGGTCACTTCATGGCCGAGATCGCGAACGATCGTCTCGATATCCATCGCGATGATCGGCTCGTCCTCGATGATCAGGACGCGGGCACGGGTCTGGTTTTCGATTTCCGACAGTGCATCGGCAACCAGTGCCTCGACCTCGCTTGGCGACACGTCGATGAGATAGGCCGTGTCCTCGACGGTGAAGCCCTCCATCGCGGTGAGCAGCAGCGCCTGCCGCGACAGCGGGGTCATCCGCGCAAGACGGGCGCGGGCAACCGCTTCCTGATCGTCCACGTCACCCGGATCGGACAGATGGTCGTCGTTGTTCGTCGAACCCCAGATCGCCTGGAACGTACGGTAAAGGCCGAGCCGCGGATCAACATGGCGCGGGAACTCCTCCGGCGCGGCGACGATCGCCTCAAGCGTGGCGCGAACGTATTTGTCGCCGTGCGACTGGCTGCCGGTGAGCGCCCGCCCATAACGACGCAGGAAGGGCAGATGTGGGGCGAGCTGTTGTCCAAGCGACATGAGGCGGAACGACTCCCAAATGAAATAGGGTTCGGCTTTGCGCGCCAAACCCGGATTGATCAACTTCGACAAACCCCCGCGGACGCACAGCGCCCAACGACGCAATTCGTCGTCGGGCCATGGAACCAACGAACAGCTATTTTGTTTCCACCATCGCGAGCCTTGATGAACAGGCTGGTGCCAAGGCCCGTAACCGGCCAAGGAATCGTCACAGCATGCGAGACAGGTGTTTCGGGGGGTAAGCGTTGGTTTCGGACAAGGAAGCGCCAAAAAAGCCGGTCAGCAAGAAGGGCAGCACTGCGGTGCAGTCCAAGGACCGCGACATGGGTGCGGCGCTGCGATCGATTTATCAGAAAACGATCGATGAGCAGATACCCGACGAGTTCGTTTCCCTCCTTGGCAAGCTAGACTAAGCACAGCCATGGCAACGACGGCGGACGATTCGCGCGTTGGCGCGACGGCGCCGACGTTCATGATGCGATGGCCCACGGGCGCCAAGCTTCTCGTGATCCTGTCGATCGCGCTGCTTCCGCTCGCGATCATTGCCGTCTTCGCCACGCTGCGAATCACTCAGATCGCCGATACCGAGGCGCGCGCCGGGTTGCGGGTGGCCGCGGCCGAAAGCAGCCGCGCGATCGCGATCGAACTGATCGGCGACATGACCGCGCTTCGCGCGGCGGTCGATGCATTGGAAACCGACCCCGGTGACACGCCGAGCTGCGCGCGCGTGCAGGGTGTTTTCGCGCAACAGGCATTCAACGGTGCACGCTTCGCGGTTTTCGGCCCGCGCGGCCGATTGCTGTGCGGCAGTAGCTTTCCGGGCGCGCTGGGCGTCGCCCAGACGGCGCGCGATGCCGCGGTAGCGGCGCAGATTCTGCCCACCAGTGGGCTGCTGCTGGGAGTTGTCGGCCGATCCGGGCAGGTAACCGCAGCAGCTTACTTCCCGACCGACTTCCTCGCGGAATTGAGCCGGCCGAGCGGGTTCACCCCGGCCTATTCCGCCACGCTGATCCATGGCTCCAACGAACTGGTGCTTAAGTCTTTGGCGCGTGAGAATGCGTTCGAGCGGCGAGAGAATAATCTGACGGACCTTGGGATCGGCGATCTCAAGCTGGCGATGGAGGTGCGGACTGCGCCGATCACCTCTCCGCTGGTCATCGCACTACTGCTGCCGCTCATGATGTGGGCGGCGGCGGCGGGCATCGCCTGGTTCGTGGTCGATCGGCTGCTGATCCGGCCGATGCGCCAGCTACGCGCGCGCGTGGCGGCGTTCACGCCCGGCGAAGAAACTGACTCGCTCGCCATACGTGCGTTGCCGGCACAGGAATTGCGCGAGTTGGGCGACACTTTCCGCGCCCTCACCCGTACGGTGGCGATCCATGAAGCAGGGTTGGCCGAGGGGCTGGTGCGCCAGACGAAGCTGACGCGCGAAGTCCACCATCGCGTGAAGAACAACCTCCAGGTGATTTCCTCGCTGATCAATTTTCACGCGCGCGGCGCCAAGTCGCCCGAAGCGGCACAGGCCTATGCGTCGATCCAACGGCGCGTTGATGCACTGGCGGTGGTGCACCGCAACCACTTCGCGGAAATGGAAGAGAACCGCGGGCTTTCGCTGCGTCCGATGCTGGGCGAACTGGCGTCAAACATCCGTGCGACGGCCGCCGAGGGAACCAACCTCCGGATCCAGCTGGACATCGATCCCTATCTCGTCTCGCAGGATGTGGCCGTGGCGGTCGCCTTCCTGACCACCGAGCTGATCGAGCTGGCCGTGACGTGTGATCCAGCGGCGCAGCTTCGCGTGTCGGTCAAGGAATCACCGGCCCCCGACCGCGCGACGCTGCGCGTATCCTCCCGCGCGTTGATCGAAGGGCCGGAATTGCGAGAAGGTCTCGCCACCCGCTTCGGCCGCGTGATCGAGGGCCTGTCACGCCAGCTGCGCGCGCCGCTCCACCACGATCCGCTGGCGGGCGCCTATGAGATTTCGATTGCGGTCCTTGGTCGCGACTGAGCGGCGGCAGATCGGCGGGGCCCAGTCAAGGATGGACCCATTTTTTTGAGCGGCGGCCCGAAAATTAGAGGAACCGTCTTCTCCCATCGACGTTTTACACTTCGGATAGCGACCTTATGCCCCCCCGCTCTCGCTATCCACGACATAGGCCCGGAAGCGTCAACCCTCCCCCCCCCCGGTGACGCTTCCGGGCCTTATTTCTTCCCGCCACTTGATGCCCGGCCGCGCCAAGGAACGAAGTTCCTCATGGCGCATTGGCACGGTGCAGATGACTGCGCGCAGGAGGGCTAAATGAAGAAGTTGTTCGGAATGGTTGCAGTGGCGGGCGCCCTGCTGATCTCGGCTTGCAACACGGTGGAAGGTGTCGGACGTGACGTCTCGTCGGCCGGTAACACTGTCGCCAAGACGGCCGACGGCGCCAAGTAAGGACGCCTCAGGCAACAAAAAGGCGGCGCCAGCATCAGTTGGCGCCGCCTTTTTCTTATTCGCTGGCGGTAGTGGCTGCCGTCTCTCGCGCGCGGCGCCGTTCGGTGAACCAGATGCCGATCAGCGCCAGCTCGTACAGAATGCACAAGGGGATCGCGAGCAGCAGCTGTGAGCCAACGTCGGGCGGCGTCAACACCGCGGCAATCGCGAATGCGCCGACGATCGCGTAGCGCCGCGCCGCTACCAGTTGCTGGCGCGTAACAATCCCGCCCCGCTCAAGCAGCATCAGCAGCACCGGCAGCAGGAAGGACAGGCCGAACCCGAACAGGAATTGCATGATGAAGGACAGGTAGTTGCCGATCGACGGCAACGCGTCCTGCGTCACGCCGCCGATCTCCCCCTGGAACCCCAAAAGGAAATGCAGCGCGACGGGCACCGCCACATAATAGGCCATCGACGCCCCCGTCAGAAACAGGATCGGCGTTGCCAGCAGGAACGGCAGAAGCGCGCGCCGCTCATTGCGATACAGGCCCGGCGCGATGAATTGCCATAATTGGTTGGCGATCACCGGGAAGGAGATCATCATCGCGGCGAAGAAGGCCACCTTGATCTGAACAAAGAAGGCTTCGAAAATCTGCGTGTAAATCAGCCGCTTCTGCCCGGCCGCGAGGAGCGGCTGAACCAGGAAGGCGAAGATCGTTTCCGCAAAATAATAGCAAACGGCAAAGGCGAGCAGGAGCGCACCGATGCAGTAAAGCAGACGGCGGCGAAGCTCGATCAGGTGATCGAGCAACGGCGCACGCGTGTCGTCGAGTTCGTCGCCAGCGCTCATGACGGCGCCTTGCCGTTCGCGTCGGGGTTCACCGGCGGCGTCGCGGGCCACAAGCTAGGCTGTTCAACCATCACTGGCCCGTCTTGCTGCTGCGCGCCGCCACCATCGGCCCCCGCAGGCGGTGCGTCGCCAGCGATGGCCGGAACGTCTGCGGTACCGGCGGGCTGTTCGGCCGTTGGCTCGACAGGCGAGAGCATTGGGTGCTCGCGCATGATCCGCTCATTTTCGGCCTTCCACTTCTTTTCCATCTCCGCGAGTTCGGCTTCGCGCACCATCTCGTCGAAACCGGCGCGGAACTGGCGCGCCACGCCGCGCGCCTTGCCGACCCAATAACCCATGACGCGCAGCGCCTTGGGCAAATCCTTGGGCCCGATGACGAGCAACGCCACAACGGCCACGACGGCCATTTCGGAAATGTTGAAATCAAGCATGTCGGGCGACGATGATGCGCGTCAGCTCAGCGCGCGACCTTGTCTTCCTCCACGATCGTCTCGGATGCCGGACGCGCAGTCTGCTGTGCCTCGATCCGCTGCGCGGGCTTGGCATTGGCTTCTTCGTCCTCTTCCGACATGCCCTTCTTGAAGTTCTTTACGCCTTTGGCGACGTCGCTCATCATGCTCGAGAAGCGGCCGCCACCCAGCAGGAGGACGGCAACGATCGCGAGAATAAGAATGTGCGGGAGGCTGAAGCTACCCATGGGGATTCTCCTGAAGTCCTGACCATCTAGTGCTCATCGTCGGGCTTTTCTACCGCGAGTTGCTCCACGGCGAGATCGACGGGGTCGAGCAGGCCTGCAGCCCGTAAATCATCGATCCCCGGGAGGTCACGCCGCGACTGCAGCCCGAAATGCGCCAGAAACGCTGGCGTCGTCACGAAGGTGAGCGGTCGACCGGGAACTTCACGACGGCCTGCAGGCCGGACCCAGCCCGCCTCCATCAACACGTCCAGCGTCCCCTTGGAGATCTGCACGCCGCGAATCGCCTCTATCTCGGCGCGGGTGACCGGTTCGTGATAGGCGATGATGGCGAGCGTCTCTATCCCGGCGCGACTGAGCCGGCGGACCTCTTCGCGATCCCGCCGAAGCACGTGCGCCATGTCGGCCGCGGTCTGGAAGTGCCAGGCATCGCCGCGCCGCACCAGATTGACTCCGCGCCCGGCGTAATCCTGCGCGAGTTGCTCCACCGCGGCGCGCACGTCCCCGCCGCCGACATATGCCCGGATCGAATCGATCGTCATCGGATCAGCGGCGGCAAACAACACCGCCTCAACCGCGCGAACCACGTCATTGCCGGGTGTCACGCGGGCACCCGCAAGTACAAGGGCGCAAAGGCCGCCTCCTGCCGCAGCTCCACCCTGCCCTGCCGCGCGAGTTCAAGCGCGGCAAGGAAGCTGGACGCCACCGCCGACCGAAGAAACGCACCCTTGGCGCCATCAGGAAGGAAGCGATCGAGCATCGACCAGTCTATCGCCGTGCCGAGCAAGGCGGAGATCCGCGCCATTGCGGCCTCCAGCGTCATGACCTCACGGTCCTGAACCACGTGCATCACCGGGCGGGTACGCGCGCTGATCCGCCCGTAGGAGGCAATCAGATCGTAGATTTCCGCCGACCAGCGCGATTTCCTGACGGTGCGCAGTCCGCCAGGGGCGGGCCGGCGAAACACGTCGCGGCCCAGCCGATCGCGTGCCATCAGCCGCGCGCCCGCCTCGCGCATCGCGGACAGCCGCTCAAGCCGAAGCTGCAGCCGTAGCGCCAGCTCCTCCGGATCGGGCTCAACCCCCGGATCGCGCGGCAGAAGCAGCGCCGATTTCAGATAGGCCAGCCACGCGGCCATCACGAGGTAATCGGCCGCCAGTTCCAGCTGAAGCGTTCGCGCGCGTTCGACATAGGCCAGATACTGCTCGACCAGCGAGAGGATCGAAATCTGCTTCAGGTCGACCTTTTGCGAGCGTGCGAGATTGAGCAGCAAATCGAGCGGGCCTTCCCACCCGTCGAGATCAAGCGTCAGCTGCTCCCCGATCACGCGCCGATCGCAAGCAATTCGTCGCGCTTTGCCACCAGCGCCTCGAACGTGCCGTCCGCCTGAGTGACGCTGGACATGGCGCGGTCGAGCCGATCGCGTGATCGCGGCGCGATATCATCGAGGCGGTCGGCGATCGCGGTCATTTCCGGCAAGCGGGCCCAGCAATCGAGCACGATGTCGCACCCGGCGGCGATCGCGCCTGCGGCCTTGTCGGCCGGCGTGCCGGAGAGGGCCTTCATGTCGATATCATCAGTCATCAACAGGCCATCAAAGCCGATCCGGCCGCGGATCACCTCATCGATCACGACCGGCGACATGGTTGCCGGCCGCTCGGCATCCCATGCCTCGAACACGATGTGGCTGGTCATGCCCATGGGGGCATGGGCGAGCGCGCGGAACGGCGCGAGATCGTCCTCCAGCTCCGCCTCAGTTGCCGTCACCGTCGGGAGCAAATGATGCGAGTCCACCTTCGCGCGGCCATGCCCGGGCATGTGCTTGACCACGCCAACGATGCCGCCAGCCGCCAGCCCCTCGAGCGTCGCGCGACCGAGCGCCGCAACGCGCATCGGCTCGCTGCCGAACGCGCGGATCGTGATCACCTCGGTCGTCTCGGGGCGGATCACGTCGAGGATCGGGTGGCAATCGACCGTTATGCCGACCTCCGCCATCATCAGCCCGAGCGCCTGTGCGTTGGCGCGCGCCGCTTCGATCGCTGACATCGGCGCCACATCATAGAGCATGTCAAACTCGGGGCCGGCCGGGAAGGCGGGCCATTCGGGTGGGCCAAGCCGCGCAACACGACCACCCTCCTGATCGACCAGGATCGCGACGTCCGATCGCCCCTCAAGCGCGCGCAGTTCATCGGTGAGTGCGCGCAGCTGCTGACGATCAATGCAGTTGCGCTTGAACAATATGTAGCCGGCCGGCTGAGCCTCCTGAAAAAAGGCTCGTTCGTCTGCGGTAAGGCTCGGCCCGGACAGGCCAAAGATCACTGGCTTCATGAGAGGGTATTAGCCGGTTCGCCGGGGCTTTACACCCCGGCGACTACGCGATGTAACGCTGGCAGAACCGCGTCCGTCAGCTGGTGACGAAGCACTTTTCCCCGGCAACCGTCAGACGGCCACACAGATCGCCGGCGGCGTCGGCACTGCCGGCATTCACCTTCAGCCGGTACACCTTCTTGCCATTCACTTCGGCGGGCTGAACGGTCTTCCCCAGCGTCGCGACATAGGCGAAGCGCTTGGCGATCGCGCTCCAGGCCGCGTTCGCCGCAGCCTCGCTCGGAAAAGCGCCCAACTGAACCAGGGAGCCGCCGGAGTTGGCGCCCGGGATGGCCTTTTTCGGAGTCGCCATCGGCGCTGCGGCGACCAGACGGCCACCCGAGCCCGGCACTTCAGCGACGGTACGCGCGCTTCCGTCAACGGCCGGCGCCGGTGCATTGGCCACACGGCCAGCGATCGGTGCTTCCGGAACAGCCTTCAGGTCAATTGCCGCGGTCGCGCTGGCACCGGCGCTGGCGGCAATCGCCGAATCGCCCTCCCCGTCGACCTTCAGCCCGCCGGGATCGTCCGGCCGGATCTTATAGTCGCCGGGCTGGGCAGCGATCAGCTCGCCCTGGCCATCAGGCGTGCGCGTCTGAAAGCTGAACACGGCAAAGACGATGGCGGCGAGGAGCACCAGCCCCACGGCGACAAGCAGCAGGACGCGCAGGACCCCCGGCCCCTCAGGCTCGTCCGGCTCGACCGTTTCAAGCCACGGAAGCCGGTCCTCATTCCTGAGATCGAATTCCTCGCTCGCCATGAATTACATCTCCGAGACCGCCTCCACGCCCATGATGGAGAGACCGTTGCGGATAATTTGTCCGACGCCTTCCGCCAAGAACAGACGCGCGGCCGTGATGCCCGCATCGTCCGGCACCAGGAAGCGCCGATCCGGCCGATCATTACCAACATTCCACAAGGCGTGAAAGGCAGCTGCCAAGTCATACAGATAGAAAGCAATTCGGTGCGGCTCCCGGGCCGCCGCCGCCGTTTCCACAACCCGCGGGAACTGCGCTGCGAGCTGCACCAGCGCGAGCTCCTCCGTATCAAGCCGGGACACGTCGGGATTGGACAGGTCAATGCCTGCCTCAACCGCGCGCCGGCGGAGCGACGCAACGCGCGCATGGGCATATTGAACGTAGAAGACGGGATTGTCCTTCGACGCCTCGACCACCTTGGCGAAGTCGAAATCCATCTGCGCGTCCGAGCGGCGCGTCAGCATGGTGAAGCGGACGACGTCCTTGCCAACTTCGCGCACCACATCAGCCAGCGTGACGAAATTGCCGGCGCGCTTCGACATCTTCACCGGCTCACCGCCGCGCAGAAGGCGAACCATCTGCACCAGCTTCACGTCGAAGCGGGTGCGCCCCTCGGTCAGCGCGGCGACTGCGGCCTGGATCCGCTTCACGGTGCCGGCGTGATCAGCGCCCCAGATGTCGATCAACGCGTCCGCGGTCTGCGCTTTCTGGAAGTGATAGGCGAGATCGGCGCCGAAATAGGTCCACTGGCCGTTCGACTTCTTGATCGGGCGATCCTGATCGTCACCAAAGCGCGTCGAGCGGAACAGCGGCAGTTCGACCGGCTCCCAATCGTCGGGGGTTTCCCCCTTTGGTGCTTCAAGCGTGCCATCGTACACCAGATCACGCGCACGCAACCATGCCTCCGCAGCCTCGGGCTTCCCCGCCGCCTGAAGCTCCGCCTCGGACGAGAAGACGTCGTGGTGGATACCGAGCAGTGCCAGGTCAGCCTTGATCAGCACCAGCATCGCATCGACGGTGCGCGTACGGAACAGGGCAAGCCATTCTGCCTCGGGCGCGGCGGCGTAGCGATCGCCGAACTCCTGGGCGAGCTGCTGACCGACGGGCACCAGATAGTCGCCGGGGTACAGCCCCTCCGGAATAGCGCCGATGTCCTGACCCAGCGCCTCGCGGTACCGCAGATGCGCCGAGCGGGCGAGCACGTCGACCTGGCCGCCGGCATCGTTGACGTAATATTCGCGGATGACGCGATTTCCCGCGAACTCCAACAGCGCGGCCAGAGCGTCGCCGACCACCGCGCCACGGCAATGCCCCATGTGCATCGGCCCGGTGGGGTTGGCGGACACATATTCGATATTGACGGTGGTGCCCTGCCCCGCGGTCGAGCGGCCATAGTCAGCGCCGCGATCATGGATGGCGGAAAGCTCGGAACGCCAGCTGTCGTCGATCAGGCGAAGGTTGATGAAGCCGGGGCCGGCGATCTCTACCGCAGCCACCTCATCCAGCTGCTGCAACGCAGCGGCGATTTTCTCCGCCAGCGCGCGCGGGTTCGTCTTGGCTGCCTTTGCCAGAACCATCGCGGCGTTGGTAGCAAGATCACCATGACTGCTGTCGCGCGGCGGCTCGACCGTCACGGCGCGACGATCGATGCCCGCGGGCAGATCACCAGCAGCCTCCAGCGTGTCGAGCGCAGCGTCAACGTAAGCGGCGAAACGGGAGTAGAGCGTCATGACAACCAATCGTGTTCGTGAAGACGCGCGCGATAGACCAATGCGGCCACGCGGACAAATCGCCGAACGATTGCGTGGGCTGCAATCGCGTTATCATTCTTTGCGCTTTCGATGGTGCGTTGCGGCAATTATTGTGCACTTGCGAACAGATTTGGTTTTGAACCGAGGAATTTGACCATGCGCAAGCTCATCATGACCGCCGCTTTCCTGACCGCCATGGCGCCGCTTGCTGCGCTGGCAGAGGACGAAAAGACCTTCCAGCACGAGAACCAGACCTACGTCTACAAGACGAGCGAAGGCCGCGAGGGCGCCACTGTGATCACTGGCCGCCGCATCGGTGGTGATCGCTTCCGCCTCGTGATCGACGGTGAGAAGGTTCGTGGCAACGTGGGCGGCGCCCCGGTCGCCTTCCGCGCGCCACAGGGTGGCTCGGTCTCGGTGGTGACCGCCAACTAATCGCTTGAGGGCTTCACGGCCCTCGCGATCAGACGAAAGGCCGCTGGCTCCCCCGGGCGCCAGCGGCCTTTTTCATGGCGCGCATGCCAGGCGCGCGAGGATCAAGCTAAGCAGTGGGGCCGCTCTCCGAAGTGGCGCTGATCGGATGCTTGGGCTCTGGCGACAACGTGCGCGCGAGCGTTTCGAAACGGCCGTTGTCGATCCGGATTTCGTTGAAGGCCGGTGGGGATGATCGCAGCCTCTTGGACAGCGTGCCCGCGCCAATCATCCGCACCGTCCAGTCACCCACCGTCACTGGTTTGTCGAACGGGTCGTGGACATGGCCCGACAGGACAGCGTGGGCGCCCGCCTCCGCCAACGCCTTGAGCGCCTGATCACCATTGCGAGTCTTGGCCGTGCCGCGAGTGCCACCCTCGATCAGCGGGTGATGGCCAGCGACGAAGATGAGATTGTCGCGCGGGGCGGCCGCGATCAGATCCAGCGTGCTCTGCAACGATCCGCGGCTGACGTGACCCTTCGACCAATTCAGCCGCAACTGCGCGCGCGCGGTGGTCTTGAGCGGGACGATCGTCACCCCGGGCAGATCGAGCGTCTTTTCGATCAGCCGTTCGGCCGCGCCATAGCGCTTATAGGGGCTGAACAGCCGGCGGAGCGGATCCCAATAATAGGGTAGATCGTGGTTGCCGACCTCGATCGTCACCGGAACGCCCAGCGACATCAGCCATTTGCCACCGGCGTCGAATTCATGGCGACGGGCGCGCATCGTGAGGTCGCCGGTCATGATCACCGCATCGGGCGACTCGTCGGCAACGCACTGCGCGAACCAGCCGAGCGCGGCGGGATCCTCCGCGCCGAAGTGCACATCGCTTACGTGGAAAAGCTTCATCGACATGCTAACGTGCTGCCCGCGATTCGGTTCGCGGGCAAGCGACTATGGCAATCGACTAATCAGCTCCGCCGGTGCTTCCCGCCGTAATGCGGGCCGATGTAGCTGGAGATCTTCGCCATCTCCTGCGCCGCATTGCGCGCCGCCTCTGCACAGCAGGGGATCGGATCGCGCTCTGCCTGGCTCGCGCGCATCGACACTCTATCGGTCAGGGTTTCTATATCTGCTCGGGTCAGAACGTTTTTTTCCCGGAGCAAGCAAAGCAGGCTTTGCAAGATCACCAGGGATTCGTCGCCCGCGCGCTCTTGTGGCGTCATTGGCTCTCTCCTCATCCTAAGTACGGGAGAGTAACAAAAACGTTCCAAGAGGCAAAGCTCTTAGTTTAATCCACCACCCAGAGCGCGATAGAGTTCCACAAGATTGCTTCCACGCGCCAGCCGCGTTGTCACAAGTTGCTGTTGTGCAGCATAAGCGGTGCGCTGCGCATCCAGCGCAACGAGGAACGAATCCACCCCGGCGCGGTAGCGGGCGTCGGACAGCCGCGCTGCGACCGATGCAGCCTCTGCCCGCGCCGTTTGCGCCGAGACCTGCTCCTCGATCGTGCCACGCTGCGCGAGCGCGTCGGACACCTCGCGGAAGGCCGACTGGATTGCCCGCTCATAGGTCGCCACCGCCACTTGCTGCGACGCCTTGGCATAATCGAGATTCGCCGCGTTGCGCCCGCCGTCGAACAGCGGCAACGCCACCGACGGCGCCGCATTATAGGTGAAGCTGCCGCCGCCGAACAAACCCGACAGCGCGGTCGAGATCGTCCCGATCGTGGCGGTCAGCGAGATGCGCGGGAAGAACGCTGCGCGCGCCGCACCGATATTGGCATTCTGCGCGATCAGCTGATGTTCCGCCTGAAGCACGTCGGGACGCCGCAGCAGAACCTCAGATGACAAATCACCCGGCAGGGCATCGCGCGTGACAGGGCCGCTGCCGAGATTGGTCGGCAGCTGATCGGCCGGAACGGTAGCCCCAACCAGCAGGTTCAGCGCGTTCTGATCACGCGCCACCTGAGTCTGCAGCGTCGCAATATCGTTCCGCGCCGCCTGATAATTGGTTTCTGCCTGCCGCGCCTCAAGTTCGGAAGCGACACCGATCCGGAACTGCGCCCGGGTGAGTTCCAGCGATTGCTCGAACGCCTTCAGCGTTTCGCGACTGATCCGCAGCTGTTCCTGATCCGCCGCCATGCGCAGCCAGGCGTTGGCGATTTCGGCAATCAGGCTGATCCGCGCGGCACGCTGCGCCTCCTCCGAGGCGAAATACTGCTCCAGCGCCGCGCGTGACAGATTTTGCACCCGCCCGAACAGGTCGAGCTCAAACTGCGAGAACCCGGCGTTGACCGAATAGAATTCCAGATTGGAAGAAGCGGACCCGATGCCGCCACCAACGGCGCCAGCGCCAGCTCCTGCACCAACGCCCGTACCGCCCCCGACACCGCCGGTTCCAGTGCCAGTGCCAGTACCGGTTCCAGTCCCGGTGCCAGTGCCTGTGCCGGTCCCAGCGCCTATCCCGCCAGCCGCGCCACCAGCGCCCATGCCGCCACCGGCCGCACCGAAGGCGTTGTTGGTATAGGTGCCCGAGCCGGAAATGGTCGTGTTCGGCACCTGGCTGGCGCGCTGAATACCATATTGCGCGCGTGCCTGGAGCACGTTGCCCGCGGCAATCCGCAGGTCACGATTATTGGCCAGCCCGGCTTCGATCACTTGCTGAAGGCGGGGATCGAGGAAGAAGTCCCGCCAGCCGATCTGCGTGATGTCCGGCGCGTCGGTCGCGGCGCGCGGATACACACCGCCTTCGGGCAAGGTGGCCGGGGCCGCGCCGACGGGGCGCACATATTTCGGTGCCAGGTTGCAGCCGGACAGGGCGGTGGCGACGGCGAGCGCCGCCAGGAGGGAACGGGACTTCATTTCAATCATGCTCCCTGCGGCGCCGGCCCACGATCGCGATCTGAATCTGCATCGCCATCGTCGCCTTCGTCACGCAACGGTTCGTAGTTGTTGACGTTCTGATCCCCCTCGTCGCCCTTCCCGTGGCCGAACAGCCGCGAGACGACGACGAAGAAGGTCGGAACCAGGAAGATCGCCAGCACCGTTGCCGACAGCATGCCGCCCACCACCGAACGCCCGATCGCATTCTGACCACCAGCGCCTGCGCCGGTCGAAAGTGCCAGCGGCAGCACGCCAAAGATGAAGGCGAGACTGGTCATGAGGATCGGGCGCAGGCGCAGGCGTGCTGCCTCCACCGCCGCGTCGAACGGCTTCATGCCTTCCGCGATGCGTTCTTCCGCAAATTCCACGATCAGGATCGCGTTCTTCGCCGCCACACCTATCGTGGTGATCAGACCGACCTGAAGGTAGATGTCGTTGTTCAGCCCAGTCAGCGTCGCGGCCAACAGCGCTCCGATGACGCCCAGCGGCACCACCAGCATCACCGCAATCGGCACTGACCAGCTCTCATAGAGTGCGGCAAGGCACAGGAAGACGATGAGCAGCGACAGGGCGTACAACGCCGGTGCCTGGCCGCCCGACAGACGTTCCTCGAACGACAGCCCGGTCCACTCCAGCGCGGTGCCTGGCGGCAGTTTCGCCTGGATCTCCTCCATCGCCTTCATCGCGGCGCCGGTGCTGACGCCAGGCGCCGGTGCACCCTGCAACTGCATCGCCGGCTGGCCATTGTAGCGCGTCAGCGACACTGGCGCGTTGGTCCAGCTCATCGTGGAGAAGGAGGTGAACGGCACCATCTGCCCCTGATCGTTGCGAACATAGAAGGACGCGATGTCCTCCGGCCGCACACGATAGGGCGTGTCCGCCTGGACATAGACCCGCTTCACGCGACCGCGATCGATGAAGTCGTTGACGTACGATCCGCCCCACGCGGTCGCCAGCGTCGAGTTCACCGTCGCCAGGTCCAGTCCAAGCGCACGCGCCTTGTCCTGATCGATATCGACCTTCAGCTGCGGCGCATCCTCCAGGCTGAGAGGGCGGACCTGGGCGATCAGCTTGTCCTGCATGGCCATGCCAAGCACCATGTTGCGCAGCTGGGTCAGCTTTTCATGACCGATCCCGCCCGTGTCGACGAGCTGAAGGTCAAAGCCGGTCGCATTGCCCAGTTCCTGCACGGCCGGCGGCACCAGGGCGAAGATCATGCCGTCCTGATATTGCGAGAATACCGCCATCGACTTGGCCGCGATCGTCTGCGCCTTGTTGTCGATCCCGGGACGCTCATCCCACGGCTTCAGGCTGATGAAGGCGAGACCAGCGTTCTGCCCCTGCCCCGCGAAGCTGAAGCCGTTGATGGTGAACACGGACTGGACGCCCGGCTGCTCCAGGAAATAATTGCGAACGAGGTCCAGACCCTTGTCGGTCCGCGCCGTGGTGGCACCCGCCGGCCCCTGCACGAGGGCAATGACCGTTCCCTGATCTTCATCGGGGAGGAAGGCGCTGGGCAGGCGAGCGAACAGGAACACCATGCCGCCGACGATCAGCAGATAGACGAGCATAGACCGCTTCCAGCTGCGCGCCGTCCGCTTCACGCCCTTCTCGTACTTGATCGTGCCCTTTTCAAAGGTGCGATTGAACCAGCGGAAGAAGCGGGCAAAAATCCCGTTGCCTTCATGCTTGGTCGGATCGTGCGGCTTCAGGATCGTGGCGCACAACGCTGGCGTCAGGATCAACGCCACCAGCACCGACAGGATCATCGCCGAAACGATGGTGATCGAGAACTGGCGATAAATGACGCCGGTGGATCCGCCGAAGAACGCCATCGGCAGGAACACCGCCGACAGCACCATGCCGATGCCGATCAGCGCGCCGGAGATTTCGTCCATCGACTTGCGCGCTGCGTCCTTGGGGCTGAGCCCCTCGTCCACGATCAGACGCTCGACGTTTTCCACCACGACGATGGCGTCATCGACCAATAGACCGATGGCTAGCACCATGCCGAACAAGGTCAGCGTGTTGATGGAGAAGCCCGCCGCCTGCATGATTGCGAAGGTGCCCAGCAGAACGACCGGCACGGCGATCGTCGGGATCAACGTCGCGCGCCAGTTCTGCAGGAACAGGAACATCACCAGGAACACGAGGACGACCGCCTCGACGAGCGTGTGGATCACCTGTTCGACCGAGAGGCGGACGAAGGGCGTGGTGTCGAACGGGTACGCCACCTTCACATCGGCCGGGAAGTCCTTGGCGATCGTCTGCACCTGGGCCTTCACCGCCTCGACGGTATCAAGCGCGTTGGCACCTGCCGCCAGACGAACGCCGAAACCTGCCGCCGGCTTGCCGTTGAACTTCGTATCGAAGCCGTAGTTTTCCGCGCCAATCTCGATCCGAGCCACATCGGCCAGGCGAACGACAGCGCCACTCTCGGCGGTCTTCAGCCGAATCTTTCCGAACTGCTCCGGGGTCTGCAGGCGTGACTGTACCGATACCGTCGCGTTCAGCATCTGCTCCTTGGGAGCGGGCTGCGCACCGATCTGACCGGCCGAAACCTGCGCATTCTGCGCGCGGATAGCGTTCGTCACGTCGGCAATCGTGAGCTGGTAATTGTTCAGCTTCAGCGGATCGACCCAGATCCGCATTGCATATTGCGAGCCGAAGATCTGGAGCTCGCCAACGCCGTTCAGGCGGCTGACGGGATCCTGCATTCGCGACACGACCATGTCCGATAGATCGGTGATCGAGTGCGAGCCGTCTTCCGAATACACGCCAACAATGACGAGGAAGCTGGCGGCTGATTTCTGAACCTGGATGCCCTGCTGCTGCACTTCCTGCGGCAGCAGCGGCGTGGCCGCCTGCAATTTGTTCTGAACCTGAACCTGCGCAATGTCAGGATCGGTCCCTTGTTCGAACGTCAGCGTGATGGTGAGGACGCCGGACGACGATGAGGATGACGAAAAATACCGCAGATTATCGATGCCGCGAAGCTGCTGCTCGATTATCTGCGTGGTGGTGCGTTCCAGGGTCGTGGCGTCCGCGCCCGGGTAGGTCGCGGTGATCGACACCGTGGGCGGCGCGATCTGCGGAAACTGTGCAACCGGGAGACTGCGGATGGCGATAACGCCAGCCAGCATCAGGACGATCGCGATCACCCATGCGAAGATGGGTCGATCGATGAAATAGCGTGCCATGTAAGCTTACTTCGCCTGAGCCGGGGCGTTCTGCTGCCCTTCGGGCTGGCCAGCCTGCTGTGGCTGACCCTGCCCCTTGCCTTGGGGTTGCGGCTGAGCGCCCGGCGCCCCGCCTGGCCGGCCACCCGGCGCGCCCACGCCGGCCGGAGCCGCATTGGGGTTCCACGGCTTGGGCGCTACCGGCATTCCCGGGCGCAACATGCCGCCGCCGCCTTCGACGATAACGCGATCGCCGGCTTTCAGCCCGCCGGTGACCAGCCAATCCTCGCCGATCGTGCGGTCGGTGACCAGGATGCGCGGCTCAACCTTGTTGTCCTTCCCGACCACCATGGCCGTTGCCTGACCACTTTCGTTGCGCTGTACGGCGCGCTGGGGCACCAGAATGCCATTTGGCTCGGTGCCCTCGACCAGCTCTGCGCGGACGTACATGCCGGGCAGCAGCAAGCTGCGGGGGTTCTGGAAGATGGCGCGGATCGTCTGCGTGCCCGTCGTCGGATCAACCGTGACGTCAGTGAACTGCAACTTGCCCTCGATGGGGTAAAGCGAGCCATCGTCCAGCCGCAGGCGAACGCGCGCAGCGCCACCACCGCGAGACAATTCGCCCGCCGCGATCGACTGCCGCAACCGCAGCAGGTCGGCGCTCGACTGCGGCACATCGACGTAGATCGGATCGAGGCGCTGGATGGTCGTCAGCGGGTTGGTCTGGCCGGACGTCGCCAGGGCGCCCGTCGTCGACAGGGCGCGTCCGATGCGGCCCGAGATCGGCGCGCGAACGGTGGTGCGCTCAAGATCGATTTGCGCCGAACGCAAGGCGGCCTGTTGCGCCGCGACATCCGCCTGCGCCTGCTGCGCCGACGTGATCGCGTTTTCATATTCCTGCCGCGCGATCGCGTTGATCTTCACCAGTTCGCCATAGCGACGCTGGAGCGCTGCGCTGGACGCAATGGCAGCGCGGGCGCGCGCCAGCGATGCTCGCGCGCTGGCGACGGCCGCGACATAGGGCTGCTGGTCGATCCGGAACAGCGGCTGCCCGCGACGAACGGCGTCGCCCTCCGTGAACAGGCGCTCGACGATCAGGCCATTGACCTGCGGACGCACCTCAGAGGTTTCAAACGCGGCTGTACGACCCGGCAACGTCGTGGTCAGCGTCACAGCCTGCGGCTGAACGGTGATGACCGAGACTTGAGGCGGCCCAGCCTGCTGCTGCTGCTGACCCTGATCGTTCTGCCCACCGCAGGCGGACACCGACGCCAGCAGCAGGGCTGATAGCGCGACCCTCTTGAATGCCATATAGTTCTCTGAAATAAAGTGAGTGATCGTTCACTCACGTTTGCTGCTACTGCGAACTAGAAAACGCGTCAAGTCGAGGAGAGAGATCATCGAACAGTGTCGCGCAGCCCTTCCCGGCTTGCGCATCGGGCGGGCAAACGCACGACGGGAGAAATTGATCCAAGCTGCACGCGAAGCGTTTGCGGCGAACGGCTTCCATGGCACCGGCATGGCGCAGATTGCGCAGACGTCGGGCATTGCCGTGGGGCAGATCTATCGCGATTTTGCCAACAAGGAAGCGATTGTGGCGGAGATCGTCGCGCGCGATCTTGAGAATTTCCTGTCCGAGCGCGGCCTGTGCGCGGCGGGTGCGACCGGTGATCCAGCCGCTGTGCGCGAGTGGATCGAGCAGTTCGTCGCCTGTGAAAATCCGGAGGGCGGGCGGCTCGTTGCCGAGATCATGGCCGAGGCGTCGCGTAACGAGCGCACCGCCGAGATCGTCCGGACGGTGCAGGAACGCATGCGTGGCGAACTGACGTCGGCCCTGCGCCTGTTGGTGCCGGCGACGGTGTCACCGAGTCGCTTTGCATGCGTGGCACAGATGATCCAGACGATCTCCGCCGGCGTGTTTCAACGTCGTGTCACAGAGCAGGATCAGCCAAGCGCCGATGTGATCCGATCGCTGATGAACTGCATCAACGCCGCGATCGACGGGCTTCAGCACGAAACGGCGGAAGACGCCGACCGCGACAGCGTTTCCGCGCAATGCTCCTGACCGCGTGGCGCCGCTAGCGCCGGAAGCGCAAGCCGATCCACAGCGTTCGCGGCGTCGCTCGCTCGATCACGTTGGCGCCGCTGATCCCGGCTTCGACCAGTTCGTCGAACAGGTTTTCGCCCCGTGCCTCGATCGCGAGGCTAGTCGTGATGGGCACCGCAAGATAGGCGTCGAGGGTCGTCGCTGGCGCCAGAACGCGCGCGTTCTGATCGTCCTCGAACTGGTCGGAGACGTGTCGCACGGTGGCGGAGGCAGTCCATTGTCCCTGCCGCAGCCCGAGCGTGCCGGATAGCTGATCGCGTGGTGTCTGCGCGGGGCGCAATCCATCGAGCGCCGCCGCCGGACCAGATGCTTCGACCCGCGGATTGACGTGGCTCCATGAGGCGATGGCGAACAATGGCCCGGTCTGCCACCGGGCATCCAACTCCAATCCGGTCGACCGGATCGCGTCGAGGTTCTGCCGCACGCGATAGGCGCCGTTGACGAACCCGACGCCCGGGAAGGTGCCAGGCCCCTGCCCCGCCGTCACATTGGCAATGGCGTTCGACAGCCGGTTCCAGAACACCGTGGCCGTCAGCGAGAGATTGGTGACTGGGGTAATCGTGACGCCACCATCCACACCGCTGAGCCGTTCGGGCGCAAGTTCCGGATTGGCGGCGGTCGCATCGGCGCCGACACGGAATGGGCGGTACAGCTCGTTCAGGGTCGGCAGTCGCCACCCACGATAACCGCTTACGCGCAGCGTGACGGCGTCGACCGGCGCGAAGGCAAGCCCGGCGCGGCCGGTCCATTCGGTACCGCTGCGATCAGCAAAGCGAGCGGCAGTCAGCGGCACGCCCGTTGCCAGCGTATATTCGTCCAGCTGCCCGTCGGCGATCCGCCAGCGATCGACACGACCACCGAGCGTCAATGTCCACGCTCCGGCCTCCACGCTGCCGTCAGCGAAAATGCCGGCGGTCCTGCTGCTGCCGCCCGCGATCCGGCGGCGGGTCGGCACGCCAGCGACATAGGTATAGTTTTCCTGCGTCTGACCGCTGACGTCGCGGACGTCGATCCCCAGCCGCAGATCGCGGCCACTGCCAACGGGTGGAACGATCTCGAACCGGGCGCCAATACCCGTGGCGGGGGTGTTATATTGGTCGAGCGTCTGGCTCGCGCTCACCCGCCCTGCCGCAACGCTGGCAAATTGCGACGCGAAGGCCCGTGTCTGGAGATAAGCGAGCGCCGAATATCCCCACGCGCCGCGCCCTACCAGGCGCAGGCTGGCGTCAGCGCCCTCGCTCCGGTTGGCGGTGAAGGCAGTGCCGCGTTCGCGCTGATCGGTGAAGCCGCTGACATTCGCCTGAAGTTCCGTGTCGGGCGCGACCCTGATGACGCCGCGGATCGCTGCCGATGCCTGCTCATAGGGAGCGGCGCGGTCGGCCGGACCGCGCGCAGAGGCGATGACCGGGATGAACCCGTCACCGCGGGCGTAAGCGGCAGACACCGTGGCGAAGCCGGGCCCAGACACGAAGGTGCCAGAGGCCTGCGCGTCCAGCGAGTCGCGGCTGCCATAGGCCAGGCTGCCGAGCAGTCCCGGCTGGTCGCGCGGATCGGCACTTTCAAGCTCAACCGTGCCGGCAAGCGCGCCGGGTCCGAAATAGCCACTTCCGCCCCCGCGCGTCACCCGAATGCGGCCGATCCGATCCGTCGCATAGGCAGGAAACGGCACCCAGCCGCCGAACGGATCGGCTTGCGGTACGCCGTCCAGCACCAGCAATGCGCGGCTTGATGCGTTGCCGCCGATGCCGCGAAGCGAGATACCCTGACTGGTCGGATTGGCCGACCGCGAGTCGGATCGGCGAAACTGCTGAAGCCCCGCGACGTCGGCGAGGACGCTTTCCAGCCGATCGCTGGCATTGGCGCTGATCCGCGCGGCGTCGATCGTGACCACGTCGGCGGTGCGATCGCCCGGCCGATCGTCGAGACCACGGCCTGTCACGACGATATCAGGGAGCGACTGCGCGTGCGCAGCGGTGGGCAGCAGGATCAGGCAAAGGGCAGTGCCGGCGCAACGGTTCATCGCCCGCCTATGGGTCGGCGCCTACCCTGCGCGCAAGCGGCGAGAACGCACCGTCACAGCGGCGTGGGGACTTCCTTCGCCGGCTCGACGGCCGCTAGCACGTCGGTGAACCGCTTGCGCCACCAGATGACGTCTTCATTGACGACATTGTCGAACATCGGCCGCCAGCGCGCGATCCGTTCGTCGAGTGGCATGTTCAGCGCCTGCTCGATCGCATCCGCCATCTCATCCGGGCTGTACGGGTTGATGATGAGCGCGCCGGTCAGCTGCGCGGCCGCCCCTGCGAAGCGCGACAGGATCAGCACACCCGGATCAGCCGGGTCCTGCGCCGCGACAAACTCCTTCGCGACCAGGTTCATGCCGTCGCGCAGCGGCGTCACCAGCCCGATCTTTGCCGCGCGGTAGACACCGGCAAGCACGCTACGCGGCAGGCCGCGGTTCACGTAGCGAAGCGGCACCCAGTCGATCTCCGCATGCGCGCCGTTGATCCGACCCGACAGTGCATCAAGCGTGGCGCGAATGTCCTGATAGCTCTGCACGCTGGCGCGCGACGGCGGCGCGATTTGAAGCATGGTGACCTTCGCATGAGCGTCGGGCCGGGTATCGAGGAACCGCAGATAGCCGTTGAACCGCTCCTCCAGCCCCTTGGAATAATCGAGCCGGTCGACACCGACGATCAGACGCCGTCCACTCAGGCTGTCTATGACACGATCCTGGGTCACCACCGCATCGCTGCTCTGCGCGCTGGCGATGAATTCCCGCGCATCGATCCCGATTGGGCAGGCGATCGCCCGAATCGTGCGGCCACCCACCGTGACCCGATCATCCTCCTCGATCGTGCCGCCCATCTCGCGCATCACATAATCGTGGAAGGTTTCAAGCCACTCGCGCGTGTGGAAGCCGATCACGTCATAGGCGAACAGCGCCTCCACCAGGCGGCGATGTTCCGGCAGGGCGTGAAGCAGATCCGTTGGCGGCCAGGGGATGTGGAGAAAGAAGCCCAGGCGATTGGTGACGCCTTGCTGGCGTAGAAGCCAGCCCAGCGGGATCATGTGATAATCGTGGACCCAGATCAGATCGTCAGGCTCGATATGCGGGCTGATCACCTCCGCGAACAGGCGGTTCACCCGTTCATAGCCGCCCTGAAAGTCTCGCTCGAATTCGGTCAGGCCAAGCCGGTAGTGGAACAGCGGCCAAAGGGTACGGTTGGCGTAGCCGTCGTAATATTCATCGACGTCCTGTTCGGGCAGGTCGATCGTGGCAGAGGTGACGCCGTCGAACGTCTCGAACTTCAGATCACCCGTCTCGCCCGTCTCGCCCGACCAGCCGAACCATATGCCATCCCCCTCGCGCAGCGCGGCGGTCAGCGCGACCGCCAACCCCCCTTGTGCACTTGGCTGTTGCGGCGTTGGCGCAGAAACTCGGTTGGAGATGACGATCAGTCGGCTCAACGTATGGCACTCCAGGGTTTACTGAGCAGGACGGCGCAATTGATCACGCCGACAAGCGAGTAGGTCTGGGGATAATTGCCCCACAGTTCGCCCGAAATGGGGTCGATATCCTCCGACAACAGGCCGGCGGGGGTGCACCGCGCCAGCATCTCTTCAAACAATTCACGCGCATCAGCGTCACGCCCGGTGAAATGCAGCGCCTCGATCAGCCAAAAGGTGCAGACGTTGAAGGCGGTGTGCGGCAGGCCAAAATCATCCTCGGTGGCATAGCGCAACATGTACGATCCGCGGCGTAGGCCGCCCTCCACCGCCTCAAGCGTCGAGCGGAAGCGGGGGTCTTCCGGCGAGAGGAAGCGCAGGTCCAGCAACTGCAACAGGCTGGCGTCGAGGTCATCGCCACCGAACGTTGCGGACATGCGCTCGGTATCCGGGCGCCACGCGGCCTCCTCGATCCGTGTGCGCATCGTTTCCGCCCGCCGGCGCCAGAAGTCCGCGCGCTCGTCCAAGCCCAGCGCCGACGCCGCATTGGCCAGGCGATCGCACGCGGCCCAGCACATCGCGGCTGAATAGGTGTGCACATGGCTTTTGGTACGCAGCTCCCACAGCCCTGCATCAGGCTGATCGTACTTCTGCCACGCGCGCTCGCCGATCGGCTCCAGCGCCTCGAAATCCTCGCGCCCGGCGACACGCAACAGGCGATGATCGAAGAAGGCCTGCGCATTGGACAGGACGATCTGACCATAGGCGTCGTGCTGGACCTGCTCATAGGCCAAATTGCCGACGCGGACGGGCCCCATTCCGCGATACCCGGAGAGTGACGGCGCCTCCCACTCGATCAGCGTCGCCTCTCCACCAACGCCATAGAGCGGCTGGATATGACCGTCCTTCGCATTGTCGACGATGTTGCGGAGATATTCGAGATAGCTTTCGAGCACGTCGAGCGCGCCGAGCCGGTTGAGCGCCTGAACCGTGTAATAAGCGTCGCGAACCCAGCAGTACCGATAGTCCCAGTTGCGCTGCGAATCGGCGTGTTCGGGGATGGAGGTGGTCAGCGCGGCAACGATCGCACCCGTTTCCTCATGCTGGCACAGCTTCAGCGTGATGGCGGAGCGGATCACCGCTTCCTGCCATTCATAGGGCGTGGCGAGGCCACGAACCCAGTGGCGCCATTCCTCGATCGTCCGCTCCAGCATGTTGTCGAGCGAGGAGTGAAGATCTTCGGCGAAGCTTTCGTCCGGGCCGAGGAAGAAATGAAGCGGACGCTCGACGCGGAACATGCGCTCGTCCTCGATCCAGCCGACCGGGGCGGTCGTCGACAGCCGAAGCACGCTGTCATCAAGGAGATAGCGGATATGGTTCGATCCGCGTGTGGTCTGCGCGCGAGCGGCGCCCCACGTAACGGCTGGTCGCAACCGCACGCGTACACGCGGACTGCCCGCCACCGGACGAACGATGCGCGCGAACGCAACGGGGCGGTAGCGCCGTCCGTTACGGGTAAAGCGCGGGCAGAAATCGATCACTTCGATCGCATTGCCGCTCTCGTCCTCGTGTCGGGTGACGAGGATCGGGGTGTTGCGCAGATACGATTGGGTCGTCGTCCGGCAGCGATCGATATCGATCTCCCAAAAGCCGAACGCATCGTCTCCCGCCTTGGGCTTGTCATCAAGCAGCGAGCAGAATGCCGGATCGCCGTCCACACGCGGGGTACATCCCCAGACAAAGCGCCCGGCGCGGTCAACCAGCGCGGAAACTTGGCAATTGCCGATCGGCCACAAATCCATCGTTGCGGTCATGCCGCCTTCTCCAACCAAGAGCGTACGGCCGCCACGTCATTCAATCGAAACTGCGCCGCGGTGTCGCGCGGCGACCCGACCAGCACGCCAATCCCGCCGCGTTGCGCGACCAGCGCCAGACCGGCCTCGTCGGTGACATCGTCACCGGCAAACACCGGCGCATACCCGGCGAACGGCGCATGACGCAGCAGCGCATCGATCCCGGTGCCCTTGTCATGGCCTCCGATGCGCAGTTCGACCATCATCTTGCCGGTTTGCAGGACAAGCCCGTCGCGCCCGACATAGCGTTCCGCCAGCCGCTGCGCGGCCGCGCCATGCTCCGGTGACATGCGATAATGGACGGCCACGCCCAGCGATTTCACTTCGATCACAACCCCCTCTTCGCCCGCGAAAGCCGCGCAGAACGCCTGCTCCGCCTCGACCAGAGCGGGCGGACGATCGGGCGCGATGTTCTCACCCTCGAGCCGCAGTTCGGCACCATGGCTGCCGACCACCGCAATCCCGCGGCCAGCATCCCCCAGGAAGCCGTCGATCTGCGCCACCGATCTTCCACTGACTAAGGCGAAACGCCCGGCAAAAGTTCCAGCAAGCTGACGAAGAAGCGCGATCAGGGCTGAATCGACCACGACCCCATCGGGTCGGTCGACCAGTTCGACCAGCGTGCCATCGAAATCCAAGAGAAGACAGTGGCCGGTCGCGCGGAGGGGCGGCGGCGGCGGAAGCGGAGCGACGGTCGGCATGGCGGCCGCTCTAGCGTGCACAACCCCGTTCGTCAGCGCCCGATGCTGGCGCCACGCCGCCAAGTCTGTCATCAGCGTTCGAAAGAGCAGATAAACGATGGGGCGGATGACCGATGTTCCTCAACTTCCTCGATGAGTTGCGCGTCGCGGGGATACCGGCGAGCCTGAAGGAGCACCTGCTCCTGCTGGAAGCGCTCGACGCAGAGGTGATTGATCGTACCCCGGAGGATTTCTACTATCTCTCCCGCTCGGTGTACGTGAAGGACGAAGGCCTACTCGACAAGTTCGACCAGGTGTTCGCCAAGGTCTTCAAGGGCATCGAAAACAGCTTCATCCAGGAAGGCGCGCAGATTCCGGAAGATTGGCTGAAGGCCGTCTCCGAAAAATTCCTGACGCCGGAGGAAATGGAAGCGATCAAGTCGCTCGGCTCCTGGGAAGAGATCATGGAGACGCTGAAGAAGCGTCTGGAGGAGCAGCAGAAGCGCCATCAAGGCGGCAACAAGTGGGTCGGGACCGGCGGCACCAGCCCGTTTGGTAATTCCGGCTACAACCCAGAGGGCGTCCGTGTCGGCGGCGAATCCAAGCAGAAGCGCGCGCTGAAGGTCTGGGATCAACGCGAGTTCAAGAACCTCGACAACACCAAGGAACTCGGCACCCGCAACATCAAGATCGCGCTACGCAGGTTGCGCAAGTTCGCGCGCGAAGGAGCGCAGGACGAGCTCGACATCGACGGCACGATCGATGGCACCGCGCGGCAGGGATGGCTCGACATCCGCATGCGCGCCGAGCGGCGCAATGCGGTGAAGCTGCTGCTGTTCCTGGACGTGGGTGGATCGATGGATCCGTTCGTAAAGCTGTGCGAGGAACTGTTCTCCGCCGCCACCAGCGAGTTCAAGAACCTGGAGTTCTTCTACTTCCACAACTGTCCGTACGAAGGCGTGTGGAAGGACAACAAGCGCCGCTTCTCCGAGCGGACGCCAATGTGGGACGTGCTTCACAAATTCCCGCACGATTATAAGCTGGTCTTCGTCGGCGATGCGTCGATGAGCCCCTACGAGATCACCCATCCCGGCGGCTCCGTTGAACATTTCAACGAGGAATCGGGCGCGGTGTGGATGCAGCGCCTGACCACCACCTATCCCGCCGCCGTCTGGCTGAACCCGATCGCCCAGGCGCAATGGGGCTATTCACAGTCGGTGAAGGTCATTCGTGAGTTAATGAATGACCGAATGTACCCGCTGACGCTGACCGGCCTTGACGACGCCATGCGCGAGCTGACACGTAAGCGATAACGAGCCCGCCCCCGGGGTGGCCGGGGGCGGACGCGATCAGATGGTCAGCGGCGGCCGGTCCAGATCCGGACGCGGGCATTGGGCTTCACGCCGCCCTGATGGGCGGGGCACCGCGCGTAACGAAACTTCTTGTCCATGCAGATCCACACCTCGTTCAGCCAACCCTGCCGATCGGTGGTGATCTTCATCATGTCCGCACGCATTCCGGGATTCACCCGCGCGATTGCCGTGGCGAGCTTGCCTGCGGTCAGGCTCTGCCGCGAAAGCGCGGCCATGTTGGGATATCGCAGCTCACGGTACAGCGACGTTGCCTTGCCGAAATAGCTGTCCGGGCTTTCGCCCGGCATGCAGGTGCCGTGCTTCGCCCATTCATGCTGCAGCAGCTGGGCGGAGGGCGTTGCGCAGAGATTGGCACGCACCGTTCTCTCCGAAATCAGCGGCGTCGCCTTGCAATATTGCGGCCACTCCTTGCCGATCCCGTCGGGCCACAAGCCATGGAGAACGAAGCCGAAGCGGTTACCCGAGCCGCACTGGAAGCTGGAGCGCGCCGCGCGTTCGGGCGTGCGGCAATGCTGCGGCGACCAGCTGATCGCCAGCGTGTAATGGCCGATCGGGAGCAGCCGCCGCGGCTCGCTATCGCTCGGCAGGTCCGGGCGCACGCGCAGGTCCGCGCCCGCGGGAACGGAGCATTGATATGCCTGAGCAGCGGCCACGCCGGGCATCATCGCCAATGCCAGAGCCAAGCCACGGATCATTCGGTAAACTCCTGTTCTTCAACGGCATGTTCGCCGAACCATTCGCGGGCGTCAGGGCGAAAGAGATAGGCCGCGGACACGATGTACAGCACGCCCGACACGATCCCGGTGAGCGCTGAGGCGATCGACGGCGTCGCGCCAACGATCACTGCGACAAGCCCGAAGAGCAGGATAGCGAACGCGATCGCCGCCAGAACGACGACAAACCATTTGGCGGCAAGGCTCGGCTGACGCGCGGTGAAAAACCAAAGCAGCAGGCGAAGCGCGATGTTGAAGATGACGGATGCGGGCAGGATCCAGCCCATCTCCGCCAGCGCGGGATTAGTCGCAAAACTGGCAACGCGCTGCGGCCAATCCAGCATCGTGCTCAACAGGCCGAGCGCAAGCGCTGCGAAATACAGGCGCTCATAGCGGCTGATCGACAGGGGACGGATCATCTGCAGCGTTCCTCAGGCCAGCGCGAAATCGAGGCCGATGTCGGCCGCCGGCGCAGACTGAGTAAGACGTCCGACGCTGACAAAGGTGACCCCGGTTTCGGCGATCGCACGGATCGTCTGCAGCGTGACTCCGCCCGACGCTTCGGTCGGAACGCGGCCCCCGACCAAGGTCACCGCACCCCGCAGGATGGCGGGCGGCATATTGTCGAGCAGCAGCCGCGTGGCCCCGGCGGCAAGCGCCGGTTCGATCTGTTCGACCCGGTCGACCTCCACAATGATGTCGGCGACGCCGGCGTCGCGCGCGCGACGCACGGCCTCTTCAACGCTGCCGGCCACCGCAATGTGGTTATCCTTGATCATCGCCGCATCCCACAGGCCCATGCGATGGTTCTGCGCACCGCCCATGCGCGTGGCGTATTTCTCCAGGAGGCGAAGGCCCGGGATCGTCTTTCGCGTATCCAGAAGGATGGCGCCGGTACCGCGGATCTGATCGACATATTGCGCGGACAGCGTTGCGATGCCGGACAGGTGCTGAACCGTGTTCAGCGCCGACCGCTCTGCCGTCAGCAGCGCGCGGGCCAGGCCGGCGATACGCATGATCGGCGTACCGGCGGGCACCTGCGCCCCATCGCTGACCAGCATTTCGATGCTTGCGTCCGGATCGAGACGCTTGAAGAAGGCTGCGGCGATCGGAAGCCCCGCGACAGCGATCGCGTCCCTTGTGGCCATCACGCCGTCGAAGCGCGCGTCGGCCGGGATCACCGCTTCCGACGTGACGTCGTGGCCGACTCCCAGATCCTCCGCCAGCGTCGCAGTAACGAAGGCGTCGGTATCAAAACCCTCGATCACGGCAGCACTTCCTCTTGTCCGACGCCCCATAGGCGGCTGATTTCCACGAAGCCCGCCTGCCCGCGTACGTCGAGCCGGCACCAGCCGCGCGCGCACTGGCTGATGCGGCCCACCACGCCTGGCTCGGCGCGCCACAGGATGCGGGCGCCATAGGCGGGCTTGTCACGCAATTCGGCGACCGAACCCTGCACGATCGCAGTGCGGGTGCTGCTGACGAGCGATCCCAGCATCCACCCCTGCGTGCCGCCGGGGTCCTCCACCTTGCGCCATTCCTTGAAGATATCGACGACGCGCACCGGCAGATCGGGACGGACATAGAGCCAGGTGGCCGGATAGCTGCGCCCAGGACCGGAGCGCATCCGGGCCTTTCCGGCCCCGATCGAGGCGAAATAGGGTGGTTTCGGCCTGTCCTTGGCCTGCGCGGCAACATCATTGGCCATCAGCCCGAACAGCGCGGCAAGCGCCACCCATCCCGCCGTCCATCGCCGCATCGATACACCCCTGTCGACCAAGCCGCCCCTGTAGCGCCCGCACGCCTGCCGCATCAACCGATCGTTGACGCCCGCCGTGCGCTTCGCCAATCCATTGCCATGGTCGATACTCGCCGCTGCGCCAATCCCCGGGTGATCGTTACCCGCGAATTGCCCGACATCACCATGGACCGGCTGGAAGCCCTGTTCGACACCGTCAACAATCGCGGTGATCAGGCGATGACGCGCGAACAGCTGGCCGCCGCTATGGCCGATTGTGACGTGCTGGTGCCGACAGTGGTGGACACGATCGACGCGGCGCTGATCGAAGGCGCGGGAGAGCGGCTGAAGCTGATCGCGAACTTCGGCGCTGGCGTGAACCATATCGATCTGAAGGCCGCCCGCCGCCGCGGCATCATCGTCACCAACACGCCCGGCGTTCTCACCGAAGACACCGCCGACATGACGATGGCGCTGATCGTCTCCGTGCCCCGGCGGCTCGCGGAGGGCGAGAAACTTGTGCGGTCGGGCGAGTGGAAGGGCTGGAGCCCGGGCGGAATGCTGGGCCATCGCATCGGCGGCAAGGCGCTGGGCATCGTCGGCATGGGGCGGATTGGCCAGGCGGTCGCGCGCCGTGCGCGCGCGTTCGGCCTGTCGATCCATTACCACAACCGTCACCGGTTACCGAAGGTGGTCGAGGCCGAGTTGCAGGCGCAATGGCACCCGAACCTGGACGAGATGCTGTCCAACATCGACATTCTGACGATCCACACGCCGCGCAACGCCGATAGCGAGAATCTGATCAGTGCTGACCGGATCGCGCTGCTCCGCCCGCACGTCTATCTGATCAACGCCAGCCGCGGCGGGATCGTCGATGAGGATGCGATGATCGATGCGCTGGAGGCGGGGCGACTGGCCGGCGCGGGGCTGGACGTGTGGAAGCATGAACCGACGATCGACCCCCGGCTGCTTGCCCTCCCCAATGTCGTGATGACCCCGCACATGGGATCGGCGACCTTCGAAGGTCGGCTCGCCACCGGCGAAAAGGTGATGGCGAACATCCGCATGTGGGCCGATGGTCATCGACCGCCAGACCAGGTGCTGGAAGGCTGGGTCTAAAATCCCGCAATGTAAGGTTGCGTGTCTTTCCGGAACGCAACCTATGTTAGCCGCATTATCCGGTCGTTCAAACGATCGGAGAGAATGTGATGAAGAAGACGTTTCTTCTGCTGATGCTTGGCGCCACCGCGATCAGCACGTCGGCCTGTTCGACGCTGCGCGGTGCAGCGATCGGCGGCGCTGGCGGCGCAGGTGTCGCGGCAGCGACGGGCGGCAGCGTGGAGAAGGGTGCGGCCGTCGGCGGCGCGGCCGGTGCCGTGGTCGGCACGATCGATAATTGATCCGCTGCGGCTGATCAGCGAACCTGCCACCATCCCCGTCGGGCCGCGTTCGGCGGCGCGACGAGGATGGATGGCGGGCGCCCGTGCGGGCAGACCATTCCTGAAGCGGATCAGTCGCCGGTCAGGATGCGATCGACCAGCTGCTTCACAGTCGGCACGAAGCCGTTGGAATAGAACGGGTCACGCTTGAAATTATAGGCCGAATGGCCGGCGAACATCAGGTTCGCCTCCGTATCGCCGCCGTGCGCAATGTCCTGCAGCGTCTTCTGGATGCAGAAGCTGCGCGGATCGGCGAGCCGACCAGTGGAGTTGGTTTCGGTATCGGCCCAGCTGGAGAACAGGCACTGGCTGAGGCAGCCCATGCAATCAGCCTGATCCTTGCGGATTTCCGCCTTCTCCTGCGGCGTGACGAACACCAGCGTATTGTCCGGCGTCTTCAGCGCATCGGTGAAGCCGTGGCCGAACCACTCGCGCGCGCGCAGCAGATCACCCTTCGTGACCCAGAAATTCTTGCCCTTCACCCCGACGTCGAGCTGGAAGACGTGATCGCCGGCCTCCTGCGTAGAGAAGGCGATCTGGCGCTCCGAGCGCGCCTCAAGGCTGCGCAGGAACGGATTGCGCACCGCGGACGAATAGAAGCCGGTCGGCGAGAAACGATGCAGAAGGACATCGCCCTCGTCGATCGTCATCAGCCGTTCTTTCCACGCCTGCGGGATGGGGCTTTCCTGCGTCAGCAGCGGACGGGTGCCGTACTGGAAAGCGATGGTCCCCAGTTCGGGATTGTCAATCCAGTCGTTCCAGTCGCGCAGATACCAGACGCCACCGGCCATGATGATCGGCGTCGTATCGGGAATGCCGCCTTCGCGCATCGTTTCGCGCAGCGCCTTCACACGGGGATAGGGATCCTCCGGCTTCAGCGGATCTTCGGCATTGGACAGGCCATTGTGGCCGCCGGCGAGCCACGGATCCTCATAGACTACCGCCGCCAGCAGCTCGGACACCTTGGAATACGCACGCTTCCACAGCGCGCGGAACGCGCGGCCCGAGGAGACGATCGGCAGGTAATTGACGTTGTACGAAGCGGCGATCTCGCTCAGCTTGTACGGCATGCCCGCGCCGCAGGTGACACCGGCGACCATACCGCGGGTCCGCTCCAGGACGCCTTGCAGCACGCGTTGCGCGCCGCCCATTTCCCACAGCACGTTGATGTTGATCGCGCCCTTGCCGCCGGCGATCTCCCAGGCGCGTTCCACCTGCTGCACGGCGCCTTCGATGGCGTATTCGATCAGTTCCTCGTGGCGATCACGCCGCGTCAGCGCACGATAGACCTGGGGGACGATCTTCCCCTCGGGATCATAGCTGTCGGCGTTGACGGCGCTCACCGTCCCGATCCCGCCAGCAGCGGCCCACGCGCCGGCCGACGCATGATTCGTCGCCGCAACACCCTTGCCGCCCTCAACCAGCGGCCAAACCTCACGGCCATTGTAGACGATGGGCTTAAGCCCCTTAAACACGGCAGTCGCCACGGCCTCAAATCACCTCTCGAGAAATCAATAAGGCGCCCTAGCGAGAAAGGTTGCACCGCGCGAGCAATTTACGCCCGTGTCAGTGCCCCCGCCCTCCCCAGCGCAGATTCGTACAATGCGGCATAGCGCGCGATCATGTGACGTTCGTCATATTCCGCCTGCGCCTTTCGCCGGTTCGCTTCGCCCACCGTCCGGCGCAGGTCCGGATCGGCGATCAACGCCTGCATCGCGTCGCGCAGCCTGACTTCACCGGGATAGTCGGTGATGAAGGGTGCGTTCTCCGCCGCGACCATCGTCGGCACATCACCGACCGGCGGCGCGACGATCGGCAGGCCGGCCGCCATCGCCTCCACGACAGAAATGGGGAATTGCTCGGAGCGTGACGACAGCGCGAGCAGGTCGAAATGCCCCAAGAAGCGATATGGCCGGTCGAGGAAGCCGGGCATCACCAGCTGATCCTCAATCCCCATTGCCAATGCCGCCTGTTCGATCGCCGCGCGCTCTGGCCCCTCGCCCACGATCACCAGGCGGAAGCGGTTGGACAGGCCGCCCGCGGCGCGGACGAGCGCCGGCAGATCCTTCACCGCGCGCAACCCCGCAACGGTGCCGATCACGACTTCCTTGGGCTTGCGCACGAAGCCGGGGATCGCCTTCGGCCCGGGGCGCTGCGAATACAGCTCGGTCGCGATACCGTTGACGATCCGGTGGACCTTCGTCCGCGGCTGCTTCCACGTTTCCAGCGCGATCCGCTCCAGCGTGGTCGATGGCACCGCCAGGCCATGCGCGGCCGACAGCGCTAGCCGCCGATAGAGGTTCCGCTCCCGCTTCAGTCCGCCGGCCTCATCCTCGTTGAAGCCGTCCTCATGGTGGACGACCGGCGGCACGCCGCGCCCGAACACGCGCCGCGCCATGACGCCGTCGATCGCGCCCCAATTGTAGGTGAGCACCAGATCGAACCGGCGCATGTAACGCGCGATCGCATCGTAGCGACCGACCGACGGCTTGCCCTGCAACGGCGGCGGATTCTGCGCGATTTCGTAGCGGATGCCCTTTGCGATCCGTTCACGAGCGCCATAGCGGCCGTCCATCCCGGACACGATCGTGTGGCGCGCGCGATCGCCAAAGGCGTTCATCAGCCGCACGGCACGCGCCTCCTTGCCACCGAGATCGAAGGTGGAGTGCAGGTGCAGGATGTTGATCGGCTGGGGCATCGAATGCGCCTTTAACCCCGAACGACGCGAATGTTGAGCCATGCTGCGCGTTCGGTCGTGTCGGCGGGACACTTGGCAGCCGCCGCCAGTTTGAAGCGTCACATCAAGCGGAGAACAATGTGGATCATTCACTGGAGCGGATCGTCCAGGACATCGCCGAGGAGATCACGGCAAAGGCGGTGAAGATCGAAGCGGCGGCGGATGCCAAGGAAGAGGGCAAGGCACCGGGCGATTTCGGCATGGCCGTGGTGACGATGGACGAAAAACTGGTCACCGGCGGGACAGCAACCACCCCCTTCCCCCTGCAGAGCATCGCCAAGGTTTTCGCCCTGGAACTGGCGCTGTGCGCGCTGGGCGACGATGTGTTCAAGCGCGTCGGGCGCGAGCCGTCGGGCGACCCATTCAATTCGATCATCGATCTGGAGCGGACGTGCGGGATCCCGCGCAATCCCTTCATCAATGCCGGCGCGCTCGCCATCGTCGATATGCTGGTTGAGGAGTTGGGCGACGACAAGCAGGCCAGCGCCGTTGTGGATTTCGTGCGTCACCATGCCTGTATCGACGCGGTCGAGCTCAATCAGGACGTGCTGGATTCAGAGCATAAGGGCGGCGATCTGAACCGCGCGATGATGAGCTTCATGCGGCATCACGGCAATCTGCACAGCGATCCGGACGAGGTGATGGAAGCCTATGTCAAGCAATGCGCGATCATGCTCGATTGCCGCGGCCTGGCGCGTACCGGGCTGTTCCTGGCGCATACCCGGCGCAAACCGGACGATGAGGATGCCGATGCGGTGGCGGTGCGGATGCGCAAGCTGCTCGCGCTGATGATGACCTGCGGCCATTATGACGGATCGGGCGATTTCGCGATGCGCGTCGGCCTGCCAGCCAAGAGCGGCGTCGGCGGCGGCATCCTAGCGGTGGCGCCGGAACAGGGCGCGATCGCGGTGTGGTCACCCAACCTCGACCAGAATGGCAATTCGATGCTGGGGGTTCGTGCGCTGGAGATGTTCGCCGACCGGACCGGCTGGTCGGTCTTCGGCCCGCCGCTTCACGGGTAAGCGAAGATGGCGATCGCGCTAGCTGCGCGCGATCGCCGTCTTCGGCACATGCGTGATGCGGCACGCCAGATCCGCCTCACCACTGGCCACGATCCAGTGATCGCCTGCGTCGACGAGCCCGGTGGTGAACACGACATCGTCCAGATACATCAGATCCTTCAGCGGCTCGGTCAGCGCCGGGTTCGGCTCCAGCAGCGGCTGATGGTCGGTCGCGATCGTTCGCCAGGGCTCGTCACGATCGAGCAGGGTCCAATAGGTGCGATAGATCCCGACCACGCCCGATGGCTCCACGCCGTGCCACAAGGTCAGCCAGCCATCGTCGGTCGGCACCGGCTGCGCCCCGCCGCCCATTCGCGCCGTGGCGACGGTGGCAGCATGGGGACGGATGCCGGGGTGGTCGCTCGGCTTCCAATGCAGCGCATCCGGCGAGGACGCGAGGTTGATCGACGGCCCCGCGCGCCATTCGCTGTCGGGGGGATAGGCGAAATAGAGGTCGCCGAGGGGCCGCGTCTGCGCCCAGAATTTGTCGCCGATGCGGCCTTCGAAAATCAGCATGTCCTTGTTCTGGTGATCAAGGACGATCCCCTCGAGCTGCCAGTGGCGCGCATCGTCGCTGGTGTAGAGCGTGGTGGAATGCCGCTCGGGACTGACCGAGCAGGTCGTCATCAGATAACGGCCGTCGACGCGGCTGATCCGCGCGTCCTCCACGCCGTAATTCTGGTAGCTCGCGCGCGGCGCGATCGCCTGATCATAGTGAACCGCCTCGACGCGGCGGCCGGCGGCATCCAACTCGACCGGCAGCAGCCAGGACAGCGACGTCAGCGCCATCACCTTCCACCCGCCGCCGCGCATCATGAACTTGCGTGGATCGGCGGTGTCGACAAGCTGCAATGGCCAGTTGTCGAGGTGATAGCGCCCGTCGTCCCAGCGGATTGCGCGGACATGGCCGTCACGGATGGGGGTGCGCAGCGCTTCCGCCACGCGCACCATCATCAGCAGGTTGCCGTTGGGCAGCCGGGTCATGCCGGGGTTAAAGGCCCCCAGCACATAGGTTTCCTCGTCGATATGCCCGGCCAGCGGCGAGCGCGACAGATCGACATCGTGCGGGGTGAAGACCAGGTGATCGAGCGGGAAGGTCATTCTTCGTCCTGCATGCGCGGGGAAATGGTGACTTGCTGAACAACGGCGCGGCGCGGCTGGGTGAGCAGATAATGCACGCCTACCGCGATATCCTCGGCCCGCAGCATTTCCTCTTTGGCGATCCGCTCCGCCTGCTCCTCGGGCGTACCGGCCACCATGTCGCTGCCTGTCAGCCCCGGCTCGACCAGCGACACGCGCACGCCCTTCCGCCCAAGTTCGCGGCGTAGCGCGATGGCAAAGCCCTGGATGCCGTATTTGATCCCCGCATAGACGGTCGAACCTTTGCCGAGCACGTACGCGCTCATCGAGCCGATCAGGACGATATCGCCCCTGCCTTTCGCATCCTCGCCATGCGCGCCCATCGCCTTGGCGGCGGCCTGCGCCGACAGCAGATAAGCGGTGAAATTGCTGCCGATCGTATAGCGAAGCTCCGCCTCGCTCATGTCGGTCAGCCCCTCGGCGCCGCGCGCGGCATTGATCACCGCCACGTCGATCCCGCCGAGATAGTCTGACGCGGCCTTGAACAGGCGAGCGACATTGTCCTCTTCGGCGAGGTCGATGCTCATTCCGTCGCCCTCGCCCACTTCGCGGATTCGCTTCAGCGCATCGCTGAGATGGGTTTCGTCGCGGCCGCAGACGAATACCTTGGCGCCCTCGCTGGCCAGCAGGACGGCGATCGCGCGGCCGATCCCGGTGGTGCCGCCAGTGACCAGAACGCGGCGTCCGGCGATGGGCGTGCTGGCGGTATGGGCATCAAACGTATCGACCATGAAAGCTCCTGTTCGCGGGAGCAATCTCGACGTTTCAGGCGCTTGCGGGTTCCACGGCCGCCCGCGCAAGCCACCGGTCAATCGCCCCCTGCACGGCCGGTTCGATAAGCAGCGGCGCATGGCCGACGCCGGGCACCGTCACCAGTTCGGCATATGGCAGGCTGGCGACCATCCGCTCAGCGACGCTTGCGCTGAGCACGTCCGATCGGCCGCCGCGCACGATCAGCACCGGTACCGACGCGAGCGCGTGGAGCGCGCCCCACATGTCTGGACCTGCCTCGTTGCCCGGCACGCGAAATGGCTCGGCAATGCGCAGATCGTAATCGAGCACGATACGGCCATTGCTGGTCAGCCGGTACAAGCGCTTGGCCATCGCCAGCCAATCCTCGATCCCGAAATCGGGGTAGGCATCGGCATTGGCCTCGCGGGTCGCACGGGCGGCATGCATCCAGGTGGGCCATGTGCTGGACCGGCCGACATAGCCGCGAATGCGCGCCAGCCCGGCCGGCTCAATCTCCGGCCCTACATCATTGAGCAGGGCGCCGGCGATACGACCGGGCACCAGCCCGGCGAGCAGCATGGTCACGATCCCGCCGAGCGCCGTGCCGACGGCAATGAAGCGATCGATCCGGTGCTCCGACAGAAACGCCGCGACATCATGGGCGTAGGTCATCGGCACGTAGCTCATCGGATCCTTGGCATGGGCGCTCTCGCCCCGGCCGCGCAGATCCAGCGCGAAGACTCGCCGCTCGCCCGCTATCCGCCGTGCGAGCGCATCATAATCGCGCGCGTTGCGCGTCAGCCCCGGCAGGCAGACGACCGGCAGTGCATCCTCGTCGCCCGGATAGTCGCGAGCGTGGAGCCGCAATCCATCGTTCGACCACCAAAATATGTCCTGCCAGGCGGCCATCCTTGCACCTTTCGTCGCGCGGGCCCCATATCCACGCATGCCTTCGCACCCGCAAGCTTATCAGCCAGAGACCCTGCTCCTGTCACTCGGCGACGCCTTCTACGATCCGGTGGAGGCCGCCGATTTCCCGCAGACCATCCTGCGTTTCCGCAACGATCGCGCGGCAGCCGAGGTCGGCCTCGACACGCTCGACGACGGGGAATGGCTGGCGCATTTTGGCCGTTTCCAGCCGCTTTCGGCCTCACTGCCACAGCCACTCGCGCTGCGGTATCATGGCCATCAGTTTCGCGTGTACAATCCCGATCTGGGCGACGGGCGCGGCTTCACCTTTGCCCAGCTTCGCGACCAGAATGGCCGGCTGATGGACCTGGGCACCAAGGGATCGGGCCAGACGCCATGGAGCCGCGCGGGCGACGGGCGGCTGACGCTGAAGGGCGGGATGCGCGAAGTGCTGGCGACCGAGATGCTGGAGGCGCTGGGCGTGCGCACGTCGCGAACCTTTTCGCTGATCGAGACGGGCGAGGCGCTGGAACGCAACGACGAACCCTCCCCCACCCGCGCCGCGGTGCTGGTGCGGCTGAGCCATGGCCATGCCCGCATCGGATCGTTCCAGCGGCTCGCCTATGAGCGCGACGAGGAATCGATGCGCCGGCTCGTGCGCTATGTCCTGACCAATTTGTATGGCGAGGACAGCGACGATCCGGTCCGTCTGCTGAACCTGGTAGTGGACGGCACGGCGCGACTGGCCGCGAGCTATATGGCGGCAGGCTTCGTCCATGGCGTGCTGAATTCGGACAATATTAACGTCACCGCCGAAAGCTTTGACTATGGTCCGTGGCGGTTCGCGCCGACGTGGGAGCCGGGCTTCACCGCGGCCTATTTCGACCACGCGGGCCTGTACGCATTTGGCCGGCAGCCCGAGGCAATCCACTGGGACGTGATGCAATTGGCCGCGTCGCTGCGGCTGCTGAGCGAAGCGGAGCCGCTGATTGCCGCGCTGGACCGGTTCGCCCCGGCCTACCAGCATGCGGTGGTCGACGCCTTCCTCTGGCGGATGGGCCGCCGCGCCTCCGGCGACGAGGCCGATCGCGCGCTGGTACAGGCGACGGAGCGAGCGCTGCGCGAAACCGCCACCGGGATCGACCAGTTCTTCTTCGATGCCTTCGCCCAGCCGCTGCCGCCCGGCTATGGCGCGCCATGGGATGAGGTTCGCGCGCTGCTGGACGCAGCGCCGTTGCGCGCCGAGCGCACGCATCCTTATTGGCAGGGCCAACCGTGTTCGATGCTGATCGAGGAAGTGGAAGCGATCTGGCAGCCGATTGCCGAGCGCGACGACTGGGCGACGTTCCATGCCAAGGTCGACGCGATCCGCACCATGGGCGAGGCGCTTCGCTGACCTTGTGACACCGACCGTTCCTATCCTAAAGCAAGTTACGTGACGTAAAAGGGCCATCCGTGAACGAGATCATCTCCTTCGAACCAGCGACCGGCGCCGAATTGTGGCGCGGCCAGGTGGGAGACGTCGACGCAGAAGTCGCGGCGGCGCGATCGGGCTGGGCAACCTGGGCCGCGCGCCCGCTGACGTTCCGGATCGAGACGCTGCGCCGCTTCGCCAATGTGGTGCGATCGCGGCATGAGGCGTTTGCCGATGTGATCGCGCGCGAAACCGGCAAGCCGCTGTGGGAGGCGCGTAGCGAAGTCGACACCGTCATGGCCAAGGTGGACATTTCGGTGTCCGCTTATGCCGATCGCACCGCGCAGCGCCGGCTGGACGCGCCGATGGGATCGCGCATGGCGGTGCGCCACAAGCCGCATGGCGTGCTGGCGGTACTGGGGCCGTATAATTTCCCGGCGCATCTGCCCAACGGCCACATCGTCCCGGCGCTGATCGCCGGCAATGCGGTGGTGTTCAAGCCATCGGAAAAGGCGCCCGCATCGGGCGCGTTCCTGGTCGACTGCTATCGCGCGGCAGGCGTGCCGGAGGATTGCATCCGGCTGGTGATCGGCGGCCCTGACGAGGGCCGCACGCTGGCCGGGCACGAGGGGATCGATGGCCTGCTGTTCACCGGATCGGCGCGCACCGGCCTGGCGCTGAACCGCGCCTTTGCCGAGAAGCCGGAAAAGATCCTGGCGCTGGAAATGGGCGGCAACAACCCCATCGTCGTGTGGGACACGCCGGACCTGTATGCCGCGTCAATCATCATCATCCAGTCCGCGTTCACCACGGCGGGGCAGCGGTGCACCGCGGCGCGCCGGCTGATCGTCGACCAGAAGCTGTTCGATCCGCTGATGGAACAGCTGGAGCGGCTGATCGCGCGGCTGATCGTGGGCGCGCCGCATGATGATCCGGCGCCGTACATGGGCCCGGTGATCGACAATGAGGCGGCCGACCAGCTGACGGAAAGCTTCCTGGCGCTGCTGATGCGCGGCGGTCGGCCGATCCGCCACCTGCAGAGGTCGGAGCCCGATCGCCCGTTCCTGCTACCCGGCATCATCGACATGACCGAGGCGGGCGAGCGGCCGGACATGGAATTGTTCGGACCAATCCTTCAGGTCGTACGCACCGAGACCTTCGACCAGGCGATCGCGGAGGCGAACAACACCCGTTACGGCCTGTCGGCGTCGCTGATCAGCCAGACGCCCAGCCTGTACGATCGTTTCTGGTCGGGCGCGCGCGCTGGCATCGTCAACTGGAACCGGCCCACCAACGGTGCCTCATCATCGGCGCCCTTCGGCGGCATCGGATGGTCGGGCAACCACCGCCCCAGCGCTTATTATGCCGCCGATTATTGTGCCTATCCGGTCGTCTCGAACGAGGCGGATGCAGCGCGCGCATCGATCGGCATCGGGCTGCGCGACGGATAGCGACGCGCAACCGGACGGCTGATCGGCCGTTCAGCACGGATGCGAAACCTTTCCCCGGCGTTGATCCTTGCCGTCGCGCTCGCCGCCTGCTCGTCCGAACCCGACAGCCCCAATGCGACCGCCACGATCGACGTGCCGCCCGCCACGACGAACACCGCCGCGACGCCGGTCGCCCCCCCGTCTCCCGCGAGCAGCCCGACTCCGCTGGCCAGTCCCACCGCCGCAGCATCGCCCGATACGCCCCCCACCCAAGCGCCGCCGCCGGGCAAGACGCTGGCACTGGAGGGGCTTGGCGCACTGCGCATCGGCCAGGCTGTCCCGCGCGGCAGCGGCTGGGCGGAACGCGGCGCTCAGATCGACGAGGGCTGCCGTACCGTCAGCTCGCCCGCCTATCCCGGCGTCTATGCGATCGTTACCGATGGCAAGGTGCGTCGCATCACCGTGGGCCAGCGGTCGGACGTGAAGCTGGTCGAAGGCGTCGGCGTCGGATCGCCCGAACGTGCGGTGCGCGAGTGGTTCGGCGGCTTCCGCGCAGAACCGCATAAATATGAGGACCGTCCGGCCAAATATCTGACCGCGCCCAATGCGGCGAGCGGCGGACCGGCGCTTCGTTTCGAAATCGGTCAGGACGGCAAGGTCAGCCTGATCCATGTCGGCACCATGCCGGTGCTCGGCTATGTCGAAGGATGCGCCTGACACTACCGATCGGGTCGGGAATAGCTGACCTACGGCATCGCCAAGGATCGCTCGGTTGCTGCCCTGCCGCCGCAGCGCCATGTTCACGTTACGATGGCGAGCCTTCTTGATCCTGATGCACGCGGACGCGTGATCCTTGTCGGTGCCGGCCCGGGCGATCCGGGCCTGTTGACCGTACGCGCCGTGGAGGCGCTGAAAGCCGCGGACGTGGTGGTGCACGACGGGTTGATCGACCCGCGCGTGCTCGACATCGCGCCGGCGACCGCCCACCGCATCTCGGTGGCGAAGCGGCGCGCGCGCCACACCCTGCCACAGGAGGCGATCAATGCGCTGATCGTGGCGCATGTGCGCGCGGGCAGCCAGGTCGTCCGGCTGAAGGGCGGCGACCCCTTCATCTTTGGCCGGGGCGGCGAGGAAGTGGAGGCGGTGCGCGCCGCCGGCCTCCCGGTCGAAGTGATCCCGGGCGTGTCGGCAGCGCTGGGCTGCGCCGCCGAGGCGATGCTGCCGCTGACGCATCGCGACCATTCCAGCGCGGTCAGCTTCGTTGCGGGCCAGTGCAAGGGGCTGACCGAGCAGGACTGGTCGGGTCTCGCCGGCCAGGGACGCACGCTGGTGATCTACATGGGTGTGGCGACCGCGGATGCGATCGCGGACAAATTGATCGCCGATGGCGTGGCGCCCGACATGCCTGTCGCGGTGCTGGAAAAGGGCACCTGCCCCGGCCACCGCGCGCTGAAGACACTGCTGGCGGATCTGGGCGCGATGGTGACCCGCGAGAAGGTGGCCAGCCCGGCGATCATCGTCGTCGGCGAAGTGGTCGAATTGTCGGATGCGGAGGACAAATTGGTATCCTGGGCACGTGCTGCGGAGAGCATGAACGGATGAAATTGCTGACGGGAAATGATCTGGTGACCGGCGACGTCACATGGTGGACCGGCGAAGGCTGGTCGCGCCATGTAGAGGATGCCGTCGACGTTGGCGATCGCGGCGAAGCGATCGCCAAGGCGGAGGAAGGCGCCCGCCGGGTCAACGTGCCCTATGTGATCGATGCAGTGGCGACGCCGGAGGGGCCGCGACCCGCGCACATCAAGGATCGTATCCGCGCGCTCGGCCCGACCGTTCGGCCCGACCTGACGCTGAAGCCGGCTGATCCCGATGCGGGCAGCTGGGTAATTTGACCCGCGATCCCGCCCGATTGGGGCGGGGACCAGGAAGACACGATGTATCAATATGACCAGTATGACCAGTCGATCGTCGACGCCCGGGTGGAGGAATTCCGCGATCAGGTGAAGCGGCGCCTCGCGGGTCAGATGACGGAGGACCAGTTCAAGCCGCTGCGGCTGATGAACGGCCTCTACCTGCAATTGCACGCCTATATGCTGCGCGTCGCGGTACCCTATGGCACGCTGAGCAGCCGGCAGATGCGGATGCTGGGGCATGTCGCGCGCAAATACGACCGCGGCTATGGCCATTTCACGACGCGGCAGAACATCCAGTTCAACTGGATCAAGCTGGAGGACGCACCCGACATCCTCGCCGAGCTGGCGACCGTCGAGATGCACGCCATCCAGACTAGCGGCAATTGCATCCGCAACATCAGTTCGGATCAGTTTGCCGGCGCCGCCGCGGACGAAGTGACCGACCCTCGTCCCTGGGCCGAGCTGCTGCGTCAGTGGTCGACGTTCCACCCCGAATTCACTTACCTGCCGCGCAAGTTCAAGATCGCGGTGATCGCCGCGGCGGAGGATCGCGCGGCGATGCGGCTGCACGATATCGGGATCGAGCTGCTGAAGAAGGACGGCGTGCTCGGCGCCAAGATCTTCGTCGGTGGCGGCATGGGCCGCACCCCGATGATCGCGCACGAGATCCGCGACTTCGTGACCGCCGACGAGCTGCTGAGCTACCTCGAGGCGTGCCTGCGGGTCTACAATCGCTACGGCCGGCGCGACAATATCTACAAGGCGCGGATCAAGATCCTGCTCCACGAACTGGGCCCCAACGAATATCGTCGCCAGGTTGAGGAAGAATTCGCGCATGTGAAGACGCTGGGCATCGATCCGCCAGTGGCGGAGCTGGAGCGGATCAGCGCCTTCTTCGCACCGCCGGCGTTCGAGAGCGGCCTGTCGGAGGACGTGGATCGCAGCGATCCCGATTTCGCCGTCTGGCTCGACCAGAATGTGAAGGCGCACAAGCAGCCGGGCTATGCGATCGTGAACGTGTCGCTGAAGCCTGTCGGGGGGATCCCCGGCGATGCCTCCGCCGACCAGATCGACGTGATGGCGGATCTGGGCGAGCGTTATTCGTTCGACGAGCTGCGCGTGACCCATGCGCAGAACATCGTCCTGCCGCATGTGCGCAAGGCTGACCTGTATGCGGTGTGGCAGAAGTTGACCGAGGCCGGGCTGGCCGAGGCGAACCTGGACCTCATCAGCGACATCATCGCCTGCCCCGGCCTTGATTATTGCAGCCTCGCCAATGCGCGGTCGATCCCGCTGGCGCAGAAGATCGCGCAGCGCTTCAGCGATCTCGACCGGCAGCGCGACCTGGGCGAGCTGAAGCTGAAGATCTCCGGCTGCATCAACGCCTGCGGCCACCACCATGCCGGCCACATCGGCATTCTGGGCGTCGATAAGAAGGGCAAGGAAAACTACCAGCTCTCGCTTGGCGGATCGGGCGCGGAGGACGTCAGCCTCGCCAAGATCACCGGGCCAGGATTCGACGAGGACGGCGTGGTCGACGCGATCGAGCGCGTGACGGACCGCTTCGTGCAGGTGCGTGAGCCGGGCGAACGTTTCCTCGACACCTATCGCCGCGTCGGCTTCGAGACGTTCAAGGAGGCGATCTATGGATAATCTGCTCCGCTTCCGCGACGACGAGGCACATGACGAGCCGGCGATCACGCTGGATTCGTTCCTTGATGGCCAAACCAATGCCGGTGCGGTCCGGCTGGAGGCGGGCGACGATGCGCGCGCGCTGCTGCCCTCGCTGGGCCAGCTTGCGCTGGTCGAGGTGAGCTTCCCCACGTTCCGCGACGGGCGCGGCTATTCAGCGGCGCGGATCCTTCGCGAGGCGGGCTATACCGGGGAATTGCGCGCCGCCGGCGACGTGCTGGTCGACCAGATCCCGCACATGCGCCGCTGCGGCTTCGACAGCTTCGCGCCTGAGGCCCCCGTCGATGCCGAGACGCTGAAGCGCAGCCTCGCTCGCTACGACCACCCTTATCAGCGCGCCGCCGACCAGGCGGTGCCCGTTTGGAAGTTACGCCATGGCTAGTGCTGCTCGTTGCCTCGACATGATCGATGTCGCGCCCGCCTTCACCGCCGAGGACGCGGCGGCGATGGAGGCGCGCTTTGTCGGCGTGTCCACCCAGGACATGCTGCGCGATCTGCTCGGCGGCGAGCTGAAGGGCCGCATCGCGGCGGTTTCGTCGTTCGGAACCGAATCTGCGGTGCTGCTCCACATGGTGGCGCAGGTTGATCGCGACGTACCGGTCGTGTTCACCAATACCCAGAAGATGTTCGGCGAGACGCTGGAATATCGTGACGAGCTATCGGAGCGGCTGGGGCTGACCGATCTGCGCGTTTTCCGCCCCGATCCGTGGCTGCTCGCCGCTAAGGATGCAAACGGGCTGCGCTGGTCCTACGACCCCGACGGCTGCTGCGACCTGCGCAAGGTGGAGCCGCTGCGCCGTGCGCTGCTGCCGTTCGACGCCTGGATATCGGGGCGCAAGGGCTTCCAGTCGGCGACGCGTACCGCGCTGCCGCGGTTCGAGGTGGACGATGGGCGGCTGAAGCTGAACCCACTGGCCGACTGGGATCGCACCCGGCTGGAGGCGTATTTCGACGAGCATGAATTGCCGCGCCATCCGCTGGAGGCGAACGGCTATCCCTCGATCGGGTGCAAGCCGTGCACGTCCAAGGTGCAGCCGGGCGAGGATCCGCGCGCCGGCCGCTGGCGCGGCTGGGACAAGGTGGAATGCGGCATCCACGTGCCCGAAACGCCGGGCGAAGAACCAGCCTTCTGATCGGCGACAGGGCGGACAAACGTCGCCGCCCTCCCCCTCCGCGCGATCAATAGCCGGCGTAGTCGCTGAAGCGGGTGACGCTGGGGTCAAACTTCATCGTCACCTTGCCGGTTGCGCCGTGACGCTGCTTGGCGATGATCAGTTCGGCAAGGCCGTACACGCGCTCCATGTCGCTTGCCCATTGCGCGTGATCCTCGAAGATCTTCGTCGCGTCGCCCTCGCTAGGGCGCTTGGGCTCCTTCGCCGCGACGTAATAATCCTCACGGAACACGAACCACACCATGTCGGCGTCCTGCTCGATCGAGCCGGATTCGCGAAGGTCGGAAAGCTGCGGGCGCTTGTCCTCGCGCTGTTCGACCGCACGGCTGAGCTGCGACAATGCGAGCACGGGGACGTGGAGATCCTTCGCCAGCGTCTTCAGGCCGCGGCTGATTTCCGAGATTTCCTGCACGCGGTTGCCGTCGCTCGCCTTGCCGCTGCCCGAAAGGAGCTGAAGGTAATCGACGATGACAAGGCCGATCTCGTTGTTGTGGCGGCGCTGCAGCCGGCGGACGCGCGTGTGAAGCGCGCTGATCGACAGGCCGCCAGTGTCGTCGATGAACAGCGGCAGCGTTTCGAGATCGGCGGCGGCGGCGGCAAGCTGGTGGAACTCGGCGCGGCTGATGTCGCCGCGGCGCAGCTTTTCAGAAGTGATGCGCGCTTGTTCGGCCAGGATACGCGTGGCCAGCTGGTCGGCGGACATTTCCAGGCTGAAGAACGCGACCTTTGCGCCGATCGACTCGCTAGGCGCGATGCCGGCTTTCATGTCCATCATCCAACGCTGGGCGGCGTTGAAGGCGATGTTGGTCGCCAGCGACGTCTTGCCCATGCCCGGACGGCCGGCGAGGATCATCAAGTCGGACCGGTGCATGCCGCCGATGCGGGCGTTCACCGTGTCGAAACCGGTGGTGATGCCTGAAACCTTGCCGCCCGAATTGAGCGCGGTCTCGGCCATCTTCAGCGCGACCTTGGTCGCCTGCGCAAAGCTCTTGATCGCATTTTCGGTCGTGCCGTCGGCGGCGACCTTGAACAATTCCTCCTCGGCCAGCTCGATCTGGGCGCGCGGGTTAACCTCCTCCGAGGTGTCGATCGCGCGTTCGACAAGCGTACGCCCGACCGTAACCAGCGAGCGGAGCATGGCGAGATCGTAAATCTGCTGCGCGAACTGGCGCGCGCCGATCAGGCCGGCGCCTGATCCCGTCAGCTGGGCGAGATACGCCGGGCCGCCGAGTTCACGCATCCCCTCGTCCGCATCGAACATCGGCCGCAGCGTGACCGGTGTCGCCAGCATGTCGTTGGAGCGCAGCGTCTTGATCGCAGCGAAGATGCGGCCGTGAACGGGTTCGAAGAAATGCGCCGGCTCGATCCGGTCGACAATGTCGTCGGCGAGCCGATTGTCGATCATCATCGCGCCGAGCAGCGCGGCCTCCGCCTCGACGTTGCGGGGCAGCTGAATAGGTTCGGCCGGAGCCGGGTTGGGGAATGCCAGAGTCGCCATCAGGCGTCTGCGTCTACCCCGGATCGGTGCACGCGGGAACCGGCGGGACGCACAATCCTGTGGACGAGATTGTCGCAGGCGAGATTGTCGGGGCCGCCGTTGGCCAGTATCGCATCCCGATGGCCGATCCGCGGATCATCGATATCGAATTGGACGAACGCACGATCCTGTGGCGATCGGCCGATATCGAGCAGGAACGGCGGATCGCGATCTTCGATTTGATCGAGGGCAATTATTTCGCTCCGCAAAAGCAGCACCCCGATGGCTATGCCGGCCCCTACAAGCTGGCCCTGTCGGTGGAGGAAGGCCGGCTGATCCTTCAGATCAAGCGTGAGGATGGCAGCCCGCTGGAGGCGCACATCCTGGGAATGGCGCGTTTCCGCCGTCCGATCCGGGATTATTTCGCGATCTGCGACAGCTATTTTCAGGCCATCCGCCAGTCGACGCCGCAGCAGATCGAAACCATCGATATGGCCCGTCGCGGGATTCACAACGAAGCGGCGGAGTTGCTGAAGGATCGTCTGGCGGGCAAGATAGAGCTCGATTTCGATACCGCACGCCGGCTGTTCACGCTGATCTGCGTGCTTCACATCAAAGGTTAAATGTCGTGTTTCGGTTGAGGCGTTTCCTGCTGCTCGTCGGCGTGCTTGTCGTCGGCGCCCTCTTCGCATGGCGCGCGGCGGTGCAATGGCACCCGTCGGTTGCAGACTATGCCGTGCAGGGCGTCGACGTCAGCGACACCAACGGCGCCGTCGAATGGAAGGTCGTTGCCGGGGGCGGCGCCGATTTCGCTTATGCCACCGCCACCCATGGGGCGACGCGGCGCGACCAGCGGTTCGGCGAGAATTGGGATGGCATCGCCAACGCCGGGATGCGGCGCGGCGCGGTACATCGCTGGTCGCTGTGCGATCCGGCGATCGACCAGGCCAATGCGTTCAACACGGTCGTTCCGCGAACCGACGACGCGCTGCCCGCGGCGATCGATTTCGACTATTCGGAAGACTGCACTTCCCGCCCTGATCCCGCGACACTGATCGAGGACGTGCGCAGCGCCGCCGCGTTGATAGAGGCGCATACAGGGAAACCCGTGCTGCTGCGCGTATCGCGCGCGTTCGAACGCGATTATGACCTCGCCAGCGCGCTGCCACGCCCGGTATGGGCGAGCGGATTTTTCTTCATGCCCGATTACGCTGCTCGGCCGTGGCGCATGTGGCGGGCGAGCGACATACGGCGGATCGACGGTATCGACGGTCCCGTGAACTGGAACGTGGCAGCATCATGAACGACGAAGCAAGCACCCTGATCGACCTGGCACGCGCCGCCGCGCTTCACGCGCACGCGCCTTATTCCAACTTCGGCGTCGGCGCCGCGGTTCTGCTGTCAGACGGACGGGTGGTGAGCGGCGCCAATTTCGAGAACGCCAGCTACGGCCTGTCGCTGTGCGCTGAAACGGTTGCGATCGCCACGGTCAATGCGCAGGGCCGCCTCGCGGATGTCGTCGCGATCGGCGTGGTCGGCGGCATGATCCGCGACGGCGCAATTGCTGGCACCGATGTGGTGCGCCCGTGCGGACGCTGCCGACAGGTGATCAACGAGGCGGCGCAGATCGGCGGTCGCGATGTCCGCGTGCATTGCGCGGGGGCGCAAGGCGATGCGCTGACCAGCTATCGCTTGTCCGAATTGCTGCCGGACGCTTTCGGCCCTGCCGATCTGGGCATCACCGCGCGACGTGATTGACCGACCTGCCGGCCGCCCGCCGATGCGGAAACGGCCGGTGAAGGTTCTGCTCAGCCGAGCGCGTTGGCGCCGGCGTCACCCAGGTCGCTGCCACCATCGACGTTCAGGATCGCGCCGGTGACATATTTCGCCGCCGGGCTGGACAGCCACAGCGCGGCTTCGGCGACGTCCGCCTTGGTGCCATAGTCGCGAAGCGCCAATCGGCCCTTGATCTGCGCCTCGCGCGCCGGATCGCCGCCGAGCCGCTTCATCCCCTCGGTATCACCGATCGGCCCCGGCGAAATGCCGTTCACGCGGATACCGGCAGGGCCCCATTCGAGCGCCAGGCACTTCGTCACCATGTTGACGCCTGCCTTCGCAGCGCAGGCGTGGATCTGGAACGCCGAGGGATGCACCGCCTGCCCCGCAGTGATCGCGATCAGCGAGGCGCCCGGCTTCGTCAGGTGATCGTAGCTCGCGCGAAACACGTTGAACGTGCCCAACAGGTCGATGTCGACCACGGTCTTGAACGCATTGGCCGACAGCTTCACCGCAGGCGCGAGGAAATTGCCCGCGGCGCCGGAGATCAGAACGTCGACCGGGCCGAACTTCGCCGTCGCCTGCGCATAGGCTGCCTCCAGCCCTTCATAGTCGCGCACGTCGCATGCGATCCCCAGCGCCTCAGCGCCGGCGTCACGGATACCCTGCGCCGCGGCCTCGATCTTGTCGGCGCTGCGGCTCAGCACCGTCACCTTCGCGCCAGCACGCGCGAAGCTGTGTGCGATCTCCAGATTGATGCCGCTGGATGCACCCGCGACGAACACGTGCTTGCCGGAATAATCCTGGCTCATGGCTTTCCCCTCCGTACCATAACTATAGTTATGCCCTTACATCGCGTGATCCGCGATCGAGCGCAAGACCCGCCCTTGTCCGCATCCCGGCGGGCGGCTAGCGCAGCGGCAGGGAGCGGGAGCGCACATGCAGTCGGATCGATCGGCAGCCTTGTCGTGGGAGGATGTGGACGCGCTCGCCGCCGAGGCAGTGGCGCTCGGCGAGCGCGCCGGGCTGCCCTATCTCGCGGCGCAGAGCGACCTGGGCGATCCCGTGCCGATGGCCGACCGCGACGGCCGCGCCTATGCCGAACGGATGCCATGGGTGTGTGTGACCGACACCTATTGGCGCAACCGCAGCCTGGCGCTGCGATCAAGCTTTCTCCACGCCGCGCGCATCTTTGCCGAGCCGATCTGGTATGCCGACGGACGGCTGGGTTCGTGGCGCCCGACCGGCCTGCTCGATGCGATCGATTGTTCGCGGGTGACGCAGGAGTTCGGCTTCACCGGCGCGGTGATCGCGCCCGTTCACCTGGCCGGGGGACAGGTGGGAACTGTGCTGTGGGTCGCGACCGCACCGGTCGACATGCCGGCGATCTTCGCCACCTGGGCCGAGCCGATGTTCGCGCTCGCCTATCGCCTGCTGGCGGCGCACACCGAACTGACCATGCGCCGCGTGCGGACGCCGCCAGGGCAATTGTCCGCGCGCGAGGCGCAATGCGTGCGCTGGGCGGCGGCGGGGAAGACCAATGCCGAGATTGGCACCATCCTGTCGCTCTCGGTCTCGACCGTCCGCTTCCACCTGCGCAACGCGGCGGAAAAGCTGGGCGCCACGACGCGCGCGCGGATGATCCAGATCGCGACCGGCCACGGCTTCCTCGGCCCGCACGCCTGAGCGCGGCGCCGTCGCCCTGACAGGAGCGTCAGGTGCATGGCCGCGCCGGTCAGCGCACGGTGGCCGGCATGGAGAGCCTGAACAGCGCAGACGCGCGCGCCTTTCGTGACGAGGTGCGCACCTTTCTGTCCGAGAAGCTGACGCCCGAGCTGCGGCGCGGCGCACGGCGCGGGACCAGCGTGTTCCTGCATCCCGAGGTTGCCGATGCGTGGCAGCGGATCCTGCACGCGCAAGGCTGGGCCGCGCCGGATTGGCCGGTCGAATATGGCGGCACCGGCTGGAACGAGATCCAGCGCTACATCTGGGCGGAGGAATATGCCCGCGCCCATGCACCGGGCCTGTCGCCGATGGGGCTGAAGATGGTGGCGCCGGTCATCATGCATTATGGCTCGCCGGAGCAGAAGGCGACGCTGCTGCCACGCATACTCTCCGGCGAGGATCGCTGGTGCCAAGGCTATTCGGAACCCGGCTCGGGCTCCGACCTTGCTTCGCTGAAGCTGCGTGCGGTACGCGACGGCGACGATTATGTGCTGAACGGCTCCAAGATCTGGACCACGCACGCACATTTCGCCAATCGCATGTTCTGCCTGGTGCGTACCAGCACGGAGGGGCGGCCGCAGACCGGAATCACCTTCCTCCTGCTGGAGATGAACACGCCCGGCATCACCGTCTCGCCAATCCATACGCTAGCGGGCGAGCATGAGTTCAACCAGGTGTTCTTCGACGACGTCCGCGTGCCGGTTAGCGGCAGGCTGGGCGAGGAGAATGACGGCTGGACTGTGGCAAAGCACCTGCTGACGTTCGAGCGCTCCGGCCGCTATGCGCCGGGCCTTGCCGCGACGCTCGACATGGTACGCGAGGCGGCCGAGACGGCCGGCTGGCTCAGCCACGAAGGCAATCGCGAGCGGCTGGCGCGGGAGGCGATTGCGGTGGAGGCGTTGCGCGCGATCGAACTGGCGGGCCTCGAGGGTGGCGGGCCGGCGGACGCCGTGCGCCCGTCAATGCTGAAGGTGCTTGGGACCGAAGCCTCGCAACGCATCGACCTTTTGGCGCTGGAGATCGCCGCCGGATGGGACGGCCCGATCGAGGATGCGCCCGATGCAATCGCCATCGCGATGCCGAAGTATTTGAACAATCGGGCGGCGAGCATCTACGCCGGATCGAACGAAATCCAGCGCGATCTGATCGCGCGGGTGGTGGTGGACCAGGCGGCCTGACGCGCCAAACAATCGGCGCGGTGGCGGCTTAGCAGCGTTCGAGCAGCTCGATGCGGTTGCCGAACGGGTCCGCGACATAGCGGCGGACGTATCCTGCCAGGGGCTCGTCCTCGACCGCCGCGAACCCGTCCGCGGCGAGAGCGGCAACAAGCGCCGCCAGATCGGTGACGAGGAACGCCGGATGCGCCTTGCGGGCAGGTCGGAAATCCGGCTCGAGTCCCAGATGCACCTTCAGCGCGCCGCGCTCGAACCAGCAGCCGCCGCGCGCCGCCAGATTGGCCGGCTTCGGGAGCTCGGGAATCCCGAGAAGACCGGCATAAAAGCTGTGCGCCGCCGCCTCCCCGCCGGGCGGCATCGCGATCTGGACGTGGTCGAGCGCCTCAACCGGCATGTCGCTCCTCCCCTGCTTGCCCTGGGTTCACAACACAGTGCGCGATGCTGGGTCTGATTGTCCATTACGCCAGTGCGTCTTGCCGTTTCGCCCCGCAGCTGTTGTAGTGGGGCATGTTACGGGCGTTTGCCAAATCGGTGCTGGCGGGTGCGCTAATTGGGGCGGCGCCCTTCCTGATCGTCTCCATGATGTTCGGCCTGTTTGGGCTGATCCGGATTGAACGCCTCAGCGACATTCCATTGTCTTTGTTCCTGGCGATCATGCCGCTTCTGGTCGCCGTGCCGATCGTGGCGGGCGGCGCGGTGCTGATCGGGTTGCCGCTGACCGCATGGCTGACGCGCCATGCGCGTGAAAGCGCACTGGCCTATGCCGGGGTCGGCATCATCGCCGGCGCGGCGCTCGCGGCCATGATCGTCTTCGTCATCGACGTGTACGACGGCTATTGGCTTGCCGGCATGGGCGCTGCGAGCGGCGGGGTCACGGGCTGGACGTGGTGGGCGTCGGCGCGGCAGCCGAACGCCCGCTAGCCAACGGCCGCCATCTTCGTCAGGCGGCGTAGCGCCGCAGGTGATGGCGCGCTGTGCCGTCGCCCTGCGCCAGCGTCCGTGCGCGGCGGAAATAGCCGCCGAGGCGCAGTTCGGCCGTCAGCCCCATCGCACCATGGATCTGCACCGCGCCTTCACCGACCAGCCGAGCCGCATCGTCGCACACCACCCGCGCCGCGGAGACGGCACGTGCCCGTACAGCGTCGTCGCCACCCTCGACGGCGTCGATCGCGGCACCGGTGATCGCATCCGCCTGTTCGACGATCATCGCCATGTCGGCCATGCGATGCCGTAGCGCCTGGAAGCTGGCGATCGCCACGCCGAACTGCCGCCGTTCCTTTGAAAAGGTCGCTGCGTCGCGCAGCATCGTGCGGCACAGGCCCACGATCTCCGCACAGTGAAGGACGGTCAGCGCGTCCTCGGCCCATTGGCGCTCGCGCTGCTCCCTTGCACGCGCGAGCGCCGCGGCGCTGGCGTCAGCGCGCGGGCTACCCCCCTCCCGCGCACCAAGCCGCGTCGCAACCCAATGTTCGGACCAGGGCAGATCGACATTCGCCCGGCCGAACGCCGCTGCCACCACCGCAGCATCGCGAAGGTCGGTGCCAAGCCCCTCCTCGTCCGCCGCAATGCCTAGCTCAGCAAGGCCGGTGTCGATCACTGCCGCCTGCCAGTCGGCGCCATTCGCTAGCGCGGCGTCCAGCGTTTCGGCCAGCATCCGCTGTTCGTCGGTGCGCGCGAAGCTCGTCAATTCACTCTCCGTTCGTGACCGGCCCAGAAGGGCTCTCGCAGCGTTCGCCGCAGGATCTTGCCCGATGGATTGCGCGGCAGCGCCTCGATGAAATCGACGCTCTTGGGACATTTGAAGCCCGCGATCCGCTCACGCGCATGAGTGATGATCGCGGCGGGATCGCAGTCGGCGCCCGGCTTCAGCACGACGATCGCCTTCACCGCCTCGCCCCATTTGGGATCAGGCACGCCGATCACGGCGACATCGGCCACCGCCGGATGGCCATAGATCGCGCTTTCCACCTCGGCCGGATAAACGTTCTCCGCGCCGGTGATGATCATGTCCTTGATGCGATCCTGGATGAAGAGATAGCCGTGCTCGTCCAGGATGCCGGCATCGCCCGTGCGCAGCCAGCCATCGCCGATCAGCGCCTTGGCGCTTTCCTCCGGCTTGTTCCAATAACCGCGGGTGTTGTTCGAACTGCGGATCGCGACTTCGCCGATCTCGCCCGGGGGCAGCGTGTTGCCGTCCTCGTCGATGATCTTCAGTTCGACACCGGGCAGCGCCTTGCCCGCGGCGGTCATCTTGTCCTCTCGGCCAGGCAGATGATCCTCGGGTGGCAGCGCCACGATCGACCCCCAGGTTTCCGTCATGCCATAGACCTGGACGAAGCCGCATCCGATCCGTTGCACCGCCTGCTGTAACAAGGGCAGCGGGATCGGACTGGCGCCGTAGGACAGCGTCTCGATCGAGGAGAAATCGGCCGTCGCCGCCTTGGAATGCTGAAGCATCAGGCCGATTGCGGCGGGAACGAGAAACAGCCGCCGCACGCGATGTTCGGCGATCGCGTCCATGACGTTGGCCGCGTCATATTCGGCATGGATGATCAGCTCCTGCCCGCTGTTCACCGCGCCCAGCGCGACGCCGACGCCACCGATATGGCCATAGGGCATGGCGATGATCGTCGTGTCGCCCGGATCGGCAAGCAGCCAGTCGATCCGTGCATCGATCTGCTTCTGCCGCTGCCGAATACCATTGGCGTGGCTCAGCATGACGCCCTTGGGCGCGCCGGTCGTGCCCGAGGTGTAAAGCTGCAGCACCACGTCATGCTCGGTGACGGTCACTGCCGGCGCCACGGGGCTTTGGGCATCGCGCCAGCGAGCGAACCCATCGTCCATGACGACGACCTGGCCCACTGCGAAGTCGCGGGAGAAGGCAGGCTCGACGAACAGCAATTGCGACCCGGAATCGGCCAGGATGCCGTCGACCTCGGCCGGGGCAAGCCGCCAGATGATCGGCACCAGCACCATGCCCGCCCGGGCGGTGCCCAGCGCCAGTTCCACCGCCCAGTCGCTGTTCTTGCCGACATAGGCGACGCGATCACCATGGTTGAGCCCCATGGCGAGGAGGCCGTTGGCGATCTGCGACACATGCGCGTCGAAGGGCGCATAATCGGTCACCCGATCCTCGAACCGCAGCGCCACCTGCTGCGGCCGCTCCGCCGCATGACGCGCCAGCGCTTCCCCGAATGTCGGCGGCAAGTTCGTCATGCCCTCTCCCGCTCCTCTCTCATCGCCTCAGAACCGGAAGGTTGCCGTTGCACCATAAGTGCGCACCTGGCCGGGGAAGCGAACGACGATGTTGGCGTTGCTGGCCACGGCATTCCAGTAATATTCGTCGAAGAGGTTGCGGCCCCAGACGTTCAGCGCCCAGCTTTCATCCGCTGCCTTCACGCCGAAACCGGCGTTGACGACGGCATAGGGCTTGATGTCGTACAGCGGGTTGTATTCGAAGATCGTCGTCTGGCGCGATTGCCAGCGGACGTTCGCATTGGCGGTGAAGCTGACGTTGTCGTTGACCGGCTGGTCGAACAGCGCCGTACCCGACACCGTCCATTCCGGGCTGTAGATGAACCGTGCGCCGTCGAAATCCTGCGGCCGGCCGGCGGCGTTGGTGCCGATATAGCCGTTGATCCGCGTCTTCAGCCACAACGCGTTGGCAACCAGCGTCAATGGGCGCACCGGCCGGACTGTCAGCTCGCCTTCGATGCCATAGGCCTCGGATTTCGGGATGTTATCAAGACGGGCCAGCGCGGTGTAGATCGGATCAGCGAAATAGGCGCTGATCTGCTTGTCCTTGTAATCGTAATAGAAGCCAGCGACGTTCAGCTGCACGCGGCGGTCGAGGAAGCCGAGCTTTGCGCCGATTTCATAAGCGGTCAGCTGCTCCTGCCGGGCCGGAAGGTTCTGCGCCGCGTTGCTGGCCGCGTTGATCGGCGAGGTGCCCGATTTATATCCGCGCGAGATCGAAGCATAGAACAGCGTGGTCGCATTTGGCGTCACGTCGATCGAGCCGCGCCAGGCGAAATTGTCCTCATCCAGCCGCGAGTTGACGATCCCGAAGCTGTTGGTCGCGGGGTTGAAGGTGTTGCACTCGTTGATCCCGATCGGCGCGGCGAGCGGCAGCGTCGGGTTGAACAGCTGCTGGTAGAGGCCGCGGTTGAACAGGTTGATGTTGGTCACCATGCTGCCGTTGAAATCGCGCGAGCAGCCAGTGAACTTCTGCAGATCCTGCGTGTAGCGCGCGCCCAGCGTCAGCTTGATGAGATCGGAGAAGGCATAGTCGCCATTGGCGAAGATGCTCCAGGTGGTGGTGTCAAACGCGCCTTCGTCACGATAGGTGCGGAAGGTGGTGGCGGCATCGGCCAGCGTGTAGCCAAAGGTGTTGATCGGCGTGTTGACCAGCTGCGAACTGGCGAAACGCAGCAGCGCCGAATTGGCGTTCTGGCCCAGCAGCGTCCGGTTGGTGTCGCGGATCTTGTCCTTGGCGTAATAGCCACCGACCAGCCAGTTGTAGCCCGGCCCATCACCTTCGACGCGAAGCTCCTGCGCGAAGCTTTCGATGTGGCCGTCGGCTTCCTGAATCAGCACTTCGGCGGGGATGCCGGACCAGTCGAACGTCGCCTGGCGATCATATTCGTTATAGCCGGTGAGCGAGATCGCGCGGATGTTCTCGGACAAGTCGAGCTGCACGCGCGCCTTCAGGCCGAGGAAGTAATTGTCCTCCGCCAGCGGACCCTTCAACCCCGCGCCGCGCCCGATGTCGGCCGACCGGCGGGCATAGGGTGCCCAATCCGCCTGGCTGCCACTGCTCGGGCGATTGGCGGCGATATAGGCGGCCGCGCCCGGTGCGTTGAAGTTGCTCGCCGCGCCACCGCTGCCTGGCGTCGTCGCCGGCGTGAACCCGATCGCCTGGCCGACCACCGTGTCCGACTTGTTGACCCAATAGGTTGCCGAAAGGTCGATCTCGAACGGGCCGGGCTGAAGTGCCAACGAACCACGAACGCCATAACGCTTCACGCGGCCCAGCCGCTCGTCCGGTCGGCTGTTGCTGATCTGCCAGCCGTCGTTGCTGAGGTCGACGCGGTAGCCGATACGACCCTGGATCCCTTCCGCGATCGGGCCAGTGACATAGCCGCCGACGTTGAACGTCTCGTAATTGCCGATGTCGACCGACATCGCGCCCGACGCATCCTCGCTCGGCTTGCCGGTGACGAAGTTGATGAGGCCTGCGGTCGTGTTACGACCATAGAGCGTGCCCTGCGGGCCCTTCAGCACCTCGACCCGCTCGATATCGATCAGCGGGCCGGTGTTCATGATCGGATAGGCATAGGCGACTTCATCGACATAGGTGCCGACGGTCGATTGCGCCGACAGGTTGATCGAATTGAAGCCGATGCCGCGCAGCGTGTAGGTCGGCACGCCCTGGTAGCTTTGCGCCACGGTGAAGCTGGGAACGACGGCGGTCAGATCGCGAACGTTCTGGACGCGCAGTTCCTGCAACGTCTCAGATTCGAGCGCCTGGACCGAAATGCCGACGCGGTTGATCGATTCCGCGCGCCGCTGCGCTGTCACCACGATGTCGCTGAGCGCGGCATCGTTGGCGCGTGCGGGCTGCTGGCCAGTGGCCGGCGCCTCTGCCTGGGCGGGTGCTGCCGGTTCGGTGGTGGTTGTGGGCGCAGCGTCCTGCGCCTGTGCGCTCCCCGCCGCCACTACCGCCAGAATGCTGGCGCCCAGATACATTGCACGCCGCGTGCGACCTGTTGCGGTCATTGACCCTCTCCCCGATCCAAAGTCTGCGCCCGTTATTCGGGCATCTAGATTCCGTTCTACTAGCAGCGCCTGCGAACGCAGCGCCTGACACCTCTGTCAGGTCGCTGGAACGGCGCCCTGCGCCACCGCGTGCTGACCCAGCATCCGTTTCTGGGCGGCGGACGAGAGCCACGCAAAATCGCCCGGCAGCCCAAGCCGCTGCGCCGCCTGCCAGGCAGGCGAGCGACGATCGCGCACGCGATCCGCCAGCCTGCCGGCCGGGCGCAGCATCAGTCGGTCGGCACGGGTAAGATCAAACGCCGCGCCCAACTCCAGCCGCCGGCGTACCTCGTCAGGCAGCAGCGACACCGCGGCACGGGCGAGCGCGCGATGCAGGAAGCGTGGCACCGCAGGCGCGGCCTTGCCCGACTGGATGATCGCCAGGAATTCCAGGTTGATCGGATGCGCCTCGAACCTAGGAAGCAGATGATCCAGCATGGCGAAGAAATCGGCATCGCTGGTGAGCGGATTCTCCACGCCGTACAAGCGCACCACTGGTTCACCATCGCGATAATAGTCGCGCCGCTCCGCCTCGCTCAGCGGCGCGACAAAACGATGATACGCCTCCAAAAAGCCGTAGGCCGCGGTCGCACTCACCCAGTCGAGCAGATCGGGGTCCAGCGCACGGTACGCCTCTCCAGTGGGCGTCTCCCCCGTTACCTTGCGATGCATCCGGTTGACCCCGCCGATGATCCGCCGCGCGGTGCTGGCGGGGCCGAACACGCCGGCCATCGCAGCAACGCCGGTACGTTTCGACCGGCCGATCGGATCGACCTTGTACGTCGAATGATCCCACACGCCCGATCGTATCCGCGCATCGGCAAATTCCAGCAGCACTGCCGCCACTCCGCCAATCGCGATCGCAACCGGATTCTTGAACACGCGCCATTGCGGCGAGGTCGGCGGCACGAGCGACGCCTCGCCCACCGGGCGGGCATAATCGACCTGATAGCCGGGATCAGTTGCAGCCATGGGATAATTCCGATCATTCGATAGGATTTGGTACGACAAGGCAGGCTGTCGCGCAAGCGCAGAGCGCATTATGGGTGACTGGTGAGCAGTGGATCATCGCCGCGCGCCCGGGCGCCCCGTGGCCCGTATCGGAGCAGCGCAGAGACGCGGCAGCGGCTGATCAATGCCGCGCTATCGCTGTTCAGCAGGCACGGCTTCGATGGGGCGAGCACGCGCGACATTGCCGCCAGCACCGGCATCGCGCTGCCCGCCATCACCTATCATTTCGGTAGCAAGGAAGGGCTGTACCGCGCCTGCGCCGAACATGTGGTGGAGCGCTATCGCAGCCGGATGCAGACGGGGGTGGAGACGATTTACGCCAGCATGCCGGTGCCGCCGGATGTCGCCCGCGCGGCCCTGCAGCAAGTCGTCACCCTGCTCGCTGGCATGTTGCTGGACGCCGCCGATGACGACAGCTGGGTGACGTTCATGATGCGCGAAATGAACGATACCGGGCCGGCGCACGACCTGCTCTATCGCGATCTGTGGAAACCGGGGCTGGCGCTCGTCGCCGGGCTAGTGGCGGCGATCGGCGGGCGCGCCGAAGCCAGTGAGGCCGATCGGCTGGAGGCGCTGCTGCTTCTGTCCAGCTTTTCCGCCTTCACCACAGCGCGGCGTGTCGCGCTGGATTTCGGTGGATGGACCGCGATCGATGCATCGTTGGTGGCCGCGATCGTGGCCCGGCTTCAGGCCAGGATCGCGGCGCTCTAGACCAACGCGCGCGCGTCAGCGGGCAGCGCTTACTCCTTGCCCGATCCCGGTTCCGCCATGGCGCGGTGCCGTTCAGCCAGAACCGATTGCGGGACGACGCCGGCGCCCAGCACCTGGATCTTGTTCTTCAGGCCAGACACAATGTGCCCCTTGCCCGCCATAAGCGCATCCCATCCGTCCTTTGCCACATCGACCGGGTCGGACTTGTTCTCGCTCTGCCCGACGGACGTGTCGAGCATGTCGGCGCGGGCGAAGAACTCTGTATCGACCGGGCCCGGCATCAACGTGGTGAGCGTCACGCCCTCCACATCCTTGATCTCGTTGCGCAGCGCCTCGGTGAAATTGTCGATGAACGCCTTTGTCGCATTGTAGATCGCGTTGAAGCTGCCCGGAATGTAGCCGACGATGGACCCGGTCACCAGGATCTTCCCCGATCCGCGCGCTACCATGTCACGCAGCGTCTTTTGCAGCAGATAGACGGTGCCGGTGACATTGGTGTCGATAGAATGGCACCAATCCTCGACGCTTTCGTCGAGGAACGGCCCGCCCTTGCTGATCCCGGCATTGGCGCAGACCAGATCGATCTGCCGCCCCGCCGCCGCCGCGAGCGTCGTATCGACGCCCTCGATGGTGGACAGGTCAGCCTCCACCGCAACGACATTGGTGCCAAACTGCTGGAAATCGTTGGCGGCAGCCTGGATCAGCTGTTCGTCGGCGACGACAATCAGGTCATAGTCTTCGCGCGCCGCGAGCGTGGCCAGTTCGAAGCCGATGCCCGTAGAGGCGCCGGTAACAAGGGCGAGCTTATTAGCCATTGGGCCTCTCCTCAAAGATCGACTTCGATGCGCTCAAGGCCTGGCTTCAACACCACCTTGGTCACTTCATTCTGCTTGTCGTGGAAGATGCGGTAACCGTCCGGTGCGTTTTCCAGCGGCAAGGTGTGGCTGATCAGGAAGGTCGTATCGATCTTCTCTTCCATGATCGCGTTCAGCAACCCCGGCATATAATGCTGGACGTGCGTCTGGCCGGTCTTGAGCGTCAGGCCCTTTTCCATGAACGCGCCGAGCGGAAATTTATCGACAAAGCCGCCATAGACCGCCGGCATCGAAACCCGCCCACCCTTGCGACAGGCGAGAATCGCCTGGCGGATCGAGTGCGGCCGATCGGTACCTAGGAACGTCGATGCCTTTATCTGGTCGATCACATTGTCGACGAACAGGCCGTGCGCTTCCAGGCCAACGGAATCGATACAGGCATCCGGGCCGATGCCGCCGGTCATCTCCATCAGCGCCTCATAAGTGGCGCTTTCCTCGAAGTTGATCGTCTCGGCGCCGAACTTCTTCGCCAGTTCCAGACGGCGGGGGAAGTGATCAATCGCGATCACCCGCGCCGCGCCCATCAGGAAGGCGGACTGGACAGCGAACAGTCCGACCGGGCCGCAGCCCCACACCGCGACGGTATCGCCCGGCTCGATTTCGGCATTTTCGGCTGCCATCCATCCGGTGGGCAGAATGTCGGAAAGGAACAGCACCTTCTCATCCGAAACGCCATCGGGGACAACGATCGGCCCGACGTCGCTGAACGGCACGCGGACATATTCCGCCTGGCCGCCCGAATAGCCGCCGGTCAGGTGGCTGTAGCCGAACAGGCCGGCCATCGGCTGGCCGTACATTTCCTGCCCCAGATCCTGGTTGTCGGCCGGCAATCCGTTGTCACAGGCGGAATATTGGTGCTTGCTGCAGTGATAGCAGGCACCGCACGAGATGGTGAACGGCACGACTACGCGCTGCCCCTTCTTCAGCGTCGACTTGGGGCCGGTCTCGACCACCTCGCCCATGAATTCATGGCCCAGGATGTCGCCCGACTGCATCGTGGGAATGTAGCCGTCGTAGAGGTGAAGATCGGACCCGCAGATCGCGGTCGAGGTGATCTTGATGATCGAATCGCGCGGATTCAGGATCTCGGGATCGTCGACGGTGTCGACGCGCACGTCATGCTTGCCGTGCCAGGCCAGTGCTCGCATCAGTTCTTCCCCTCGTCCAGAAGGCGGCGGTTGCGCGCGCCGGTGGCGATTTCGCCCGTTTCCATCAGCTGCTTGAATCGGCGCAGGTCGCGCCGCGCCTGGATCGCGGGCTCACGCTGAAACATCTTGGCGATGACCTTGCCAATCAGCCCGGCGGGCGGATCATACAGGATCGTCGCGGTGACGATCGTCCCGCGATCACCCTGCGCGTCGCGGAAATCGATGCGCCCGCTATTCGGCACGTCGGCGCCCTCCTCGGACGCCCAGGCGATATATTCGCCCTCCTTCTCATCGGTGATCCTGGCGACCCATTCGACGGAGTTCCCGCCTGGCGCCGTTACGGTCCAATGCGTGCGGCGGTCGTCCAACACCTCGATCCGTTCGACATTCTCGAGCACGCTCGGAAGGTTCGTGAAGTCGCGCCAGAAGGCGAACAGCTCGGCACGCGGGCGGCGGATGGTAACGGTGCGCCCGATCAGCGTGTCGGCATTGCCGTCCGCCGGGGGTGAAAGGGTCGTGGCACCGGCGGCCTCGACGGCCGCGCCGCGGTGTTTCGATGTGGAAAGCGGCGCGTCGTCGGCACGCGCCGGGTCGATCGTATCGGCCATTGCATCCTCCTGAGGAATTGCGGCCTTAACGAGTTCAACAGCCAGCGCGTTCCGGCTGAAAACCGATCAATTCAAAAACTTGCCGGCGCCCCGGGCAGCGGAAATGGTATAGGCGCAACGCGAAACGCAGACATGGACCTCGTCAGCGATCGACAAAGTCGATCTATTATTGATGCAGATCAGTTTAACCTGTCGCATGACTTACACCGGACGAGCTTCATCGATCTCGTCCGGCGTCGTTTACTTTCTGCGTCATCAGCAGGACTTGTGATCTGCCCCGCGCGGTAGTGGCAGCCCTCTCAAGCGTTATTCCCAACGCACGAGGCGGCTGGCGGATGCATCAACGGCGGCGGCGCTCCTGCGCACGGGCGGCCGCAATGCTCGCCATCATCGTTTCATACTGGCCATGGGTGAAACCGGCATCGAAGAAGGCACGTAGCTCGCTCGCGGCGACCTGGAAGCTCTGGTGCCAGGCAAGCACCGCCATGCGGCGCAACGCCTCAAGCCGCTCGTCGGCAAGTCGCGGGTTGTTCTGCTTCATCACCGTGCGCAATGCGACCGAAAGGCGCCCCGGCTCGCGCAACGAGGACAGGCGATCATTGCTTGCGAGCGCGATGACCGACCATTCCAGCGCCCCGAGGCGGGCATCATCGGCATAGCGTGTGTCCCACGCGGTGCTGGCTGGAACGGGATCTGCCAGGGGTGCCAGCGGCAGCGCCGCGTCGATGGTGTTGAAGGCGATATAGGCCATGATGCTTCCCTTCTGCCCGGACGGGCGCGCGACCTCACACGTCCGCGCGGGGCGGCCATGCAGCGGCAGTCTGTTAATTCGTGATCACCGGGCGGGTCACGCCAGGCATCCTCGGCGCTGATCGCTGTCATTCGTTGATGACGGCAGAGCAGCTGTTGTGTACCAGTCGGTATAGTGGCGGCCACAAAGTCGGTCAACAACTATTTATACCGGTCGGTATATTTTGTTCAGCTGTCTCCGACGCGCAGCTCCGCACTCTGGAGCGTTAGCGGTCAGGCGATCCAATCCGGCGCACCGCGATGGTTGCGGATGCCCGCCCACCAACCCGCCAGCGCATTACGCCACTGTGCCCACGCCCCCCGCGCGGCGAACCGCGCGGCGCCCAGCAGCAAGGCGGAAAGGGCAGCAATCGGCAGATGTACGGGTGTGGTGTCCCGCACCACGTGAAGCTTGTTGCGCTCATCGAGGAAGATCGGCAGCCGCGGCCGCTGCCGGATCGCATCCGCCGATCCCGTGATCGCGCCCTGCCCATGGCAGACCCGCGCCCGTGGAGCGAAGCCCAGCCGCAGGCCCCTCGCCTGCGCGCGCAGGCACCATTCGATCTCTTCGGCGGAAAGGGAGTAATCGTCGCGCATCGGCCCGGCCGTCCGGACGAACGATCGGCTGACCAGCATACACGCCCCGAGCAGATAGTTCATGTGCCGGTCGACCGCAGCCGGGTCGACCGGGTCCTCGATCGATTCTCCCAGGCCGATCGAGGTGGCGCGGGCCAGCGCCGGATGTCAACGACCACCATAGGCCTGCACCCGGCCGTTCGGGTGGTACAAGATGCCGCCCACCGCGTCGCAATCGCCGCGGCCCAGCCGCTCGACCAGCGCGGCAAGAGCGCCGGGCTCCGGGACCGTGTCGGGATTGAGCACCCACCAGGCCGCCGCATCGGGGCGCTCGGCGATGCAGGCGTTGACCCCGCCGGCATAGCCAAGGTTGGCGGCCTGCGGCACGATCGTCACTGGCTGGCCGCCCGGCAGCTTGGCGGGAAGCTGCTCCTGCACCGCTCGCCGCGCCGCCGCGCCGCCATTCTCGCAGATCACCACCGCGAAATCGGTGAACGTCGATTCTGCAACTGCCGCCAGACAGCGCGCTACCAGCGCCGGATCGCGAAACGACACGATGCAGACGCCAATGGCACTCATGCGCGGCCGCCGACCAGCCGCAGCATGCCGTCTGCACATCGCCACAGTCGCAGCCCGGCGAGTGTCGCCAGCCCGCGCCGCCGTTCGCGCCAGTCGCTCAACGCCGGGCTGGTCAGCAAACGGGGCTGTGTGCCAGGATCGAGAGCGGCATCGCCGCACTGGCGACGAGCCACCGCACGCGCCCGCCGGGGCGCTGACGGGAAAAAACGAACATCTCCGCGTTCATTCGACGCCATTTGCGCAGCAAGGCCGGCCAGTCCGGGCGCGCCGGATGGCCGACCACTGCGGCGGCGGCATAGCCAATGCGAAACCCCCGTTCACCCGCCCGCACGCACCAGTCGCGATCCTCCGACGTGCCAACGTGAAACGGCCCCGTCGCGGCATACACGCTGCGCCGGCAGAACAGATTGGCCGTCACGGAGAACCCCTGCCGCTCGATATAAACGCGATTGTGGAACGCGAAGACCGCCTGATAGGCCTGCGACCCGCTTTTCCGTCAGGGCTATCGATCAGCACGTCTACCTGCCCACCGACGATGTCGTGATCCCACAGCGCCGCCATTCCCGCCTCGAGCCACCCGGGCGCGAGTGGGCGACCGCCACGTTGCGCGCCGGCCCGGCATCGCGCTCCGCCGCGGTCACCACCAGCGCCCGCCCCGCCACGATGTCACGAACCGCCGTTTCACCGCACGGGCTCATATTGTCGGCGACGATGATCTCGTAGCGATCGCGCGCCATCGTCTGCCGCATCAGCGCGGCAAGGCAGCGATCCAGCCCTGCAAGATCATCATAATGCGGAATGATGACGCTGACCTCTATCATCGCGCTCATGCCGCGGTCGCCAGCCCAGCAACATTGGCCGCTGCGCCCCTCCGTACCGGATCGAACACGAAATCTCGGTCGCGCCGCGCCAGCTCACGCAATTGCGCCAGGTCCATCTACCACCAACGGCTTTGCTCCAGCTTCGCCTGGACCGATGGTGAAAACCGTTCGCGCAGCACCCGAGCCGGACTGCCCGCGATGATGGCATAGCGCGGCACGTCGCGAGTCCCGACAGAGTCCGCACCGATGATGCTGCCACGGCCGATCCGCCGGCACCCCGGCAGAATCACCGCGTGATGGCCGATCCACACATCATCCTCGATGACCTGCGGCGCATCATAATGCCGGTCTTCCTCCACCACCCCAAACTGCCGCTCGTACAACACGGGATGGGTCGTGATGCCGGTCACAAGATGATTGATTGGCGCCGAATAGACCGTCTAGGCGATCGAGCAGTATCGCCCGATCACGAGTGGCCCTGGCATCCGCCAGGGATCGAAGCAGCCATAGCTGTAGAGCCCGACATCGACCCGGTAGCGTTCGCGGAACCAGCGGCGCAGCGCCAGGCTTCGGAACGGATCGCGTTGCCAGCGCCAAAGCCGCGCCTTTTCCACCGCGCGTCCCACCAACCGCCGCATCCCTCATCCTCATCTGCCAAGATGGGTGGGACATACCGCGCCGGAACGGAGATGACGCTTTAGCCGGTCTAAAACGGACCTAATTCTGAACGCCGCCGGATGCGCCAGTGCCTCAGCCCGGCGCGCTTCAGCACGGCCGTCAGCTTCGCACCGCAAAGGCTGCCACGACCAACCCTGCGATGATGGCGATCAGTTGCACTGTACGCCAGTCGACCACGCCGACCGCATCGGGATCGTGCCGCTGCGTGCGGCGCCGATCACCCCACGCCGCCCCGGCCGCCGCCGCTGCGCATGATGCCGCCACCCCATACAGCACCGCTTGCGTTGCCATTCACTTGCCTCCACACCCCCACCGGGGTCTTGCCCGGGAGAGATAAAGATAATGCGCACCATTGCCATTGCGACCGTTCTGCTTGCCAGTGCTGCGGCGGTATCCGCCCAATCGTCACGCCCGGCCGCGCCGCAACCTTCGGCAGCGATCACCGGCGCGGTCAACGATGCCCAGCGCAGTGCCGCCAACCGCCAGCGCGACCAATATCGCCGTCCTGCGCAAACGCTCGCCTTCTTCGGTGTGAAGCCAACCGACACGATCGTCGAATTCAGCCCTGGCGGCGGCTGGTACACGGAAATCCTTGCGCCGCTGACCAAGGGCAAGGGCCGCTATGTCGCGCTGGTCAACCCGCGCGGCGTCGACAGCACGCAGAAGATGCTGACCGCCAAGCAGGCGTGGTTCGGCCCCGCGACGGTCGCCACCATCGATCCGGCAGCGGGCACCAGCACCGTTCCTGCCGGCAGCGCCGACGTGGTCCTCACCTTCCGCAACGTGCACAATTTGCTGATGAACGACGATCCGCAGGTCGCCGCACGCACCTTCAAGGCGTTGTTCACCATGTTGAAGCCGGGCGGTGTGCTGGGCATCACCGATCATCGGCTGCCAGAGGCGATGGACACCGCGCTGGAGAAAAAGAGCGGCTACATAAAGCGCTCCACCGTGACGCAGCTTGCCGAGCAGGCCGGCTTCAAACTGGCGGGGGAGAGCGAGATCAACGCCAACTCCAAGGACACGCACGGTCACCCGAGCGGCGTCTGGACGCTGCCACCGACGTTCGCCTTGAAGGACGTCGATCGCGCCAAATACGCCGCCATTGGCGAGAGCGACCGCTTCACCTTGAAGTTCGTCAAACCGAAGTGAGCTGGTAGACCTTCCGACATGTCGACACGGAAGGACGGGTATGCCCTTCCCTGTCGCGTGGAGCTCGAACACACAGTAAGAAGTGCGGTGGGGTGCGCAGTTTCACAAGGGTCAGGGACGCGGCCCAGACGATTGTCCCGGTCGCGATCGGGCCGCCCGATCGCTAACCACCGCACTTAGCTCATGCTGAAGTCCGCTTGATGCGCTGAGTTTTGCGCGCGCAGCGAGACATGGCCATGATGCCGAAGAATTGCGGTGCAGACCGCACGCACGCGGCGAGACAGACGGTCGCTAAACTCGCGGTAAAGCTGCTCCTTCGATCCGCCGCGCGCTAACTGAACGGCGACAGCCCTTTCGACGCCAACTCGCCCAGGCAAGGGGGGCCGACAGAAGCCCAGCTTGGCGGCGGGATTAGCCGACCACCCGTCACTCTCGGAAGCAAGCGCGCGCTTGCGATCAAACGCCCGCTTGCCGGCCTGCGCGGCACCCGGCGATCAGCCCGCGTTGAGAGAAAAGAGCCTCTGCGCGGCCCGATCGACTTGGTGTTGATACGCCCCCATGCTCGGCAGCGCCCGGCGCGGAGCAGATTAGCGATCACTAATCAGCGCGATGATAGATCGACAGCAGCGGAAAACGCCGCGGGGCCGTCGCAACCTCTCCGCGCCTTCAGCGGCCTGATTGGCGCGGCTTCAGCCCGAGCGCTGGCACCTGGCGTGGCGCTACGTACTCCGTCCCCGCGCCGAGCCTCAGAAAGCCGCAAGGAAGCTGCCGACCAGCCGTACGCGATCACTCGACAGTTCCGCCACAGTGCGGTGGATGTCGGCGAAAAATGTCACTGACTGCCCATGTCGAAACGGTGCGGCTTGGAGCGGGCGAGCTGACGGTGCGCGGCAATGTGCTCGACAACCGGATGGTCGGTCGGACGGGGCGGACCGCCTGTTCGGCGGCGCTGGTGACGATTCGATCCAGGGTGGCGCCGGGGACGACCAGCTCTACGGCGACAGCGGCAACGACACTCTTCAGGGCGGCGACGGCGCCGACTGGATGGAAGGTGGCACGGGGGACGACATGCTGGTCGGTGGCGCCGGTGCCGATCGCCTTCTGGGCAGTGCAGGACGCGACACACTGGAGGGCGGCAGCGGCGACGATCTGCTCACCGGCGGCAGCGGCGCGGACATGTTCCTGTTCCGCGCCGATTCGATCGGTGATCATGACACGCTCACAGACTTCTCCCTGCGTCAGGGCGGTCGGATCGGCCTCTCCCCGATCGATGCCGACATCCGCACTGCCGCAGATGAGGCCTTCTGCTTCGTGGGGACGGACGCTTTCTCCGGCACAGCTGGCGAGTTGCGTTACGAAACGACGGCCGCAGGCGCGATCGTCAGCGCCGACGTGGATGGTGACGGGCGGGCGGATATCACCATCATGGTCATGGGCGTCGATTCGCTGACGCGCGATGCCTTCATCCTCTAGCGCCACCCGCAATTCGCAGGGCAAACGCAATCGTTACGCAGGTGACACGTACATCACGAGACAAGCGCCACCTTTCGTTAACCATGCCGCGCAACTTCTCGCACACGGTCGCACGCTAGTTTTTGGCCCGTGATGAAGCGCTCCCCCCTCGCTCTCGTCGCAGCGTTCGTTTGTGCCATCGCTTCACCCGCGCACGCGCGATCGCTGCTGGACTATGTTGGCCAATGCGTGCCCTTCGCGCGCCAGGCGTCAGGCATCGAGATCTATGGCGATGCCTGGACCTGGTGGGATCAGGCGGATGGCCGCTACAAACGTGGCGATCGCCCGCGCGTCGGTTCCGTGATCGCCTTTGCGCGCCAGTCGCGCCTTCCGCTGGGGCATGTCGCGGTGGTCAGCCGAGTGGTCGAGGACCGCGTCCTGATGCTCACGCACGCAAATTGGTCCCGCGTCGGCGGAACACGCGGCCACGCAGAGCAGGACGTGACCGTGTTCGACGTCAGCGAAGCGAACGACTGGAGCCGCGTAAAGGTGTGGTACCGCGATTCGAACGGGCTCGGCGGGACGATCTACACCGTCCACGGCTTCATCTACGCTCCCGGCCGCCCGCATGAGAACCTGACCGCGCGCAACCCGGACTATGTCGGCGCACTGATCGACGCTTATGTGCCCGGCGCGGGCGCTGGGGGCAGCAGCAGCGAGCGAGCCTCGCGCTGATCAGTCGCGGCGGTAGCGGAAGTACCACACCTCATGACCCTGCCGGCGCGCCTTGCGCTCGTAGCGGGTCTCGGGCCAGTCGGCTGGCCGCTCAAGGAAATCCGCCGGCCGCTCCGCCAGCCAGGTGAAGTCGCGGCGCTGCGCCATGATCATCATCGACCAGCGGCAATAAGTGGGATCGTCCGTGCCCAGGCGGAATTCCGCCCCCGGCTTCAGCTTGGAGGCGATCAGGTCAAGCGGGCCGTGATTCATCATCCGCCGCTTGGCATGCCGCGCCTTCCGCCAAGGATCCGGGTGCAGCAAATATACGGTTTCGAGCGATTGATCGGGGAGCCGCTCCACCACGTCCAGCGCGTCACCCATGTGCAGCCGCACATTGTCCAGCGCGCCATCGCGGACATGGCCGAGCGCGCCGACCACCCCGTTCAGGAACGGCTCGCAGCCGATGAAGCCGCTGTCCGGCGCTGCGGCCGCCTGCCCCGCCAGGTGCTCGCCGGCGCCAAAGCCGATCTCCAGCCGCAGCGGCCGATCGTCGCCGAACAGGCGCATCGCGTCGAGCGGCCCGGTTTCCGGCACGGCCACGCGCGGCAGCAGTTCCTCGACCAGCGCGGCCTGGCCCTTGCGCAGCTTGTGGCCTTGGGCACGCCCATAGAGCCGGCGGATCGTAGCGGGATCGTTCATCGGCCGGCGCGATAGCGCCCCCGGCAGCGGGAGCAAAGCGGCCCGCGCATCGTTTTGCGCAGATCATGGGAAAGAAGAAAAAGAAGGCGCGCGAACTCGCCAAGGCAGAACATGCCACGGTGGGGCATGTTGCGCGTGCGGCGGATACGGCGCCGGTCGCCTTCCTGGGCAAGGCCAGCGACGTTGCGGATCAGCCGCCGCTCGTCGTGCTGTCGCTCGCGACAATCGCTGTCGGGGTCGTGCTCCGGCGTCGCGACGTGACCCGCACCGGCGCGCGCATGTTGCTGGCCCATGCTCTCGCCACGGCGGGAAAGACAGTGCTGAAGCGAGCGATAGATCGCTCTCGCCCCCGCCGCTCGCTTAAGGATGGGCAGCATCACGCAGGCTCGGGAAGCGGCAGCGACGACACCGACCTCAATTCCTTCCCCTCCGGGCATACTGCCGGTGCGGTCAGCGTTGCGGAGGCGATCGCACAAACGGCGCCGGGTTACGCGGGCCCAGCACGCGGCGGCGCGGCGATCGTAGCCGCGATTCAGCTACCCCGCGGCGCGCATTATCCCAGTGATGTCGCGGTGGGCGCCGGGATCGGCTGGGTCGCCGATCGACTCGCCGGTATGGCGGTCGACGCTGCCGAGCGCGCGATCGATCGTCGCCTCAAGGGAAATGATGAGGATCGCGCGATCGAAGAGGCAGAGGCACACCCCAGCTAATCCGCCCTACAGGGCGCGGTAGAACGGGGCCGCCCTCATTGACGGCCCCTTGTCGATCAGGCGAGCGCCGCCTTCAGATCGTCGACCAGGTCCAGCTTTTCCCATGGGAACTGACCGCCTTCCGCCTGGCGGCCGAAGTGGCCATAGGCCGCAGTCACCTGATAGATCGGCTTGTTCAGACCCAGATGCGTGCGGATACCGCGCGGCGTCAGGTCGCCCAGCTTGTCGATGCTGGCGATCGCCGCCTCGATCTTGTCGTCGGGAACGGTGCCGGTGCCATGCGTGTCGACATAGAGCGACAGCGGTTTGGCGATGCCGATCGCATAGGAGAGCTGGATCGTGCAGCGGCTAGCGATGCCGGCCGCAACGATGTTCTTCGCCAGATAACGGGTGATGTACGCCGCGGAGCGATCGACCTTGGTCGGATCCTTGCCGCTGAACGCGCCGCCGCCATGCGGACTCGCGCCGCCATAGGTGTCGACGATGATCTTGCGGCCGGTGAGGCCAGCGTCGCCATCGGGGCCGCCAATCTCGAAGCTGCCGGTCGGGTTGATGTGATAAACGGTCGCGTCTGAAAGCAGCTCGGCCGGCAGCACGTCGGCCACCACCTTCTTCACATAAGCGTGAAGCTCGGCTTCCTGGTCGCCCTTGTCATAGCCGGCGGCATGCTGCGTCGACACCACGATGGCGGTGCAGGCGACGGGCTTGCCGTTCTCGAAGCGCAGCGTGACCTGGCTCTTGGCGTCCGGCTGCAGGAACGGCGCCGCGCCCGAATGGCGATCGTCGGCCATGCGCTGCAGGATGCGGTGGCTGTAATACAGCGTCGCCGGCATCAGGTCGGGCGTCTCGTCGCACGCGAAACCGAACATGATGCCCTGGTCGCCGGCGCCCTCGTCCTTGTTTCCGCTGGCATCGACGCCCTGTGCAATCTGCACCGACTGGCCGTGCAAATTATTCTCGAAGCGGAAGGTCTTCCAGTGGAAGCCATCCTGCTCATAGCCGATGCGCTTCACGGTCTCGCGCACCGTTGCCTCAATCTCCTCCTGGGCGCCCGGCGCCCACTCGCCGTTCTCGTACACGCCCTTGCAGCGGATCTCGCCGGCCAGCACGACCAACTGAGTGGTGGTCAGCGTCTCGCAGGCGATGCGCGCTTCGGGATCCTTGGACAGGAACAGATCGACGATCGCGTCGGAGATCTGGTCCGCGACCTTGTCCGGATGACCTTCGGAAACCGATTCGCTGGTGAACAGATACGATTGGCGCATGGTTACTCCGCCTGAGTTTGATGAGGAGATAAGGATATAAAGATAACTTTATATCTCTCTATCGATGGCGCCGCCGGATGGCAATGGCCGCCCCGGCGAGCAGCAGCGCGACGATCCCGGCCAGCCAATTGCCAAGACGCGAGAACAGCGTCGGCGGCAGCGCCTCGGGGATCGGCACCTCGATCGCACCCGCCTTCTGATGCGGCACCGTGCCCACTAACCGCCCATCGGCAGCGATCACCGCGGAGATGCCGTTAGGGGTCGCGCGGATCACCGGCAGCCCCTCCTCGATCGCGCGCATCCGCGCCTGCGCCAGATGCTGCGGCGGGCCCCAGCTGCCGAACCACGCATCGTTGGAGGGATTGAAGATTACCCTCGGACGATGGACCGGATCGACCACCTGGCCCGAGAAGATGATCTCGTAACAGACCTGCATGCCGATCGACCCGAAACCGGGCACGTCCAGCGCCAGCGGCCCTGGTCCCTCGGCAAAGTCGAGCGACCCGGGCACCAGCCGCGCCAGACCAAGCGGCTTCAGCAGCCACGGCATCGGCAGATACTCGCCATAAGGCACCAGATGCGCCTTGTCGTACCGGCCACGAATGCGCGCACGCGGGTCGACCGCGAAAACCGAATTGGTTGCGCTGGTCGCGGTACCGGCGCGGTCGAACTGCAGCGCCGTTCCGCCGGTCAGCAGCATGTCGCGCGGCCCGAGCAGTCGCGCCATCCGCCACCGAAGCCAGAATGGATCGGCGTTATAGACGTAATCGGGATAGCCATCCTCGAAATAGTCGCGGACGACACCCTCTGGCCAGACGATCAGCCGCGGCGCGGGACCGGGCGTGCCGGACAGCTCCGTCAGCCGGGTGAGCATCATCTCGCCGTCGCTCTCACCACGCTCGTCCTGCGGCACGTTGGGCTGAACGACGCGCACCAGCGGGGTGTCGCGCGCCACCGGCTCGTTCACGCCGCGATAGCTGAAGACCTGAGCCACGATCAGCGCCGCGAGGCCCGCGACGGCGGCACCGATCGGCACCGGGCGGTGCGGCAGCAGCAACAGGCCGCCCGCCAGCAGCACCGTCAGCCCCGACAGTGCATAGGTACCGACCCAGGCCGAAAGCGCCGCGATCGGCTGCACCGGCACCCAGATCACGCCAATCGGATCCCAGGCATAGCCGGTGAACATCACGCTGCGCAGCCACTCCGACACGATCCATGCCGCAGCGAAGGCGAGCACGAAGGGCGCATCCACCCGGCGGCCGCGTATCTTCCAGGCCAGCCCAGCCGCGAGCGCCGGATACACCGCCAGATACAGCGCCAGCGCGACCGGTGCGGCATAGCCCAGCACCGGCCGCATCTGATCCTGGAACGTAAAAGCGTGCTGGAACCAGTTGTTATTGATGGTGAAATGGCCGACGCCAAACATCCAGCCACGCCACAGGGCGGCGCGCAGCGTCGGCGCGCGATGCACCAGCAGCATCCATATCGCGAGGGCAGCGATGGTCAGCGGCCACAGCTGCAACGGGGCAAAGCCGCAGGCCGCCGCCGCACCCAGCAACAGCGCGGCAAGGCGCGGATATTTGTCGAGAAGGGATATCATTATGCCTGCCGCTACCAAATCATCCGCCCGGCGTGGAGGGGCCATGAACAGCGGACCGGGTTATACCTGCTCTCAGCGACCGCCCCCCTCTTCCCGCGCTTGCCGCAGATGGTGTATCATGAGGCCATGACACTACGCCCCTTCCACCTCGCCTTTCCGGTCCATGACCTTGCTGCCGCCCGCGCCTTTTACGGCGGGGTACTGGGTTGCCGCGAGGGCCGCTCAAGCGATCGCTGGATCGATTTCGATCTTGGCGGCCACCAACTCGTCGCCCATCTCGATGAGAATGCCCGTCCCGCCGGGGCGAGCAATCCGGTCGACGGTCACGACGTTCCCGTGCCGCATTTCGGCATCGTACTGACGATGGATGATTGGGAGGCGCTGGCCGCACGGGTCGCGGCGGTGGGGGTGACGTTCGGCATCGCACCGCATATCCGGTTCAAGGGCCAGCCTGGCGAGCAGGCCACCATGTTCTTCCGCGATCCTTCCGGCAACGCGCTGGAGTTCAAGGCGTTTGCCGACGACGCCCAATTGTTTGCCACGGAGTTTGCTGAATGACCGCCCCGATCGAAGTCGACATCCCGCACAAGCTGGGCACCGAAGCCGCCAAGCAGCGCATCGGCAGCAGCTTTGGCAAGCTGGCTGATTTCATTCCCGGCGGCGCGATCACCGAACATCGCTGGGACGGGGATGCCCTGACCTTCACCGTGGAAGGGCTGGGACAACGCGTCGCCGCGCGGCTCGATGTCGCCGACAGCAACGTCCATGCAACGTTCGAGCTGCCCGCTTTCCTCGCGATGTTCTCCGACAAGATCCGCGACAAGCTGCAGCGGGAGGCGCCCAAGCTGCTCGAATAGTCGATGCCGCAACTACTAACGAAAACGGCCGCACTCCTGTTCGAGGAGGCGGCCGTTCTTGTTTCTACGTCAGCTCAAAAGCCAACGCTAATCCGCTGCTTTCATTCGGCTAGAACAACAGCGTGAGCGCGTAGAAAGCGCTGCCGACCAAGGCCGAACAGGGGATGGTGATGATCCAGGCCACCACCACGTTGCTCGCCGTGCCCCAGCGCACCGCGGAGGTACGCCGCGCGACACCGGAACCGATGATCGCCCCGGTGATCGTATGGGTGGTCGACACCGGAATGCCCATCGCAGAGGCGGTGAACAGCACGATCGATCCGCCGGTGGAGGCGGCGAAACCCTGGTGTTGCGACAATTTGGTAATGCGCGAGCCCATCGTCTCGATGATCTTCCACCCGCCAGACAACGTCCCAAGGCCGATCGCAACATAGCAGCTGATCGCCACCCAATGCGGCACTTCGAACTCGCCCGTCAGGCGGCCGGTCGAATACAGCAGGACGGTGATGATCCCCATCGTCTTCTGCGCATCGTTGAGGCCGTGGCTCAGCGAATAGGCCGCAGAGGATACCAGGTGCAGCGCACGGAAGCTGCGCTCCGCCTGGCGTGCGGTATAGCGGCGCAGCGCCCAACTGCTCGCCAGCATCACCAGCAGCGCCAGGATCATGCCCAGCGTCGGCGACACGACGATGGCGACCATCGTCTTGGTCAGGCCGCCGACGTGAATGCTGTGGATGCCGGCATGCGTCACACCCGCGCCCACCAGGCCGCCAATCAGCGCATGGCTGGACGAGGACGGGATGCCCTTCTGCCAGGTGACGACGTTCCAGAACATCGCCCCGCCCAGCGCACCGAAGATGACCGCCGGGGTCACAACTTCCTGGTCGATCAGCCCCTTACCGATCGTTTCTGCGACGGCATGAAGGCTCGGGAAGGCAAGCGTGACAAAATAGGCGGCGAAATTGAAGAAGGCCGCGAACGCCACCGCCTGAACCGGCGACAGCAACCGCGTCGCTACGACGGTGGCGATAGAATTGGCTGCATCGTGCAACCCGTTGAGGAAATCGAACGCGAGCGCGACGACGATGAGGCCGACGAGCAACGGGAACGCGAGTTCATGCATGGGTCTGCGATCGCTCAGGCGTGATCGATGACGATGCCGTCGATCTCGTTCGCGACGTCCTCGAACGCGTCGGAGATCTTCTCGAGATGCTTGTAGATTTCGCGGTCGACAACGAACCGCATCGGATCGCCGCCCTCATGATGGTGCTTTTCGAACAAGCGACGAAGACCCTGTTCGTGGAGGCCGTCGACCTCGCCTTCCAGACGCACCAGACGCTCGGTCAGCGTGTGCAGCCGCGGGCCGTTGCGGGCCACGTCGCGCAGCAGCTCCATTGCCTCAACCGACACGCGCGATGCCTCCAACATCAGTTTGGACATGGCGTGCATGTCGGGCGCGAAGCTGCGTACGCCGTACAGGCTGACCGCGGTCAGCGCCGCATCCATCGCGTCGATCGCATCGTCCATCCGGTTGATCAGGTCGCTGATCGCGCTGCGGTCGAACGGCGTCAGAAAGGTGACGCGGACGGTCTGCAGCACCGTGCGGGTGATGTCGTCCGCCTGATGCTCGTAATCCTTCACCTCGGCGATCAGCGCCTCGATGTCTGGCTCACCGGCGAAGATCCGGGTGGTGGCCTCGGCGGCCTTCAGCGTCACCGCCGCATGCGCGTCAAACAGTTCGAAGAAATTACCGCGCTTTGGAAGAAGGCGATGAAACCAGGCGAACATCAAGACAATCCTTGAAGAAAAATAAGGGGAAGAAGGAAAAAGAAGGGACGAAAAAAAATCAGCGCCCGAAGCCGGCGGGCGCTGGTGAGACGACGGCAGTGCTGCCGTTGCGGATTTCCTGAACTTCAAGCGCGCGCTCGGCGATGCCGTCACGGCCGAACCGGAAGGCGCCGTCGATCCCCGAGAAGCCTTCGCCCGACCGCAGCCGTGCTTCGGGGAATGGCGCGCCGACCTTCCAGTCACGGGCAATCCGCGCCGTCAGCAGCACCGCGTCATAGCCAAGGCTGGACAGGCGGTATGGCGCCGCACCGAAGCGGGAACGATATTTGGTCGCATATTGCCGGTACAAGGTGTTGGAAACACTCGCATACCACGCGCCATTAAGCGCCGGGCGAGCGGCCACCCCATTGTCTGTGTTCCACAATTCGGTGCCCATCACCCGGGTGTTCGGGCTGGTCTTGCGAAGCAGCGGCACCGCGGTGGCAGCGGTTGCTGCCGAATCGGCGATCAGCACGCCGTCGAACGGCGCGTCCTTGGCCATCCGGGTTACCGCAGCGCCAATCCCGCCCGGCGTTCGGTCGTAGGTCTGCAGCGCGACGACGCGGCCGCCAGCAGCCTCCACCGCGCGCAGGAAAACCGTCGAGGCGCGCGTGCCGTACAGGGCGTTGGGCACCAGCCCGCCGAAATTGGTCACGCCCTTGCTGCGCGCATAATCGACCACGCGCTCGATCGATTGCGAGGGGGTGTAGCCCATCAGGTACACACCATCGCCCGCGACACTGGAATCGTTGGAGAAGGACAGAACGGGCAGCCCCGCCCGCCGGGCGATCGGCGCCACGGCGCGAACGTCCTCCGACAGAAGCGGCCCCAGGATAAGCTGCGCCCCATCGGCCACTGCCCGCTGGGCCGCGGCGGCCGCGCCCTGCGCGGTATCGTAATTGGTGATGCGGATCTGTTCGTTGCGCGTGTCGAGCAGTGCGAGCTGAGTCGCGTTGGCCAGGCTCTTGCCCACGCCAGCGTTTGGGCCCGACAGCGGCACCAGCAACGCCACCCGGTTACGCGCGGTGTCGCGCGGAATACCGGCCTCTACGCCCACATCGGGACGCGCGGTGGGCGGCGGCGCCTTGGTAGGCGGCGGCGCAGAGGGCCCGCGCGGCACCACGGTGGAGCAGGCAGAGACAAGCAGCGCGGTCAGCGCAACGGCCACCCGGCCGCTCATGCGACGCGCCACGGGCGCATCGAAATGAATTCCACGAACGATCACCTTCGCCCGTTGCGATACGGTTGCGGCCTCTGCCATGACACTCCTCGTGGAAAACCTAAGTCCTGGCCTGTACATCGTCGCAACCCCGATCGGCAATCTCGGGGACCTGTCTCCTCGGGCCGCCGATATTCTGTCGCGCGCGGCCGTAATCGCTGCAGAAGACACTCGTGTTACAGCTGTGTTACTACGGCACATCGGAACGAAGCGCCCGATGGTCCCCTATCACGATCACAATGCCGATCAGATGCGGCCGCAATTAATCGCGCGTATGGCGACCGAGGCGGTGGCGCTGGTGTCGGACGCGGGCACGCCGCTGATCTCCGACCCGGGGTACAAGCTTGTGCGCGATGCCCGAGCGGCGGGTCACACCGTGGTGACGATCCCCGGCCCCTGCGCGGCCGTTGCCGCCCTGACGCTCGCCGGATTGCCGACCGATCGCTTCCTGTTCGCGGGCTTCCTCCCGGCCAAGGCAAAGGCGCGCAGCGAGGCAATTGCGGAGCTGGGCGCGATCCGCGCGACGCTGGTGCTGTACGAGAGCGGCCCGCGCCTTGGGGCGACACTCGCTGCTCTCGCGGAGGGGCTGGGCGATCGCGACGCCGCGGTCACGCGCGAGATCACGAAGCGCTTCGAGGAAGCGGTCACCGGCACCCTCCCCGTCCTCGCCGCGCGCTATGCCGATGCGCCGCCCAAGGGGGAGATCGTCATCGTCGTCGGCCCACCCGGTGCGCCGCCACCGACGAGCGCTGAGGATGCCGATGCGGCGCTGATCGAAGCGCTGACGCGGCTTCCGATTGCCAAGGCGGCCGGCGAGGTGGCGAAGAAGTTCAAGCTGGATCGCAAGGAACTCTATGCCCGCGCACTGACGATGAAGGGGGAGGCAGAAGGCGATTCGCAGAGCGGCTGATTACGCGCTTCCCACCCTCGCCCTGCACGTCGCCACACGCTAGCATCGCCGGCAAAGCCCCGGTGCGGGCGCAACAGGCGAGGCAAGATGCAGGCCCAGACCGCGCAGGCGCATAAGGAAAGCCACCTCGTTACTCGCGTTGGCTGGCTGCGTGCCGCGGTCCTCGGCGCGAACGATGGCATCGTATCGACCTCCAGCCTGATCCTGGGGGTCGCCTCCGCCGGCTCCAGCCACGGCGCCGTGCTGACCGCCGGGGTCGCCTCCCTCGTTGCCGGCGCGATGTCGATGGCGGCGGGCGAATATGTCTCGGTCAGCTCGCAGGCGGATACCGAGAAGTCGGACCTGGCGCGCGAGCGGCGCGAACTGGCCACCGCACCGGAGGCGGAATTGCAGGAGCTGACCGGCATCTACATCGCTCGCGGTGTCGATCCGGCGACGGCGCGCGACGTCGCCAGCCAGATGATGGCGCATGACGCGCTTCAGGCGCATGCACGCGACGAACTCCACATCACCGACGAAACCATCGCCCGGCCGGTGGTCGCCGCCATGGCCTCTGCTGCCAGCTTCACCGTTGGCGCGGCGCTTCCCCTCGTCCTGACGGCTGCGCTTCCCCTGCCCTCGATCGGGCCGGGCGTGGCCGCCGGCTCGATCCTGTTCCTCGCCCTGCTGGGCGCGATCGGCGCCCGCACCGGCGGCGCCCCGATGCTGAGGCCCGTCATCCGGGTGGTCTTCTGGGGTGCGATGGCGATGGCGCTTACCTCGGCGGTAGGCCGGCTCTTCGGTGCCGCCGTCTGAGCCGACGCGCGAGGGAGGGCTTGCACCTGCCGCGCCCGTCGTCACACTGCCGGTATGCCGCCACCCCCACCCCCACGCTCCGTCGATGAACGCCGCCGCGCCGACGCCGCGGGCCGGCGCGGTGAGCGGTTCGTCAGCTGGTGGCTTCGGCTGAAGGGGTGGCAGATCCTTGACCAGCGTGTGCGCACGCCGGCTGGCGAAGTCGATCTGGTGGCGAAGCGCGGCAGCCTGATCGCCTTTGTCGAGGTCAAGACACGTGCCTCCCCCGCCGCGCTGGACACCGCGATCGATCAGCGCCGGCTCGCCCGCGTCGCCGCGGCGGCTGAATATCTGATGCCCCGCTACGCGCTCCACGGAGAGGACATTCGCGTCGATGTGGTCCTGCTCGCGCCGGGCACGGCCCCGCGGCATATCGAGAATGCCTGGATCGGGTGACAATCCCGCGTCGTGCGCCTACCTCCCGCCCCATATCCTGTGTGGAGAAACACCTTGGCCCTGACCGTCGCCGTCCAGATGGACCCGCTCGAAACGATCAACATCGCGGGCGATTCCAGCTTTGCGCTGATGCTCTCCGCGCAGCAGCGTGGGCACCGGCTTTTCCATTATGCCGCCGAGGATCTGAACTGGTCGGACGGGAAGCTGTGGACCAAGGCGCGTCCCGTCACCGTGCAGCGTGTCGCCGGCGACCATTTCACTGCCGGCGCGCCGGTCAGCCTTGATCTGGGCGCTGAGGCGGATGTCGTCCTAATGCGTCAGGACCCGCCGTTTGACCTTGGCTATATCACCGCCACTCATCTGCTGGAGCGGATCGCCGACCGCACGCTCGTCGTCAACGATCCGGCCAGCGTTCGGAACGCGCCCGAAAAGGTGTTCGTGCTCGATTATGCGCGCTTCATGCCGCCCACCCTCGTCACCCGGTCGCTTGAGGAGGCGCGCGCCTTTCTGAAGGAGCATGGCGCGATCGTGGTGAAGCCGCTGCACGGCAATGGCGGCAAGGCGATCTTCCGCGTCGGGCCGGAGGGGGAGAACCTCTCCGCGCTGATCGAGGTGTTCAACCAGACGTGGCGCGAACCGCATATGGTGCAGGCGTTCCTCCCCGGCGTGGCGCAGGGCGACAAGCGGATCGTGCTGGTCGATGGCGAAGTCGCCGGCGCGATTAACCGCCTGCCCGGCGAGGGTGAATTCCGCAGCAATCTGGCGGTCGGCGGCTCGGCGGAGAAGACCGAGCTCACCGCGCGCGAGCGGGAAATCTGCGAGGCACTTGGGCCTGAGCTGAAACGCCGCGGCCTGATCTTCGTCGGGATCGACGTGATCGCCGGTCAGTGGCTGACTGAGATCAACGTCACATCGCCGACCGGCATCGTCGCGATCGAGCGGTTCGACGGGACCGGCGTCGCCGGCCTGATCTGGGACGCGATCGAGCGTCGCGTGGCCGAACGCGGGGAACGATAAAGCAGGTTTGTTCGCTTCCCGGGACGTGCTTCGATCGGACGGGCACGGATGGACCAGGGCCACGGCCCGGGTTTCGTTCGTCCTGCGCTGGTCGATGCGCATGTTCCCATCGTCGATCGATCCACGAGGCGCATGACCGAATTCATCATCGATTGGATTGCCTGGGGCGGATACGTCGGCATTTTTCTCCTGATGGCGCTGGAGAATGTGGTGCCGCCGGTCCCGTCGGAGGTGATCATGGGCCTCGGCGGGATCGCCGTGGCGCGCGGCGACATGGCGATGGTGCCGCTGATCCTGTGGGGCACTGCGGGCACCACCGTCGGCAACATGTTCTGGTATGAAATCGGCCGCCGCATGGGCGTCGCGCGGTTCAAGCCCTTTGTTGACCGGCACCAGCGCTGGCTGACGATGGATTGGGAGGATGTCGAGCGGCTGAACCGTTTCTTCCACCGCCATGGTCACTGGGTGGTGTTCGTCTTTCGCTTCCTGCCCAGCTTCCGCACGCTGATCTCGCTGCCGGCGGGCATGGCCAAGATGCCGATGTGGAAATTCCTGCTGTTCACCTTTGTCGGCAGTGCAATCTGGAACACCGTGCTCGCCGGTGCTGGGCTGTTCCTCGGGCGCCGCTTCGAGGAGCTGGATCGCTACGTCGGCCCCGTGGCGATCGGCCTGACGGTATTGATCGTCGTCGGTTATCTGTACCGCGTAATCACGTGGAAGCCGAGCTGCGACCGCCCCGGCGCCTGATGCACCCATCCCGCCCCCGAATGACACGGCGGCGCTATGACACGGCGGCGCGGGTACGGACGATCTCAGGTCAGATAAGGCCAGCCAGCGGCGAAGAGGGGTCGGCGTAGCGACGAATGCCCATCCGTCCTGCGCGGTAGGACAGACGACCCGCCGAAACCGCCGCCTTCATCGCCGCGGCCATCATCACCGGATCCTTCGCCTCGGCGATGGCAGTGTTCATCAGCACGCCGTCACAACCCAGCTCCATCGCGACGGCCGCATCGGACGCCGTGCCGACGCCCGCATCGACCAGCACCGGCACCTTGGCGCCTTCGACGATCAGGCGAATGGTGACTCGGTTCTGGATACCCAGGCCGGAGCCGATCGGCGCGCCCAGCGGCATGATCGCCACGGCGCCCGCCTCTTCCAGCTGCTTCGCGGCGATCGGATCGTCGACGCAATAGACCATCGGCTTGAAGCCCTCCTTCACCAGGACTTCAGTCGCCTTCAGCGTCTCGCGCATGTCGGGATACAGCGTGCGCGCCTCGCCCAGCACCTCCAGCTTGACGAGATCCCAGCCACCCGCCTCGCGCGCCAGCCGCAGCGTGCGGATCGCGTCGTCCGCGGTGAAGCAGCCGGCAGTATTGGGCAAATAGGTGAACCGCTTGGGATCGATGAAGTCGGTCAGCATCGGCGCATTGCGATCACTGACGTTGACGCGGCGCACCGCGACGGTGACGATTTCCGCCCCCGATGCTTCCAGCGCGGCGGCGTTCTGGGCAAAATCCTTATACTTGCCCGTGCCGACGATCAGCCGCGATCGGAACGTCTTGCCGGCCACCGTCCAGGTGTCGTCGCCGCTCGCCGCGGCATGATCGCCGCCGCCGACGAAATGGACGATCTCGATATCGTCGCCGTCCTCGACGCACACATCCGCCAGCGTCGAACGCGGCACCACTTCCATGTTGCGCTCTACCGCCACCTTCTCGGGCACCAGCCCCAGTTCGGTCGCCAGCTGCGCAAGGGTGAGGCCGGCGACGACACGGCGGTGCGCGCCATTCACGGTGATCGATACGGTTCCGTCGGTGTGAGGCATGATATCCTTTGCGGGGCTGCACGCCCCATCGTCCTGGCAGGCGGAGTGATTTGCCTTCCACCTAGGCTTGGCGCACATGGCGTTCAAGGAAGGAGCCGCCTTTGCCTCTCGTCTACGTCCTGAATGGCCCGAACCTCAACCTGCTCGGCACGCGCGAGCCGGAGATCTACGGGCACGACACGCTGGACGACATCGCTGGCCAGCTCGAGGACCGCGGTCGCGAGCTGGGGCTCGAAATCGACATGCGCCAGTCCAACCATGAGGGGCATCTGGTCGATTGGCTGCACGAGGCGCAGGCGCAGGGCGCGCGCGCCGTGATCCTGAATGCCGGGGCCTTCACCCACACGTCGATCGCGATTCACGACGCGATCAAATCCGTCCGCACCCCGGTGATCGAGGTGCATTTGTCCAATCCGCACACCCGCGAGGAATTTCGTCATATCTCCTATGTGGGGCGTGCGGCACGGGGAACTATCGCCGGGTTCGGTGCGATGTCATATCTGCTCGCGCTTGAAGCGGCGGCGCGATTCTGACACAGCGCGCGCCCTGTTACAGGGAAGGGGTCGCAATGAGCGATAAGGAACATGGAGCGATGAAGGTCGACGTCGATCTCGTCCGCCAGCTTGCCGAGCTGCTCGACGCAACGCAGCTCACCGAGATTGAGGTGGAAGACGGCGACCGCCGCATCCGCGTCGCGCGGGAAGTGACCGCCGCGGCACCGGCCGTCTATCACGCGGCGCCGTCTGCTGCGCCGATGCCGGCACCGGCGTCGGCCACCGCAGCACTGGCTGCGGCGGAGCCGGTCGCGGCTGAGCCTTCGCTCGCCAATGCGGTGCGCTCGCCGATGGTCGGCACCGTCTACCTGGCGGCAGAGCCTGGCGCGGCGCCGTTCGTTGCCGTCGGCAAGCAGGTCCAGGCTGGCGACACGCTGCTGATCGTCGAGGCGATGAAGGTCATGAACCCGATCCTCGCCACCAGCGCCGGCACGGTAAAGGCCATCCTGGTCGACAACGGTCAGCCGATCGAATTCGATCAGCCGCTGGTGGTCGTCGAGTAAGATGCCCGAAATCAAGAAGCTCCTGATCGCCAATCGCGGTGAGATCGCGCTGCGGATTCACCGCGCCTGTCACGAGATGGGGATCAAGACGGTCGCGGTGCATTCCACCGCCGATTCCGATGCGATGCACGTCCGCCTCGCGGACCAGGCGATCTGCATCGGCCCACCGGCCGCGGCGGAAAGCTATCTCAACATCGCCAACATCATTTCCGCGGCCGAGATTTCGGGCGCGGATGCGATCCACCCGGGCTACGGCTTCCTCAGCGAGAATGCGAAGTTCGCTGAGATCGTCGAGGCGCACGGGCTGATCTTCGTCGGGCCGAAGCCCGAGCATATCCGCACCATGGGCGACAAGGTGGAGGCAAAGCGCACAGCCGGCGCGCTCGGTCTGCCTCTGGTCCCCGGGTCTGACGGCGCGCTCACCGATCCGGCCGAAGCCAAGCGGCTGGCGCGCGAGATCGGATATCCGGTGCTGATCAAGGCCGCGTCGGGCGGCGGCGGGCGCGGCATGAAGGTCGTGCCCTCCGAGGATCAGATGGAAACGTTGATGGCGCAGGCCGGCAACGAGGCGAAGTCCGCGTTCGGCGACGCCACCGTCTACATGGAAAAGTACCTCGGCAATCCGCGGCACATCGAATTCCAGGTGTTCGGCGACGGCAAGGGCACTGCGATCCATCTCGGCGAACGTGACTGTTCGCTGCAGCGCCGCCACCAGAAGGTGCTGGAGGAGGCCCCCTCCCCCGTCATCACGCCGGAGGAGCGCGAGCGGATGGGCGGCATCGTCGCCCGCGCGATGGCCGACATGGGCTATCGCGGCGCGGGCACGATCGAGTTCCTGTGGGAAGACGGTGAATTCTACTTCATCGAGATGAACACCCGCCTTCAGGTGGAGCATCCGGTGACGGAGGCGATCACTGGCCTCGACCTGGTGCGCGAACAGATCCGCATCGCGGAGGGCCATCCGCTGACGCTGCGTCAGGAGGATGTCGTCTTCCGTGGCCACGCCATCGAATGCCGTATCAATGCAGAGGATCCGCGAACCTTCGCGCCCTCGCCTGGCCTAGTGAAGCAATATCACGCGCCCGGCGGCATGCATGTGCGCGTCGATTCGGGCCTTTACGCTGGCTACAAGGTGCCGCCTTATTACGACAGCATGATCGCCAAGCTGATCGTCTATGGCACCACCCGCCAGGGCGCGCTTCGCCGCCTGCGCCGTGCGCTGGAGGAATTCGTCATCGACGGGATGAAGACCACCATCCCGCTGCACCAGGCGCTGCTGGACGATCCCGAGTTCCAGGAAGGCGAATATACGATCAAGTGGCTGGAGGAGTGGCTGGCCCGCCAGGACTAGTCACCTCCTCTCCCCCGTAGGCGGCGCACCCTCGGGTTGCGCCGCCGCCGGACCACGGCCGTTGCCGAAACATGACGCGCGCGCTCGGGTGCGCTAGCTTCTCCCCCTCGATCCCGCGGGAGGACCTATGTTCATCGGCCATTATGCGCCGGCACTTCTTGCTGCTGCCCTGCCCCGCGCGCCGCGATTGGGTACGCTGTTCGTCGCTGCCCAATTGGTCGATTTCGCCTTTTTCACGCTGGCGCTGCTCAACATCGAACATCTTCGCCTCGTGCCCGGCACCACGGCGCAGACCTCGCTCGATCTCTACCACATGCCCTATACGCACAGCCTGCTCGGCACCGTGGCCTTTGCCGCCTTATGGGCCGCCGGCGCCCGGCTCGCCGGCCGGCCATGGCGCGAGACGGTGATCGGTGCGCTGGTCGTGCTGTCGCACTGGCCGCTCGACTGGCTGGTTCACCTTCCCGACCTGACGATCGCCGGCCAGCCACCCCGTCTTGGCCTTGGGCTGTGGGCCGACCCGCTCATCGCGCGGATGCTGGAACTGACGCTGATCGCCGCGGCGTTCGGCTGGTTCGTATCCCGCACCCGGCCCATGCGGCGTCATTCGACTCTGGCTCTCGCCGCTCTGGCCACCGCGATGCTCGCCGCGCAGGTGATCGACTGGTCCGCCGCCCCGCCGACCCGCATCATCGATCCGATTCATCCCTCATTGCCGCTGACCGCGCTGGCTGCTTTTGCCCTGCTGGCGCTGCTCGCGACCTGGGTCGGGCAAACGCGCAGCTTCGCGCTTGGACCGCGCCTGTGGACGCTATAGACGGGCGGGATGAAGGCTACGATCTGGCACAATCCCCGCTGCTCGAAGTCACGGCAGGCGCTTGCCCTGCTGGAGGAAGCGGGGGCAACGATCCATGTGGTCGAGTATCTGAACACGCCGCCATCGCGCGACGAACTCGCGCGGCTCTACGCCCGCGCCGGGATCGCGCCGCGTGACGCGATGCGAAAGGATGCGCCGCCCGCTGCCGATGATGCGGCCGCGCTCGACATCATGGCCACTGATCCGGCCATGATCGAACGGCCGTTGATCGAAACGGAAAAGGGCGTGGTGCTGGCCCGCCCGCCCGAGCGGCTCCGCGACATTCTGTGAAGCTCGACGAAAAGAGCCGCTGGCGTATTGAGCGCGCCTCCCGGGCGGCCGTGATCGTCGATGCCGACGATTATTTCCGTCTCGCCCGCGCCGCGATGATGAAGGCGCACAAGCAGATCCTGCTCGTCGGCTGGGATTTCGACGCCCGCATCCGCCTTGCCTGGAAAAATGAGCCGCCCGGCGTTCCGACTGACGTGGGCGAATTCATCAACTGGCTGGTGAAGCAACGGCCGGACCTGAACGTCTACATCCTGCGCTGGGACAAGGGCGCGCTGAAGACGCTGCTGCGCGGCAAGACGCTGCTCACCCTCACCAAATGGCGCTTTCTGCGTAAACGCATCCACCTGAAACTGGACGCCCATCACCCGATCGGCGCCTCACACCATCAGAAGATCGTGGTGATCGACGATTGCCTCGCTTTCTGCGGCGGCATCGACATGACCGACGAGCGCTGGGACACCCGCCAGCATCGCGATGACGATCCGCATCGCCTCTCCCCCAATGGCTTCGCCAACTCGCCATGGCACGACGCAACGACCGCGCTTCAGGGGCCGGTGGCGACCGCGCTGGGCGAGCTCTGCCGGGCACGCTGGGAAATCGCCGGGGGCGACCCGATTGAGGCGCCGACGGGCGAGAATGATTGCTGGCCAGAGGACCTCGAGCCGCATTTCCGAGACGTCGATGTCGCCATTTCCCGCTCGCAGCCCGATCATGCGGGCCAGCAGGAAGTGCGCGAGATCGAGAATCTTTATCTCGAGCTGATCGCCCGGGCGAAGCGGCGGATCTACGCCGAGAGCCAGTATTTCGCCTCGCGCCGCGTCGCGGAAGCGATCGCGCGGCGGCTGGAAGAGCCGAATGGCCCCGAAATCGTCATCATCAATCCGGTGACTGCGCAGGGCTGGCTTGAGCCGATCGCGATGGACACCGCGCGCACGCGCTTGTTCCAGGCGCTGAAACAGCGCGATCCGCATGATCGCCTGCGCATGTATCATCCCTATACCGCGGGCGGCACGCCGATCTATGTCCATGCCAAGGTGCTGGTGATCGACGATGAGGTGATCCGCGTCGGCTCTTCGAATTTCAACAACCGCTCGCTTCGCCTCGATACCGAATGCGACGTGACGATCGAACATGACGGTGATCGCATCGCGGCCATTCGTGACGACCTGATTGCTGAGCATCTGGCGGTGGAGCCGGCGCAGGTGAGCGAGGCGATTGCCGAGCACGGCCTGATCGGCGCGATCGAACGGCTTCGCGGCCAGGGCAAGACGCTCGTGCCCTATGAGGTGCCCGATCTGTCAGCGGTCGAGGAATGGCTGGCCGACAACAAGATCCTCGATCCGGAGGGGCCGGGCGAGATGTTTGAGGCGCTGTCCGCGCGCAAGCCGCTGCTGGGCCGGTTACGCCAGCGTATCGGGCGCCGCCGACAGCGGCAGTGACGGGGCGGCCGCGCTCAACTGCGCACAGCGGGTGACACCGGCGGCCGTGGCCGCTATCGCGCGCGCATGACCGCCAGCAATGCCACCCAGATCACCGCCGACGTCGTTGCCCAGCACGGCCTCAGCCCTGAGGAATATGACTGCGTCCTCCACGCGCTCGGCCGTGAGCCGAACCTGGTGGAACTCGGCATCTTCTCGGTGATGTGGTCGGAGCATTGCTCCTACAAGTCGTCGCGAATCCATCTGAAAAAGCTGCCGACGGAGGCGCCCTGGGTCATCTGCGGCCCCGGCGAGAATGCCGGCGTGATCGACATCGGCCCAGGACCTGACGGAAAACCTCAGGCCGCCATCTTCAAGATGGAATCGCACAACCACCCCTCGTACATCGAGCCGTATCAGGGCGCGGCGACCGGCGTCGGCGGCATCCTTCGCGACGTGTTCACGATGGGCGCGCGCCCGATCGCGAACATGAACGCGCTTCGCTTCGGCCGCCCCGATCATCCCAAGATGCGCCACCTGATCTCGGGCGTGGTCCATGGCATCGGCGGCTATGGCAATTGCGTCGGCGTGCCGACCGTAGGCGGCGAGGTGAACTTCCACCCGGCCTATGATGGGAACATCCTCGTCAACGCGATGACGGTCGGCGTCGCCGATCAGGACAAGATCTTCTATTCGGCCGCCAGCGGCATCGGCAATCCGATCGTCTATGTCGGCTCGAAGACCGGCCGCGATGGCATCCACGGCGCCACCATGGCCTCGGCCGACTTCGGCGAGGATGCCGAGGAAAAGCGCCCGACGGTGCAGGTCGGCGATCCTTTCACCGAAAAGCTGCTGATCGAGGCCTGCCTCGAACTGATGGCCTCCGACGCGATCGTCGCGATCCAGGACATGGGCGCCGCCGGCCTCACCTCCTCCAGCGTCGAGATGGCGTCCAAGGGCGGCGTCGGCATCGAACTGATCATGGACGACGTGCCGCAGCGTGAAGAGGGCATGACGCCGTACGAGATGATGCTCTCCGAATCGCAGGAGCGCATGCTGATGGTGCTGAAGCCGGGCCGCGAGGCCTTTGCCGAGGCGATCTTCCGCAAGTGGGAACTCGACTTCGCCGTCATCGGCCATGTCACCGACACCGGCCGCATGGTGCTGAAGTGGAAGGGCGACACCGTCTGCGACATCCCGCTCGCCCCGCTCGCCGATGATGCCCCGCTCTACGATCGCCCGCACGTCCCCACCCCGCCCGCCAAGGCGCTGGTCAACGTGCCGGAGTGCAAGGACATCGCTGCCGATCTCGTCACGCTGATGGGCTCGCCCGATATCGCGTCGCGCCGCTGGATCTGGGAGCAGTACGACCACATGGTCGGCGCCGACACGGTGCAGCGCCCGGGCGGCGATGCCGCGGTGGTGCGCGTCCATGGCACCGACAAGGCGCTGGCGATCACCACCGATTGCACCCCGCGCTATTGCTACGCCGATCCGGTTGAGGGCGGGAAGCAGGCGGTCGCCGAAACTTGGCGCAACCTGACCGCGGTCGGCGCCAAGCCGCTTGCGATCACCAACTGCCTCAATTTCGCCAACCCGCAGCGCCCGGAGATCATGGGCCAGATCGTCGGCTGCCTCGATGGCATGGCGCAGGCGTGCCGCGCGCTCGACTATCCGATCGTCTCCGGCAACGTCTCGCTCTACAATGAATCGAAGGCGACCGGCGGCGGTTCGGCGATCCTCCCCACCCCCGCGATCGGGGGCGTCGGCCTGATGGCGGACTGGACGAAGAGCGCGACCATCGCCTTCAAGGGCGCGGGCGACGTCATCCTCGCGGTCGGCACCCGCCGCGGCGATCTTGGCCAGTCGCTCTGGCTGCGCGAAGTCCATGGCCGCGAGGAAGGCCCCCCGCCCCGCGTCGATCTGGCGCAGGAGAAGGCCACCGGCGATCTCATCCGCCACGCGATTGACCTGGGTCAGCTCTCCGCCGTCCACGACGTCTCCGATGGCGGCGTCGCCGTCACGCTCGCCGAAATGGCGCTCGCCGGCAACATCGGCGCGATCATCGATCGCAAGCAGCCGTTCGACTGCGCGCATTCCTTCTTCGGAGAGGATCAGGGCGTCTACATCGTCACCGTCCACGATCACGCGCTGGCCGATTTCCTCCAGGCCGCGCTTGAGGCCGGCGTCGAGGCGGAGCCGATGGGCCGCACCGGCGGCAAGCGCCTGATCTTCGAGCGGCCCGACCGCGACGATGTCGTCACGCTCGACACGCTGCGCGCGGCACATGAGGGCTTCTTCCCGAAGCTGATGGGCGCGGAGGTATCGCTGGAGGGCTGACCGGCCCTCCCGCTCCCAGGCCCCCTCTGTCCTACGGCTGCATGTTCGCGCTACGTTCCGCAACATGCAGCCAGCCCTTCCCCCGCCCGAACCAGAGCGCGCACCCGCCGACCCGCTCGCCTTCACCCCCGTCCCCCGCCGCTACCGCCACGATGGCTGGACGGCGGAGCGGCAGCGCGGCTTCATCCACGCGCTCGCCGAAACCGGATCGGTAAAGGCCGCCGCCCGCCGCATCGGCAAGACGACGGAGGGCGCCTATCACATGCGGCGACAGCCGGGCGCCGACAGCTTCCGCGCCGCATGGGAGGCCGCGCTCGCCAGCGGCGTGCAGCGCCTCACCGACATCGCCATGGAGCGCGCGGTGGAGGGCGTCCCCATCCCCGTCTTCCACAAGGGCGAGCAGGTCGGCGAGCGCCGCTGGTACAATGATCGCCTGCTGATGTTCATGCTGAAGCACCACCAGCCCGATCGCTACGGCGCCGCCGCGGCCGGGCAGCGCGCGCTCGCCCCCGGCACGAAGCATCCCGAGACGATCGCGCGCGAGGCAGCCAAGCAATGCCCCGTCTGCCGCGAGCGCGAGGAAACCGCCGCCCGCCGCGCCTTCGCCGAGGCGGAGGCCGCCAAGCAAAGCAACGAGGAATTCCTCGCCCACCTCATGCGCACCTATCAGATCAAGGTGCAGGCCGAGCGGCGTGAGCGCCTCGCCGGCGATTGGGCCGCCGCCGATTTCTACCTGCGCCAGCTCAACTTCTTCGAGCTGATCCTCGAAGGCTGCGGCCACCGCATGGACCTCATCGACATGCACACCATCGAAAACGGCGGCGAGGATATGTATGACCGCCAGATCAACTGCGGCCCGCTCACCCCGATCCTCGACAAGATGCGCCGCGAGATCTGGGAAGCCGCCGGCGAGCCACCCCGCCCGCCGATCGACCTGCGCGAATTCCTGCCGCACACGAACATGAGCTATCAGGGGGACACGGCGAAGGAGCGCCAGCATGCGCGGGCCGAGGCGCAGCGGCGGATCGCGGCGTCGCTGGCGGTGTGGGAGGCGAGCGCGACCGAGGAGACTTGGGCGGCGTTTAAGGCCGCTTCGGGGCGGTGAGCGGGGCTTTGCGCGCGTCGCGGTAGCGGCCTCGGGCGGCGTCCGCTCGGCGGTGCCGGGCGTGTCGCTCGACGACGCGGCTGTGCCGCGGCGGGTGGAGGTACCGAGATCAGAGTGCTAGTGCTGGGTAGCCTGGTTAATGGAAGCTGCATCGCTGGCGCCAAATTCGGATGCAGGCGAGATCACGCCGGCTTTCGCGTTTTAGCTTCCCACGGCTTCAGCTCGAAATCGCTCCCAAAATTCTTGAGTGTCATGATCGATTTGTGGATCCAGGACTTCGCCTAATAGGAAGTAGCGATATACTTCGCGAAGCTCCATGTGGAGGCAGTAGAAGTCGCAATGCTTTATCGGTGCGACGGGCGTGACTCCGAATCGATTTTTGGGATGCATCGTACGAATACGATCCTCGTAATAATCTTCGAAGTAGCGCAAACCGGACGACTCCTCACCAAACGCGCGATGAATAAACTCTTGAGCGTCCTTGGTAGATGGGTTCTTAGTTCCTTCGCTCTCAAGGTGCTCCAGCACCAAGTTGAGAGACGCATCCAAAGATATCCAAAGCGGGTAGTTTGCCTCCTCTGAGAACATCGGGTGGAGACTCAGCATCCCCGCTTTCAGCCAAGTTCCCAGTCGCCTTATGAGTAAGTCATCGGAAGGGTCGATGTTGCTTAGAATTTCTGTCTGGATCGTGGTGGGATTGGGCCAGTGAAAGTACTGGTAGCGTCCTGGCGGATCAGGAGGGGTGTTTGGCGTCGGCTTGTCTGTGCGCAAGGCGTCTCTCAAGAGCAATTCCAAGCGGTCCAGCTCTGGCGCTGCCCGCAAATCCGTCTTTCTCTCATCGCGCACAGAGTTGTATGCAGGATACTGCGTAAGCCTTCCGCGGTCCCAGCCAACCGAGAGCTCTAGAGCAGCGAGAAGAGCGATCTCTTCGGGCAGAGGCTCTTCAAATTCCGAATAGTAATCGGCCTCACTCACCTTGAAGTGAACCGCTGTAAAAATGAGATCCGGTTTAACGACGTAAGCCGCCCCATCCGTCAGCACAGATTCGCGCCAGTAAGTACCAATTGGGTTCATCGCCCTTACTATGGTGCCTTGGGGTAAACGGGAGCGCATTTCGGCAATGTGCCGCACAATCGTGCCGATGTCTCGCCAAAGTAGCAGATGGGCTCCCGCTGCGCGGGCGGGCATGGCTGCTTTGGGGAAGGGACAAATAAGTCTGCATTGGCCGGAATGAGGCATAGCTATCCCGCCGCGGCAAAGCCGCGCCATCCATCGGTACCCCCGGTGAGCCCGGGCGGTCGTCGGCCGGGCGCGACGCTAGTCCTCGCCTAGCTCGGCGATTGCTGCGCAATCGCCTCCCTACCCTCAGGCGTCGTCGCCCATCCGAAACGCTGCGATGAACGGTTCCTGCCGGATGCTCACCGAGCCATACTCCGGCGTGCGCTTCTTGCCTTCCTTCTGCTTCTCCAGCAGCTTGCGCGTCGCGTCGCCGCCATAGCATTTCGCGGTCACGTCCTTGCGCGGCGCCGCGATCGTCTCGCGCGCGATCACCTTGCCGCCGATCGCCGCCCTTACAAAGAATTACGGATACAGCCTTCGACTGTGCATCACGTTGACGATCTCAATCACGTCCTCTCCAACGTGATACACGAGAATATAGTTGGGGTGCACGACAGCCTCGCGTGTTCCAGCCACGCGCCCGCGCCGATACATAAAAGGGTGGTCAGGCAAGCGTTCGGCACATGCCTCGATGTCGTCCTGCAAACGCCGCGCCGCCGCCACGTTGCGCTCAGCGATATAGGAGATGATGGCCTTGAGATCGTTCAGCGCGGTACCGCGCCAGACCAGCCTCAAGCGCCCTGTGCCCCACGATCGTGCCGGTCAATAATCGCGCGGACCTGCGCCATCGCATCATCATGCGCGATGACCGGTTGATCATCCGCCAACGACGCAGCAACCTTCGCGCGAAACCAGGCATCATAGGCCTCGGCCGCTTCCTCGCTGTCGAACTCGGACACGATGGGCGAAAGCTCGTTCACCCGACAAACGTACGCCTTCGATGGCGAAATGCAACGAGGTGAGCCGACTCTGGATCAATCCGCCCCGCGCCGCGGCAAAGCCGCGTCGTCGATCGACACGCCCGGTGAACCCGGGCGGTCGTCGGCCGGGCGCGCCGCTGATCTTCGCTAGCTCGGCGATTGCTGGCGCAATCGCCTCCCTAGCCTCAGGCGTCGTCGCCCATCCTCAACGCCGCGATGAACGCCTCCTGCGGGATGCTCACTGAGCCATATTCCCGCATGCGCTTCTTGCCTTCCTTCTGCTTCTCCAGCAGCTTGCGCTTGCGCGTCGCGTCGCCGCCATAGCATTTCGCGGTCACGTCCTTGCGCAGCGCCGCGATCGTCTCGCGCGCGATCACCTTGCCGCCGATCGCCGCCTGGATCGGGATCTTGAACATGTGGCGCGGGATCAGGTCCTTCAGCCGCTCGCACATGCCGCGCCCGCGCGTCTCCGCGGTGCCGCGGTGGACGATCATGCTCAGCGCATCGACCGGCTCGTTGTTGACCAGGATGCTCATCTTGACCAGGTCGCCCTCGCGATAGCCGATCTGGTGATAGTCGAAGCTGGCATAGCCGCGGCTGATGCTCTTCAGCCGGTCATAGAAATCGAACACCACTTCGTTGAGCGGCAGTTCGTACGTCACCTGCGCGCGCCCGCCGACATACGTCAGGTTCTTCTGGATGCCGCGGCGGTCCTGGCACAGCTTCAGGATGCTGCCGAGATATTCGTCGGGGACGTAGATCGTCGCCTCGATCCACGGCTCGCTGATCATCGCAATCTTGTTGGGATCGGGCATGTCGGCCGGGTTGTGCAGCTCGATCATGCCGCCGTCGTGCGTCAGCTCGATCTCGTACACCACGCTCGGCGCGGTCGTGATCAGGTCCAGGTCGTATTCGCGCGTCAGCCGCTCCTGGATGATCTCCAGGTGGAGCAGCCCCAGGAAGCCGCAGCGAAAGCCGAATCCCAGCGCCGCGCTCGTCTCCATCTCGAAACTGAACGATGCGTCGTTCAGCCGCAGCTTGCTGATCGATTCGCGCAGTTTCTCGAAGTCGTTGGCGTCGACCGGGAACAGCCCGCAGAACACCACCGGCTGCACTTCCTTGAAGCCCGGCAGCGCCTGTGCCGCGGGCCGCTTGGTATCGGTCAGCGTGTCGCCGACGCGCGCCTGCGCCACGTCCTTGATCTGCGCGGTGATGAAACCGATTTCGCCCGGCCCCAGGTCCGCCAGCTGCTCGATCTTGGGGCGGAAACATCCCACGCGGTCCACCAGATGCTGCGTGCCGGCCTGCATGAACGTGACCTGCTGGCCCTTCTTCAGCACGCCGTCGATCACCCGCACCAGGATGACGACGCCCAGATACGGGTCGTACCAGCTGTCGACCAGCATCGCCTTCAGCGGCGCGGTGGCGTCGCCCTTCGGCGCCGGGATCCGCTCGACGATCGCGTCCAGGATCTCCTCGATGCCGATGCCGGACTTGGCGCTGGCCAGCACCGCGCCGCTGGCGTCCAGCCCGATGACGTCCTCGATCTCCTTGCGCACCTTTTCCGGTTCGGCCGCGGGCAGATCGATCTTGTTGATGACGGGCACGATCTCATGGTCATGCTCGATTGATTGGTACACGTTGGCCAGCGTCTGCGCCTCGACGCCCTGCGCCGCGTCGACGACCAGCAGCGCGCCTTCGCACGCCGCCAGGCTGCGCGACACTTCGTAGGCGAAATCGACGTGGCCCGGCGTGTCCATGAGGTTCAGGACATGGCCCTTCCACTCCAGGCGCACCGTCTGCGCCTTGATGGTGATCCCGCGCTCCTTCTCAATGTCCATGTTATCAAGGACTTGCGCGGACATCTCGCGCTCGGTCAGCCCGCCGGTACGTTGGATCAGCCGGTCGGCCAGCGTCGACTTGCCATGGTCGATATGGGCAATGATCGAGAAGTTACGGATCTTGGAAAGCTCGGTCGCCACGAAATTCTGCCAGCTTGAGTGAGTGCCGCGGCCGTTAGCACCTCCCACGCCCATTGCCAAAGCATCCCGCACCCCATCCCCGCCGCAGCGCTGGCGCACGCGGAAACCGACGCGAAACCGTCACCGCCCGCTGGCAGTAGAGTTGCGCCAATGCTATCCGGCGGGCTCAGGGATCAACAACACATCAACACTCGGTCGCAACAGATTGACGCGAGTGAATACAGGGGGGGGAACCATGCGCATCACGCTCGCCGCCGCATCAATCGCGGCGCTACTCTTCGCCACGCCTGCACTGTCGCAGAACAGGGGCTCATCCGCACACCAGGCGCAGCAACAAGGCGAAGCGCAAATTCCGGTGTGCACCAAACGCTTGGGCACCCTCGCAATCGTCGAACCTGACAATCAATGGTGGCGCGAATTCAACCTCGGCAGCCCCGAAACGATCATCAAGATCTTCGTCCAGAAATCCGGCTGCTTCACCATGGTGAACCGCGGCCGCGCGATGGTCAGCCGCAACATGGAACGCGCCATGGCCGATTCGGGAGAACTTCAGGCGAATTCGAATCTCGGCAAGGGTCAGGTCCGTGCGGCCGATTACTTCCTTCAGCCGGACATCGTCACTGCCAACCGCAACTCTGGCGGTAACGGCCTCGGCGGTGTCATCGGCGGTGTAGGCGGGTTGTTCGGCGGCGCAGGCCGCGCGATCGGCGCGATCGCCGGCGGGATCAACGTCAAGAAGGGTGAGGCGAAGACCACGCTGAGCCTGGTCAACGCCCGCACCACCGAGGAAGAGGCGATGACTGAGGGATACGCCCGCAAGTCCGACGTCAGCTTTGGTGCGGGCGGTGGCCTGTTCTCGGGCGGCACCTTCGGCGGGGCGGCGGGCGGCGGCTATCAGGATACCGCGATCGGCCAGATCATCGTGCTGAGCTACCTGGACGCCTATACCAAGCTTGTTTCGCAGCTCGGCGGCCTGCCCGCGAGCGCCTCAGCAGCGGCGCCACGCGCCCAGTAACATCGGGTCCGAGCGGGCAAAAATCCGCCCGCTCGGACCATCACGATTAGCCTCTTGCTACGTGAAAATTCGCTGATATAAGCCGCCGCCTGTCACCGGCACCTGCCGGTTGGCACCCTGGTCGGGGAATAGCTCAGCCTGGTAGAGCACTGTGTTCGGGACGCAGGGGCCGGAGGTTCGAATCCTCTTTCCCCGACCATTTAATTTCCAATATCTCGTTAGTTTGTGGCCGTTAAGAGCCGCGGCGTGGACTGCGCCAGACCGGCTTGATGCGGCCCGCTCGCCGCATCGTCGCATCCTTCTACCGAAAGCTACTGTCATCCTGATCGGAACGATGGCCTCTCGATGGCCGTTGCTTCAACAGGCGCCTTAAGCGCCAGGAGACGTGTAGATGCGTAACAAGCTCACGGGGCTCTTTGCTGCCCTCGCGATGACGTTCACCGGTGTTGGTGTGAGCGTCGTGACCACCACAGAGGCGCAGGCCCAGTCATACCGCGGCGGCGACCGCGGATACCGGCATTACCGCGAAGATCGGCGTCGCTATAAGAACCCGCGCCGCCACTATGGTCATCGGGGCTACCGCGGATATCGCGACCCGCGCGGCTATCGTGCGTACCGCGGCTACCGCGATCCGCGTGCCTCTCGCCATTATCGGGCAGAGCGGGCGCGTGGCTATTACGGCCGTCCCAACTATTATTATGATCGCCGTTATCGCTGAATAATGTTGGCTGGCGGCTGGTGAACCCGGCCGCCAGAAAACATCGCGAGTGCTCGGCCCACTCACCGGCCACGTGCGTTATGTCGGCTCAACCATTTGGGTCGCCCCTTGAGCCACTTCCTTGTCGCACAAAGTGAAAGCCCCGAAGAGCGTGAGGCGCGTCGTCGCCATGCGGGAAAAAGCTCGGGTGAGACCTATGCCGCCACTCTTCGCCAGCTTGTGCCGGACTGCTCGGTCGACATTGCCGAGCCCGCCGACGAAGGAGCAACCGCTTCTCGGCCGGCCGATCTGAAGCGCTACGATGCTGTATTCCTGTCCGGATCTCCCCTCCATGTTTATCAGGACACACCAGCAGTCCGACGCCAGTTGGAGTTCATGCGCACGGTCTTTGCGTCAGGTGCGCCGTCCTTCGGCTCCTGCGCCGGCCTCCAAGTTGCTGTCGCGGCTGCCGGCGGCAGCGTCCGTTCCATGCCCCAGCGAATGGAAGCCGGGCTCTCCCGCCGGATCACCCGTACGGCGGAAGGGCAGGATCATCCTCTGCTGAGTGGTCGCGCGCCCACTTGGGACGCGCCCGCTGTCCACACCGATGAGGTTGAGCAACTGCCCGAGGGCGCGACGCTATTGGCCGGCAACGATGTGACGCGTGTTCAGGCTGCGGAGATCCGCCACGACCGCGGCATTTTCTGGGGCGTCCAATACCATCCGGAACTGTCATTGCGTGAAATCGCCATCGCACTGCGCAGGCAAGCGAGCTCTCTGATCGAGGCCGGTCTGGCCGACCACGAAGACGATGTTGAAGGTCGTGCCGCCCTGCTCGATCGCTTGCACCAGAAGCCCGAGGCACGATCGCTGCGCTGGTTGCTTGGCGTTAACGGAGAGTTTGCCGACGAGATCGGCCGGAGACGCGAACTGACAAACTTCATCGCCGCCCTGCCCTCACTTGATCGTCGGTGACCTCGCCGAGAGCAGGTGAGCACGCCGCGGACTGACCGAACGCCGACCAGCGCAGGGGATATCCCGCATCCACAGCGGCGATGTTCTTCGCGATGGTCGACAGGTGCTTCGACCAGCCCGGCGGAGCGGCAGGCATCGATCGAAGCAGGCTCGATCATAAATCGCAGGTGGCAAACATGATCCTGGATGAAACGTTCACCCTGGCCAACGGCGTACAAATCCCCAAGCTCGGGCTGGGGACCTGGCAGATCCCCGACGAAGAGGTGAGTCGCGTGGTTCATGACGCCATCGCGATGGGATACCGCCACGTCGACACCGCTCAGGCCTATGACAATGAACGTGGCGTCGGTCAGGGCCTGCGCGAAAGTGGTGTGGATCGCGACCGTGTTTTCGTCACCACCAAACTTGCCGCCGAATGCAAAACCTTCGCCGACGCGCGCGACCGCATCGACGCTTCGCTCAAGGCGCTTGGCCTCGATCACATTGACCTGATGCTCATCCACAGTCCACAGCCATGGACGACATTTCGTGAAGGCGACCGCTTCTTCGAGGGCAACCGAGAAGCGTGGAGAGCGCTGGAGGAAGCCTATGCCAGCGGGAAACTACGCGCGATCGGCGTGTCGAATTTCGAGGCCGTGGATCTGGACAATCTGTTCGAGTCCGGCACAGTCGCGCCGATGGTCAATCAGGTCCTCGCCCACGTCGGCAACACTCCATTCGACCTGATCGATCATTGCCAATCGCGCGACATCTTGCTCGAGGCCTATTCTCCGGTGGCGCATGGCGCAGCCCTGCAGAGCAAGAAGCTCGCGCACATCGCTGAGCGCTATGGTGTCACCATCGCGCAGGTCTGTATCCGCTATTGCCTCCAGCTTGGTCTCTTGCCACTCCCCAAGACGTCGAACATCATCCACCTTCGCGACAATGCCGATATCGATTTCGCCTTGTCAGAAGACGACATGAGTATTCTTGAGAATGCCGGAAGCGAGATCGACTACGGAGAGGCGAGCAGTTTCCCGGTGTTCGCCAAAAAGCGCACGCCGCAGGTCGACCGGTAGCACCCGTCGGCACGGGCAGCTCCCGGCATATTTACGAGCGGGCATCACCGCGGAGCAGCCAAGTACCGACGGAGGTGACAAGAAAACGCTGGCTGGGGCGGCAGGA
>NZ_JAQZBC010000011.1 GCF_029239295.1 Sphingomonas sp.
CAGAACCGAAAACTTCCCGCACCGCCCGCGCCCTCGTCAAAGACGATAAGCATCCCGGCTACGGCCAAACGGGCAAGGCGGCCCTCACGCCACGCTTACGCTCCAAACGTGACAGTTTGCGAACCAAGTAAGGTCGAGCCGAAGAACGGCCCGACCCATCAGGCACTCGCGCGTCAGTTAGAGGCCGACTTGTGACTGAGCTTCAGCGTGCCACCATACGCCTTACCGGAGCTTCGCGTCATGCCGGGCTTGCGACCCAAGCCGATCTTTTTCGCCATGGCGCTACGTGCTTCCGAGTAACTTTCAGCAACCATCGGATAGTCCGGCTTCAATCCGTACCGCGCGCGATACTCCTCGGGCGTAAGGCCGTGGCCGGAAAGGTGGCGTCGCAGGGTCTTGTAAGGCTTGCCATCGATCATCGACAGGATGTGATCCTTTGACGCGAGAGATTTCCGAACTGAAACGGCGGGCGTGTACTCGTTCGTCGTTTCCGCTGGCACTTCTTCAAGGGTCGCGATTGGGAGCTGGTGCAGCGCTGCATGCACTTGTTGCAGGAAAGACAACACCTCAGTTTCGTCTGCTCGGGTGTTCGGATTGGAAAGCCACGCGGTGGTCAGCTGTACCGCAAGGTCGACCATGTCAACCGTCGGATCATGCTGCGAATTTACACTCATTTAGTACACCTTCATAGGGGAGGGGGTCCGCTGCCATCCCTGCGTGGTGTTTTCAAGGTCAACATGCGGGTCTTTGCGCTAAGATGTAGAAAGCGTAACGCGTTACCGCAAATATTGTTATGCAGCGCTACCGCCTCGTTACCTCGGTCAAAGTAATACTCGCCTGCGTAAGGTGGCGTGAGGACCGCAGTTTATGTGGCTTGCGCTGTTGTCTGGTCTGTCTGGGGCACCCAGTTCCACGGCGTCAGCTCGAGCAGCGACTGGTGGGCCAGTCGCCGGCGACCCTGGCGATGACATCGGCGATATAGGCCTGCGGGTCGACGCCGTTGGCCTTGCAGGTCTGGACGACGGTGTAGATGGCGGCGGCTCGCTCGCCGCCTGCGCGCGAACCCGCGAACAGCCAGTTGCGCCTTCCCACGGCGACGCGGCGCAGGGCCCGCTCCGCGATATTGGTGTCGGTCTCCAGGCGCCCGTCACCCAGGAAGCGGCACAGCGCCGGCCAGCGTTTGGTGCCATAGGCGATGGCTTGGCTTTGCCATGTCGGACTTGGGCGACAGGCGGCGAAGGGCAGCGTCGAGCACCTCGCGCAAGGCGTCGACCAGCGGCTGACCACGCACCTCCGCCTCGACGGCATAGAGCGTGCCGATGCGCTCCAGGATATCGGTGGTCAGCGGGGTTGGTGAGCGTTCGTGCAGGTCGAAGACCTTGCGCCGGAAGTGTGCCCAGCATGCGACCTCCGTGACGCCACCGCGGTACAGGGCTTCACAGCCGGTATAGGCATCGGCCTTAAGAAAGCCGCGAAAGCCGGCGAGATGCGCCTGGGGGTGCGCGCCGGTGCGATCGGGCGTGAAGCGAAACCATGTTGCGGGCGGTGTCGTGCTGCCAGACGCCTGGTCGTCGGCGGCCAGCTTACCCAGCCGCGCCTGCTTGCGCCACGTATAGCTCAGCCTGCTCGACACCTCGCGCCGGGTGATGGCATCACGGACCCGCACGCCCGGACGGAACGCCTCGGCCAGGATCTCCAGCTTCTCCGGGTCCGACCAGCTCCGCCGGCCGGACACCCGACCGACCACCTCCACACGACCAGTGGCCTGACACCCCTGTAAAGCTGGCCGCCTAAAGATTGAGGGCAACCAACGAAAGGAAAGCCGATGCTAGCATACATTCGGAAAGCGGTGATCATGTGCGCGGCGCTGTTTGCCTCGGCGGTCGGCGGCCAAGTCCTGAAGGCGCCATACACACTCCTCGACAACACGAAGGATGGCCATACCAAGCTGGTCGCGCTGGTGTCCAAGACGAACGCGGCGGTGAAGAAGGGCGCTGTCGTTGTCACGTGCCGTGACGCGCCGCCGTTCGTCTATGCGGTAAAGGGTACATCTTGCCCGGCGATGACGCGACCCGTAGAGCCTATTGACCAGCATCAGGCGCTGCTTAACCGCGGCGACCTTTGGGGCGTAAACATCAGCGGGTTGGAGTTTGCAACCGAACTGTCGGTGGTCGAAGCTGACATTGATTTTTACGCTGATGCTGGCGTCAAGAGCATTCGCCTGCCGATCAAGCGTGATCGTCTGCTAACGGAGCAAAAGCTTGCTGCACTGGATGCGCTCGTAAAGCACGCCACGGGTCGCGGTATTGTCGTCGTGCTGGACGAGCATAGTTTCGGCAACATTGGCGATCCTCGCATTCGCGATTTCTGGCTTCGGGTAGGCCCGCGATACAAGGGACAGCATCTCGTCTGGTTCGACCTTCAGAATGAACCCGGTGGTGGCACATGGGAAACGTGGGGACCGGATAGCCGCGAGTTGATCCATGCGTTGCGTGCGGCAGGTATTGATAACGTGATGGTTCTCGAATGGCGGCAGTCATCCGGCGCATCGCGCGCCGACAAGAACGAACTCTCGTCCGAACCATGTGTAAGCGCGCTGTGCAGCCTGAGCCGTGCTGGCGTGAAGACGCTGGCCGACTTGGATCCGCTCAAGCGCACTGTTCTCTCACCTCATCGCTACTTCGACAAGGACGGTTCCGGAACCAGCAAATATTGCCGCACTGATCTGTCACCGAACGGAGCATTCGGGTCGTCAGTGAGCATGGCTCAAAAGCTAGGTGTCAACCTTTATCTGGGTGAGTTCGCGTGGGGTAGCTACGCAGACGACTTCCCGGAGAGCTGCCGGACCCTTGCGCCGAAGCTGATCGAGTATCTGAAAGCGACGCCGGAGTTTATCGGTGGGGCGTCGTGGGGGTGGGGGCCGCGCTGGTCCAAGTCTTACATCTTCCGAGGCGAGCATCCGGATGACCCCGCGCGAACTTGGGCGACCGCTAACGGCCAGTTTGTGCGGTCGCTCATGGAGGCGAACTGATGTCGGACAAGGAAGCCGAGGCTGTGTGGCAGATCCGGCGCATCATGCCAACATGCCGCCCGGGATGCCCAAGGCGCGACTGCTTGAGGCGCTTGCGGCTGTGCCGGCGTGCTGAGCCGTTCCTTACCCACACACCGGAAAGCAATACGCGCTTCCAGTACGATATCATCAAAGGACGGCCGGAGAGCGTCCGCGATTTCGCCGGCAGCGTTCGGTAGATGCAGAGCACGCAGGTCGGGATGCTAGAGCGCCTGGCCAAGCTGGACGCCAACCGCGTTGGTGAAGCCATCGCGAAAATCGAGGTGGTGGGCGACGCGGTAAAGGAGCGCGTCGAGGTAGCAGTCGAGGCGGTCAAAGATCGGGTCGACAAGCTGAAGGCGGATAAGGACCGGTGCGATGGTGCCGGCTCCTTCGTCAGCCTGCTGTTCAAGTACGGGCCAACCGCCTTATCGCTGCGGACGCTGCTGTACTTGGCGGGGCGATCGATCGGCGTCGTCCCTGCCCCTCCGATGCCCGCAGTGCGGATCGAAGCGTCGGGCAATCCCGACAATAACGAACCCCGCTCGGGAGATACGCCATGAGCAACGACAAGCTGCGCGTTGGACCTGTGTCGCTTGCCACGATCCACCATTTCGAAAGCTGCCGGCTGGAAGCGTATCGGGATGCGGTGGGCGTGCCGACGATCGGCTGGGGCAACACCTATTATCTCGACGCCTCCAAGGTCCGCATGGGCGACAAGCTCACCCAGGCGCAGGCAGATGACCTTTTCGCACGCATCCTTGAGCGGGATTTCTCGGCGCCAGTTGGCAAGGCCCTTGGCGAGGCTCGGACCACACCCGCTCAGTTCGGCGCCATGGTCTGCCTCGCGTACAACATCGGGACTACGCGCTTCAGCCAAGCGCGGTATTCGCCGTGCTGTTGCAGGTTTATTTTCTCGCGAAGTCTCGATCAGCTCGTGAAGCTCCTAAGCCTTGAACCGCCCCCTTCAGATCGGGTCTTCCGATGCTCGGTCGTCTGTCATGCCGTCATCCAAGACGTAGTGATCGCGCTGGAGACGGTGACGCGAAGTACCTGCTGAAGAGCAAGGAGGCGTGGTTTCACTGCCGCCAGCCGGTCAAGTACACCGTCGGCTGGATTGACGAGGTAACGAAGCCGCAGCCGTAAGCGGAAGAGGCACCCAAACTTCGGGGGGTCAGCATGCCTCTTCCTGCCCAACGCGGGAGTTCGGCGCCGTGCACATCATGTCTGCATGGTTCCCTCCGCTCTGGCAATCACCCCAGCCGGTAGACTCATCCATTGCTGAGGCGTATTGCCAGAGCACGATTGCCAGAAGGACCTCCATAGCTGGAGCCGCTTCTACAATTGCGCGAGCGGGACGAAGGCCATGTGTAGCAAGTGCAGGCGGATAGCCGTCGCGAACGGCGAAGAATGGAGGGTGGTCGCGAAGAAGTAAGCGCGCGTGGGCGGTGTTAAGTTCAGGACGATTGGCCACTTGTCGAAGCTCGATGCGCAGCTGGGGATCACCTGCAACGGCTGCGGGCATCAGATCGTGATGGAGCGTCGGGGGGCTTCTTCCGGCACAAGGGCTGAAACGCGACCTTAGAGGCGTCCGGCTATCGGCTTCGCTGTCGCAAATGCGGGCATAAGGGAGCCTCGTTGCGCGCAGTGCAGCTCAAAGAGCGCGGCAAGGTGCCGATGCCGAAGGTGCCGTGGGAGACGTAGCTGCGGCCTAACAAAAAATAGCGGGGCGACGGCTGTGGGCACGCTCGCCGGGCAGTCCACCTCGCGCCGTCGAGGCTTGAAGGCCCAAGCACTCAATCGCGGATAAACTGGCCAGTTGGATATAAAGGGAAACCACGCAAGCGTCGACCTAGGATAGCGCCACTACTAGGACAGCAAACACCACCAGCATCTCGAAGAATCCGACCAGGAAGCGGCGGTTGATGAGGCGTCCGATCCCTAGCTCAAGCGCCGGTTGAGTGGCTGGCGCCCGGATGTCGAAAGCGCCAGAGCCAACCTCATACAGGCTTCAGGCGTCAAGCTGAGCAAGCTCCGCCGACCATCCTGCGGGTCGCCTGACCGGCTCAAGAGGTTCATTGCCACAAGCTTGTCGATCCACCGGATCGCCGTGGTCTGGGGAACATACGAGGCAATACATGCCGATGTCAGGCACGTGGACTTACCCTCCGCTCGATCAATCAGCAAAGCGAGCATGATGTCCCAAGCGGGATCTCCGAACAAACCGAGCCCATCGAAGTGGAAGTCTCGTTGTCGGCGCGCGCTGTAAATGGCACGGGCTGCCTCAATATGATCCACACCGATGCCGCAATCTGCAAGCATGTCGCTAGGCTGAGACCGCTCTTGATATTTCGAATCGGTATCGAAACGGTTAGCCATATGCGCTATTCCCCCTACAGGGCCGCTCTAACGCGGATTATGCACCCCTGAATTAACCAAAAGTAGATCAACCTATGACGAAAATTGCAAGTGCACACGACGAGTTGACGAGGAGAGTTCGTGAGGCACTCACCATCTCTGATCATCTAGGGCTTGTGGATACTAGTATTGCCCTCAATGCCGCCCTGGTTTCCTTGGATGGGAAAGGGACACCAGGCTTGGATCAGATGCCGGGCGGTGAACGCGGGCCGATTGTCGCTGGTTCCAAGCCAGTAAGGCCGTGACAGGCACTTAGCCAACTCGATCTGTTATGGAGTAGGCGTTGGGCGGTCGATGATCCTCAATGCAGCGTCACAGGCCTGACGACTGCATGGCGCTAACCCGACGATCCCGAGAGCTTCAGCGACTCGGTTACCATCTACCCCGATCATGTGGCGGCACCGCTCGGCGGGCTCACCCCGGTGGCGCTGCTGATCCGCCGTGAACGAACCGGCCGCGGGAGACAGGCCAGCATCGCTCAGGCCGAGGTCATGCTCGCCCAGATTAGCCGGGAGATCGGGCTGGCGATGGAGGGCAAGCAAGCCGATGCTCGGTCCGCCGTCTACCCCTGCCGTGGGGATGACGACTGGATAGGGATCTCGCAAAGGAACGGGGCTGAGGCTGCGGCGATCGCGTCCGTATGCGGGGCGCGCCGCTTGAAGAATGGGCAGCATCGCTGGCGCCGATGATGCGGCACGACAGCTTCAGGCGGCGGGGGTGCCGTCGCGCGGATGCTGCGCGTCGGCGATCTACCATCGTCGGACTACTTCGCCGAGCGCGGCCCTTTACGAAAGGAACATCATCCGCTGCTGGCGGAGCCCGTCACGTCGGAAGCGCAGCAATGTCTCGGCCAGCTACCCGATCCGGAGATGCGGCCCGCACCGTTGATGGGCGAGGATGGTGATAAGGTGCTACGCGAGTGGCTGGGCGTGGACGCTGACGCGATAGAGCGTTTGGTGAAGGCAGGGAGCGTGGAACGGGAAAACCCGGGGGAGCGCAGCGTGATTGAGGTGGTGCTCGCCGGAAATCACCCGACCTAGACGAGTGGCGAAGGCAGCGGCGTGACCTGCAGCCCGGCATCGCCCTCGACGATGCTGTGGAACAGACGATCGCGTATCTAGTCGTCGGCCAAGAACGTGAGGAGCATGCGCGTGCCGTCGTAGCGACGCAGTGTTGCGCGTTTGACGAGCGGCGGCGCGGCCACGAGGCTCGGGGTCCCGGGGAGGATCGGGTATAGGCCCAAGCTGCCCCAGATGTACCATGCCGTCATGGCGCCGGCGTCATCGTCCATCCCGTCCGCAAAGCCCATTGGCGCGAGGGCGAAGCTGCGGCCATGCCAGGGGCGGGGGCGCTTTCCCTCATTGGCATAAGGGTGATCGACCGGCTGGGTGAGGTAGCGGTGGATGATCGCGCTGGTCGCCGCCGGCCGGCCGAGCGCGGCGTAGAGCCAGGGGACGTGGATGTCGGGCTGGTTGGTCATGTTGTAGAGGTCGCGGGCGAAGAAGGTGTCGAGTTCGCGCAGGAAGCGGTCGCGGCCCAGCGTCTCGACCATCCAGTCGAGATCGAACACCGGCGCCCAGCGATACTGCCAGAGCGTGCCCTGATAGAGGCCGCGCGCCTTCACCACGTCCGCGTCGGCGCCGAGGTTCTCGAAGGTGGCGCGCCACATCGGGCGGTATGCGAGCGCCTTCGCACGGAAGCGGGCGGCGGTGGCGGTGTCGCCCAGATCGGCGGCGAGCTCCGCGATGGCCCAGTCGTCATAGGCGGCCTCGATCTGCTGATCGGGCGTGTCGCGCTGAAGCGTATCGGACTCGCGCACCATGCCAGCGAGCGCGGCGCGGGCGTCGAAGCCGGTGATGCCGCGGCGGCGGAAATCGAGCAGCGCGACGCCGGCATGCTCGGTGCGGACGGTGAGGAAGGGCTCGGTCCTGGTCGCCCAGCGCTGCTTGCCCTCGCCGTAGAGCGCGACGAGCGAGCGGGCGATGTCCGCCGCGCGGGCGGGATCGATGAGCGCGATGAGCGGGAGCTGGGTGCGGTAATTGTCCCACAGCGCCCAGCTGGCGTAGCGCGTCTCCCCCGGGAGGGAGCGGTGGATGCGCCCGTCGCTGCCGCGATGGCGGCCGTCCGGATCCTGGATTGCGACCGGCGTCTGCATGGCGCGGTAGAGCGAGGTGTAGAAGAGTGCGCGGCGATCGCGCGGGGCCGTGACGTCGAGGCGGGAGAGCTCGTGCTGCCAGCGCGTGTGGGTGGCGGCGAGGACGGCGGCGAAGGGGCGGGCGCCAAGCTCGGTATCGCGCACCACCGCGGCGGCGGCGGGATCGACGGTGGAGAGCCCGGTGCGAACTTCCACCACCGCCCCGCGCCTGAGAGCGAGCGGCAGGGTGGCGACGGCGCCGGCGACGGTGGCGGCGGGGGCTGGCGTGCCGTCGATCGTGACGCGGCTGGCGCTGTAGATGGTGTAGGCGCCCTCGTCGCACACGGTGCCCGCGGTCATGCTGGCGCGAAGATCTGCGGTGATGGTGGCGGCGTGGCGGCGGGTGTAGGCGTTCGCCGCGTCGAGGCGGAGGACGTAGCGGCCCGGCTTCGTGACGGTGAAGCGCAGCAGCCCGGCGCCGCGCGTCGCGGTCATCTCCGCGGTGATGCCGTTGGCGTATGTGACGCGGTAGCGGCCGGCGGAGGCGCGCTCGCTTCCCTTATCGAGCGGGGCGAGCGGCGGGGCGCCCTCCGGGAGCAGCGAGACGAGCAGGTCCCCGCCGCCGCCGCCGCAGCCGACGCCGACCGCGCGGGTGTGGGAGAAACCGTGCAACTGGCGCGCGGCGAAGTCATAGCCTGCGTGGTTCTTGGGGTGCGTGTCCGGACCCAGCTGCACCATGCCGTAGGGCGCGACGGCGGCGGGGGTGAGTTGGCCAAAATCGCCGAGCGTGCCGACGAAGGGATCGACGAGGTCGACCGCCTTCTCCCGCGCGGCAGCGGGCGCGGCGACGAGGAGGGCGGTGGCGGCCGCGAAAGCCGCGCAGACGCGGCGCCATCGCGCGCGGCAGGCGAGCATCATCGGTATCACTTGTGCGGCGGACGGAAGAAACTGGGCGGGAATGGCGCCATGGCGGGGCCGTTTGGATCGCGCAGCTCGTTGCGCTCGCCAGCGTCGGCGCTGAGCGGGATCTGCATGCCGTTGGTTTCCTCGAGCAGGCGGAAGAGCTTGGCGCTCATCCGCTCGGCGAGATCCTCATGACCGGGGCGGGCGAGGAGATTGTCGTTCTCGTGCGGGTCGACGGCGAGATCGTAGAGCTCGTCGAGATCCCAGATGCCGTGGAAGTGGATGTACTTGTAGCGATCCTCGCGCAGCGCGTGGACGGTGGGCGTCTGCGGGAAATTCCGTTCCCAATAATATTCGTACATCAGTTCCTTGCGCCACGGCACCCCGGGCGCGCCGCCGCTTGCCGGCGGGACGGTGACCAGTGGGAGCATGTTCGATCCGGCGAGGCCGTCCGGCGCCTCCAGCCCGGCGGCGGCGAGCATGGTGGGGGCGACATCGATGTTGGCGACGACCTGTTCGACGGTGCCGGCGCCGAACAGCGACGGGCAGCGCATCAGCATCGGCACGCGCATCGATTCCTCATAAGCAGCGCGCTTGTCGATCAGGCCATGCTCGCCAAACATGAAGCCATTGTCGCCCATGTAGAGGATCAACGTGTCATCGAGCTCGCCGCGCTGGTCGAGCAGATCCATGATCCGCGCGATGCCTTCGTCCACCGCGAGCAGCGTTTCCATATAGCGCTTGTAATAATCCCCGATGTCGAGCGTGCCGTGGTACGGATAATCGACGCCGTGCCAGCTGTTGCGCTGGTTCTCGACCCACATCGGGCGGCCGGGGACGCCCGGCTTCATGCTGGCGGGATAACGGAAGACCTCCTTGTCGTAGCGGCCCTTGTGTCGTTCCGCCGGGATGAATTCGGAATGCACCGCCTTGTGCGCGAGGTGCATCATCCACGGCTTCTTTCGATCGCGCTGGCCGATCCAGTCGAGCGCGTAATCGGTCAGCTCGTCAGTGATATAGCCCTTCTGCGGGACATGCCGGCCGTTGACGTTGAGCCCGTCGGGGTGAGGCAGATAATAGCCCTGGCCCTTGAAGCTGACCCAGTGATCGAAGCCGGGCTGCGGCGCATCCGTCTCGATCCCCATGTGCCACTTGCCGATGAACGCGGTCTCATAGCCGGCGGCCTGGAGATATTCGGGATAGTAAGTGAGGCTCGGCGGGATCGGGTGATTGTTGTCCACCACCCGGTGCTGGTGCGCGTATAGGCCGGTGAAGATCGAGGCGCGGCTGGGCGAGCAGAGCGCGGTGGTGACGAAGGCGTTGCGGAAATGGATGCCCTCGCGCGCCAAGCGATCGAGCGTCGGCGTCTCGCCGAAATCCTGCGCCTTCATGAAGCCCATCGCGTCGTAGCGATGATCGTCGGTGAGGATGACGAGGATGTTCTTGGGCTTCACGCCGGCCTTGCGCCGCAGCTTCAATTGCTTCTTTGGGGGTGCGGCGCCCGCGGCGAAGCTGTAGAGGCCGAAGGCGCCCCCGGTGCCGGCGAGAAGCACGCCGCGGCGGTCGACACCCTTGGTCATCAATGCTGGCCCACGTGAGAGTAAGGATCGGTCTGCCCGGCGAGCCAGGGGTCGCGGGTCTCGGCGCGGATGGCGCGTAGCCGTTCGGCAAGCTGGGCCTTGATCGCGGCATAGGCAGGATAGGCGGCGACGTTCACAAGCTCGTCCGGATCGCGGGTGAGATCGTACAATTCCTCCGCCGGGCGCTGAAGGTACGCCGCCTGGTTGCGCTTGCCGAGCGGGATCGCGGGATCGGCGCTGATCGCCTTCCACGATGGCGAGCCCGCCACGTCCCCGGCGATCGGGTACGGCAGCTGCCAGGCGAGGTTGAGGATGTAATTGTGGGTGCGCGTGCGGATGCTGCGCATCGGATAATATTGATTGATCTCGTGGAAATTATGGCTGGCGACGATGGCGTCGCGCGTGGGATCGCCGGCCTTGCCGAGGATCGGCAGCAATGACGTGCCGGACAGCTTGTAGGCGGCAGGCGGGGCGACGCCGGTCCAGTCGAGCACGGTGGGGGCGATGTCCGTCCAGCTGACCATCGCGTCGTTGACTGCGGGGGCGCTGCCCGGCGCGTGGACGATGAGCGGCAGGTGGAGGCCGGCATCGTAGAGGTTGGATTTCGCGCCCGGGAAGGGCCGGCCGTTGTCGCTGAGGAAGATGACCAAGGTATCGTCGGCGCGACTGGTAGCGGCGAGATCGGCGAGGATCATGCCGACGCCGGCATCGAGGCGGCTCAGCGATTCATAATATTCGGCGATGTCCTGCCGCACAGCAGGAAGATCGGGCAGATGGGACGGGATCTGCACGCGGCGCGGATCATAGCTTTCCGGCTTCACGCCCGGCCAAGCGCGATCGTTGCCGTAATCGACGGCGGCGCGATGCGGATCGCTGTACGCGATGGTGACGAAGAACGGCCGCTCGTCAGTCGAGCGGATGAAGCTCGCCGCGGCGATGGCGAGTTCGCGCACGTCGCGGATGCCGCCGCGTTCGGGCACCAGTTCCGCCTCATAGGGAAAGGCGCTGTCGGGCCCGACATGCTTCTTGCCCACGAGCGCGGTGGCATAGCCGGCGCGGCGCAGCATCGCGGGCAGCGTCTCGATCCCCGGCAGCAGCGACTGGTGATGCACGTCGTGCTGCAGGCCGTACATGCCGTTCTGATGCGTGTAGAGCCCGGTGTTGATCACCGCGCGGCTGGGGCTGCACGAGGAAACGGCGGCATAGCCGTGGCGGAAGAGCGTGCCGCCGCGCGCTAGGCGATCGAGCCGCGGCGTCTTCACCGCAACGCCATAGCAGCCGAGATCGAGGCCCTGATCGTCGGAGATCAGCAAGAGGACATTGCGCTGCTTCTTCCCCGGCGGGGTGACGGCCTCAGCGAAGGCCGGGGCGGCGCTGGCGGCGGCGATGCCGGCCATGCCCTTCAAGACGTTACGTCGATCCATGATCGCAACGATAGCGGCACGGGCGGCGCGCGCGAAGGCGGGAATGCGGGAGCGGTTGGGCCTGAAGGAACGTCAACCCCGGGGTCGGCGCGGGATCCTGCCTCTCGCGGGTTGGCGAGGAAGCGGGACCCCGGCTCGAGCCCGGGGTGACGAAGGTTCAGTCTAGATCACTGACGTTCGATCAGAACTCCACCGCCGCGCTGAAGCGGAACGAGCGGCCGAGGATCGGACGGGCGAGGATCGCCCCCGTGCCTTGGCCACCGATGATCCGCGGATTGCCTTCGGTGAGGCCGATCTCGTCCGTCAGGTTGTTGCCGGTGACCTGCAGGCGGATCCGCTCGTTGAGCAGCACCGAGACGCCGGCATCCAGCTGATAGAAGTGCGGCAGCAGCTGCAGGTTCTCCGGATCGGAGAAGCGATCGCCGGTGTATTGCAGCGTGGCGAACAGCGACGGGCGGATGTTGCCGACTTCGACGTCAACCGCCGGCGTCACGCGCCATGCCCATTTCGGCTGGCGCTGCACCCGGTTGCCGGTGTTGTCGATCGCGCCGTTGCCGGTGAAGAAATCCCGGTACTTCGCGTCGAGATAGGTGCCGGCAGCGGTGATGCTGAACCACGGGGTGGGCCGGATCGCGCCTTCCACTTCGACGCCGGTCGCCTTCGCGCCGCCGTTCGAGCTGGTCGGCACGTTGTTGATCAGCGTGGTGGTGGCGAGACCCTTGAACCGGTTGTGGAACACGGTGGCGTAGAGATTGGCGATCCCGGTCGAGACCTTCACGCCGCCTTCGTAGGTGTCGACTTCCGCGGTGGCGGCAAGGCCGGTCTTGTCGGCGATGTTGATCGTCGAGGCCTCGCGCAGATTGTCGAACTGCGGGAAGCTGTTGCCGCGGCTGTAGCGGGCGAAGACGCCGATCTCGCGACTGAAATCGTAGTTCGCGCCGGCCGTCCACGACCAGGCATCGTCGCGGTAGCTGACGTAGCGCGGCGGGCCGAGCACGGTGACCGAGTTGTCGTAGAGCGTCAGCGGATCGCGATCGAGGTTGATGTTGCCGCCCGCAATCGGGGTGCTGATCGTCGCGTCGATCAGGTGGCGCTGCCAGCGTAGGCCGCCGTCGATGCGCAGTTCCGGCGTGATCTGGAACTCGTCCACGGCGTAGAAGGCATAATCCTCGCCCTCGTAGAAAGCGCGCACCTGGAAGGCCGGGCCGCTCGAGAAGCCGTTGAGCGTCGCCGTGCGGCCGCCGTTCAGCGTCATGTTGAGGCGGCGTGCGTTCGGCTCCGCGGCGAGCAGCACCTGGTTGCCGAGCGCCCACTGATCACGCGAGGTGTAGTTCGCGTAATAGAAGCCGCCGGTCAGCTTGTTGTTGCCAGCCGTCCATTCGAAGGCCGAATCCGAGACGAAGGACGAGATCTTCTTGCGCACTTCCCAGATGCCGGCGCGCATCACGCGGGCGTCCGCGCCGCCGGCAACCGCGCCGCCAGCCGTGGCGTAGGTGAGCGTATCGACCGTCGAGCCGGCGCCGCCCAGCGTCACCGCCATCGCGGCGGCCGTGATCGGCGCCTCGACCGGCACGAGGCCGAAGGTGTTGGCGTTGCCGCCGAGGTAGCTCGTCCGCTCACGCAGGCGAAGGCCATCGGCCACTTCATATTCGAAGTTGATGCCGGTGTTGATGACGTTCGCGCCGCGGCCCTTTTCCAGATCGACGGTGCGGCCGACGACGTTGGTGGTCACCCGCGTGTCCGGCCCGAGCAGCGTGCCGGTGCCGGCCGGGAAGCCGGGATATTCCGAAATGTCGCCCTGGGCGTTGGAGATGATCGGGATCGGCAGCAGCCATTGGCCGCGATCGTTCAGGTAGCGGGCATAGACCTCGACCGAGCCCTTGTCAGCGAAATCGTGGTGGATGTTGGCGCTGATCTGCCCGCCCTTCTCCGCACGGAAGCGCGGATCGCGGATGCCGTTGCCCTGCGCGTAGAAGCCGCCGATCATGAAGCCGGTGTCCTCACCGAGCGGGCCGGAGACCCAGGCGTCGCCGCGGATCTCGTCATAATCGGTGTAGGACAGCTTCGCGAGCGCCTTCAGCTCGCTGCCGCCGATGCGCGGCACGACGTTGACGGTGAGGCCGGGCTGACCGTTCGAGAACAGCGAACCGGTGCCGCCGCGCACGGCCTCCACGCGCTGCACCGTCTCGTCGAGACGGATGAGCTGCGAGTTCTCGAGGAACGAGAGCGTCGAGGGCGGGAAGACCGGGGTGCCGGCATATTGGAAGGTGACGAACTGCGCGTCGCCGCCCGAGGGATAGCCGCGCACGAAGATGTTCGCGCCGTTTTGGCCGCCCGAGCTTTCCGCCATGACGCCCGGCACAGTGCGCAACAGATCTGCGGTGCTGTTGGGCGCCGCGCGCTCGATCGCGTCGTTGCTGAGCGAGGTGACGGCAAAGGATGCGTCCTGACGGCGCGTGCCGCCGCCGGCGGTGCCCACGACGATGATGTCTTCCCCCGACGGGCGCGTACTGTCGACCAGGCCCTGTTCAGGCGTGGCGCGCTGCGCACTGTCGGCGGACTGGGTGTCGGTCGGATCGGTTTGCGCGGTCGCCGGTGCCGCGACCAGCAGCGCGCCGCTCGCCGTGCTGATCATCAGAAGGCGGAAGGTGGTGATGGAAAGCATAACTGTTCCCCTTAACGAACGTGGGCCGCACTCTTTGTTGGGCAGCTCGCTAGACTGTATTAGTCCTGCCTCGGTTCTTAGTCGATCATGGAAGAGCTTGTCAGCGGCGGCACAGAACGATCAACAGATTAGTGTCGCCATCCCGCCACAGCTAAGGTTGTCTATGAAACGCCCATTCCTTGTGCTGTCCTTGCTTTTCGCCGCGTCGGCCGGCGCACAAACCGTAACGATACCGGTGACGACTTTGCCGCCATCGAACCTGTTGACCACCGAGGCCAAGCACGTGATCGTTCGGCAACAGGCGATCCGCCCCCCCGATTTCGGCAACGACATAGCCGCGGCGCGCGCCTTCTGGGGGCGGTACAATGACGAGCGGCTGGCGGAGATGCGGCTGCATTTTCGCACCGTGGAGCGGCGCGAGGCGCTGGGCGGCGTGGCGGTGGACGTGGTGCGGCCGGCGGCCGGCGTGGGCCCGCGCAACCGGGAGCGCGTGCTGATCAACGTGCATGGCGGCGCGTTCCTGTGGGGTGCGGGGAGCGGCGCGCTGGTGGAGGCCGTGCCGATCGCGGCAACGATGGGGATCGAGGTGGTGACGGTGGATTACCGCCTAGCGCCCGAGCACCGCTTCCCGGCCGCGTCGCAGGACGTGGCGGCGGTCTATGCGGCGCTCCTCGAGCGCTATCGGCCCGAGAATATTGGCATCTACGGCTGTTCGGCCGGCGGGATCATCACCGCGCAGACCGTGGCGTGGCTGCAGCGCGAGAAGCTGCCGCGGCCGGGCGCGATCGGCACCTTCTGCGGCACCGGTGCGGCCTATGCCGGGGACAGCGCGTATCTGTCAGACCCGCTGACGGCCGGGAAGCCGATCCGCGACGGCGCGCTGCTAAGCACGCTGCCAACGCCGTATCTCGCCGGAGTGGCCGCGGATGACCCGATGGCCTATCCTTTTGGCGACGATGCGGTGATGGCGGCTTTCCCGCCGGTGCTGCAGCTGGCGGGCAGCCGCGACTTTGCCGCCAGCATCCTCACCGCGCAGCATCGCAAGCTGACCGCGCTTGGCGTGTCGAGCGAGCTGCAGCTGTTCGACGGGCTGGGCCACGCCTTCTTCGTCTGGCCGGACATGCCGGAATCGATCGAGGCATACCGGCTTGTCGCCGGGTTCTTCGATCGGCATCTGGGGACGGCACAAGGCTCGAGGAAGTAGAAGATGATGCGTTCGCATTGGGTGCTGGGCATCGCGCTCGCCGCCACCGCACTGGTCACCAGCCCGCTGCCGGCACAGCAGGTGCAGCCGGCCCAGCAGGCTCAGCGGCGCCCCTCGCCCGCGGACATTTACGGGCCGCTGTTCAGCGCGGTGCAGGTCGGGCGGATCTTCCCCGACGGGAAGACCTTCGTCGATGCGGTGCCCAAGCGCGCGCCCGATGCGATCATGGCGGATTATGTGCGCGTTGCGCCCAAGGCGCCTGAGGCGCTGCGTGCTTTCGTGCTCGAGAATTTCACCGTGCCCGGCGTCAACGATCGCGGGGCGGACGAGCTGCGCAGCCACATCCGCAACCTGTGGCCGATGCTGGTGCGCCAGCCCGCGCCGGTGGCGGCCGGCAGCTCCGCACTGCCGATGACGGCGCCCTACGTGGTGCCCGGCGGCCGCTTTCGCGAGATCTATTACTGGGACAGCTATTTCACGATGCTGGGCCTGGCCGTGGACGGGCAGCAGCCGCTGATCGAATCCATGCTGGCCGACTTCACCGACACGATCGAGCGATACGGCCACATCCCGAACGGGATGCGGACTTATTATCTCAGCCGGTCGCAGCCGCCATTCTTCGCGCTGATGCTGGACCTGTCGAAGGACAATGATCCCGCGCTCGCCGCGCGGCGGCTGTCGGCTCTGAAGCGGGAATATGCCTATTGGATGAAGGGGGCCAAATGCCTGGATGCCAGCGGCGCGTGCGAGCGGGTGGTGCGGATGCCGGACGGCACGCTGCTCAACCGCTATTGGGATGATCGCGCGCTGCCACGCGACGAATCCTATGCCGAGGATCTGATCACCGCGGAGGAGGATTCCTCGCGCCCGCCAGAGACGATGTACCGCCACCTGCGCGCCGGCGCGGAAAGCGGCTGGGACTATAGCAGCCGCTGGCTGTCTGACCCGCAGCGGCTGGCCTCGATCCGGACGACCGATATCGTGCCGGTCGACTTGAACAGCCTGATGCTGATCATGGAGGAAGCGATCGCCAAGCGCAGCGCAGCGGCCGGCGACCAGGCGACCACGGCCGAGTTCACCCGGCTGGCCGCGAAGCGCAAGGCGGCGCTGAACCGCTATTTCTGGGTGGCCAAGGAAGGCCGCTACGCCGATTGGGACCGGACGGCGAGGGCGCCGACGCCGCGCGTTTCCGCCGCAATGCTCTATCCGCTGTTCGCCGGCGCCGCTTCGCCGCAGCAGGCGGCCGCGGTTGCGGCGACGACCCGCCGCACGCTGCTGGCGCCGGGCGGCGTGCGCACCACGCCGCTGCGCACCGGACAGCAATGGGACGCGCCGAACGGCTGGGCGCCGCTGCAATGGGTGGCGATCGCCGGCTTCGACCGATCCGGCCAGCCGGACCTTGCGCGCGAGATCGCCAAGCGCTGGATCGACACGGTCGCGACCACCTATGGCGAAACCGGCAAGATGCTGGAAAAATATGACGTCGACGAGCGCAAGCCAGGCGGCGGCGGGGAATATCCGACGCAGGACGGCTTCGGCTGGACCAACGGCGTCGCCAGCGCAATCCTGGAAAAATATGGCGCGTGGCTAAATTAAACGCTATTCACATCGACAAACAATCCAGCGGGCAGGTATCTGAAAATTGTGCGGCGAGGTCGTTTACGCTCTATCAATAAGATGTATACCGGCGCAGGCGTTAAGGCTGACGAACCAATATTATAGTTGCTGATCGAACCATACAATATATAATACTTCTCCTCGGCTATATTAGGTGTTTAGGACGCGCCGAATGGATCAGAAAGCTTTGCGACTGCCTCCGACGCCAGCTGGGAAGAATCGCGTATCAGACAAAGGTCGAGCGCTGCCTGAAGGCGAGGCTTATCAAGGTGGGTACCAATAAAGACCAGTTCCTGGCGGCGATCTCCAAAGGGCGCGAGCCAACGCTCTCGGATGCGATCGAGGGCGGCCTCGTCGACCGGCCACGCCCCTGGCGGGACTGCAGCCCAGAACCGACCTCCGCGCCGTACATCTACCATCGCACCTGCGAGGCTCCACTCCAGGGAGATGCCGGGCTGGGTAGCCACCCAAAAGTATCCCTTACCTCGTATAACGCCAGGCAGGCTACCAGTTAGAAGGGCGTAAATGCGCTGTGGGTGAAACGGGGCACGAGCACGATACACGAAAGAGTCCACTCCGTATTCGAGCGTCTCTGGCACATGTTCGGAGCTTCCCTGTAGCTCTCGAGCCCAGCGCGAGTTCAGGCGAGCTCGTTGCAAATCAAAGAGGTTCGTGCCGACGACGGCATCTAACGGTACCCGCCCAAAGTCAACCTCGACCACCCGGGCACTTGGATTAAGGCTTGCGAGAATGCGGCGTGCCGAAATCAGAGACTCGGGTAAAGCGGTGCCAACCTTGTTTAGTACCAGAACGTCCGCGAACTCTATTTGCTCAACCAGCAATTCCACCAATGATCTGTGATCATCCTCCTTCTGAATCTCGCCGCGGTCCCGCGGGAAGGCTCGGCCAACGAAGTCCTGCACGAGACTGGCGGCGTCAACGATTGTCACGGTTGTGTCTAGCCGAGCAACGTCTCCGAGGCAGGCCCCGGCTTTGTCTCGAAAGGAAAAAGTAGATGCAACGGGCAGCGGTTCTGAGATGCCAGTGGACTCAATAACTAGATAGTCAAAGCGCATTTCCTCGGCAAGCTTACGGACCTCGCAAAGAAGGTCTTCCCTGAGTGTGCAACAGATACATCCATTAGTCATCTCTACTAGAACTTCGTCAGACCGGCTTAGTCCAGCGCCGCCGCCCCTGATAAGTTCGGCGTCTATATTGACTTCTGACATATCGTTTACAATTAACGCTACCCGCAATCCTGCCCTGTTGTGTAGGATGTGGTTTAAAAGGGTTGTCTTTCCGGCGCCCAAAAAACCCGAAATGACTGTAACCGGTAACCTATGGTCTTTGTTCACCGCAGCACCGCGGTTTTTACAGTAGCCGGTGTTCGCCAGGACAATGACCGCAGGTGCGGTATCCTAAGATGTGAACGAATCCGCGTCATCGGAATTCCCCTGTTTGATACCGTAATAGACTTATAGCAAAACCGCATGAGGCGTAGCTCTTTAGTTCAAGAGAAGGACTGGTGACTATTGGTCCGTGGCTGACATTTCTGTGCCAGTGAAGCGGAAAGCAAGTCACTTCTAGAGAGTGAAGTCCGACGCTTTGAGCGTAAGATAATTAGACATATCAATCTGAAAGTCGGCGATCCGGTCGCCGTTCACATCGCCGTATACGGACGTGGTGCTGTTAGACTCATGATCAAACCGCAACTGGCCAGCTTTGCCACTAAATACGCTGCTTCCAATAAAAGAAAACGCTTGGTCGCCGCTCGACTTAGTGGACGCATCAACGTCCTTAAGGCTAATCTTATCGACCCCTTGCGTGAAGTCGGCGATCGTATCGGCGAGGTTACCCGTCCTGCTTTCGATGAGCAGATCAAGGTCAAAGATGTCGGCTCCGGCGCCTCCTGTCAGGGAATCTTGGCCCTCACTGAACCCGATAACATCCGCACCAGCCGACCCGAAGATGGTGTCATTGCCTTGCCCGGCGTAAATTTTAGACACGCCGGTCAACACGATCGAGCTGAAGTCGAGCGTGTCATCGCTGGCCGTTCCCGACAGCTTCAAGGCCGAGCCCGTCACAGCCTCGATCCCGCTGAAGTTAACCCATGTAATAGTCGCGCCAGCCGTCGTGACCTTGATAGTATCAAATCCGGCCTCACCGTTGATAGTATCGCTGCCCTGACCGCTCGCCAGCTCGAACAGATCGTCTCCCGCGCCTCCGTTGAGTCGGTCGTCTCCTGTTCCGCCCAGCACGACGTCTGCGCCATTAGAGCCAAAGAACTCATCGTCCCCACTGCCCAGGTTGATCCGAGCGACGCCGCTAACGGCTACGCCGGTCAGGTTGAGCTGATCGGAGCCTGCTGTTGTCACAATCGTAACGCCCGAGAAGCTTTCCCCGGAAATGCTCTCGACGCCGTTGATATTGCTTATCCCAATGACGGCGTTCGCGCTGGCAGCTTTAATCACGTCATATCCGGAACCGCCGTTGAACGTGTCAGTGCCGGCTGAGCCACCGACTAAAAACACGTCCCCGCCGTCACCTCCGCTAAGCCGGTCATTGCCGGTCCCGCCGACAATCACGTCGTCGCCAGTGCTCCCGTCAATGATATCGTCGCCAGCACCGCCATCTATCCGGGTAATCCCGATCAGATTCACGCTTCCGAAGTCCAGAGCGTCCGCTATCGCGGACCCGCGAATCTCCACGCCGACGTAGCCGTTGGCGGAAATCACCTCCACCCCCGCTAGCGACTTTAATCCGATGATCGTGCTTGCTGCGAGAGCGTTGATGCGATCATTGCCCTCGCCACCATCAATTCGATCGAAGCCCTCTTTGGCTTGATAGAAAGTAATGACATCATCACCGCCACCGGTGCTGATCATATCGTCTCCTACGCCGCCCCGAACCACGTCTCTTCCACCCAGCGTTGTGATCGTGTCATTGCCGCTGTTGCCGTTAACTATGTAGTCGTCGTCCGATTTTGCCGTGAGCGTATCGGATGAAGAGCTACCGGTTAGCGTTTGGGATTCGACGGCGTTGGTCAGTTGTACAGCGAACGACTCTTCGTAGCTTTTTCCGCCGGCGTCGACGACCTTAACGCTGATTTGATGGCTATTTGCGCTCTCAAAGTCGAGCAGGGCGCCATTCGCGACCGTGATCTGCCCCGTAGCAGCGTTGATTGCGAAGCGCCCCTTGGCGGTGTCTGTGAGACTAAATTGGTAGCTTTCGCCGACGTCTACATCGAAGGCGGTGAGCGCCCCGACCACGGTTCCCTTAGCCGCGTTTTCGACTATGGTTCCGCCAGATAGGATCAAGTCGTTTGGCGCATCATTTACTGCAGAGAGGGTCAGGCTTTGAGTGGGGCCGATACTCCCGCCCTGGCCATCCTCCACCGTATATCTCAGGGTCACCGGGCCATTGTAATTAGCAGCCGGTACCACTGTGTAGCTGCCGTTGTTGTTATTGAGTATGGCCCCATGGTCTGCGGTGATGCTGGTAACGCGTAGCAGGTCTCCATCGCTGTCTGTTAGGCCAGCGAGGAGATCCGCCTCCGTCACTAAGTAGTCAACGTCCTCGCTTCCGTTTACTAAGACGGCTGATGGATTCCCACTGGGTAGGTCGTTGACCGCTGTCACAGTGAAGCTTTGATTGGCGTTGGCCCTGCCGTCTACCCCGTCTTGGACAGTATAGGTGAGCGACACAACACCATTATAGTTAGGAGATGGCGTCACCGTGAAGGTCCCATCACCATTATTTGTGACCGTTCCGTGGTCGGCGACCAAACCGTGAACCGTTAACGCGTCGCCGTCGACATCGCTGAATCCTCTCAGGAGTGCAGCTTGACTTACCAAGTAGCCCTGATCCTCGATTCCGCTGGGCAGTACATCTATCGTAACGCCTGTCGGGTCATCGTTCACAGCGGAAATATTAAAACTTTGGATCGCGTTGATCTTACCGTCATTCCCATCCTCAACGACGTAGGTAAGGTTGACTGGGCCGTTATAATTCGCAGCTGGAGTAACCGTAAATGTACCATCGTTATTATCGACAATTGTGCCCCGATCCGTCGTAAGCCCGGTAACCTTCAGTTCGTCTCCATCGCTGTCACTAAAACCTTCCAACAGGCGGACTTGCGTGATCGAATAGCCGAGGTCTTCAACACCACCTTCCAGTACAGCGGTCGGTGCGCCGGTGGGGGAGGTATTTGTATCGCCGACCGGCTCTCCGCGCTGGAAAACAACGTCAACCCAGTAGTTAGCGGAGTTGAACGATTGCTGCGGGAACGCAGCTTGGCTTCCAACAGAATAAAGTCCATTTCCGATGCCGTTAGAGCTACCTCCGCTCGGGGCTAAGCTCGCCGGGGCCACGAGGACACCATCTGAGCCAACATGTTCCGCGGAGAAATAATTACTAGTGGCGGCATAACTCTCCACCGCACCATCGCCATTGTTGAAGACGTAGCTGTAGGAGACGATGTAGGTCTCTCCTTGGGCCAAAGCGATCGGAGTAGTTAAAAGCCCAGTTTGCCAGCCGGTCTGGTTAGGGAGCGATGTCACGGCTACCGCGCCGAGCACATTTCCCGTCGAGTCCCAAATGCGTAACGTACGAGCGTCAGTATCGTCCGCATCACTCAGGCCCCGATAGTAACGGAGAGCAGTGACTGAGCCTGCCTGGGTCGACATAAGTTTCGTGCCGAGCTCGTAGTCTGTCGGATCGGCGACGCCGGAGACAAAAGCCGTTGGCGCTTGCTCAAAAAGAGTGGATGAGTTGGAGCCGCCGCCGGATTCATCGGCGTCCGTGACGCTGACCGAAATTTCTTTGGTCACCGGGCCGGACAAGCCGTCCGTGGCGCTTACAACTATGTCGTAGACGTTGTCCCCTCCGACGTCGCCGGGCGCTTCGAAATTCGGAGGGGATTTAAAAGCTAGCGCGCCGGTGCCGCTGTTGATCTGAAACAGCTCCGCGTCCGCGCTAGGAAGGATGGCGTAAACGATCGCGTTTCCGTCGCTATCCCGGCCAGTAACAAAGCCGACGTCCAATTTGTTCTCTGCGACAACGAAGTTGCCCGAGGTGAGCTCCGGAGGAGAGTTACCATCACCATTCGCCGGTCTGAAGGTAAGATCGACCCAATAGTTCGATCCGCCGAATGTATCGCCCGGCATTTCGCCGCTATCGCCGTAACGATAGACCCCGTTACCTAATGTAGCCGATGCCTGCGAGGCGCTTACGATCCCCCCCGATCCAGTGAAGGCATCGTTGTCTAGGCCATCGAATGCGACTTCATTCTCGGGATTAAAGAATCCGTTAGTTGATACGTAATTGTCCGCCGTCTGATAAGAGACAACATATTGATCGCCGGGAGTTAATGCTGTAGGAGATGAAAGGGCGGCGAACTGCCAGCCGGATTGGCCAGGCGTCGAGGTGAAGGTGGCCGTCGCCAGCAAGGCGCCATCGCTGACTCTCCACAGATGACCGTCGCGAATGTCGGTGTCGTTAGCATCTGTCGCGCTTCTATAATAACGGAGTTCCGTTACGGCTCCCGCCTGAGCCACGCTAAACCGCAGACCGAGCGCGATCGACTTCTTGTCGTCGAAGGTGGTCGCGGTGACTAGCTGTTCGTCGAACAGGCTGGCGCCGCCTGCAGTCGCCGCGGGGGCGACCGTGACCATCTCTTCGAATGAAGTGGCGTTATAGACGTTCAGGCTGTCATCAACGGCGCGCGCCTTGACGGTGTAAGTGCCTTCGCTGACTGGGTGCCACACATAGCTCCACTCCGTGGTGCCGGTCGCGACCTTCCAAGTAGCCCCGCCGTCAAACGACAACTCCACCAACGCCACAGCGCCATCAGATGTTGTCGTATCCCCATCATCATCGGTTGCGTTGCCAGTTATGGTGACGGCTGCGCGCGCATTCACAATCGCGGCGATGTCATCGATCGAGATTGATGCCGGGGTAAGATCAGCAGAAGGCGTCGCTCGGATAAGGCCAGGCTCAAGAGAGGCCGGTTGGATGCCCATGTCGGCAAACATGTTGACCGAGAACTGCTTTATAACCGTGCTCTCGATGTTTGCTTCATAGGGGGAGCTGTCATGTTCGTCGCTCAGCCCCCAACTCCAAAACACTGTGCCGGACGCGAATACTAATGCACCGCTTTCCGCGCGGTACAGAGTAAGATTATGGGTCGCAGTGCCGGGCTCAGTGCGGTTGCCTTGGTCAACTAGGATGGCGTCCCAGTCTAGTGTGGTTTCGGAGAGTTTAATGAGCCCGGCGGGGCGATTAATATCATCCGGTGCCACATCCCATTCGTATCCGAGTATACCGGCGGAGATATCTTGTTGGCCGTCACTGGCGAGGGTATCTCGCCAAAAACGGAGATTGCCATAACTAGCAGGAACGTCGATTGCGCCTCCGAACTGGCCCGTTCCATCAGGTCCAAACAACTGCCCAGTTAGGGTAGTCTCAGCGCAATGGCAGTTTGGGTAGAGCCCCGAGATTGGATCCGGGTCGGTGCCACCAGCGATGTAATTGCCGTTCTCATCCTGGGCAGCAAGGAACCGAACATCACGCCAAGTGCCGGTCCAGACATTACTAGGGTCGATATTAGCGTAGTCCTCAGGCGCTGCATTGGGATTGCCGTTCGCCCAAGTCTCCTTATAGCACACTAAGGTGCGGTACTCTGTGCCGTCAGCACTTATTGCAGTCTCCCACCGCGTCTTCCAATATACCTCATTGCCGCTCCAAAACAGAACGTTGACGCCGGAATCGCGGGCGGCCTCGACATTTAACCGCTGGTCGCCAGACCAGTATTCATCGTGGCCGACAGATATAAAGGCCTTATAGTTTTTGAGATAGTCTCCCCCGAGACGATCTGTATCGACGCCAGAAATGTACGATACATCGTATCCGTTTTCTTCCAGCCACGAGATCGCGCCGTAGTCGGCGCCAAACAAATAATCCTGCGCGCCGGCTGCTGCGCCGCCGCCGTCCCGCGTTAATAACGGGCGATTGTAGCTGACCGCATAGGCTCGATCCTGCACGCCAAGGCCCGGATCAGCCACCGGTTCATGATCGACCATATTGGCCGGATCACCATAGAAGTTGGGACCGACTTTACCGTTATTGCCTGCCCATCCGTTATACGCCTGCCATGTTGTGTCTGACGTCTGCAGGACGATGTCGGCTGCAACTCCGTCATTTCGTACGACAAACGGCACTTGATTGGTGGCATCACCAATAGCGTCTCCGTTCGCGTCGAGGCGCTGTAATCGCGCAAGATATACGCCTGAAACGGCATCTGAAGGAACTTGCCAACTGTCTGTGACAAGCCAGTTCCCTGCGTCAACCAATCCTCTGCTCTCGTCGAACAAAGGCTCTGATTGCACAGTGCCCTGCGCATTGACTATTTCGGCAACTTCACGGGCGCCGTTCCCGCCATAATGGCCGAGACGAAAGATCTCGACTTTATAAGAAGAACTGCCGGCAATCGCGGCGTTAATATTAATTTTGAAGTCTACGGTCGTACCTGCGTTGACGCTGAATTCGGCCGCAAATCCCTCAATGCTGTTGCTGCTGTCGGCGTCCCAATAGGACTTTTCGGCAACGCCATCGGTCTTTAAATTTTCCTGAACTATACGCTCCGACATCACGGTGCCCCTCGCCCTGGCTGCTGTAAGGAGAGCGGCCCTTTGTCGCTCGTAAGTCCTTCTACATCATGGCAAACGGTCCTACGTCACCGACATGGGTGAGGCCGCTGAAAGACATTTGATCGCCTTCGGCGACCGAAGTTAGAAGCGATCCGGAGGCTTCCATTGCGTCGATCTGCGAAGCAGGCTTGATGCCTCCGCTTTGGTCGAGAACTCTCTCTAATATAGCGACGGCGATGGTAAACGGGCCCATGTCACCGATTCGGGTGAGGCTGCTGAAAGACATCTGATCACCTCGGGAGATCGAAGTTGGAAAGCAACCCTGAGGCGCTAATCGCGTCGATCTACGAAGCAGGCTTGATGCCTCCGCTTTGGCCGAGAATTCTCTCTGATATAGCGAGAGCAGTAGACGCGCGCGGGGGATTGCTGATGGCAAAGCGCGGTGACGCGGAGCGCTGGGTAGCTTCGAAACAGATTGCTCCTGTAGTGACGGAATTTGTTGATCAAGGATGGGCTGAGCACAACGTGCGGGCAAGTCGTTGCAGGTCTAAGTCTTCTTATGCTGGCTTTTTAACTGATACGGACATATTCACGACACAAGAGTTGCAGACCCTGCCGATCTACTCAGAGTTCTTGAGGCCGCGTGGGTTGGACGCTGGAGCAGGAACAGCCATTCACGGTGTTAAAACCGACAGCCTAATGATTACGGTCGAAGGCTTTAAAAGCCATTCCGCAGCAAAACGTGCTGTGTTATTCCTGGACAGTATCAGGCCCCACTTAGCCCGGGCGGCCGCGATCTCTGCTCGAATGAGAATGGAGCAAGCAAATGCTGCTACCGAAGCGTTGGCCACTATAGGGGTCGCTGCGGCGGTTCTCGCAAGCGATGCGAGCATCGTTAGCGCGAATTCACCATTTAAAGCTCTGCTAGCAACTCTCGGGGGAGATGGCGCGGGCCGCTTTAGACTTTCTGACGTACAGGCGAATGCAGAATTCCTTGAAGCACTACGCTTGACGAGCTTCGGTTCGGGGCGATCTCTCGCCCTGCGAAGGAGGGCTGACAAACCATGCGTTCTCCATCTCGCACCTCTAATTAGATCGGTTAAAGACGTTTTTCAGGAGGGCAGCGCTCTTTTAGTTCTCGACGTGCCCGGCACTTCCGAAACTTACGATTCAGAAACGATTCGCCGGCTCTACGACTTAACTCCGGCCGAGGCGAAAGTTGCACACCTAGTTGCAGAAGGTCAAACACCGGCAGAAGTAGCCCGATCGCTGGGGGTGTCGATAGAAACGATCCGTACGCATTTAAAGCACACGTTTGCAAAGACGGGTGCAGACGGGCAGATTCGCCTTTCGGCGCAATTTAGAAGCGTAGCCTCGCGCCGGCCAGAATGAGGCGGACCCGGTAGAGCTACCAATGTGGGCGCGCTGACTTTCTACTGCGACATTCCCTAAGTGTAGCGGAAACTGCCTTCCCGAGGAACGGCTCCGAAGAAGGCGAGACTTGGAGGCCGACTCATAATTGGAGTTTGGCAATATCGCGCGTCATTCGCCTGATGGATGAGGCGACCATCCAGGCTTCGGACGATGCAACGGAGGCTTCCACTCCTTCGCGAGGCGCCGGCACCGATGAGCCACGCCAGGGCGCGTTCAATGACCCAGCGCCGGGTCAGAATGACAAAGCCCGCCAGATCGGAGCGCCTGATGATTTCGATCGTCAGCTGATCAATGTGCGCGACTGCCGCTTCGAGCTTCTGTCCGACATCCCCGCGATCGGCGAACAGCTTGGTGAGGGTGGGCAACGCTTTGCAGGATCGCTTAATCAGATCAGCCGCCCCGTCGCGGTCCTGAACATCGGCGCCGTGCACCACGCCTTCCAGCATGTTGCCGAGCGTGCCGGTTACGATGTGCCGCTTGCGCCCCTTGATCTTCTTGCCGGCGTCGTATCCCCGTGGCCCACCCGCCTCCCATGCAGTAACCGATGATCAGCATCCGGATCATCAGCTCCGGGTCGATCGAGGGTCGTCCCGTCTCGCTGTAGAATGGCCGCAGTTGCTCGCGGATGTCGGATAGGTCCACGAACCGGTTGATCGAACGCAGCAGGTGCTCCGCCGGCACATGCCGCTCCAGGTTGAAGCTGTAGAACAGCGCCTCCTGCGCCACCGTCCGCTCCCCTCCGCCTGCTATCCAACGATGCTACGCATCCTTGGAGCCTTAGCAGGCTACGCCCATCATCAGCTCATCTCCGCACCTGCGGAAACACTGAATCAGCAGTCCGCGACTACTTCAACCCTGCCTTTTTCAACACAATCGGTCAGCAATGCGATCATACGCTCCCGAGTTGCCTCCGTGAGCCTTAAGAATGAGCGGCGCGCATCAAACGGGTCGTCCTCACGGTAGAGAAAGCCCTCTTTAATCAGCCTGTTGATCCACCTCAGAGCGGTAGTCGGCGCCACGTGTGAGGAGTAGCAGGCGGACGATATCGAAGTAGCCCGCCCCACCATTTGGTCGATGAAGATAGCAAGGATCATGTCCCATGCCGGATCCTCAAATATCTTGGAACATCCAAATCGCTGGTTGCGGAGCCGGCGAAACCGATAGATCGACTTCGCACTTGCCAAAGCGGCTTCTTCAATGCTGGGTTGATCTCTGTAAACGAGGTCGTATCCCTGATTGTAGAGACTTTCCTCCATAACCTTCCCCAATACCTTTTTGTTATACCCTGCATTAACCTTGTTTCTGGCACTAAAACCAGATGGAATTTGGATGTAATCCGGATGAATCAGGAGTTGAAGTGTGAGTCGAACTCAACTATCATGAATGCCCTTAAAATTCCCGATGCTCTTGGCCGAACGAGCGTAGGTATTGCGTTGAACACGACCTGGGTTGAGTTTGGTGGCGCTGGCGTAAAGCCAGCCGATGATGGCCAGCTAAAGCAAGTAGGCGGTCATCCCGTTATTCTGCGGCGCTCACGGTAGATCTGGTCGTTCATTTAAAAGTGCAATTGCAGCATCTTAAGCGTATTGTGCTCTCGTTCGCTATTCGAGCGTAGCCAGATAGCGTGAGTCGAGAAGTGCGTAGTGACTACCTTTCCGGTATGTTTCGGGCATTGCTATGATAGCTTGCCAAGCTACCATGGCGCCGCGGCCTTATGAATCGCGTCGTCATTTCTGACGCGAAGCGCTTATTGATCTGTGCTCGGCGATACAGCTTTGGCGTTAAGGTTTGCGAATGTTCTCAAATCCGCACTGGACAGATTCTCTCGGTCTGATTGATCTACGCGCGTGCTGGATGCGAACGTACTTTGGCGCGCTCGTACTTTGTTTTTCCGATAGCTCGATAGGATCGCTGGAACCATAATTCCTCACCCTGCTAATTGCGAAAGATCACCGATCCAGTGTTGGGCGCAGAGGATGAGCCCGACTAGCGGTTCTGACTTGGCCTCAACCTCACCTGCGGCACGGGGCAATAAGCGCGAGGCGCCATTGCGCGGGTCAGCAGTTGGGGGGCTTCAACGGCGGCCGTCACCCGGGCCGCAACGCATGTGATCTCCCGCCCGGCATGCTGCGACACCCGCCGCAAAGCGTTCGCGGTCGGCGCGGGCAGCGTTCAGTTGTGCGCCATACTCCGCCATGGCGGTCGCGTGAGCGGCAGCCTCTTCACGATACTTGGCCAAGCGCTCCTGCTGCGCGTTCTGGTCCGCATTGATCTTGTCGAGTTGCGCCTTCGACGCTGCCAGTTGCGCTGAGTTGGCGCTGCGCAGCTTTGCCGCTTCCGCCGTCGCGATCGCCTCTAAAGCGAGCTGCTCGGCGCTTGGATCCGCGGCAACCGGTGGCGCGACGGGTGATCCGCTTGCTACGTCATCTTCGGAGCGGTCGAGCGCCTCAAGATCAAGCGTCAGCCCTCCCGGCGGCAGTGTCGGCCCTTCCCGCGGCTCGGTGCGCGACGGTGGGATTTCGATGGTGCGCATGTGCGTCGGGTCGGACTGCGCGGTTGCGGGCAGCGACCCCGACGAACAGGGATGCGGCTAGATATAGCGAGATCGGCGAACGACGGGATGGAATATCACAGCTTAACGCTCGTGGGATGTCGCGTGGCTGAACGAACGCCACAGGCACGTGCCCTAAGCTCAACTACCCTCGCGGCCCAGTTCGGAGGCGGGCCCGACGCCTTGGGTAAGGGCATCCATTGACAAGCACCCGGGACCGCATGGGGTCCATCAACTTCGCCACGTCCGTGCGCCTCGTGCGTCATGCTGAGGAAGCCGTAGCGGTCTAGGTCGCGAACCTTGAAGATGCCCCAATCTTGGACGAGAAGGATCGGCACCTTGGTTGTCAGTAATGCCACCCGCATGATGATGATCAGCGGTACGACCGCCGCAGGGGTGGACCCGCCAACCAGGAACAATCCACCGCATGTAAACTCAACCACACCGACGAAGGGTCCCATTTGGTCGGCGTAGGGAATTCCGATCTTCGCCAAGCGTCCCGCTCCGAGAATCTCCTGAAAGGCGAGCTTCTGATACCCTTCGCGGATGAACACGAAGGCGAGGTTCAGGCGGATCAGGATTGCCCAGTCTACGGTCCCGGGGTTTCGCAACCAATCACTCGCTCGCATCATTAGCTCCCTCGCAATCCCCGCTTGTGCTTGCCGCTGAACCACAGCCACGTTCCCCACATGCGTAAACCGTCGAGCCGACGGAAGAGGCCTTCTTCCTCGCCACCTCACGAGTGGCGCGCTCGGGTCCCTCAGCCTAGGAGTGTCAGTGATAGCCCTGAATTGACGGTATTTGGTCGCTACCGCACCACTGCTGATGGATTTGCGGATCAATCTGCAGGAGTTTTCCATGACACTAGCCCCCAAAGTCGCGCTCGTAGCCCTGCTGCTGCTTGGCGCGTGTGGTCAGTCGAGCAAACAACTGACCTGTCCGGATCCGTCGAGCGTTGCGCCGCCGTCCATCGGTGCGGCGTTCGTCAACAATCTGACGACGCGGCTCGCTGGCCCGGATCGTGAAAACAGCATCACCGAAGCAATAGGCGAGATCCACCGTCGGGATCCGTCACTTGATGCCACCGCTGTTACCAACATCCTAGTCGCCGCCGACTGCCCCAATGTCATGGCACAACCCGATCATGACGCAAACGCGGACCGCGCCCGGATCGCTGTATTTCGCGCGCAAGTGGATCAGTTACTGGGGAGCTAGAGACGGAGGCTGGCAACGTTGTTCAGCCTTGCCGAAAGCAGGCGCTGTTCGGCACTGCCATTTAAGATAGTCTAGTCGGCAAAAGCCATATCCACCAATCTGCACGTCTTATCTGCTCGCCGCCTGCGGTGCCCAAGGGCGGGGCAAGAGGGCTACCGGGGCGGCACCCGCAGTCTTAAGACTTGGGCGTTTGCCGAGGACGGTGGAAGCCGTCCTCAGAGATGCAGAACCGTTCCTGCACCTGCAGATCTCGAAACCGACCTGATCCTTGTTAGGCGACGAAACCGCGACAACAAGCTGGCGTTCACCCCTGAACAAAACCGCGTTGCAGTGATTGCTGGAGGATACTTTCGGATGTTGGCGATGAACTATCGCGGGCCATACCGCGTCCGCGTCGATGAAAAGCCTATGCCTGTCATACTTCATCCCGAAGACGCCATCGTGCGCGTCACGCGATCGTGCATCTGCGGTTCGGACCTGCACCTATACCACGGCATGGTGCCCGACACACGCGTCGGCATGACTTTCGGTCACGAGTTTTGCGGGGTCGTGGAGCAGGTCGGGGATGAGGTGCGGAACCTCAAGGTCGGTGATCACGTCTTAGTTCCTTTCAACATCGCGTGCGGCAAATGCCATTTCTGCCAGCAGGGGCTGTTTGGGAACTGCCACGAGTCCAATGCACAGGCGACCGCGGTGGGCGGCATCTATGGTTATTCGCATACTGCGGGCGGCTATGACGGCGGACAGGCGCAATATGTCCGCGTGCCCTATGCGGATGTCGGACCGACGGTGATCCCCGACTGGATGGACCCCGACGATGCGGTATTGCTGACCGACGTAGTTCCTACTGGCTATCAAGCCGCCGAGATGGGCGGCATCAAGCGCGGCGATACGGTCGTCGTATTCGGCGCGGGGCCTGTCGGGTTGATGGCAGCGAAGTGCGCGTGGCTATTCGGTGCGGGTCGGGTGATCGTGATCGACAGCCAGGATTATCGGCTCGAGTTCGCACGAGTCTTTGCGCACGCAGAGGTCTACAATCTCCGCGAAATTGACGACATGGTGGTCTTCCTCAAAAAACAGACGGACTCACTGGGCGCCGACGTGTGCATCGACGCGGTAGGGGGAGACGCTGTCGGCAACGGCTTGCAGTGGCTCCTTGGCACCAAGCTGAAGCTGGAAGCCGGCAACGCGATTGCGCTGCACTGGGCAATAAACTCAGTGAAAAAGGGCGGAATCGTCTCGATCGTTGGCGTCTATGGTCCGACCGGGAACATCATCCCAATCGGAAATGTCGTCAACAAGGGCATTACGATCCGGGCCAATCAGGCGTCCGTCAAACGTCTGCTGCCCCGATTGATCGAGCATATTCGCAACGGCCACATCAACCCCAAAGCGATGATCACGCACCGCGTGCCGCTGGAGGACGCGGCCGACGCTTACCACATCTTTTCGTCGAAGCTCGACGGCTGCATCAAGCCCGTCCTGATCCCCAACGCGGCCTGAAGGAGACGAGGGATGACCAAGGCCATTGTCGACACCGCTGCTATCCCAGGTTGGGGCGTGGACGCCGATCCGGACAACAATCCGGCCTATCCGATGCGGCATATCGAAGATCAGCAGACCCGTGGACTCACATGGGAGCGTCCAGCGTTGCAGCGCCCCACCGTAGAGATCCTGCGGTCTATCGAACACAATCGCTTGCCCGCGGTGCTCGGTACATCCACTCCGCCTGAAGGCCTCAGTGGTGCAATCCGTCGTTACGCTTTTCGTCGGAGCGAGTCCGACTGGTGGCATTGGCTGCTGTTGATGGGCGCGGACCGGCTGAACGTGCTCGAGGGGGTCGCCCAGGATCTCGCGCGTGGCAAAGTCCCGAACGTGCCTGCCGAACTGGGGTGGCGGTCCGAATTGCGTCACAACCCCGCCGGGATAGCCAAGAAGGCAGGAGTGGCGCTCGCGCTTGGCGCTGCGTTGTTCGCCTGGTCGCGCCGCACCGGCGCGCGTTCGCAAAGTTCAGCGGAGACCCCTGCCGGCACCGACGAACCGGCCTTTCCACGGTATTGAGGCTCTAAAGCGAGCCGATAACAGCGCCACGAACGCCGGCATGCCGCCGCCGTTCGTGGCCATACTCTTGTTTTCGGGCGTAGGCCTTCTCTGCTCAGCAACTTCTGTGAGCATCGAAGATGCGGTTGGCTGATATCGGTATACGCGGAGCCGTCTTGACTGACCGGCGATCTTTTTGCGCCGTCAGTGATGGTCGGCTTGGTTGCGCCATCTAGGAACGCGGGGAGAGAATTTCGAGAAGGCGGAGCCTTGCACCGGGGCGAGGGGCGAGGTGCGGGTATCGAAGACCGTTGGGGCAGCGGACAACGCGGCTTCTTGTCCGCTGGCGTTCCTCGCCTGTGGTCAAAGCAGCGGTTTCCCGCGCAGGAGGCGGCTCTCCACCCGCATCATTCCGTTCCGTCCGGCCAGGCTGGCTCATCGGCTTTGCCTTAGGCGGGTTTTTTGACGGAATCCTGCTGCACCAGATCCTCCAATGGCATCATCTCCTGAGTCTGGTCGATGGCGTCAGCGATCAGGTGCTTTTCGATGGGCTGTTCCACGCGTTGATGTACATCGTGGCAGGTGCTGGCCTTGTAGGACTCGTTCGTAGCCGTACTGCATTGTCGCAGCCCGGAAGCGGCCGCCGGCTGCTCGCAGCGGCCCTGGTGGGTGCTGGTCTTTGGCATGTGCTCGACGGCGTTCTGTCGCACTGGCTGCTTGGCATCCACCGGATCAAGCTCGACAGTACAAACCCGCTTTTCTGGGATGTCGCGTGGTTCGTGGTATTTGGCGTGGCCTCCATTCTGCTCGGCGTAGGACTTGATCGAACACGGCGCGGTCGGGTGCCCGGCCGCAACATTGCGCTTGGCTTGGGCGTCGCTGCACTAATCGGCGGTGGCTGGGCCGCCCGGCCGCCCGCAAATGCCGACACTGCAATTGTATTCTTCGCGCCGGGCACCAGCCAGAGCGAGGCCGTCAACGCGATCGTTGCCTCACATGGGCGGCTACTTTGGCAATCGGCGGGAGTGTGGGCGGTGCGCTGGAACGGGCGCCCTAAGTCAGCCCTCTTGTACCGCAACAACGCCCTGTTCGTCAGCAGTTCGCTTGGCGGGGCAGGCTGCTTTGCTTGGTCGAAGTAAACAACCAAGCTTTGACGTAGAGACAAGGCGCCGTTCCGCTCAGCGGAGGGTGGCCCGACACAGGTGAACCGCACGACACACGCCGAGTATCGCTAGAATCAGCATGGCCCCCAGAACCGTGAGGTAGATGGGCCCTGCTGCCTTGACTGGACCATGCAATTGATGGTCCGCCGTCTCCACCAGCAGCACCAGCGTGAGGCCGGCAAGAGCTCCCCAGGCGGCGACGTGCCAGATCGCCCCGTCATAGCGCGATCGCCACGCTGCCCACCCCAGGAGCGCCGCGACCGCAAGCTCATCAAGCGCCATCGGGATGAACCGGGCGCTTCCCCAGAAACGTGCCATCTCACCGGCGGCGATGATCACCGCCACCACGCAGGCCAGGATATTCAGAACTTTCATGCGCGGGTTGATAGAGGGCATCGCGACCCAGCACCAACATCCGGCCGTGGCGAGCAGGGGGCGCCTGACCGATGCCCTTTTGCCGGCCGGCCGGAAGCGGCTCGACGTAGCTGCCGACATGCGGCACGTGATGGTGATGAAGAGATTTGCCCCTGCTATCCTTGCGTTGCTCGTCGTGCCCGCGATCGCCTACGCCGACCCGACCGCCCCCGCTGTTTCACCGGTCCTGACCACGCCAGACGCGAAAGACGTGCTGTCCTATGCGCGGCCGGAGATCGCGCGCGTGACGCATGTCGATCTGGACCTGACCGCCGACTTCGCCAGCAAGACGATGAGCGGCACCGCGGCGCTCGACGTGCTCGCTGCCCCGGGTGCGAAGGAAATCATCCTCGACACCGACGGCCTGACCATCTCCTCCGTTACGGACGGGCAGGGCCGTACGCTGGCGTGGAAGGTCGGCGCCAGCGAGGCGTATAAAGGCGCGCCACTCACCATCCAGCTGAACGGCGCCAGCCGGATCGTCATTGCCTATCGCGCCGCGCCCAGCGCACGCGCCTTGCAGTGGCTGCCGGCGCAGCTGACCGCGGGCAAGACCAAGCCCTACCTGTTCAGCCAGGGGCAGTCGATCAACAACCGCAGCTGGATCCCGACCCAGGATAGCCCCGGGATTCGCCAGACCTGGACCGCGAAGATCACCGTTCCCGCCGATCTAGTGGCGGTGATGAGTGGTGAGAGGCTGACGCCCAAGGGCGAGCCGGCGGCCAAGGGACGGCGAACGTACCGCTTCGCGATGGACAAGCCGGTACCGCCGTATCTGATCGCGCTGGCAGTGGGCGATCTCGTCTTCAAGCCGCTGGGCAATCGCACCGGCGTCTGGACGGAGCCGACGATGCTCGATCGCGCGGCCTACGAACTGGCCGATACCGAGAAGATGGTCGAGGCGGCGGAGGGGCTGTACGGCGCTTACCGCTGGGGCCGGTACGACGTGCTCGTCCTGCCGCCATCATTCCCGTTCGGCGGGATGGAAAACCCCACGCTGACCTTTCTGACGCCAACCTTCCTGACGGGGGACCGTGCCAATGTCGGCTTGGTTGCGCACGAGCTGGCGCATAGCTGGTCGGGCAATCTCGTCACCAATGCCACCTGGGCGGACAGCTGGCTGAACGAGGGTTTCACCAGCTACTTCGAGAACCGGATCATGGAGCGGCTCTATGGCAAGGAGCGCGCCGATGTGGAGGCGGATCTCGCCTGGGACGAGCTGGAGACGAACTTCCGCGCTGCCGGGGGCCGCATGGCACCGGGCACGCGACTGCATGGCGATCCCGAGGGCGGGCAGGTCGATTATACCAAGGGTGCGATCTTCCTGCGGACGATTGAGGAGACGGTCGGGCGCGAGCGGTGGGACGCGTATCTGCGCTCCTATTTCGACCGGCACGCCTTCAAACCGCAGACGACAGCTGGCTTCCTCAAGGACCTGCGCGCCAATCTGATCCGTGGCGATCAAGCGCTGGAAGCCAAGCTGCAACTCGATCGCTGGGCCTATGAGCCCGGCCTTCCGAACAATGCCGTCCACGTGAAATCGCCTTCCCTGGCGGCGGTGGAGCGGCAGGCGGCGGCGTTTGCGGCTGGCGGACCCGCGTCGGCGATCGATACGAAAGACTGGTCGACGCAACTCTGGTTGCGGTTCCTGGCGCGCCTGCCGCGGACGCTGCCCGCAGCGCGACTGGCCGATCTCGACCGTACCTTCGGCCTCTCCGAACAGACCAACGGCTATGTCCGCTCGGCCTGGCTCGAGCTGGCGATCGCGAACCGCTACGAGCCGGCGGTGCCGTCGATCGAGCAGTTCCTCACCAGCGTCGGCCGCACCTTGCTGGTGCGACCGCTGTATAAGGGGCTGAGGGCGCAGGGTGATTGGGGCATGCCGATCGCGCGCCGCATCTATGCGAAGGCGCGCCCGACCTATCATCCGGTGACGGCTGCCGCGATCGACAAGGTACTAGGCGAATAGGGGGCGCGCGGCGCGCAAGGTGGCCTTAACGCGTGCGCGCCTCCGGCGGCGCGGCGCTTGCTTTCTTCCACGTCACTGGAATGCGAAGGTAGCTGACGCCGTTGGCTTCGGCCGGCTGGAACGCGCCAGCGCGGATGTTGACCTGGATCGCCGGCAGCAGCAGCTTGGGGACGGAAAGACCCGCATCGCGCTGCACGCGCATCGCGACAAAGTCGTCCTCGCTCACCCCGTCATGTACATGGACGCTTGAGCGACGCTGGTTGCCCACCGTCGTTTGCCAGCGGTAATCGTCGCGTCCGGGCGCTTTGTAGTCGTGGCACAGGAACAGCCGGGTCGCGGCGGGAAGCGAGAGCAGGCGGCGGATCGACCGGTAGAGCCTGCGCGCATCGCCGCCCGGGAAGTCGGCTCGGGCGGTGCCATAGTCGGGCATGAACAAGGTGTCCCCGACGAAGGCGGCATCACCGATCAGATAGGCTACATCGGCGGGGGTATGGCCCGGCACGTGTAGTACCTCGACCTCCAGCGTGCCGATTGCGAAATGGTCGCCATCCTCGAACAAGCGGTCGAAATCGGTGCCATCGGTCTTCAGATCGTCCATCGCGAACATAGGGCGGAAAATCTTCTGCACGTCGCGAATATGCACCCCGATCCCGATCCAGGCACCGGTGTGCGCCTTGATGAACGGCGCGGCGGAGAGATGATCGGCATGGGCATGCGTCTCCAGCACCATCTCGATCCGCCAATCATGATCGCGGGCGAAGGCGACAATCCGCTCCGCGGAGGCTGTGTCTGCAACACCGCTCGCCAAATCGAAGTCGAGCACGGGATCGATGACCGCCGCGACGCGCGTCTCGGGATCGCCAACCAGATAGCTGACGGTGTTCGTGGGTTCGTCGAAGAAGGCTTCGATAAAGGGCTTTGTCATCATCACTTCCATTAGGTCTTGCTAATATACGGAGACGCGCTATATAAGCAACACCTAATGGAAGTGATGATGCTGAAGCCGCCGATGGACCTGGCGACGTTCGAGACGAAAGCGACCGACGTTGCCGACACGCTGAAGGCGATCGGCAACGCGCGGCGGCTGATGCTGCTGTGCAAGCTGGTCGAGCATGGCGAAATGACCGTGGGAGATCTCTCGCGCGACGTGGGCCTGTCGCAGTCAGCCTGTTCGCAGCATCTGGCGAAAATGCGGGCCGAAGGGCTCGTGCGCTACCGGCGCGAGAGCCAGACGCTTTGGTACGCCATCGCCGACCCGCGCGTCGAAACGCTGCTCGCCACCCTCTACCAGCTTTATTGCAAGGACTGATGAAATGACGCTTGCCACCCTTTCTCCGGCCGACGCGCGCGACATGGTCGCGGCAGGGGCGCGGTTGATCGACATTCGCGGGGCCGACGAACATGCGCGTGAGCGCATTCCGGGCGCCGCCAACCTGCCGCTCGACCGGATCGATACGCTGCCGCATGACGCGCGTCCCGTGGTGTTCCACTGCAAGTCCGGGATGCGGACTGCGGGCAACGCCGCCCGGCTGCGCGCCGCTGCGGGCGACTGTCAGGCCTATATCCTGGACGGTGGGATCGACGCCTGGCGCAACGCCGGCCTACCCACCGCATCCGATCGCTCGCATCCGATCGAGATCATGCGTCAGGTACAGATCACGGCCGGCGCGCTGGTCCTGATCGGGGCGCTGCTGGGCCTGTTTGTCGCACCGGGCTTCTTCGGCCTGTCGATGTTCGTGGGCGCGGGACTGATGGTTGCCGGGGTGACTGGATGGTGCGGCATGGCGAACCTGCTTCGGATCATGCCGTGGAACCGCAACACGGCATCCTGATCCAGTCATGACCACGGCCACTATCCTTGCGGCCCTCGTTTCCGGAGGGGCGATCGGCCTGATCCTGGGACTGGTGGGCGGTGGCGGGTCGATCCTGGCCGTGCCGCTGCTGGTCTATGTCGTTGGTATTGCATCGCCCCATGTGGCGATCGGCACCGCGGCAGTGGCGGTGGCGGCCAATGCGCTGGCGAGCCTGGTCGGCCATGCGCGCGGCGGGCGCGTGAAGTGGCCGTGCGCGAGCGTGTTCGCGGTGGCCGGCATGATCGGCGCGGCGCTGGGAGCCGCGCTGGGCAAATCCGTGGACGGGGACAAATTGCTGGCGCTGTTTGGCCTACTGATGATCGGTGTCGGCCTGTCCATGGTGCGCAAGCGGAGAAAACCGGCCGCGCCCGATGTACGGCTGGCCAGCAACACTGCGGCTACCCTACTGCCGCGATTGATACCCACCGGAATGCTCGTCGGACTGGCGGCGGGCTTCTTCGGGATCGGCGGCGGGTTCCTGATCGTGCCCGGACTGATCTTCGCCACCGCCATGCCGCTTCCCTACGCGATCGGCACGTCGCTGGTGGTGGTCAGCGCGCTCGGCCTGACCACCGCGCTATCCTACGCCGCGTCAGGCCTGGTCGACTGGAGCGTGACCGGGCTGCTGATCGCCGGCGGGGTCGGCGGGACAACCGCCGGCATTGCGCTGGGCAAGGTGCTTGGCGCGCGGAAGGGCGTGCTCGAACGGGGTTTCGCCGGCCTGGTGATCCTGATCGGCGGATATATCGCGGCCACCTCGCTCTGACCGGCCAACGCCGGGCAGCGCGCGGCTGCGGCGATCACATCATCCCTGATCAGCGCCGATCGGCATGCCCGGCGGCACCGTCACCTCGTTCGTGCTGTCGCGCAGCGCCTCAGCCAGCGCGTCCCGATTGCCGAGCAGCCGCGCAGTGGCGAGCGCCCAGGCGCGGTCCTCTGCATTGGCGAAGCGCCGCCCGGACTGCGCCGCCGCCCATTCGGCAAGCGCCTGGTCGATTGTGGTGGCAGCATCGGTGCCGCTGGCCGGCGCCGCAGCCGCGCGGGCAAGGTTCAGGACGATGCGGGTGCCGACCGCGCGGCGCACCGCCGCCAGCCTGGCATTGGGCGCCGCCGCACTGGCGGTCGCCAGCAAGCGGCTGGCGAGCAGCGCCGGGCCAGGCACCGCGGCATCACGGCGGTGCTGATCGGCGAGCCGGGCAAGCCGTTCCGGCGCGAGCAGCGCGGCGAGGCTGATCTCCGCCGCGACCTCTGCCGCCACTAGCGGATCGAACACGGCGCTGCCGGCCGTGCGCATCACCTCGATATCGGTCTGGCGGTCGCGGTCACCCGACCAGCCGGCAGACAAGGGCGCGATCAGCGCCTCCGGCACGTCCAGCACGGCAGGGTCGAGCGTTGCGAGGAGGGCGTCCAGCGCGCGGTGTTGCGCGGCACCGTCAACTGCCACCGCAGCGCTCGCATCGCCCGCGCCGCCGGCCACCGCATAGGTCGACAGCGCGCCGCCGAGCAGCTTGCCCGCTGCCTCGACCTGGTAGCGGTGGAGCAGCCAGATCGGCACGAACTTTCGACGCAGCGCCGCGACCGGCTCCCCTGCGGCGAGCGCGCCGGGACCAAAGCGCGCGAGCGCAGCGGTGCGCACCTCCATCATCCGGCCCAGCTCAGCGACCGGATCGGCGCCATCGTCCCACAGGCTGCCCCACGGCTGAGACGCCGACGCCGTACGGGCGTTTTCATCGGAGACGAAGCGCAGGCCGCGGCGCTCAGCCTCCGCCGCCTTCGACCGCGCGGCCGCGTCGGGATCGGCACTGGCGGGATCACCGTAGAGCCAGTCAATCGCATAATCGTCCCACGCGCCCAGACCGACACCATAAGCGTCCGACAGGTCGGGCGCGCCATCGACCAGGCCGATCCGCGGCGCGGGATAATCCATCACCGAGGCGCGCGCCTGCGTGCTGCCGGCAAAATTGTGCTGCAATCCGAGCGCGTGGCCGACCTCATGCGCGGCGAGCTGGCGAATGCGGGCCAGCGCCACGACGGCCGGATCGTTAGGACCGCCCGTCCCGGTGCGGCCGGCGCCCACCAGCCCTTCGTAGATCAGCATATCCTGTCGCACGCGCAGCGACCCGAGCAGCACCGATCCCTTCAGGATCTCACCCGTGCGCGGATCGGACACGGCATAGCCATAGGACCAGCCGCGCGTCGCACGATTGACCCAGTTGACGACATTGTAGCGGATATCGAGCGGATCGGCGTCCGCGGGCAGGATTTCCACGCGATAGGCGTCGATGAAGCCGGCGGCTTCGAAGGCGGTTTTCCACCATGACGCGCCTTCGAGCAGCGCGGTGCGGATCGGCTCTGGCGCGGCATTGTCGATGTAGAAGACGATCGGCTTCTTCACGCGTGAGCGCGGCGCGGCGGGATCGACCCGTTCCAGCCGAAAGCGATTGGCGAGGTTCTGCACGATCTGCCCGCCCAGCGGCGCGCCGAAATCAAGCACTTGCGTGGCGAAGCTGCCACCGCGTGGATCGAACGCGCGGCTGACATAGCCCGCGGGCGGCATGGCGATGAAGCTGTGACGCACCACCAGCGTGACCTGTCGGGGATCGGGCGCGATGTTGCGCACCTCCGCCCCCGGCGTTTCGCTGGCGTAGGTTTGCCGCGCCTCGAATTCCAAGTTCAGCGGAAAGGCGCGGACATTGTTGGTGTCAGCGGCGCTGAGCGCATCGACCAGCTTCCAGCCCTTTTCCCCGCCGCTGTTGAGCTGCGCGGTGATCCCCTTCGTATCGCGCGCCAGAAAGGGCGCGATGTCGACCAGCAGCGTGCCGTCCGCGGCGTCGATGGCATCGCCCAGCCACAAAGTGGAAGTGGCAAAGGCGTCGCTGGCGGCGGCCTGCTCGGCCGCCGACGCGCCGGTGGCGCGGAAGCGCGGGTTGGCCAGTTCGAACGCCACCTTCTTGCCCAGTCGGCGGATGACCAACGCCTGTGCCGGCCCTGGCTGCGCGCGATCGAGCCCGATCGGCGCCGAGCCAAGCCCGGTGCGCAGCGCAGTGGTGTATAGCAGCCGCGCGGCCACGCCATCAGGCGCCGGGGCGGGGAGCGACAGGAGGATACGACCGCCCTTGCGATCGACATGGAGCGGAAGCAGCCCGTCGAGCCGCTGCGTACCTGCGCGGGGATCGCTGCCCTGCGCGGCACCGCCAGCCGGGCGCTGCGCCACCGCGGCCTGGGACAACAGCAAGAGAGCACTGACGGCGATAGCGTTACGGATCATATTTCCCCCTGCCGGCCGTGGTGCCGGATGGGCGGGCCCGTCGCAAGGGGAGGGCGCCGTCGCCCGGGTGCCCCCGTCGATTTGACAGGGTGGCGGGGGCAGCCTCATGTCGTCGCTCCCGTCCCGCCATGAGGCGTAGCAATGGCGCGATTTCCCCCTCGTCCGACCCGGTTCGTCATTCTGCCGGCGCTTTTCCTGCTGGCGCCGGTTGCGCTGGCAGCCGCGCGGCCGCACGCGGCGGCCTGCGCAGTGCTGGGCGCGATGCCGCTCGAACGGCTGGCGGACGGCAGCTTGGCCGATGCCGGCCTGTCCGGCGTCGCCCGCCGCGCCGTTGTCGACGACCGCGCGGCGGCGCTGCGCCGCATCGCCACGACCTACGGCCCGGCGCGCGCCGAGCCCGTGATCGTTCACCTCAGCCGGGCGGATGCCCTGTGGCCATTTTCCTATAACAGTTTCGGTTCAACCGATTTCCTGCCCGGCCGCAGCTGTATCGTGCTGGGTCCCGATGGCCGCGGCGTCGACGTTTATGCCCACGAACTGCTTCACGCGGAGATCGCCGATCGTGTCGGCTTCTGGACACGCTGGCGCCAGATGCCGGTGTGGTTCGACGAAGGCGCGGCGATGCAGGTCGACCATCGACCGGCGTTCGATCACCCCGAGGCGGCCGGTGCGGCCGGCGGTGGGCGGATCGAGGAGAGGGGTAGCGCCGACAGCTTCTTCGCCGTCCCGCCCGATCAGCTGACCCGGCATTACGCGCAGGCCAAGGTGGCGGTCGCCACGTGGTTGGATCGTACGGGGCGGAAGGGGTTCTACAGCCGGCTGGCCGAGATGCGGGAGGGGAAGAGCTTCGAGGCGATATGGGCCGAGTAGCCTGCCGGGATGCACGAGCGCGCGGGGCAAGGTGGGCGCGCTCATTGGGGCGGACTGACGGGAGACGTCCGTTCGACATTCAAACCGTTTACCGCACCCCGAAAGCCGCACTTCGTCATGACCTTGAGCGCGGGTAGGGTGCGGTATGCGCATCGCTGCCGTCCAGTGCCACGCCGTTGCCGACGATGCAGCCGGCGCGTGCGCGGAGATCGTTCAGCGTGTGCGCTGGGCCATGGATCAGGCGGTTGATCTGATCGTCTTTCCGGAGGCGTTCCTGCTGGGCCACTCCTACGATCCCGACACGATCTATTCCCGCGCGCACGAAGCGTCCCGCACCGCCCTGCGCGGATTGTGCGAACGGGTGGCCGCGTTCCCGGTGACGGTGGTGGTTGGCGCCTTCGATGTTGATCCCCCGCGCATATTCAACAGCGCGTTCGTCATCGAGCACGGGCAGATCACCGGACGCTATTCCAAGGCGCATCCCAATGAGCCGGGAGTGACGGCCGGTCACTCCTTCCCCACGTTCGTGAAGTCCGGAACGCGCTATGGCATCAACATTTGCAACGATGCCAACCATCCCGATGCCGCCAAACAGCTGGCGCAGCAGGGTGCCGAATTGATCCTCTACCCGCTCAACAACATGCTGCCACCCGCCACGGCGGAGCGATGGCGTGCAAAAAGCCTCGCGAACCTCACCAACCGAGCTCGCGAAACCGGGTGCTGGATCGTTTCCTCTGATGTGACCGGCACGTCCGGTGATTTGCTGAGCTACGGATGCACAGCGATCGTGGCGCCAGACGGCGACGTGGTCGCGCGCGTGCCGGAGCACAGCGCGGCGGTGGCGATCTATGACATGCCAGAACGGCAGCTTCGGTCCGGGAAAGTATGAAACTGGCCGGACGCCTTTCACCCAGCCACTGCCATTCCTGACCGCCATAGCGAAAGCGGGTAGTCTGTGGGCGCCCGATTGCGGACATCGGGCGGCCCGCCTAGATTCCAGCTCGGGAGGGTTGGATGTCGGAACCCCAAGTGTGCGCGGTCGCTCGCGACAATGTCCATCGGTTCTCCAAGCAGACCGCACCAGAGATCGAGGTGATGGCGGGGCTGGGCGTGCTCGGCGACGCTCACGAAGGCATCACGGTCAGGCACCGATCGCGCGTGGCGGTTTACCCGACACAGCCGAACCTCCGGCAGGTGCACTTGATACAAAGCGAACTGTTCGAGGAGCTTCGAGCGAAGGGCTTCAACGTCGGACCCGCCGACCTTGGCGAGAACGTCACCACAATGGGCATCGATCTACTCGCCCTGCCGAGGCATGCCTTGCTTCGGATCGGTTGTGACGTGGAGTTGGAAGTGACCGGTTTGCGAAACCCGTGCGCTCAGATCGAGCGGTTCCAGCCCGGGCTGCTCGCCGCTGTGCTGGATCGCGGACCGAACAACGAGGTGATCCGCAAAGCCGGTATAATGACCATCGTGAAAGCAGGGGGGATGATCCGCCCCGGCGACCCGATTGACGTCGTGCTGCCGTCGCTTCCTCATTTGCCGCTGGAGCGGGTCTGACGCGGGCTTTGCGCCGCAGTCTGAGACCGTCAGCGTTCGGCCAAGCCGTGCATCGTAGATATACCAATTTATGCGCCATCAGGGCGGCGTCACCTTTCGCCTGGATCCGATCTGCGGGGAGTGTCAGGCACAAACCGTTGCGAGCCCGTCGCCGGAAGCGTTCGAGGCTTTGCAGGCCGAGGTTCGCGAGCTGCGGCAGTCGGTGACCGAACTGAAGACGCTATTGCGGCAGGAGACGGCGCAACGCACCAGCCCGGCGGCAAGCGCGGCCGCGCCATCCTCCAGCGCCGCACCCGCCGCAAGCCCGCGGCTGGCACAGAATGTCCTGACGCCCGCGCCGCTCACGCCCTCTGGCGACGCCGGATCGGGCCGGAGCGCCCCGGCGAGCCGCGGACCAACGCGCGAAACCTTCAACGACGAATTGACCGGCGTGGCCCGCGCCGACACCGAGGCGCCGCCCAACAACCCGAACCTGCGCGGCTTCTTCGCCATTCCCGGCACCGAGACGATGATCAGGCTGGGCGGCTTTGCCAAGGTCAACGGGATCTATGATTTCAATCCGGTGGGTAACCGCGACACCTTTGTCACATCGTCCATCCCGGTCGATTCACGCGAGGGGAAGAACGCCACCATCAACGCCAATGCGACGCGGTTCAGCCTGGACATTCGCCGGCCGAGCAGCCTGGGCGGGCTGCGTTTCTACCTGGAGAACGACTTCTACGGCAATTCGGGCGACACCGATTTCCATCTGCGGCAGGCGCACGGGCAGGTCGGCAACACCTATGCCGGCTATGGGTGGAGCGCGTTCATCGATGCGGATGCGCTGCCGCAAACGCTCGACGACGAAGGGCCGAACGCGGCGTTGATCCTGCGCGTGGCGACGTTGCGGCAGATTTTCAAACTGGGCAGCGGGTGGACCGCGACGGTCTCGATCGAGAACCCTTCGTCCGACCTGACCTTGCCCGCCGGCGCCACCGACGACCAACCCATGCCCGATATCGTCGGGGCCGTGCGCGTCCAGCGTGACTGGGGCCATGTGCAGGCGGCGGCGGCGGTCGTGCGGCGGATCGGCTATCGACTGAACGAGACTGACGACAGCAGCTTTGCCTACGGACTTGCGCTGACCGGGCTGCTCAAGGTGGAAGGCGATTTCATGATGGGCGGTTTCGCCTATGGCGAGGGGATCGCCCGCTATTTCAACGACCTTGGCGGCACGACCTATGATGGCGTGGTAGGACCGGACGGCAAGGTACATACCCTTAAGAGCTACGGCGGCTTTTACGGGTACACGCATCATTGGGATGCGAGCTGGCGGTCGAACATCGCGGGCGGTGTGCTGAAGCTGGACGATGACGCGCTGCTGCCGACCACCGCCTTTCGGTCCAGCCGATATGTCGCGGCCAACCTGATCTATCAGCTGAGCCCCAATTTCTCGCTCGGCGGGGAGGGCCTTTACGGACGCCATGGGTTGCAGAACGGGCAGGATGCCGACGCGGTACGCCTTCAGGTCAGCCTGAAGTACGATCTGGTCCGCTGACACATTCGATCCGTTCGCGCGCGACGCCGGGGCGATTTCGCGCGAGATTGTTCGCCCAGGCGCAGGTCTGCGATCGCAACGGTGCAGAAGCCGGGGCAACATATGAGCCGACAATAGCGTCCGCCTCCAGCTCCCTGTGCCGCTCAGCACAGGTGCGAGGAAGGATCGACGGCTCAGGCGGCGACAGTGGCGGTCGAGGGTAGCGGGTCGGCATTGGGGGCGAACTTTTCAGCGATCCGCTGATAGGTGGAGAGCGCCTGGCCGACGACCTGATCCATATTGTAGTAGCGGTAAGTGGCGAGCCGGCCGACGAAGGTCACATCCGTCTCGGCCAGCGCCAGCGCCTCGTATCGTTTAAACAACGCCCGATTTTCCTCACGCGGAATCGGGTAATAAGGATCGCCTTCGCTGCTCGGATACTCGTAGGTTACGCTGGTCCGGGGCGATTGCTGACCGGTGAGATGCTTGTATTCGGTAACGCGGGTGTGCGCGACGCTTTCGTCGGGATAATTAACCACGGCGACTTCTTGGAACTGTGTCGTGTCGATTGTCCGATGCTCAAAGCGCAGCGAACGATAGGGCAACCTGCCGTAGCGATACCCATAATATTCGTCGATCGGACCGGTGAAGACGAGATGATCGTGTGGATAGGCCTCGCGCGCTTCCACGTAATCGACGCCGAGCAGCAGGTCGATGTTCGGATGGTCCAGCATCCGCTCGAACATCCGCGTATAGCCCTCGGCAGGCATCGCCTGGAAGCTGTCCGTGAAATAGCGGTCGTCGGTGTTGGTACGTGTCGGCACGCGAGCGGTCACGGATTTGTCGAGTTCACTGGGGTCCATGCCCCATTGCTTGCGCGTGTAGCCTTGGAAGAAGGTCTCGTAGAGATCACGGCCGACGGCCGAGATAACGACGTCGGCCGAGGTTCGGACAGTCGCGATGGGCTCCGCGCGAGCAGCCAGAAACGACTCCGCCTCGGTCTCAGTTTGCAGGTTCAAGCCATAAAGCAAATTGAGGGTCGTACGGTTAATCGGCATCGGCACCCGCTTCCCGCCGAGGTCAGCCAGCACGCGATGTTCATATGGCCGCCAGCTGGTGAAAAGCGAAAGATAGTCGAAGATATGCGCCGAATTGGTGTGGAAGATGTGCGGACCATATTGGTGGATAAGGATGCCGGCATCATCGACACGGTCATAGGCATTGCCGGCAATGTGCGGCCGGCGATCGACCACCAACACCTTTTTCCCGGATTCTGAGGCGAGCCGCTCCGCCATGACTGCGCCGGCAAACCCAGCACCAACGACCATTATGTCATAGCGCTGCGCGGGGCCGGCGGGCCAGGTGGTGGGCGAGACAATCGGCTGCACCCGGCTGGCTCTGATCAGCACTTCCTCGACCAGCGCGGCCATGAGACCGTGTGTCTGGTCCCAGCTGCCCCGGGCGAGCAGCGCGTCGATCTCGCGCAGCCATTCACTATCCCGCGCCACCGCGAGCGCTTCCTCACACGCGGTGACGAAGCCGGGCAGATCGGCGGCTATTCTGACTGCCGGAACATCACCGTAGTGGCGGACGACATCGCGGATCGGCGTCGAGACAACCGGGCAGCCACCCGCCAGATACTCGGGCGTCTTGGTCGGGCTGATGAATCTCGTCGCGTCGTTGATCGCGAACGGCATCAGCGCAACGTCCCAGCCGCGTAGGTAGCTGGGCAGATCGGAATAGCTCCTGCCCCCCATGAAGTGCAGGTTCGACCGACGTGGCAGGTCTGCCTCGCTGATCTTGACTACTGGGCCGACGATCACGATCGACCAGTCTGGATGCGCGTCGGCAAGGCCGGCGAGCAGATCCAGATCCATTCGTTCGTCCACCACCCCAAAAAATCCGAGCCGGGGACGTGGCAACGCTGCTTGATCCGATGGTTCGCGCCCGACCTGCCGCGCGGTGGAGAAGTGCGCCACGTCAACGCTGGATGGAAACGGGTGAACCCTGGGGTGACGGTCGCGCTTTGCTTCGTAGAGGCTGTAGCCGCCGGTGAAGACGAGATCAGCCCGTTCAAGAAGCTGTTGTTCAAGTCCGAGCAGTTCGGGAGGTGCCTGATTGAAGTTCGCCAGCTCGTCCATACAGTCGTAAACCGTACAGGCCGCCCGCAGCCCATCTGAGAAGGGCAGCATCATGGGGGTGTAGTACCAGCGGATGACCGGTCGAACGGCGTCCAGGCCGAGCGTCTCGAGGAGTTGACGAAGCACGGCGGTCTCGTTCTCGGGATCCCCCCCGGCGGCAAGTTGGGGAACGATCACCTCCACCCCCGTCGCGGGGCAGATTTCCACAACCAGCCGCGCAGCCTCAAGCCCCTCCACTCGAACTGGCTCTTCCCAGAACAGTACACGCATGGAGCGTGCGAAACGGCTCATCAAATGCTGCGGGCGCTGAACCACGAAGTTCCATCGCAGGTGGGAGAAGCAGATCAACACGGTGTCGAAAGGAAAACTGATCGGGTTTAATGACACCGGCGGGAGTTGCTGCTGCATTCCGAGGCCCCTTGCTACCGAAGTCAGAAAAACCCTCGCATCGTTGCTCTTGTTCCAGTAAGTCGTTGAAACACAACGTAGATTAGTCGTTTCTTCCGCAACGAATCATTTTCCGTTTTGTTTAAGTTTGACTCGCGACTTGTTGCGAACGCAGCACGGGGACGAAGCGCTGTGGAACTTTGGGGTGGTGTCGAATGCACCGTGAATCGCGTGGGGAATGGGTGGCGTGATCAACTCCGCGCCAGCGGACATGACACTCGGCCCGGCGACGTTGAGCTAATCGCGCAACTTGGCATGTCGGCGGTTCGCTATCCCATCCTTTGGGAACGCATTTCCCCCGATCATCCCGACGAAGGCGACTGGTCGTGGACCGACGATCGGCTGAGTCAGCTGCATGGCCACGGAGTGCGCGTCATCGGGGGCCTCGTGCATCACGGCAGCGGCCCGCGTTACACCGACCTTACGCAGCACACTTTCGCGCCAGGGCTGGCGTCGCATGCCCGCGCCGCGGCGGAGCGCTACCCCTGGATTGCTGACTGGACGCCGATCAACGAGCCGATCACGACCGCGCGCTTCTCGGCGCTTTACGGGCATTGGTATCCACACACCCGAGACGAGCGGATGTTCTGGCTGGTGTTGCTGAACCAGATCGACGCGACCCGGCTGGCGATGTCTGAAGTGCGGGTGGTGAATTCGGCAGCGCGACTTGTCCAGACCGACGATCTCGGACGGACCTATGCGACCGCTTCGTTGCGGGAGCAGGCGGCGTTCGACAATATGCGCCGTTGGGCTGGCTGGGATCTGTTGTGCGGCAAAGTGACCCAGCATCATCCACTGTTCGAACGACTGTCGCGTTTCGGGCTGGGGGATCGCCTGCGCGCCATCGCCGACAGTCCCTGTCAGCCGGATGTCATTGGCGTCAATCATTACCTGACCAGCGACCGCTTCCTCGATCATCGTACCGAGCTTTATGAGAACGAGCCCGTGGGGGGGAACGGTCGCGACCAATATGTCGACGTTGCCGCCATCCGCGTGCTCGATCCGGCGCCGCAGGGCCTCGCCGGCGCTTTATCGGAGGCGTGGGCACGCTATCGTATTCCGCTGGCCGTCACCGAAGTACACAACGGTTGCACTCGCGACGAGCAGATGCGGTGGATGCGGCAAGCCTGGGACATCGCGTCCGAGCTGGCGAAGACGGGGGTCGACATCCGTGCAGTGACGAGCTGGGCGCTGTTCGGAAGCTCCGGTTGGAATACCCTGCTCACTGCGCCAGGAGTCTACGAGCCCGGTGTGTTCGACGCGAATAGCGGGGTTCCGCGGGCAACCGCGATGGCGAGCATGTTGCCAGCACTGGCGGCCGGAGACCGGATCAATCCGGTCGCCACGAGCAGAGGCTGGTGGCAGCGAGATGTCCGATTTGCGCATGCCGCGGTTCCCAGACCTGCACCGTTTGCCGCGCGTAGCCCTGGTCCGTGCACCGAGCGCCAATCCGCATCGATCCTGATCTGCGGTGCGACCGGTACGTTGGGGCAGGCGCTGGCCCGCGCTTGCGGGCACCGCAATCTACCGTTCGTGCTCACGGATCGCCGGCAGATGTCGCTGGACAGTCGTGAGATGATCGAGCGGACTCTCGATCGGTATCAAACATGGGCCGTGATCAACGCGAGCGGATGGGTCCGCGTCGACGACGCCGAAGATCAGGCAGACGCGTGTTTCGCAGCCAATACCAATGGCGCAATCGCGCTGGCTGCCGCCTGTGACGAGCGAGGCGTCACAACGATCACCTTTTCCAGTGACCTGGTATTCGGGGGGAGGCCGGGGGGTGGATATGCCGAGGATGACGAACCCGCGGCGCGTAACGTGTATGGGCGAAGCAAAGCCGTTGCGGAGCAGGCGATCGCCATGCTCGGCGGAACCCATCTGGTCGTCCGGACGGCGGCGTTCTTCTCGCCCGACGATCGCTACAATTTCGCCTGGGCTGTCGCCGATGCGTTGCAGCGGGGCGAGCGATTTCGGGCAGCTTCGGACCAGATCGTCTCGCCCAGTTACGTTCCCCATCTCGCCGACGCGGTGCTCGACTTGGCGATCGATCGCGAAGGTGGGTTCTGGCATCTTACCAGTGGCAGCGCCGTTAGCTGGAGTGAGTTTGCGCGGCGGATCGCCGAGGCATGCGGTTTGCCGCCCTCATTGATCGACGCAGTGCCCGGCGACACCTTGGGCTGGCGCGCTGTGCGGCCGGGGAATGTTTCACTTTCCAGCCGCCGCGGATCACCGATGCCGCCGCTCGACCAGGCGCTAGCGGCATTCGCCCGCGGCTGGCGCGCACAGCTCGCACAACAGAAAGCGTCATGAGCGTGGGGCGGCCCGACGGCGCACAGCAGGCGCCCTCGTCACGTGCACTTGGTCCTCAATACGGTGGTTCGGCGCGGGCGCGCTGCTCGCGCGCGGCGGCGGTCCACCAGGCGAGATCGTCGGCGAAGCGCGGAAAGGCGCGTTCCAGCGAGGCGCCGCCGTCGCCGGTCGGCTGGCCGTCGCCATCCAGCGCGCGGCCAATACTGCCCACCGCCAGCGTGCTCGACACCACGACCATACCCATTTCGGTGAGGGTGCCGTGCCACGCCACGCTGGCATGCGCGCCCGCGAGGCGGCCGGCCGAATAGCTGGCGATGGCGGCGGGCCGCCAATACCATTCCTCCAGGAAATGGTCGGTCAAATTCTTGAGGCCCGGCTGCTGGCCCCAATTATACTCGCCCGTCACGAAGACGAAGGCGTCGGCAGCCCGGATCTTGCCGGCGAGCGTCTCCAGCGCCGCCGGCGCCTCGCCCTTCGGATATTCCTTGTACATGCGGTCGAGCATCGGGAGGCCGATCGCCTTGGCGTCGATCAGCTCTGCATCGGCGCCGCGATCGGCAAAGGCGCGGACAAGATAGTCGGCCAGGCGGATGCCCTGTCGATCGGAGCGGTAGGAGCCGTAGAAGATCAGAATGCGGTCGGCCATCGCGACACTCCCGTGATGAAACCGCCACGCTATCAGGCCGTCGGAGGGATGTCTTGACCCGCGATGCTCGGGGCGTCGCGGTGAGGGGCACGCGACGCTACGGCGAGGGGCGGGGTGTCTGGATTACGCGGTCAGGCGGCGCCCGGGGTGGTGGGTTGCTGGAGCCAGGGCGCGACGAGTGCCGGATACGGATCGCTGGCGGTGACGCGGCCCATGGCGATCGCGCGGGCCTGTGCCTGCGAAGCGTCACCGGTGAAATTGGGCAGGACATAGAGGTCACGCGCCATGACGGCGGCATAGACCTGATTGACCAGCTCCGCGACGGGCAGGCCGTCATCGACCCCGGCGCGCATGACCGCTTCGAGCGCGGCGAGCACGGGATTCTCCTGCCGTGCCTTCAACTCGTCCTGAAGCGCGGCGTGGCCGGTCTTTTCGGGGAACATGATGTTCGATTGAACCACGCCGGGCATCACGATCGTGACCCCGACGTTTGGCACGCGCTGCGTCAGGAGATCGAGGTACAGCGCCTCGGTAAGGGCGACGACCGCATGTTTGGTCATCGAATAGGAGCAGAAGCCGGGATTGACGGTGATCCCGGCGCCCGACGCGATCGTGACGACATGAGCGTCGTGCCCGCCAGCGATCATGCGCGGCACGAACGCCTTGATGCCATGGATCACCGAGCGCTGGTTGACGCCGATGACCCAGTCATATTGCTCCAGGCTGACCTCCCACGTCAGCCCGCTGGCGAAGACGCCGGCGTTGTTGACCAGCAGATTGACCGCGCCGAAGCGATCATGCGCGGCATCGGCGAGGGCGGCGACATCCGCCCAGTTCGAGACGTCCGCCGGCACCGCCAGGACCTCGCCATCGCGTGCCAGATCGGCCGCGGCATCGGCGAGCGCATCGGCGCGGATGTCGGAGATCACCAGCCTTGCGCCGCGCGCCTGTGCCCCGCGCGCGAGCGCGAGGCCGATCCCGCTGGCGGCGCCGGTAATCACCGCCACCTTGCCGGTCAGGTCGCGCATCATGGCATCTGCCGCGCGATGCGCCCGTCGATCATCGGCCACCTGTGCAGACGCGATCCCAGACCGTGGGTGCTCAAGCCGGAAGGTCCGGGGCGTGCGCCAGCAACGTATGGTGGATCGGCAGCAGCGCCTCCGCATCCCAGCTGATCCGCTGTCCGACGGTAATCCCGCCGTCGACCAATTGATGCGTGCCGGTGACGAAAGCCGCATCGTCGCTGGCGAAATACAAGGCGGCGGCGGCAATGTCCTCCGGGCGGCCAGCGCGGCGCAGCGGCTGCATCTTCGCTGCCGCATCGGTCAGTTCGCCGGTCATCTGATCGGCAGCGGCGCGGCTGAGCCCGACCGACATGCCGAAGATCGGCGTAACGATGACGCCGGGGCAGATCGCGTTGATGCGGATGTTGGCGGCGGCGAGTTGCGGCGCGCTGAGCTTGGTAAGGTGGATCACGCCCGCCTTGGCCACGCCATAAGCGAGGCCCCAGCCCGCCTCCAGCCCGGCGATCGAGGCGATGTTGATCACCGAGCCGCCGCCGCGCGCCTGCATCAGCGGCACGGCGTGTTTGGTGCCGAGCATGGGGGCGCGGAGCAGCAGGGCCATGGTGGCGTCCCAACCGTCCACGGTCATATCAGCCGGCCCGTGCGGCGTGCCGCCTGCGCCGGCATTGTTGACGAGGATATCCAGTCCACCGAGCGCGGACGCCGTGGCAGCGGTGGCGGCGGCGATATCCTCTTCGCGTGTGACATCGCAGTGCTGGTAGACGACGCTGTCACCAAAGCGGCGGGCGAGCATCGCGCCCTTTTCATCCTGCACGTCGGCCACGAGGACGCGCCCGCCCTCGGCGACGAACCGCTCCACGATGCCAAGGCCGATGCCCGAGCACCCCCCGGTGACCAGCGCGATCTTGCCGGCGAGCCGCGACGAGGCGGTGCGCGCGCTCATCGCCGTTCGATCGCGTGACGGAGACGGGTGAGGCGCGCCGGGAGCCCCGGACGTGACGCATCGAAAAGCTCGCGCAGCTTTCTCATCAGCTTCCTCCCCGCACGGCTCACACCGGCATTTAAGTCGTTCGACCTATTTTCAGCGGGGGTATTTCATCGCGCCGATGCAAGTCAATGGCGCGGCCGGGCGGCGACGGGGCGGCGATCCTGCGCCTGATCCAGGTTGCAGGCGGGAACGTGTGGCGCCGTGATGTATTCGCAATGACATGGCAGCAGCGCACACAAGCAGCAGCGCAGCGCACCAGCATGGCGTCGCGACCTACCGAGCAGGTGAGGGCGGATCGCCGGATCGGCGCTTGCGCGTCGTGATCCTGGGCGGTGGGTTTGGCGGGGTGGAAGCGGCCAAGGCGCTGGCCCGCGCGCCGGTCGAGGTGGTGTTGATCGACCGCCAGAACCATCATTGTTTCCAGCCGCTGCTGTACCAGGTCGCGACCGCGACCCTGGCGCCGTCCGATATCGCCTGGCCGATCCGCGCGATCCTGTCCGGCCAGGACAATCTGACGGTGCTGATGGCCGAGGTGGAGGATGTTGATCCCGAAGAACGCGTGGTGCGCACCAGCGGGGGCGATTTCGCCTATGACCGGCTGATCGTCGCGACCGGCGCGACGCATGGCTATTTTGGTAATGACCAGTGGGCGCCGCATGCGCCCGGGCTGAAACGGATCGAGGATGCGACCGAGATCCGCCGCCGCATCCTGCTGGCGTTCGAGCGCGCCGAGCTCGCGTCCGGGCAAACGGCGGGCGAGGGAGCCTGCACCTTTGTGGTGGTGGGTGGCGGCCCGACCGGGGTGGAGATGGCGGGCGCCATTGCCGACATGGCGCGCGAGGCGCTGCCGTGCGATTTCCGCCATGTCGATCCCGCCCAGTCGCGTGTCATCCTGGTGGAAGCGGGCGAGCGCGTGCTGGCGACGTTTCCGGAGGAACTGAGCGATTATGCGCTCCGTGCGCTGGAGCGCAGGGGAGTCGAGGTGATGACGGGCGAGCCTGTCAGCGACATCGGCCCGGATCATGTGACGGTAGGCAAGCGGCGGATCGCGGTGGACGCGGTGGTCTGGGCAGCGGGCGTTGCCGCCTCGGATGCGGCGCGCTGGCTGGGTGCCGACAAGGACAAGGCCGGGCGTGTAAAGGTGAGCCCGGACCTCAGCCTACCGGGCCGGCCCGAGATCTTTGTCGTCGGGGATACGGCCGCGGCGACGACGCCGGATGGCGAGCCCGTGCCGGGTATCGCGCCCGCTGCCAAGCAGATGGGCCGTCATGTCGGCGAAGCGATCGCTGCCGAGGCGGCGGGACGACCGGCCCCGGCATCCTTCGTCTATCGCCATCAGGGCGACCTGGCGACGATCGGGCGCAAGGCGGCGGTCGTACAGTTCCCGCGGCTGACGCTGACGGGCTTTCCCGCCTGGGCCGTGTGGGGCGTGGCGCATGTGTATTTCCTGATCGGCATACGCAATCGCCTTGCCGTCGGCTTCAACTGGCTGTGGGATTATCTGACCTTTGGCCGTCGCGCGCGGCTGATCACCGAGCCGGCGGAAAGCGCGCGGCATTGGCAGGAGGACGATCTGGATGGCACGAGCGCCTCGCCCAAGACACGCGACGGCGATACGACCGATGACGGCGAGCCCATCGGCGATGCCCCTGCCGCGCGCGAGACGGCGGGCGCTGCGGCGCGGGTATGGCGCTGAGGCAGGGGAGGCGCTGAGCAGGGAGATGCAACGTCAGTGACAGCCGGTGCGACAGTCCCTAGCCTTTGGTGATGACCGCACGCATCCTCATGGCGGGTGGCACCGGCCTCATCGGCCGGTTGCTGACCGCGCGTCTTCTGCGGCGCCCCGATGTCGAGCTGGACAGCCTGGTGCGATCGCCGACGCTGCCGTGCGAGCGACGGATCGACTTCGAAGCGCTCTCAACGGATCAGGGCGGCGTGGCCGCGGCGCCTGCCACGGTGGGCATCTCCTGCCTTGGTACCACGCTTCGCGCCGCTGGATCGCCCGATGCATTTCGCCGGGTCGACCATGATTATGTCCTGGCCTTTGCCAGGCTGGCGCGCCGCTCCGGCGCGACGCGGTTCATCCTGGTGAGTTCGGTCGGGGCGGGCGGGCGCGGCCTATACCTGACGACCAAGGGCGAGGTGGAAGCCGCGATTGGATCGCTCGGGTTCGATCGGGTGGATGTCATGCGTCCCAGCCTTTTGCTGGGGCCGCGCGCAGACCGTCGGCCGGCCGAGTTTCTGGGGCAGCGGATTGCCCCGATGCTCAACCCATTGCTGGTGGGTCGTCTCGCCCGCTACGCCGCGTTGGACGCGGATATTGTCGCGGGGGCGATGGCCGAGCTTACGACCGAAACGGCGCCGGGCGTTTACGTGCATCATGTGCCGGAGATCCGCGCCCTCGCCCGTCGTTAGAGCTGCGGCGCCGCAACGACGGCCATGCCGACCATCACCATAAACAGGAGAGAAACATGCCCACGAACGATCATGGCACGCCCAGCGATATCCAACCGGTAGAGGCAAAGGCGGTCAGTTATTCGGGCATCGGTGGCCCTGAGGTGATCAGCATCGCGACGCGAACGGTTCGCCCGCCGGCGGCTGGCGAGGTGCGGTTGCGGGTGCAGGCGGCGGCGGTCAATCCGACCGATGTGGCGTGGCGCGATCCGGGCCGCCCGGACGGTCACTGGCCGCTGACGCCGGGGATGGATGCGGCGGGCGTCGTGGAGGCGGTCGGCCCCGGCGTGTCGCGGCTCGCGGTGGGCGATCAGGTGATGGCAGCCGTGATGCCGGCGCGACCGGAAGGTGGGGCGCAGGCGACCTATATCGTCGTTCCCGAAGTGTCGGTCGTGCCGATACCGGCGGCGACCACGATCACCGAAGCCGCCACCCTGCCGATGAACGGCCTGACTGCGCTGTACGCGCTGGAGAACGCCGGCCTATCCAAGGGGCAAGTGCTGGCGGTCAGCGGCGGGGCGGGGCTGCTTGCCCATTATGCCATCGCCATTGCGAACAGGCGCGGGATCACCGTGGTGGCGGACGCGAAGCCCGAGGAGCACGACCTGGTTCGCGGTTATGGCGCAACCGTCGTGGTCACGCGTAGCGACGATTTTGCCGGCGCGGTGCGAGAGCAGTTTCCCGATGGCGCCGACGCGCTGCTCGACACCGCGCTGCTGGGCGAGCGCGGGTTCGGCGCGCTTCGTGACGGCGGCGTGTATCTGCCCGTGCGCGGCTGGGCGAAGGAGAGCGAGCGCGGCATTCAGGTGAAGCCGGTGTGGGTGAGCAAGGTGCTCGATCGCACGGACTGGCTGGAGCAGCTGCGCGGGTGGGTCGAGGATGGGACGATCAAGCTGCGGGTCGCGGCCGAGTTCCCGCTGAGCGAGGTCGCGGCTGCGCAACAGGTGCTGAGCGCAGGCGGGCTTCGCGGGCGACCGGTCCTGACGCTCTGACCCCCTGACCCTCTGGCACTCTGGCACTCTGGCACTCTGGCGGGCGGTGGCGCGGGCGCGCTACCGCTCGCTGGTCAATCGATCCACATCGTATGCGCGTCGATGCGCAGCTTCAGGATCAGCCGGGCGGCGGCGGCGCGGGCGGTGAGTTCCTGCGCGCGCGCCTCGTTCGCTTGCCGTTCGGCATAGAGCCGGTCGGCAAGATCGATCGCGCCGAGTTGCTGCCCGCGCGTCGCCAGCGCCGCGCTGCGTTCGGCGCGCTCGACGGCGGCGCCAGCGGCGAGCCACGCGGTCTGGCGGGCGCGGAACTCGGCGACGTCGGCGGCGGCGTTGCCGGTGACTTCGCGTTCCACCACCACGCGATCGGCCCGTGCCGCGCCAGCCTCCGCCGCGGCCTGTTCGGACAGCGCGCGACGATAGCCACCACCGAGCGGCAGCGACGCAAAGAGGCCGGCGCCCTGTTCCTCGCCGCCACGTTCGCTGAACAGCCGGACGCCGAGTGAGGGGTCGGCAAAACGATCCGACCGCGCGCGACGCGCCATGATCGACTGGCGCTCTGCCGTGCCGGCCGCGGCGGCGATTTCGTGGCTGCGCGCGACGATCAGCCGCTGAAGCTCGAGCAGGCCCTCGGGCGGGATCGCAGGTGCCGCAAGGGACGGCGCCTCGGCGGGAAGCGGCAGGTCGGGGAAGCGGGTTTCGAGCAGCGCGCGGGCGCGATCGCGGCCGGCCGCGGCCTCGGCGACCTGCGCCTCGGCCAGCGCCAGCGCGGCACTGGCCTGTTGCAGCTCCAGCTCGGCCGCGTCGCGCACCTGCACGCGGCGCTCGGTAGCGGACACGAGCGCGCGCTGATTGTCCACCAGCCGCGTTGCATTGCGCTGGAGATCGGCGGCGAGCAGCCAATCGTACCAGAGCGCGGCGAGCGACAGCGCGGCCTGGTGGCGGGCATCCTCCATCCGGTTCTGCGCGACATCGACGCCGAGCGCGCCGGCGCGCCGATCGAGCGCCGCCTTGCCCGGCAGGCGGAAGGCACGGCTGATGGTGGCGTCATATTCGACAAAATTGCCCTCGCGATCAACGCGGCGGCGCGACAGTGTGCCCTGGGCGGTGATTTCGTGCGGGCCGCGGCGAAGCGCCTCGGCCTCCGCCTCGGCTGCGCCGATCCGCGCTGTCGCCGCTTCGACGCCGGGCGCCGTGTCGAGCACCCGAATGACGAGATCGGCCGGCGGCAGATCGCTGGATTGTGCAGTCGCAGGGGGGGCGGGGAGCGCAGCACCCGCCAGCAGCAGCCAGGCCCATTTCATGCGATGCGCCCTCCATCCAGCACCGCAACGGTGTGCCAGCGGAAGGGCAGGCGGCGGCGCGCTTCGGTGGCGATGCGCAGCGCCTGCGCCACCTGATCCGCCGGAAGCTCCAGCACGATCGTGACGCGCGCGAGCGCGCCGGCGACGCGCTCCACGGTGCCCGCATCATCGAAGTCGCGGCCCAGCACCGTCTCGGCGCGCTGGTGCACCGGCGCTTTCAGTGAATCGCGCAGCGCCGTGGCGATCGCCTCCGCATCGGCGACACCGCAGGTCAAGGTGAGCAGCACCCGGCTCATGCGGCCAGCTCCTTCCGGCTTTCGCCAAATCGTTCAAAGAGGATGGGGAGGAGGACGAGCGTCAGCAGCGTCGAGGTGACGAGGCCGCCGATCACCACGATCGCCAGCGGTCGCTGGATCTCCGATCCCGGGCCGGTCGCGAAAAGCAGCGGAACGAGGCCGAAGCCGGTGATGCTGGCGGTCATCATCACGGGTCGCAGCCGGCGTTCGGCGCCGGTTCGCACGGCCTGCGCCATCGGCACGCCCTCCTCGCGCAGCTGGCGGAAGTAGGCGACCAGGACGAGGCCGTTGAGCACCGCGATGCCGAGCAACGCGATGAAACCGACCGAGGCCGGGACCGAGAGATATTCGCCCGTCAGCCACAAAGCGATGATCCCGCCAACCGCCGCAAAGGGGATGTTGGCGAGGATCAGCAGCGATCCGCGCACCGATTTCAGTGTCAGGAACAGGACGAGGAAGATCAGCAAGAGCGCGATCGGGATGACCGTCGCCAGCCGGGCAGAGGCGCGCTGCTGGTTTTCGAACTGCCCGCCCCATTCCAGGCGATAGCCCTGCGGCAGCGGCACTTCGTGGGTGACGCGGGCGCGGGCATCGTCGACATAGCCGACAAGATCGCGGCCGGAGACGAATGCCTGCACCAGCGCATAGCGCGAGCCGCTTTCGTGATCGATGCGGATCGGCCCTTCGGTCTTTTCGACGCGTGCGAGATCGCTGAGCCGCGCCAGTTCGCCGGTCGGCGTCGTCACCTGGAGGTCGGCGAAGCGCGTCGCGTCGTCGCGCGTGCCATCGTTGCTGCGGATCATGACCGGGACGCGCTTCTGCCCCTCGGCAACGATCCCGGCGGGCAGCCCCTCAAGCTGGGCGCGCAACGTATCCTGCAGCTGGTCGATCGGCATGCCGGCGCGGCCGGCGGCAGTGCGATCGATATCGAGCTGGAGATAGTCGATATTCTCGTTCGCGACGGTCAGCACCTCGGCTGCGCCGGGGGTGGATTGCAGGACGTGCTGGATGCGGCCGGCTAGCTTCGCCAGCGTCTTCAGGTCGGGGCCGAAGATCTTGACCGCCAGGTCGCCGCGCGCGCCGGTGAGCATTTCGGCGACGCGCATTTCGATCGGCTGGGTGAAGCTTGGGTCGAAGCCCGGCATCTCCTCCAGCGCGCGGCGCATTTCGGCGACAACGAACTCGCGGTCGCCGCGCCATTCGCTCGCCGGCTTCAGCGTGACGAACAGGTCGGTCTCGTTGAGCCCCATCGGATCGAGGCCGATCTCGTCGGTACCGGTGCGCGAGATGACGCCGGTGACTTCGGGCACCCTGGCGATCAGCTGCCGCTCGACGCGCGAGGTGAGGTCGAGTGAGCGATCGAGCCCCACGGTCGGCAGCTTGGTGATCTGGATCACCACCGACCCCTCATCCATCGTCGGCATGAACGTCTTGCCGACCGCGCCATAGGCAAGGCCCGCCAGCACCAGGCCAACACCGGCGAGCGCATAGACCAGCTTCTTGCGCAGGAACGCGCCGGCCAGGAGGCGATGATAGCGCGGCGCCAGCTGCCGCATGACCCAAGGCTCGCCATCATGCCCGCTCTTCAGGCCAAAGGAGGCGAGGACGGGCACCAGCGTCAGCGCCAGCAGCAGCGATCCGGCGAGCGCGAACATGATGGTGAGCGCGACGGGGGCGAACAATTTACCCTCCAGCCCCTGAAGCGAGAGCAGGGGGAGGAAGACCAGCGCGATGATGACGAGGCCGGCCGTCACCGGCACCACGACCTCCGCGGTCGCGCGATAGACGATGTTGAGCCGCGGCGCGCGATCCTCGCCCGGGCGGTTCAGCCGATCGACGATATTCTCGACCACCACAACCGCGCCATCGACCAGCAGGCCGATCGCGATGGCGAGGCCGCCAAGGCTCATCAGATTGGCGGACAGCCCCATGCCGCGCATGAACAGGAAGGTGGTGAGCGCCGCCATCGGCAGCGTCGTCGCGACGATCGCCGCGGCGCGCCAGTCGCCCAGGAACAGGATCAGCAGGACGACGACCAGAATTGTGGCCTCGATCAGTGCCTTTTGCACCGTTTGCACGGCGCGGCCGACAAGGTCCGAGCGATCGTAAAAGATCGTGATCTTCGTGCCCTTGGGGAAGCTGCGTTCCAGCTCCGCCAGCCGTTCGCGCACGCCGTCCACGACGGTGCGCGCATCGGCGCCGCGCAGTGCCATGACGAGGCCCTGAACTGCCTCTCCCTTGCCGTGCGCCGTCACGCCGCCATAGCGGGTGAGTGATCCGGTACCGACGGTGGCGACATCGCCGATCCGCACCACGCGACCATCGCGAGCGACGACCGCCATCTGCTCGACATCCTCGACGCTCTGGATCGCGCCGACCGCGCGGACGATCAGCGCCTCCTCGCCTGCCGCGATGCGCCCTGCGCCGTCGTTGCGGTTGCCGCGCATGACCGCATTGCGCAGATCGTCGACCGACAGGCGAGCGGCGGCGAGTGCCGCGCTGTCGGGACGGATCTCATAGGTGCGGACGAACCCGCCCAGCGCGTTCACATCGGCGACGCCGGGAACAGTGCGCAGCGCGGGCCGGATCGTCCAGTCGAGCAGCTCGCGCTTCTCGGCCAGCGACAGCGGCCCGTCGATGGTGAACATCAGCACGTCCGACAGCGGCGTGGAGATCGGCGCCATGCCGCCGGTCACGCCCTCTGGCATGTCGGCCATGACGTTCGCCAGCCGCTCACCGACCTGCTGGCGTGCCCAATAGATATCGGTGCCGTCGGTGAAGTCGATCGTGATGTCGGCGATGGCGTATTTGGCGGTCGAGCGAAGCGTCGCCTGATTGGGGAGGCCGAGCGTTTCGAGCTCGATCGGGGCGATGACTCGGGTTTCCACCTCCTCCGGCGTCATGCCCGGCGCCTTCAGGATGATCTTCACCTGCGTTTGCGCGATGTTGGGATAGGCATCGACCGGCAGCGAGGCATAGGCCAGCGCGCCAAGCACCCCGACCACCAGCGTCAGGCCGATGACGACCAGCCGGTAGGACAGCGACCAGGCGACGAGGGATCGCAGCATCAGTTCTGCCCTGCGATCGACTTGAGCTCGCTGACCCCGGTGACGGCGATCTTCTCCCCGGCGCGCAGGCCCGAGCGGATGACGACCAGGCCGTCGGCGCGGTCGCCGGTTTCCACCGCGCGGACCGCCACGCCCTTTGCGGTGCGGACGAACACGCTGGGCTTGCCATCGACATCGGTCACGGCCGCCGCAGGAACCGCGATCGCGCCATCGGCGGCAGGGGCGAAGAGCGTCGCTGAAACCGCGCGGCCGGATACCACGCCGGCGCTGGCGGGAACGCGCGCGCGCAAGGTGGCGGAGCGAGTCTGCGGATCCAGCACCGTGCCGACGCTGGTGACTTCGCCGCGCACGTCGCCGGGCAGGCGAACGGTCATGCCGGGGCGTACCTGACCCAGCAGCCGCTCCGGCAATTGCGCGGTCAGTTCGTAGCGGCTTTGCGCATCGATGACATAGGCGGAGGTCGCCTCGCTCACCGGGCTGCCGGTCGTGATCGTGGCGGCGGTGATCTTGCCGGCGATCGGCGCGGTCAGCGTGTAACTGCCCTTGTTGGGCGAGCCGTTGACGAGGCGGACGATGCGTCGCTGTTCGTTGAGCTCCGCCTCCGCCTCACGCAGCGCGGCGCGGGCCTCGTCGGCGCGCGAGCCGGCGATCACGCCTTCGCGTGCCAGCTGGCCAAGGCGACGGTCGTTGGCGCGGGCGACGGCGACGCGGGCCGAGGCCTGGTCGATCCCGGCGGCAAGCGTGAACATCTCACGCGCGGCAACGGTGGCGAGCGGCTGGCCGGCACGAACGCTGTCACCCTCCACCACCATCGTCCGGGTGACGACGCCGGGAATGACCGCCGCGACGGCGACGCGGGCGTTGGGCGGCGGGGCGAGCGTGGCGGGGACGGTAGCGACCGGCAGCTCGCTGACGCTTTCGACCGGGGCAAAGGTGACGCCGATCCGGGCGAATTCGGCCGCCGACAGGGCGAGGGGGGACTTGCCAGCGGCCGCGGCGTTGCTTGCGGCGGCCTCATTGTCGCTGGCCGGTGCCGCATCATTGCCGCCGCACGCCGCGAGCGCGCCGAGCAGCGCGAGAAGCAGCGGCTGTCGCCAGTTGCCGACCATGAAGAAGCGCCCCGATGTTGTTTACCAACCGGCCAGCTAGCTTCGCAACCTGACAGGAACCTGTCAGAATGCGCCATGCGAATCCTTCTGGTAGAAGATGAGGCGGCGTTGGCGCAGCGCGTCGTGGCGAACCTCGCCCGGCACGGGATGACGTGCGAATGGCTGGCACAGGGCGAGGATGCGCTGGGCTTCGCGGAGGACGGCTTCAGCGTGCTCGTCATCGACGTCGGCCTGCCCGGGATGTCGGGCATCGAGCTGGTTCGCGGGCTGCGCGCGCGCGGGCTGGCGACGCCGATCCTGATCCTGACCGCGCGCAGCGGATGGGAGGAAAAGGTCGAGGGGCTGAACGCAGGCGCCGACGATTTCATCGTGAAGCCCGTGCGGACCGAAGAACTGGTCGCGCGCATTCACGCGCTCGCCCGCCGCGCCGCCGGACATAGCGCGACGCGGATCACCGCCGGGCGGATCGCGATCGACACCGCATCGGGGGAAGCATGGCTGGACGACCAGCCGGTGCCGCTGACCGCGCGCGAATTCCACCTGCTGCAGCTGCTTACCTACAACGCCGGCCGCACGCTGACGCGGCAGAGCATCATCGACAGCCTGTATCCGCTGAGCGAGGAGCGCGACGAGAATGCGATCGAGGTGCTGGTGGGTCGGCTGCGGCGCAAGATCGGGCGCGAGCATGTCGTGACGGTGCGCGGCCTGGGCTATCGGATCGGCGGATGAGCCAGCCGCTGCACAACAGCCTGCGCCTGCGGCTGATCGTCGGTTCCGCGCTGGGCGTTATCCTGGCGGTGCTGCTGGCCGGGCTATTCATCGGCTACCTTTACCGCAGCCATACCACCGACCGGTTCCAGACCGAGCTGGACCATCATCTGGGCGAGCTGGTGGAGCTCATCGATTTCGATCCGCAGGGGCGGCCGGTGGTACGCCAGCCGCTGTCCGACCCGCAGTTCAATGTCGGCCGGTCCGGTCTCTACTGGCAGGTCAGCGGCCCCAGAGGGAGTGTCGCGTCACCGTCGCTCGCCGATGATCTGCGGCTGATGCCGGCGGGTGATGAGGCATGGCATCGTGGCCGCGCGGGCGAGGAGGAGGTGTTACAGCGCAGTGCCCGCATCATGCGCGGCGGGCAGACGCTAACCGTCACCATCGCCTCCGCGCAGCATCTGCTGGAGGAACAGGTCGACCGGTTTCGGTTCGACCTAACGCTGTCCATGACGGTCGTGGGCCTGCTGCTGCTGGGCGGCGCGGCGCTGCTGGTGCGGTTCGGCCTGACGCCGGTTCGCCGGCTGGGCGAGGAGGTCGACCGGTTGCGCAACGGCGAGATCGAGCGGCTGGACCCGCATGTCCCGGCCGAGTTCGCGCCCGTCGTCACCCGGTTCAACGCGCTGCTCGAGGGGCAGGCGCAGCTGATCGCGCGGGCGCGGACGGAGTCGGGCAATCTCGCGCACAATCTGCGTACACCGCTGGCGCTGATCACCGCGGAGGCAGAGCAACTGGCGAACGCGGGTCAGACGCAGAGCGCGGCCTTCCTGCTCGAACGGTGCCGCATGATGCAGCGGCAGATGGACTATCACCTCGCGCGTGCGGCCGCCGCGGGGACGCGCGGGGCGGGAACGCGAACGGAGGTCGCACCGCTGCTGGCGCGGATCATCGAGGCGATGCAGCGGCTCCACGCCGATCGCAGGATCGAGGTGGTGATCGACCTTCCCGCCGGGCTTCGGCTGCCATGCGACAGTGGTGACCTGGCCGAGATCCTGTCCAACCTGATCGACAATGCGTTCAAATGGGCACGCCGCACCATCATCGTGACGGGCGGGGACGACCGGATTACGATCAGCGATGACGGGCCCGGCATTCCCGTGGACCAGCGCGCCCTGGTGACCAACATCGGCATCCGGCTGGACCCGGCGACACCCGGCACCGGCCTTGGCCTGGCAGCGACGGCGGACCTGCTGCGCTTCTATGATGCGACGCTGACGCTGGACGATGCGGCGGGCGGGGGGCTGAGCATTACCGTCCGCTTTTGAACATCTGGGTCGCGCGGCGTTTCAGTGTTGCTCCTTTGTTACAGCAGGTAACAAATCGCGTTACGCCGCCGGAACCCATGCTCCCGCAAGCGCCATCGCGGCGTTTTCCCCGCCACACGGACAAAAGAAGCCAGAACGACAGCACGACAAAAAGGGAGGAAGCCATGCAACGGTTCGCTCTTTTCGCAGGTAGTTCGACGGCGGCGCTCGGCGCCCTTATGCTTCCCGCCAGTGCGGTAGCGCAGACCAGCCCCGATACGGCCCAGCCGGCCACCAGCACGGCGGCAGCGGCGACGGATGAAAGCCCGGCGGGCGACATCATCATTACCGGGTCGCGCATCGCCCGCCCCGCGGTGGACAATCCCCAGCCGACCACCACGGTCGACGCGGCGACGATCAACAACCGCGGCTATCCCGACATCGCCCGCGCGCTGAACGAGCTTCCCGGCTTTGCCGTGCCCGACAGCTCGCTGGTCGGTGATCAGGGCAACGGATTTGGCGTGGGGCAGAGCTTCGTCAACCTGTACGGGCTGGGGTCGCAACGCACGCTGACGCTGGTCAATTCGCGGCGGTTCGTCGGCGCGAATCCCGCGACGATCTTTTCATCCGGCGGCGCTGGGACGCAGGTCGACCTCAACACCATCCCGACCAAGCTGATCCAGCGGGTGGAGACGATCTCCATCGGCGGCGCGCCGATCTATGGCGCCGATGCGATCGCGGGTACCGTGAACATCATCCTGCGCAACGATTACGAGGGGCTGGATGTCGACGGCCAGGTCGGGATCAGCCAGCGCGGCGACCTGGGCAACCAGCGCGTGCGCCTGCTCGCGGGGAAGAACTTTGCCGACGGGCGCGGCAACATCACGGTCAACGTCGAATACAATCACGACGACGGCCTGTTGGGCAACAGGCGCGACATCATCCGGCGGCAGCTGGGATTCATCGCGCCGGCGCCGGGCACGTCGCCGTTCAACCAGATACTCGTAGAGAACACGCGTACCTATCTGGGCACGCCGGCCGGCATCCCCTTCATCCGCGACAACCCGTTTCTGGTGCCCCCGCGAGCTGGTGCGACGACCTCTGTCGTACGGAACGCCGCGGGGCAAATCCTTGGGTTCGACCGCAACAGCAATCTGGTGCCGTTCAACACTGGCACGCCAACACAGGATCCCACCACGTTCCTGGGTGGGGACAATCTGAACTTTGCCGACATCACCAACCTGCGGGTAATGGATGACCGGTTCAACGCGGTTGCGCTGGCGAAGTACGACTTCTCGGACCGGGTCACCGCCTTTGGCGAGGCTTGGTATTCCAAAAACAAGGCGACCAATCTCGCGGGACAGCCGGTCTATAACACGGCGTTCTTCAGCGCGAGCCCGGAAGGCGCGTTCGACGTCAACGGCAATTTCATCATCCCGCTGAACAACCCGTTCCTGACGCCGCAGGCGCGGGCATTGATCGTCCAGAACCTGACGGCAGCAGGGCTGCCCGCGGGCGACACGGATGTTTTCTACCTTGGTCGCGCCAACACCGATCTCGTCTCCGGCGTCGCGCGGCTGGACCAGGAGATGTATCGCTTCGTCGGCGGGCTCCGCGGCGATTTCTCGGTCGGCGAGCGGGTGTTCAACTGGGAAGTGTCAGCCAATTACGGCCGCACCAACAGCCGATCCAGCCAGCCATCGCTGGTCGAGCCGAACCTGCGCCGGGCGCTGAACGCGGGCTTTGACGCCAATGGCAATATCGTCTGCCTGCCGTTCAATCCGGACCCGACCAACCCGGCCTCGCCGCCCAACGTGCCGCAATATAACGGCACCATTTCGACCACGTGCGCGCCGCTGAACCTGTTCGGCAGCGGTGCGCCGAGCCAGGCGGCGCGCAATTACGTGACGACCAACGCCCGGACGGAGGCGATCACCTCGCAGCGCGACTTCCTGGCCACGCTGACCGGACCGGTGTTCAAGCTGCCCGGCGGCGATTTCGCGATCTCAGTCGGTTACGAGAACCGGCGCGAATTCTCCCGCTTCTCGCCCGATGAATTCTACACGCAGGCGCTGGGCCGTTCGATCCCGATCCTGCCGGTGCGCGGATCGTACACCACCAACGAAGTATTCGGTGAGTTCCGTGCCCCGCTGATCGGGCCGGATCAGAACATCCCGCTGATCTACCAGCTGGAGATCAACGCGGCGGGCCGGTACGTCGACAATTCTGTCGCCGGCGGGGACTTCACCTGGACGGCGGGCGGGCGATGGGCCCCGGTCGACGGCTTCGCCGTGCGCGGCAATTACACCCGCGCGATCCGCGCCCCGGCGGTGACGGAGCTGTTCGCCGCCGACCAGCCAGCGTTCGATGGCGGGTTCGATCCGTGCGATTCCCAGAACCTGACCAGCGGGCCGAACCCCGCGGTACGCCAGGCCAATTGCGCCGCGGCCGGGCTGCCGACCGATTTCTCGTCGCTGATCAACTCGGTCACGGTGCCGATCACGGTGCTAGGCAATCGCGGGCTGCAGAATGAGAAGGCCAATTCCTGGACGGTCGGCGGGGTCCTGACGCCGCGCTTCCTGCCCGGATTTGCGCTGTCCGCCGACTATGTGAACATCAACCTCAAGAACACGATCGTGTCGTCCAGCGCGACCGATGTGCTGAGCGGCTGCTACGATGCGACCGATTATCCCGACAATTTTTATTGCGGGCTGATCACGCGCGACACGACAGTGGGCGACAATTTTGGGCAAGTGCTGACGCTGGACGAACCGTTCATCAACCAGGGCGGTCGCCGGTTCGAGGCCGTGATCGTCGAGGCGAGCTATCGCCGCACGATTGGTGAGATCGGGGTCAACGCCTCCGTCAACTACCAGCATCTGATCAAGCAGGAGAACCAGATCAATGCGGCCACCCCGTGGGTCAGCGATCGTGGGGAGATCGGCCAGAGCATCGACCGCTTCAACGTCAATTTGACGCTGGATCGCGGGCCGATCAGCTGGTTCAACCAGGTGCAATATTCCGGCCCGGCGGTGTTCAACGCGACCGACACCCCGACGACGCGGGAAATCGGGCGGGTCGGCAGCTATGCCATCTGGAACACGGCCATCATCATCAAGGCGAGCGACAATTTCGATTTCCGCTTCAACATCGACAATGTGACCGATCGTGGCGTTCCCTTCCCGGCGACCGCCGGCGCAGGCGCACTCAACACCTATTACCAGGGATTGGTGGGCCGGGCGTTCCTGGTCGGGGGTAACGTCCACTTCTGAAGCGAGGCGGGACGGGGGTGATCGTCACCCCCGTCTTCGTTCCCCATCCTCACCGGGTCAGAACAGCGGCGCCGCCATCGTCAGCAGATTGTCGACGAACTGCCGCGGCAGCGACCGGGCGGTGACGCCGCGCGGAGAGATCTCGATCGAGTCCGCCAGCCAGCGCTGCTGATGTTCGCCGATCGCGAGCGCCAGCGCGCGCGATTCCACCAGCATGCTGTTCTCGAAATTGAGATCAAGGCTGCGGCGATCCATGTTGGCCGATCCGACGAGGACCAGCGCATCGTCGACCACCAACGTCTTGGCATGCAGCAGACCGCCGCGGAATTCGAAGATGCGTGCGCCAGCGCGGGCGAGGACGGGGTAATAAGCGCGGCTGATCGCGCCGGTGATCAGGCTGTCGTTTCGGTTGGGAAAGACGATAGTGAGATCCACTCCGCGGCGCGCGGCAGCGACGATCGCGTCGAGCAGCGGGGGATCGGGCGCGAAATAGGGGGTGGTGATCACCACGCTGTGCTGCGCCGCGGCCAGCACGGCGGCGAAGATGTTGGTCATGGTGGACGCAGGCGACAGCGGGCCGGTGCCGACGGCGATGGCGGGGAAGGCGCCGGGCGGCGAGGAGGACGGGTCGCTGGCGGGCATGGGGCTCGCCGCGAGCACGGCGCGCATGTCCTCGCCCGTTTCGGTCATCCAGGCGGAGGCGAAGATCAGTTCGGCCTGACGCACCACCGGGCCTTCGAACCGGATCAGGATATCGACCCAGGGCGCGAAACGGCGTTTGGGCAGAAAGGCGGCGTCGGCGCAATTCTGGCTACCACACCAGGTGCTTTGGCCATCGACGACGACGATCTTGCGATGATTGCGCAGGTCTGTGCGATGGCCGGCGAGAAAGCCAATGCCCCAGGGCACCGTCAGCGACGCGCACAGCCGCGCGCCTGCATCGCGCATCGCCGCCCAATGCGGGGAGCGGATCAGCGCGCGTGATCCGATCGCGTCCGCCACGATGCGGCACACCACCCCGCGCCGGGCGGCGCGACATACGGCATCGACCATGCGGGTGCCGTTGCGATCGGAGAGCCAGATGTAGAAGGAGAGGTGAACCGTCGCGGTGGCGGCATCAATGTCGGCGATGATCGCGTCGATCGCCTCGTCAGCGCCGGGCGCGACCACGGCCGTAGTGCCCGTGGTCACCGACCAGTTGCTCGCCGCCTCGCAGGTGCGGAAAGCGTTGCGCGCCTCTGGCGAGGGCGGATCGCGCGCAGGGGACGGGGCATGGGGCAGCAACGACCGATAGGCGTCTCGCGTCCGGCGGCGAAAGCGCGTCGACACCCAGGGTTCGCCGAACAACAGGTACAGTATTGTTCCGATCGTCGGCAGCGCGACCAGCAGCAGCAGCCACGCCGCGCGGGCATAGGGCTCGCGCCGCTCCAGCAGCGTCGCGCGAACGATGACCGCGGCATAGACGGCGACCAGGATCAGCCATGGTCCCCAGCCGAGTTGGTTCATCCAACACCCGCAGCGTCTGCCCAGCCGGTCGAGAACCATGCCATGGGAACATGATGGCCGGCCCGTGGCGATGGCGTCGATTGCGACTTGTACGCACGCCCGAGCATCGCTGCGCCTCCCTTGCGAGGTCCGACAGGCAGTTGCCAGGAGCATCGCCATTGGTCGTCTAAGAAGTGACACGTCCGGGCTGGGACGCAAGCGGCATTCGCGCGTGTTCAACGTGGGCGTTCTCTTCCGCCGACTGCTGGAAAGGTCGGACGGCGGGGCAGTCGCGTGCTCGCGATCAGTGCCGCACGGGGGCGCCCGCGCTCAGGCGACCGTCGCGGACTTGATAATCGCGCTGGTTGTTCGGGGCCAGCAGCGTGTCGCCATACCAGCGCACGATCGGCGCCTCGCGCACGGTGCTGGGTACGGGGACGAAGTTGGCCGCGGAAGTCGGATCACCCGTTCCGGAGTAGCGCGGGATCAGCGGGAAAGGGTAGATCGGCCGCGTGGCGAGCGGCGGCTCGTCGGGGGTGGGCAGCGGCGTCTGGCGGCCCGGCTGGCTGCTGCCGGGCAGGCCTCCACGGGGGCCGTTGCTGCGATCCGCAACCTTGGCGGCGATGATCGCGCCTGGCGCTTGCCCGCGTTCCACCCAGGCGATCAGCGGGGTCAGCGTATCGATCTGGCTGAAGCCGTCGCCGCCGCCGCAATGACCGGTCCCCGGGAGCATATAGAGCCGCACGAACCGCTCCGCTGCGACCGGCCCCAACTGCTGCTGGAGCGCCTTGTAATAAGCGATGGAGGTCAGCGGCGTCACCGACGCATCCGACCACCCCTGCCACAGGATAAGCCTGCCGCCGGCTTGAGCGAATGGACGCAGATCGGTGTTGAGCGCATCATTGAGCGGGTGGAGCAGCGTGACCCTGCGGAAGCTGGCGGCGTCAAAGGCGAAGTCGCGGATCAGATCGTCGGGCGCGGGCGACTGCGGATAGATCATGTAGCGCAGCATTGCCTGGCTCAGCATCCCGCTCATCGTCTGCTCGCCGGAGTTGGCGGGGATGAAGCCGCCCGCCCACCGCTGTTCCGATCCGGGTTGCGGGCCGCCGATCCAGAAGGGGGTGCCCGAGGCGTCGCGCGGGCCGTCATAGATCTTGCGGACGACCGCCTGTTCCTGCGGCGTCAGACAATTGGTGGTGTCGCGCGCGCGCGGCGGGCACGCAGCCCAGGCCGGATCGACCGTGCAGGCACGCGGATCGGCCAGCAGCCCGTCGGCCAGGCCATCCAGCGTATCGCAATGCGCGATCACGGCCGCGTGCAATACGGGGAGCTTGGCAGCGAGCAGGATGGGTGTGCCATCGGCGCGCCGGTTCGCTGCAGTCACCCACGCGTGGTAGAAACTGTTCTGGACCTGAAAGTCAGCCACCGGCGCGCCGGCCGAGATCCCGTCGAAATCATCGGGGTAACGCTGCGCCGCGACCAGCGCCTCACGACCCCCGTCCGAACACCCAGAGAAATAGGAATAGCGGGGGGCCTGGCCGTAGAACGCGGCAATCAGCGCCTTGGAAACGAGCGTGGTGAGGTGGTTGGCGCGATAGGCGAAATCGATCCGCTTCTGGGGATCGGTGGCAAAGGCGCCGAGCGGCGTGCCGGGGCGATTTTCATAGCCCATGTTGGTCGCGGCGACCACGAATTCGCCGTTCAGGGCCGGCGCGCAGCCGCCCGCCTGGGTCAGCGATACGGAGATCGAACCGCACAGGCCGCCGCATCCATTCTGGACGAGGCGCTGGGTCCACCTGGCGGTTGGCAGATAGACTTCGAACCCGATCGTCGGCGCGATGGTCCCGGCAACAGCGCAGAAAGTGCCGGCACTGGTCTGTACCTGCGCTGCCGACGTGACCGTTACGCCGACACCCGCAGCGGCTGACAGATCGACGCGCCTTAGCGTCTCGCAGCCGCGGACCGGCGCCACCGCGCGCAATGGTCCGGACGGGGCCGGCGCTGTACTGGCGCGGGAGCCGTGATCGAGGACCAGGGTGGCCGTCGCGAGGGCCAGAACGTGCCAGGCGGGCATCGTCATTCACGCCTCCTCATCTGCCAGTGCAGGCATTCGGAAGAGGGCGGCCGATGACGGGAAAACGCCCGGCTGCATCAGTTCGATCCGGTCGCCTTGCGCGATTGGCGATGCCGGCAGCGGAGAAGGCCGGTGACGAACAGTGCGGTCGGGGCAAGACCGGCGAGGAGTGCCAGCACGCGCCCGGCGAGGCCGCCGGCCGTGCCGTCATGCAGCGGGCGGACCCATGCGTTGATCGCTGCACCCGCGCCGCCCTGACGCATGTCTTGAACTGTTACGATGCGGGCGGTGCGCTGATCGACAAACACATAGCCGCCCGGAAAGCGCCGGTGGGGATCCCCCGGCATCTGCACTCTGATGCGAAAGGGCAGACCAGCATTGCCAGGGACATCGATGAAGGCGAGCTGCGCCGCCGGAGCAGCGGCGCGGGCGGCGGCTAGCGCACGGGTCACCGCGACCGTCGATCCGGAACCGGGCGACGAGCGCGGTTCGGGCACGGCGGGGGGCGCCAGAAGCGCCTGCCTGATGACCGGGAGCGCCAGGATGACGCCGCTGGCGACCAGGATCAGCAACAACGCGCCGCTCGCTACGCCGGACAGTTTGTGCAGATCGTGCAGCCGCCGGATCGGCGCGGCGCGGCGTTTGAAGGCCAGCGACTTGCGCCAACTGCCGCGCGGCCACCAGAGGACGATCCCGCTCAGCAGCAGCACCAGCATGGCGACGCCCGACCAACCGACGATCTGCCCGCCGATGTCGCCGGCAAGGAGGTGCATGTGCAGTTCGTACAGCCACGTCATCAAATAGCCGCCCCATGGCGCCACGCGGACGATGCGGCCGCCGTCGGGGGAGAACCACACCATCAGCCGCGTCGGGTGGCGGGCGCCGCCGGGGTCGGGCGGATAGTAGCGCGCGGGGATGGCGCCGCCTTCTCCCGTCACCTCGAACGACCATTTGCCCGCCGGGTCGAAGCGCCCCGCGCGGGCGGTGGCGAGTGCGCGATCCCAGACTGGCGATGTCCAGCCTGATGGTGCGGGGCCCGCGGTCGTCGCCGGCGCATCGCTGCGCAGCGCGGGATGAAGCGCCGCATCGATGCCGACATAGAAGACCAGCGCCGAGCCGGTGAGGCCGATCACCGCGAACAGCAGCCCGAGCGACAGCCCGAGCCACAGGTGGATGCGCCGCGCCACCGACCGCCACGACCATGGCCCAGCCGTTGCCTCCCGCGGCATGATCAGAAGCGCGCCCGGACGGCGCCGAACAGGCTGCGCGGGTCCGCAGGGGCGTGCAGCCGCTGCGCGCCGTCATACCAGACATATTCGTAGCGTTCGTTGGCAAGGTTGCGCACCTGTGCCGACACTTCGATCGCCGGCGTCAGTCGATAGGCCAGTTCGGCGGTCAGCTGAAAATAGCTGCCGTACTGCCCCTGATCGTTGGCGGTATTGAGCTGATAGGATGATTGCCCGTTGCCCCAGAAGGACGCGCGCCAGGGCTGCGTCGCGGGGGCCCATTCAATCCCGGCGGTGTAGATGTTGCGCGGAACGTGGTCGATCTCGTTACCGGCGGTGGTCGGGGCGGCAGGATCGGGCACGCGGATCAGCGCCTTTTGATGCGACCAGCTGCCCCAGGCGGACAGGCCGGGCAGCGGCTGTACGCTTGCCTCCACGTCGAAGCCGCGACGGCGGGTTTCGCCGAGATTGTCGAATTCGCCCGACGGGTCGTTGAGGCGACGGCGTAGTTCCCCGCTGGCGGTCTGCTGCCACACGGCCGCGCGTGCGGTGAGCCAGCGGCCTTGCGAGAGCTTGATGCCGCCTTCGAACCCTTCGTTGATCGAAGGCGCCAGATCGCGCACCCGCGGCGGTACGACATAGGCGCCAGACCCTGCCCCGATCTGGAACGTGCGCCCGTAATTGGCATAGGCCGTCACCCCAGGAACCGGGGTCAGCGCGACCGAGAGCTTCGGCTGGCTGATCGTGCCGTAGTCGTTGACCGGGTAATGCCGCCCGTTCAGCACGTTCAGGAAATCGCCGCTGACCCGGTCGATCCGCCACGCCGGCGTGATCGTCAGCCAATCCACCGGGGTGATGATGGCCTGAGCATAGGCCCCGCCGACGGTCAGGTCGAAATCCTGGTCGCGGGTCGCCGCCGTGATGATGCGCCGATCGCTGGTCCAGCGCAGACTGCGGTTGTGCTGCCACTGCACGTCGCCCCCTGCCTCCGCCATCAACCAATCGGCGGCGTGCCAGTGGAGCCCGGCGACCATCCCGTAATGCTGTTCGTCGGTCAGGCGCCGCTGCTGCGCGACACTGGCGGAGAAGCGGACATAGCGATCGTCGTGGTTGGTCGTCGAATAGCCGACCGCGGTCAGCGACAGGTCGCGCGCCAGATCGGCGTCGAGATGCAGGCTGTACTGGCTGAGATTGCGCGTGCCGCCATCGGTTTGCGACACGGCATAGGACCGGCGGCGATCGGTATAAGCATCGGCATCGGTCAGGTAGCCGGGCTCCTGCGCCGTGCTGCGGCTGTGCCGCGCGATCAGGCCGAGCCGCGCGCCGCCGAAATCGTAAAACCATTTGCCCGCAAGGGTCAGCCGGTCGAGATCGGCATGGTCGCGATAACCGTCGGTGCGGCGATAGGAGAGCGTGAAGTTCTGACTGAACCGGCCGGTTTCGACCCCGGTCGCGATCTGCCCGTCATAGGTGCCGAACGCGCCGAGGATGCCGCGCGCGTCAAGGTATGTGCCGCCGATCCGTGTCTTGATGTTCGCGCTGCCGGCGATCGCGTGCAGGCCCCAGCGCGGGTCGGAGGTGCCGCGCACCAGCTCGACCGAGGCGATGTCCAGCGGCGCGACCAGATCGATGAAGTCCATCCGCCCGGCGTTGTCATTGGATGGGACGCCGTCGATCAGGAGCTTGACCGCGTTTATCTCCCCTTCGCCGCTGAAGCCGCGGATCGAAAAGCGGCCGGAGGTCGTGCCCTGGTTGAAATCGGTCAGCACCACGCCGGGGAGGCGCGCGAACAGCTCCCAAGCATTGTCGACATTCTGCCGCTGGGCGATGTCGCCGCCCAATATATCCACCGAGGTCAGCACGTTGGCAGTGGAACGTGCCATCGAGCGTGCAGTCACGACGATCGGGTCGCCGCCGATCGTGACCTGAGTATCGCGGCGGTTTGGATCGGCACCTTGTGCGTCGTCCGGAGCGGCGGGAGGGAGAGTAGCATCGCCGGACGGGGCGACGGACAGGGCAATGGCGGAGGAGGGCGCGACAACGCAGAGCGTCGCGGCGCCGAGCATCAGGCTACGGACCATGAAACAGCTTTCTTGCTGACGATTGACCCGCCGGGTCCGCGCAGCCGCGCGGCGTGACCGTGCGACAGCAACAAAGAGAGGACGCAGGCGAGCGTGCCGCGTGTGCCGAACGGGCATGACACGCGGGCGACAGGATCACCGGCCGAAGGCTTCGGCCGGCGCGTCAGGCCGGAAGCGGTGGTCCGCGCAAGGGGGGGCGAAGATAAGGGGCCGGGGGCGGGAGGTGCCGCGCGACCGGGCGAAGCGCCATGGCCGCGACGATCGCCAGCGCGATGACCAGCAGTGCCACGTCGACGGCGCCCAGCACCTGTGCCGACAGGCCGGCAAAGGCGCAGGGCATTTCCGCCTTGCCGTGATCCTTCGACGGCGCACCGTCGGGGGTGGCATGATCCATCCCCGGCATCGCGATTTCCATCGTCTGCGGGCCTACCCCCGAACAAACCGCGATGGTCAGGCGGCCATGTTCAGGCACGACCATATAGCCAGTCGGGACCAGCAGCTTCAGCAGAAGCGCCGCGCCGCAGATCAGCATCGGAAGAAGGCGTTGCGCCAAGAGTTTCCGGAATGCCCCCACACTGAGCCGGGTATCGCTGCGGGACGGCGCTGTCACTGGGACATTTTGTCGCGGGATAGAGGGCGCGGGGGGAGGCCGCTCCCCCCGCCGTACGCGATCAGGCGGCGAGTTCCTGGCGAACGATCTGCGCGCCCGCGCCCAGTGCCTTCAGCTTTCCCTGCGCGACGTGGCGCGGCAAAGGGGCCAAGCCACAATTGGTCGCTGGATACAGTTTGTCGGCATCGACGAAGCGGAGCGCGCGGCGCAGCGTTTCGGCCACCTCTTCGGGCGTTTCGACCCGGTCGGTGGCGACGTCGATCGCGCCGACCATCACCTTCTTCCCGCGGATCAGTTCGATCAGGTCCATCGGTACGCGGGAGTTCTGGCATTCCAGCGAGATGATATCGATCGTTGATGTCTGGAGGTTGGGGAATGTTCGCTCATACTGCCGCCATTCCGAGCCCAGCGTTTTCTTCCAGTCGGTATTCGCCTTGATGCCATAGCCGTAACAGATGTGGACCGCCGTCTGTGCGGTCAGCCCCTCAGCCGCCCGCTCCAGGGTGGCAATGCCCCAGTCGTTCGCCTCGTCGAAGAACACGTTGAACGCCGGTTCGTCGAACTGGATGATATCGACCCCCGCGGCCTCCAGCTCGCGCGCCTCCTCGTTTAGGATGCAGGCGAACTCCCAGGCCAGCTTCTCGCGGCTGCGGTAATGGGCGTCGTATAGCGTATCGATCATCGTCATCGGACCGGGGAGGGTCCATTTGATCGGTTGATCGGTCTGCGCGCGCAGATAGCGCGCATCCTCGACGAACACAGGCTGGGGGCGTGCCACCGCGCCGACCACCGTCGGTACGCTGGCGTCATAGCGATCGCGGATACGAACGGTTTCGCGCAGTTCGAAATCGACGCCGCTCAGATGCTCGATGAAGGTCGTGACGAAATGCTGGCGGGTCTGCTCGCCATCGCCGATGATCGAGATGCCGGCCTGCCGCTGATCCTCGACCGCCAGCCGCAGCGCGTCCCGCTTCCCCGCGGCCAGCTCCTCGCCGGAAAGCTTCCACCGGGGCCATAGCGTCTCTGGTTCGGCCAGCCAGCTGGGCTTAGGCAGGCTGCCCGCGGTGGTCGTCGGCAACAATGTCGTCATGGTCGAATGTCCTGAAATGATGTGCTGGTCATCGGCGCAGGTGAGGGCGCGGGGGGAGGGGCTCACAGTCCGCAGGTGGCGGACCATTGTTCCAGCATCGCACCATGCGGCCGGATGACATGTTCCTCCGCGAACCGGCCCTGTGCGATCGCCAGCCGGCTACGTTCCTCTCGATCGTAGACGATGCGGGTCAGCGAATAATCCTGGTACGTCAGGCTGGGCTGGTAGCGCTGCGCTGCGACCGAATTCGCATTGTAGATCTCCGGTCGGTAGATCTTCTGGAAGGTTTCCATCGTGGCGACGGTGCTGGCCAGTTCGGCATGGGTATAATCGTCGAGCAGCTGGCGCAGATGATAAAAGGCCAGCGGGGCGACGGCGTGGGGCGGCATGAAATAGCGCGCCGTCAGGCCCATTTTGGCGAAATAGGCGTCGGTCGGCGACCGATCGTCGCAGCAATACTCGACCCCCAGGATGGGATGGGCATTGGCGGTACGATGATAGACCTGCCGGCTGGACACGCTGAGGCAGATGACCGGCGGCTTGCGGAACTGGTCGCGATAGGCGCTGGATCGCAGGAAGTGCTTGAAGAGCTTTCCGTGCAGGTCGCCGAACCCTTCCGGCACGTCGTCGCCGGGGCCATGCCGCTGATGATCACTCAGCCGGATGCTGAAATCATAGTCACGGATGTAGGAGGACAGGCTGTTGCCGGTCATGCCGTCGACCCGTTCGCCGGTCAGCCGATCAACGATGATCGTGTGCAGCATTTCGATCAGCGGAAATCCCGCCGCGCCGCCATTTTCCAGCGTGAGATGCGCGGAGACGATGCGTAGCGCGAGCGCGTAGCGATCCCCCGTCGGATTGTCCCAATGCATCAGCCCGTTGAAACGATTGTCGATCATCGTCAACGTGTTGCGGAGGTTTTCTCGCCTGGTTTCTCCCCGCGCGAGATTGGCGAAATTGGTGGTGATGCGCGTGCTTTCGGCGGGGCGATAATCCTCGTCGAATGGGATGCTGCTGGTCCTGAACGTGAAGCCGCTATTCGTCATGACTCACCTGCTGTTGTCGAACAGGGAGCCTGGAAGAACGCGCGTGTCATCGATCGGCGGATGGCAAGAGCCACCCGCTGCCTTCCAAGCGCGATCCACCGGAGGAACCCCCGTCCGAGGAACGTTATCGCGTCGGAGGCAGGTCTCCTGGCTTGCGGGTCAACGCGGCGGTTCCGGCCTTCCCGGGCCCGTTGCGAGGCCCAGTGACACGAAATGGAACCGCCGCTCGCCGCTTACAGTTGCGGGGGCAGCGCCGGAATTTGCCCCGAAAGGCATCACCGGCTTCCCGTCTTAGCCTCACCGCCATGCCTGGGATGAGGAACCTCGACAGGCCCGTTTCAACATCATCCCCGCGGCTCTGTCAATGCGGATATAAAGATATGTTTATATGGTAATGACTGTGCGCGAACGGTGGCGGTTAGCCGTCCTCCTCCGGTCAATCGCCACTGCTGGCCAGCGCGCGCGGAGAGGCGTACGATCACTCGCTAAAGATCAGGTCACGCGCATTAACAAGCGGAGGATGGCACATGATCATCGTCTGGGGCGGACAGACATCGCGGTCGATCCGCGTGACATGGCTGCTGGAGGAAATGGGACTGCCGTACGAGGTGCGGCAGGTCGACATGCTGGCTGACCGGCGTGACCCAGCGTTCCTGGCGCTCAATCCGGCGGACTATATTCCAGTGATGCAGGACGGCGATGTCGTCATGGTCGAATCGATCGCGATCATGGAGTATCTGATCGCTCGCCGTGCGCCGACCCCGCTCGCCCCGGCGCCCGACGATCCGGCTTTTCCCGCGTACCAACAATTCCTTCATCTGGGGGAAGCGGGGCTGGCGACGCTGATGATGCCGGTGATCGTCAGCCGCTTCATCGCCCCTGCGGCTGAGCGCGACAATTGGGCCGCCACATGGTGCCTGCAATCATTTCAGAAGCGGTTGAGACTTGTCTCGCAACGTCTTGCTTATTCACCGTTTCTCGCTGGGGAGACGTTCACTGCGGCGGACATTTCGGTCACCTTTGCCTTAACGCTGGGCCAGAAGCATTGTGACCTGATGCTTGGTGAGGTCGAACAGACCTATCTGGACCGCACCACTGGGCGCGACGCCTATAAGCGGGCGATGGAGCGATCGCACGAGGGGCTCTAAGGCGGAGCACCTGCCGCAGCCTAGAAGCCGAGGGTGACCACGATGAAGTCCGCATATTGCCCGACGGTGGGGAGAGTGCCGATTTCGACCCGGCCGTAAACGGGTACGGTGTCGACTCCCCCGGTCCCCGTCCCGGAAATGACCCCGTCAATGTCGATCGGATTGCTGCGCGAGGGATCGCGGTAAAGCCTGTAAGGGATAAGGTCGCCCGCCGCACTCTGCATCCGTCGTTCGGTACCCGCAGCATGGCGGCCCCCGTCGAAGCTCAGTGTCCAGCCGCGGTTCGGCGGGCACACCAGTTGCACTGAGCCGGCCGCGTCGATCCGGTCCTGCAGGCCGGCGAGTTCGCCAAAATCGATGTCGCCGATCGTGCCCAGCATGCACCCCTCGACCACATTGGCGGTGACGCTGATCGTCACGTCGACCCCGAACAGATTGGGGCCATTCCGCTGGCACGCCGTCGATCCGGCGGTCAGGAAACCGATCACCGTGTTGTAGAAGAAGGCGGAGTAATTGGCCGGCGTGATGGCCTGCCCGGGCGCTATTCGCCCGTAATAAGTGAAGGTACCCGTCGTTCGGGAGTTTCCGGCGACGGTCACGGTGGTCGTCAGCGGATTGGTGCTGTTCCAAATTTGGCTGCCCGCGCTGTCGACATAGACGTTGAAATCGGCCGGCGTCGGTGCGGTGCTGATCAATTTAGGCTGGTCCACCGTGCCCGGAAAGCTTGGCGTGCCGATCGCGGCGCACAGTGTAAAACTGATCGGGGTCGCCTCGAAGTTGGTGCAATTCCAGCTGATGGTCCCACGCGTTGTGCGGGAGCTGCCGAAATCGAGCGTCGGCTGATCCGCCTGGCAGGAAGCATTCGCCTGCGCCTTTTGCGGGATGAAAAGGAAGATCGCCAATCCGGCGACGGCAATGGCCAGCAACATTCGTCGCCAGAGCGACCGTTCGGCGACGCGTGCCGGCGCACTTAGCGGCATGTGACGGGCCCGATCTGCACTTGCCGGCCCGCCGCGCGCTGATAGTCGAAAGTGGCGGCACATGTTCCGCCCTCGGGAAGTAGCGCCTCCACCCTGTTGATGCTGCGCAGGCCGGTCAAATACGCACGTCCGTCATAGCCAACGACGGCGGGCTCGTTGACGCCGGTCACGCTGACCGCCGTGCCGACGGGAAGCACCTGGCCCTGGGCATTCACCAAAATCACGATCGCGCTGTTTTCCGGGGCGACCCCGAAATCGATCGATACGCCGCCGAACGGTGGGGGCACGACGACGGCCTCTGTCCGCGCTGGGCGCACGTCCACCGGCAGCCCGGTCGGGTCGATCGAAACCGTATTGGGCGCCAATGGCGTCAGATCAGTCACTAACGCCTTGCCGCGCCTGTTCGTCCGGGTGACGCGCCGCGTGTTGGACAGCACCGGGGTATCCGGGCCAGCGCCGCTGACCACGGCGAAGCTCGAATCGATACGCGGCGCGGCGTAAAGTCCCTTCATCGCGACGATCGACCCTTCGGCGTACCCCGTCACATGAACTTCATCGCCATATTGTTCGATCCCGCCCTCAAGCGACGCAAAACGCGCGCGATAATTGAGATTGGCCGCGCGATAGGTCTCGCGTCTTCCCGACAAGGCCTGATTGTTGACGACTGTCCAGCCGAGCGATCCCCGTTCGAGCCCGGGCGTGCGCCACGCTCTGGTCTGCAGCGTGGCGCCGCCTTGCGTCTGCGCCACACTGGCGGATGCCGAGACGTTGCGGCCGAGCGTGAAGGTGATCCCGGCGAAGATGCCCCAGTCCCCGCGCTTGCCGAAATCCTTATAGCCGTTGATCCACGCCGACGCTTGTTCAAACACCGGACGGAACAACGAGGCGCTGGCGATCCGCAACTCATCCTGGCCCAGTCGGGCATGGGCGTAGTTGAGGTTCACGCCAGTGCGCCGGACGGTGAAGTTCGCGCCAAGCCGCTCCACCCGGCGTGAAAAGGACAGGAGCGGCGGCAGCGTTGGATCGGAAATGACCACGAGATCGGGTGAACGATTGAGCAGTCTGTCGCGGGTGAGCGTGGCGGTGGCGATATCCTGATAGTTGTTGCCCGTTTCTTCGACACCGCCGAACAGGTTGATACCGGCGACGCGGGCCTGCACGTCGAGCCGGCTTCGTATTCCCGTCTTGCCGAGAAACCGGCTCACCGCGAGGCCGGCGGTGAGCGACCCCCAATCCCCCAGCCTAGTGACGCCGCCAACGCTGGCGTTCCACAGATCGCGGGTTGTTTCGGCGTGCCCAATCACCGTGAGACGATCCGAAACTCCGTAGGCGGCGGTGCCGGAGGCCGCGAAATCGGGGTAATAATCGAACGACTTCAGCCCATAGTTGCGCCGGGGAAAGCCGGCTTCGAACGAGAAGCCGAGGCGGCCCTTTGGGAAAAGGTTGGGAACGAAGAAGATCGGTTTGCTGATCAGGGTCTCGCGGCCGCCGGCGTCGGTCAGGACAATCGTCGCGGTCGCGCCGCCGCCCAGATTGGGGAGCGAGCGGAACTCGAACGGGCCCCGTCCAACCTGACCAGAGAAATAGCGCAGCCCGTTCAGGTATAGATCGACGGTAGAGGGCACGGCGGCAGACGCCGTCAGGATCGGCAGCGCCGCGGCGACGAGATCCGGGCGCTCGAGATAGTTGCGGCGGATCTGAACACCGGCAAGGCGATAGGCAGTCGAGAGCTGCCCGCCATCGGCGATCGTGTCGCCCACCGTCATGGCCAGGACGCGGCGCACATCGACATAGCGCCATTGCGTATCGAGCCGCACATGCTCGAAGCCGCCTTCGCTCTGTGGTCGCCAGTTAGCAAAGCCGGTGGTCTGCCCCACGCCAAAAGGACTGATGAAGCGCAGATCATATTGACCGGAGGCGCGAAGGCCCGCCCGAGACGCGTCGACGAACAAGCCGTAATTCAGGACGGCGCCGGTATCCGTCTTTACCGAATCCGGATCCAGCGACGTCTGAAGCGCGGCGTCATCAAGCACGACGGGCACCAATGCTGCGTCCGCCGCCTCGAACGCCAGCGCTTGCGCTGCCTCCGAGTAGCGGAACCGGACGCCCGAAAGATCGGCCAGCCTTGCGTCACTTGCCACAATAAAGGCGATTGTCTGCCATTCACGCTCACCGCCAGGATCAGCTCGACGTCTTGTCTCCCTGTAATTTCCTGACCTGCGCGTGCCGTCGCCGGAACCACGATCAGGCAGGCGGAAACAACAACCTTTATCCGGAAGGCGAATCGCTCACCGGGAGGCGATCGCGGTCGCTTGTCTGATCTCACGCCCGCCGACTCCTGCCACCACGGTCACATTGGCATTTGCAGCCGGGAGCGGTGCGCCGGTCGGCGCAACCCAGCGCCGTGTCGCGCCGGGAAGAACATAGCCGTTGAGTCCTCTGCCAAAGCTGATCGGCCCCTGCGCACTATCGAGCCGAAGTCCCTCGATACGGGCATGGCCAGCGCCGGAGTTGCTCGCCTCGACGACGAGTTGGCCGCCGGTGCGATAGGCGCGCCAGTTGAGCGCGGGCTGCGGGTCCCCCGCGCGGAAGAACGCCGGTAGATCATAGCGCAATCGAACGTCGACCTCGCCGCCACCGGCCGGCATCGGCCGCGCCGGCGGCGGGAGTTCGTCGACCCACAGACGATAGCTTTTTTCCCCCGCATTGACCGCGCCGGCAGTGCGCGCGAGCCGCACCGTGTAGCTTTGCCCCGGAGGGATCGTCATGGCAGGTGGACTGGCGACCACCTCCGTGGTGGGCGCGATCTGATCCTGCCCGTTGACCTGCGACCAATCAAAGACGCGGACCTGGAGGACCATCGGGCGCGGGCCGCGATTTTGCAGGTTGATCGACGACGCCTGCGAAGGAGACGTCACCTCCACAGTCAGCGGCTGCACCCGAAGCGCCGTCTGGGCGATCACCGGCATAGGAACAACGCCGATCACGAGGAGCAAGGTCGCTAGTGGCGGACGCATAGTCAGTCCCTTTCAGAAGGATACGGTCACCGTGACCACGTCGCGATAAGTGCCCGGCGTCGGGGCGGCTTGAGGGGGAACTCGGCCGAATACCTGGATTGCCTCCGGCGTTCCGGTGCCTACTCCCGAGAGCGTCGACAGGACGTTGGCGCGCGCGGCATCGGAATAGATCTGATAGCGCACGAGTTCGGTCCCGCCCTCCAGCTGCATAGCGCGGTCGGCGATAGCGGCGGCGTGCTGCCCGGCGTTGAAGTCGATCGAATAGCTGACGCCGGGATTGCAGAGGACTTCAAGCGCATCGACGCCGGACGTGCCGGTGTCGGCATCAATCGCCTCGAGCAGCAATGTGGTGGAGCCGAAATCGAGGAGCGCAGTGCCGATGCTGCCCGTCGACGATCCTGAGACCTCGCACGATGCTGTGACAAGCAACTTGACCTGAAGCTCACCAGTGACGGTGGAGGTCACCTGCGCCTCGGCTGTTCCGCACCAAAGAAGCGCCGGGGCAATGAGCAGAGCATATCGAAGCACGTCCATCACTCCCGTGTTACGCAGCCCGCGAAAGAGTCTCGCGGGTACGTCGCGGCTGAACCGCTCCGTCCCGTGACTGTCGCGGGTTCGCCGGTTCGAAACGATACGTAATGGCACGAGTGCAAACGTGCCGCATCGCACTAGCGATAATGTCCGCTATCGCTAGTGCGATTGACTGGCTGTTCGTTGTCGCGCACGATCAGCGGCGATGAGCGCATTGCTGCCGATCCTTGGAAATGCACCAGTCGCGATCGATCCGGATGTGATCGATGCGGCGCGTCGCGCGATGAGCGAGAATTCGTGGCGTGCGCTTCGGGCCGACATCCGGGTGTTCGCTGATTGGTGCGCGCAGCGCGGGCTTGTCACCTTGCCTGCATTGCCGGCCACCGTTGCCGAGTTCCTTCGCGATCAGGCCGATCACGGAAAGAAGGCCGCGACGCTGGCGCGTTACACATCCTCCATCGGTCGGCTCCACGCACTTGCTGATCAGCCCGATCCCACCCGCGCCGAACGCGTGCGGCTGGAATTAAAGGCGCAGCGACGCGCCCTGGGTGTGCGACAACGGCAGGCGCGCGGACTGCGCTTTCGCGGCGAAGTGGCCGATCCGCTTGCCGCCGCCGGGCCGGTCGGCGTCTGTGTCGAGGCGATGCTGGTAGCGGCGGGCGATAATTTACCCGGACAGCGCAATCGCGCGCTTCTCAGTCTTGCCTTCGATACGGGCCTTCGCCGCTCCGAGATCGTCGCGATCCGCTGGCCGCATGTCGAGCGCGGCGGCGGCGGCGGTGGCCGGCTGTTTGTACCGCGATCCAAGGCGGATCAGGAAGGTGCCGGCGCTTATGCTTATCTCTCGGCGCGTACCATGGCTGCGCTTGCGGACTGGCGGGCCGCCTGCGGCGGTCGAACCGAGGGCGCGCTGTTCCGCCGTCTCCACCGGACCCGCGATAAGGCTGGCGACGACGTCTGGAGCGTCGGCGCCGCGCTGTCCGCCCAATCGGTGACACTTATATATAGGGCGATGCTGGACGCGGCCCATGCGTCGGGTCTGTTGGGCGTCATCGACACCGCTGATTTCGATGTCTGGCGCGCAAGCCTGACCGCACACTCGACGCGGGTCGGCCTGACGCAGGATCTGTTCGCCAGCGGTCAGGACCTCGCCGGGATCATGCAGGCGCTAAGATGGAAAAGCCCCGCCCAACCCGCCCGCTATGCGCAAGCGCTAGCTGTGGAGTCTAACGCCGCGGCCAAGGTCGTCGGGAAGCTGTAGCGCACGCGCCAAGTGCTGAATGCCGACGCTCGCTGCAACGTTGGAGGATCGTTGAGTTGATCACCGAACAAATCGACATCGGCTAGTTGCCCGGTAACCGGGTTTGATCAGCCGGTGACCAAAGATGCCGATGACGCGTAAGATGGTCCGGCACGTTGCCCCTCCCGAATTGTCGAAGATGACTTCGCGCAATTCGCCTTCAGCAGCAGCAGACGGTCTGTGTGAACTCCCAGTGCGTCTTGCTGGATAGAGGCTGATATGCGTCAACGTCGATCATAATCGGCACCTTCAAACATCGTCTTTTATCTCGTAGGATCGCTAAGGCTCAAGTGATCTCAGCCGCCGCACCATGGACTAGTCCGGACCGATCTAGAAGCATGCTATAGGATTGCGACAGGAGAGGAACCGCATGACCCATGATCCCCAAATGTTGCAGGCGATCCTGATCAGCGCGGCGCCACGGGATCTGGATGTTGCGTTCCGGCCGATGTTCGGTGGACTCTTCGGCTATGCGGATGGGAAGCCGTTCGCGTCACTCTCGAATGTGGGATTGGCGTTGAAGTTCGTTGGTAAAGAGCACGAAGCGATGCTGTCGCTGCCGGGAGCCGCTTCGCTACGAACCGGACCAGCCCGCGAGCAAATCCTACGTCCTTGTTCCGGAATCCGTGCTGGCGCAGCCGGATCAACTCAGGTCATGGATAGCGCGCAGCGTGTCGGGCCTCCCCGCCACGCGCGCTCGCAAGCGAGCATAGGAGATCGCTCATGCCACGGATCAACTTCATCGAGCTTCCCGCATCCGACCTCGGCGCGGCGCGGACCTTCTACTCGGCCGTGTTCGGGTGGGAACTGACCGACTTCGGCCCGAGCTATTCATCCACCACGACCGGCAACGTTGACCTGGGATTGCAGGGCGACATGACTGAAGCGCCCAAGATGCCGCTGCCGGTGGTATTGGTGGACGACATTGAAGCGGCGCAAGCCAGTGTTGCCGACGCCGGCGGAACCATCAGCAAGCCGGTCTTCGCCTTTCCGGGCGGTCGACGCTTTCACTTCCTCGATCCCAACGGGGTGGAGCTGGCGATCATGCAGCCGGGCTGATCTGGCTGTCCCCGAGCCCCATTCCGGCCGTGTGTGCGACTGCGGTTTCAGTTGGCCGACGGCGCGTCGAACTCGGTATAACAACGGCCGCTAGGCGCCTCTGTCGAGGTATGCCTTAGTGCTGCATTGCACGGGGCTGCTGCGCTTCGCGTAATCGGACAACCTGGCTGGCTACTTCCAGGTCGGCGCACGCGGCGCGGTCAAACGCGTTTGCTGATGACGGCAGGCGGATACAGACCTATGGGATCTGTTGCTTCGGGATCATGTCAAGGGGCTCGACACCGCTATCCCGCCGAGCGATCACTGCCTTCAACTTCGCCAGGTATGTGCCCCAGCCGCCCCTCTCGGGCAGGTAGGCGAGCGACCTTTCAGCACGCGCGCGCAGCTGTTCGGCTTCTTTGAATTGTCCGAGCTGCCGGGCAGCGTTGGCTGCGCGCGCTGTCAGCCAAAGCTGCTCCTTCGCCTGAAGCCCGGGGCCGATCCGCCGCACTCTTTCGACGAACATCAGCTGGTAGCGCCGTAGCGAGGATTTGCTCATCTGGGCGACCGTCGATTCCCCTGCCCCTGGCGACACCTGCCAGATCGCGGAAAGAAGCAGACCGAGTGACCCAGGTTCTGGTCGTCCTAGCTTGGTAGCGAGCCAGTAGGCGCGGTAATACGTCGTCTCGCTGGCGATCAGATCCTTATACTCTTTGGACGCAATGAGACTCTCGAGTGCAGCGACTTCAGACGGCGTGAAATCGTCGAAGACGATCAGCTTGTTGCCTGGGCATTCAGGTATCGGGAGCGGGAAGGACAAGTAGCTATAAGGCTTCCCGTCCGGTCGTTCACCATAGGTACTGTACATCGCCGTCCGCCAAGCGGCGAACCGTTCTCCGCCCACGGGACAGACAGTCTCCTCAGGGCCTCCATGAAGTGGAGGTGGGGGCGGTGAAATGGCCGAAGGTGCCGGATTGGCAGCCTGCAAGAGCAATGCAAGAAACAGCACTAAGCGCCCCTTCGGTTACTTGATGACTGCTACTACAGCATCAGTTCTCACGTGTCCTGACCATAGCTGATCGGGCGCTGGCTCAGACTCTGACGAGCCGCAACGCAGCCGTGGGTCAGAGTTTATCACGCATCTCTAGCATCCTCCGCCACTCGGTTCGGCTTGCTCCAGCTGGAGCGCCCCGGCGCCTCCAGCCATCACCGCTCCCCGACCAGCGCCGTTCCCAGTTCGGCTGACTTCGCCTCACGCAGCGCACCGCATAGGCGGATCGCTTCGAGCGTGCGCTCATAGTCGAGCACCCCGGCGCCGGCGGCGCGGATCTTGTCGCCAACCGCCGCATCGATGCGAGCGGCGCGGTCCGTTCCGCACTGCATTGCGAAGGATTGGGCCAGGCGGCCGGCGAAGATGCCATTCGCATTGCCCAACAACGGCTCGATGTTTTCGACGATCCAGTCGCCCGTCATCGCGACGGTGCCGGATGCCTGGGCCAGACGCAGCAGCATCGTCGCGCGTTCGAGCGAGCGCAGGCGCGGGTCGCTGAAGCCGAGTGCCCAGGTGGCGATTTCCGGCTGGCCGCTATCGGCGACGGCGGCGAGCGCCGCCTCGCGCACGATCGGATCCTCGCTGGTGGGGCCGAGGTCCATGATCCGCTTCGCCGCAGGAAGGCCGCCCGCTCGCACGATCGCGGCAAAGCCATCGGCGAGATAGGTCGGATCGAGAGCGGCCCTGTCGCCGGCGATGTAGCGCTGCGCCGCGGCGCTGAGCTTCGCCAGCACCGCCTTGTCCTCCGCCTCGCCGGCGAGCAGCGAGACTAGATCGGCGCGCAGCTTCTGCCGATCGGGATCATCCTTGGCATAGGCGCCCGCCGCCGGATCGAAGCCGAGCGCCGCGAGGCGCGGCGCGAAGATGCGGTCGAGATAGGCGCGGTAGGCCGGCACCGCCGCGGCTGGGATGATGCCGCGGCGGTTCAGCCCGGCGAGTCGCTGCGCGCCATCGAGCGCGGCGTTGGAATCGGCGTTCGCGGCGAGCGCGGCGGTGCCGGCGAGCAGGCGGCGCGCATCCATCCGGCCCGCGCGGAACGATGCCCACAGGCTGTCACTCGCGGCGATCGCCTCCGCGCCCGGCATCGTCGGGAAGGTCGCGATCAAGCGATCCCAGTCGGCAGGTTCCAGATCGAAGCGGTAATAGCCGGTGCCGCCAGCATTGGGCATCAACGCCGCGTTGCCGGCTGCCGCATCGATCACCGCCGAGGGCCCGTCGATCAGGGTGCAGTTGCGGGTCGAGGAGACGCGATAGCAGAAGGGTACCGTCCAGCGGGTCGGCTGCGGCGCCTGGCCGATGAAGGTGTAGCGCGACTGGCTGGTGACCAAGCGGTTGCCGTCCCGCTTCAGCGTGATCAGGGGCACGCCCTGCTGATCGACGAAGCTCTGCATCGCCGTCACCACGCGCGGATCATGCGCGGCATCGGCCAGGCTCTTGAAGAAATCCGCCGTGGCCGCATTGCCATAGGCATGGCGCTTCAGGTGCAGGCGCACGCCGTCGCGGAACTTCTCATCGCCGAGATAGCCGGCGATCATCGCGATCACATGACCGCCCTTGCCATAAGTGATGCTGTCGAAGGCGGAATCGATGTTGGCGTTCTCGGTGATCGGCTCATGGATCGGTCGCCCGACGGTGAGCGAATCCGTGTTCATGGCGGAGAAGCCTTCCTCGAGGCCGCCAACGCCGATGTTGAGCTCAGGCCGCCATTCGCCGCCAATCCGAAAGCCCATCCAGTTGGCGAAGCTCTCGTTCAGCCACAGATCGTCCCACCAGACCGGGGAGACGAGATCGCCGAACCATTGGTGGGCAAGCTCATGCGCCACCACCATGCCGAACACCTTCTTCTGCGAGACGGGCGCGTCGGGCGCGAGCGCGATGATCCCGTCGCCATAAATGTCCGCGCCGGCATTCTCCATCGCGCCCGGCATGATCGGGGAGCCGATCTGATCGAGCTTCGGGAAGGGAAAAGGCGTGCCGAAATAGCGCTCCAGCAGGGTGACGATGCGCGGCGTTTCCGCCTGCACATAGGCCGTCTTGTCCTTCAGCGGCTGGGTCAACGCGATACCCAGCGGCAGCGGCTCGGCACGCTCTGGCGTGGGCGCGATCGCCTCAACCTCGTGCACGAACGGCCCGGTGACAAGTGCGACGAGATAGGTGGGAAGCGGGCGCGTCGGCGCGAACTGGTGCTTCTCCAGCGCGCCGACGCGTGTCACGCCCTGTTCGGGCGCGTTGCTGATCGTCTTGAAGCCGGGATCGGTGGTGATCGAGATGGTGAAGGGCGTCTTGAAGCCGGGCTCGTCGAAGCTGGGGAAAGCCGCACGTGCATCGATCGATTCAAACTGCGTCCAGCTATACCATTGGTCGCCGACCTTGACGCGATAGAGGCCCGACGCGCTGTCGCCGAACGTGCCGGTCCAGTCGAACACCAGAGTCACGCGCCCCGCGGGCACCGGCTGCGCGAAATCGAGCCGTGCGGTGCCCGTCTTGTCCACCTGCGTGAAGGTGGCAGGGATCGTCCGCCCGCCGACGCGCGCCGATGCCTTCACCTTGAGGTCTCGGCCGTGGAGGTAGAGCCGGCTGGTGGGCGCCTTCACCCTCACGTCGATCTCGCCACGGCCGGAGAAGCTGGCCTGCTTCGGCTGGATCGTGAAATCGAGCCGATAAGCCGTGGGCATTGCGGCGTCCGACAGTCGCCCTTTCGGCGCAGCCGGATCTGCCGTGACGGCGGCGAGGACGGTGGTCGGCGGGGCTGCGGTCTGCGCGCCAGCTGTCGAGGACAGCAAGGACAGGGTCGTTGCAAGAAGGATGGCGCGCATGGAAGCTCCGAAAATCAGATCCATACGACGGGTACGGCGCCACGCGGCGCGCAGCAAGTATCCGTAGCGACGCTGGCAAGTGCCTCCCACCTTTCGATCGTCTTCGTCGGAGAAACCGTCTCGTGCGACGCAGCATTTGGCGTCTTGTTGACTGTACGCCCTGACGAAGAACGGCTACTTTTCTTTCATTCCTGCTGCTGTTCCAAAAGCGACTTCAAGAAGCGGCAACTTGCGAGGTCAGCCGGCAATTCCGCGCTCGGGCACGAGGGGCGGTGTACTTCTTCGCCGGTGAAGATGCCCTGGTGCACGCCAACCAAGCGGACGAATGTCCATCGTGGAGCAGCATGCGGTTCACTTGGTTGCGAACAGCGAAACGCGCCGACGCCCGAGGTCCTGCCTCCGTTCCCGCTCTACCCACCCCGGCTGCATGGCCGCCAACCTCCTCGTGCCGTCTGGAAGGCGGCCGGGACACTGCCTACCTAGGCCTCGCTGAGTTGCTTAAGGGTCGAGATGGCGAAGAAGGCATTGGTGGTTGGCGCGAGCGGGATCGTCGGCAGTGCGACCGCGGGGCTGCTGGCTGAGCAAGGCTGGGACGTTTACGGTCTCTCTCGTCGCCCGACCGCGCAGGAGGGCGTCGAACCGATCGCGGCCGACCTGCAGGATGCGTCCGCGACTGCCGCCGCGCTTGCCGGGATCGCGCCGGACGCGGTGTTCATCACCACTTGGTTGCGGCAGGACAGCGAGGCGGAGAACATCCGGGTCAATGCGGCGATGGTTCGCAACCTGCTGGACGGCTTGCCCAAACCGACGAGCCCGCGTCACGTGGCGCTCGTCACAGGCCTCAAACACTATCTCGGGCCGTTCGAAGCGTATGGCAAAGGCACGCTACCGCAGACGCCGTTCCGCGAGGAGCAGGGTCGGCTCGACATCGAGAACTTCTACTACGCCCAGGAAGATGAGGTGTTCGCGGCTGCGGCGCGCGATGGCTTCAGCTGGAGCGTGCACCGCCCGCACACCGTGATCGGCAAGGCAGTCGGCAATGCCATGAACATGGGCACCACGCTTGCTGTTTATGCGACGCTGTGTCGCGAGACCGGGCGGCCGTTCGCCTTCCCCGGTTCAGCGGCGCAGTGGAACGGGCTGACCGACATGACTGATGCGCGTCAGCTCGCTGCCCAGTTGCTGTGGGCGGCGGAAACCGAAGCCGCGCATGATCAAGCGTTCAACATCGTCAATGGCGATGTCTTCCGCTGGCAGTGGATGTGGGGCCGTATCGCGAATTGGTTCGGGCTGGAGGCAGCGCCCTTTGATGGCACACCCCGCCCTCTGGAGGTGCAGATGGCAAATGATGCGAGGCTGTGGCGTGCGATCGCCGAACGCGAGAACCTGGCCGAGCCCGACCTCGCCCGCCTCGCCTCGCCCTGGCATACCGACGCCGATCTTGGCCGCCCGATCGAAGTGGTCACCGACATGTCCAAGAGCCGGCGCTTGGGCTTCAGCAGGTACCAGGCAACGGACGACGCCTTCTTCGCCCTGTTCGAACGTCTGCGCGCTGATCGTCTGATTCCCTGAGACAATGTAGCCGACTGTCCGCTTTCGGCGATCTTCTACCCGAAAGCGGACAGTCATTGCCCAACGTCGTCTCAACCGCACCAACTCTGCCCCGCCGCGCGCGGCGTCAGGTCAGATGGCTATTTGCACTTACCTTCGGCAACGAGCCCCGCTCTGTACCGACGACCTTGTTCGGCGCGCCAGGCGTCCGCACTTGCCTTTCCGCTTGATTGCAGACGGCGAGCATAGCCCGCTTCGAGCGCCCGCCGTTCCGGTCCGGGGCCGGAATCAGCAAAGCAGCGGCTGGATTGAGCGGTGGAGCCCGATTTCCCGCTGGCGATGTCCCCCGAGAGTTTGTTCGCCATTGTGCTTGTAGATAACTGGCCCAAGGGCATCGGATCTACGGGAGCATATTGCGCAATCGCCACTCCAGACGAGGATACTGCCGTGCTAACGGCTGCGTAGAAGGTGAGACGCAGAAGCATAGGCCGGGTCCTTCAGCTTATAGGTCAAAGAGCTCTCGATCACGAAGGCGTCGCGTGAGATCGAACGATCGGCGGGTCAGACGTCGATGTTTACAACATCCAGGCGGCGATCCGTTGGAAGCGCGCTCAGTGCAGGGCTCTGCTTCGATTTCTCAAATGCGGCCATGATCTGGTCGAAGCGCTCCCGCACCACGCGCTCATATTCGACGTGACTGAGGATATACAGGTCGTTGTCCTTCACCGCCTCCACGACGCGGCCCCCGACGACCAGCGGGTCGATGCCGCCCGCCATCCATTCGCGCTGCCGCTCGAGATCAGCCTGGCCGAATTCCTTGTCGCCCTCGCCATAGACCGCATTCTGGCGATTGCGTCGTCCTGCGTAGATGTGGGTACTCACCAGACCGGGGCAGAGGACCGAAACGCCGATGTTCTTCGGCGACAATTGCTGCCGCCAGCCTTCGCTCATCGCCACGACGGCAAACTTGCTGGCGCAATAAGGCTCCATGCCGGCCGGACTGATGAGCCCGGCCATCGAGGCGGTGTTGACGAAGTGCCCGCCCTCCCCGTGGCTTTCCATCAGAGGAGCAAAGACCTCGACGCCGTAGACCACGCCCTTCAGGTTGACGTCGATCACCCAGTCCCAGTCACCCTCCGGCACACTGCCCAGCGGCCCGCCCGCGCCGATGCCCGCGTTGTTCGCGACCAGGTGCACCTTCCCGAACTTGGCGATCGTCTCGATGGCGCCCTTGCGCACCGAATCGCGGCTCGTGACGTCAACCTGCACCCATTCGGCCCTGATCTGCCGGGCGCGCAGTTCCTCCACCTTCGCTCGCGCCGCCTCAGCTTCGATGTCGGCGATCATGACGTTCATGCCTTCTCTGCCGAACGCCTCGGCCATCGCGAACCCCAGCCCGCTCGCGCCGCCGGTGATGAAAGCAGTCTTTCCCCGCATGTCTTTCACGGCATCTCTCTCCCAACACCAATCCTTGCCGGACGGCTTTTCATCGCGATGCTAGGATTTTTGTTGCCCGGACGCCAGCTAAGCACTTCGACTTAGCGGATCAGGGCCGAGAACGACGTTCTCATTGCCAGCGCAAGCCGAGAAACTGGGATTGAAAGGTCCTTCGTCCCCGGCGTCCGGCGCCTCTGCGGCCGGACGGTCAAGCGAAGCCTGAATCGTCGTACTTGCTATTCTTTGTCGCAGACAGGCACCTGCGCCATCGTCATGGCGCCGCCCAGCGTGGCGATCGGACGCATTACCAAGCGGCAGCCCTTTTTGTCGCGCTGTTCGCGTCCTGAACGTGCTTTCGCGCGCTCTGAGGTTTTTCGGGGAGAGCCGCGATCGGCGGCCTGTTCAGCGACTTCGTTCGCTGCTGCCCCGCATTCGCCCTTCAGCCACGCATCGGCCTTTGCTCGACCCTGAAGCATCACTCTGCCGCGATACGTAGACTGCAGCTTCTTCATCTGGGCGGAAGAAAGCCCGTCGCAAGTGGCACCGCCTGCCGCGGGTGCCTGAGCACCAACCATCGACGGCGTGGCTGACACTAGAAGTAGCGCGGCGATGGTGAACGGCATTGCGAGCTCCGGCGAGATGGTCCCAGAGAATATCACCTGAGCGTGCGATTGGCTCCGCCACATCGCCCGGAGTTGTCGAAATAGTCGCCAGAGAAGTGATCGATGAAGGTCCGCATACCAAGCGGCTAGAATGCTCCGTTCGACGCTTTTACGTCGGCCGCTACGGTGCCGACCTCTAGCACCGAGGCCTCGTAACCTATTGTATAAGCCAGTATATGGCGAAGCTAGTTGCCAGGCCCACGATGATGTTCATCGGCACTCCTATCTTTACGAAATCGGAGAACCGGTAGTCAGCGGCGGCATACACCATGGTGTTCGTTTGATAGCCGATCGGGGTGGCGAAGCTGGCTGAAGCAGCGAACATCACCGCAACGATCAACGCGCGCGCATCGTTGCCCGTCGCCTGGGCAAGTCCGATCGCGACCGGCGTCATGATCACGGCGACCGCGTTGTTGGTGACCGTCTCGGTCAGCAGCGACGTGATGAAGTAAAGCACGATAATCAACATCAGCGGCGAAAGCGTACTCAGCCAAGGCGAGACTGAATCGACGATCAGATCGACCGTGCCGATCGCCTCCAGCCCGCTGCCAATTCCCAGCATGGCGAAGATCAGGACCAAAACGCTCCCGTCGATCGAGCGCCATGCCTCTTCTGGGTCAACGCAGCGGGTGAGGAGAACGACCCCCACGCCGATCAACGCCAGCGCGACCACCGGCAGGACGCCGATCGCGGCGAGCACCACCACGCCGAGCAGCGTCGCCACTGCGACGGGCGCTCGCCGGCGGCGGAAGCGCCGAACGTGACTGGTGTCCTCGACAATCAGGTTGGCATTGTCGCGCAGGCCAGCAATCGCCGGCGCTTCTGCCGCGACGAGCAGGCTGTCGGCGGGTCGCAATCGGACGCTGCCAAGGTCCGGGCCGGGAAGATGGCGCGCTCGCCCGATCCCGAGGACGCGCGCGGGCACATTAGACAGGAACGGTATATCGCGCAGTTCGCGCCCAAGCGCCGGATGCGATGGTGCGATCGTCAGCCCGATCAGGCGCACATCGTCAGCGCGCTCATCCGCGGCCAGGCGGATCGGCTTGCCGACGTTCTGCAGACCCACCACGACACCGCGGCTGCGCGCCAGATCGTCCAGTTCGTCGGCTGAGCTAGCGATCACCAGGCGGTCCCCCGCCACGATCTGCATGTCCGCGCCCGGGTTGCGGATCGTTGCCGCGCCCCGGCGAAGGGCGAGCAACCGCACGGCGTCGCGCTTCAGGAAAGACAGGCCAGCCAATTTGGGCAGTTCGCCTGGCCAATCGTCAGAAAAGGACAATTCGGTGAGGTAGCGGAGCTCGTGCCGGTCAACGACCTCGTTGTCTTCGCGCGCCGGAAGCAAGCGAGGGCCGAAAACCAGGAGCGTCGCCACGCCCGCCGCTATGGTGACAAGGCCGACGCCGGTAATCTCAAAGATTCCGAAAGCAACCTGCCCATTCGCCCGTGCCACACCATCAACCAAAAGGTTGGTTGACGTGCCGATCAACGTCAGCGTTCCGCCCAGAATGGACAGGTATGACAAGGGGATCAGCAGCCGGGTGGCGGGGATACCGACTTTGGCGGCAAGTCGCTTAACCAGCGGAATCAGCACAATCACGACGGGGGTGTTGTTGATGAAGGCTGGCGCGATCCCTGCTCCGACCAGCAATTCTGCCACGGTGCGCCGCGGATGTTCGCCGGCACGGCGAACCACCGTGCTTGCGAGCGCCTCGATCGCGCCCGTGCGTACCAATGCGCCCGACAAGACGAAAAAGGCGGCGATGGCGATTGGTGCTGAATTGGCGAAGGATGCCGTAATCAAGGCGGGGGTGAGCCAGCCAAAGGCAATCATCGCGCTGGCGCCAGCAACGGCGACCGTGACGGGCGGAAAACGCTCAATGGCGAAGGCCGCAAACAGGAGGATAATGAAGACAAGGCCGAGCAGTGGAAGGTGCTGGCCCATTCCAGTTAAAAGCGCCGTCACGCCGGCGACCCGAAAGCTAGGCCAGCGGCGGCAATTCCCGTGTGCGTACCGCCGTTTACGGTCCGCTCGCCCGCGGGTGTCGGCGGCGCCGACCGGTTTCTGGCGCGGCCTTTTTCAATCAAACTAAACTCCCCTCACGCATCGCACAGCGAAGAGCGTGCATTTCCGTTCGACCTAGAGAGGGCGCTTTGCCCTCGCAATGCGCCTGACACTCGACGGCGGCTCGTTCCCGTAAACGGCGTGACGATGTTCCTTCGCGCCGATAGAGCATGCGAGCCGAGAACAGAGTGGCAGGGTGATGTCTCCTGCGCCCGGGGGGGGTTCTTCTTTGCCACGGCGTCCATCTTCGAGGGAAAGACGATCCGCTTCGTTTCCGCACAGGAGTGCCCATGAATTATCTCTATCTCGCCGGCGCGATCGTAGCGGAGGTAATTGGAACCAGCTGTATGAAGGCGTCCGATGGCTTCAGCAGGCTGATCCCGAGCATCTTCACTGTGGTAGCCTACGCAGTTGGTTTTTACTGCTTGGCGCAGACCCTCAAGACCATCCCCACCGGCATCGCTTACGCGATTTGGTCGGGCGTCGGGATGGTTCTGATAGCCGTCATCGCGTGGCTGTTCCAAGGGCAGCGGCTTGATGGCCCGGCGATTGTCGGAATGACGCTTATTATCGCTGGCGTGATCGTGATGAACGTGTTTTCGACAGCGGGCGCACACTAAGCATGGGCGGGTCAAAGCAACCGCACGATTCACCAGCCGATCACGGGCACAATGCTGCTCAAACGCCCAGTCGCGCGTTCAGGGGTGATGACCGACACGATTGAGGATCTTCAACGCAGGATGGAGGATGCAGCGAGCGCGCTCGACTTCGAGGAGGCGCGGCGCATCCGTGATCGCATCAATCTGATGCGAGGAGGAGCCAGTCGTGCAGCGGCCGCCGAAGCCGACACGTCGGGTCTTTCCCGGCAACAGCCGGGTGCCATGGGGCTCGGGACGAGCCGCCAGCGGCCGGTTCCGCCACCTGGATGGAAGCCACCGTCGAAGCCCGATCTAATGACGACCGGTCGGAAACGAAAGTAAGGGTGATCTCCTAGGTCGCATCGCGGGCACGCCGAACGCCGACGTTCAGCCGAACAACAGATCTCGGCGCACTAGAAACCGGAGCCATCGCGCCGGTAACCCTTGTTGGTCGATATGTGTCGAATGGTGGTCGTCCGAATACGACCGCGGCTTTTCGAGGGGTAGGGATAAAGAGGCGCCCGGAAGATCGGCTTGGTCTTCCATCTTATGCCGGCCGATGCCCCAGCAATTTACGGCATATCACAAGTCGCGGGCACCGCCCGCTCGATCAGAGCGGACGTCACCATTTCGCACTGAAAAATCGGGTAAGGCGTAAGCCCGGTTTGGCCCCGGCGTGCTTGCACTACATATCTTACTCTCGGAAGGGGGTGGAAACGCGCTTCCGCTCTCAGTTGCCGTCCGCGTCGACCGTGAACACCACCGGCTTGCCCCGCGACATCGGCTCCCACCCCGCCGACAAGGCGGCGCGCACGCAGCGCGAGATCGTCGCGTCATCCAGTTGGAGACGGCCGCGTGGCAAACCCTTCAACAACCGCTTGGGCGGCGGGAATTCGACCAGTGCTTCGCGCTTGGCATCCTGCTGGAGCAAGGAAATCGTCATTCCCTTCCAGCCTTCGTCATCTGACAGATGCGGCTCACGCTGTAGGTACCAGTCGTACATGACACCATCGACAAGGACGGAGCCAGCACTGCTTCGGGAATTTGACATCCGATCGCTGTAACCCGGGAACCCTGCCAATGCACGGTATCAGGCCGCCGCCCCGCGCGGTGTACGTTTCGAGCTACTCTGTTGAAGCGGGCGACCTCAGGTGCGCCTGGGCGATGCGCCACAGGTTCTGTGGTGAGTGCCTGTCCCTCAGTCTTCCCGGTGCAAGGTAAAGAAGAACGGCGGCGCACCGCGCACGTCCATCAGTCCAAGCAGGATGTCAGGCGTGACCTGACGGAACAGATCGATAATCGGCAGTCGGTCGTAGATCATCGCCGCGGACGCCACGCCGCGATGGGTGAGCAGGCGCAGCCGCGCCTGCGGGCTGGTCGTCCGTAACACCATCCGCGCAGCCGCAAACCCGGCGCGGGCGAGCGCTGATCGCGTAACCTTGTTGCTGTGGAGCGCGCTGAGCGGGATCCAACGGGGGTCGATGGAGACGATTGCACTGCCCTGGCAGAACAGCAGGGGATGCGCTTCTCCTCGGGCGTCGAACGCCTTGCCATACCAATCATGAGCCTCGAGCAGGCCATCCATCGGGTGCCCCGTGTGCAACCCCGCGCCGCGCCACCGCCCCGCGATCGTCGCTGGCGACACGGGCGCCAGGCGGTCGAAATAGGCAAGTGCCTCGTTGCGAGCCGCGCCGTGACGAGATGCGTTCTCGAGCCAGGCTAATGATTCAGCCTGCGCTGAAACGACAGGAGAGAGCTGAGGTATAGTCGGCGTGGCTCGTTCGGCTTGCGTAGGCATAATGGACTCGAACCGGTTCGTGCGAGCCTGGTTCCGAACCACGGCTATAGCGCTGGACAGGCGTTGCGGACGTTACGGGTGTCGATGACGTCGCCTGAAGCATGGCACAATTCGGTCAAGTCTGCGCCGGCCGCCATCGGCAGGCGCGGCGCAAAGACCTCGAGTAATCGGTATGCCGTACGCCCGCCTCGCCTTACAGCAGCTTGTCCAGCGTGATCGGCAGGTCGCGCACGCGCTTGCCCGTGGCGTTGAACACCGCATTGGCGACTGCCGCCGCGACACCGGTGATGCCGATCTCGCCAATGCCGCGTGCGCCGAGCGGCGATCGGGGATCGGGGATGCCGGTCCACATCACCTCGATGTCCGGCACGTCGAGGTGCGCGGGCACGTGATAATCGGCCAGCGTCGGGTTCATGATCCGCCCGCTGCGCTCATCGAGCCACGTCTCCTCGGTAAGCGCGAGGCCAAGGCCCATGATCATGCCGCCGCGGAACTGGCTGGCCGCGGTGCGCGGGTTGAGGATCGTGCCGCAGTCGAACGAGCCGAGCAGGCGATCGACCCTGATCTCCCCCGTCACGTCGCTGACGCGCAGCTCGCAGAACATCGCCGCGGTGCTGTGCATGGCGAACTTCATCATCTCCAGCGGCGGCGTGCCGGTGGCGGTGACGCTCACCTCGTCGCGATTCGCGCGGGCGAGGATCGAGCGAAACGTCTCGTGCCGGTTCGGATCGGCGGCGCTCGCCATTCCTTCCTCCCCCAGGCGGATCTCGCCCGGCCTCAGCCCGGCGAGCGGGCTGTCGTTCCCGGCGAGGCGCAGCAACTCCGCGGGCAGCTTCTCCGACGCCGCCAGCAATGCGCCGGCGATCGACACGCTCTGCCCCGAACCGCCCGCCATCGGGGCCGCCGGCAGATCGGAATCGCCCGTCTCGATGACCACCGCGTCGAGCGGCACGCCGAGTCGGTCGGCAACTTGTTGCGCGAGCACGGTGGAGGTGCCCATCCCCATCTCCTGCGCGGAGCAGGCAAGCGTCGCGGTACCATCGCGCCGGATCGTCAGGCGGACGGCGGCGCCGGGCATGCGGATGTAGGGGAAGCTGCCGCTGCCGCAGCCCATGCCGATGCGCCATTCCCCCTCGCGCCGCGCGCCGGGGGTAGCCGAGCGCCGCTCCCAGCCGAAGCTCGCGGCGCCGTCCGCCCATGACTTGGCGGCTGCATGTTGGGAGAATGGCGCGCCGGTGGTCGGGTGTTTTTCCGGCAGGTTGCGCAGGCGAAGCTCAATCGGGTCGATCGAAAGCTCATGCGCCAGTTCGTCGACGGCGCTCTCCAGCGCAAAAGTGCCGATCGCCTCGCCCGGCGCGCGCATGAAGGTGTTGGGCACCACCGCCATGTCGATATGCCGCTGCAGGATAGCGAAGCTCTTCGCGCGATAGGCCGATCGCGTGCCGAGCGTATAGGCTTCCGGGCAGGCACCATAAGGCGGCATCACCGAATAGCCGTTGTGGATCAGTGCCGTGAACCGGCCCTCGGCATCGGCGCCGAGCGCCACGCGCTGCTCGGTCGCGCTTCGCCCGCCAACGATGCGATAGACGCCCTCGCGGCTGAGCTGCAGCCGCAGCGGGCGGCCGACCATCCGCGCCGCCGCGACCGCCACCACCTGGTGATCCCAGAAGCCCTTGCCACCGAAGCCGCCGCCGACGAACGGTGAGAGCACGCGCACGTCCTCACGCTTCAGCCCGAACATCTTGGCGAGCGTCGCGGCTTCCGACGCGATCATCTGCGTCGTGTCGTGCACGGTGAGCGTCTCACCCTCCCACGCGACGGTCAGCGCGTGGAGCTCGATCGCATTATGGTTCTGCCACTGCGTGCGATAGACATTGTCCACCCGGTGCGGCGACCGGCCGAGTTCGCGCTCCGCCTTCCCGATCGACAGGTGATTACGCTCGATCAGCAGCGACGGGATGATCCGCGCGCCCGATTTGGCTTCCTCGAACCGGGTTTCGGCCGGCTCGGCGGCATAGTCGATGTCGATCAGCGACGCGGCATGGTCCGCCTGCTCCTGCGTTTCCGCGACCACCGCCGCGACGACCTGGCCGTTGTAATGAACCTTGTCGTCCTGGAGGATCGGCAGGCTGCTGTTGCCCACCGCGGTCGGATCGGTGATCGCGATCAGCGACGGGCCCGACACGCGCGGCATGTTGCGATGAGTGACGACCAGCAGCACGCCATCCGCCGCTTCCGCCCTCGCCGTGTCGAGCCGCGTGATCCGCCCGCGCGTGATCGTGCCGTGGACGAGCGCGGCGTAGCAAAGGTTCTCCAGCGGCACTTCGGCCGAGAAGCGCGCCTGCCCCTGCACCTTCACGTCACCGTCCAACCGCGCGGCCTGGCGCCCCACTTCGCCGCGGCGGCCGATCAGCGGATCGGGCGTGCCGCCGGGCAGCCATTGCGCTGGGACCCAGCCAAGTGCGCTGCGCACCGTGCCGACGAGGACATTCTGTACCCTGCTCATGCCTGATCCTCGCAAAGCCCGGAGAGAACCGCGGCGAGCGTCCGCTTCGCCAGCGTCACCTTGAACATATTGCCCGGCTGCGCGTCGGCGGCGGCAAGCTCCGCCTCCGCCGCCGCCATGAACGCCGCCTCGCTCGGCGCTTCGCCCTGCAGCGCCGCCTCCGCGCGCCACGCGCGCCACGGCTTGTGCGCCACGCCGCCCAGCGCGATCCGCGCCTCGGCGATCCGCCCGTCTTCGATCACCAGCCCGGCAGCGACGGAGACGAGCGCGAAGGCATAGGAGGCGCGATCGCGCACCTTGCGATAGTCCGAGCGCGGCGCGACCCGTGACGGCGGCAGCTCGATCGCGACGATCACTTCGCCCGGCGCCAGTTCCGTCTCGATGTCGGGCCGGTCACCCGGCAAGCGGTGGACGTCGGTCAGCGGCAGCGCGCGCGCGCCCTCCGCCCCGGCGACGTGCACCCGCGCGTCGAGTGCAGCCAGCGCCACCGCCATGTCCGACGGGTGGGTCGCGATGCACGCGGGCGAGGCCCCCAGGATCGCATGATAGCGGGTGAAGCCGCCGATCGCGTCGCATCCGCTGCCCGGCGCGCGCTTGTTGCAGCGCGATCCCGCCGCATCGGCGAAATAGACGCAGCGTGTCCGTTGGAGGAGGTTGCCGCCCGCCGTCGCCATGTTGCGGATCTGCGCCGAGGCGCCAGCCAGGATCGCGCGTGACAGCATCGGATAGCGGCTGCGGATCAGCGGGTGGGCTGCGATGGCGCTGTTGCGCGCGCCGGCGCCGATCACGATGCTGCCGTCCGCCGCTTCCTCGATCTCGCCGGGCAGGCCAGTCACGTCGACCAGGGTCTCCGGCCGCTCCACGCCCTTGCGCATCAGGTCGACGAGGTTGGTCCCGCCGCCGAGCAGCCGGTGGCCGGCCGCGCCCGCCAGCCGGATCGCGTCGCTCGCACTTGCCGCGCGCCGATATTGAACCGGCGTCATGCCGCCTGCCCCTCGGCGACCGCCATGATGGCGTCGATGATCCCGTTGTGCGCGCCGCAGCGGCACAGGTTGCCGCTCATCCGCTCGCGCACTTCCTCGCGCGTCAGCCGCGCCGGCGCGGCGAGGTCTCGCGTGACATAGCTCGGCATGCCGGCGGCGACTTCCTCCAGCATCGCGCTCGCGGCGCAGATCTGGCCCGGCGTGCAATAGCCGCACTGGAAACCATCATGGTCGAGGAACGCCTGCTGCAACGGGTGAAGCCCCTCCGCGCCCAGCCCCTCGATCGTCGTGACGGCGCGGCCGTCGGCCTGCACCGCCAGCGTCAGGCATGAGAGCGCTCGCTGCCCATCGATCAGCACCGTGCAGGCGCCGCATGCGCCTTGATTGCAGCCGATCTTGGTGCCGGTGAGATGGAGCCGATCGCGCATCAGATCGAGCAGGGAGACGCGCGCATCCGCCGGCGGATCGACCGGGGTGCCGTTGATCGTGATTGCCATGAACCTCTCCTGGCGACGCGGTTGCGCGCCGTCAGGAAAGTATCACGAAGTTCGGACTATTCAAGTATCGTCGTTTGCCACCTTGGCCATCATCGCGATCATCTGTCGCCGCTCGTCGGCGTCGAGCGGCGACAGCATCCGGCGATGAAGCTCGCCATACATCGCCTGCAGCGCGGCAACCCTGCCCTCACCCGCCGGCGTCAGGTGAAGCGCCACCGCGCGCCGGTCCGCCTCCGGCCGCTGGCGGCGAAGCAATTCGCGCTTCACCAGCCGGTCCGTGGCGGAGGAGACGGTGGTGTTGGCCACGCCCAGGTAGCGCGCGATGTCAGTCGGCCCGCAGCCGTCGTTCTTCGCGACATAGGAGAGGATCTGCTTGTCGAGTTCGTTCAGCGGCTTTTCCGGCCCGAGCGCCTCCGCCAGCTTATAGCGGCGCGCGAACAGGTCGAACGCAGCGCCAAGCGCGGCTAGTTCCTCGTCGGTCGGCATCGTCATGGCGACCGCTTAAACGCACCAGATGCAATTTTGCGAGTCGCATCGCAGCAGATCGCATCATGCCGCGCCGATCAGCCGCATTCGGCTCAGGCGGGGGGCGCTACTGTCCCGCCGGTCTGCCAGCCGCCGCCCAGCGCGCGAAACACGTCGATCTGGGCACGCGCGATCTGCGCGTCCGCCAGCGCCAGCGCCGCTTCCGCATCGGCAAAGGTACGTTCGGTATCGAGTTGCGACAGGCTGTCGATCTGCCCCTCGCGCCGCTGCGCGCGGGTGATCCGCGCCGCCCGCTCCGCCGCCTCGCGCGCCTGGCCCAGCGCCGCGCGCCGCTCGATCGCCTGCTTGTAATTGGACAAGGCGGTCTCCGTCTCCTCCAGCGCGGTCAGCACCGTTCCGTCGAACGTGGCCAGCGCGGCCTGCGTGTCCGCTTCCGCCCCGGCGATGCGGGCGCGGGCGCGGCCCTGGTTCAGGTTCCAGTTCAGCAGCGGCCCGATCAGCCAGTTGAGCGGCCCGCCACCGAACAGATTGCCCAGCCCCGTACTGGTCTGGCCGATCGATCCGCCCAGCGTGATGCGCGGATAGAGGTCCGCCGTCGCGACTCCGATGCGCGCGGTGGCCGCCGCCAGCCGTCGCTCGGCCGCACGCACGTCGGGCCGGCGGGCGAGCAGCCCTGCCCCGTCGCCGACCGGGATCGGCCGGTCGAGCCGCAACATCCGATCGCGCTGCGACGCAATCGGCGGCAGTTCCTGCGGCGTGCGTCCGGTCAGCGTCGCCAGCCGGAACAGCGCCGCCTGCCGCTCGGCCGCGATCGTCGGCACGTCGGCCCGCCGCTGGTCGCGCAGCGCGGCGATGCGCGTCGCGTCGAGCGGCGTGGTCATGCCTACTTCGACGCGCCGCTGCGTGACGCGCAGCGACTGATCGAGCAAAGCGACGATCCGCTCCGCCACTGCCAGCCGTTCGGCCGCCGATGCCGCATCGGCATAGGCCCGCGTCGTTTCCGCGACGACCGACACGCGTACGGCGTTGGCGTCCGCCTCTGCCGCCCCGACGCCGCCGCGCGCCGCCTCCACGTTGCGGCTGACGCGGCCGAACAGATCCACCTCATAGGAGACGTCCAGCCCGCCATCGATCAGCCAGCTTTCACTGTCGATCCCGGGCGCACGCTGCACCTGGGAGAAGCGGTTGTACGTCGCGCTGGCGCCGACATTCGCCTGCGGCAGGCGATCGTTGCGCACCTCGCGCAGCGCCGCCCGCGCTCGAGCGAGCCGCGCGACCGCGACGCGCACGTCGGTGTTCGCCGCCAGCGCATTCCCGATTAGGCCGTCGAGCACCGGATCCTGGTACAGCCGCCACCAATCTTCCGCCGGCGCAGCGGTCGAGACCGCCGGACTGGTCGATAAGAACGGCGCGGCGGCGGTGGCCGGGGTGGCCGGCCGCGCATAATCCGGCCCGGTCGCGCACGCCGCCAGCGTCAGCGCGGGAGCGGCGGCCATCAACTTGGTGAGGTTCATGAGCATCGTTTCGCTCCTCATTCGGCCGGCTGCAGCGCGGCGTCGGCTGCGGGGCGGCGACGGCCGCGCCCGACCCGCTCCGCCAGCCCGCGGCAGACGACATAGAAAGTGGGGGTGAAGATCAGGCCGAAGCCGGTGACGCCGATCATCCCGAAGAACACCGCCGTGCCCAGCGCCTGGCGAAGCTCCGCGCCCGCGCCAGTGGCGATCAGCAGCGGCACCGCGCCCAGGATGAAGGCGAAGCTCGTCATCAGGATCGGGCGAAGCCGGTCCTGCGCCGCGCGCACCGCCGCCTCGATCGGCGACAGGCCTTCCTGCTCCTCGGCCTGCTTGGCGAACTCGACCACAAGGATCGCGTTCTTGGCGGCTAGCGCGATCAGCACGACCAGCCCGATCTGCGTCAGCACATTATTGTCCATGCCGCGCAGGTTCACGCCGATCATCGCCGCAAGCAGGCACATCGGCACGATCAGGATGATCGACAGCGGCAGGAACAGGCTTTCATACTGCGCCGCCAGCACCAGGAAGACGAACACCACCGCCAGCGCGAAGACGATCCCCGCCGTGCTGCCGGCCGCCTTTTCCTGAAAGGCGATGCCGGTCCATTCGGAGCCATAGCCCTTGGGTAGCGTCTCGGCGGCGAGCTTCTCCATCGCCACCAGCGAGGCACCCGAGGAATAGCCGGGCGCCGTGTCGCCATCCACCTCCACCGCCGGGAAGAGGTTGTAGCGCGTGACGCGATACGGCCCCGTCTTGTCCTCGAAATTGGCGACCGATCCGATCGGCACCATGCTGCCGGCGTTCGACCGCGTCTTGAGGTTGGCGATATCCGCCGGGGTCGAGCGGAACGGTGCGTCGGCCTGCGCCGTCACGCGATAGGTGCGGCCGAGCAGGTTGAAGTCGTTGACGAACGCACTGCCGAGATAGACCTGCAGCGCCTCGAACACGCGCTCCGGCGGCACGCCCAGCATGTCGGCCTTGGCACGATCGATATCGGCAAAGATGCGCGGCGTGGCGGTGTCGAAGAAGGTAAAGACCTGCGCCAGGCCTTCCGTCTCGTTCGCCTTGGCGATCAGCTTCTGGGTCTCCTCGCCCAGCCTCTGATACCCAGCGCCCTCGCGATCCTGCACGATCATGCGATAGCCGCCGGCAGAACCGATGCCCTGGATCAGCGGCGGCGGGATGACGAGGATCCGCGCCTCGTCGATATCCGCCGTCGCCTTGCGCGCCTCGTCCATCAGCCCGGCAAAGGTGACGCCAAGCTCGGCGCGCTCCTCGAATGACTTGAGGGGAACGTACGCGGCGGCGGTATTGGGCGCGAGCGTCTGCGACGGGCCGTCGAAGCCCGCAAGCATCACGACGCCCTTCACACCCGCTAGCGGCAGGATCCGCTTCGCCACCTTCTGCACCACCGCATCGGTGCGCTCGCCGAGGCGCCGGCGGGGAGCTGAACGACAGTGAGGAAATAGCCCTGGTCCTGCGCCGGGATGAAGCCGGTCGGCGTCGCCCAGAACACCGCGCCCGTCGCAGCGATGAGGCCCGCATAGGTCAGCATCATCCGCTTGGGCCGGCGCACCAGCCGGTCGGTGAGCCGCGCGTAGCGATCGCTCATCCGTTCGAACCCGCGGTTGAACCAGTCACCGGCGCGGGCGAGCGCACGCGTCACGCGGTTTCCGTGCCCTTCCGCCTCATGCCCCTTGAGCAGGATCGCGGCGAGCGCGGGCGAGAGCGTCAGCGACACGATCAGCGAAATGATCGTCGCGGTGGCGATGGTGACGGCAAACTGCTGATAGAAGGCGCCCGACATGCCGGTCAGGAACAGGGTCGGCACGAACACCGCGCAGAGCACCAGCACAATCGCAACCAGCGCGCCGGACACTTCGTCCATCGACGTGCGCGCCGCCTCCAGCGGCGTCAGGCCATGGGCGAGGTTGCGCTCGACATTCTCGACCACGACGATCGCGTCGTCGACGACGATGCCGATCGCCAGCACCAGGCCGAACAGCGACAGCGTGTTGAGCGAATAGCCGAACGCCGCCAGCACCGCGAACGTGCCGACCAGCGACACAGGGATCGCCACGATCGGGATGATCGCCGCGCGCCACTTCTGCAGGAACACCAGGATCACGAGGACGACGAGGATCATCGCCTCGAACAAGGTATCGATCACCGCATCCACCGATTGCGCGATGAATTCGGTCGGGTTGTAGATTACGCGATATTCCAGGCCCTTGGGGAAGGACTTGGCCATCGCCTCCATCTCGGCCTCCACCTTCTCGGCGGCGGCGAGCGCATTCGTGCCCGGGCGCTGGAACACCGCCCCGATGACGGTCGGCTGGGCCGAGAGATAGGTGTTCGAATTATAATCCTGCGCGCCAAGCTCGACGCGCGCGACATCGCGCACGCGCACTTGGTGGCCATCGGCATCGGTGCGCACAATCACGTCGGCGAACTGCGCCGGATCGACGAGCCGCCCTTGCGTCTCGACGTTGAGCTGGAAGGCATTGCCCTGCGCATAAGGCGGCTGGCCGAGCGTGCCGGCAGCGACCTGCACGTTCTGCGCCCGCAGCGCCGAGACGATGTCGCCGGCGGTGAGGTTCAGCGCGGCCGCGCGGCCGGGATCGATCCACACCCGCATCGCATAATCGCGGCTGCCGAACAGGCGCACGTCGCCCACGCCGTCGATCCGGGCCAGCCGGTCCCGCACCTGCGTCAGCGCATAATTCGAGATGTACCCGCGATCGAGCGACCCGTCGGGGGAGATGAGGTTCACCACCATCAGGAAGTCGGGCGAGGTCTTGCGGGTGACGACGCCGAGGCGCTGCACCTCTTCGGGCAGGCGCGGCACGGCGACCGCGACGCGGTTCTGCACCAGCACCTGCGCGGCATCGAGGTCGGTGCCGATCTTGAAGGTGACGGTGATGGTGACGACGCCGTCGCCGGTCGACTGGCTCGACTGGTACAGCATGTTGTCGACGCCGTTGATTTCCTGCTCGATCGGCGCGGCGACCGTCTCCGCGACGGTTTCGGCGGAGGCGCCCGGATAGGTCGCCGCGAAGATCGGGCGGGTGATGAAGAAGCGCGACAGGCGCATGGCAGGCTCCCCGGAAACGAGGATGGAAGGGATCGGCCCGCAAAGGGCCGTCGGATGTATGCTCAGATCACTGCCATTCGCCCTGAGCCCGTCGAAGGGCGGCCCCGAACGCAGCGGTTCGCGGCACATGCTTCGACAGGCTCAGCACGAACGGGTCTATACTGCGGCTACCGCGCCGCGAACGTCGCCTGGCCGGCCAGTGCATTCGCGCCGATGCTGCCGGCGGCTGCCGCCTCGCGCGTCGGGGCGATCCGGCCGGCGCGCACCTGAACCTTGGTGCCCGGCATCGCCATCTGCGTACCGCTGATGACGACGCGGTCAGTCGGGGCGATGCCGCTGCGCACCACGCGCAGGCCATCCACCACCGGCCCCAGCTGCACCGCCCTCGCGGCCACCGTCCCGTCCTGGCCCACCGTCAGCAGCGTCTTGCGTGCCTGGTCGGACTGCACCGCGGCATCGGGCACCAACAGCGCCTTGGCCGCCCCGCCGCTCGCCAGCCGCATGTTGCCGAACATGCCCGGCGTCAGGAAGAAGTCCGGGTTCTGCAACACGGCGCGCCCGCGGATCGTGCCCGATCGCGGATCGAGGCCATTGTCGGTGAAGTCGAGCCGCCCGCTCCAGCGAAAATCGCTCTCGTCCTGCAGCTTGATCTCGACGTCGGACGGCGGGGTACCCGCGGCCTGCGCGCGCTTCGTCTTGAGGAACAGCGCCTCCGAGCCATCAAAGGTGAAGTAGATCGGGTCGAGCGCGTTGATCGTGGTCAGCAGCGTGCCGTTGGTGTCCCCGCCGGCGACGAGGTTGCCCGGATCGATCTTGCGATCCGAGACGCGGCCGCCGATCGGCGCGCGCACCTGCGTGAACTCCACGTCGAGCGCCCGGGCCCGGACGCGCGCCTCCGCGCCGGCAAGCGCGGCATTGGCGGCGCGCAGGCGCGCGGTCAGCTGGTCGATGTCGCTCTTCGACACCGCCTCGTCCGCCACCAGCCGCTGCGCACGATCGAGGTTGGCGCTCGCCAACTCCACGTCGCTGCGCGCGCTGATCAGCCCGGCGCGCGCCTCGGCCAGCGCGGCGGTGAACGGCCGCTGGTCGAGCGTGAAGAGCAATTGCCCCTTCCGCACGATCGCGCCGTCGGTGAAGTGGACCGCGGTGATCGCGCCGGAGACGCGCGGGCGCACCACCACCGACTTGCTGGCCTCGAACCGGCCGACATAGCTGTCCCATTCGTTGATCGGGCGAACGAGCGGGCTCGCGACCGTGACGGTCGGCGGCGGCGGCGCGGCCTGAACCGGCTCCTCGCGGCTCAGCGCAGCGCCGGCGATTGCCGCCACCAGCACGGGGGCAGCGACCATCGCGCCAAGCCGCCAGCGCGGCCGTTCACGCTCGCGCGCCGGCGTCAGATGTTCGGTGTTGATCTTGCTGTGCATGTTCATGCGTATCGGCCCTTGTTCAGGCTTGCGGCACCGATGCTGGCGAGCAGGGTGCGATATTGGCCGGTGGTGAAGCCGGCGGCAGTGAAGGCCTCCACCTCCGCATCGCTCAGCCCGTTGGCGCCGCGATGCCAGGCGAGTACGGCGACGCGCCGCAGCGCCTCAAGTCTCGGGTCGGCCAGGTGGGGGTGCTGGTGGCGGCCGAACACGCTGCCCAGCGCAACCGAGAGGCGCGAGGGTTCGCGCAGCGACGACGGACGATCACGTCGGGCAAGCGCCACGACCGACCATTCAAGCGCAGTAAGACGGTTGGCGGGGTCCGCACCCTGGTTCGGCGTAGCTGCAGGCGTCTTCTCGCCTTGGGCAACTGAACCGTGACCGTCAAAAGCCATGAACGCCATGGAATTTCCCCTTTTATGGGCGTGCGCCGACACCCGACCGGAGCGGTCGTTCGACGGACGCATGAGGAATCGCGGTCGCCAACGCAGGATCGGCGTTCCGCGACTCCGAGAATGAAAAGACGGGAGGGAGAGATGCAGGCGCCTACTAACGCGCGCCGGCCACTCCGGTTAGACAAACAGCCATGGAAGCGGCCTTTCGCTTGGATGCCACGGTGACATCCTTTCGATACCGACTGGTATAGAAGTCCCGCCGCCCTGCGTCAGCCAGCTTTTTGTACCGCACGGTATTTTTTCTCGCAAGAGGGGCGCCGCCCGCGCGCGCGTCTCCGCCGCGGTGCCGTTCGTTCCCGAAAAGTCTAGATCGATAACAATGCTCGGCTAGACAAGCCCGATGCCATTACACATCACAACCATTGAAAATCCTACCTCCGGCCATCGCGAAGCAGTTGCGGCGCCCCTGCGGGCATATAACGCCGCCCGTGCGAGCGACGTTAAGGGCCGTTCGGTCGCGATCCTCTTGACCAACGATTAGGGAAATCATGTCGGCGGCCTTTGGGGCGACTGCGCCTACGATTGGCTGTATGTTGAATTGTTGGTGACGCCCGAGGACCAGCGCGGGCGAGGCTATGGCACAGCTCTGATGAACGAGGCGGAAGGTATCGCGCCGGCGAACGGATGCGTCGGCATTTGGCTGGACACGTTCGAGTTCCAGGCTCCCGGCTTTTACGAGAAGCTCGGATTTGAGGTATTCGGCACGTTGGACGACCATCCGATTGGTCAGAAGCGCTATTTCCTTCGCAAGCGGATCGACCGCGCTCCAGTTCTTTAGCTGGCGCTCGGCCATGGCCATTGAGGATGAGGCTTATAGTGCGCCACACGCCGCGCACTTGCACGTCAGCGTGCCAGAGGCTTACGTTCAGCGTGTCCCCTGAAAAACAGGGGGGTTTGTCGATCTGGCGTACACGGCAACTTGCCATGACGCCGCTGGGGAGCGGGCGACGCGATGGCCGAGAGTGGCGAGGAAGCTTTTCCCGACGGGATCGACGCCGGCCACGCCAAGCCGCTCGGCGGGTTACGTGCGCACGCCAGCCCACTCGCGTTCATCATCCTGGGGGGGTTTGTCGCTACGGCCATGACCGGCGCCCTCGGGGGCGCCCCCGCGCCCGTTACCTCGATAAGTGCGCCAGCCGCGCTGCTGGAGGTGAAGCTCGCCCGCCCGCTGCGCAGCGGCCTCTTCTTCGAAACCCACATTCGTGTGATCGCACGGCAGAACTTGGCAAAGCCGGTGATCGGAATTGATGCCACGCTTTGGCGTGACCTGACCATCAACAGCCAGATCCCCGCGGCGGCAAACGAGAGCTTCGAGGATGGCCAATATCGCTTCGAATACCCTCCTCTGAAGGCCGGAGATACTCTGGACATTAAGATCGATGGCCAGACCAACCCTCCCCTGGTCGGAAGGATTACCGGCTCGATCACCCTTCTCGATGGTCAGGTACTGCTTAGCTCGACCCGCGTGTCTGTCCCGGTGCTTCCCTGATGGACATCGTACTCCGCGCCAGCGTCACCTTTGCCGCGCTGTACCTATTGCTGCGGCTGCTGGGCAAGCGCGAGATCGGTCAGCTCACCCCTTTTGAGCTCGTCGTGATCGTGGTCATGGGCGATCTGGTTCAGCAAGGCGTGACCCACAATGACTTCAGCTTGACGGGGTCGATCCTGGCGATCGCCACCTTTGCGTTCTGGGCATTGGTCATGAGCTGGGCCACCTACTTGTCCCCTCGGCTCGAAAAGTTGTTGGACGGGCAGCCGCAGGTGATCATACGCAACGGCGAACTGATTGACGCAAATCTGCGGCGCGACCGGATCACGCGTGCGGAGGTCGAGGCGGAGATGCGGCTGGCGGGGATCGCTCGGATGAAGGACGTGGCGTGGGCGATCCTGGAAACCCAAGGCAAGATCAGCTTCATTCGCAAGGATGATGGTGAGGTGCAGCGGAACGACGACGACGCAGCCGCCGGTTAGTCAGTTAGCGGTTAAGCGACTGACCGCGCCTCAAATCCAAGATCCACCGCGCAGAGGCAAACCAGGCCGCGACGGATGATCATCTCACTTTTCTCTCCGCGGCCAGCGCATTGAGGTAGCTTGTACGATAACCTCGGCGCCACACGTCATGGTCGAACGTATGTGGATCGAACGGACAAGCAGACAGGGGCTCCCCCCTCTCATATGCTTCGCATCCTGCCAGAAGGGCGTCCACCGCGCGTTGCGGCGACCCGTCATTGTCTTGGGATCGCATCCAAACTCCGGGCGCGGCATTCCCGATAATCGTAGGAACCGCTCTTGAACCCAGGCCATACTTTCCTGCGCTATCGCAGGTATTTATGCCATGTAAGGCGACGGCCGGCGAAACGCCAAGATGTTGATCGTGATCAATGTGTCGCGCGATCGCCAAGTATTGGTGCGGGATAGCCACACTCACCCGACTGCGTGGGCGCGTTCAGGACCGTCAGCCGGGTGCCGGCCTAGCCGGGCTGGCGGGTGAATGCCTGAGTTCTCCGGATGGGCTGGGGCACTATCCCTGAAGCACCGCGTTCCTGTCGAAGGAAAACGATAGGAGTGAGGTCATGAGTATATTTGGCTCGATCAAGAAGGCCATTTTTGGTGATCGCGGGCCGCTTGGTGGCCAGTTCTCCGGCAAGCCTGCACCTGCACCGCAGGCTACCCCGACGCCGCAAGCCTCCACTCCCGCCAGTGCGCCGTCGACGCCCTCCCCAGCCGCGGCTCCTGCTCCCACGGCACCAGCTGCCCCCGTTGATGTCGAAAAGGTGCTGGGCGAGTTGGCCGCCAAGCACAGCGGCCCGGCGCTCAACTGGCGCACGTCGATCGTCGACCTGATGAAGCTGCTGGGCATCGACTCCAGCTTGGACAACCGCAAGGAACTGGCGACCGAGCTTGGCTATACCGGCGCCAAGGACGGCTCAGCAGAAATGAACATCTGGCTTCACAAGGCTGTGATGCGCGAATTGGAAAAGAACGGCGGCATCGTTCCCGCCGGCCTCAAGGACTGACGCACGGCTGGCCCTTGCGCGAACAACAAGCTTCGCGCGGGGGCCGACGAACTGACGGGACGTGGAGGCGCGACGTTCGATCCCGCGCCAGCGCCAAGGCATCGGTCGGGGGGAGGTTAACCACTGGCGATCGGTGGAGAGCGAGCCAAGTGTGATCCTACGGCCAATCGCCTTCACGCGATGCGACGAGCACGCTTACTTCCCCCGTGCCACGCAGGCCCCGCCGTCCGGCCCGACGGCGCCAGCACAGGTGCGCACCGCCGGCAGCTTGCCGGGTAGCTCGGCCAGATAGTTGCGGCCGTCGTTTCCCCGGGTCAGATCGAAGCCGTCGTAGAGGAGGCCGCTTGCCGTATAGGTGCGGAACCGCAGCCGCTTTTCCTCGACATCGACCGTCTGGAACAGCTCGGTCGCCTCGGCCACGCGATCGGGCTGCGTTCGGGCGCGATCGTTGAGCCCGTACATCTTCGATCCAGTCACCGACACCAGATATACCGGGCCCTGCGCCTCGCCGCGCGCGCGGGCTGCCTGGCCGGCCACGCGGCCCGCCGGCGCCGTCAGCCGGCTGTAGCAATGGTCGTGACCCTGCAGCACGAGATCGACACGGCGCTTGTCGAAAATCGGCTTCCACGCGCGTTTCAGCACCTCGGTGTCGTTCGGCCGGGCGCAGGTGTAGATCGGCTGATGGAACAGCACGACGTTCCATCTGGCGGGGCTGGCGGCGAGCGTGGCGTCCAGCCACCGCGTTTGACTGTCGAGCGCGCCCAGATCGAGTGCTGAGGTGCCGTCGAGGATGATGAAGCGAACACCCTGATAATCAACGTAATAGGTCGTCGCCTTGACGCCATCCGCGCCATTCGACGGCAGCGCGAACTGCAACGGCCAATAGGGCCCGAGCTTGCGGCTTTCCGCTCCGCCGGGCAGCGTGATGTCGACGAACTCGTGGTTGCCGGTCGCCGGCAACTGGGGGACCTGGCTGTAATTGTAGCCGCCAGCCTGGTTCCACTCGCCCCATTCGTCGTCATGGTCGAGATCGTCGCGCTGCGCCGCGAGATCGCCCGCGTGGACCGTCAGCGCGATCCTGCCTTCCGCAAAGCCTTGGCGGATCACGCGTGAGGCATAGGTGAGGATGCCGTTCTGCGTGTCGCCGAGATAGAGGAAGCGGAACGGCTTGAAGGTCGTCGCCGCGGTGCGGAACTGGAACCATTCGCTCCAGCCGGCCGCGCCCTTCACCCGATAGGCATAGACCCGGTCGGGCGCCAGACCGGCGAAGCGCACCTGATGGTAGTTGGCGGGGCCATTGGCGCTGTCGATCGAAGCGGTCGTGCCCGTCACCGTGCGCGCCTCCCGCTCGATCGTGGGGCCGTCGACCGCGAGGGCGATCTGCGCCTCTGCGGTCGCCTGCGCACGATCGGTACGGAAGGCGACTGCCATCTCCCGCGCCGGATCGGCGCCCGCGGTCAGCACGATCCGGTCGGGAATGGAGCGCGGCGCGTAGGGGGTGCCTGGCGTGCGCGGCACCGGCGGCGTCGCGGCGGGTGCCCGAGCAAGAACGGGGGATGCCAGCATCGTGGCGGCGGCGAGCAGGATCGCGCGCATCAGAAATTCGCCCTCACGCCAAACTTCATTGTGTAGGAATATTCCTCATATTGCAGCAGCCTGCGGGAAACCGGGCCGTTCTGATAGGCCACGTATTTGGCGTTGTTGATGTTCACCCATTCGCCGAACAGCTGCACGTTGGGGGTGATCCGGAAGCGCGCGCTGGCGTCGAGCTGGAAGTGGTCCCGCACGTAGCGGTCCTCCTCCGCGATCGATTGTACCTCGTCGAGATACTTGTCCCGGAAGGTGCCGGCGAGGCGGATGCTGATCGGGCCTCTTTCATAGCCGATCACGGCATTGAAGGTGTGCCGCGACGCCGCCGGCAAAGGGATGCTGCGCAAGCCGCCCGTGTCGCCATCGAACGTCTGCCCGTCGGCGTCGGTGAAGGTATAATTGAGGTTGGTCAGCAGGCCGTCCCACGGCGCCGGCAGCATCGAATAGACCTGCGAATAGCCCAACTCGACACCGCGGATCTTGGCCTTGCCCAGGTTCAGTGGAATATCCGCCTCGGTAAATGCGATTCCGCGATAGCTGCCGTTGAAGGGGGCGTCGTCCTTCTCGAACGTCACCGTCGTGATGTAATCGTCGATATTCTTGTAGAAGAAGCCGCCCTGCAGCACGCTCGACTTCGCGAAGTACCATTCCGCACCGACATCGATGTTCCAGGCGCGATAGGGCTTCAGATCGGGGTTGCCGAAGGCGCCCTCCAGATCGTCACCGTCACGTTCGATCGCAAAGCGCGGGGCGAGCTGGCCGATGCTTGGCCGGACCAGGCTCTTGAACACGCCGGCGCGCAGGATGAGGTCGTCGGTGGCTTCGTAGCGGAGCAAGGCGCTCGGCAACCAGTCGGTGTAGCTGCGACGGACGCGGGTGGGATCGACCGTCACCTCCTCCTCGTCGCCATCCAGCGTCACCGTGTTGCCGCGGATATCGTTCCTGGTGTGCTCCATGCGGACGCCGGCGATCAATCGCAGCGGGCCCGACTGGTAGCGGCCGAGCAGATAGCCCGAGTAGATATCCTCATCGACCGCATAATCCTCCGCGATCGAATTGAAGGCGCTGTCGAGCGCGTTGAGCTCGAAATCGCTTCCATTGGCGGAGATAAACTTGCGCCCGCCGCGCTTGGCGACGACCGGGCCGAGATCGGCAAGCCGGTAGGTCTGGCGGCCAACCACGTCGGCGAGGGTGAGATTCCCGTCGAATCCGTCGAACGTGTCGACGTTGAGGTCATATGTCTTCTTGCGCAGGCGCGCCTTGCCGCCGACCTGCACGTCGAACGATCCGGTGGGCAGCGCAAAGCTACGCGTGATGTCGCCGCGGAAGTTCCATTCCCTGTCGACCGAGCGGCTGAGCGTCGTTCGATCAAAGGCGTCGAATTCATATTCGCCGGCATCGGCGAAATCCGCCGCGCCGGCGCCGCCTACCGCGAAGCGTGGTCGCATATAATCGCTGTAGTCGAAATCGACCGTCAGGTCGTCGCCCTGCTCGAAATCGCGGCGGAAGGTGATCGGATCGAGCGAGCCGTTCTCCAGTTCGGATGCACGCGACCAGGCGGCCGAATATTGCAGCCGCCACGGCCCCGTATTGGTCTCGCCGCCGATCTGGTAGCTCTGGATCTTCTGGACCTCGAAGCGATCCTTCAGATCGCGCTCCACGCGGATGCGGCTGTCTTCATTGTCGTCGCTGCTGAACGACGCGCCGGTGCCGGTGGTGCGGACGAGTGCATCGTCCATCTCGAAGATCAGCCGGCGGCGATCCTCCTGGTCGGAGAACCGGTTGTAGATGCCCCGCGCGTAGAGGCGGGTGGACTCCACCGGCTGCCAGTCGAGCGACAAGGAGCCGCCGGTGCGCAGCCGACGCACGTCATAGTCGCGGTATTCGACGGTGTCGGCGAAGCCGGGCCCCTGCCACCCGTCCATCTCGATATTGTCGGTCTCGAACTTGCGCAGGTAATAAGACGCGCCGCCCGAGATGCCGAAATTGTCGGCCAGGCGCTTCGAGAAATTGACGCTGCCCTTGGGCGTCACCTCCCCCGAATAATGATTGTACGAGCCTTCGAGGGATGCCGCCCAGAGATCCTTCTTGCGATCGAAGGCACTGGTGGTGTTGATCTCGACCGAAGCGCCGATCGTGTCCCCGTCCATGTCAGGGGTGAGTGACTTCTTGATCTCGATCGATTCCACCAGTTCCGATGCGACGACGTCCAGTGCGACCGAGCGGGTGTCCGCTTCCGGCGCCGGTACGCGCACGCCATTCAGCGAAGCCGCATTCAGGCTGGGATCAAGACCGCGCACGGCGATGAAGCGTCCCTCGCCCTGATCGTTCAGGACGTTGATGCCCGGCGCACGACGCACCGATTCCGCCACGTTCTGATCCGGGAACTGGCCGATCGAGTCCCGCGTCAGCACGCTTTCGACACCATCCGCGCCGCGCTGGCGGCTCAGCGAGCCGGCAAGGTTCGCCCGTTGCCCGTTGACGAGGATGTCCCCGGCGCTGCCGAGCGCCACGTCCTGGACCAGCTCGCCGCTCTCATCCACGCGGATCTGGATTTCCGCGGGCGAAGCGCCGGTGTAGCGGACCAGCAGCGTATAAGTGCCAGCCGGCACGTTGGGAAAACGATAGCGCCCGCTGGTGTCGGCTTCCACGGTGCGGCCGAGCTCCACGATCGTCACTTCGGCACTCGGCAGCGTGCGCGTACCGCTCACGTCGGAAACCGTTCCCGTGACCTGACCAGCTTGAGCAATTGCAGGTGCGCACAGCATCGCGCAGCCGACCAACAGGCGCGAACGCGCCGTCTTGAAAAACATGTTTCCCCCGAACCCTTGATCTCGTCGAGGGGGTCGTTGGCCCAGTTTCGTGACGGCCCGATTGTTTTTACGTTGCGAAAATATTTCTTACGCAGCGTCGCTGCTTCTTCACGAAACGCGGCCGAGCGCCTCACGGCTGGCCCAGTTGGCAGCGATTGCTCGCAGTTAGGGCAGTTGATCCATCAGTTCGAGAGGTCAGGATTGAGGCAATACATGATTGGGATTTTTCGATAACGTCTTGATATGGCTGCTCCCGAACAGGCAGGCGAAGCCTCTGATCCGGCGACGATTGCCTATTACGACGCGGAGGCGCCTGAATACGTCGCGAGCGGAAACGGCGGTGTAAGTCGCTGGCTGGCGCCGTTCATGGAGATGCTCCCGAGTGGCGCCCGCGTGCTTGAACTGGGGTGCGGAGGCGGTCGCGACGCAGAAGCGATGGTCTCGGCAGGCTTTCGCGTGGAGCCGACTGACGGTAGCGCAGCCGTGGCTGCGAAGGCGCAATTGAGGCTGGGCCGCCCAGTACGGGTGATGCAGTTCGGCGAACTCACGGACGTGCGAGCCTATGACGCCGTCTGGGCCAACGCCAGTTTGCTGCACGTACCTGCCGAAGCGCTCCCGCAAATACTTGAGCGAGTCTTTGAGGCGCTCAAGCCGGGTGGGCTGCATTTCGCCAGCTATAAGGCGGGAGGGACACCTGCGCGCGACCGGGTCGGTCGCTACTTCAATCATCCGGATCAGGCTGCGCTCAGACGGGCATATTCAGCGTCGGGAGCGCGGGACGTGCAGTCTGTCGTAGAATATACCGGCGGCGGCTACGAAAATGGGCGAGGTCCCTGGATTGCGATCACTGTCCGGCGACCGTCCAACGCCTAAAACGTGCGTGCTTCGGTGGCCACTTCCAGGTTGGTCTGAGACTGTCGTCGACATGGTTCTGGGCTGTCGCCGCGCCTGTCCGACAGACGCTTCAGATTGACAATTGGGGCGCTCTGGGGCATCAAATCAGAGCGGCCCGGGCCCCTCTGGCGAGACAGTTCTCGTGATGTCGGACCGCATCGGAAAATCCGATGTTGTTTGGCCCGGCTTCTGCCTGCTTCAGCTCGGATTTCTCTGGTGACCCTGTTGGTCATATGGAGGAAGTTGCGTTGAACCCCCGAATGTCCCTGCTGATGACGCCGCGGCACGCCCGCGCGATCGCTTGGCGCACGCGCCTGTCGGCTCTTTGCCACACCCCATCCTCGCCCATGCCATTGCTCCCGGCGTGCTGAATGGGCCGCTGGACGCTGTCCGCATGAACGATCGTCGTTATCGCTGAACGAGATACCTGATGGACTTTCTATTTTTTGACGGGCTGGGCACGCCTGCCTGGTTCTGGCTGTCTTTCCTGGCGCTGGTCGTTGCCCTGACCGCGTTCGATCTCGGTGTCCTTCACAAGGAAGATCGCGAGATGGGCATTGCCGAGAGCCTGCGACTTTCCGCCTTCTACATCGGGGTGGCGCTGCTGTTCGGTGCGTGGATCTGGTATGCGCGCGGCGCCGAATCCGGCATCCAATATTATACCGGCTTCTTTATCGAAAAGGCGCTGTCGATCGACAATGTCTTCGTCATCAGCCTGATCTTTTCCTATTTCGCCATACCTGCGAAATACCAGTATCGCGCCCTCCTCTGGGGCATCATTGCCGTCATTGTTCTGCGAGGGATGATGATCGCCGGCGGCGCTGCATTGCTGGCCGAAGCCTATTGGGTGCTCTACATTTTCGCCGCGTTCCTGGTGTTCACCGGGATCAAGATGTTCTTCAGCAACGACAGTCCGATCGATGTCGGCAACAATCCACTCGTCCGCTTCATCTCGCGCCACATTCCGGTAACGCCGCAGCTTTACGGGCAGCATTTCTTCGTGAAGGTAGCTGATACCCGGACTGGCAAGCTGGTCACGGCGGCGACGCCATTGTTCCTGGCGCTGGTGGTCATCAACCTGGCCGATCTGGTGTTCGCGCTCGACAGCGTTCCGGCGATCTTCGCCATCACGACCGACACGTTCATCGTCTATACGTCGAACATCATGGCGATCCTGGGCCTGCGGGCGCTGTACTTCGCGCTCGCCGCCCTTGTGCACCGCTTCCACTATCTCAAATATGCGCTGGCCGCGATCCTGGTGTTCATCGGCACCAAGATCTTCGTGACCGACTTCCTTCTGGGAGGAGAAAAATTCCCGCCAGCCGTCAGTCTCGGCGTGACGTTCGCGCTGATTGCGGCGGGGATCATCTACTCCCTGTGGAAGACCAGGGGCGAAACCCCGCCCGACACGCCAACTGCGTCCCTCTGACGCCAAAATATGCGTTTTACAGGCAAAGGATATAATGACGAATCTCGATACCACGGCAGCCTCCCCCAAGTTGAAGCCGCTGCCGTTTTTGATCTTCAGTTCCCGTTGGCTCCAGTTGCCCCTGTACGTCGGGCTGATCGTCGCACAGTGCGTCTATGTGTTCCTGTTCCTGAAGGAACTGACCCATCTGGTAATGCACAGCTGGGAGTTCACCGAGCAGCAGATCATGCTGGTCGTACTCGGGCTGATCGACGTCGTGATGATCTCGAACCTGTTGGTGATGGTGATCGTTGGCGGCTATGAGACGTTCGTATCGCGACTGGGGCTGAACGGTCATCCCGATCAGCCGGAGTGGCTGAGCCACGTCAACGCCGGTGTGCTGAAAGTGAAGCTCGCCATGGCGATCATCGGCATATCCTCGATCCACTTGCTGCGAACCTTCATCGAGGCTGGCGCCATCGGTCAACCAACCGGGCGAGTGACGGAGACAGCCGTCCTCTGGCAAACCATAATCCACATGGTGTTCATCGTATCGGCAGTCGGCATTGCCTGGGTGGATCGGCTCACGCAGCAAAAGCACTGAGCGGCGCGGACAACGCCATGGCTGGCGGAAGGAGCGGCAGACTCATCTGCGCTCCGCCCGCTAGCCAGATGCCAACATGCGCTTATTGGTTGAGGGCGTCGCCGTGCTGTTCACGTGCGGGGCGCCGCGTTCAGGCTGGTGGGGTCAGTGACGCTTCTTCGACAATTTGGTCGCCAGCTCGTCGCTGCCCTGTGCGGCGGCCACTGCGGATGCGGTCCGGCCGGACGCATCGGCTAGCATAGCGTCCGCTCCTGCAGCGAGCAGCAGATCCACTTGCCGGGAGCGATTGAACAAGGCGGCCATCATCAATGCCGTCTGTCCGGCCTTGTTGCGCATGTTCACGTCGCAGCCCGCCTTCAGCAACCGCTCCGCAATGGCATCCTCGCCCTTGAAGGCTACCCCCATCTGGGCGGTATTGCCCTGGGTAGCGTCCGGCTTGCACGGGTCGGCTCCCGCAGCGATCAGGGCCTCTACCGTGGCGGCATGGCCAGAATAAGCGGCGAGGATCAGCGGGGTGAAGCCACGACGATCATGCGCATTGATGTCAGCACCGGCGGCGATCAGCGGCTCGACCATATCTGTGCGACCCAGGCGTGCAGCTTCAAACAGCAGTTCCTGACGCCGCTCCGGCTGCGGCAGGGTGTGGGGAGTGGCAGGTGCGGTGGAGGCGCTTGCACTGGCGAGCAAGGCCGCGGCGATCAACGAGAACATCGGGAAGGATCCTAAGCAAGGGGTGCCGCCCGGCCCCGGAGATAAGAACAAGGCCGGGCGACGGGGCAGGCGTCAGTTCGCGTACTGCTCCGGATGAGCGGCGCGATATTCCGCCACGGCACGTTTCACCTCGGCCAGCGGAACATTGACCGCCCTGGCGACGCGGGTGCCGTAATCGGCATCGGCCTGGTAGAAATAGCTCACCATGATCGTTCGGGTACGATCCGACCGAACCTGACCCAGATCACCCGCCAGGTTCTCGATCAGATCGGCCCGCTCCACCTCCGGCAGCGACCGATAGAAGATGCCGGCCTGTTCGAAGTTGTTGGTCTTCGCAATTGGCTTGGAGTCCACGACGGCATTCACCGTGTAGGTGGAGTTGCGGAACTCGTCCGCGGTCGCCTTTGGCGCGACCGCAGACGGGAAGTAATTCACGCTGTCGCTGCGACCCGAACTGTTCAGAAAACCGTCCTGATTGTTGTTCACAACCCGCACACGCGGCTTGTTCACCGGCAGCGACATGACGTTGGCACCGACGCGATAACGCTGCGTATCGGCGTAGGAGAACAACCGCCCCTGAAGCATGCGGTCAGGCGACGGTTCGATGCCCGGCACCATGTTCGATGGCGCGAAAGCGGACTGTTCGGTCCACTCGAAGAAATTGTCGGGTACCTTGTTCAGCGTCATTTCGCCGATCTTGCGGAACGGAACGCCCAGCCATTCCTTCGTATCGTCGAACGGGTTGTAATTCAGCCTCGCGAATTCAGTCTCGGGCATCACCTGGATCATCAGATCCCAGGACGGGAAGTTTCCCTTGCCGATCTCCGCGTACAGATCGTCGGTCAGGTAGTTGAAGCCGGCCTTCACCGCCTCATGCGCCTTGTAGTTGCGGACACCTTGGCGACTAATCCAGCGGAACTTCGCAAACACCCTTTCGCCCTTGGCGTTGACGAGCGCGAACGCATGCACGCCATTGCCATCCATCGTGCGATACGAGGCGGGGGTGCCCAAATTGGTCCACACCTGGGTAATCATGTTGGTCGCTTCGGGCGTGGTTGAAAAGAACTCGAAGAAGCGGTTGGGATCTTGCTTGTTCAGCACCGGATCGGGCTTCAGCGAATGGATCATATCGGAGAACTGGATTGCGTCGCGAATGAAGAAGATGGGCAGATTGTTGCCCACCAGGTCCCAGTTTCCCTGGTCGGTGTAGAACTTCGTCGCGAAGCCGTGCGGGTCACGCGCGAACTCGGCACTGTCGCGGCCGTGGATCACGGTTGAAAAGCGGACGAACACCGGCGTCTCCTTGCCCGGCGCAAAGAGCGACGCCTTGGTGATGTCGGAGATATCAGCCGTGGCCTTGAACACGCCGAGAGCGCCTGTCCCGCGAGCGTGGACAACACGTTCCGGCACACGTTCGCGATCGAACCGGGCTAGTTTCTCGATCAGATGCGCGTCCTCGAGCAGCACCGGACCCATGTCACCGGCCGTTTTGGAGTGCCGATTCTCGCCGATCGGCGCCCCATTATCGCGCGTGAACTGCGGCGCGGCTGCGCTCGCCGCGGCGGCCCGCGGCGGCGCCTTGCCCGGGGCCACGGGCGCCGCGCCGGTCTGCATCCGGGCCGCGACGGAAGCGGCGGCGTCGGACAATGTCTGTGCGTGCGCCGAGAGCGAAGGCGCGGCGCAGCCTGCCAGTAACGCGGCGGTGCGCAGAGGAAATGAATTGAAGGCGGCTCTCATCAAGCGTCCCTTTTGTCACCGCGTGTCCGCGCGGCCGGGCGGGCCGCGCGGGCGATCCGCGGGCGCCCCCGCTATGACGCGGCGCCCGTGACGGCTGAAACGGGAATGCCCGTTCACAGAGATCGAGAGGAACGAAGATGAAGGCCGCAGACAGCTAGCCCTGCTGTGTCCGCGGCGCTGACTTGCCGCACCCATGTGACGTTCTTCGTACGGCAGGTGGTAACTGACTGGACAGGTCGGGCATGAAGCGCTGAAATGCCACCCACGACCGTCAGGACTTGCGTTACGATGAGCCCGCCACGGTCGTGTTGTTGGGAGAGCGCGGATGGGCTGGATCGCGAGCGGGACGCACCAAATGTCGGTGCATATGCGGTGCCAGTCGACTGGCACTACACGCCCGATGAGGCCCGATGCCATGCGCCCGCCGGTCGAGGTAACGCGCTGGGGGCATTGTTTGATGCCACCCCTCCCCGTGCAGCGGCGCCGGCGGATGCCTCTTCAACGATCATCTACACCTCGGGCACGACCGCGCGAGGATTCCGGCAAGATCTTCAAACGAAAGCTGCGTGAACCTTATTGGGCGGACCGGAAGGGACAGATATGATCGAAGACGTGCTGGAACCGGATCTGCCGATCATCGATCCGCACCACCACCTGTGGGACTTCACCCCTGTCCAGTCGGCTGCGAGGGAGAGTAGCCACCCCTTCGGCGCGATCATGAAGCAGAGCCCGCGCTACCTGTTCGACGAGCTCCTGCGCGACTGCCGCCACAGCGGGCATAATGTGATCGGCACCGTCTTTCTTCAGTGCGGGGCATTCTATCGGGCCGACGGACCACCCGAAATGAAGCCGGTGGGGGAAGTGGAATTCGTGAACGGCGTCGCGGCGCAAGCAGCAAGCGGGATCTACGGTCCATTCCACGCCTGTATTGGTATCGTCGGCCAGGCGGATCTGACGCTGGGCCCGGCGGTCGGCGCCGTGCTGGACGCAGAAATCGCGGCGGGGAACGGGCGGTTCCGTGGTATCCGCCACATCGGCGCTCATGACGCGGATTCCGACGTTCTGGGGCCGCTCGGGCACGCCCCCGCTGCCCTCTATGCCGACGCGACGTTCCGCGAAGGCTTTGCGGAACTGGGCAAGCGCGGCCTGACCTTCGATGCCTGGGTGTTGGAACCTCAGATCCCCGAAGTGACCGCGCTAGCGCGCGCTTTTCCGGAACAGCCGATCGTGCTGGATCACGTCGGCACCCCGCTCGGCCTGGGTATCTATGCGGGACGGCATGATGACCGGTTCGCGACGTGGAAGGCGGCGATCGAGGAACTATCCACCTGCCCCAACGTGACGATCAAGCTGGGCGGACTGGCCATGCCGTTCTGCAAGCTTGGCGAACTGGGACCGGAGACACGCACCACGGCCGAACGGCTGGCCGAACTGTTCCGCCCCTATGTCGAGACCAGCATCGCCGCCTTTGGCGCACGCCGCGCGATGTTCGAGAGTAATTTTCCCGTCGATCGCTGGGGCGCGGATTATGCCACGCTGTGGAATGCCTTCAAGCTGATCGCCCAAGGCGCCAGCGCCGACGAAAAGCGCGATCTGTTCGCCGGCGCGGCCGCGCGCTTCTACAAGGTGGAGGATCTGCTGGGGTAATCACCCCGCGTGGTGCGACGGGCGCTGTTCTCCGAAAGGCAATTGTCCCCAACGTCCGCGTGCTCAGCGCACGGGATTTCGGCTGACGCTGGCGGCAAAGCCACCCTATAGCGGCCGTTGATGACAGACCGCCTCAAAGTCCTGCTGCAATATGCCCTGCCCAAACAGGGGCTGACCACCCTCGCCGGTCGTGTCGCGGGCATGAAGGGGGGCACGGTGACAACGCGCCTGATCCGTCTGTTCGCGGCGCGATATGGTGTCGACATGAGCGAGGCGGAAAATCCGGATCTCGCCAGCTACACGACGTTCAACGACTTCTTCACGCGCGCCCTGCGCGCCGGCGTTCGGCCGATGGCGGACGCGGATTTCGTCAGCCCGGTGGATGGCGCAATCAGCCAGTTCGGCGCGATTGATGACCATCACATCGTGCAAGCCAAGGGACATCGTTTCACCACCACTCAGCTGGTCGGCGGCGATGCGGCGCTCGCGGCAGAATTCCGCCACGGCAGCTTCGCCAACCTCTATCTGTCGCCCAAGGATTACCACCGCCTGCACATGCCCTGCGAGGGCCGGTTAAGGCGAATGATCTACGTGCCGGGCGCCCTATTCTCGGTGAACCCGGTCACCGCACGAGGCGTCCCGAACCTTTTTGCGCGCAACGAGCGAGTGGTCTGCGTATTTGAATCCAGGGACCATGGCGTTTTCGTAATGGTGCTGGTCGGTGCCACGATCGTGGGCAGCATGGCGACGGCTTGGCACGGCGTGGTCAATCCCAAACGCAACAACACCGTCTCCGAGTGGCGCTATGACGATCAGCAGATTGTGCTCAAGAAGGGGGAGGAAATGGGGCGCTTCCTGCTCGGCTCGACAATCGTGATGCTGTTCCAGCAAGACACAGTCGTCTTCGACGAAGATTGGGCGCCGGAACGGCCCGTTCGCCTCGGCGAAGCAATGGGACAGCGTCCCATCTGAGCTCCTCTTGTCCTTCACTGAGGAGGACCGCCAGCAAACGCCGGTTGGAGACGATGAACTCCTCGCCGCGACGACCGCTCGCTGGTGCGGTCCTCGGCAACCCGGCGCCAGATAGGACGCCTGCGACCGGAAAAGCCGTCGCTCGTCGAAGGCTATCGATTTGGTTCGTCACCCCTCCAGCACCCACGATACGTCCGCCAGAGCCATTCTCGGGCTGGATCGATGAACTATGCGCTGTGCGAATGCCCCGCACTGCGTTTTTATATTGTCCGAATTAAAGAAAGCGGTACGCTGAGCCCAAGCCTACGATAGAACAGAGGTTTGTGTTGGAGAGGAAAAGTACGGCGCGCGGTGTGCCGCCAGGGGCTCCCCTTGGCGCACGCACAAAGCTGCTATTCGGCGTGGGCTCGCTCGCGGAAGGCGCGCAAACTGTTGCCTTCGGATCGTATCTCCTGATCTTCTACAACCAGGTGATGGGCGTGCCGGCGGGCATCGTCTCGGCCGCACTCATGGCTTCGTTGGTCATCGATGCGATCAGCAATCCGATTTTGGGTCATATCAGTGACAACCTGCGATCGCGTTGGGGTCGGCGACATCCATTCATGTATGCCGCGGCTCTTCCGACGGCGCTGTGCTTCTGGCTGATGTTCAACCCGCCGCAAGGCTGGAGCCATGACGCGCTGTTCTGGTACATCCTCGCCGTCGCCACGCTCGGTCGGATCTCGATCAACCTGTACGAGTTGCCATCAGCCGCGCTCACGCCGGAGCTGACGGAGGATTATGACGAGCGCACGTCGCTGATGACGTGGCGATATTTCTTTGGGTACGTAGGCGGGCTAGGCATCGCGACCCTGCTGTTCTTCGTCCTGCTTCGTCCTACCGCGCAATATCCGGTGGGCCAGCTCAATCCTGAGGGTTACCAACAACTCGGCGTCATCGGCGGTGCGCTCACGCTGTGTGCGATCCTAGTCTGCGCGTTCGGCACGCAGGCTCGCGGCAAGCTTGCACCGCAACCGCCTGCTCGTGGCAATCGATCGTTCCGCCAGCATTTCAGCGAGATGCTGAGTACGCTGAACCACCGCGGTTTCCAGGCACTGCTCGCGTTCGGCGTACTCAAGTTCTCCGCCGCCGGGCTCTATGCCTCCATGGCCGTCTATCTCGGCACGTACGTGTGGCAGCTCAGCCCCAAAAGCATGGGATTGCTGGCGTTCGACGGCGTCATTGCTGCGCTCATCGCCTTGTTCCTCGCGCCCCGTGCGGCGCGGCGCTACGGCAAGCGCGCGGTAGCGGTCACCGCAGCGGTTTTGGGTGTCTCGATCGGTTTGATGCCGCTGTTTTTGCGCCAGCTCGGTCTGTTTATGCCGATTGACCCTGAAGGCCCGCTGGTCCTGACCCTTTTCGCTTTCGCCACCGTGTTCGGCACCTTCTCCGCGACGTCTCAGATCATGACGAGTGCCATGATCGCAGATGTCGTCGAGGACAGCATGGTCCGCACGGGACGGCACTCCGCCGGCACGTTCTTCGCCGCTAACGCCTTTATGAAAACCTGTACTAGCGGGTTCGGCGTGCTCGGAGCCGGATTGCTGTTGAGCGTGTCCGGGTTTCCAGAGAAAGCCATTCCCGGGCAAGTTCCGCCAGCAGTGATCGACCGGCTTGTCGGTCTCTACATGCCGGCTATCGCGATCCTGTGGGCGATCGCCATTGTCTTTCTGTCGTTCTACCGGATCGACCGCGCTCGGCATGAGGAAAACGTCCGCCGAGTGCGCGAGGGAGCTGTGGTGGAAGATCTATCCGCGCGCGCCGGTGAGCCCACCCGTCTCTCACCGACGGTGCTGCCCAACACCTGACTAAGCAACCCGCCAAGTCCTTGGCGGGCCATCCTCGCTCAACACACACCCGCGCAAGATCGGGGTCCCAAGGAGAAGATGAATAATGCGGTTGCGTTCCTGGCTGCTCATGAGCGGCGCCCTGCTCACTACCGCTCCCGCGGCATCCTTCGCTCAAGTGGTTGATACAAACGCTCCACCGGCTGGCACGGTGCCTGCGCCTGCGCCGTCCGTCACGCCGCCGCAGTCGACGGCGGTACAGCCCCCGCTCGACGAACAGACGGCCGCCGACATCATCGTGACCGGCTCTCTTATACGCGGGCAACGGGAGGACTCCGCCCTTCCCGTAGACGTTATTACCGCCGGCGAGCTTCAGCGTCAGGGCAGCCCCAGCGTGGTGGAGCTGCTGAAGGCGCTGCCAGTCGCCAACGGCACGCTCGGCGATTCCAATCAGTTCGACAATCGCAGTCAAGGCGCTGAAGGCATTGCCAGCATTAACCTGCGTGGGCTCGGCCCTTCGCGTACCCTGGTCCTTCTGAACAGCCGTCGCCTGGTACGCGCAGGAAACGGCGTTCCGACGGTGGACGTGAACCTGCTGCCGCTCGCGGCGATCGGACGTATCGACATCCTGAAGGACGGTGCGGCAGCGACCTACGGCTCGGATGCAATCGCTGGCGTGGTCAACTTCATCACCAATCGGTCGCTTAAAGGCTTGGTGGTGAGCGGCGATTACAAGGGCATCAAGGGCTCCAACGGTGACTGGACCGCCAGCGCGGCCTTCGGACACAATCAAAACGGCCTGCGTGTGTTGGCTTCGTTCGGATATCAGCACCGCAGCGAGCTTCTCGTCACCGACCGTGATTTCGCGATCGGCTCATACACCAACAACCCCGAGAATGGCTTCACCCAGAGCGGCAACCCCGGCGTGTTCCTGCCGGTGTTCGGTAATGGAGCGCCAGCCGCCGGTCTTCGTCTCGACGCGGGCTGCGTCCCGCTGGGAGGCATTGCGCTCGCCAACAACGGGGTCGCCAATCAGCGCTGCGCAAACCAGTATCTGGGCTTCAATGCACTGACTGATACCGAGAACCGCCTACAGGCCTATATTGAGGTGGGCGTCGACCTGACACCCGATATAGAGCTGGAGGTGTCCGCGCTCTACGGCTGGTCGGAAGTTCCGCATCAGCGCAGCTCGCCTTCGTATACCATCCTACAGCGACCATCAGCCTACACGCTGCCCGGCAGCTTCGGCCCGACGGCACAGGCCGGGTTCTTTGTACCGGCGAGCAACCCGGGCTACGCGGCCTACGCCGCAGCGAACCCTGGTGCACTGCCGACCACCGTGGCAGGCATTCCGGTCGCTGGCGCGACCTTCCCAGCACTATTATTTCGACCGTTCCTTCTGGGGGGCGCCAATGGCGTCGACAGTTCGGGCTGGCGTGAGTCAGAGTCGATCCGCTTCACCGGTGCTCTGACCGGCGCGCTGAGCGACGCCCTCAACTTCGACGTGTCCGGCATGTATCATCGCTACACGCGCCAGACGATGAACCTGGATACGATCGTCGACCGGGTGCAACTGGGTCTGCGTGGCTTTGGCGGGCCGGACTGCAACCGCGTCAGCGGCGCGGCAGGCACTGGCGGCTGTCAGTTCCTGAACCCGTTCAGCAACGCGATCGATGGCAATGCCGTTACCGGCGCGGCCAACCCAGGCTACAATGCCGCGGTTGCGAATCCGCCGGAACTATCACGCTGGCTTTACGAGCAGTCCCGCAGCACCTTCACGACACAGCTGTTCGTTGCGGAGGCATCGATCAGCGGTCGCACACCGATAACGCTTCCCGGTGGGGACGTCGCGTTCGCGGTTGGCGGGCAGTATCGCCGCGATTCCTATGATTCCGCCTATGGCGCCTTCAACAACCTGGATGTCACGCCGTGTCTCGATACCCCGGTCACGGGTAATCTGAACTGCTCGCCGCAGCCGGGACCATTGGCCTATCTCGGATCCAGCCGCCCGCTGTCGGTTACCGGTGACGTATACGCGCTGTTCGCCGAGGTGCGTGCGCCCATCTTCGATACGCTCGACCTCCAGCTTGCCGCGCGATACGAAGACTATGGTGGCGGTGTCGGATCGACCTTCAACCCGAAGGCGACCCTGCGCTGGCAAACTACCGACTGGTTAGCCTTGCGCGGGTCGGTCGGAACGACCTTCCGCGGGCCGCCCGACACGCTGCTCCAAGACGGCTTCGTCACGTCGCTGCAAGTGATCGGCAGCTCCTCGCGCGCCGTACGCGTCTACAACAATGCCAATTTGCGCCCTGAGAAGGCGACGAACTACTCGGCCGGCGCCATCATCAAGACGGGGGGCCTTAGTCTCAGCGTAGATTATTTCCGCTACGAATTGACCGACCTGATCGGCGCCGATCCTGTTTCCGGAATGACGAACGCCCTATTTGGGGCGAACGGATCGGCGAACTGCAATAATCCCGCGTTCGCCGCCCTCCAAGCACGATTCACGTTCGACGGCGCGTGCGGCATCAACAATGTCGCGAGGCTCGACACCTTCTATTTGAATGGCGCGAAGGTTACGAACTCGGGCCTGGATTTCTTGGCAAGTTACGATCAGGAGGACGTTCTCGGCGGGCGCCTCGGTCTGGGTGTCACTGCCACTTACGTCATCGACTATGAGACCAGCGATCAGGTGGTCGAAGGCGTCCTGGTGCAGCCGGCCTTCAATGCCGTGGGCAAGCTCAACTACCAGACCAGCGCCTATCCGATCCCCCGCTGGCGCGGGCAAGCATATGCTCAGTTCGGCGTAGACCGGATCGACGCGCGTTTCACCTTCAACTATGTCGACAGCTACGTCGATCAGCGGGCATCACCTTTCGCGCCGCGGCGCGAACTGCCGGGAGCCCCCGTCATTGCCCGCGGACAGCGGATTTCCGACTGGGCGACAGTTGATTTCACGCTCCGAGTAGAGCCGATCGACGGCACCACGGTCAGCTTTTCAATGCTGAACATCACCGATCGCGATCCGAGCTTCGCGCGGCTCGACCTCAATTACGATCCGTTCACGGGCAATGCGCTTGGCCGTCAGTGGAAGGTTGGGGTCACCAAGAAGTTCTGATCCAAGTCTCGGGCGCGGTTATGCCGCGCCCGAGGCATCAGGCAGCAAACCATGCGCGAAGATCTCGGCGTAGATCGAGGTGGCCCGCACGTGCCCGGCACGTGCAGCCCAATCCTGCAGATCCACCGCTCGATTCAGCATCGACATCGCCATTTGGCTCGCGATCAACGGATCGACTGCATGGAGCGAACCTTCAGTGATCCCATCGATAATCACGCCGGCAAAACGAAGAGCGATGGTATTGGACTGGCCGATAACCTCGCCGCGGTGCGTCGCCGGCAACGTCGCAAGTGCCGTCGTGCGCATCAGCGGGCCATCACCGGAGAACTGCACTTCAATGAGGGCGGTCATCGCGCGTGAGAGCTGGTCCCACATATTGCCGCCGGCCGCTTTTGCGTCGTCCAGCGCACGCGCAATCGTATCGTAGCTACGCCGGAAGCAAGCGAGCACCAGATCGTCCTTGCCCTCTAAATGATGGTAAAAGCTACCCTTTGTAACGCGCAGTTCGGCTGCAATACGATCGACCGACGCGCCGCGGTATCCATCGCGATTGATCAGGCGAGTTGCGGCCCGCAGAAACGCGTCGATGTCGACGTCGGGCCGTGGCTCGGTCGCCTCTTTCGAGAAGGACATATAGATCAGCGGACTGTCCTTCGGTGCGACGCCGCGTTCCCAAAATTCGAACATGCGGCGCTGGACCCGGTCGAAATCCTCAATTGCGTGAAAGCGAAGCCAGACGGGCAGCCAGAGGACCCCTTCCATGACGACGTGCGCGCGAGCAATGTTGGCCGCCAGCTCCTCCGTTCGGCCCGCTGGGCCGAACCATTCGCGCATGCCGCGAAGCACCGACTGGTACAGCTCCGTCGCCTCGGTGCGATAGGGTTCGGGAAGCGAACTCATCCCGGTCAACACCGTCATCGGCCGCTCTTCCCCGGTGCGTATTCCCCGTTGAGAGGCGAAGACGAGGTGGAGATAATGCGCCAGACGCGCTCGAGGATCGGGGCGTGCCGCAGCTTCGGCAACCTTGTCGGCGATCCGCCCGAGCGTTTCCATATAAGCGGCGTGGGCCAGCATCTCCTTGCGCTTGAAATAATAGGCAAGGCTGTTCTGGTTCATGTCCACCAGCGCAGCAACGTTCGCGAACGTCATGCCCTTCAGCCCGTGCTGATTGATCAAGGTCGCGGCAGCATCAATCAGACGGTCACGACGCGCCTTGAACTTGGCGGTCTTGCTGTCGGGGACGTCGGTCGCATTCATCATAACTATCGTTAACACAAACCCACTGAGCCGTCATTCCAAGGCGATTGTGCTTGTCGCCGAGCTATGCCAAACAGCAGGAATAAAGAAACCGGTATGGTGGAGAGGGTGGCATGCAGAACGAGTGGAACGGGTCGGTCGTAATTGTGACCGGGGCGGCGTCGGGGATTGGGCGCGCCAGCGTGCGAGCCTTCGCCGAGGCGGGCGCGAAAGTTATCGCGAGCGACATTGCCGAGGGTGTCGACACGCTCGCCACCGAAATTGCTGACGGAATGTGCAAGGCCCTTCGTGGCGACGCAGGCAATGAAGCGCATGTGCGCGAACTAGTCGCAGAGGCTGAGCGCCACGGCGTGCTACGCGGTTTCTTCGCCAACGCAGGCATTACTGGCGGCCCCGCACCGGTGAGCGAAGCCGATCCCGAACTATGGCTGACGGTGCTACGGGTAAACCTCGTCGGCCCCGCGCTCGCGATCAAGCACGCGGCTCCAGTGATGGCACGGAACGGAGCAGGTGCGATAACCTGCACTGCGTCGGTAGCAGGGCTTCGCGCGGGCGCAGGGCCGGCAGCCTATTCCGCGTCCAAGGCGGGCCTGATCAATCTCGTCCAGGTGTCCGCGCTCGAGCTGGCCGGCACCAATGTCCGCGTCAACGCAATTTGCCCCGGCCTGATCGAGACCAACATGACCCAAAAGTACATCGATCAGGCACGCGCCGCGGGGTTGGGCAAGATGGTCGGGGCCACCAATCCCCTTCGCCGCCCAGGCCAGCCGGAAGAGGTCGCCGGCCTTGCGATGTTCCTCACCTCGCAGGCTGCCTCATTCGTCAATGGACAGGCAATTGCCATCGACGGCGGCCTTTCCGCCAGCCACCCGACAACGCCGCGCACTGCCGCGGGCCAGGCGCTAGCGGCTACCGCCGCGTCCCGGGCTACCAACAATTAAGCAGACTAAAGACATCGGTATGTCGGGCGAGAGCGCTGCGGCGCGCGACGGGAGCAATGGAATGGATGAGATCGGAATTGACGTTGTTGTTGTTGGCGCTGGCCTGTCGGGGATCAGCGGCGCGGCATGGCTGGCAATGAAACTACCGAGCAAAAGCTACGTGGTGCTCGAGGGTCGAGATGACATTGGAGGAACGTGGGACTTGTTCCGCTATCCGGGCATCCGCTCGGACAGCGACATGCATACGCTGGGCTTCTCCTTCTTCCCCTGGAGAGACAAGGACGCGATCGCGGCCGGCGGCAAGATCAAGGATTACATTGGCGAGGCGATCGATCGCTTTGGCATCCGGCAGCGCCTGCGGCTCGGCCACCGCGTGATCAGTGCCGACTGGTGCAGCGAGCGCGCGCGCTGGCGTGTTTGCGCGGAGCAGAAGGATGGCACGCGCGTGAACTTCGTCGCACGCTACCTGTATATGGGCTCCGGCTATTACGATTATACGGAGGGCCACAATCCCGTGTTTGAGGGCCAGGAGGATTTTACCGGCCAAGTCGTTCATCCACAATTCTGGCCCGAAAACCTCGATTATGCGGGCAAGAAGGTCCTGGTGATCGGATCGGGGGCCACGGCCGTCACGCTGATCCCGACGATGGCGCAGACGGCGGAGCACGTGACCATGCTTCAGCGCTCGCCAAGCTACATCGTCGCCCGCCCGGGCCGCGATAAGGAAGCGAACCGTTTGAAAGCCTTGTTGCCCGCCAATGTCGCGGGTGCGGCCGTACGCTGGAAGAATGTCCTGACGTCCCGCAAGATGCGTCAGCGAATGATGAAGGACCCAACCAAGGCCCGGCCGATGCTGATCGGCATGGCCAAGGCGTCGCTGCCGCAGGGCTACGACATGACGCACTTCACCCCCAAGCATCAGCCGTGGGAACAGCGCATTTGCCTTGCGCCCGACGGTGACTTCTACCGGGCGATCCACCGCGGCAAAGCCTCGGTCGTTACCGATACGGTCGAGCGCTTCGTGCCCGAGGGCGTGAAGCTGGCATCGGGACGCGTCCTCGAGGCTGACATCGTCGTCACTGCGACCGGGCTGAAGCTGCTACGCGGCGGCGGCGTGCAATTGCGAGTGGATGGCGAGCCGATCAACCTGAAGGATACGGTGATCTACAAGGGGGCGATGTATTCCAACATTCCCAACTTCAGCCTCGTCTTCGGATACACCGGCTCATCGTGGACACTCAAGGCGGACCTGGCCGCCCGCTATATGGTGCGAGTATTGAAAGAGCTTGATCGCCGGGGAGCCGACATCGCAGTGCCGGCGGCAGACGTTGCATCGATGAAAACCACGTGGATGCAGACCTTCACGTCTGGCTATGTCGTCCGCGCGCGAGAAGACATGCCGCGACAAGGCGTTGAGCACCCGTGGCAAGTTCATCAGGATTACGTCACCGATCGCCGGATCATGCTGAAGGAGCCGGTCGCCGACGGCGTCCTCCGCCTCGTTAAAGTGGGGGAGCCGTGGCAGGTAAAGGGCGGCGCGGCTGCTCCGGGTAAGATCTCATCTGTCGGTTGAGAGCGTACGGGCCGCCGCATCGCGGCGGCCGTCACTCCAGCGCAGAGTAGACCATCGTGCGGAAGTCGCGCCGCACGGGAATGGTAGGAACCGGCATCTGCTGCGTCATCAAGATCGCGTGAATTCGCTCTACCGGATCGATGAAGAACTGAGTCGAATAGATCCCGCTCCAAAAATACTCGCCTGCCGACCCCGGCATCATAGTACGTGCCGGATCAATCGTCACTGCAACACCTAAGCCGAAGCCGGTTCCACCCGATCCGGCATCAGCAATGGGTGCCCGGGCAAACTGGGCAAGATCATTGCCGCCGGGCAAGTGATTGCGGGTCATCAGCTCGATCGTCTTTCGCCCGATCACACGGGCACCGTCCAAAGTTCCGCCAGCCAGCATCATGGCGCAGAAGCGGTGATAATCCGAAATGGTCGAAAGGAGCCCGCCGCCGCCCATTTTGAAGAGCGGCTCGCGCGTCGCCCGCCCGTCGATCGCGCGATCGATCACCTTCGCCCCGGCCGGCGTCATCATCCACGCGTCGGTCAGCCGTTCGACTTTGTCGGGCGGGCAGTAGAAGAAGGTGTCGTCCATTTTGAGCGGCTTCAGGATGCGACGACGGAAAACCTCGTCCAGCGGCACACCTTCGATGCGGGCGACCACAATCCCCAGCACATCGGTAGAGACGGAGTAGTTCCACGCCGTGCCGGGCGCAAACTCCAGCGGCAATGCGGCAAGCGCGGCCACTAAGGCGTCGTCATCCCTTTCGCCGCCGGGCGCTAGTATCTTTTCCGCGCGATAGGCGGCGTCGACGTTGGTGCGATTGAGAAAGCCGTAGGTAAGACCCGATGTGTGTCGCAGCAGATCGATCATCCGCATTGGCGGCGCCGAGCGCGTTGCCCAAGGCGCGCCGCCACCGCCGCTTTCGAACACGCGCAGCTTGGCGAACTCGGGGATAACCGTGGAGACCGTATCGTCGAGCGCTACGCGTCCCTCCTCCACCAGTGCCATGAACGCGACCGCGGTCAGAGGTTTGGTCATGGAGGCAATTCGGAAGATCGCGTCGTCAGCTAACGGCGTGCCGTCCGCCCGCGCCGCCCCCGCGCTTGAGCGATGCACCACCCGCCCCTCCCGCGCGACCAGGATCTGCACATTGGGCAGAGCGCCCTTTTCGACATACCGTGTTCGGAAGTGCGCCGCCCCCTGCTCCAACCTTGACTGGTCGAATCCGCCTCTCTCTTCCATACCGTATCCTTGATTTATTATTATCTCTCGTTGACTACTCGGTCGCCTTCAGATGTAAAGCCGGCAAAATTTCCGTTGAAGGAACGCGTACCGATGGCTGCAGTAGTTGGCGTAACCGAAGAGTGGCCGGCGCTGTCCCTCAACGATTGTATGACGCAGCTCTGTGCGCCCGGGGCTCTGCATGAGATAACAGAAGCGGTGATCGACGGCGTGCCGGTGCGCGTGTGGAAGAACGTGCCGTCCACCTTCACTGATCTCGCAACCCACGCTCGCCGTCATGATGATCGGGTCTTCCTTGTGCTTGGAGAAGACAGGATCACCTATGCCGCATGGTACCGGGCAGCTGCGGCGCTTGCCGCCCATCTCACGGCACTAGGCCTCAGGCCAGGCGATCGTGTCGCTCTCGCGATGCGCAACCTCCCGGAGTGGCCGGTCGCCTATTTTGCGGCGCTTTCAATCGGTGCGATTGTCGTGCCGCTCAATGCCTGGTGGTCAGGTGACGAACTTGCCTTTGCGCTCGCCGACAGCGGTGCACGCATGTTGCTATGCGATGGCGAGCGGCACGCCCGGCTCACCGGGCATCCCGGTGCCATGGCGGATCTGGAGCATCTGCTCGTCACGCGCTGTGCAGACGTTCGGGCCGAGGTTCCTCGACTGGAAGACGTTGTCGGCACGCCCGCCGCTTGGGCAAGCCTGCCGGACGCCGACCTCCCATCAGTCCCGATGGGCCCGGACGATCCCGCCACGATCTTCTATACCAGCGGCACCACCAGCCAGCCGAAGGGCGCTCTGGGTACGCATCGAAATGCGCTGACGAACATCTTCTCCTCCAGCTTCGCGACCATGCGAGCTGCGCTTCGCCGCGGCGGCGCAGCCGTTCCGCCGGCGCCCAAGGTCGTACTCCTTACCATCCCGTTCTTCCATGTGACCGGCTGCAACGCCCGGTTGCTCGGTTCGATGTGGAATGGAGATACGGTGGTGCTGATGCACCGCTGGGACGTGGATGAAGCGCTTGCGCTGATCGAACGTGAAGGGGTGAACAATGCCGGTGGCGTGCCCACGATCGGGTGGCAGTTGGTCGAGCATCCGAGTGCAGATCGATTTGATCTCTCGTCTCTGGAAAGTATCACCTACGGCGGCGCGCCGGCGGCCCCCGATCTCGTACGCCGGATCAAGTCGCGTTTCGGGGCATCACCCGGTTGCGGTTGGGGAATGACGGAGACGTCCGCCACCGTCACCAGTCACAACGGCGAGGAGTATCTTGCCCGACCCGACAGCGCGGGCCCGGCCGTCCCGGTTGCGCAGCTGCGGATCATGGACATCGATGGCGTACGCGCGTGTAACGTAGGTGAGGTTGGTGAATTGTGGGTCAGCGGGCCGATGGTAGTGCGTGGCTATTGGCAACGGCCGGAGGCGACCGCCGAAACCTTCGTTCAGGGATGGTGCCGCACAGGAGACCTGGCCCGACTGGACGATGATGGCTTCTTGTACATCGTGGACCGGGCGAAGGACATCGTGATCCGCGGAGGCGAGAACATCTATTCTATCGAGGTGGAAAACGTGCTGTTCGATCATCCCGCGGTGATCGACTGCGCACTTGTGCCTATCCCACACCGAACGCTTGGCGAAGAGCCTGGCGCGGTCGTGAGCGTGCACGAGGGCGTCATTGTTACCGAAGCGGAGTTGCAGGATTGGGTGCGCCTGCGGCTCGCCGGATTCAAGGTGCCCGCCCGGATTGCGTTCTACGAGGGGCCGTTGCCCCGCAATGCCAACGGCAAGATCCTGAAAAAGGAACTGGTCGCGCTGTTCGCTGCTCCCGCACGTGCGTGAAGTCTGCCGGTGACCGGCAAGACGGCTGGATCAGACGCCGCCGCGGCAAGCCATGACACGCGATGGCGGTTGATCATCCTGGGTGGGATCGCCGCGCTTGGCTCGCTCGCGGTACAGATCATCATCCCTGCCCTGCCGATGATCGCGCACAGCATCGGCGCGACATCACGTGACGCTCAGCTGATAATTGCCGTGTATGCGGTAGGTCTTGCGCTCGGACAGCTGATCTGCGGCCCGCTGGCTGATCGACATGGCAGACGTCCGGTGATGATGATCGGTCTGGTGACCTTTCTTGTTGGCTCGCTCTGCTGCGCGGCCGCGCCCAATCTTTTGCTCCTGCTGTGCGGACGCGCGATGCAGTCCCTTGGCGCCTCAGCAACTCTCTCGGCAGCGCGCGTCATGGCGACCGATCGGGCACCCATCGGGGGTGCTGCGGGGCCGCTGGCAATTCTCACAAGCGTGGCCCTGATCTCTCCGGCGCTGGCGCCGGTAATCGGCGGCGCGATGGTGGAATTCGCTGGCTGGCGTGCACTGTTCCTGATCCTGGCGGCCGTGATCGCGCTGGCGCTGGTACTCGCGGCGCACCTCTTGCCTGAAACCCGCCCTTGGGCAGGCGAGTCAGCGATCCCGCTAGAGGGCTTGATGCTGACCTATCGTCAGGTGCTGCGCGATGGACACTATGTACGGCTGGCACTGTCGAGTGCGTTGATCACCGCCGGCTTTCAGCTTTTCCTCGCGGTGTCACCGTTTCTCTTCGTTGGCATAGGCCTGACCCCTGCCGAGGCGGGGTTCTGCTATTCTGGCATCGCTTGCGCGATAATCGCGGGGACGTTGGCGGTACCGCTTCTCTCCCGGTGGCGCGGGGCCGCCGCCCGGCGGCTGGGTGCCGCCATTCTTGCTGCTGGCGGACTGGCGATCATAGCCGTCGCCGCCGTGGACACGCCGCTTGCCGGGCTGTTGGTCGCGATGACGCTTCTCGCGTTCGGTGCGGGGCTTACCGGCCCGACATTCATGGCAGAAGCGATCGAGGGCCAACGAGCCCGGCTCAGCACCGCCGTTGGTCTCTACGGCGCCTTGCAGTCGGGCGTGGCTGCCTTGATCGCGACCGTTATCGTTCGCCTGTCCCCGCTTCATGTCAGCATGGGAGGGGCCGGCGTGCTGGTCCTGATCGCGCTGATCCTCAGACACAGACCGTCTAACGTCAGAGAGTAACTCCCGGGCGATAAGCCGAGCACAATACGCGCACGTGTACCGGCTCATGGATCAGGAAGCGCACCCATGTCTGACACGGTAACCGTTTTCGGTGTGGTCGTCTTACACTGATTAAGCGCGGCTCGAACCAGATCAGAGTTTGCTGCACATTTGTCGGCAACTGTCGGTGTATTGTATGAGGCGTGCCTCATTGCTGCCTTACATTGCTACGATCCAGACCAATCGAGAATGTCCTGATCATCATGGTCTATGGATACGGAACGTTGGGGGTGTCACTTGATGCTTTTCCTCGTGATAATGCGCGTTCCCACTGACTGTTTTGTTACGTCGTGACAGTTTCGGCGCTGCTCGCAATGCTTGCCGCATCCGCCCAGCAGGCGCCGTTGCAAGCACCTGCGACCATCCCACCGCCCGCCTCTGACAGTGAAGATGACGCCACGGTCGTGGTCACCGGAAAACGCGTTCGCGGATCGGCGCTGAGTGACATTGATCCCGCTGCGGTGCTGGGGCCCGATGTGATCCGTGCCCTGGGCGCGACCAGCATGAAGCAGCTGATCGAGCGGTTGAGCCCGCTGGGACGCTCGTTCACCGGCGAAGAGGCCGCGCTACTGCTAAACGGGCGCCGCATCTCTGGCTACGCGGACCTGCAGGGCATCCCGCCCGAAGCGATCGAGCGCACGGAGATTCTCTCCGAGCAGGACGCGGTACGGTTCGGCTTTGCGCCCACGGTTCGTGTGATGAACTTTATCACCGTCAAGAACTTCCGCGCGCTGATGGCGCAGCAGATGACGGGCGTCACGAGCGAAGGAGGCGGGGAGACAAGCTTCATCGAAGCCAATTCATCACAGATCGACGGATCGCGTCGCCGGACGTTGAACGTCAGCTACTTTCGTCACAATCGGGTGCTCGAGAGCGATCGCGGCATTGCCGCGGATCCGGACTTGCTCGGTCCGCTGGCAAGCGTGGACCCCGGTCGCTACCGCACCATCCAGCCGCAGGTCGATCTCTTCCACGTCGACACCACGTTCGCGGCCCCAGTTAGCGAAACGCTCGACGGATCGTTGAATGTGTCGATGGATGCGCAGCGCAGTCGTGGGTTGAATGGCCTTTCCCCGGGATTGATGGATGAGGCGCCGGGCGGCACAGGGCTTCTTCCGAGCCACCCGTCGATCGCTCCGTCGGTTCTGCGGCAACGTGATACCAGCCTGACGCTTCATGCCGGCGGCACGTTGCAGGGACGGATCGGGCGATGGTCCTGGACAGCAACCTCAAGCTTCGACGCAGTGCGCAGCACGATTGCCGCCGAGCAGGGCCGCCCGCTGGCCCCGCCCGACGCCGGCGGCGCTGCGTCGACAACCGTTGATCGCAGCCGCACCGTGACCAACACCCTTGTTGGCAATCTGGTCGCCAACGGGCCAGCCATCCGGCTGCCCGCCGGCCCGGTGCAGATGACGGTGACGACGGACTATGCGCGGTCGACGAGTTCCGGAAGGTTGCTGGGCATGACAACGAGCGACCTAGACTTCACACGCGTTGCGCGCGGGGCGAGCGTCGCGGCGACGGTGCCGATCACCTCGCCCGACCTCGACCTTCCGTCGTTCCTCAGCCGCTTCACGGCGACCGGCATGATCGGGGTGTCGGACGTGTCGCATTTCGGCCAGCTGACCAGTTCCAACTATGCGCTCAACTGGGCGCCTGCCCCGGCGCTGCAGCTATCCGCCTCGATTAGCCGTAACCAATCGCCGCCTGCAATCGCGCTTCTCACCGCGCCGACGGTGACCGCGCCAAACACGCCGTTCTTCGACTTCGCCACTGGCGGGAGCGTGCTGGTCAACGCCATCAGCGGCGGCAATCCCGCGCTTGTTCCGGAAAGGCGACGCATCACGACGGTGGGCGCGGCCGTCCAGCCGATCAAGAACAAGGACGTGCAGTTCAGCCTCGACTATGTTGAAACCGACGTGCGCAATCTGGCGGTGATCCCGGGCGGAGCGATCCTGCCGGTGCAGCTCGCGTTCGCGGACCGTTTCCTGCGCGCGCCCGACGGATCATTCTCCACGGTCGATCTCCGCTCCATCAACATTACGCGTCAGCGCGAGCGCAAGCTGCGGCTGACCACCAACCTCACCGTTCCGCTGGGCAAGGCACCGCCGCCGCCCGAGGCGGATGCCGCAGACGCCAGCGCGCCGCCACCACCACCGCCGAAGCCGCGTCCGACATTTACCGCAAGTATTTCAACGACATTCCGTCTCGACGACTTCGTGACCTTGCGTCCGGACACCCCGGCGTTCGACCTGCTCGACGGGGCGACGCTGGACGGGAAAGGTGGACGGCCGCGCTGGGAGATGGACGTGACGCTGGGGCTCAATGCCGGGCCCGCCACGGTGGGCACCTATGCGCGGCTGCAAGGACCGTCGCGGATCAGCAGCGACCTGCCGGATGCTGACCTTCGCTTCTCGGGCCGAACCTGGATCGTCTTCTACAGCACGGTGCAGGTGGACAAGATCGTTCAGCGCGACTGGGCGAAGCGGATGTCGATGCTGTTCGCGGTCGAGAACCTGCTGAATGACCGCATCAATGTGCGCGATCGTGCGGGTGCGACGCCGAACCGATACCAGGGCGCCTATCTCGATCCGGTCGGTCGATCCATCCGCCTGGGCGTCCGCAAGCTGTTCTAGGGGAGCCTTCCACCGGGGCCATTTGGCCTCGGGTACCGTGTGGCCGGCCTGTATCCGGCAAAATTCGGCCGCGCTGGGGACCGGCGTGGCCAGCAGCGCCTGCCGATGCGGCGGCACCCCCGCGCCGCTTGGGCAAACCCCGTATTTCCGCCGCGATCAATGTGGTGCTTCACGAATTCGGCTGCGCGGTGAGCGGAGAGGATCGTGGAGAACACTCGAAAGTTAGCGGCCGAATTGATCGGCACCTTCTGGTTGACGTTCGGCGGCTGCGGCTCGGCCGTGCTGGCGGCGGGGTTCCCGGAGCTGGGCATCGGTTTTGCCGGGGTATCGCTCGCCTTCGGGCTGACCGTCCTGACAATGGCCTATGCCATCGGCCATGTGTCGGGTTGCCACCTCAACCCCGCCGTGACGGTGGGGCTGGCCGCCGGCGGACGCTTTCCGGCGAGCGGCGTCCTGCCCTATATCATCGCGCAGGTTCTGGGCGGTATCCTGGGCGCGTTCGTCCTGTACGTCATCGCGAGCGGCGCCCCCGGCTTCGACCTGGTCGCGTCGGGCTTTGCCGCCAACGGCTATGGCGCGCATTCGCCGGGCGGCTATTCGGCGGGTGCGGCGTTCATCGCCGAAGTCGTGCTGACCGCGGGTTTCCTGTTCGTCATCATGGGGGCGACCCATGGGCGTGCGCCGGTGCAATTCGCCCCGATCGCGATCGGGCTGGCGCTGACGCTGATCCACCTCATCAGCATTCCCGTGACCAACACGTCGGTGAACCCGGCGCGCAGCACGGGGCCAGCGCTGTTCGTCGGCGGCTGGGCATTGGCGCAGCTGTGGATGTTCTGGGTGGCGCCGCTGATCGGCGGCGCGGCGGGCGGCCTACTCTACCGCTGGATCAGCCCGATGCCGCAACAGGATGTGGTCGGCGATCCATCCCACCAGCGATAGAGCGGAGACGGTCAGCGGCTGCCGTTGGCCCGGCCGCCAGCCCCGGTGGTCAGCCCCTGCGGCGGCGGTCAGCCCGGCCGGCGCGCGAAGCTGCTGGCCGCCAGCCAGCCGAGCAAGGCCGCGCCGCCCAGCCACAGCATGAAGGCGGCGCTGTTGCCCAGCAACGCGCAACCAAGTCCCGGCGCGCAGGCCGCGGCGACCAGCAGGCGGCGGTTGCGACCGGTTGGATCGCCGCCCTCCCCGGCGGTGCGCCGCCGCTTGGGATCGCCGAGGCACAGCAGGAACACCGGCAAGGCCGAGATTGCGAGCGCCAGCAGGGCGAGCACGACGGTGGTCATGCCTCCACCGGATCCAGACGGGCCGCCCGCGCCGGCGCGACCCGTGGCGCAGTGTTCAGGCTGCCGCGGACCAGCCAGACGCCGGCGATGACAAAGGCGAGGTCGAGCGCGGCGATGACCGGCTGGCCACCCGAGATCGCCTCCGCCCAGCCGGGGCCGCCAGCGACCAGCAGCCGGAGCACGGGCAAGGACAGCATCACCACGCCGGTGGCGCCCTTCAGCAGCAGTGTCAGCCGGTCGTTGCTGCGCGCCAGCACGCCGGCGAGGATCGCGGCTGCCGCCGCGATGAGGAACGCCGTTGTCGTCCAATAGACCGCAGTGCCGAGCGGCATCGTCACCAGGAACGCCGCAGCCGCGACGACCAGCCCCAGCGGCAGGCCATGGCCCACCACGGTGACCGTGCGTTCCAGCCAGATCAGCGAGCGGGCATCGTCACGCCGGCGGATCACCCACAGCCGCATCCCCGTGAAGGTGACGTAGCACATGGCGAAACCGAGCCCGAACCAGATCGCCTTTGACAGCATGCCGGCGAAATTGCCGAAATGGAGCGGCCCCATGATGCCGACCAGCGTGCCGCCGGCGGACGGCTGGGCACCGACCTGCGGCTTGGCGCGGATGAACGCCGCCGTGGCGCCGTTATACAGCAGCGCAACCGGCTCCAGATCGCCCGACCGAGGGTTGTGGTAGCTGGTGACGGTGGCATCGGCGCGGCCGAAATTCTCGATCGCGACAAAGGTCGGCACTTCGCCGGTGCGGCGGATCGCGTCGCTGGTGATCCGGTCGAGATTGCCGGCCGGCGTGGCGCGCGGATCGGGCGTGCCGGGGTTGCCGAAAACCGCGTGCTGCAATGCCTCCACGTCGCCGCTGAACGCTGCCGCCGCGACGACCGGCAGCCCGACGGTGCCATAGAAAGAGAAGAAGCTGCCGGTGAACGCCAGCACGAAGGCGAAGGGCAGGCTCCAGGTTCCGGCAACGCTGTGCATGTCGCGCGTCGCCAGCACCGGCTTCGCCCGGCGGCGAAGCGTGAAGATGTCCTTGAACAGATGGCGGTGGATCAGCAGCCCGGATACCGCGGCGACGAGCATCGCGAGGCCCAGAATGCCGGTCAGCACCAGCCCCCAGGGATTGGGCACGTGCAGGCGGACATGAGTGTCGACCAGAAAGGTGCTGAGCGCGTCGTCGTTGCGCGGGCCGAACAGGTCGTCGATATTGCCCGTGGTGGCGTTCAGCACGCGGCCCTGATGATCGAGCTGGTAGAAGACGCCCGCCTCGGTCGGCACGCCGTCCGCGCCCGTTTCGTGACGGTGGAAGAAGACGCCGAGCCCGTGGTCGCCGGTTTCCCAGATGTTGACCGCCTCGCGATAGCGCGCCGGCGTCTGGTCGGTCAGGCGGCGCAGCGTCGCATCGACCGGCTGGGCGAAGGATGAGCGGGTCGCGACATGGCCCGCGGACCATGCGCCGATCTCATGCGCGAACACCGCCGCGGTACCGGTGAGCACCACCGCATAAAGCAACAGGCCAAGCAGGATCCCGGACCAGCCATGGACCGCGACCATCGCCTTGGTCTGATCCTTCCTCAGATTGATCATCCGTTCGTCTCCGCCGCCGGGGGGCTGGCCATCATTCGGGCGGCAACCAGGCCGCCGTGGACAAGAAACAGGGCGCCCGCGATCAGCGCGACTCGCGACAGCCGCCGATCGAGGCAGGCGTGAAAGAACAGCAGCGCCCACACCAGCGGCGCGAGCACGAGGGGAATCGCGAGATTGTCGATCCCCGCCGCACCGCCCGGCAGCCACAGCGGCGTGCCGGCCAGCACCGCCAGCGTCACGATGATCGCACCTGGCCCTGCCAGAAGAATCCGCGCCCATTTACTCGCGGAAAGCTGCGCTGGAGAGGTCGCCTCGGCCATGCGGCAGGGAATAGAAACTCGCTCCGGCGATGGCAAGAAAAATGCTATTGATAATCTTTCGCACCCATTTAGAGGCGCCGGCAACGAACGAAATCTAATCGGAAGGGTGGACAATGGCGAAACTGATCGTGGCGGCAGGGGTGGCAAGCGTGCTGCTGAGCCAGGCCGCCAGCGCGCAGGAAGCGGCGCCTGCCCCTTCCGCCGCAGAGGCCGCCGCGACCCCCGCCGAACGCGCCGCCGCGACGGATCGCGGGAACGCGACGAGCCCCGACGACGAGATCGTCATCGTTGCCGGCACGACCGGCACGAAGACCGAAACGCCGCTAATCGAGGTGCCCCAGCCGCTAACGATCATCGAATCGGACACCTATCTGTCGCAGGGCGCGATCAACATCAGCGACACGGTGAAATATGCCGCCGGCGTGCTCGCCAACCCTTATGGTCGCGACACCCGCGTCGACGGGTTCAACGTGCGCGGCATCAACGCGCTGCAATTCCGCGACGGCATGCGCGACATCTTCTCTTATTACGCCAGCATCACGTCCGACCCTTACAATTTCTCGCGCGTGGAGATCCTTCGCGGCCCGGCATCGGTGCTGTTCGGCCAGGGATCGATCGGCGGCCTCGTCAACCTGGTATCCAAGGTGCCGGAATTCCGCACCGGCGGCGAATTGAACCTGGTCTATGGCAGCTATGACCGAAAGGAAGTGCTGGGCGACGTCAACGTCGCGCTGACCGACACGCTGGCGGTGCGCGCGGTGGCGCGGGTGCGCGACGCGGACACCTATATCGATCATGTCCCCGACGATCGCGTGATGTTCGCGCCCTCGATCCGCTGGCAGCCGACCGCGGCGACCGACATCATCCTGACCGGCCTGTACCAGCGCGACGAAACCGGTTCGACCTCGCAATTCCTGCCGATCGTCGGCACGTTCCGCCCCAATCCGTCCAATCCGGCCGCGCGGCTCGACCCCTATACGTTCGTCGGCAAGGCGGGGTGGGACCGCTACAATGGCCGTTCGCTGCAGGGCGGCGGGCAGCTGGTCCACCGGTTCTCCGACAATGTCCGGCTGAGCCTGAAAGCGCGCTACATCGACAGCGACCTCGAATATTTCACCCATTATGCCGACAGCTACACCAATCCGACCGATCCCTTTTCGGTCTATGGCACCAACGGGCGCCTGATCGGCCTGACCGCCGACGCCAGCGACGCGCGGATGAACGTGTTCTCCACCGACAACAATCTGCAGTTCACGTTCAACACCGGCGCCAATATCGAGCACACGCTGCTCGTCGGGCTGGACTATAGCTGGAACAAGGTCGGCAAGCGCAGCGTGGTGACGACGCAAGAGGTCGTCGACCTGTATGACATCGATTATGATGCGCTGAAGACGTATGATCCGACCGGTCCGTTCATCAATGAATCGCAGAAGCAGCTGGGCGTTTATGTGCAGGACCAGATCCGCCTGTTCGATCGTGTATCGGTGATCGTCGGCGCGCGGCGTGACCATGTCACCAACTCATCGGGCCAGGAGGATAATGCCACCACGTTCCGCGCGGGAATCATCGGAGAGGTCGGCGCGGGCTTCTCGCCCTTCTTCAGCTATACCGAGAGCTTCCTGCCGATCGCGGGCCGGCTGAGCGGCCCGGGCGGCGTGCCGGGTAATCCGTACAAGCCGCAGACCGGGACGCAATATGAAGCCGGCGTGAAGTGGCAGCCGACCCCGGCCACACTCGTCACCGTCACCGGATTTCACATCAAGGAACGCAACCGCGTCCTGTATCTCGCCAACAACGCCACCACCCAGTCGGGCGAGCTGACCACCAAGGGCGTCGAATTCGAGGGGCGCCACACCCTGCCGGGCAATTTTGAGCTGCTGGTCAACTACGGCTACAGCGAGCTGGCGTCGGAAGTGAACACCAGCCTGGATTACATGCCGCGCCACACCGCGTCCGTGTGGTCGACCAAGACGTTCGGCACCACCGATGGCCCGCAGCTGCGGCTGGGCGCGGGCGTCGTTTACAGCGGCGAGAGCAAGTCGACCGGGCCGATCGACCCTTATGGCCTGAACCCGGCGATCGCGCCCGGCACGCTCTACACCATCGTCACGCCGGGGCGCACGACGGTGGACGCGCTGGCGGAGGTCAGCTGGAACCAGTGGCGCCTCGCCGTCAACGCGACCAACCTGTTCGACGAACGCGCCTTTGCCTCCTGCCTGGCGCGCGGCGACTGTTTCATCGCCGCACCACGCAACGTCATGGCGACGCTGGGCTTCCGCTTCTGATCGGCAGGGCGGCGCATCGGCGTGATGCGCCGCCCGATTAGGTACAGCTACGCATAGTTTCGTCGTCTCACTGGCGCGTATGCGGCCGTTGCCCGGAAGAGTTAATTCGGGCGCAACTGGGTGAGGCGATATGAGGTATCTGATTGCAGGCGCGCTTGCGTGCTTCCTCGCTGCGCCAGCTGTCGCGCAGACCGCGGGTCCGATCACCTCGGGCGGGCGTGTCGAGGCGCGCTTCGGCTGGGATCGAGGCGAGTTCAAGCAGGAAGTTCGCGACATCGACTTCCGGGTGAACGAGAAGAATGGAAAGAGCGGCGTCGTCTATGGCGTCGAGGCGGGGTATGATTACGTCACGGACAGCTCCGTGCTCGTCGGCGGCTACGTCGGGGTTGAAGGATCCAGCGTCAAGGATTGTGAAACCGCTCCAGATGGAGATCGGGAATGCCTCAAGTTCGGACGCAATTTCACGGTGGGTGCCCGGGTCGGCTACGTCACCTCGAATGGCGTCGTTTATTTGAAGGGTGGTTATTCCAACGGCCAGCTGAAGTTCACCGATGACGATCCGGCGTTTCCGGACATTCGCTTCCGTTTGAAGGACAATTACGGGGGCTTCCACCTGGGTGCGGGCGGCGAAGTGATGGTTACCAACAACGTCTACGGAAAGCTCGAATACGTCTTCACCAATTATTCGAGCGACAAGTTCGACGACGGCATCAGCTATGCCAAGTTTCGGCCGCAGCGGCACCAGATCGTTGCGGGTGTCGGCCTGCGGTTCTGACACGATCCAAGCTGGCGTACCACGATATGAGGACATCTTCATAGCGTGGTACGCCGGGTTCCTGGGGCCGCACTTTCATGCGGTTGCTCAGCGTGGACGCTGGCCTGGCAGTCCCGGGGGAGAAGCGGGCGATTGCCCTCCCCGGCCGCCGATTGTAGCAACGGGACCCGCCGCTCAATCGCTGCCTGATCGGAGCCGATCGCCATGTCGTTGAGACTTCCGCAAGACCTGGGATCGTCCTTCTTCCCCGATCGGGCGAATGACGCTTTCAACCATGAGGTTCTCGCCGAGAAGGCCGCTTCATTGGGCCGCGCGGGGAAGAAACTCGCCGCGAAGCTCGCGCTGTTGAGCGAAGCAGCGGAGGGTGCCGACCGCGCGCCTTTGATCCAGGCAGCGGCCGATGCGGCGCACAGCTATTTCGTGCAGCGCGAACTGTGCGGGCTCTATTCCCACCAGGGCATCATCGACGACTATGGCATACCGCGCGAAGTATTGGCGCGAATGGGCGCGCGATAGGTACGCGAAAAGCATTCGACCTCCCTTCCACTGAGGCGGGATTGTTAACCCCGCTACGCGCATCATCGACCCATGATGACCGCGCTCGATCTTCCGCCCGATACTCTCGACGAGGCCGAGCGATCCTTTTGCGACACTATTCGCCAGCATGGCTGGTTGCGGACTGCTGCATTGGCGGAGGAGGGGAAGCCCGGTTTCTCCTTCACCACGGGGTTCGGCGTAACGGCGCAGCAGCCTGAACTGGTGATCTTCAGCACCGCGGATGATGTCGTCCATGACATCTTCTGGGCGCTGTATCGGCGTGCCAGCAGCGGTCTTGCGATGCCGGTCGGTCGCCGCACCGCGGAGGTTTTCTCCAACCTGCCGGCGTACCTTTTCCCCGTCGCGCCCAGGAATTTCGCGGCCTATCTGGGCTGGAGCCGGTGGTTCTATCGCGGTGATGGCTTTTCCTGCCTTCAGATCGTCTGGCCCGATCGGTCGGGCGTTTTCCCTTGGGAGGACGGGTTTGATCGCACGTTCGCGTCGGATCAGGTCGACCTGACGGAGATGGGCTGGGCTGCCCATCGGGCAGATTGATGATGGGCGACGATTGGGACCATTATTTGTGCCGGCTGGGGGACGATCTCGGGTCCATCTACCTGAACCTTGGCCTGAGAACCGACGCGCCGATCGCGACGCATGCGGAGGTGACAATTGTGTCGGTGCCCTTGCTGCACCCGACCGACCGGGGAATGTCCGGCGACGCGGAGTTCGACACGCTGATCAGCCTTGAGGATGATCTGAGCGCCGCCGCCGCTGCGGAACAGAGCATCTATGCGGGACGGCTGACCGCGCGGGGCTCGCGCGTCTTCTATTTCTATACGGCGGATCCGGCTGCGCTGTCGGACGTGATCGGCGCCGCGATGGCGCGGCATGTGCCGTACCGCTTCACCATCACCGGCCACGCCGACGCCGAATGGTCGCTGTATCTGAATCTCCTGTTCCCCGGGCCGGACGCGCTTCAGCAGATCCGCGATCGACGGCGGAGCGCCGCGGCGGAAGAGTGATGAAGGTGGCCCGCTGCGCCCGCTCACTGCCGGAACAGGATGCCGACCCGGCCGACGAACCCGTCATAGCGGCGGGTCGGACGTTTGAGTTGTTGCGTGCATAGCCCGCCTCGCCGAACAGGCTGAAGCGTTCGTCCAGTCTCTTCTCCAAGCCGCCTGTCAGGCGCAGCTGCGTGTCCTTGCGCTTGTACGGATACACCCCGGAGAACGGCGCCTTGTAATCGCGATGGACGAGGTAGAGGCGGCCGTAGGCCTCCAACCCCTCGCTGAGCGGGGTGCGCGCGGTCAGCAGCGTGCCATAGCCGTTGTAGCTGAAGCGCTCCGCATCCGCATTGGCGAAGAGCCCCAGCAGCGACGCGGCGCGTATCGATCGACGCGATCGGCGTCAGGCTGCGCACGCCCATCTCGGCATCGATGCGGCGCCGCGACAGATTGTCGATGATCACGATCTCGTGACCGAGCGCGGATAGATGGAGCGCGGTGGGCCATCCGCAGAAGCCGTCGCCACCCAGAACGAAGATCTTTTTTGCCATGAAGCTGCCTCAGCCGCTTCCGACAAACCTTCGGAATGGAAGGCGTGTGCTGATCGGCGGTGATTCCCGGTATTCGGAATTGTACGCACGCAAAGGATCGGCGAGCCGCGCCCCGGCCCTGAAACCTGCTGCGCCCCGGCTGCCCCCGCAAGCCGGCGAATGGCGCGGCCCTAGGGAGGTTTACTGACTGCGCGGACTGGTAAAAGCGCAGAATACCCAGCGGTCGAAGAAGGTTCGGCTGATGGGACAACGACAAAAATGTCGGATGATGTCGCAGGGAAAAAAGCGGGTGCGGATCGGGCGCTTTGGACGAGCACGATCGCCTTTACCGTCTGTTTCGCGGTGTGGACGATCTTCTCGATCGTCGGCCTTGGCGTCAAAGACGAACTGGGGCTGACCGAGACCCAGTTCGGCCTGTTGACCGGGACCCCTATCCTAACCGGATCGCTGGTGCGCGTGTTCCTGGGCGTCTGGTCCGATCAGATCGGCGGTCGGCGGGTGTTCGCCGCCGTCATGGTGCTGTCGGGCATCGCCACGTTCCTGATGTCCTATGCGCACACCTATCCCCAGCTGCTGCTCGCGGCGCTGGGCGTCGGGCTGGCTGGCGGCTCCTTCTCGGTCGGCGTGGCCTATGTCTCCAAATTCTACCCCGCCGAGCGTCAGGGCACCGCGCTCGGCATTTTCGGCGCAGGCAACATTGGCGCGGCAGTGACCAAGTTCTTCGCGCCGTTCGTGATGGTCGCGATGGGTTGGGAGATGGTGGCGCAGATCTGGGCCGCGGCGATCATCCTGATGGGGGTGATCTTCCTGTTCGTGACGCCGGAGGATCCTGACCAGCACGCGCGCCAGCGCGGCGGCCAGAAGGCCGAGAGCATGGTGAGCCAGCTGAAGGTGCTGCGCAACGTTCAGGTGTGGCGTTTCTCGCTTTACTACTTCTTCGTCTTCGGCGGCTTCGTGGCGCTGGCCATGTGGCTGCCGCGGTATCTGATCGGGGTGTACAGCCTCGACATCCGCACCGCGGGGATGCTCGCCGCCTTTTACTCGGTACCGGCCAGCCTGTTCCGCATCTACGGCGGCACGCTGTCGGATCGCTACGGCGCGCGCAAGGTGATGTACGCCACCTTCATCGTATCGGTACTGTGCACGTTTCTGCTGTCGTACCCGCCGACCACTTATGTCATCGACGGCGTCAACGGCCCGATCACGTTCAGCACCTCGATGGGGCTGGTGCCGTTCCTGATCGTCATCTTCCTACTCGGGTTCTTCATGAGCCTGGGGAAGGCAGCGGTCTACAAGCACATCCCGGTCTATTACCCGAACCATGTCGGCGCGGTCGGCGGGCTCGTCGGGATGATCGGCGGGCTGGGCGGCTTCATCCTGCCGCTCGCCTTTGGTGCGCTGAACGATCTGACCGGCATCTGGACGAGCTGCTTTGCGCTGCTGTTCCTGATCGTGCTGGTCTCGCTCCTCTGGATGCACGGCGCGATCCATCACATGGAACGCGAGGCGTCGGCGGCCGCCAACGTGCCGCAAAGCCCCGAGCTGCCCGAGTTTCGCGGCATGGGCGATCCCGGCATGAAGCGCCCGCCGCTGCGCGCCGGGCCGATCGCCGAATGGCGGCCCGACGATCCGGAGTTCTGGCGGACGACAGGGCGCCCCGTTGCCCAGCGCAACCTGTGGATTTCGACCTACTGCCTGCTCTTGTCCTTCGCGGTGTGGATGGTGTGGAGCGTCGTCGTCGCGCGGCTGCCCAGCATCGGCTATGATTTCACCACCGACCAATTGTTCTGGCTGGCCGCGGTGCCGGGCATATCGGGCGCGACGCTGCGCATCTTCTACGCCTTCCTCGTCCCGATCTTCGGCGGGCGGCTGTGGACCACGCTGTCGACCGCCTCGCTGCTGATCCCCGCCTTCGGCATCGGCTATGCCGTGCAGAACCCGGGAACGCCGTTCTTCATCTTCCTGGTGCTGGCGCTGCTGTGCGGTTTCGGCGGCGGCAATTTCGCCTCATCGGTGGCGAACATCAGTTTCTTCTATCCCGCGTCGGAAAAGGGCCGCGCGCTGGCGATCAATTCCGGCATCGGCAATCTCGGCGTCAGCGTCATGCAGCTGGTGGTGCCGGTGGCGATCACCATGAGCCTGTTCGGCGCGCTCGGCGGCCAGGCGCAGGTGGCGAACGACGGCACGAGCCTGTGGCTGCAGAACGCCGGCTTCATCTGGATCCCGCCGGTGCTGATCGGGACCGTCGCCGCGTGGTTCGGGATGAACGACATCCTCAGCGCCAAATCCTCCTTCGCCGATCAGGCCACGATCTTCGGCCGGCGCGATACGTGGCTGATGTGCTGGCTCTACACCGGCACCTTCGGGACGTTCATCGGCATGTCGGCGGGCTTCCCGCTGCTGTCCAAGCTGGTCTTCCCGGAAGTGGACGCGCTCCACTACGCCTTCCTCGGCCCGCTGGTCGGCGCGCTGGCGCGGGCCGGCAGCGGCGGACTGTCCGACCGGATCGGCGGCGCGAAGGTCAGCTTCTGGGTGTTCATCGTCCAGGCGATCGCGATCATCGGCATGATCTGGTCGCTCGACGCGCGCAGCTTCCCCGGCTTCTTCGGCATGGTGCTGCTGCTGTTCTTCGTCAGCGGCGTGGGCAATGCCTCCACCTTCCAGATGGTGCCCGGGATCATGCGCCGCGTGTTCGACGCGTCGCACGCCGAAATGCCCGAGGGTGAGCGCCGGCTGCATGCCGATCGCGAGTCCGCCGCGATCGTCGGCTTCATCTCGGCGATCGCAGCCTACGGCGCCTTCTACATCCCCAAGGCCTATGGCTGGTCGATCAGCAGCAGCGGTTCGGCCGACGGCGCGCTGTGGGCCTTCTTCGTCTTCTACCTCAGCTGCGCGGCCCTGACCTGGGTCGCCTACAGCGGCCCGCGCGGCATCTTCGGATCGCGCCCCAGCCTCGCCACCCCACCCCAAGGCCCTGGCAAGCGCGACCAGACCAGCGGAGCTTATTCATGAGCCATTTCCTCGACCGCCTGACGTATTTCCGCCGGGCGCAGGAGAAGTTCTCCGACGGCCTGGGCATCACCACGGACGAGACGCGGGCGTGGGAGGATGCGTATCGCAAGCGCTGGGCGGCGGACAAGATCGTGCGCTCCACCCATGGCGTGAACTGCACCGGATCATGTTCGTGGAAGATCTACGTCAAGGGCGGGATCGTCACCTGGGAAACGCAGCAGACCGATTACCCGCGCACCCGGCCCGACCTGCCCAATCATGAGCCGCGCGGCTGCCCGCGTGGCGCAAGCTACAGCTGGTATCTGTATTCCGGCACGCGCATCAAATACCCGCTCGTCCGCGCGCGGCTGATCCGCCACTGGCGCGAGGCGCGCAAGACGATGGCGCCGGTCGCGGCGTGGAAGTCGATCGTGCAGAACACCGACAAGCGCCGCGACTGGGTGTCGAAGCGCGGTCGTGGCGGCTTCGTGCGGATCGGGTGGGACGAGGCGACCGAGATCATCGCGGCGGCCAACGCCTATACGATCAAGGAATATGGGCCCGACCGGGTCGCGGGATTTTCCCCGATCCCGGCGATGTCGATGATCTCCTACGCCGCCGGCAGCCGCTATCTGTCGCTGATCGGCGGCACGCTGCTCAGCTTCTACGACTGGTATTGCGATCTGCCGCCGTCGTCGCCGCAGACCTGGGGCGAGCAGACCGACGTTCCGGAAAGCGCCGACTGGTACAATGCGGGATTCCTGCTCGTCTGGGGATCGAACATCCCGATGACGCGCGCGCCCGACGCGCATTTCTATTCCGAGGTCCGCTATCGCGGCGCCAAGAGCGTCGTCATCGCGCCCGATTACAACGAATCGGCGAAATTCTCCGACATGTGGCTCCACCCCAAGCAGGGGACGGACGCGGCGCTGGCGTTGGCGCTTGGCCATGTCGTGCTGAAGGAGTTCTACGTCGATCGGCAGGTCGAATATTTTACCGATTACACGCGGCAATATTCCGACTTCCCGTTCCTCGTCCGGCTGGTCGAGCGCGACGGCAAGCTGGTTCCCGACCGCCTGCTGCGCGCCGCCGACCTCGACGGGGCGCTGGGCGAGGTGAACAATACCGACTGGAAGCCGGTGGCGATCGACGATGTGTCGGGTGAGCTGGTCGCGCCGCGCGGTTCCTCCGGCTTCCGCTGGGGCGAAACCGGCAAGTGGAACCTCGAGGAGAAGGACGGCAACGGCAACGAGACGCGGCTGCGCACCACGCTGGCGCAGCATCATGACGCGGTCGAGCCGGTCGCCTTCCCCTATTTCGGGTCCACCGCGCCGCACGATTTCGTCGCGACCAACCATGACGAGATCCTGCTGCGCAACGTGCCCCTGCGGCGCGTGACCCTGGCGGACGGCAGCAGTGCGGCGGTCACCACCGTGTTCGACCTGATGTGCGCCAATTACGGCGTCGATCGCGGCTTCGGCGGCGAGAATGTCGGCGCGACCTTCGACGACGACGTGCCCTTCACCCCGGCCTGGGCAGAGAAGGTGACGGGCGTTCCGCGCCAGGCGATCATCCAGGTCGCGCGGGAGTTCGCGGCCAATGCCGAAGTGACCAAGGGCCGTTCGATGGTGATCCTGGGCGCGGGGCTCAACCATTGGTACCATATGGACATGAGCTATCGCGGGATCATCGCGTTGCTCGTGATGTGCGGATGCGTGGGCCAGTCGGGCGGCGGCTGGTCGCATTATGTCGGCCAGGAGAAACTGCGCCCGCAGACCGGTTGGCTGCCGCTCGCCTTCGCGCTCGACTGGACTCGCCCGCCCCGCCAGATGAACGGCACCAGCTTCTTCTACGCGCACACCGACCAGTGGCGCTACGAGACGCTGCGCATGTCCGAGATCCTGTCGCCGCTGGCGCCCGAGGGCGACTGGTCGGGCAGCATGCTGGATTATAATGCCAAGGCGGAGCGGATGGGCTGGCTCCCCTCCTCGCCACAGCTGCAGATGAACCCGCTGGAGCTTGGCCGGCGGCTGCACGAGAGCCAGACCGATCCGGGCAACGCCGTCGCCGAAGGGTGGAAGACCGGCGTGATCAAGCCAGCGAGCCTTGATCCCGACAATCCGCAGAACTGGCCGCGCAACATGTTCTTCTGGCGATCGAACGTGCTGGGCGCGAGCGGCAAGGGCCACGAATATTTCCTGAAGCACCTGGTGGGATCGCTGCACGGCGTGGTCGGCACCGACGAGGATGCCGAGCGGATTGACCGGCCGCAGGACGTGGTGTGGCGCGACGAGGCACCGGTCGGGAAGCTCGACCTGATGGTCAACATCGATTTCCGCATGTCGACCACCAGCATGTATTCCGACATCGTGCTGCCGACCGCGACCTGGTACGAAAAGCACGACCTCAACACGTCCGACATGCACCCGTTCATCCACCCGCTGACCGCGGCGGTGGATCCGGCGTGGGAAAGCCGGAGCGACTGGAACATCTTCCGCTCGATCGCGGAAAAGTTCTCCGAAATCTGCCCCGAGGTGCTGGGCATCGAGCAGGATGTCGTCCTCTCCCCGATCCTGCACGACAGCCCGGGCGAACTCGCCCAGCCCTATGAACCGCAGGACTGGCTGAAGGGCGAATGCGAGCCGATCCCGGGCAAGACGATGCCCAACGTCCAGATCGTCGAGCGCAACTATCCGGAGACGTTCGCGCGCTTCACGTCGATGGGGCCGCTGCTGGAAAAGCTGGGCAACGGCGGCAAGGGGATCAACTGGGACACCAGCCACGAGGTCGAGCTGCTCGGCGACCTCAACGGGCGGGTGGCGGAGGGCCATGCCGAGGGGCGGCCGCGGATCAACACCGACATCGACGCCTGCGAGACGATCCTGATGCTCGCGCCCGAGACGAACGGCGAAGTGGCGCTGAAGGCGTGGGAGGCGCTGGAACGCACCACCGGCCGCCAGCACCGCCATCTGGCGGAGGGCAAGGAGGAGGAGAAGATCCGCTTCCGCGACGTCGCCGCGCAGCCGCGCAAGATCATCTCCTCCCCCATCTGGTCCGGGCTGGAGAGCGAGAAGGTCTGCTACAACGCCGGTTACACCAACGTCCACGAACGCATCCCGTGGCGCACGCTGACCGGGCGGCAATCGCTTTATCAGGATCATCTGTGGATGCGCGCGTTCGGCGAGGGCCTGGTCACCTGGCGACCGCCGATCGACACCAAGACGGTCCATGACGTCGTTGGGCAGCTGCCCAACGGCAACAAGGAAATCCTGCTCAACATCCTCACCCCGCACCAGAAATGGGGCATCCATTCGACCTATTCGGAAAACCTCCTGCTGCTGAGCCTCAGCCGCGGCGGCCCGACGGTCTGGATCAGCGAGGACGATGCGACCGCCGCCGGGATCGAGGACAATGACTGGATCGAGGTGTTCAACATCAACGGCGCGGTGACCGCGCGGGCGATCGTGTCGCAGCGGATCATGCCCGGATCGGCGATCATGTACCACGCGCAGGAAAAGCTGGTGAACACGGTCGGTTCGGAAATCACCGGCCAGCGCGGCGGGGTCCATAATTCGGTCACCCGGATCAACATGAAGCCGACCCACATGATCGGCGGCTACGCCCATCTCGCCTACGGCTTCAACTATTACGGGACGGTAGGCGCGAACCGGGACGAGTTCGTGATCGTGCGGAAGATGAGCCAGGTGAACTGGTTCGACAAGCGCGCAGACGACGACGCCAATGTGACCGGCGGCACCGCAGACTGGGGCACCGGATCCAATGTGGAGGCCGCAGAATGAAAGTCCGCGCGCAGATCGCCATGGTGCTGAACCTCGACAAGTGTATCGGGTGTCACACCTGTTCGATCACTTGCAAGAACGTCTGGACCAATCGCGAGGGCGTCGAATACGCCTGGTTCAACAATGTCGAGACCAAGCCCGGGATCGGATATCCCAAGGATTGGGAAAACCAGAAGCGGTGGAAGGGCGGCTGGATCCGCAAGAAGAACGGCAGCATCCAGCCCCGGCAGGGATCGAAGTGGCGCATCCTGTCCAAGATCTTCGCCAACCCGCACCTGCCGGAAATCGACGATTTCTACGAACCCTATACGTTTGAATATGAATGGCTGCAGGCAGCGCCCGAGCTTCAGGCACAGCCCACCGCCCGCCCCCGCTCGCTGCTGACCGGCGAAGCGCTCAACAAGATCGAGTGGAGCGGCAATTGGGAAGACATGCTGGGCGGCGAATTTTCGAAGCGCAGCCAGGATCAGAATTTCGAAGGGGTCGAGAAGGAGATCTACGGCCAGTTCGAACAGACGTTCATGATGTACCTGCCGCGCTTGTGCGAACATTGCCTCAACCCCGCCTGCCTCGCCTCCTGCCCGTCGGGCGCGATCTACAAAAGGGCGGAAGACGGCATCGTCCTGATCGACCAGGAGAAATGCCGCGGCTGGCGGATGTGCGTATCGGGCTGCCCGTACAAGAAGATCTACTACAATTGGTCGACCGGTAAGTCCGAGAAGTGCATCTTCTGCTATCCCAGGATCGAGACCGGCCAGCCGACGGTCTGCTCGGAAACCTGTGTCGGGCGCATCCGCTACCTCGGCGTCGTCCTGTATGATGCCGACCGGATCGAGGCCGCCGCCTCGGTCGAGGATCCGCAGGATCTGTACGAGGCGCAACTGGGCGTCTTCCTCGATCCCAACGACCTGGAGGTACAGGAAGCCGCGCGGCGCGACGGCGTGCCCGAGCTGTGGCTGGAGGCCGCCACCCGATCGCCGGTGTACAAGATGGCGGTGGAATGGCGCGTCGCCTTCCCGCTCCACCCCGAATATCGCACACTCCCGATGGTCTGGTACGTGCCGCCGCTGTCGCCGATCCAGTCGGCGGCCGAAGCAGGCAAGATGTCGGCCAAGGACGGCATGCCCGACGTGCGCAGCCTGCGTATCCCGCTGCGCTACCTTGCCAACCTGCTGACCGCGGGCAAAGAGGAGCCGATCGCCGAGGCGCTCGAACGGATGCTGGCGATGCGCGCCTATATGCGCGCCAAGTCGATCGACGGCCGTATCGACGAGACGATCCCCGAACGCGTCGGCCTGACCCGCGCCAAGATCGAGGACATGTACCGCTTCATGGCGCTGGCGGCGTACGAGGATCGCTACGTGATCCCGACAACACACCGCGAAATGGAGGAGGACGCCTATGTCCTCCGCGGCAGCAGCGGCTTCGGCTTCCGCGAGGACAGCAACGGATCGACCAAGGTCAATTTGTTCGGCGGTGCCAAGCGAACGCCGCGCAAGCGCTACATGGATGCCCCGACATGAGGATGACGCTGAAGGCCCTCGCCGCGCTGCTGGGCTACCCGTCCGAAGAGCTGAAGCACCATGCGCAGGAAATCAGCGACGTGCTGCGCGAGGAGGGCGCGCTGCGCAAGCCCGCGCTCGCCAAGCTCCAGCCGCTGCTGGGCAACCTCGCCAGCGACGATCTGCTCGATCTCCAGATCACCTATAGTGACCTGTTCGACCGATCCCGCCGGCTGTCGCTTCACCTGTTCGAACATATCCATGGTGATGGGCGGGAACGCGGCCAGGCGATGATCGACCTGGGCGAGCAATATGCCCAAAGCGGCTTCCTGCTCGACACGCGCGAATTGCCCGATTTCGTGCCCGTGTTCCTCGAATATGCCTCCAGCCTTTCGCCGCGCGAAGCGCGCGCCTTCCTCGCGCAGCCGGCGCATGTCTTTGCGGCGATGGCCGAGCGGCTGGACGAGCGGGATGCGCCTTATGCCGGCATCTTCCACGCGCTCCTCGCGCTGGCCGGCGTGAAGCCCGATGCCGAGGCGCTGTCGGAGCTGAAGGAACGCCAGCCATCGGACGATCCGGCGAAGATCGACGAGGAATGGGCCGAAGCGCCCGTCACCTTCCTCGCCTCCGCCGCGCACGACATGGGCGGGCCGACCGGCGTCGTCGCCAAGATCCGCGCCTCGAACAGAGCGGTCAGCAAGGATGCGGGCCACAGGGAGACGGGAGCATGAACGCGTTCATCAACCAACTCGCATTCGGCTGGTACCCGTATCTGGCGGTCACCGTCCTCATCGTCGGCAGCATCCTTCGCTTCGACGCCAGCCAGTTCAGCTGGCGATCGCAATCCAGCCAGTTCCTCCGCCGGCGCCAGATGGTGCTGGGATCGAACCTGTTCCACATGGGCTTGCTGATCCTGCTGGTCGGCCATTTCGTCGGGCTGTTGACGCCGGTGACGGTGATCGATCGGCTGGGGATCGGGCATGAGTTCAAGCAGCTCGCCGCGCTGATCGTCGGCGGGATCGCAGGGGTGATGGCCTATATCGGCTGCACGCTGCTGCTGCATCGCCGGCTGGCCGATCCACGCATCTGGCGCAGCTCCTCGTGGGGCGACATCATGGTGCTGGTGCTGATCTGGTGTCAGCTGACGCTGGGCATCCTCACCACCTTCTGGACGATCCGGCACGTCGACGGCAGCGAGATGCTGCGATTCATGAACTGGGCGAATGGCATCCTGACGCTCAATCCGGGCGCGCCGGAGGAAATCGCGGACGTCGCGCTCGTCTACAAGCTCCACATCATCCTGGGGCTGACGCTATTCCTGATCACCCCCTTCACCCGGCTGGTGCATATCTGGAGCGCGCCGGTCTGGTTCCTGATGCGGCCCGGCTACCAGATCGTCCGATCGCGCCTGCCGATCGGCAAACGGTATTTGTCCCCCACCCGCGGGCTGGCCGGCGGCGCGGCGAGCTACGGCGGCGACACGATGCTTCGCCAGCAGGCCGAGGAGAACCAGGCGATATGACCCGACAGGCAGACACGCTCGATCTGACGCCGCGCACCGGCATGCCCTCCGCCTGCGCCAGCGGCGGCTGCGGCGGGGCGGAACCGCTCCTCCCCCCGCCGCCCAGCTTTGGCGACGTGCGCGTCAATGGCGTGGAGATCGATCCCGAGAGCATCGCGCAGGAGATCCAGCATCACCCCGCGCCCGACATGGAAACCGCCTGGGCCGAGGCGGCGCGCGCGCTCGCCGTGCGCGAATTGCTGCTTCAGGAGGCACGGCGGCTCGATCTGACGGCTGAGCCCGAGGAGGACGAGGCCGGCCGGATCGAGCCGGAGGACGATGCGCTGATCCGCTGCGTCCTGGAAACCGAGGTCAGCCCGGAGCTGCCCGATGATGACGAATGCCAGCGTTATTATGCGGCGAACCAGCAGCGGCTGCGCACCCCGGACCTGTTCGACGCGGCACATATCCTGATCGAACCCGAAAGCGCGGAGGCGGACGCCTGGACCGTGGCGGAGCGGCGCGCGGGCGAGATCGCGCAGACCGTCGGCGATGATCCGGCCGCCTTTGCGGTTGCCGCGCGCACCCATTCGAGCTGCCCGTCCAGGCAGCAGGACGGGTCACTCGGCCAGGTCCGCCGCGGCGAACTGGTGGGCGAGATCCACGAGGCGCTGGAGCATATGGCCGACGGGACGACCATGATCCGGCCGGTGCGCACGCGCTTCGGCTGGCACGTGCTTCGCCTGCAGCGCCGCATCCCCGGCCGCACCCTGCCCTATGAGGTGGTGCGCCCGAAGATCGCCGAGATGCTGGAGGCGCGCAGCTGGACCATGGCGTCGGCCCGCTACATCGCGGCGCTGGCCGAGCGTGGCCGGGTCGAGGGCATCCGGATCGGGGGCGAGTGATGGCGACGCTGGGCGACATCCTGGCCTCTGCCCGGCGGTCGTCCGGCGGGCTCGAGCAATGGCTGGGCGACACCGATCCTGAACTTGCCGGTGATGCGGCCGCCGCGGCCGGGCGGTTCGGCCTCAGCGTGTCAGGCTATGCGCGCATGGCGATCGCCGATTTCACGCGCCTTGCCGGCGAAGAGGATTGGGTGACGCTGATGTCCGGGCTGCGCGACAGCAGCGATCCGGGCACCACCTGCCTTGCGGCGATGGTCCACTGGCGGCTGACCGCGCCCGACTGCCGCTCGCGTTCAGACACCATCGAAGCGGGAGCGACCCATGCCTGACGGACAGAAGACGCAGCTCAACCGCGCGCTCAAGAGCGGTACCGAGACGCAATATGACACCGGCGCCAGTTCACCGGCACCGATCGACACGACCTCCGCCACCGAGGGCGAAGGCGAAGGCTGGCCGGTGATCTGGGTGATCGTGATCGCGATCTGCCTGGTGGTGACGGGCTACCTCATCATCTGAGGCGCCCCTCGTGCGGCGCGGCGCGGTGAAGCGCGGCTGACAAGAATACAGGTGCGATCCGGCCCATGGGCATCGCCGACGGAGGAACTCGTGGTGAAATACCTTGCCGTTCCGATTACCGCGCTGGTGCTGGCCGGGCCCGCCTATGCGCAGGACGTTGAGCTGAAACCGCTCGTCGATGCGCGGGTGCGGTACGAACATGTCGATCAGGACGGGCTGACCCGCGACGCCGATGCGCTGACGATCCGGATCCGCAGCGGGGTGGAGGCGACACTGGGCGGATGGAGCGCGCTGGTTGAGGCGCAGGGCACGCTCGCCGCGGTCGACCGTTATTATGACGGCGTGACCGGCGACCCCTCGCGCCCGCTGGTCGCCGATCCGGAGAATATCGCGCTCTACCGGGCGCAGCTTCGCTATCAGGGCGAGGCATTTGCGGTGACAGCGGGGCGGCAGCGGATCATCCTCGATGATGAGCGCTTCGTCGGCAACGTCGGTTTTCGCGACAACGCGCAGACATTTGACGCGGTACGCGCCGAAGTGACGCCGCTGCCCGCGCTGAAGCTCGACGTGACCTATGCGTGGAGCGTGCGGACGATCTGGGGGATCAATGGCACCGGCGCGCGCCCGACCGCGATCGGCGGCGACAATGTCTTTGCCAACCTTTCCTATGCGACGCCGATCGGCACGCTCACCGGCTTTGCCTATCTGGTCGATCAGGACGAGGCGGCGGTGCAGGGGTACCGGCTGTCCAGCCAGAGCTATGGCGCGCGGCTGGCCGGATCGCGCGCGCTCTCGCCCGCGGCGAAGCTCGCCTGGCAGCTGAGCTATGCGCGGCAAAGCGACTGGCGGCGCAACCCCAATAGCTACAGCGCGAACTATTACCTTGCCGATGCGACGCTGACCGTATCGGGCTGGTCGCTCAATGCCGGCTATGAAGTGCTGGGGGCCGACAATGGCACGGCGCTGACGAGTTTCCAGACGCCGCTCGGCACCAATTTCAAGTTTCAGGGCTGGGCGGACAAGTTCCTGACCACGCCGCCCAATGGCGTGCGCGACCTGTACCTGGGTGGCGGTTATGGGTGGAAGAACGTGCTGGGCGCGGACGCGATCACGCTGGGCGGGACGTGGCACCGCTTCCGCAGCGATCGGCTCGGCGAGCGGTACGGGACGGAAGTGGACCTGCTCGCCAGCGTGAAGGTGCGCCGGGCGCTCGTGTCGCTGCGCCACGCGCGCTATCGTGCCGACAGCTTCGCGACCGACACCGACAAGACATGGGTTCAGCTCGACTGGGCCTATTGAGCGGCGATGCGCCGCTGGCCTGCCCTCCCCCAATCACGACGGCCATAGCAGAGAATGGCAGCCGCTGGGCGACGGCAGGACGGCATTTTACCGGACAAGGAGCGCGCCGCGCGACGGCGTGCGAGCCTCGGCTAGTCGTCGCCGCTCACTGCGCCATACAGCCCCAGCCGTCGGGCATGCCTCCGGACTCGGCGGCGATCGCGGCAAGGCGCTGTTCGATGTCGGTGACCAGATCACAGGTCGGTACCACTGGTTCAGTCGTGACCGTCACATCGAAGGGGAAGCCGGGCTTGTCATAAGGCCGCACCCCGGGAGCAAAACCGTGCGCGTCAGCACGCCGCGCGAAGGAAATCGCCCCCTCGCGCGTCGGGAACAGATAACTGAAATCCATCGCCCGCGGCGTGCGAAGGTCTTCGCCAGCGGCAGCCATGTCCCGCAGCACGTCGGCATTGTCATCGTACAGCGCCATGCGGCGAACGTCGAACCCTCGCCTTTCATTTCGGTGAAGTTGTCGCCGATTTCGGTTATTATCCCGCCGGAGATGAGTAACTTTCCGAAGTGAGTATCGCTTGGGTTGAAGCCGGACAAAGGCCTTTACTGGGCCAGCATCCACTCGCGGTTTACTGTCGTGCGCACGCGATGGTTCCGGCGCGGTGCACGAGCACCGGCGCGTTCAAATCCACCAGATCGACGACCTGCTGCGTCACGCAGGCGCTGCCATCAGCGGCGCGAACGGCAATCTGCCCGGTGGCGGGAGCCGTCACCGTAAAGAAGCCGCGATCGTCGGTGATTGCGACGTCGTTGGCGCCTTCCACACGGGCAGAGGCCAGTGGTGCGCCTTGCGCCGAGACAATCTGGCCGAAGATGGTGACCACGCGCTGGGCCTGGAAGCGCACGCGCGCCACATTTCCTGGATAGAGGGTGACCGGACGCTGCGTCGCATCGAGATCAAACTCCGGAGCCCCCTCCGGCTTGAGCCCGACTACATATTCGCGGAGAGGCGCAACACCGATAGCCGTTCGGCTGCCTGGCCCGGCATAGTCGAAAGGCCGGCCATCGATGGTGATGCGATAGCCGCCTTCTGCAACCGTCCGCGGACGCGCGGCCTGTCGCAGCCCTATTGCCGGCTGTGCGCCCGGATCTTCGGCCTCCGAGGCGGCGGTCTCCGTCGTCTCGACTAGGTCTTCTACGCGCGACGCCGCCTTGACCGGCGGGGCCTTGGTCAGGTCGACCAAAACCATTGCTTCTGCCGGGTTGCGCAATCCGAGCTTCAAGGCGCCGCCGCCAAAGGCGAATCCTGTTTCGATGTTCGTCTGGAAGCTTACCTGGCTTGAGCCGAACGCGCCGGATTGCCACTGGCCCGACAGGTCGGCGGCGCCATACCGTGAGGCGGCAACGACCCGCGCAGTGGCCCGATCGCTATCGACATCGGTGGCGGCGCCGAGTTCGCCGACCACGTCCACGTCGGCGATCCGCTCATATCGCGTCAACTTCGCGTCCGCGATGGGGGAGAATCCGTTGCGGCCACTCCCGGGGATCGCCTCAGACACATATTGACCGCCCATGTTGAACGATGCGTTCGTCTTACGGTCGACACGCTTGAAGAAGGAGATTGATATGCCCACGCGCGTATCGAAGTTCGATCGAGAGACAACTGCGCTCATCAAGGCGCCGCCTGTCCACGGCAGGATGAGTTGACGGGTATATTGCAAGGCAGCCGTGTAGCGGTCATCCAAGCCGCGGGTACGACTGTAACTTCCGTTCAAGCTGAGCGCGCCACCAAGAATCTGGCTCTGGACCGAGCCGAACACCGTATCCTGGTCGGTGTAATAGGGTTGATACGCTGCCCGGCTCAGCTGCTCAGGCGTAAGCCGCGGCACGTCGTCCACGCGCGTTCGCCGCGCGGTCAAAAAGAAGCTGACGCGCTCCAGCTGCATGCTGCCGCTGACCAGCGCCGAATAGGCGCCGCCTGTGCCAAGCCCGCCGCCAAACAGCCCGGTGAGCCGACCTTTGTTGACTTCAACGGTCGCTTCTCCAAAGGCGCGCTGATCGAAACTGGTGATCGACAGACCTGCGCCGATCGCCGAGCTTAGCCGGCGCTGGACTGAACCGGACAGGATCAGCTCACCCGTCGTCGACGGGAAGAAGCCACCTCCCCCAGTTGCCAGCAGATTGCTGAATACCGTGTCGCGAACGCGTTGCCCCGCGCGGAAGCGGAAGCCCGTCTTCCCCATTGGGACGCCGCCCGTCAGACGCGAAAACGTGCGGGTCTGATCGAGCAGTATCTGCTCCCCATCCCGGGCAATGACCTGCACGCTATAGGTCCCGTCTGGCAGCGCCCGGGTGTCGAGTAACTGAAGGCCCGCCTCATACTGTCCGCTCGCCACCAGCACTCCGTAGCGGTAGATTTCTACCTGGGCGCGGCGCGGCAACAGCACTTCGATCGGCGTTGCCGTATCCACGGCCGGATCGATCAGAGTTCCGAAATAGGATCCGAACTCTCCGCCGATCATACGGTAGCTGTTCAGTGTAAGAGTCTGATAGTCCTGGAGCAGGCCGAGCGCGGCGCGACGTTCTCCCCATAGGCGCTGCGCATACAGTTCTTCGCTGCGGAAGCCGCCGACGTCGGTCAAGGTGGTGCGTGCGATCAGCGCATTTCGCCCGACACTGGCCAGCGTGGTGAAGGTGCCGCCAAAGGTAACCGCGCCGAACCCACCTTGCGACGCTGCGGACATCTGGACGTTCTGGATCAGCGAGAAGCCAGGATAGGGATCGCCCAACTCACGTACGGCCACGGCGCGGGAGACAAGCACTTCTCGTGGGAGGAACAGCGAAACGGAGAAGCTGTCGACATCCACGATGACGCCAGAAATGCCGGTGGGAAGAATGCCACAGCCGATTGCCGCGGCTACGCCCGGACGACACCGGAACTGTTCGTTGGTCGAGAAGTCCTGCGCCAGAAATTCAGCCGCGGCGGCGGTGACGACCGTTGTACCCAAAGCGCGTGCGACGGCTGTCGGGTCTTCGAAGCGAAAGCGGCCATTCTTAACCGTGCCGGCGAACCCGCCGACCACTTGCTGCTGAAAAACCAAATCGAATTGCGTCGACAGCGACGTGTCCACGTCTTCGAAACCGGCGGGAACCCCAGTCTTCAGCTCGCCCAGACGCGCGTTTTCGGCTTGTGCGCCACGCTCTTGAGCGATGCTGGCGCTGCTCCAAACCAGCAACAGTGCGCTTGACGCGTTCAGGAAGCCGCGAATACTCACGCCCGTCGACTCAGAAGGGTTCGATCGTCAGGCGAATTCTCTCGAAGTATCGGCCGGCAAGCGAGGATGAAATCTGCTGGTCTGTGCTGCGGATCGACAGTTCAGCGTTGGCGCCACGTCCGCAATCGGCAACGCCTGGCGAGCGACCTTCAAAGACCAACTCTCCAGCGGTCATCGCCTTTTCATGTTCAGTGCCCGTCGGATCACGGAAACTGACACGATAGCTTAACGCGGAGCGGGGATCAGGACCGATCAGGCTTCCACCCGTCTCGCTCGCGATCTTCAGCCGGAACCGGCCCGTCGAGCTTGCCGTGCAAATACTGGCCGTTGCACCATTCACCAGCTCCGACACCGAAGACGGGAGAAATTGCCTGCCCGAGAAGACCCGCACCGAAGCTTCCGGCTGCGGCGGTGGCTTCATCGAGAGAGATGCAATCGTCGAGGGCGGCACCACAGACTGCGCGGCAACCGACGTGGCCGCAATAAGCAGCCCGCCTACCGTAAGCGTCCGGATCGTGCGCCTGAGGCTCAACAATTTACCCCCCCCTAGAGTTTAGGTGTGGGCGGGAGACGCGCTCCCGCCCAAGCACATCAGAGAGGTGCCACCGTGAACGTCATCGTGCCGGTGTACGAACCAGCGAGTGCGGCGAGGATGCGAGCGTTCGTAAAGCGAACGTTCATCGACGCATTCTCGGTGCCATTGCAGTTCAGCGTCGTCGGACGGGTCTGGCCACCCGCGGTGGTCTGCATGTTCTTTGCGACGCCCGGTGCCGCGGTGCCCTTGTAGTAGACGTCACTGGCGCGGTCCGAAGCCCAAAGGGCGAACGACAGCGTGGTGTTGTTCGGGCCGCTGAGCGAGAACTTCGCCTCGCCGGTGTTGAGTTCTGCACCAGCCTGGCCGTCAACGGTCAGCTTGTACAGGCCGTCTACGCTGTCGTTCGAATAGACGCAGAAGCGCTGAGCGACGTTCTGAGCGCCGGATGCGTTGGCGACATTGGCTGCGGTGACGTTGAGAGAAATGTCTTCCAGACCGGAGATGCGAACCATCTTCGGAATGATAGTCGTGATGTCGAACGCGGCAGTGCTGGCCGTGGTCGAAAGCTGGCCATCGCCGGCCGACTGAGCAAAGGCAGACGTCGACGACATCGCAGCCAGAGCAGCCGCAATAACAAGCGTTTTCTTCATTTCAGGCCCCTGTATTCAGATCGTGCCGTCTTCTTGCCAACGTGAACGATCCACCGCCGGCCTTCGACACTGCGAATCACCTAGACTCGGGAGTTGTAGCCATCAACTATGATTAGGAACTCATTAACCATGCCGGTGTTTCGTTATAGGACGCGGAGGGTGCCGCTGGCGTTTCGTGCTCGCGCTGCGCGCGGCGAGGCGTTCCGAATCGGAACGAACAGCGGGTCACCAAGAATATTCGACGTCCCGTGGGTCTGCCGCTGCGCTCGTGCGCTGCTTGAAATACAGGCGCGCAGTTCCCGCCGGGACCGGCATGGACCAACTGTTCCCCGGGTATAAACGCCGCGCGCCGAGGTCGACACAGCCGTTGGTCGGCGCCGCCGCGGCCTTGCCGGGATCTGCTGCTTGCGGCCTGACGCCCTGGGGGCAAGCGCGCCCCTCAAACAAAAGCACATTCGTGTTGCCGTTGTTCTGGAGGGTGAGCGTATCGCCAGACCGCGAGTTCAGGATGTCGGCCTTCGGCTTCGGCGGACGGGCGGTGACGAGAAGGTCATAGGCGGTCAACAACTTGACCGACACGCCCTTTGCATCGCCCTGCGTCGCCGGCGCGTCGATAGCGCCGACTTGGGGAGTGACTTTGACTCGATACACGCGGTCGCTGGATAGCGCTTCGTTCAGCGATACGACGCGTATTGATCGCATCCCACCGGGTTCAACGATCAATCGGTTGGGAGAAACAAGCAGACCCAGTTTTTCCGGGTCCGCCGTTTGAACGCGCGTTTCGCTATCCGTTCCCGGCTCGACGATCTCAACAGGAGTGACCGTGATATAATATCGGTCTTTGCTCTCGTTTCGAATGACCACGTCCGCCCGATTGGCGGCACCCGGCTCAAAGTCGACCCACAGGCGATCGATCGCCAATTGAGCATGGGCAGGGGTCGATGCGCACCCGATGACCGAGGCGATACCAAGCGCGTACGCCGTCAAGCGACTCAAAACAGATCTCCCCCGGCCTTCCCCCAGGCCGCGGGGCTCAAATTTGCGAGAAGCTACCCTAAGTCAATTTGCGCGGCCCGGGTGTCCGCGGCTTAGCGTTCCAAAATGAGACTAACGGTTCGGCTAGGTAGCAGACACCAGCACGGTCAGGCCGTTCGCTTTCGAGTCGGCTGCGGCACGCAAGGCGAACGACTCGCGCCTGAGGCCGTTCTTGATCGTGCTGGATTTCGCGGAGATGACCAGCGGCGACTGCGGCGCGGACAACGAGAACAGCGCACCTCCAGAACTGAAGATCGCCGCTTCAACGTCGGCATCGGAGGAGACACGATCGGGCATCTTGATCATCAATGCGGCCTGATTGGACGACACAGTCCACAGGCCGACCGCTCCCTCTGCCTGAGCATCCAGCGCGGCGGCAATCGGGGGTATGTTGACGGTGATCGAGAAGGTGGAGGAGTCCCGTGAGCCAAGCTCCGACGCCATCGCGGGTGAGGTAGTCACCAGCGTCAACGTTGCTCCAATAATGGTCCAAGCGCGCATATATTTGGCTCCACGATCAACGTGAAATGCACGCAGAGGTATTACCGTTGCATTCGCAGACATGATTAACGCGGGACGTGGCTGGCGATTCTAGCTCATGTCGCCAAGCGACGAGCTAAGCCGTCTCTGGTTGATCGCCAGCGTGATGCGGGCCTCAATCTCTCGAACCGCCGCCTCAGGGCTGGACGAGGCGGTGTCGATCACCAACGGATCAGTTTCCCAAGGCTCGTACTGCCGGGACAGCACCTCATCCCAGGACGGGAGCCTCCATCCGTCCATGTCGCTCACGCGGGTTTCCACGCGCCTGCGATGCTCCGCCTCGTCGCTGCAGATACACTCCACTTCCAGCAACGACACGTCGGCCTGCTCGGCGACGTGTCTCCATCCCTGGCGGCTGTCGCGGACCGGGTTCACGCTGTCGGCGACAACACCGTTCCCGAGCCTGAGGTTGGCCAAGGTGACCGCATAGGCGACTTGGTAGCCCTCCGCGCCCACTTGGCGCGCCGGCGAAACATGGCGCGCCAAGGCGTTCTTAATGTCGTCGATCCGAACGTAGGTGAGCGCGTTCCTTGCGGCCAGGGCCTTGGCGATCGTGGACTTACCCGCGCCAGGAAGTCCCGCGAACACGATCAGCATGTTACCTGTCCTAATGTGCGTGAGGTACAATTTGGCAGAAGATTATAGCATGGCGGGAACGCGACCATGAGGTGCGGTTCCGAGAGGATCAGAAGACCGGACCAGTGGGTCGGCAGGCGCGCGCTGGCGTGAATGGGTTGGTCGACATGGCAACGCGCTCAGACGTGCGCACGAAGATGGTTCTCGCGGTTTACGTGGCCTGCTTTGCGATCGGTGCACTCAATCATGCGCGCGATTTCCTGACCGGTGGATGGCGGCCCTATGCTTGGGGGCCGCCCTTGCTTGAGCTATTCTGGAGCTCGCTGGTTATCGTGGACGCACTCGTCATCGCGATGCTCCTGTCGCGATACAGGAGGTCGGGACTGCTGCTGGCGGCAGCGATCATGATCGTTGATGTCGTCGCGAACAGCTATGCGCTTGTCGTTCTGCGCATCCCGGCCTTCGGACTGGCGGTGTCGCTTCAGGCGACGTTCCTGGGCTTCATCCTCGGTTCGATCGCTTTCCTCTGGCCGCGCGGCGCGGGGGCCGCGAGGGTGTATTGACCGTATAACACAGTAAGTCTAGCTCCGTCCCGACGATCGAGGGAGGGGATGATGATGGGGCACCTGCTGTCGCGGACGCTGGGCGCAACGCTGGCGCTGGTTGGCCTATCCGGAGGCGTCGCGGTCGCAGCAGGCGCTGCGCCGGAATATCGGCCGGCGTTTCGGCCGGAGCAGCTGAAAGGACCGCCGACCGGCACCCCCAATGACGTGCTGGTGCTCGGCACCACGCATCTGTCCGGGATGGATGACAACTTCCGGCCGGCGATGCTGGCGCCGCTGCTCGACCGGCTCGCGCGCTGGAAGCCGACCGCCATCACCGTGGAGGCGCTGTCCGGGCTGCAATGCGACAGCCTGCGCCGTTATCCCGTGCGCTATGCCTCCACGGTGGAGGATTATTGCCGCGATCCGGGGCCTGCTGGCCGCGCCATCGGGCTCGACGTACCGGCCGCCAATGCCGAGGCCGAGAAGCTGCTGGCGGCGTGGCCCGCCGCCCCGACCCCGGCGCAGCGTCGCCGCCTGGCGGCGGTGTTCCTTGCCGCCGGTGAATCTGCCTCGGCGCTGGTGCAATGGCTTCGCCTGCCCGAGGCCGAACGGCGTGCTGGCGACGGCTTGACGGCGGACCTGGCCGCGTCGCTGAACCAGCTGAAGGATCGCCGCAACGAGAACAGCCTGATCGCCGCTGTGCTCGCCGCGCGGCTCGAGCATGAGCGGTTGTGGAGCGTCGATGATCATTCGGCCGACGGCCCGTTAGGGGCGGACCAGGTCGCCGCGGAGGCGGCGGTGATGCGCGCGTGGGACAATCCCGCCACCAAGGCGCGGCTGGACGAAGACAAAAGGTTGCAGGCCGGCCTGTCACAGCCCGACGGCATCCTGAAAATGTATCGCTCGATGAACGATCCGCAGACACCCATGCAGGTGTATCGATCCGATTTCGGTGCCGCGCTCGCGGAGCCCTCCCCCGGCGGCTATGGCCGGCGCTATGTCGGCTCTTGGGAGACGCGGAACCTGCGGATGGTGGCCAATATCCGCGACGTGCTCGCCCATCATCCGGGCAGCCGGCTGCTCGCGATCGTCGGCGCCTCCCACAAGGGATATTTCGACGCCTATCTGAACCAGATGCATGACGTGCGCCTGGCGGATGCGTCGCTGGTGCTTCGCTGAGCCACCGCGCTCGCTGGCGTAACGCCGCTTCGGTTGCCCGTCGATCAGAGGCCCAGCCGTCAAAAGACGCAGCACGCGCCCGCGCGCCGGGAGGAAAGCGCCGCCACCGCCGACCGCGCTGAAACCAGCACGCGCACTCGGGAGTATAACATGGGTTATCAGGGGCAAAATGCATGAACCGCGCGCGTTCGATACGACCTTCGTGACCACGGCCAAGATTGCGATCGCGGTGCCGGTCCGCAACGAGGCCGAGCGGCTGCCGCGGCTCCTCGACGCACTCGCCCGTCAGATCGGGGCGCCGCCGTTCACCCTCGCCTTGTTGTTCGACAATTGTGACGATGACAGTCACGCGACTGTCCAGCACCTCGCCCCGACACTCCCTTTTCCAATCGTCACACAGTGCGAGACGGCTGGCGGGCCGCCAAACGCCGGGCTGGCGCGGGCGCGCGCGATGGCGATGGCGCTATCGATCGCGCCCGACGGCGTGCTGATGACCACCGATGCCGACAGTCAGCCCGCCCCTGACTGGGTCGCCGCCAATCTGTCGGCGCTCGCGCGAGCGGATGTCGTGGCCGGGCGCATCGTGCGTCACCCGGGCCGCGCGGCGCCGCTTCAGGCGCGGCTAGAGGCATATTACGATCGCCTCCACGCGCTTCGCCGCCGGCTCGATCCGGTTACGTGGGAGGCTGCCGACACACATCATTGGACCAGCGCCGCCAGCCTGGCGATGACGAGCCACGTCTATCGGACTGCCGGTGGGTTTCCGCCGCTGGTGCATGGCGAGGATGCGGCGCTGGCCGATGCCGCCGCCCGGCTAGGCCTGTCGCTCCGCCGCGACGCACGTGCGCATGTCGCGACATCGGCCAGGCGCAATGGCCGGGTGAGTGGCGGCTTCGCAGCGCAGCTCGCCGCGTTCGACCGTACCGATCACGCACCGGCCGTGTTCCATCCGGAGGACGAGGCGTGGCGCTACACCCTCCATGCGGAGGCACGTCATGGTCACGGGCGCGACGGCTATGACCGGCTCGCCACGTCGCTGCGGCTTCCCCTGGCGGAGGTCAGCGCGGTGGCGGCCGAATGCGCCAATGGGGAGGCATTTGCGGCACGGATCGTCGGCGCCCCGCCCGGCGGGATGCGCGCTGTCACACTGTCCCATGCCGAACGGCTGATCGCCGGGCTGGAGCAAGTCCGCCTGGAGGGCGCGGCATGACGAGCGCGCTGACCCGCGCCGATATCGCCGCGCTGACGCCCGAACTGGACGGGATTGCTGACCCTTGGGACGCGGCGGGACTGCTCCGGCTCCTGCGGCTGCTTTACCGCGTGGGGCGCACCGATCTGCCGCTCGGGCGATTGTTCGAAGGGCATGTCGACGCGCTTCAGATCGTCGCGCGCTACGGCACGGCAGCGCAGCGCGCCGCGGCGGAAGAGGCGGCGCACGGCGGCGGCGCGTTCGGCGTGTGGAACGCCGACCAGCCCGGCGAGCCGGCGGTGTTTGCCGACGGGCAGCTGTCAGGCGCGAAGGCGTTCGCCTCGGGTGCCGGGCTGCTCAGCCATGCGCTGGTTCCGGTCGACGCCGATGGCGGGCGGCAGCTGCTCCTGGTGGATCTCACCCGCACGCCGCCCGACATCGACCGATCATGGTGGCGGGTCAGCGGGATGCAGCGGTCCGAAACGCATCTTGCCCGTTGGAGTGGCGCGCCGCTGGAGGCCGAGGCAATGATCGGCCGGCCGGGTGATTATACGCACGAGCCCTGGTTCAGCGGCGGGGCCGTCCGCTTCGCGTCGGTCCAGGCTGGCGGGATCGCGGGCGTGGTCGATCGCACGCGCGACCATCTCGTCGCCCAGGGCCGTGACAGCGATCCGCTTCAGCGCGTCCGCCTGGCTGACCTCTACCGTGCCGCGCAAGGTGCTGCCGATGCGGTCGCGAATGCCGCGGCGGCATGGAACGTCGACCGCGTGGACGAGACGCTGGCCTATGTCGCCGCGGCGCGCTCTGCGGTCTATGCGGCAGGGGAGACGGTGTTGACGCTGTCGCAGGCGGCCGTCGGCGTGCAGGCGATGTTCGTCGATCATCCGCTCAACGCCGCGCTGACCGATCTTGCCGTGTACCTGCGCCAGCCCGCGCCCGATTTGCAGCGCGACCGCGCCGGCGCCGCAGTCGCCGCCGGCGTGCTGACCCCAACGCTGTGAGGCCCGCGCTCGGCCGGGTGCGCCGCCTGCTGGTGGTCGCGCCGCATCCCGATGACGAGGCCATCGCTGCCTGGGCGCTGATGCGGCGGCTGCGCGCGCGCGGCGCCGCAGTGGAGGTGGTGGTGGTCAGCGATGGTGGCGCGTCTCACCCCGAAAGCCGCCGCTGGCCCCCTGCCCGCCTCGTCGCCCAGCGCCGGCGCGAGACGCGGCGTGTGCTTCGCCCGCTGGGCATCACGCCGGCCGCGATCCGGTTCGTCGGCCTGCCCGACGGCGCGCTCGGCAGCCGCGCTGCCATGCTGCGACTGGCGATGGGCCGCGCCCTGCTGCGCCGCCGCGCGCCGGACCTGATCATTGGGCCGGTGGCGGACGACGCGCACCCTGATCACGCCGCCGTCGCGGCCGCGCTGCGCGCCCTCCCCCGCCGCGGCGAGGCGCGCGCCGCTTATCACGTCTGGCCCGAGGGCGCCGGCCGCCGCCTGCGCGGGCCGCACGTCGCGCTGTCCTCGCACGAGATACTGATGAAGCGCGCCGCGATCCGCCGCTATCGCACCCAGGCGGGATTGATCACCGATGCCAAGGCGGGCTTTGCCATGACGCACCGCCATCTCAACGCCTTTGCCGCGCCCCGCGAACGGTTCGGGTGGCAGCGGTGAAGCCGATCGACCTTGCCGGTTTCGAGGCCAAGTTCGCCGACAGTGAGGATCCCTGGTCGACCTGGGACAAGCCGGACGAAGTGGTGAAGCGCCGCGCGATCCTCCACGCGCTGGGCCCCGGCCCACTCGGGCGCGTGCTGGAGCTGGGCGCCGGCAACGGGTCCAACAGCCAGGCCCTCGCCGCCCGCGCGCTACGCCTTGATGCCACCGAGGCGACGGCAAAGGGAACCGCGCTCGTCGCGCGCGCGATCGCCGCGAATACGCCCCGGGCCCGCGCGCTTCAGCTCGCCGTGCCGGACGCCCCGCCGCGCGACCGCTACGATGCGATCGTGATCGCCGAGCTGCTTTATTATCTCGATCCGCGCGCCATGCGCGATCTGGCGGCGCAGGCGGCCGAACGGCTGCGCCCCGGCGGCCGACTGGTGCTCGCCCACCACCGCATCACCTTTTACGATTTCGCGCAGCACGCCGAGGGCATCCACACCCGCTTCATCACCGCCACCAACCGCCGCTGGTCGCGCCGCACGGTCCGCCAAACCGGCCGCTGGACGGTGCTCGCGTGCACCTGATCGCGGCGCATCGCCGGGCCATCGCAAAACGTTCGCGCCAGAGGCCGGAGCCTTCGACAATGCGCACTGGTTCTGCGCGACTGCCGTCTCGTCAATCTTTCTGATGCGGCGTGAATGACTTGGCGGATTTCGCCTGCGGCTGACCGTGTTCGTCGAGGTTGTAGAGGTGCTCCAGCATCAGCACCATGGCGGTATGACCAGCCTCGGTGAGGTCCACGCGCAGGCGGCGATGATCACGCCGGTCCAGCCGCCGCTGGATCAGGCCTTCGGTCTGAAGGCGGTCGATGCGGCGCAAGGCACTGGTCGGGCTTTCGCCGCTGATCACGACGAGGTCCTTCACGCAGAGCTGCTCCCCCTCCATCCGGGCGACGAACAGCTCCAGCATCATGTCCCAGGCGGAATCGCGGAACAGATCGTCCGGATACAGCGAATTGATGGTGGTGCGGACCTTCAGCGTGTGGCGGGCGAGGTCCGCAAGCTGTGACCGTCGAGATCCGCCAAGCTGCTTGAGGCGGTCCGCTGCGAGAGACGACTGGGCAAACACGTCATTCATGACCAGTCACCTCCGCCGTCAGGGGGTTTCGTGATGCGTTCGTCATAGCGCCTTCCGTTGTCGCGCAGGGAGTTCCTAGATCCCGGCCGGGTGAGGTGAAATTGCATGGCTGATTATCGCTCCCGCAGCGCCTCTCGGGCGCGGTTGAGCGGCTTCAGAAGATATTGCAGCACGGTCTTGCTGCCGGTGTGAATGTCGGCCGTCGCGATCATTCCGGGTCCGATGGCGTGGCGTTTGCCTGCCTTGTCGACCAGCGCATCGGCATCGGTACGCACGAACACGCGGTAATAATGGATTTCGGGGTTCACCTCATCGCGGATCGTGTCCGGCGAGATGCTCGCCACCCGTCCCTCGAGCCCGCCGAAGATCGAATAGTCGTACGCGGTGATCTTGACGCTGGCGCGCTGGCCAGGACGGATGAACGCAATGTCGCGCGGCGCCAGCCGTGCTTCGACGAGCAGCCGTTCATCCAGCGGCACGATTTCCATGATCTTCCCGTTGGGCGGGATCACACCGCCGATGGTCGACACTTCGATATTCTTGACCACGCCCCTCACCGGTGATCGCACGGTCAGCCGGCGCAAGGCGTCGGAACGACCACGTACCACCGGGGCCAGTGCCTCGACCTCCTCGTTCGCCTTGGTCAGTTCCTGGCGTGCTTCGACGATATATTGCGACCTGAGGTCGGATTTGCGGAGCTGGAGATCCGCCCGTTGGCGCTTCAGCCGAAGCACTTCGACATTGCTCGCGGCACCCAGCGAGACCAGCCGCTCGCCGATCGCCAGCTCGCGATTGATCAGCGCGAGCGATTCATCGATCAGCCCCTCCGCGCTGCGCAAGCTGCGGCGCCGCGCATCGTACAGGCGGATCTCCACCGCCTTGAGGTCGGGGTGCTTTGCCAGTTCATCGGAAAAGGCGATCGGCGTCCCTTCGACCTCGGAGCGAAGCCGGGCGCTGCGGGCGAGCGCTGCGCGGTACTTCGCCGCGCTTTCATCCACCGTCGACCCGGCCTGCGTCGGATCCAGTTGCGCCAGCACTTGTCCGGCCTCGACGATATCGTCCTGCCGCACTGGCAGCTTGGTCAGGATGCCGCCTTCCAGCGACTGGATCACCTGTTCCCGACTGGTCGGCACGACCCTGCCGGTGCCGGTGCTCACCTCGTCCAGCTTCGCGAACCACGCCCACGCGAGCGCGGCGAAGACCAGCGCGGCGAGCAGCCAGACCAGCTGCGCGGACGATCGCAGGCGGGTGGCCCCGTCGTCGGAAAAAGCGTCCGTCAGATCGGCGGGGGAGCGTGCCGGCCGCGCGATCATGCCGCCCGCCCCCCTGCGCGCATGCGCTGGAGCGCGGCGTCGCGTGGCTGGTCGAGGACCAGCGTACCATTGTCGATCACGAGAATGCGGTCGACCAGATCAAGCACGCGCATGCGATGCGTCGCGATCACCACCGTACGGTCGCCGCACCATTCCGAAAAACGGGTGATGAACTGGCGTTCGGCGCTTTCGTCCATTGCCGCGGTGGGTTCATCGAGCAGGACGATGTTGGGCTGACGGAGCAACAGCCGCGCGAGCAGCAGCGACTGGACCTGCCCGCCCGACAGGCCCAGTCCCCCTTCCAGCACGACATGTTCCAGGCCGTTGCGCAGCCGGCGGACAAATCCGTCCGCGCTCACCATGGCGAGCACCGAAAGGATTTCCTCGTCAGACGCGTGCGGCGCGCCAAGCGTCAGGTTTTCCCGCAGCGTCCCGTGGAACAACCGGCTGTTCTGCGTCAGCAGCCCGACATGGCGGCGGACGTCGGCCGGATCGATCTGCTGAAGCGCGAGGTCATCGAGCAGGACCTCGCCCCCGACCGGCTGGAGCATGCCCGACAATCCTTGCAGCAAGGTGGATTTGCCAGCGCCATTGCGGCCGAGCAGCGCGACCTTCTCTCCCGCGCGGATCTCCAGTTGCGGTACCCGCAGGGCGGGAGGCGCATCGGGATCGGCATAACCGAACAACGCCGTGCGCAGCGTATACCGTCCTGCGGCGACCGGCAGCGGGATGCGATGTTCGGCCTCCGGCGCGTCGACCGGCAGCGCCATGATCTGGTCGAGGCTGCCCATCGCGATGCGGGCGTGCTGATAACGGCTGAGCAGCTGGGTGACCTGGCTCATCGGCGCCATCATGCGTGAGCCCAGGATCGACGCGGCGACCAGGGCGCCCGTCGTCATGTCACCCGCTATCACCATCGGCGCGCCGGCGAAGATCACCGTCGCATAGACGGCGTTCTGCACGCTTTGCGTCCAGTTGGTGAGCGTGCTGGTCAGGCCGCGCAACTTGAGCTGCGCCTCGCCGGCCACCGCGTTATAGTGGTTCCACTGGCGCTGGAAGCGGTCTTCCGCCTGTAGCGCCTTGATGTCCTCGATGCCCTGCACCGTTTCCACCAGCATCGCGTTGCGCAGCGAGGATTCACGCATCGATTCAGTGGCAAGCGCGCGCAGGCGGCGCTGCGCCAGCAGGCCCGGCAAGATCAGCAGGATGACGCCAGCCAGCGGGACCAGCACCAGCGGCCCGCCGATGAACCAATAGATGGCGAGGAAGAACAGGAAAAAGGGGAGGTCGGCCAGCGCGGCGACCGTGGTGGAGGTCAGCAGGTCGCGCACCTGATCGAGATCCCGCAACTGCGCGATGAACGTGCCGGTGGACGTCGGCCGCATCCGGTTGCGCACCCGCATCGCATGTCCGAACACCAGATCGGAAATCCGCAGGTCGGCGCGCTTCCCGAGCACGTCGATGATGTTGACCCGCATGCGGCGCAGCGCAAATTCGAAGCCGACTGCCAGCAGCACCCCGAGGAACAGGATGTAGAGCGTGGGCATCGATTGCGCCGGCACCACGCGGTCATAAACCTGCATCGAGAAAAGCACCCCGGCAAGGCCGAGGCAGTTCGTGACGGTGGAGGCGATGGCGACATGGCCATAGGCGCCCGCATCGCGCATCAGGATCCGACGCAGCCAATGCGTCTCATAGGGACGGATATAGGTGTCGACGCGAACGTCCTTCGCCGACCGCGCCGGGCGCGGCACGATGAAGTAGCTGGCCTCCGCCTCGATCCGCGAAACCGGCACTTCGGTCTGCAGGCCGGACTCGCGCGAGAAGGTGCAGGTGGCGTTCCCGTCGCCATCCAGTGCGGAGACAAGCGCAAGCTCGCCGTCCCCCAGCGCCGCGATCACGGGCAGGCGGCGGCTGTTCAAGCGAAGGTCATTGGGTTCGATCAGGCGGATCGATAAGCCACTGGCGCGGGCGATCGCGGCAATCCGTTGCTGCAGCGTGCCGCCCGACTGCCAGGCCCCGGCCAGCCGTGCCCGCTGCACCGACACCGGCAGGCCGTAATGGCGGGCCGCCAGCGTCAGCATTTCAAGCCATTGTTCTGCCTCTGCCGGAAGCCTGGTTCCCGGCACGGGAAGTTCTGCGGGGCCCGTCAAATCGTCACCCCCGCAACACGCACGCCGGCAAGGCCTAGCGCGTCACGCAACTGGCCGGAGTAGAAAAGACAGTCGAGCCGAAGGCGGCGCAGGTCATGTTCGGTGTTGACCGCCTGGAAGCGGGTCGCATGCAATTCCTGTTCGGCGTTGAGCAGGTCGACGAGCGTACGCGTGCCCATTTCAAGATATTGCAGCCGGTAGAGCCGCCCGGTGTCGAGCATCGCAGCCTGGCGGGCGGCGAGCATGTCGGTGAGACCCGACAGGCTGGACACCTGCTGCTGCGCCTCGGCCAGCCGCTGCCGGCTTTCCAGGCGGGCGCGCTGCGAACCGGCCCGTGCCGCCGACAAGGCGGCATCGGCGCCGCGCACGCGGGCGCGGATCGCGCCGCCATTGAATACATTGCCCGTCACGCGCAATCCGACATTGTAGAGACTGCGATCACCGAACGGCGAGGTGAAGTCGGTCGAGGCGTCACCGCCCAGCGACAGCGTCGGCAGGCGATCCGCGCGGCTGCGGCGAAGCTGCGCCTCGGCGAAGTCCTGGCGCGCGTCAGCCGCCATGACCGCCGGAACAGCCGTCCAGTCCGGCGCGGGCCGCGAACAACCGCTCGCCAGCCAGGCCGGAACATCGGCCGACACGTCGCCCGGCGCATCACGCGCCAGCAGATAGGTTAGATTGCTGCCCCAGCGGCGGCGTTCCGCCTCGATCTGGACCAAGGTGGCACGTGCGGCCTCGACGCGGGCCTGCGCCTGCAGCGCATCGGACTGAGTGGTGGCGCCCGTCTCGTACCGGTCCTGCACCAGCCGGGCGATGCCCCCGACGCTGGCAAGCTGTTCCTCAGCAACCGCGTACAGCGCGATCGACCGCTGCATTTCGATCACTGCATTGGCGGTTTCGCGGACCAGTTCGTCGATCGCCAGCAAAAGCTCGGCGTGTTCGGCGTCCCGACCCGATCGGGCGGCGGCGATCGCGCTGCGCACCTTGCCGAAATCGAACAGCATCTGCTGCGCCCCGACTTGCGGGCGCGGGCGCCAGCCTTCGGCCAGGCGATTGTCATAGCCGCTGGAGACGCCCGCGCTCACCTGCGGCAGATAAGCCGCGCGCGCCTCGGCGATGGCTTGTTCCTGAATGCCGATCTCGCTGGCGGCCTGAACCACCGACGGGTGCCATTCGAGCGCGAGACGCGCCGCGCGTTCCAGCGTCAACGGCGGAAGAACTTGCGCCTGCACCTTTCCGATGTGTTGCGCCGTCGCACCAGGGACGAGCGCCACCAGAATGCCCGCGCTAATGACGCGGCGAAGGTGCAAACGAATACGAGACGTTGGCGTAATCATGCCGCGGCCACCCTTTACTCCTAATGGACCAAGTGTGGCCGCAACTGGTTAACAGAGAGCAAACTTCTTATCTTACATTGTGTTGCCGTTGCTCCATTCAGAATTGTGAGTGCTCCTGGGGACGATTGCGCTCGAGATCCTCGGCGAGGACGAGATAGGCCATCGGATCGCCAGAGCCGAACGCGGGGTCCAGCGTCCCCAGCGGTGCAGCGGCCGGCTCAGCGACCAGCGTGTCGGCCGCCTCGGGATCGGTACCGCGCAGATAATCTGCGAGTACGGCCTCGATTTCGCCCGGATCCTCCAGCAGCACCAGGTCGCTGAAGTCAGCTTCCTCCCCTGCGCCGGCGAGCACAGCGTCATTGTCACCCAGGTCGAACGCGTCGAGCACGATCGCCTCCACTGGCGCGCCTTGTGCGGACAGCCCGTCGCCAGGCACATCGATCGTCACGCTCAGCGTTGCCGTGGCAACCGCACCGTTGGGCTGAACGATCTGGTAGGTGAAGCTGTCAACGAGATCGCTGGCGGAATAGGCAAGGCTGCTGCTGGGCTGATAGACGTAATTGCCCGCTTCATCGATCGTCAGCGTTCCGAAGCGCCCGGCGATCTGCGCACCCCCGTCGCTCACCTCGACAAAGCCCCCGCCGCCGTCGACCCGCAGCGTGACGAACGCTGTGCCGGCGGCATCGTTGGCCAGCAGGCTTCCCTCTGCCGTGCCGGTCGTCGCGACCACGAAGTCATTCAGATACGTGATCGTCTGACCGACATAGACGCTGGTGTTATAGGCCGTGCCAAGGACGTTCGTCGTCGACACCGTATAATTGTACGTGCCGGCCGGCAGGTCGTTGAGCGTGGTGGTGACGCCCAAACCCAGCGGCAATCCCGCCACTGCCGTCTGCGACACGGTGCGGACCACGGCATTGGTCGCAGCGTCCGTGACGGTGATGGTGTAGGTCGGCAGAACCGACAACAGCCCCGTGCGAACCGCCGTGATCGTGACATCGGACACGGTGTTGGCACCGACGGTGAAGCTGTCGCTGCCCGAACGGGTCGCCGGCGCGATCACCAGACCGAGCGGCGTGTTGAAGCTGAATTCGAGCGCCGACGGTACCGTCGTCTCGACGTTGCGATACGTGACCGTTGCTGTGTCGGTGTCGTTCGTTGCCACCGGCGCGGCGGGTATGTCCGCGCTGGTGATGGCGATCGACAGCGTGGCGCTTTCCGTTTCACCGTCGCTGGGGTCGAGCAGCGTATAGACGATCCGTTCGGTCTGCCCGATCGCGCTGGCCGCGGCCGTCGGCGTGTAGCTGTAGCTGCCGTCGCGATTGATGATCAGGGTGCCGAACGCTCCGTCGACACGGGTCCCGTCCGCCGCGACGGCGGTCGTGGCGCCGTTGACTGTGACGCTCGTCACCGCCGTCTGCGGGCTGACGATATCGACTTCGCCACTGGCGCCCGGATCGGTGATCACGTTGCCCGTGGCCGTACCCGCCACAATGCCGCCGATCTGCGTGAAGTCGGAATCGACCCCCTCGACGCTCAGGCTGCCGAGTACGCCGACACCCAGGGTCCCCTGGAAGGTCAGGAAGGCGCGATATTGCCCGGGGCCATAGGTGCCCGAGGCCACGATATCGCCGCCCAGCAGGCTGAGCTGAAGCAGCGAGGCGGAACCGTTGCCATCCGCCGCCACCCAGTTGCGGCCATCAAAGCGCTGTACCACGACCGAATAGCCGCTGATTACCCCAAGCGATAACAGCGCGTCATAGGTGAAGGTCGCGTCGAAGCTGTGGCCCGGATCGACGGTGAAGGCGACCGATGGGGTGCCGAGCACGGCGGCGTCCAGATTGAGCAGGCCGAGCGATACCAGCGCCACATAATTGGCCGATCCGAAGTCGACGTCGCTGGTCACGGGCAGGAGATCGATCGGCACCGTGTCGGTGTTGTTGAACGCGATGATGTCGAACGGCGCGATCAGCGGAACGGCGGGCGACTGATTGCCCGCTGCATCCGCAAGCGACACGGACAGGGTAGCCCCGGTGACTTGCGCGCTGGTGAGCGTGACGCTGAAGCTGCCATCAGCAGCAACGGTGCCGGTCCCCAGCACGGTGTTGCCCGGGCCACGGACCGTGACCGAGGCTCCTGCCTCGCCATTGCCGTTTACCGTCGCACCATCGGCGGTGATGGTCACGCCCGTCGGGGCCGGCGGCGGCGTGATGTCGGGTGCGTTTGCCGTGATCGGGGGCGAGATGTTGCCGGTAGCGTCGGCCTGCGTCGCGCTGAGCGTGCCGCCATTGGCCTGCGGCGGGGTCAACGTCGTCGCATAGGTGCCATCGGCGGCGACGGTCGCGATGCCGACCTGCGTGCCGTCGGCGGTGCGGACAATGACCGTCGCACCGATCTCGCCGGTGCCACTCACCGCCGTGCCATCACTCGCCACGAGCAAGGTGGGCGCCGCCGGCGGGGTGATGTCAGGCGCCAGCACCGGTACCGGCGGCGAGACGTTGCCGCTGCCATCCGCCTGCGTGACGTTCAATTGCTCGCCATTGCGCTGCGGCGTGGTCAGCACCGCCGTATAGCTGCCATCACCCAAGACACTCGCGGTGCCGATGACGGCGCCGGTTGAATCGGTGACCGTGATGGTCGAACCGGCAACGCCGGTGCCGACCACCGTCAGGCCATCGGGCGTCACGGCGGCCGTCGGTACATCGGGCGCGGTGCCGTCAGGCGCCAATACCGACGTTGGTGCGGACGCATTGCCCGCGGCATCGCGCTGCGTGACGCTGAGCGTTTCGCCATTGGTCTGCGCGGTCGAAAGCGTCACACTGTAGCTGCCATTGGCGCGCACCACCGCGGTGCCGAGCACGCCATCCGCGCCGCTGACCGTGACGGTCGCGCCCGGCTCGCCGCGCCCGGTGACTTGCGTCCCGTCGGGCGAGACGCCAGCGCTGGGCGCCCCCGGAGGCGTGATGTCGGGCGCGCGTACTGGCGTTGCGGGCGAGGCATTGCCGGCGGCGTCCGCGAGCGTGACGCGGACCTGCTCGCCATTCGCCTGCGCAGGCGTCAGCGGCACGCTGAAGCTGCCATCCGCGTTGACCGTTCCGCTTCCCAGCGGGGTGCCCGTCGCCGTCGTGACGGTAACGGTCGTGCCCGGCTCGCCGCTGCCGGTGATAGCCGTGCCGTCGCCGGAGACCGCGGCCTGCGGGGCGAGCGGCGGCGTGATGTCGGGTGCCGGCGCGACGGTGGCGGGAGACGTGTTCCCGGCAGCATCGGTCTGGACGACGCTGAGCGAGCCGCCATTGGCCTGCGGCGGGGCCAGGACCGCCGACCAGGTGCCATCGGCGGCGACAGTGGTGCTGCCGACCTGAACGCCGCCCGCCGTGCGGATGACGATGGCGGCGCCCGGCTCTCCGGTGCCGGTCACGCTGGTGCCGTCGGTCGCTACGGCCACACCCGGCGCACCCGGCGCCGTGATATCAGGCGCGAGCGCCGAGGCCGCTGGCGAAGCGTTGCCGGCGACGTCGGTCTGAACGATGCGCACGGTCTCGCCATTCCCCTGCGCGGGCGTGAGGGTGACAGTGTAGCTGCCGTCCGCCTGAACCACGGCCGAGCCAAGCGGCGCACCGGCCGTGCTCGTGACGGTCACTGTCGCGCCAGCCTCGCCGCGCCCGATCAGCTGCGTCCCGTCGCCGGAAATCGCGCCGGTCGGCACCGCTGGGGGTGTGATGTCGGGTGCGTTCGCCGTTACCGCCGGCGACCGGTTGCCGGCCGCATCGGTCTGCGTTGCCGACAGCAGCTCGCCGTTGCGCTGCGGGGGTGACAGCGCGATGGCAAAGCTGCCGTCCGCCGCAACGATGCCCGCGCCGACGACATCGCCGGCCGCGTTGGTGATGACCAGCCGGGCGTCCGCTTCGCCCAGCCCGGTAGCGATCGTGCCATCGGCGTTGATCGCCAGATTGGGGGCAGCCGGCGTCACCAGGTCCGGCGCCGTCACGGTGGCGGGCGCAGAGAAGTTGCCCGCCGCGTCTGTCTGTACCGCGCTCAGTACCTGCCCGTTGTTCTGAACAGGGCTGAGCGTCGCGACGAACGTGCCATTGGCGGCGACGGTTGTGGTGCCTACCACGGTGCCGGCCGCATCGGTGATGCTGAGCCGTGCGCCCGGCTCGCCCAGGCCTGATGCCGTCGCGCCGTCGGCGCTGATCCCGAGCGTTGGCGCATCCGGCGCCGTCAGGTCCGGGGTCGCCACGGAGATCGAGGGCGATACGTTGCCGGCCGCATCACGCTGCGAGACGAACAATGCTGCACCGTCAATCTGCGCCGGCGTCAGCGGCGTGTTGTAGGTACCGTCGATCTCGACCGTTGCGACGCCGACGACTCTTCCGTTCTCATCGATGATAGTCACCGTCGCGCCGGGTTCGCCAGTGCCGGTGACACTGGCGCCGTCGGGTGCGACGGTGGCAGCGGGCGCTCCGGGCGCCGTGAAGTCAGGCGCGGTCAGGGTGATCGCGGGGGAGACGTTGTTGGCGGCATCGGCCTGAGTGACCGTCAGCGCTTCGCCATTG